>JARGPB010000030.1 GCA_029212905.1 Thalassovita sp.
AGACAGCGCAACGTGAACCAAGAAGGTGTCTAGGAAACTAGGGCCTATTCAGATGTCGTGCTGAGTTGAGTGGCTTTGCGTCAGAGTTTATCAAACACCGATTCAAACCGAGGAGCGAACAAGCTATCATAAGTTTTCAACAAATAGGCGTCGGCCATGCCTGCGACAAAGTCACATATCCCCTTAGGTCATCACCTTTCAATATGCCAAATCCCCGAATTTTGTTTGCCATACCTGTCTAATATTTTGAATTTAAATATTTTTACCAGAGTGTAATGTCTTGGCTAAAATAGACCCAAAAGCACGAACGGTAATAATGGGCTTGGGGCTGCATCGCTGAGGTGGAGCACTTGGAAATCACATCTGGAACATGCGGTTGTTTCGGCCTGAAATTGGGGAATAGGTCTTTCGAGACGGTCGGCTTTGTGGTCAGCTTAGGCTACGGCAGAACGCGCCGCCTCGTCATTCGGTATCAAAAGGAAGTCGCCGCATGCCAAGTACGACCAGAGTAATCCTGCGGCTGCTCGCCATTGCAGTGCCATTGGCATTTGGCGTGTTGGCGTTCGCCTATTCGGAAAACCTGAAGCAGCCGCCAGCGGCAAAGGAAAGCAAGCGGGCACCGACGGCAGTGCGGGTCATCACGATGGCGCCGGTCGAGCTGTTGCCCCGTGTTAGTGGCTTTGGGAATGTCCAACCCGCACGTGAATGGCGCGCGGTGGCGCGGTTGGAAGCGGAAGTTATCGAAACCGCCCCAGACCTGGAAAACGGCATGGTCGTGATGGCCGAATCCGTTCTCTTGCGGCTGGATGATACCGACCTGCAATTGTCTCTGGCCCAGATCGACGCTCAGATGGCGGCGCTGAACATCAAGGATCAAACCCTTGCCGCGACACGAAAAATCGTCGAGTCCGATCTAGGGTTGAGCCGCGCCGAACTGACGCGGCAGGAAAAGCTGGCACAGGATGGCGTGGCAACGCAAGCCCGGCTGGACACCTCCCGCCGGGCCGAGCTGGCAGCCCGAGCCAAGGTGGTCGAGGTCGAGAACCAACTGGCGTTGAACGCGGCCGAACGGGACGTTCTTGTCGCGCAGCGGGCGACCGTTGAAAGATCGCTGAAATTTACCGCGATTACCGCCCCTTTTGACATCCGGATCGGTGATGTTTCCGTCGAGCAGGGGCAAGTTGTAACGCGCGGACAAACCCTTGTGCAGGCCGAAGGGATCGAGTCGGTCGAGGTCGCCGCGCAGTTTTCAATCGGGCAGATCGGCCCGCTGCTACGCGCCTCGTCGGATGTCTCGACGGTTCTGGACCTGAAGGCTCGGGTGCGGCTACTGGCGCCCGGCCATTCGGTTATATGGAAGGCCGAGATCGACCGCATCGGCGAAGCAATTGATCCCAAAACCCAAAGCACATCCATCGTCGTGCGGATCGACGATCCCTATGGCCAGGCCGAGGCGGGTAAACGCCCGCCATTGCGCCGCAACACCTTTGTCGAAGTCATCCTGATGGCGCCCAAACGTCCGGCGCTGATTGCACCGATTGACGCCGTGCGCGGTGGCAAGGCGCTGGTGGTCTCGGCCGAGGGCACCTTAGAGAAACGCGAAGTCAAGATCGGCTATACGGTCAAGGGTGTGGCGGTCGTGACCGATGGCCTGGTCGAAGGTGACAAGCTGGTTATCAGTGACCCCTCCATCGCTGTGCCCGGCATGGCGGTGAAACCGATCGAGGACAAGCAGGTTCTGTCACAGATCGCAGCCGCTGCCTCTGGTCAAGCCAAGAGCAAGGGGACCAAGTAATGATCCGCCTGTTCGCCGTTCATCCGACAGCGGCCAATATCCTGATGCTGGCGCTGCTGGTCCTTGGCGTCGCTGCGTTGCCGACGTTGCAGCGCGACACCTTTCCGCTGACCCCGGCTTCTGAGGTCGAAATCCGCATTGGCTATCCCGGTGCGTCTCCGGCCGAGGTCGAAAGCGGTATTTGCCAGGTGGCCGAGGACCCGTTACGCGGGGTGGACAACCTAAAGGAACTGTCCTGCCTGTCGCGCGACAATATGGCGGTGATCACCGCCGAGATGGTTGAAGGCCGCGACATGACCCGGTTTCACAACGATCTGAAGGCGGTGATCGACGGGGTTAATCAGTTTCCAGACCGGGCCGATGATCCAGTCACCAGCGTCGTGGAACGCGTGGCTTCGGTTGCTTCGGTCGCGGTGACCGGCCCCGAAGATCCGCGGGTCTTGCTGTCTTATGCCGATGCGCTGGCCGAGCGCCTTAAATCCGATCCGGCGATTTCCAAGGTCAGCGTCGCTGGGTTCTCGGATCGCGAGATTGCCATCGAACTCGACGCCGCCGCACTGCAACGCCACGGGATCAGCATCGCCGATATCGCACCAATTCTGACTCGTGACAGCCTTGATGTGCCTGCCGGGACCCTTGCAGGACGTCAAAGCGACGCCTCGATCCGGTTTCTTGGCGAAAAGCGCAGCGTCGGCGACTTCGAAGCCATTGCACTAACAGCCTCGTCTTCGGGCGCGACCATCACACTGGGCGAGGTCGCCTCGATCCGCGAGGGATTTTCGGACCCGGCGCAGGCGGCTTATTTCAACGGTAAACGCGCCGCCATCGTGCAGATCAGTAAGACAGCAGCACAGGATGCCCTACAGGTCAAAGCCGCGCTCGACCGGGTTTTGGCACACGAAGGCGCCACAGCCCCCGGCAACATCGAATTGGCGATTTCGCAAGATTCGACACTGAATATCCGCGACCGCCTGCGCATCATTGCCGACAACGGGGTCCAGGGTCTGATCCTTGTGCTGGCGGTGATGTGGCTGTTTTTCGGTTTTCGGTTTTCCTTCTGGGTGGCAATGGGTCTGCCGGTGTCGTTCCTTGGCACGATCTTTGTGATGCAGCTATTCGGCTTCACCATCAACATGATGACAATGGTTGCGCTGTTGGTGGCGATTGGTCTGTTGATGGATGATTCCATCGTGATTTCCGAAAATATCGTGCGCCGCCGCCAGGCCGGTGAAAGCGCGATGGAGGCGGCTGTAAACGGCGCCCGACAGGTCGCCCCCGGGGTGATCGCCTCGTTTCTGACGACGGTGATGATCGTGGGGCCGCTGGCCTTTATGGATGGGCGGATCGGTGCGGTGCTGAAATACATCCCCATCGTTCTGGTGATGACGCTGATCGTCAGCCTGATCGAGGCCTTTCTGATCCTGCCGCACCACATGCGCCATTCACTGTCGGGCGATCTGCGCCCCAATCGCATATCGCGGGCCGTCAATGCGGCGTTCGATGGTCTGCGCGACAGGGTGGTTGTGCCACTTTCGGGGCTAAGCCTGCGGTATCGGTATTTCACACTTGGGCTGGCTGGGTTCCTGGTCCTGTTTTCGTTGGCGCCCTACTCTGGTGGCTTTATCAAATACCAGAGCTTTCCGCAGCTCGAGAGCGACACCGTCGAGGCGCGGCTTTTGCTGGTCCAGGGGGCGCCGCTGGAACGGACCGAGCAACGGGTCGCCAAGGTGGTCAAGGCGCTGGACAAGATGAACACCGAACTGGCCCCCGAACAACCCGACGGTCAGCCGTTGGTACAAAGCTACACCGTGACCTACAGTTCAAACGCCGACACGCCTGAAATCGGCGCGCATATGGCCACGGTCAGCGCCAAACTGTTGCCCGCAGGCAGTCGAAGCACCGAAGTAACCAAGATCATCGACCGCTGGAAAAAGCTGGTTGGCCCGATGCCAGACATGGCCGCCTTTCGCATCACGGACAAAGAGCGGGGCGCCGGTGGCAAACCCATCGACATCCGCCTGCAAGGCGACGACCTGAATGATCTGCGCACCACGGCCAAGGAAATGCGCAAATTCTTTCGCGGCTTCCAAGGCGTCCGTGATGTGACCTTTGATCTGCAACCGGGCAAATCCGAGTTCATCGTCACCATGCGCCCCGCCGCTGCCTCGGCGCTTGGGGTTTCGGCACAATCCGTTGCAACCGCGCTGCGCGCAGGGTTTCGCGGAGACACACCACTGGAAGTCCGCGACGGGCTGGGCCCTCTGGATGTGGTGGCGCGTCTGTCTGAACAAAACCGCATGACGTTGCAGGATATCCTGGCGTTGCGCATCCCAGGCCCCGAAGGCGCCCTGATCCCCCTCACGGCTGTGGCTGATGTCAAACAGGGACGTGGCTTTGCCGTCATCAATCGCGTGGATGGTCAGCGCACCGTGGCAGTTCAGGGATCGATCAACCCCGCCGTGGCGAATGCCCGCGAACTGATGGCCGCGCTCAGATCCGACTACTTACCAACGCTGACTGATAAACGGCCCGGCGTCACCGTCACCATCATGGGCGAGGCCGAAGACACGGCCACCACCGGATCGTCCCTGTCCAAGAACATGTTAATCGGACTCATCGGTGTCTACCTGATCTTGGCATTCCAGTTTCGCAGCTTTGTTCAGCCTGTTGTCGTCGTGGTTGCCATTCCACTCAGCATTGTGGGTGTGATGTGGGGGCATATGGCGCTTGGGCTGCAAATTTCATTGCCCAGCCTGGTCGGACTGGCAACGCTGGCGGGTGTGGTGGTCAACGACTCGATCCTGTTGGCCGTGTTCATGAAGGCCAGGCTGATGGCGGGCGAAGGCTACCTTGTTGCCGGTCAAAAGGCCGTGCGGGACAGGTTTCGGGCGATTTTTCTGACCTCACTGACGACCATTGTCGGATTGGGCCCCCTGTTGTTCGAACAAAGCACTCAGGCCCAATTCCTGCGCCCAATCGTGGCAAGCCTGGCATTTGGGCTAACGGCCGCGACGCTTCTGGCGCTGTTCGTGACGCCAGCGGCGCTCGCGGTTCTGCATGACCTTGGGTTGATCACGAAACCAATCGAGACGAGCGATCCGAGGGAAAGTGACCCTCTTTACGTCGAATAGCCCCTGACAAGTGCTCGCGGTCTGGCGTCGTTCAACAACCGAAATGCCCGGTCATAGATGACGAAGCCATTGTCCAGGGAAGCGGCCCGAGCAATTTTTTTATGTGAGCTACGGGTGAGGCAATGGAATTTACCAAATAAAAACAATGTATTTTGGCGGAAGCGGTGGGATTCGAACCCACGAACGAGTCTCCCCGTTGCTGGTTTTCAAGACCAGTGCCTTCGACCACTCGGCCACGCTTCCGAACCTTCGCGGCAGGGGACGAGGTGCCTGGGCATCCCTCTGGGTCGTCTCCTGGGGTCGCGATATGCTGTCGGGACAGCATCGGTTCTGACGGTCTAACGGGTCAAAGTTGATTCTGAAAGGCGCAGAAATGCGGGAAAATCCGCCGAGAGGGCTTGCCAGACTTTTCTTGATACCAGCATGAGGCTAAACTATGGCCACCGCAGGGTGCGCCCGGGCGGTTCGGCAGGCTCGCTTTGGCGGGAAAACGGCGGGGAAACCGCCACGACATGGGCAGGGAATGATGACTTTAGGGGTGAAAAGCACTGGGCAGCGCCGTATGCGCCTTGTGCTGGCGGTGTCGATGATTGCGGTACTGGCCGGGTGCCAGAACGGTGATTTCCAGTTGTTCAACAAAAAACCGGCAGAAGAAGGCAGCGACCCATCGCGGGCCGTTAAGCTGATCGAGAGGGACGTCGAGGCGCCGGACGTGTTCCAAGTGACCGAAGCCGGGCTGTGGGACGGTCGCCCGTCCCTGGGCGGCGTATGGGTCGCGCACCCCGATGTGGTCGAGCCAGAGCGCGTGATCATTCGCAATACCACCAACGATAAATTCGTGATCGGGGCGTTGTTCCGGCGGGAACGGGAAAACCCGGGGCCGCGGCTTCAGGTGTCCTCGGATGCTGCGAAGGCCCTGGGTGTGCTGGCAGGACAACCTGCGCGTCTGAATGTGACTGCGCTGCGCCGTGAAAAAGTGGCCGAGGAACCAGCCCCCCCCCCGGTACAAGAGGCTCTGCCGCCCGCCACAACGATAGAAGAACAGCCGTTGGACCCGATCAAATCGGCCGAGAAGGCGATCGAGAAGGTCGAGGGCAAAAAGGCCGCGCCGACGCCAGTGGCCAAGCCGATCAAACCCACCAAGTCGGGGCTGGAGAAACCCTATATCCAGATTGGTATTTTCAGCGTCGAAGCAAATGCAAAATCCGCCGCCAAAACCATGCGTGGCGCGGGGCTGAAGGCGGATGTGAAAAAACAGACAGCGAAGGGCAAAACCTTCTGGCGGGTGATCGTAGGCCCCGCCAAGGCGGCCTCGGAACGCACGGCGAATTTGAAGAAGATCAAGGCCAAGGGCTTTGCTGACGCATATGCGGTAACCAATTGACCCGGAAAGGAAAGGTCATGAAAAACCCTCTTCTCCGACTGCTGGGCGCGGCTGCGGCCTGCGCGTTTTTGGGACTGCCAGCCTGGGCGTTTGATACGCGGGCGACTTCGGCTTTTGTGGTGGATCAGACGACGGGCACCGTGCTGCTGAACAAGAACGCGGATGTGCCGCTGCCGCCTGCGTCGATGTCAAAGCTGATGACGCTGTATATGGCATTCGAGGCGGTGGGCGATGGACGCCTGACGCTCACGGAAAAACTGCCGGTCTCGCGTCACGCGATGAATTATGGTGGCTCGACCATGTTCCTGGATACGACCGACCGGGTGAGCGTCGAGGATCTGCTGCGCGGCATCATCGTTCTGTCCGGCAATGACGCCTGCGCGGTGATCGCCGAAACGCTGAGCCCCGACGGAACTGAGGCCGGATTCGCCCGGATGATGACACAGCGGGCGCGGCAGTTGGGGATGACGAACTCGACCTTTTCCAATTCGAACGGCTGGCCCGCAGCGGGGCATCGGATGTCGATGCGCGATCTGGCCTTGCTGGCGAACCATCTGATCAGTGACTTCTCCGAGTTTTATCCGCTGTTTTCCGAGCGTGAATTTGCCTTTGACGGGCGGGCGCCTCAGAACAAGACAAACCGCAACCCTTTGCTGGGGCTTGGTATTGGTGCGGACGGCCTGAAAACCGGCCATACATCCGAGGCCGGCTATGGGCTGGTTGGATCGGCAAAGCAGGGTGATCGCCGCGTGATCTTTGTGCTGTCCGGGCTGGACAGTGCCGCGGCCCGCGCCGAAGAATCCGAGGCCATTGTTAACTGGTCGTTTCGCCAATTTGTCCAACGCTCGGTCGCCAAGTCCGGGGCGGTGATTGCCCAGGCTGATGTCTGGATGGGATCCGAACCGCGCGTCGGCCTGGTTCCTGCGCAGGATGTTTCGGCCTTGTTGCCGGTGCTGGACGCCAAGCAGGTTTCGGCCGAGGTGGTGTATAACAGCCCGATCACGGCTCCGATTGAAAAGGGGCAGGAACTGGCCAAGCTGATCATCCAGCCCAATGGGATGGAGCAGCTGGAAATCCCGCTGGTCGCTGAAAGGGACGTGCCACGCGGCGGGTTCATTCCGCGCGTGACCACCGTGGCGCAAATCCTGCTGAAACGTCTGAACGAAGGTCCCGAGGGCGCGTCTTGAGCGGGCTTTTCATCAGCTTCGAAGGCATTGATGGCTCTGGCAAATCTACGCAGGCGCGTATTCTGGTCGAGGCATTGCAGCAACAAGGGGTAGATGTCGTGCACACGCGCGAACCCGGCGGTAGCCCCGGAGCCGAGGAAATTCGCGCGCTGGTGTTGCAGGGGGATCCGGATCGCTGGTCAGCTGAGACTGAAATCCTGCTGTTCACCGCGGCTCGACGGGATCATCTGGAGCGCACCATCCGCCCCGCACTGGAGGCCGGTAAGGTGGTTGTTTGCGACCGTTTCGCTGATAGCACCCGGATGTATCAAGGGCTGAGCCGTGGCGATCTGCGCGCGCTGGTGGACCAGTTGCACGACCTGATGATCGGGCAGGAACCGGATATGACTATCCTGATCGACATGGATCCGGCCGAGGGGCTGTCACGGGCCTTGTCCCGCCAGGGTGTCGAGGAACGGTTTGAATCCTTTGGACAGGATTTGCAGGTGAAGATGCGGCAGGGGTTCCTGTCGCTTGCGCAAGAGTTTCCGGGTCGTTTCCGGGTGATTGATGGCGCGCGCAGCCTGGAGGAGGTGGCCAGCGACGTCCGGTCCGTCGTACGGACGGAACTGACATGAGCGACACAGAGTTTCCAGAACCCGACCGTATCGAGGGCGCACCGCACCCGCGCGAAACCGTGCAGGTGATCGGGCAAGCTCAGGCGCAGCAGGACTTTTTGCAGGCGTTCAATTCGGGGCGGTTGCATCATGGATGGCTGATCACCGGACCAAAGGGCGTCGGAAAGGCCACGTTGGCCTGGCAGATCGCGCGGTTCCTGCTGGCAACGCCGATGGATCAGGGTGACGACATGTTTGGCGCGCCACCTGCGCCTGTCTCGTTGGATATTTCGCCGGATCATCCGGTCGCGCACCGGATACAGGCGCTCTCGGAGCCCGGTCTGTTCGTGGTGCGGCGCGGCGGCGCCGGGAGCACGGAATCGGACCGCGAAAAGAACCTTAGGGACGGGAAATTCGCCGCCGAGATTCTGGTGCGCGAAGTCCGCAAACTGGCGCATTTCTTTCAGATGTCCGCAGCGGACGGGGGGCGGCGGGTCGTTATCGTCGATGCAGCGGATGAAATGAATGTCCAAGCAGCGAATGCCTTGCTGAAAATGCTGGAAGAGCCGCCCGCCAACACCACTTTGCTGCTGATCTGCCACCAGCCCTCGGGGCTGTTGCCGACGATCCGGTCGCGCTGCCGCGAATTGCGGCTGGCTCCGCTGTCGCCTGACGATATGACCGAAGCGCTGAAACAGGCGCAGGTCGATTTGCCACAGGATCCCGCCGGGCTGGCCGAATTGGCCTCGGGGTCCGTGGGCGAGGCAATCCGTCTGGCCAATCTGGGTGGGATGCAGATGTATCGCGAACTGGTGGGGCTGTATGGCACGATGCCCCGGATGGATCGCGCGCGTGCGCTAAAATTGGCCGAGGCCGCAGCATCACGCGGCGCTGAAACCAAGCTGGATTTGTTGATTGGGTTGAATGATTTGCTGCTGGCGCGGTTGGCCCGCACCGGGGCCACCGGGCAGCCCCCTCGGGTCGAGGCGGTCCCGGGCGAGGCTGACTTGCTGATGCGCCTGTCCCCCGATTTACACCAGGCACGGGCGTGGGCTGATACCGCTCAGCAGATTAGTGCACGGATGCAACATGGCCGGTCCGTCAACCTTGACCCTGCCGCGTTGATCCTAGATACGGTTTTCAAGATCCAGCAAACCGCCGCGGGCTGATCCCGCGCAGGGAATTCCATGACCGCATCCGATTTGATCCAGATTACCGACAGCCACTGCCACCTCGATTTCCCCGATTTCGACGCCGAGCGCCCCGAGGTAATTGCCCGCGCGCTTGAGGTCGGCGTGACCCGGATGGTGACGATCTGCACCCGGCTAAAGAACGAACCCCAGGTCCGCGCCATTGCCGAAGCACACGCCCCGGTTTTTTATGCGGCGGGCACCCACCCGATGAGCGCGGCTGACGAACCCATGACCACGGTCGAAGAGCTGGTTGCCATGGCGCAGCACCCGAAATTTGTGGGCATTGGTGAAACCGGGCTGGATTATCATTATACTGCCGACAGTGCTGCTGTGCAAAAACAGTCCCTGCCCATCCATATCGAGGCCGCCCGCCAGACGGGTCTGCCGCTGATCATCCATTCGCGCGATGCGGATGCGGATATGGCCGACATTCTGACCTCGGAGCATGCCAACGGCGCGTTTTCCTGCGTGATGCATTGCTATACCTCCGGGCCGGACTTGGCCAAGGCTGCGCTGGATCTGGGCTTCTACCTGTCGATGTCCGGCATCGCCACTTTCCCCAAAAGCCAAGAGGTCCGGGACATTTTCGCCGCCGCCCCGGTAGAGCGTGTTCTGGTGGAAACCGACAGCCCCTATCTGGCGCCGAAGCCCTTTCGTGGCAAACGGAACGAACCGGGATACACCGTCCATACCGCCAAAGTCGGAGCCGAGGTGTTTGGCATGGATTTCGCCGATTTTGCCGCGCAGACTCAGGCCAATTTCGACCGGCTGTTCTGGAAGGCCGCTCAGTTCAAGGCGGTTGCGTGATGGCAGAGCTGAGGTTCACCATTCTAGGCTGCGGATCGTCCGGGGGCGTGCCCCGGCTGGGTGGCGTTTGGGGCGATTGCGACCCGAATAACCCGAAAAATACGCGCAAACGGTGCTCGATGCTGGTGCAACGGATCACGGACGAGGGCACGACTTCGGTTCTTATCGACACCAGCCCGGACATGCGCCAGCAGTTGCTGGAGGCCGGTATCGGCCGTCTGGACGGTGTGGTTTGGACCCATGGCCATGCGGACCATGTGCACGGAATCGACGACCTGAGAATGATCGTGTTCAACATGCGCAAACGTCTGCCGGTCTGGGCCGATGGTGATACGCAGAACGATCTGTATTCGCGGTTCGGCTATGCGTTTATTCAGCCCGCAGACAGCCCCTATCCGCCAATTCTCGACATGCACACGATCAAAGGCGACGTGCGGATTGACGGCGCAGGCGGCGAGATCGTTCTGACGCCGTTCAAGGTCAACCACGGCTCGATTGATGCGTTGGGGTTCCGGGTTGGGGATCTGGCCTATCTGCCTGATGTCGCCACGATCTATGATGATGCTTGGGACGCCTTGCAGGAGTTGGATTGCTGGGTGCTGGACACGTTGCGGCGCACGCCGCATCCCACGCATTCTCATCTAGAGCAATCGCTGGAATGGATTGACCGCATGGCACCACGCCGCGCGGTGTTGACCAATATGCATATCGATCTGGACTATCAGACGCTTGCGGATGAAACCCCGGATCACATCACACCCGCCTATGATGGCATGGTGATTTCCTACCAGGTCTGAGCCGTTATTTTGCCTGCGCGATAGGCAAAGCTAACAAAATTCGACGGTATTTCGATTTTGCCACGTTTCATTGATCAGGGTCATGATGTGAGTTTTTGATTCGCGTCAGGGTGGCCCGGTGGATTGATGTGATGGATACGATGGCCGCAGAAACTGAACAGACCCGAAAACAAGAAATCGAAGCACGTTTGCAGATGGGCAAAGGAGGGGCACCCCGCCGGTATTTGCTTTGGGCGGCGGTTGTGATTGGCGTCGCGCTGGGGGCGTGGGTGCTGTTTGGGATGCTGGTCGGTTCGGAGGCGCAGACCTCGTACCGGACATCCGAGGTCTCAATGGGGGACCTGCGTGTCACGGTGACGGCCACCGGCACAGTTGAACCGACCAATCTGGTCGAGGTGTCCTCGGAATTGTCGGGGACAATTCGGGCGGTGCATGTCGATTTCAACGATTCTGTCGCGCAGGGGCAGGAGCTGGCCACGCTGGACACCACAAAGCTTGAGGCTGCGCTGGCCGTCGCGCAGGCCACGGTTTCCTCGGCCGAGGCACAGCTGAGCAGTGCGCAGACCACGCTGGCCGAAACAAAGGACGATTATGACAACGCCATTGCGCTGGATGCGCGCGGCGTGACCAGCCACACAACCCTGATCACCAAGCGCGCGGCGTTTTACCGGGCGGGGGCGCAGGTCAAGGTGGCGGATGCGAACCTGGATCTGGCCAAAGCACAATTGCAAGAGGTCGCCGCAGATCTGGCCAAGGCGTGCATCTGTTCTCCGATCAACGGGGTGGTTCTGGACCGGGACGCAGACAAGGGACAGATCGTGGCGTCGTCTTTGTCGGCGCCGGTGCTGTTCACGCTGGCCGAGGACCTGACGGAAATGGAGGTCCAAGTGGCCGTGGACGAGGCCGACATTGGCCGGGTAAGTGCGGGAAAAACAGCAAGCTTTACCGTCGAGGCCTATGATGATCGCAGCTTTCCTGCGGTGATCAGCTCGGTGCGGTATGCGTCGGAAACGGTGGATGGGGTCGTCAGCTACACCGCTATTCTGAGCGTCGAAAACGAGGATATGGCCCTGCGCCCGGGCATGACGGCAACTGCCGAAATCATCGTCAGCCATTTGGAAAACGTGCTCAGCGTGCCGAACGCTGCCCTGCGATATGCCCCGCCTGTTGAGGTGGAGCAAGAGAGCTCGGGCGGGGGATTGCTGGGGATGATCATGCCCAAAGCTCCTAGCGGCACCGCCAAATCCAGCGGAAAATCCGTTTGGATGCTGAGGGACGGCCTGCCGGTCGAAGTTCCGGTCACTCCTGGCGACAGCGATGGCAACCGGACGCAAATCATCGAGGGTGCCCTGACCGAGGGCGACCTGATCATCACCGGACAGGAGGGCTGAGCGTGGCGACCGACCCCTCTGTGATCGGGCTGCGGAATATCTCGCGGGTTTACGGCCATGGCGAGGCCGAGGTGCGCGCGTTGGATGGGATAGACCTGAGCATCAGCCACGGGGAATTCGTGGCTATCATGGGGCCCAGCGGCTCTGGTAAATCGACGGCGATGAACGTGATTGGCTGCCTCGATAGCCCGTCCTCTGGGGAATATCTGTTTAACGGTGTGGATGTGGCGGGGCTGAGCAAGGATCAGCGCGCCTTGCTGCGCCGTCATTATCTGGGCTTTGTGTTTCAGGGGTTTAACCTGCTGCCCCGGACCCCGGCGCTGGAAAATGTTGAACTGCCGCTGATCTACAAGGGAATCCCCCCGGCCGAACGGCGCGACCGCGCAATGGAGGCCTTGGAACAAGTCGGGCTGGCCCATCGCGCCAACCATGATCCGTCCGAGCTGTCCGGTGGACAACAACAGCGCGTTGCTATTGCACGCGCTTTGGCCGGATCGCCCGAAGTTCTGCTGGCTGATGAACCCACGGGGAATCTGGACAGTCATCGCTCGGTCGAGATCATGGAGCTGTTGGTGCGGCTGCGAGCCGAACGAAACCTGACAATCGTCATGGTCACGCACGAGGATGAAATGGCCGCGTTTGCCGACCGTCTGATCTGGATGGTGGACGGCCGTATCGAACGCGACGAACGGATGACCAAAGAGGCCAGAGATGCTAGCTGAAACAATTCGATTGGCGGTCATGGCGGTGGCGCGAAATGCGTTGCGCTCGGTCCTGACGGTGCTGGGCGTGGTGATTGGGGTGGCTGCGGTCATTGCGATGGTGACAGTCGGGCAGGGCTCGTCCGATCAGGTCACGCAGGACGTGGCCAAGCTGGGCACCAATGTTTTGATTGTCAGCCCCGGCCAGAATACGCGGGGGCCAGGTGGATCAACCAGCTCGGCCCGGCAGTTTGTACAGCGCGACATTGATCAATTGCTGTCCGAAGTCCCCAACATCGAGGCCGCCAGCGGGGCCGAGCGCCTGTCGATGACGGCCGTGGCGGGGGGCGTGAACCATCAGACTTCGGTGCAAGGGGTGAATGGCGCGTATTTGCAGGTGTCTGACTGGCCCGTGCGACTGGGGCGTGGCTTTCTGCCCGTCGAAGAGCAGGGCGGACAGCCGGTTTGCCTGTTGGGGGAAACCGTCCGCGCCGAGCTGTTCGGCAGCCTGAACCCGGTGGGAGAGAAGATTCGCCTGAAATCACTGTCCTGCGAGGTGATCGGGGTTCTGGAGGCCAAGGGGGCCTCGAGTTTCGGGACGGATCAGGACGATACGGTGATGATTCCTCTGCGCACGTTCCAGCGCCGCGTGTCGGGGACCAACACGATCAGCACGATCTATGTTGGCGTCGAAGACGGAGTTTCGACTGACTATGTGAAATCCGAGATCGAGGCCGCGCTGCGGGACATGCGTCGGATTGGATTGGGCGAAGAGGATGATTTCTCGGTCATGGACATGAAGCAGATCGCGTCGATGCTGACGGGGATTACCTCGGTTTTGACGGGGTTGCTGGCGGCGGTGGCTGCGGTGAGCCTGTTGGTTGGCGGGATCGGAATCATGAATATCATGCTGGTCAGCGTGACCGAGCGCACCCATGAAATCGGGATTCGTCTGGCCGTGGGCGCGCAGGCACGACAAGTGCTGCAACAGTTTCTGGTCGAGGCCATCGTTCTGTCTTTGATGGGGGGATTACTGGGGATTGGGCTGGGGCTGGGGCTGGCGGCCGCCGCGGCAAGTCTGATGGCGATACCGTTCGCACCGGACCCGATGGTGGTGCTGGGGGCATTTGCGTTTTCGGCCCTGGTCGGGGTGGTGTTCGGATATTTCCCGGCCCGTCGTGCGGCTCAGCTGGACCCGATCGAGGCCCTGCGCCACCAGTAGATCAGGCGCGGCGCAGACTGTCCGCGATCAGCGCGGGGACCTGGGGCCAGTCGATCATCGGCGGCAATACTGGCCCCGAAAAGGCGGCGGCATCCAGCGCTTCGGGCATGTCATCCTGCATATGCCCTGCGTTCAGCGCGAAGTAGCACAGGCAAATCGCCTGACCCAGGTCTTGGGCCTGATCCTTGACCAGAGGCGGCTCTTCGATGAACCCGGCGCGAGTGATGCGGAAAGGAATGCGTTGCGCCAATTCCTGCTGCATCGCATGGGTGCTGTCAGCACTGGTGCTCGATACGGCGCTGCCATGCGCTGCCATCAACAGGGCGGTGTCGCGGGCCTGCCAGCCTTGGGCGTCCAGCGTGTCCTGCAATACGGCGGCGGCGCAATCGGCCAGGCCTGGCTCGACCCCAAAAGGCGCAAGCTGCGTCAACCCATGCGCCTGTGATTTCGGGGCCAGAACGCGATTGGTGAAATAGCCCTGTGCCATGAAAAACGGATAGATCAGCGGGGCGTCCAACGCGTCGATGGCCGCGTCAAATCGGCCAGGGGCGGCCAGGGTGGCGCCGCGGATCTGCCAGTCCGGGAGCAGGGCCTGAACCTTGGCGGCCAATCCCTGCAAGGCGATTTCTTGGGGGGCGGGATCCGAGGGGCTGCCATGGGCGACAAGGATGGCGGAACGGGTCATGGGGTCTCCTTTTTGCAGGAAACTAAGGCTCTGCGCGCTGGGGGCAAGGGGTCAATATGCTGCGTTCAGGCGGTTGCGCAGGACGCTGCCCAGGCTGGAAACCGCGAACAACACGGCGGTGACGCAAACAATCGTGGGGCCGGTCGGTGTGTCATATTGATAGGACAGCGCCAGCCCGCCAATGGCCGAGGTGCTGCCCAGCAAGGCCGCGACGATCCCCATACGTTCGGGTGTCGAGGCAAAGGGCCGCGCGGTGGCCGCCGGAATGATCAGCAAAGCAGCGATTAACAGCACGCCGACGACCTTGATCGCGACGGCCACAACCAGCGCCAAAGCTACAGTCAGGACCAGTTGCTCGCGTCGTGGGTTAACCCCTGCCGCATAGGCCAGATCCTGATTGAGCGAAGACAGCAAAAGCGCCGACCAGCGCCACCAGAGTAGACCCAGCACCAGGGTGGCTCCGCCCCAGATGACGGCCAGATCCGTGTGGCTGACGGCAAGAATGTCGCCGAACAGATAGGCCATCAGGTCGATCCGCACGCCTGACAGAAAGGACACAGCCACCAGACCGAAGGCCAGCGCGGAATGGGCCAGAACGCCCAGCAACGTATCCATGGCATAGCCGCGCCCGCTGAGCGCGGAAACCGTCAGCGCCATAACCAGCGCGGCCACCAGCGCGCCCAGAAAGACCGAGGTCGAAAAGGCCAGTGACAGCGCGACGCCCAGAATGGCAGCATGGGCGGTGGCGTCTCCGAAATAGGCCATCCGCCGCCAGACAACGAAACAGCCCAACGGGGCCGCAGCAAGCGCAACGCCCACGCCGGCCAGTGCCGCGCGGATCAGGAAACTGTCTAGGATGCTCATCCGGTGGCCTCGTGGTCGTGAGAGTGGTGATCGTGTTCGCAGGCGGGGTCATGGGTGTGATTGTGTTCATGCCGGTACAAGGCCAGCGCGCCCTGTGTGCCCGACCCGAACAACGCACGATATTCAGGGGCCGAGGCCACCTGCTCTGGTTCCCCCTGACAGCAGACATGGCCATTCAGGCAGATCACCCGATCCGAGGCTGCCATTACCACGTGCAATTCGTGGCTGACCATCAGTACAGCGCAGCCCATTTCCTGGCGGACCTGCTCAATCTGGCGATAGAAGGCGGCGGAACCGGGTTGGTCCAGCCCCTGGGTTGCCTCGTCCAGAATCAGCAGATGCGGTTTCGACAGTAGCGCGCGGGCCAACAAAACCCGCTGAAACTGGCCGCCCGACAGATCGGCCATCTGACGTTTACCAAGCGCGCCAGCGCCGGCTTCGTCCAGCGCGGTTTGCGCCTGCGCGTCCGAGACATGGCGCGGCAGGTTCATGAACCTGCCCACGGTCAGCGGCAAGGTCGGGTCGATATGCAGCTTTTGCGGAACATATCCGATACGCAGCCCGTCGCGCAGGATGACGCGGCCGGTTTTGGGGCGCACAGCCCCAACGATGGCTTTCAACAGGGTGGATTTACCTGACCCGTTCGGCCCGACGATGGTGACGATTTCGCCGGGGTCTATCTGAAAATCCACGTTGGACAGCACTGTGTTTCCGCCCATGCGAACGGTTAAGTCTTTGACGTTTAAGAGGCTCATGCCGTGCCTTTCTGGCAGTTGGGGCACAGGCCCTCGGCCTCGATGACGGTTTTTTCGATGCGGAATCCCTCGGCTTGGGCGGTTTTGCCCAGCGTGTCAGCTGAAATTTGCGCCGTGGCTTCGGCGACTGAATTACAGGCCCGGCAGATCAGAAACATCGGCGTGTGCACTTGACCGGGGTGGGTGCAGGCGGCAAAGGCATTCAGGTGTTCGATCTTATGGGCGAACCCGTGCGAGACCAGAAAATCCAACGCCCGATAGGCCACAGGCGGCTGCGAGCCCAGACCCTCTTCGCGTAGGCGGTCCAGTATTTCATAGGCCCCTAATGCACGGTGCTCTTGCAGCAGGATTTCAAGCACCCGGCGGCGGACCGGGGTGAGCTGTAGCCCGCCCTGCGCGCACAGCTGTTCGACCGACGACAGGCTATCGGCGATGCAGGAGTGATGGTCGTGACTGGCGAATCCGATTGGGTCCATGGGCTGCCTTCTGACGTTCATTTTCCTCTTGATATGATATAGTGTAACATCTATCAAGTGCGTTATGTTATACAATTACATGAGGTAGAGATATGCGTATTGCCCTGATGACCTGCGGCGCGGCCCTGTTGTGTTCAACGGCCCAGGCCGAGGTGCCGCGGGTTGTGACCGACATCACGCCGGTTCATTCTCTGGTGGCAACGGTGATGAAAGGCGTCGGCGCCCCTACGTTGCTGGTCGAGCCGGGCGCATCCCCGCATAGCTATGCGTTGCGCCCGTCAAAAGCAGCGGCGCTGGATCGGGCGGACGCGGTGTTCTGGATGGGCGAGGGCTTGGCGCCATGGCTGGAAGGCCCGTTGGAAACGCTGGGCAGCGGCGCGGTCGCGGTCGAATTGATGGAAGTGCCGGGCACAACCGTTCTGGATTTCCGCGAAGGGGCGACGTTCGCAAAGCATGAGGGCCATGACGATCACAAGGACGAGCATGATGGTCACGAAGAAGACGAACACGGCCACGACGAACATGATCATGACGCGCATGAGGACGATGATGGCCACGACGATCACGACGACCATGCAGAAGATTCGCACGGCCACGGACACGAAGGTGTTGACCCGCACGGCTGGTTGGATCCGCAGAATGGGCGCGTCTGGCTGGGCGCAATCGCCGCCGAGCTGAGCAAACTCGACCCGGAGAACGCAGCGACCTATGCGGCGAATGCAGCGCAGGGACAGGCGGAACTGGAGGCGCTTGAGGCTGAACTGAAAGCCAGCCTAACCCATTTTCATGAAACGAAATTTATCGTTTTCCACGATGCGTATCACTACTTTGAAAACCGCTTTGATCTAGAGGCTTCTGGGGCGATTTCGCTGAGCGATGCCTCCGATCCTGGCGCGGCGCGGATCGCCGAAATCCGCGACACGGTTGCGGCGCTGGGGGTCACTTGTGTGTTTTCAGAGCCTCAGTTCAATCCAGGGCTGGTGGCCTCGGTGGCGGCGGGCGGGACGCATGTGGCGCAGTTGGATCCGCTGGGATCGACGCTGCAACCCGGAGCGGACCTGTACGCCGACCTGCTGCGCGGCATGACCACCGCAATGCTGAGCTGTCAGTAACGCCTAGCCGAAGGCCGTCGCGAAGGGCTCGGGGAGGTCGAACTCGTCGAGCACCCGCGCCCGGCCTTCGGCGGACATCTTGCGCGCGGTGCGCGCCACGATCTTTTCCAGCGCTTCGGGGGTCTGCGTGCCTGCGAAGGGCTGGAAATACCATTTGAGGAACGTGAAACAGATCACATCCTCCAGCGCCTGAACCTCGGGGTTGCGTTTGATCCCCTCTTTGCGCAGCATCACGCCAATTTTCTGTTGGTCTTCAGTGTCATAGCCCGCATCAGACATGATCCCAGCCAGGCGTTCGCCATGCCTGCGGCCCTGTTCCTTGCGCCACTCCAGATAGCCCGCGCGCCCCTCGGGGTAGGATTTTCGGGCCAGCATCCAGCGTTCGATATGCTGCCCGCGCGCCGCGATTTTCAACACATCAGAGGCATCGGGAAACAGGCGATTCACCTCTTGGGTCATGCGCTCTCCGTAGAGCTGTGCGGCGGGGCGGCCCTGTTCCAGATTGGGATCGGCGGCATTCGCAGCGTCGATGGCGGACAGGGCGGTTTGCAAACGGTCAGTCATAGAAAGGGCCTTTCGGGGTGGGGTCGCGGACAGGATACTGTGGTTCGATGGGGATGCGCCAGAGCTGGCGGTGCTTGATATCAGGTTTGGGGCCTGCCTTAATGGGCGGGGACGGTTTTGGGGCGTTTTGTACCTTTTGTACCTTGGTTTGGTACATATCCCCCCCGACCAAACGGAGGAGCGCGCGAATGCCCATGTGGCGGACAGGGAAATGGCAAAGATTTGCGCTGAGCGCTGCTTTGGCTTTGGGTCCGTCCGGGCTGTGGGCCGAGGAATTTTTTCTGGACCTGGACACGGGCGGACACCGCGCGGTGATCCGCGATGTGGATGTCAGCGCCGACGGGGCGGTGATCGTCAGCGCGTCGGATGACAAAACGGTGCGGGTCTGGGACTGGCAACTGGGCGAAAGCGTGGCGGTGCTGCGCGGACAAATCGGACCGGGCGCCGAGGGGATGGTGAATGCGGTGGCATTGTCCGGGGACGCGCGCCAGGTCGCGGTGGCGGGGTATTTCGGAGAGAACCTCTCGACCGAGGGACCGTTCGGGGACGTGCGAATTTTCGATCTGCGGACGGGATTGGTGACGGGGGTTCTGACGGGGCATCACCTGGTGGCGGAAACGCTGGCCTATGATGCGGACCGGGACGAGCTGGCCGTGTCGGGACAGGGCGGTCAGGTGCATCGCTGGACGGCGCCATTTGCGGCGCCCGAGGAACTGCCGGTGCTGGACACCGAGTCCTGGCGGGTCAGCGCGCTGTCCTATGCGATGGGCGGGGCGCGGCTGATCGTGGCAACGCATGATTACGGGCTGAAGATCTGGGATCTGGACAGTGGCGCACGGGTTCTGGCCCCGGATGACGAATCCCTGTGGGACGTGCCGTTGGTGGCGCTGGCGGTCAGCGCGGACGGGGCGCGGTTTGCCCTGGCGGATGAACAGGGGCGGGTGACGGTGCGCACGGCGGCCACGGGCGCGATCGAACAGAGCCTGCCTCGGCGTCCGTTCCGGGTGGATGCGCTGGCGTTTGTGGACGGGAAACTGGCGGTGTCCTGCGGGTATCACTGTGCGGATCAATACGGGACCGAGGTGTGGGATCTGACCGCAGGGCAGATGCTGGGCATGTATGAGTCACAGGATCAGGGGATTCATGCCTCGGGCGTGCTGCCGGGCGGGATCGTGTTGACGGCGGGGGGGCGGCGCAACCAGCTGTACCTGTGGCGGGCCGGATCGTTTGAAACGGTGCGCAAGATGGGCGGGATCGGCGGGCCTGTGGCCTCGGTTGGGATTTCGGCGGCGGCGGATCGGATCGGCTGGGGATCAGACGACCCGTGCCCAGAGTTGGTGATCTGCCCGGACATGCTGGGCACGCTGTCGCAGGACATGGAGCTGCCAACCCAGGAGCGGAGCTTTGAGAAACCCGCGCCACGCGGGCAGGCGCGGCTGAACCGGGCGGTGACGAAACGGACGGGCGTCGCGGTGGCGCTGGGCACCGACCCCGGCAGCGGATTCGAAGGATCGCTGTTGACGGTGGGGGATGCCAACATGCGGCGCGGGCCTCAGGACGGGTATTATCACGCGGCCTTTGGGTTTGATGCGGGCGAGGGGCTGATCAGCGGCGGCGGCAACGGTATCCTGCTGGCCTATGATTCACAGGGGCAGGTGCAGGGCGAATTCATCGGCCATACCGGCGATATTCTGGCGCTGGCCATGGCGCCCAAGGCCGGTCGGCTGCTGAGCGGCAGCGCGGACCAGACGCTGCGGCTGTGGAATCTGGAAACGCAGGAATTGATCGTGTCGATGTTCTTTGCCGGAGAGGATTGGATCATCTGGACGCCGCAGGGGTATTTTCATTCTTCGCCCAATGGGGACCGGCTGGTGGGGTGGCACATCAATCAGGGCCCGCCGCGCGAAGGGCGGTTCGTGAAGGCGCGGCAATTGCGCCAGCATCTGCACAGCCCCGAAATCGTGCGGAGGGCGATCCTGACGGGCTCGGCCAGGGGGGCGGCGCAGGAATTGCGCGGGCGCGACAATGAACTGACCGAGCTGCTGAACCGCCGCCCGCCGGAATTCGAAATCAGAATGGTGGAAGAGCTGGGCCTGGATGACGGGTACGCGCTGATCGAGGTCAGCGGCGCATCGCTGGAAGAGGTCGAAAGCTGGGGCTATTCGGTGCTGGTGAACGACCGGCGGGTGCGGCCTGTGCGGGCGGGGGGCACGGACGGCAAGCTGTTGTATTCCGTGCCGGTAGAGGACGGCGAAAACCTGATCACGGTCAGCGGTCAGAACGATTTCGGCTATGTCACCGAACGCAGCGCGGTGGCCCTGTCCAAACGCAAGAAGACGGTCGAAAAGAAGGGCAAGCTGTATGTCGCGGTGGTGGGGGTGAACAAATACGCCAAGCTGCCGGACGCCTGTGCGGGGAAATCCTGTGATCTGAATTACCCTGTGGCCGATGCGTTGGAGTTCCTGAACGTGCTGCGGGACCGGACCGCGCCGCTGTATACGGGGATGGAAACGCTGGTGATGGTCACGCCCGAGGCCATGCAGGCCGACGCCCCGCGCATGACGGCTTTGTCGTTGTATATGGACCCTGCCGACGTGCTGGAGCCGGACGCGCGCACGATTAATGATGAATTGATTGATTTCCTGGCCCAGCCCGGCCCCGAGGATACGACGGTGATTTTCGTCGCGGGCCACGGGATGAACCTGGAGGAGCAATATTACCTGCTGCCCTCGAACGCGCAAAAGCGAGGGGAACGGTGGCGGACCTCGTCGCTGGTGGATTGGAGCATCATCCAAGAGGAAATCTCGTTCGCGCAGGGGCGGCGCATATTGGTGATGGATACATGCCACGCGGCCAACGCGTTCAACGCCAAGCTGGAAAAAGAGGCGGCGGACGCGCGGGTGATCGTGTTCTCGGCCACGGCGGCGAATAACACGGCGGGCGAACGGCCCGATCTGGGCCACGGGATTTTCACCTATGCGATGTTACAGGGGCTGCGCGGCGGGGCAGACCGCACCGGCGAGGGCGTGCGCCTGCTGGGACTGGCGGATTACGTGTACCACGAGGTGATCCGGCTGAGCCGCAAGAAACAGGAACCGTTCTATCACATCTCGCAGACCTCGAATTTTCTGTTGGCGAGGCCGGGGAATTGAGGTGGCTGCTGATTTTGTGCCTGCTGCTGAGCAGCAAGGTCTGGGCGGACACGTGCCCCGAGGGGGATTTCCCGCCATTCTATGCCAGCACAGAGCTGTTTGACACGGGGCTGGCGCGCTCGGATGGGGTGGGGCCGGTTGCGGGGATCACCGGCGCGATCCTGCCGCATCACCTGGAAATGCCCGAGCTGCTGGGTGGCGCGGTGCGGATGTTCGCGGGACAGCAGGATGTGAAACGGGCGATCGTGCTGTTCCCCGATCATTTCTTTAAGGCGGGGGCGGCCTTTGCCACCACGCGGCGGGGGTTCCAGACGGTTCTGGGGCCGGTGCCGGTGGACGGGGATGCGGTGGACAGCCTGATGGGCGGCGCACTGATCGAGGATAGTTGCTTGTTCCAAGGCGAGCACGGGCTGCGGGCGGCGCTGCCGTTTATGGCCCAGCTGATGCCGGGGGTGCCGATCGTGCCGCTGGCGGTGGGGATCAGTTCGCGCCGCGACCAATGGGACGAGATGGCCGCGCGGCTGCGGCCCTTGATGCAGCCGGGGACGGTGATTTTACAGGTCACGGATTTTTCGCATTATCTGCCGTTGCACGCGGCGCGGCTGCGGGATCAGGAGGTTCTGAATATTCTGGCCGCTGCCGACCCCGAGGCCGTGACGCGGTTGGTGCAGCCGGATCATGTGGATTCTGTTGGCTCGATGTATCTGACGATGCAGCTGTTGGGGGAACAGGGAACGCGCCCCGTGGTGGTGGCCAATGCCAATATGCAAGAGCTGTACAGCCCGTTTATTACCGAGACGACCAGCTATGTCGTGGCGGCTTATGTGCCGCCGGGCACCCAGGTGCCGCCCTTGCAGGGAGAGCGGTTTGTCATCGGGGGGGATTTGTTCCTGGGGCGGGTGTTGCCGGGGCTGCTGAGCGACGAGCTGATCGCCCGCAGGGTTGCCGAGGCGGCGCTGGGCGCAACGGGGGGCCTGCCTTTGGTGCTGAACCTTGAGGGGGTGCTGCTGCCGCAGATGCCTTCGACGCTGGATCATATGGTGCTGGGGATGCCTGCGGATCTGCTGCGGGATTGGGCCGAACGGCTGAACGTGGTGGCGGTGTCGTTGGCCAATAATCACGCACGCGACATCGGTGAAAGCGGGCTGGAGGAAACCCGCCGGGCGCTGGACAGGTTCGGGATCGCGCATTTCGGACAGGGAGAGCAGCTGCGCCTGAAGGGTGTCGCGCTGGTCGGGCTGACGGATCTGGACGGGCGGGCGGTGCCCTCGGTTGCGCGGCTGACGCCGGAGGTGCTGAACCGTGCCGTGCTGGAAGAGGCCGACGTTCCGGTGCTGGCCTTTGTGCATTGGGGACAGGAATTCGTGACCGATCCCGGCCCGCGCGAACAGTGGATCGCCCAAGAGCTGCGCAAACGCGGGGTGGCGGCTGTCATTGGGGCGCATCCGCATGCGGTATCGGGCCCGCCGCGTGTGATTGGCGGGGGCGAAACGCTGGTGATGCAGTCGCTGGGGAATTTCCTGTTTGACCAGATGCCCCCCGAGAGCTCGGGTGGGCTGGCCGAGGTGCGGGTGTTCCCGCAAGGCACGGTGTTCATCCGCGACCTGCCGTTGCCCCATCTGTTTGCTCTGACTCAGGGTGAAAACTGACATAATCCTTGTCGAAAACGGTTTCGCCCGGTTAGCCTTTGGGGAACAGGGGAAGGATTGGTTTATGGCTGTCAGAGTAAAAGGTTTCGTTCTGGGGATTGTTGCGGGGATAATAACCGCCACGGGAACATGGGCTGACAGCCCCGCGCCGGTGCTGCAAGAAAAACTGCATGTGATTTATGACCCTGTTAGTCGCGAAGTGACGCGCCGGGTGGTGCGGGTCTTTGATCCTCACCCGGAAATGGGGCTGGAATTCATCTGGGAACCCGCGGCGGGCAACTGGCCGGGTGTAACCCCCGAGGGGCTGGCCTCGGGCGCGGGCAAACTGGGCTGGCGCGTGCCGGGCACCGCCAACTATGACCCGCGCGCCATGCACCATACATATGAGGGCACGCTGAAAGACGGCCGATTCCACGGTGCGGGCATGCTGAGCTATCGCGACGGGGCCTTTTATCGGGGCACCTGGGTTGCGGGGGTGATGCAGGGCGACGGCGAACATCTGGACGCAGCGGGCAACCGATATGAGGGGCCGTTCAGGGATGGGCGCGCCGAGGGGCAGGGCGTGTACCGCGCCGCCAGGGGCTGGGTCTATGCCGGGACATTCAAGAATGGGCTGCGCGACGGGCCGGGCCAGATCACGGAACCCGGCGGGCTGAGCTATCAGGTGGTGATGCAGGCGGGCGAAGAGCTGTCCTCGGACAGGCCGCTGGCCTATGCGGATAACCGGCTGGGCGGGCTGCTGCCTGCGCAATCCGGCGGGATGGCCGGCAAGATGGATATGACCGTCACGGTTGACCCGCGGCTGAGGAATTCTCAGTCGGTGCCCTATACACATTATGCGCAGAACGGAGAGGTGCTGATCCTGCCGTCACAGGAAACCTGGCGCGCGGCGTGGAATGGTGCCCCCGCGATGGGCGAGTTCTATACCTATTCGGAACTGGGCGAATATGACTGGCCAAGCGCCCGGGCGCACACACTGTTCCGGCTGGAGACCGCAGACGGGAGCCGCGCGCGGCTGAAATCGCTGGATCTGGCGGTGGACTATAGCCTGCCGCATCTGCGCCCGATCCTGACGACTCAGGTGCATCAGGGCTGTACAGGGTTCCGGCCCTCGTTCCAGTTTCAGAACTTTGGCTGGGGACAGGTGGAAAATGCGACCGCCAAGGTCGGGTTCCGCCGCCCCGATGATGTCAAATGGGAACAGCGGCTGACCGCCCCGCCGAAAACCGCCTGGTTCGAGCTGCCGGTCGGGGATTTCGATCTGGGCGCGGACGTCTATGTGCGCAATGCGCTGATCGAGGCGGGCGTGGATGTCACCAGGCTGGAAAACCGCCGCCTGACCTGCCCCAGCGCGGATATGCTGGACGGGTGCCGCGCGAAATTCATCAAAGAGCTGGGCCTGACCGGGCTGGCCGCCGATGAAGGCGCCTGGGGATCGCTGTATACCGACCTGATCGGCGAGCTGTCCTATGACTGGGTGGACGCGCTGGGCGAACGCCACCACGAAAAGCAGGTTTTCAACGAAACCATCTTCTTGGGGATGATCGAAGTGCCGGGCGGGCTGGCGGAATGCGGGGCAGGGGGCGCCTATGCGATGCAGGCGCCGCAATATACCGACGTGGATCTGCCGTATGACGGGCAGGACTATCGCATCAACCTGCCGGTCCGGGGCAATCCGAACATCTCTTCGCTGCTGAGCGGGCTGAAATTCTATTCGGAACGGTCCTCGATGCATCTAATGCAGATGGAAGCGACATTTGCGGACGGAAGCGTGCGAAAATCGGCCCCTGTGCGGCTGTTCTTCATGCGTCCACGGACGACTCTGTTCGAAACCAAGACGACTCCGGCGGTTTGCACCCTGCCGGCGAATGCAATTTCGTCCTGTTAAGGGCGCGATTCACACCAGAGTCGCGGATTTCAGGGGGCGAGTCGGGGTTTTAGCCCCGGATTCGTCCCCCGATCAGGCCGGAAAACCATCGGGTCAAAGAAAGTGCTGAAAAAATGCATAGTGTAAGTTGTTGTTTTTGTTGTTATATTTCGGAAAGTAACAGGAAAACGAAGAAAAACGCAGTTTTTCGTGAAAAACAGCTTGCGGGTATTTGGTTATAACCTTAGAACCCCCTTCACCGGCGGCGCTGAGGCGCACAACGGGACGCCAGACGGCGCTAGGGAGCAACGCTCCAGAGGGTCGGACGGTGGAACAGATTGAGGTTGATGAGGCGGGTCGCGCTAAGAAGTTTTAGCGCAGCCGGTTGATTTTGTCTCTGGACTTTCGGGTCCACGCTCTTTGACATTGATAGTATCTGAAGAGATATGTGGGCGGTTTGGTTCATTCGATGAATGAATGACTGCACATATATCAACTACCTAGCGAGGCTTTTCGGAGCTTAGCGATGATGGATAGTCAGCTTCACTGTTTGTCGGCTTTCGGTATCTTTTGGTACTGATGTCACAAACAGAAAGTAGGTCCGACCGATTGGTTGGACCATCAATTTGTCCTGACCATGCCTGGTTGGGACACAGTATGTGCAGAGGTTCGAACGTCAAGGATAGCTGAGTAATCAGCTTTCAACTTGAGAGTTTGATCCTGGCTCAGAACGAACGCTGGCGGCAGGCCTAACACATGCAAGTCGAGCGCACTCTTCGGAGTGAGCGGCGGACGGGTTAGTAAC
>JARGPB010000031.1 GCA_029212905.1 Thalassovita sp.
GGTTTTCGAAGCCCCAATCCCATATCACCGCGAAAAAGGCTTTCGAACCGCAAAAACCACCTTACCCGTCAAGGCCTTAGGCGATTTAGACGACGAAGAAGGGGAAATGGCGGACAGACAGGGATTCGAACCCTGGAGACGGTCTCCCGCCTACACACTTTCCAGGCGTGCGCCTTCGACCACTCGGCCACCTGTCCGTGCCGACCTTCTAGCCGCAGCAGGTAGGCGAATGCAAGCCCCAGAAACCGCAAATTCCATTGCATGGGCCCGGTTGTCACCAGAGCCGTGAACACCCATACTCTAGACAACCCTTAGACCGTGAATATGACAAAAAGAATGAACAAATCTCTTCGCCGTCCACCGCAACCCAGACAATTGCCTGGCGCAGGGTCCCGGCGCGAACTGGACCGAATACAGACCGGCGCATTGGTGATCATAGCTTTTGCCGTCGTGCTATTCTTGTTGGTGCAGGCCAGATTTCTGTTGATCTCGCTGGCGACGGCAATCGTGCTGTTCAGCCTGACCAGCGACGCGATCAACTTTATCGCCAGGCTGAAAATCGGGCCGCTGAGAATCCCGAACTTTCTGGCTTCCCTGATGGCACTTTTGATGATCTCTGCGACACTGCTGACACTCAGTTCGATCATCCTCAGCCAGGTCAACACCGTCCTGGCAACCACAGTCGCCTACGCCGAAAGCGCACCCTCCGCCATCGCCGCCATGTTTGCCTGGCTTGGAGAAGACGTCCAGACAGCTGTTTTCAACTCGGTCAGTTCCTTCGAAGTGGCGGGCTACCTGCGCACCGCAGCAGGACAGGCCGGCAACCTGATGTCCGCCACGGTCCTTGTGATCCTGTTCGTCGGGTTTCTGTTTGCCGAACGGATCTGGTTTGCCACCAAGCTAGAGAACTTCTTTGGCGGGGACACGGCACAAGCCCAACAAGTCAGTCGCATCATGTCCACCATCATTCACAGGGTGAACTACTATCTCTTGGTGAAAACTGGGGTCAGCGCGGTCACGGGGTTGATGGTTTTTGGGGTCGCGACGGTCTTCCAGCTGGACCTGGCCGGACCGCTGGGCATTCTGGCATTTGTGTTGAACTACATCCCCAATGTCGGCTCGATCGTTGCCACGATTCTGGTGGCTTTGGTAACCTTCGTACAAACCTCGGATTCCGGCTCGACTCTGGCGGTTTTCGTCGTGGTCACAATGATTCAGTTCATGAACGGGAGCGTAATCGACCCCACCCTGATGGGCCGCGCCCTGCGCTTGTCATCTTTCGGGATCATCATCAGCCTGGCCTTCTGGGGCGCGGTCTGGGGTATTCCTGGCATGTTCTTGT
The DNA here is from genome assembly GCA_029212905.1 of Thalassovita sp. Lineage (GTDB taxonomy): Bacteria > Pseudomonadota > Alphaproteobacteria > Rhodobacterales > Rhodobacteraceae > Thalassobius. The sequence goes on from JARGPB010000031.1 coordinate 1,343, forward strand.
CTGTGCCGATCATGGTGGCGATGCTGATCATCTGCTCCGAGGTTCCAGCTCTGCGCCCCATCGCGATTCTGCTCTCCCGCCAGGGCCTGCCAGAACCCAAAGACGAATCCGACACGCCCGCCGAGTAGCACAAGCCCCTATTTCATCTTGCCCAAAATACTCACTGCGCCTTGCCGACCACTGGCGCCGTCACTGGTGTTTACCGCCTAGTCAGCCAACAACACGTTCACACGACGGTTCTGGCGGCCCTTCTTCTCAATCTTGCCCAAGGTCACGCGGCCGATCTCTGAGGTGCGCGCAACATGGGTGCCGCCACAGGGTTGCAGATCCACCTGATCGGCCCCCTGGCCAATCCGAACCAAACGGACCTTCCCCTGCCCCATCGGAGGCATCACGGACATGGTTTTGACCAATCCCGGATTGGCCTGCAGCTCAGCATCGGTAATCCAATCATCTGTCACCGGCAGGTCCCGCGCAATCAGATCATTCAACTGATCTTCAAGCGCCTGTTTGTCTTGAGGAGCCTCGGGCATATTGAAATCCAACCGCCCCTTTTGTGCAGTGATCGCGCCCCCGCTGACTGGCAAAGGCACCACGACCGACAACAAATGCAGGGCCGTATGCACCCGCATATGACGGTGTCGGCGGTCCCAATCCAGCACTTGCAGGATCTCTGTTCCAACTGGCGGCAGCACGCTGCCCTCCTCTGGGACCAGAACGATGTCATCGCCCTCGCCCTTCACGGCAGAGACGATTGTGATCTGCTGATCACCCCAACGCACGCGCCCGCTGTCGCCGGGTTGCCCTCCACCCGTCGCATAGAAAACCGTCCGGTCCACTACCAAGCCACCCTGATCCGTCACAGCGGTGACACGGGCCGTGGATTCCTTCAGATAGGCATCATCCCGCAGCAACAACTCGGTCATTCGCCCTCTCCTTCTGTGGCGCTTTCTTCGGTGACATTTTCTTCGGTGACGTCTTCTTCGGTGGCGATTCCTTCGGTCGCGTTTCGCAGGGCTTCGGGGTTTCGCAGCCAAACATCACGCTGTGCAAAGGGGATCTCGATCCCCTCTTCGGTAAAGCGGCGGGCGATCTCGTGGTTCAGGTCCGATTTGACGGACAAAGACCAATTCACATCACGCAGGATCGCTCGGATTTCAAAATCCAGGGAATCCGCCCCAAAGCCTTGGAACAAAATGCCGGGCGGCGGGTTCAACAACACCATGGGGTGCGCCTCAGAGATCTCGCGCAGGATGGTCTCGACTCGTTTGGTATCGGTGCCATAGGCCACGCCCACAGTCAGGATCACCCGACCAATCGTATTTCCACGGGTATAGTTGGTGACGGTGCCGCTGATCAGGTCAGCGTTGGGAACGATGACATCTGTGCGATCAAAAGTCTCGATCCGGGTTGAGCGCACCGAGATGTCGCGCACATAGCCCATCTTGCCACCAACCTCGATCCAGTCGCCTTCGGACACGGGGCGTTCAATCAGCAAAATGATGCCGGACACAAAATTCGACACGATATTCTGAAGACCGAACCCGATGCCAACCGACAGCGCCCCTGCAACAATCGCAAGCGAGCTAAGGTCAATCCCTGCGCTGGTAATGGCCAAAATCGCGGACAAAAACACCCCGACATAGCCCAGACCCGCCACGATGGCATTTTGCCCGCCGACATCAATCCGTGTCTTCGGCAGAATGGACCCACGCACGGCGCCTTGGATCACGCGTGTCAGCATATAGCCAAGCGCAAAAACCACCGCGAACATGATGAAATCTGTCGGTGAAATCCGCGTGTCCCCAATCGCGAACCCGGCGCGGAACTGCGTCCAGAGCTCTAGCAATTCAGCCGGCCGGACACCCCAGATAAGCGCCAGAACCGGCAGCGAGGCCAAGGCCAGAACGAATCCGATCAGCACCGGCCAAAGGGCCTCTTGGCTGTCATCCTCGGCACGGATGACCAGTTTATACAGATCGCCCACCAGCTTGCGCAGAACGACAACCAACCCCAGCAATGCAAAGGTCAGAACAGCGGGGTACACCAATGCCTCGGCGGCGTTGCGATACCCGATCGCCCACAACAGCGGGCCCAGCACGGCGACAATCTGTGCGCCACGAAACAGCAATCTTTCGACTCTGCTGCGATAGGTTGCGCCATCCTTGGCGGCTTCGGCCAGGCTGATTTGGTCGGACAGGAACTGCGCCATCCGAAACAGGACCACACTGGTCAGACACACCAACGGAAAACCGACAACAGCCTCGACCTCGGGTGAAAAATTCGCAACGCGACCGAACACTTCGACAACGCTGTTCAGTACAGTCAAAACCGCAAGAACAGTCGCATAGCTGCGGGCCTCGGCGTGGCGCGCAGGATCAATCGCAAACGGAGCCACACCGTCCGCAACGGGAAACAGCCGATCTGCCAGCCAGCGGATCAGCAGAATGCCAAAGCCCCAAAGCGGCACATAGGTCAACACGGTCGAGCTGCGCAGCCCCGCAAATCCGGTCTGGATCAGCGCTTGCGAAATCAAAAGCACCCCAAGCAGCGGCGTCAGAACCTTGCCCAGCGATACGATGAAATACCAAACCTCACCACCGTACGAGGACAGCCGCAGCGCACGAAGCCCCAGCCCGCCAAACCAACTGCGTCCGCGCAAAAGCAAGACCAGCCCCACCACCAACAACCCAAACGCCACCGGCGCATTCTGTTGGAATTCCGCCCGGCGCACCTCGTTGTTCCAGTTGTCCGAAATTTCGCGCCATAACAGTCGGAAAGCACCCAAGCTTTCGTCGAATGCTGGCGCCCAATGTGCAGGGTTCAGCGGCGATGGGCCAAGCGAGACCAGCTCTTCGGCCTGACGTTCCCTGAGAATGCGGTCAATCTCGGTGACAAGACCGGCCGCACGGCTATGCGCCTCCTCGGAGGCCAGCACCGGAGCTTGCAGCCGCGCCAATTGCGTCATCAACGCTGCGCGGCGCAATGCGATATCCTCGGCCTCGTCCCCATTTTCGGGAACTGGCCCCAGAGTGGCAATCTGAGACTGTATCGTCTCGATCCGGGCCTTATTGGTGTTCTGAGCGGCAAGAAACTTGTCTCGCCATTCTGCAATTTCCGCCCGCAACGTTTCCAAAGCCGCATTCGAGGCCCTGCCGGCCTCAAGCGCTGCTTCGGCGCGCGTGGCTGTCGCTTGCCAGGCTTCGAAATCCAGATTGGATTGCGTGCCCGCATCCTGAGACAGCGGGGTTTCCTGCGCCCAGACCACACCATTCGGGGCCACGACAACAACGGCAAGCGCCAACCAGACCCAAAGAAAAACCCGCGCCATCAGGACTTAATCCTGGAAAACGGCGGGCGCGGCGGGCGCATCCGTCACCAACCATCCCGGCAGTGGCAGCCCTTTGGCCCTCAGGAATTCGGGGTTATACAGTTTGGACTGATAGCGGGTGCCATAGTCGCACAGCACTGTCACGATGGTGTGGCCCGGCCCCATGTCCTTGGCCATGCGCATCGCGCCCGCCACATTCACAGCCGAGGACCCACCCAGGCACAGGCCCTCGTCGGCCAACAGGTCAAACACAACAGGCAGCGCCTCGGCATCTGACACGCGGCACGTGAAATCCGGCGTGAACCCCTCAAGATTGGCCGTGATACGCCCCTGCCCGATACCCTCGGTGATCGAGTTGCCGGGGTTTTCCTCGCCGGTATAGATTTTGTACAGGCCCGCGCCCTCGGGATCAGCCAGACCGACCTTGACGCCCTTGGGCTGTAGCGCTTCGCCAACACCGGCCAACGTTCCGCCCGACCCGACCGCACAGATAAACCCATCGACCTTGCCGCCGGTCTGTTCCCAGATCTCAGGACCTGTGGTTTCCACATGCGCCTGCCGGTTTGCAACATTATCGAACTGGTTTGCCCAGACCGCCCCATTTGGTTCGGTTTTGGCAAGCTCAGCCGCCAATCGACCCGAATAACGCACATAATTGTTCGGATTGCTATAGGGTGCGGCCGGTACTTCGATCAGCTGAGCTCCCGCAAGACGCAGCATATCCTTCTTTTCCTGGCTCTGAGTCTCAGGGATCACGATCACAGTGCGGAACCCCATCGAGGCCCCTACCAACGCCAGCCCGATGCCGGTATTCCCGGCCGTGCCCTCGACAATTGTGCCACCTGGTTTCAGCAGCCCTTTGGCCACGGCGTCACGGATGATGTACAGCGCCGCACGATCCTTGACCGACTGGCCAGGATTCATGAATTCGGCTTTGCCCAGGATCTCGCATCCTGTCTCTTCGCTGGCCTTTTTCAGGCGGATCAGAGGGGTGTTGCCGATTGCCTCGGCCAGATCATGAGCGATACGCATTTTCTCTCCCTTTCCGGTTCTTCATAGCTCTAGGGTGCATAGGCCGGGAACTCAAGCGCCTGCACGTAAACGATCACGGTGACGTGCCAGCCACAGCAACGCCGCGACCAGCGGCAGCACACGTAGTTCGCCGCGCTCAAACATCTCCATTGCCGCGTCAAAAGTCATGACATGGCTGCGGATATTTTCGTTTTCGGTCTCCAGGCCACCAACGCCTGCGGACCCATCCGGCAGATCGACCAGACCAACATAGGTGTGGAAGTATTCGTTGCTACACCCCGGCGAGGGATAGCCACGCGACACCAGTTTCAGCTCGTCCAGTTCCAGCCCTGCCTCTTCATAGGCTTCGCGCATGGCGGTCTGATCGGGTGTTTCAGCGGCGTCCACCCTGCCCGCGATGGGCTCTAACTGCCACGGCACCCGGTCACCCCGCACATATGGACCCATGCGAAACTGTTCGACCATCATCACGCGGTCACGGACTGGATCATATGGCAGCACCAGCGCTGCGTCTGTCGCCGCAAAAGAGGCATACTCCACCTCAGCGCCCATCGAGCCATCAAACTGTCGAAACTGCAAACGATGCGATTCCACGGCGAAATACGACACATAGGGCTGAGTTTTCTGGATCGACACGACATCATCGCGCGTCAGCCCGCCCAAGGCATCAGGCACGAGCTCGACCTGGCCCAGAATATACGAAGACGCGCGCATTTCGATCATTGGATAGAGCAGCGCCACCTCTTGCGCTGTCTTGTGACCATAGAGCCGCATAACATCCTCGGCGGCGCGCATTTTGATCGCCGCCCGGTGTGTCTCCCAGTGCTCAAGATCAAACAGCCCGTCGGTTTGGAAACGGCCGGGTGTGGTCAGCCATACCTCGGCATCGCGTGGGCCTATGTCCGTTTGTACGCTTACGAGATGCAGATCATACCCAAACCCACCCTCGTAGAACACCAAACGCGCGATGTCTTCGTCGCTCAGCCCCTCGGCCAGCAGACCTGTGCTTTGTGCGCCGCCTTCGGCGATCAACACAGGGAAGCCTTCGTCCTTAACCTGATAGGTACAATAATCGGACAATACCGCAGGGGACAGTTTACAAGGGTCAGGGCGACCCAGAACCAGCTCCAGCAACGCCTGATGGCGCAAAGTGCCGTAAAAAAACAGATTTTTCATTAATAATTTCCGATTAACGCCAATGGCGACCGCCCAGCTCGGATAGGATACCAGCCAGAATTCCCCCAACCAACAGCGGGACAGCAACGTCTAGATTCACCACTATCAGCGCATATTCCATCCCGATGTCGAACACATCCAGCAACGCCTCGACCGGGCCCCGGTAATACCGCCGCAGCGCCTGACGCAGCATTTCGTTCGATGCCTGCAAAAAGATCGCCCAGAGCAACAGCATAAAAATTCCGGTCAGCCCGTTGCCAACCGCCGCCGACATGCCACGTCCGCTGCGCCCGCCGATGGTTATCCAACCGACCAGAGCACCAAGGGCGACATTCACATAGTCAAACCAGCCGAACTGGGTGCCTTCGGGCAAATGCGTCTTAATTGTTTGGGACACAAGCCACGCGGTGGCGGCCAGAACAAGCGCGGCAATTAGCCGGGCAGCGGTGGGCATCATCAGGAAAGCGGCCTTCTCATCGTGATCTGGGTTACGTCGCAGTTTCTCCCTTGAAACGACCCAGCACAAGAGGTCAGGTAGAAATTCCACATGCGGCGGAACCGATCGTCGAACCCAAGCGCCTCGACCTGATCCCAATTTGCGTTGAACCTGTCGTACCACAGCCGCAGAGTCTGGCTGTAGCTTTCACCAAATTCGACCGAGCCTTGCAACTCCAGCCCGGCATTCGCGATCTGTTCACGCAGCGCCGTCGGGCTGGGCAACATGCCGCCAGGAAAGATGTATTTCTGGATGAAATCCACACCCTTACGGTATGTTTCAAAACGCTTTTCTCTGATCGTGATAATCTGCAACGTTGCAGTTTTTCCCTGCTTCAGGCAGTCGCGAACCTTATTGAAATAGACCGGCCAGTATTTCTCGCCCACGGCTTCGAACATCTCGATACTGGCGATACCGTCATATTGAGAAGTTTCGTCACGATAATCCTGTAGCTTCAGCTCGACGACATCAGAAAGCCCCGCCTTTTCAATGCGATCCCTGGCAAAGTTCAACTGTTCCTGACTGATTGTCAGCCCCGTCACGCGCAGCCCGCGCTCTTTGGCGGCATATTCGGCGAACCCGCCCCAACCACAGCCGATCTCTAGGATATGATCGCCGGGCTGAGCCCCCATCTGATCCACCAGCTGCGCATATTTCTGAGTTTGGGCTTGTTCCAGGCTTTCTTGTCCGGTTTCAAACAGGGCGCTGGAGTAGGTCATGGTCTTGTCCAGCCACAGCCCATAGAAATCATTCCCCAAATCATAGTGATAGCTGATGTTTTTCTTGGCCCCAGATTTGGTGTTCGAATTCATCCAATGACGCAGCCGTTCGTAGGCGCGGACCAGGAACATGCCCGGAAACCCCTCGTACAGATCATCGTTGTCCGAGTGCAGGAAATCCAGAAATGCCTGTAAATCTGGGCTGCTCCACCAACCATCCAGATAGGCGTCGCAAAAGCCAAGGTCGCCTTCGCGGATCAGCCGGGTAAACGTGTCGGGATTGTGGACGTGCAGCACACCTTTGGGCCCAGGATTGGGGCCTTCGGCGCGAAAAACCCGCCCGTCGGGCAGCACAAAGTCCAGGCTCCCGCGATTTATCCCCTTGGCCAATTGGAACACCGGAGCAAAATATCGCGGCAGGTCTTTTTGGGTCTTGGTATCAGTCAGGATCATCCGCATCTCCCTTGCGGCTTACCTGTTCAGGCTGACAAGAAAATCCTCTCAGGGCAAGAAAATCGTGCAAATCATCAGAATTGGCGATTTTGGAAAGCCTCAAGCGCACGCTTGCGGCCCTCTTCTGCGGTCACAATAGGCGCTGGATAGGACGCAGATGGCTCAAGCCCCCAGCGGCGAGGGATCGCATCGAAGTAAGACAACGCAGAGGCCGGTGGGTTGGACTGCCCTTCTGCGATCCAATGTCGAGCATACAGCCCATTGGGATCGAATTTCTTTAGCTGCGTGACAGGATTGAACACCCGAAAATAGGGGGCTGCGTCCGGTCCCGACCCCGCCGCCCATTGCCATCCCATTGCATTCGCTGCGGGATCCCAGTCGATCAGGCAATCCTGGAACCAGTCCCGTCCGATCCGCCAGTCGGTCAGCAGATGCTTCGTCAGATAGGACGCCACGATCATCCGCCCCCTGTTATGCATCCGCCCGGTCACATACATCTCTCGCATGGCCGCATCGACAAATGGTATGCCCGTCCGCCCCATTTTCCACGCTCTCACATGCGGGTGGTTCGGGTCGGTCTGCCACGGGAACGCATCCCAGTCCTGTTTCCAGTTCCCAGTCAACAAGTGCGGCGTGTGATACGCCAGATGATAGGAAAACTCGCGCCAGACCAGCTCTTTGAGGAAGGTTTCAGCCCCTGCGGCCCCCTCATTCAGCGCCCGCCAGCCTGCGTGCCAGCATTGCCGCGCAGAGATTTCCCCCAGCGCCAGATGCTCGGACAGATGCGAGGTGCCCGCGACACCGGGCAAGTCGCGCTGATCTTTGTACTCTGCGATTGGCCCCGAGGCGAAGCCTGCCAGGCGCGATTGGGCTGCGTCCTCGCCTGGTTGCGCATGGGGCCGCAGCACATCGGCCCCGCGCTGCATACGCCCCGCAAGTTTCCAGTCTGACAGGGTTTCAGACGCGGGCCAGTTGGGCGGGATCGGAATTTTAAGGGGCTGAGCCAAACAGGATGGCACCTCGCGACCGGAAACCGCCCGCCAAAAGGGCGTGTAGACACGGTATGGCCCGCCCGCCCCGGTCTGGACGGTTTGCGGCTCGAACAAAAGCTGCCCGTCAAAGCTCTGCGCCTCGATACCTTGTTGCTTCAGCTCGGCCTTGATGGCTGCGTCACGTTCGCGGTAGGTCGGATCAAAATTCCGGGTCCAGTAGACCGCCCGCGCGTTGGTTTCCCGAACAAGCGCTTGCAACACGTCCCGCGCCGGACCTGAACGCAGGATCAGCCGACTGCCCTGGACGTCCAGAGCCTTGGACAGGGTCTCCAGCCCAAGACCCAGCCGAAACGCGGGGGCTGCGCCCAGGGCAGAGACGGCCTCGTCACGGATAAAAACCGGGATCACAGCCCCGCGCGCGGCAGCCGCAGTCAGGGCCGGATGATCCCGCAGCCGCAGATCGCGACGCAGCCAAAGCAGGACCGGAGCGCCGTCAGACATTGAGCAAATTTGCGCTAAAGTGATGCACTAAAATCAACGTCTAAGCATCTAAATTTGAACGAATTTTATCGGCAATCTGCTTCAACACCGCGAAGTCTTCCATCTTCCCGGGGGGGCGCAGGCTGACGCCTTCGTGGCGCGGCAAAACGTGGTAGTGCAGGTGGAACACTTCTTGGCCACCGACGGCCTCGTTAAATTGCTGAACGGTCACGCCCTGCGCATCCAGCGCCGTCATCACGGTTTGCCCCATTTTTCGGACGGTACGCAAACAGGCGGCCAGCTGGTCGTCGCTGGCGTCCAACATATTCCGGCAAGGCGTTTTGGGGATCACCAGGCAATGCCCATCAGCACGCGGCATGATATCCATGAACACAAAGGTGTCTTCGTCTTCGTACAGTTTCTCGCAGGGGATTTCTCCACGCAGGATTTTGGCAAAGATATTGTCGGCCTCGTATGCCATCTGGCGGTTCTCCTGAATCATTGTCGGGCCAAAGCTAGCGCTCTGGCCCGATAGTTTCCAGTCTGATCAGGCGTTCACGTCCACCAGAACCCGGCCTTTGACCTGACCCTTCAGGATGTCCCGCCCCAATTGTGGCAGATCAGACAGGGTTGCGGGCTGGATCATCGCGTCCAGCTTGTCCATGGGCAGGTCTTTGGCAATACGTTCCCATGCACGGACGCGGTCCGCATAGGGCCGCATGACGGAATCGATACCCAGTAGGTTCACGCCACGCAGAATAAAGGGCGTGATCAGCGCGCCCTCGATTGCGGCGCCGCCCGCAAGGCCCACAGCGGCGACCGAGCAGCCATATTTCATCTGTTTCAGCACACGGCCCAGCATTCCCCCGCCGACAGCATCAACGCAGCCCGCCCAGGTTTCGGCCTCCAGCGGTTTGCGCGTGATTTCAGACAGGTCTTCGCGCGGAACGATCTGGCTCGCCCCCAGAGCGCGCAGGTATTCCTCGGTATCCGGGCGGCCTGTGACGGCGGCCACCTCGTAGCCCAAATTGGCCAGAATCGCCGTCGCGACCGAGCCAACACCCCCCGCAGCGCCCGTCACCAGAACCGGACCACGATCCGGCGTCAGGCCGTGATCCTCCAGTGCCATGACGCACAGCATCGCGGTAAACCCGGCGGTGCCCACAGCCATCGCCTGGCGTGGGCTAAGCCCATCGGGCAGTGGCACCAGCCAATCGGCACGCACGCGGGCTTTTTGGGCATAGCCCCCCCAATGTGCCTCGCCGACGCGCCAGCCGGTCAGAACAACCTTGTCACCGGGCTTATAGCGCTCATCCGAGGAGGACTCGACCGTGCCGGCGAAATCAATACCAGGCACATGCGGATAGTTCCGCACCAAGCCCCCGCCCGGCCCGATGCACAGCCCGTCCTTGTAGTTGACTGTCGAATATTCGACGGCCACTGTCACCTCGGCCTCGGGCAGATCGCTATCGCTGATCTGTTTGACCTCGGCGTGGGTTTTGCCTTCGGCGTCTTTGTCGACGATCAGTGCATTGAACATGGTCTCTTCTCCCCTTTGCGCATGACGCGCTCTAAATCTGGCTCTTACAGCCAGGGTCCTTCGGGTGGCATTAGGATCAGATCAGTGACCCAGCCCGTTGCCCCCGCCGCAGTTGCCATCGCATGCAACTGTCCCCGGTGATGCGTTTGGTGGTTAAAAAAATGAGATACAGCCTGCCCCATCGGCGCAGACATGTCCTGTTTCAGCAGACCCGAGTACCAGCTCAGATCGCCCAGAAGTTCGACCCCGCGCACATGTTCAGCCCACAGCAAAATACGCCCATCCGTGCGAAATCGTTCGCTGCTCCAGGCAGCAAGAGTCGGTGTCAGCGCAGTATTGTCTTTGGGTTCCACCTGAGGCCCCGGCCCTTTGTCAAAACGCGACATCCACAGCTGATCGCCCCACAACAGATGATTCACGGTTTTCAGGATCGAGCCGAAAAATGCGCCCCGCTCTTGGGTCAGCGCCTCCAGCGGCAGGGATTCCAGCGCAGATTTCATCTGATTGTTCTGCCATGCGTTATAGCGTGCCATCGTCAGGCAATAGTCGGGTGAGATCATGTGGATTATCCCTTTCCTTTTTCCATCACCTTTAGGCTAGCATAGGTTGACCGTCAGTCATCCCCACGGCGTATGAACTGAGTGCTTGTTTTGGCATGTGCCTCGTTTTTAAATGTCTGACAAAAAAAATAATGGCTGCCAAGAGGAAATGTCAGACAAATGAAAATCAGCCCGAACAGCTCTGGGGATCTTTCGGCGCAAATCGCCACCGCGATCCGCGACGCCATCGTCAGCGGCGCCCTTATTGTCGATTCCCGTTTGCCCTCCGAGGCCGAGCTGTCCGAGCAGTTCCAGGTATCCCGCCCCACTGTGCGCGAGGCACTGAAACGGCTGGCGGCGCAATCCCTTATCCGTACCCAGCGCGGCGCCACCGGGGGCGCATTTGTGAACCGGCTGTCCTTTGAAGAGGCATACGGCCAGCAGATCACCACCGCGACGCTGCTGTTGTCGATGAACGACGTCAGCTTTGACGTGGCCAGCGAGGCCCGTTTCGCAATGGAGCGCGCCTGCGCGCCTCTGTCCGCGCAGCGCCGCACCGCTGATCACTTGGCCAACATGCGGGCCGAAATCCACCGTCAGAGCCAACCAGGCTTGTCTGATCAGAGCTTCTGCGCATCGGATGTGGCCTTTCATAGGGCGTTGGTTGATGGGGCTGGGAATCCAGTATTGTCCTATCAACTGGCCAGCGCAGTCGAAGCCATGCAGCCCCTGATGAACATGATCACCTTCACTGAACATTCGCGCGAACGGATTGTCGCCCTTCACACGTCTATTGCCGATGCGCTGGACGCACGGGACGCCCCAGCCGTTGATACCCTGCTGATTGAGCTACAAGCCTATACCCGCAGCATCGCGCATGGCATCGCCGCCAAACCCCGCCCCGCCAAAGACGCCACCAGCCCCTGAACCGAGCCCCCATGACCCGCATCTTCACCCGTCTCAGCCCCCTCCTGATCATGATGATGACAAGCGCCTGCCAGTTGGGCTCTTACGGGAAATCCGGGCCTTACTACTACACGGTCCAGAACCCGATCGCCGTTCAGATCCCGCCCAATGCGCCCTCGGTGATCCAGCAGTTTCGCCCGGCGACCGGGGAATTAGGGCGCGGAAACGCGGGCGAACACCCCGGAATCGACATCTACGAAGCCCGCGGCACCCCCATCCTGGCCGCTGCCGATGGAACCGTTATTGCCTCGTATTCCGAACCGTCCTATGGCCAGCGCATTGTGATCCAGCACGGTCAGGGGCCGCGGGGGCTCCCCATTCAAACCGTCTATAAACACCTGAACAGCCGCGCGGTTCAAACCGGTCAGACCGTCCGGCGCGGCCAGCAGATCGGAGGCCTGGGCAATTCGGGCCTGTTGGCCGCTGGCATCCTGCATCTGCATTTCGAGGTCCACGAAAAACACGGTCCACGCACCCTTCCCCGCGACCCACATTTGTTTTGGGCTGGTGGCGTCGGGCGCATCACCTGCTTTGCCCCCAACGCTGCTGTTCCATTAGGTCACGTCACGCTGAGCTACCCGGTGAAATGCAAGCAACCCAACTGAGGGCTTTAAATCCGCCAGCGGGCCGACTATATGTCAGGTGTTCTTCGGAACTATGGGCATAAACGCGCATGTAATAAACGGATCGGACCCGGGGGCGGTACCCGGCGGCTCCACCATATTTCCTTATTGGGGGAACTTGGGGCCGAAACAGGATCGACGAACGCGTAAAGATGTAGCTTTGCTTCGGTGAGATACCACCGTTATCGGTTCATAAAGTACAATTGCCAATAACAATCGTGCTCCGGTCGCAATGGCTGCGTAAGCAGTCTGAGTAACCGAAACTTAAGCCCTGTCGCCTAGCCGCGGCAGGCGGGGTTCGCAGGTACCTGGCAACAGAAACCTGCACTTTTCCCTTCATATGTGCTGTTTCCCGCTTTATCGGGGAAATCCCGTAGTTGTTCAGACTTCGTTTAGCCTTTTAACCTAGTTTCAGCCTCGCATTCTGATTTTAGGCGAGGTCATTCCAATGGCAAATTCCGATGTAATGCGTGAGTGGTTTTCCCGTGTTTGGGAACAAGGCGATGTTTCCGCCATCGATGAACTGTTCGTTCCGGACACCCTGGCGCAGGGAATCGTGCCTGATATGGAAATGGGCGTGGATGAGTTCAAATTTCTTGTCGCGACGATCCAGGAGATGATCACCCCGCCCCAGATCCGCATCGACAAGATGATGGAGCAGGACGATTGGATCGCCGGGATGATGACCCTGGCGGCCGAAACTCAAGAACACCGCAAACCCGTTCGGGTATCGTGTATGGTATTTTGTAGGTTCAAGGATGGGCAAATCGTCGAGGCGTATAACAGTTTCGATTTCGTCGGCTTCTTTGAGCAACTCGGCTTGCTCCCCGAAAGCACGATCGCCATCTGCATGTCCGGTCAGCCGATTGGCTAATCAGATCGCGCGCCAATCCCGGCGCGCGATCCGTTCCACGACTTCGGCTGGAAAATTTCTCTGGGTGCTCTTTCGTTTTGTTCCGAATCCCCTATGCTCGGGGCCGGACTTTCAAGGAACCCCAGATGTCGGACACCATTGACTACGGTAAGCTGATGCATCGTGCGATGCGCAGTCTGATCCAGCAGGTGCTGGAAGATGTCGAAGCGAACGGCCTGCCGGGCGCTCATCATTTCTTCATAACTTTCGACACAACCCACCCCGAAGCACAGCTGGCCGATTGGCTTAAACAGCGGTATCCGTCGGAAATGACCGTCGTGATGCAGCATTGGTACGAGGGACTGGATGTCACGGATGAAGGTTTCTCGATCACGCTGAATTTCGGGGATCAGCCGGAACCGCTGTACATTCCCTATGATGCGATTCAGACCTTTGTGGATCCATCTGTCGAATTCGGCCTGCGCTTCGAAACAGCCGAGGATGAGGATGAGGACGAGGACGAAGATCTCACCTCATCAGAGGATGACCCGGCCCCGGCTCAGCCCCAGCATGACGCCGAAGTCGTCAGCTTGGACAAGTTCCGCAAATAAGCGCAACCGTCACAGACCTGAAACAGAGTTCTGGCACCCACCCTTCAACAACATGTTGAAAGGGTGCCTTATGCCAAACGATTTTGCTGTCTTTCTGGGACAAATGATGCGCCGCCCGACCGAGGTCGTCGCAATTGCACCGTCATCCGCTGCCGTCGCGCGCCGAATGACCGACGGGCTGGAACATGTCAAAGGCCCGATCGTTGAAATCGGCCCTGGCACCGGCAGCTTTACCCGCGCCATTTTGGACCGGGGTATCGCGCCTGAGCGTGTAACCTTGATGGAAATGAACCCGGTTTTCTGCGAGACCCTGCGACAAAAATTCCCCGGCGTGACCGTCCTGAATCGCCCGGCCCAAGAGATTGAACATATCGGCCTGACCGGAATTGGCGCTGTCATTTCAGGTGTTCCTGTCTTGGCCCGTCCGCAGATTCAGCGCAATGTGGTGGGGCGCGCCCTGCGTGTCATGGCGCATGATGGCGAGTTCGTACAAATCACCTATAGCCCTGGCACGCCGGTCTCGCCAGAAATGCAGGCGGAACTGGGTGTTAGCGTCGAAAAACGCGCGACGGTATGGGCCAATTTGCCACCCGCGCGCGTCTTTGTATTCCGTCGTATACAACATTGATTTTCCCGACGGTTCGGGTATGTAGACGGCAATTCCCTTTTGGAGGCTGACCTATGACTCAAACCCGTACCGAAACCGACAGCTTTGGCCCGCTGGAAGTCCCATCTGACAAGTATTGGGGCGCACAGACGCAACGCTCGATCATGAACTTCCCCATCGGCTGGGAAAAGCAGCCGGTTGCCATCGTGCGCGCGCTGGGTGTGATCAAGAAAGCTTGCGCCATGGCGAACAAAGCCTCGGGCAAAATGGACGCGACAATCGCGGATGCCGTCATTCAGGCCGCGGGCGAAGTGGTCGAAGGCAAATTCGACGACAACTTCCCGCTGGTCGTCTGGCAGACCGGGTCCGGCACACAGTCGAATATGAACTCGAACGAGGTGATCGCCAACCGCGCCATCGAGATCTTGGGCGGCGTCATCGGCTCTAAGGATCCGGTGCACCCCAATGATCACTGCAACATGGGTCAGTCCTCGAACGACACGTTCCCCACCGCCATGCATATCGCGGCGGCCATGACCGTACGCGACGTCCTGCTGCCCGGCCTAACCAAACTGGCCGAAGGGCTGGAACAAAAGTCGAATGAATTCAAAGATATCATCAAGATCGGCCGGACCCATACCCAGGACGCGACCCCGCTGACTTTGGGTCAGGAATTCGGTGGCTACGCGCATCAAATCCGTCAGGGCATCGCCCGGATCGAGGCAGCTCTGCCTGGCATTTACGAACTGGCGCAGGGTGGCACCGCCGTCGGCACCGGCCTGAACACTCAGAACGGTTGGGGCGAAACAGTTGCCGCCAACATGGGTGAAATCACCGGTCTGCCTTTTGTCACAGCCCCCAACAAGTTCGAAGCGCTGGCCGCCCATGACGCCATGGTCTTTATGTCTGGCGCCTTGGCCACCGTCGCGGGCAGCATGTACAAGATCGCCAACGACATCCGTTTCCTGGGGTCGGGTCCGCGCTCTGGTCTGGGCGAATTGATCCTGCCCGAGAACGAGCCCGGATCGTCCATCATGCCCGGCAAGGTGAACCCGACACAAGCCGAAGCCATGACCCAGGTCGCCGCCCATGTGATGGGCAACAATGCCGCCATGACCTTTGCCGGCAGCCAGGGCCATTTCGAACTGAACGTCTATAACCCTATGATGTCCTATAACCTGTTGCAATCCATGCAGCTTTTGGGTGACGTCGCTGACAGCTTTACCGAGCGGATGCTGCTGGGCATTCAGGCCAACGAGCCGCGCATCGAAAAACTGATGAAGGAATCGCTGATGCTGGTGACAGCACTGGCGCCGACCATCGGGTATGACAACGCGACCAAAGTGGCCAAGACAGCCCACAAAAACGGCACCACCCTGAAGGAAGAGGCCATCGCTCTGGGCTTTGTGGATGAAGCGACCTTTGACGCTGTGGTCCGCCCCGAAGACATGATCGGCCCCAAGGGCTGATGTCACAGCCGGTCAACCTGAACCGGTTCCGAAAAAACAAAGCGCGGGCCGAGAAAAAGGCCCGCGCTGACCAAAACGCAGTCAAATTCGGCCGCACCAAGGCCCAAAAAGACATCGAGCAAACCAGCGCAGACAAAGCCTCTCGCGATCTTGATGGTAAGGCCCGCGAATGACGACACGCCCGACCAAACGCTCGCTGACGCTCAAGGGGCATCGCACCAGCGTGTCCTTAGAAGACGATTTTTGGCACGCCTTCCGAGAGATCGCAGAGGCAACCGGCAAGCCGATCAATGTTCTTGCCGCTGAAATCGACGCCGAGCGCGATCTGGACGCGGGTCTGGCCACAGCGATCCGCTTGTTTGTATTACGCTACTACCGCAACCGTTAACGCTCAGTAATTTTCAGCCAAATACCATCCTGGCCACGGACGGTCAGATGCGCAACGGGCATCGCAGGGCGCTCAGGCACAGACTCGAATCGATAGGCGCGCACCAGCATTGACAGCAGCAGCGGCCCTTCAATCATCGCGAACCCGGCCCCGGTGCACACCCTCTGGCCCGCCGAAAACGGGATATAGGCCGACCGTAAACAGGCCTTGCCGTTCTCGGTTTTGTAGCGCCCAGGATCAAACCCATCTGGATTGTCCCACAGCCGCGCGTGCCGATGCAGGTGCCACGGGCTGAGCACGATCTGACTGCCTTTGCGAACCGGGCGGTCACGCAAAACCTCGTCCTGCGCCGCTTCGCGCACCATCATCGGGACAGGCGGATACAGCCGCAGCGTTTCGCGGAACACATCGCGCGCAATACTCAGCCTGGAAACCTCGGAAAACGCAATTTCCTCTGTCGACAACTGTGCGCTGGCCTCTGTCGCGACGGCTTCTTGCCAATCTGGGTACAGCGCCAGCAGATACAGCGCCCACGCTAACGCCGAGGCGCTGGTCTCGTGCCCGGCCAAAAAGAAGATTGCCACCTGATCGACCATCTCGTCTGTCTCGAACCGAGCACCGGTCTGCGGATCAGCGGTTGTCATGATTTTGGTTGCCAGATCGTCCGGGGCTGTCCCGGCCTGGACCTCTGCCATACGTTGGGTGGTCAGCTGCGTGATCAGCGCCCGGATAACACGGGCCGTCGCGCGGGTGCGACGGCGATGAAACCGCGGGAACCATCGTGGCAGCGGCAATAATGCGCCCAGATTTACCACTGGCTGGGTGCGCTGATGCTCGCGGAATTCAGAGAACACCTGTGCGGCAACCTGATGTTCGATCGGGATCGAGAAAAGCGTACGAAAGATTACGTCGGCGGCAGCATGGCTGGTTTCTGCCTCTATTTCAACAGGTTGCCCATCGGACAAGGGCCGTAATCGAGCAACGGCGGCATGGCCGGCAGCGGTCATCGCGGGGAATGCTTCGCGCAGGCGGCCGCCCTCGAACGCGGGATCGATGATGCGGCGTTGACGCTTCCATGTCTCGCCATTGGTCACGAAAACCGAGTTTCCCAACAGCGGGCGCAACCCTTCGCCAATACGGTTGGACTTCGGGAAATCATCGGGCCGCGCGCGCAGCACCAAATCCACCAGCTCGGGTTGATTGCACAGATACGAGCGGAAAAACGGCGTACGAAACTCGGCCATCCAAGCGCGATAGAGGCGCGCAGGCTGTGCCGACAGGATATCCTTGCGAAACAACTGAAAATAGCGCCAAAGCGACACCTTATCAGGCCGAGCGGGCGGTTTCGGCGGCACAGGACACGTCATGGGGCGACCGATACATATTTCGACGCCGGATGGTCAATGCGGGACTTGGACGCGGGGCGGCCTTCGTACCGGCTGCGCAGGGTCAGCGGTCCGGCTGTAATGCGAAAGTAGTCATAGTCCTTGGGCCGATCAAAGGCACACATATATTGGAAATGCAGCCGGAAATAGCGGCGTTTCAGGCTGTTCCAGGTCTCGGGCGACAGGGTTTGTGTGAATGCAGCTGAAAACACCAGCGGCCATTTTTTCTCTGGTCCAGCGACGCCAGACACGCTGACAGGATCACACAGCGCAAAGGCACAGCCGTCGCCCGGGGCAGTGACGTCCACCCAGGCGATTTCGGGGCGGTCAGACAGATAGGCCAGATCCGCGCGCAACCGCCAAGCATCAGGCAAGAAAGACACCATCGGCACCACCTGCCCCAATGTCAGCAGGTTCAGCTGCGGACCGTCCTTGGGTAGCCCCCCCCGGATCAAGTCAGACAGGATAGACACCGCCAGATGCGCCCCCGAAGAGTGCCCGACGACCAGAACCTCGTCCACATCGGTCTCGAAAGCGGCGCGGATGGTGGCGGTGAACGCGGCCATGCGCGCCTCCAGCTCGGGCGGATTGGCCCCGCGAGACCGCGCGGAATAGGCGTAATCATGCATCAGGTAATAGGCGAAAAACTTGTTATCTACCCTGCGAAACCACATCAGGATCGGTGGCACGACGGCAAATCCCAGCACAGCCGCCCAAGGATGCAGAAACGACAGGCCCCAGCCCAGCCCCCAGGCCGCAAATAGCGCCAGCATCAGCTGCACCAGCAAAAACACCACCGGATAAAGCGCTGCAATCACCGGACCTTTGCGCAGGCGCATCAATCGACGCAACGCACCAGACCCGATATAGGTCCAAGCTGTGCGGATCAGTTGCAGATAGGTCGCCACAATCCCCTGGTTCATGCTGTCGCGTACGATGTCAGACCAGACCAGAACCTCGAAATCCGCATGCACCTGCGCGCCATCCATCTGCGAGCGGACATGCCAGCCATAGGGGCCTTTGGTGGTTTTTGGGGTCAAGCCGATCTCGTAGCCCGAGATGCTGGCCTGCGCGGCGCCCTCTTTGCGGTACAGCTCGCGATAGCGGCGGGGATGAATCGGATCATACCCCGGAATATAAAACACCCGACGTTTGTGGACCTGTTGGTTTTGCTCGTTTGCGCTCATGACCACCCTCATACGGGCACGCTAGCGCAGGTTTCCGACCGAAGTAAGACTTAACCTAGGCTTGCAAGTGCTGGAAATTGTTCAAGCAACCAGTAAGAGAAGGACGAGAACCCACCCGTCAGCATCAGCAACCCGATGGTCCACAGCAACAGGCCCATGACGCGCTCGATCTGCTCCATGTGGCGTTTCATCCAGTTCATGAGCCCGGTCAGACGCGGCAAGTACGCCGCCACAAGCAAGAACGGAATACCCAGCCCCGCCGCGTAAATCGCCAACAGCAATGTCCCGCGCAGGATCGAGGCCTCGGACGCGGCCAGTGACAGGATTGCCCCCAGCTGAGGCCCAATACAGGGTGTCCAGCCGAACGCGAATGCCAGGCCCAGAACATAGGCCCCAAAGGCCGAGCCGCCACGATCCCCCGCATCAATCCGCGCCTCGCGATCCAGAAATCCAATCCGGTAAACGCCCACAAAATGCGCACCAAAGATCATCACCAGAATGCCTGCGATCGTGTTGAACCACGACTGGTAGGCCAGAAACACGCTGCCAATCGCCGAGGCCGTGAACCCCAAGAACAGAAAAACGGTCGACAGACCCAACACAAAGAAGAATGCAGGCATCAGCGCGCTTTTGCTGCGTTTTGAATCGTTCAGATCCGCCAGAGACACCCCGCTCATATAGGCCAGATAGGGTGGCACAATTGGCAGGACACAGGGGCTGAGAAACGAGACAATTCCCGCCACCAGCGCCACGAACATGGCGGGCAACAGACCCGCGTCTATGATCTCGATTCCGAACATGTGTTTCTAGTACGTCAAAATCTGCGGGGCGTCACTGCGACCGAAATCACATCTGCGTATGTCGCAAATGCAAAGCGCCGCCCGGTATATCGGACGGCGCCTTTATCTTAGCGACCAGTGTTCCACCAACCGCGCCGCTTGGGCTTATCCGGCTTGGGCACGGGCTGTGTCACAACGGGTTCGGGCTCAGGCTCTGCTACGGGTTCGGGCACCTCTTCAACGGTCTCCGCAGGCTCTGGCGCGACCTCTTCCACGACCGGCTCAACCACCTCGGCCACAGGCGTTTCCACCTCTGTGGTGATCTCTTCAACCGGCGCAGCGGGTTCGGATTCGACAGCAGGAGCTGGCGCTGCGGTCTCTTCGACAGGAGCTGCCACCGCTTCTTCGGTCACCTCTGCCTCAGCAACCTCAGGTGAAGCTTCTTCGGCCGGAGTTTCCACAACGGCGGCTTCGGTCGGGGCTTCGGAGGTTTCGCTCACGGCAGGCGTGTCCGCAGTGTCCTTGGACTTAGAGCGCGAACGGCGACGTCGCGTGCGCTTCTTGGGGGCCTCTTCTTCGGCGGCTTCGGGCTTGTCGCCTTCGGCATCGTTCGAAGTTTGCGCGGCCTCCTCGCCATTTTCGCTACGCTCTTCCGATCCGCTCTCTTCGGAGTCACCATTCCGCGAACGCGAACGGCGACGACGACGACGGCGCTTCTTGGGTTTGGGCTCTTCTTCTGTTTCAGCTGCCGGAGTGTCGTCTTCTTCGACTTCTACGACCTCGTCGATTTCATCCATCAACATGCTGTCCACCGAAACCACCGGGGCGGTCTGTTCGGGCACAACACGGGTCGCGGTCTTGAATTTCTCAAGCGAGAAATCAGGGCTGATCAACATCGGGTCGCCCTCGATGCGGACCGACAGACCATAGCGGGCTTCGATCTGCGCGACGTGTTCACGCTTCTGATTCATCAGATAGTTGGCGATGCCAACCGGGCATTTCACCAGCACTTCGCGCGAACGGCCACGGGTGCCCTCTTCTTCGATATGACGCAGGATCGACAACGCCAGATTATCGTCCGACCGGATCAATCCTGTACCATGGCACGAGGGGCACGGCTGCGTGGTCGCCTCGATCATACCAGGGCGCAGGCGCTGACGGCTCATTTCCATCAGGCCGAAACCGCTGATCCGGCCCACCTGGATGCGGGCACGGTCGGACTTCAGCTTGTCCTTCATGCGTTTTTCGACGGCGGCGTTGTTCTTGCGCTCGTCCATGTCGATAAAGTCGATGACGATCAGACCGGCCAAATCACGCAAACGCAGCTGGCGCGCCACCTCTTCGGCGGCCTCCAGGTTGGTTTTCAGCGCGGTGTCCTCGATCGAGCCTTCCTTGGTGGAACGCCCCGAGTTCACATCAATTGCGACAAGCGCTTCGGTGATACCAATCACGATATACCCGCCCGAACGCAGCTGAACCGTCGGGTTGAACATGCTGCTCAGGTAGCTTTCGACCTGGTAGCGCGCGAACAGCGGCATGGTCTCGGCATAGTTTTTCACGTTTTTCGCATGGGACGGCATGATCATTTTCATGAAGTCCTTGGCGATGCGATAGCCGCGTTCACCTTCGACCAGCACTTCGTCGATCTCACGATTATAGAGGTCGCGGATCGAGCGTTTGATCAGATCGCCTTCTTCATAGATCTTCGCCGGAGCGATGGAATCCAGCGTCAGCTTGCGGATTTGCTCCCACAGGCGGAACAGGTATTCATAGTCGCGCTTGATCTCGGCCTTGGTGCGCTTGGCACCTGCGGTCCGAACGATCAGGCCCGCGCCCTTGGGCACGTCTATTTCGTTGGCGATGTCCTTGAGCTTCTTGCGGTCGACAGCGTTGGTGATCTTACGGCTGATTCCGCCACCACGCGCGGTGTTCGGCATCAGGACGCAGTACCGGCCGGCCAGCGACAGATATGTGGTCAATGCTGCGCCTTTGTTGCCGCGCTCTTCTTTGACGACCTGCACCAGCAGAACCTGGCGTACTTTGATAACTTCTTGGATCTTATAGCGGCGCGGACGAGGCTTACGGACCGGGCGGACGTCTTCGGGGTCGTCTTGCTCTGATACATCCTCGATCTCTTCGTCTTTTTCAACGCTTTCAACAACAGCATCGCTGTCGTCAACCGCTTCAGCGCTATCGCTTTCGGTTGGGGTTTCTTCGACGACAACGTCCTCTTCGGCAGGGGCGTCCGTCTTCGCGTCCTCAGCAGCAGGCTCTTCTTGTGCTGCGACCTCGGCCGTTTCGGCCTGGGGTGCATCGTCCTGGGGTTCGACGACGGGTGTTTCGGCAACCCGCTCCATCGGCGAGCTGCCCTCAGGGGTCTCGTCCTCAGCAAGGTCGATGGTTTCCATTCCGGAAATTTCGCTGCTCACCTCGCGGGTGGCGACGGCATCATCGGTTTTATTCGACGCAGCCTTGGAACGCGAACGGCGCCCGCGTTTCTTGGGCGCAGGCTCGGCCTCGTCCTCGGCCTTCTGGGCCTCGGCATAGGCGCGTTCTTCCTCCATCAGCGCCTCGCGGTCGGCGACGGGGATCTGGTAGTAATCAGGATGAATTTCCGAAAAGGCCAGGAACCCATGGCGATTTCCGCCATAGTCCACAAAGGCCGCCTGAAGCGAAGGTTCGACCCGCGTTACTTTTGCCAGGTAGATGTTGCCAGCAAGCTGGCGTTTGTTTTCAGATTCAAAATCGAATTCTTCAACCTTGTTTCCGTCCACCACCACGACGCGAGTTTCCTCTGCGTGGGTGGCGTCGATGAGCATTTTCTTAGCCATGTTATCCGTTTGCACTGCGGCAAAGCCCCCAGGCCCGGTGGGCGGGGGCGCAACTGCAGGTTTCTATCAGGGGCGAATGTGGACGCGCGGCAGGGTTGGCCGTCTCGGGCCCCTGCTCCATCACTCGGGTGTCTCGCGCGCCTCATCGCGTTTCTTCTCCGACGGTTCCGCAGCAAAACTGTGGTCCGCCCGTTGCTTGCCCAGCACTCAGGTAGTCAGAGCGAGGGTCATTTTCTTGCCTTTTCCAAGGCCAATCGGTCTGCCAGAACGGGCCGTATTCAGTCGGTCATCCGGTCTTGCAGCGAAACTCTTGCGGCGGGCAGGAACCTGCCTGTCACCGTCTTATCAACATAAGGTGTGTAAGGCATGAATTACAATACGCAAAATACGTATGCTCTGTTGCAACGGATCAGTCCGATGCAATCCCTCGTCGCTTTTCTGTCACCAAGGATTAACCGCGCTGTCATCAAAGCGTTGTTCCGGCGTCATCTGCGACGGTCACTTCGGTAACATTATCTGCATTCTGGATGGAGTTTATCCAATGAAAACTGTGACCCTAAGCGTTCTTGCTCTTGCTGCGCTGGCCGCCCCTGCTGTTGCTGACCGCATCGAACTGGGCCCCCGCCCCGCCTTTTTGATCGACAAGATGCCCGAGAGCGCGCTGAAAACCAAACTGGCCAGCTGTGCCGACATGGAGCCGATCCGGTCGGATTTCTCGATTGGGCACCGTGGCGCGGCAATGATGTTCCCCGAGCATACCGAGCAAAGCTACCGCGCCGCAGCTCGTATGGGTGCCGGGATCGTTGAATGTGACGTGACCTTTACCAAGGACAAGGAACTGGTCTGCCGCCACGCGCAAAACGACCTGCACACCACCACCAACATCCTGGCCTCTGATCTGGCTGACACCTGCGTCAAAGGCTTTGCTGTTGCAGACGGCAAAGCGTCGGCCGAATGCCGCACCGCCGATGTGACCCTGGCGCAGTTCAAAACTCTGGTTGGCAAAATGGACGCCGCAGACAAATCCGCCACGGATGTCGCTGGCTATATGAACGGCACCGCAGGCTGGCGCACCGATCTGTATGCTGAAAACGGCACCGTGATGACACACGCCGAGTCGATCGCCCTGTTCAAGGAACTGGGTGTGAAATTCACCCCCGAGCTCAAAAGCCCGGCCGTCGAGATGCCGTTCGATGGGTTCACCATGAACGATTACGCCCAGAAAATGCTGGACGAATACAAAGCAGCCGGCGTGTCCCCCAAGGACGTCTGGGCCCAGAGCTTTGATCTGGATGTCATCAAATACTGGATCAAAGCAGAACCCGAGTTCGGCGCTCAGGCCGTCTATCTGATGGATGAGTACGACATCGAAGGCTATTCCGCGATGGACGAGGCCACCTGGCCCAACACCATGGAAGAACTGAAAGCCATGGGCGTGAACTATATCGCCCCGCCGATGTGGATGCTGGTCGCCACTGAAAACGGTAAAATGGTCCCCTCGACCCTGGCGAAAAAGGCCAAAGAGGCCGATCTGGAGATGATCACCTGGACGCTGGAACGCTCGGGCCCGCTGTCGAACGGTGGTGGCTGGTACTTCCAGTCGGTGAAAGAGCTGACCGACAACGATGCTGACTACTTTGAGCTGCTGGATGTTCTGGCCCAGGACGTTGGCATCAAAGGCATGTTCTCGGATTGGCCTGCAACGACCACCTATTACGCTTCGTGCATGGCGCAACAGGCCAACTAAGCACGATGACGAAGGGCGCCCTCGCAACAAGCCCTTCGCCAGAAGAGCCGTAGGGTCAAACCCCGCGCACAGCGCGACAAGCTCTTACAAGAAAGCACCCTCGCTGCATTCAGCGAGGGTGTTCCATTTTGGAACGGCGGCTGAGCGGGACTAATGGACCTATCGCGGTTTGATGCCGCTCCTTTGGTAGCATTTACTGCACCAAAGGAGACTGACTATGGGACTAAAACGGACGGACGAATTCCGCCAGGATGCGGTGCGTATCGCGCTGACCAGTGGGCTGACGCGCAAACAGGTTGCCGATGATCTGGGCGTGGGCATGTCGACACTGAACAAGTGGATCACGGCGCATCCATTGCCCGGCAGTGCAAGAGGGGAGACACGGATGTTGGACCTGTCACGTATTTATGCCGCCCCAAGTGCTCGTTTAAGCCACTTTCCGCT
>JARGPB010000010.1 GCA_029212905.1 Thalassovita sp.
ACGGAAGAAGGTGTCTAAAAATATAGGGGCTATTTAGACATCTTCTCGCCAGGGCCTTTGAGAAAATCGCCTTAGATGCCTTAGGAGAGCCAATCGTGAGGCAAAGTATCGAAGACACACGGGTTTCGCTCATCAGTCAAATGAAGCATTTTTTGCGGGCGGATATGGTCCTTGTGGCTGCCAACCAAGCACTCTTTTGTCGAGATAAGCCCGCCTCATGCTTCAAACATGTTAAACGACAAACAACCCCACCTGAAATCGACAAACCAAGACTGCGAAGCCAACTCCAGACACGAAAAAGCGACCTTAAGGGGTTTCGCCTTCTTGTTCGGCCAGATGCGGTGTCTCTGAATGTTGCAAGAGATGTATTTGGCAAGCCTTTACTCGTCGCTGCGGTAAGAATCCTTCAATATCTAATAATAGAGATTGGTCAGGAATCCTTGAAGAACGACTACTTGGAGAAGTTTCTACTGGATTCGTTCTTTGATTGGGTGAGGGACAACCCGGCGTCCGATGTTGCTCTGGACTACAACCACAAACTCGTAGGCATAGCGGCGGCGGCATAGAAAGCTTTTTTCGGCTTAGCCTCCAATATCTGTCTCAATGCTGCTCTACGCATACCCCTGAGGGGGCTTGCGTCTTGGTGCTCTGACCGGGATGATTGATTTTCATATGCAGTCCCGGTGCAGTCCGGGGCTATCAACCAATGAGGTGCAACAACGGCCACACCGTCAACATATTGCTTTTCTTTGAGAAAAGTGGTGCCCGGGGGCGGAATCGAACCACCGACACGAGGATTTTCAATCCACTGCTCTACCCCTGAGCTACCCGGGCACGGGTGAACGGCTTGCGTTCGGGTGGAGGCGTTCTAGGCGAGAGATAGTTGGGTGTCCAGAGGGATTTGCGAAAAACCATCGAAAAAATCCTCATGCTTGGCTATGGGCATCTTGCGGGGCAGCTTGCCCCAACTCTCTTGATGAAAAATCGCAATGACATCTGAAGATTAGCCCTGCTACATTCCGCATGGGAGAAGAGGAGAAACCATGAAACAGCAGGAGACAGATGTCACCCACTCGCAGGTCATTGCGCACGAATTCGAGCTGGCATCCCCGCCCGACGGCTTTGTTGAGGAGCCGTTTCCGGTATACGACGCCTTGCTGACCCATACCCCTGTCAAAATACAGGCAGATGGGTCGGTGCTGCTATCGCGCCATGCCGATCTTGAACGGATTTATAAGGATACCGCGCTGTATTCTTCGGACAAGAAGGCCAGTTTTGGGCCGAAATTCGGAGTGGAGTCTCCGTTGTTTGTCCACCACACCACGTCACTTGTGTTCAGCGACCCACCCCTGCACACACGCGTGCGCAGGATCATGACATCAGCGTTGACGCCGCGCGCGATTGCGCGGATGGAGCCGGGGCTGATCGCAACGGTTAATCATCTTCTGGATCAGATGGCGCAGAACGAACAAGATGGCGCACAGGTAGATCTGATCGAGGACTTCGCCTCGTCTATCCCCATTCAGATCATTGGCAACCTGCTGGATGTACCAATGGAGGAACGCGGCCCGCTCAGGGACTGGTCCCTGGCCATTCTGGGCGCGCTCGAGCCGTCGCTGACACCTCAGCAGCTGGCCGATGGGCACAGGGCCGTCGAAGAGTTCAGCGCCTACCTGAGCGACCTGATCGCCCGACGCAAGGCGCATCCGGGTGACCCGGAAACTGACGTGCTGACACGGCTGATCAACGGCGAAGAGGGCAGCGGCACCCTGTCCGAGGTCGAACTGATCCAGAACTGCGTTTTCATCCTGAACGCCGGGCACGAAACCACGACAAACCTGATCGGCAACGGGCTGGCCTTGCTGAACGACTACCCGGATCAAAAACGGCTGTTGCTGGAGAACCCCAAACTGATCCAACCTGCGATCGAGGAGTTCCTGCGCTTCCGCTCTCCCAATCAGTTGGGAAACCGCGAAACGACGGCTGAGATCCAGATTGATGGGATCACCCTGCCGAAGGGGACGAACCTGCATCTATGTATCGGGGCGGCCAATCGTGATCCGGCGGTGTTTGAAAACCCAACGGTCTTTGACATCACACGGCGACCAAACCGGCATCTGGCCTTTGCGGGCGGGCCGCATGTCTGTGTTGGTCTGACGCTGGCGCGGCTAGAAGGCCGGATCGCCATTCAAGCGTTCCTGGATCGGTTCCCCGACTACCAGTTGACCGACGGGCGCGTGAACGGGGGGCGTATGCGGTTCCGGGGCTATGCCGCCCTGCCCGCCCGGCTGAACCCGCACTAGTGGAGCTTGCGCAGCGCGTCCTCGGTGGCTTCGACGGCCTTTTCAATGTCTTCGGGGTCACGCGAGGGGACGGCATAGTCCCCGCCCAGCCACTTGCCCAGATCCAGATCCGCGCAACGCTTGCAGCAGAACGGACGGAATGCGGACACCGTTGGTTTCTTGCAGATCGGGCAGGTCACGCCAGCACCTCGGACAGGGGCAGGCGATCCCGTTTGCGCTGAAGCTCGACCGAACCAAGAGGCGTCCAACCCGCCACAATCGTTTCAATCGAATCCGCACGGAACGCGGCCTTCAGGGACAGCTCGAACGCGCGGCGGTCCTTTTTGGGCATCGGTGCCAGGTCGATCACAACCTGTCCACCCAGACCCCGTAATCGCAACTGACGCGGCAGGTCCTTGGCTGCGGCGATATTGGCCTTCAGCGACGCGGCGGGAGAAGTATCGCGCCCCGTGTTCACATCCACAGCCACCAGTGCGCGCGTCGGCTCGACATACATCGAGGCCCCACCAGACAGAGACACAAACGGGCCGCGCGCGGCGTCGATCCGCTCCAGAACGCCGTGGGTTTCAAAGCTTCCTGGCTCTGTGACCACTTCGGCGGTGGCGGTCCACTCGCGCCACGCCAGATCATGTGGGCTGTCGCCTTCTGTCAGTTTTTCGATGTCACCATCGGTATCGGCCATCACGGCAGCGGCCAGATCGACCATCGCGGCGACGTCCTCGGCGATTTCTTCGGGGTCAGCATCCACACATGACGAGCGCAGGATCAAACCTGTCTGATCCCCGTCCAAAACAGCCCGAGCAATCCCAGTCAGTTCGTCGCGCAGATCATCATCCTTGATCTGGCGGCTGATGTTCAAGCCGGGCGCACCCGGCGTCACGATGGCATAGCGGCTTTTGAACAATACGCGCGCGGTCACAGGAATGGCTTTGCCTGGTTCGGCGAAACCCGTCACCTGCACCAGCAGCGTATCGCCCGGCGCGATGCCCTTGACCTGCCGCAAGAAGGCCTTGCCGTCAGGAGTAGACAGGAACAACCCGCCCTGGCCTTTCATCGGGCGCTCGGCCACGGCGCGATAGATCGCACCAACCCGCGGGCGATCCGTATCAATCAGCAGATCCTCCAGCCGTCCGTCCACCAACAAAGCCGCAGCCTCGCGGCCCTGAATTTGGTCCAGAATGATCTGACGACCCTTCATGCCTGTCTCCACATCGGATAGCCGGCGGCTTGCAGCAGCCCAGCTGTTTCAGCCAGAGGCAAGCCCACCACAGCGGTAAACGAGCCCGAGATCCACGGTATCAGCGCGCCGGCCGGGCCTTGGATACCATACCCGCCTGCCTTGCCCTGCCAATCGTTGGTGGCCAGATAGGCGTTCAGCTCTTCATCGGAAAGGCGCTTCATTTTGACATCCGTCACCACGTCGCGTTCCCACAGCTGATCGCCGCGGCGTACGGCCACGGCGGTGATCACCTTGTGACGACGCCCGGACATGGCCAGCAGGAATTCAGCCGCCTCACCGGCGTCCACAGGTTTTCCCATGATCCGCCGCCCCAAAGCCACGGTCGTATCCGCGCATAGCACCACGTCACCGGCATCCGCCGGGACGGCCTGCACCTTTTCGCGGGCCATACGGGCGCAATAGGGGCGCGGCAGTTCAGTTTTCAGGGGGGTCTCATCAATATCGGGCGGGCGGATGTCATCCGCCACGACCCCGATTTGCGCCAGCAATTCCTTGCGGCGCGGGCTCCCTGATCCCAGGATCAGGCGCACTTATTTGAAGCGATAGTTGATCCGACCCTTGGTCAGATCATAAGGGGTCATTTCCACCTGTACGCGGTCGCCTGCCAGAACACGGATGCGGTTTTTGCGCATCTTGCCTGCCGTGTGTGCGATAATGGTATGGCCGTTTTCCAGCTCGACCAGGAATGTCGCATTCGGCAGGAGTTCCTTCACGACACCGGGGAATTCGAGCAGTTCTTCCTTGGCCATGGTCTCTCCTGATTTCAAAGTCCCACGTCAAAGGCGGGACGGGCGTTAAATGGGACTATTCCGCCAGATATTCAAGGGGAAACTGCTACCGCAGGACAACCGGACGCGGACAAGCCCCCGTCATGGGCTGTTCTGCCCAATGTGTCATATTCAGAACGTGGCCATCCTTGCGCACGGCGCGGACATGGGCCAGGTCCACCTGGGCCAGCGTCCAGCCGGGAACGCCCATCTGTCCCTCGGCAATCACGCCGGTCGGCGGGAACCCCATATCCGGCGGACCAAAGACGCCGCCCTGGCCCGTGTTCTCTTCAACTGCATAGATTTCGGGCCGGTCCCCAACAAGCGAGGCCATCACGGTAACGCATTGCCCCTCGAGCGCGCGGGCCATCGCACCGATGCGGACCCGCCAATATCCCTCAAGGGCCTCGGTGCAGGACGGCACGAGGATCATTTCGGCGCCCGCCTCGACCAGCGCACGCGCCAGCAACGGGAATTCACTGTCATAGCAAATCAGCACACCGATCTTGCCCAGGCTGGTGTCGAACACCGTCAACGGCCCCTGCCCTGCAATGCCCCAGTCGTCGCGCTCGAACCGGGTCATGATCTGTTTATCCTGATGCCCCATGTCGCCTTGGGGGCCAAAGAACGGCGCGCGGTTCACGACCTTGCCGCCCTCGGACACAGGGGCCGATCCGCCCAGAATATAAACCCCGAATTCCTGCGCCAGCGCCGCCAATACTGCGTTCGATCGCGCCACCCGTTCGGACACTGCCCGGATCGAGCCCCCAAGATCCGCAGCTTCGTCATGCCCCGCTAACGAGGCCAGCTCCATCCCCGCGTATTCGGGAAACACCAGAAGCTCAGCCCCCTGCCCGGCAGCATCCGAGACCCAAGCCCGCATCTTGGCCTCGTACGCGGCCCAGTCGTCCAGCCAATCCAAAGGGTAAGCAGCAGTCGCAAGTTTCATGATCAGACCTCTTATTCTGCGGCTTCGGCAGTGATCTCAGGCTCTAAGGTGCGAATCCAGAACTGCAAGGATTTGACTGTCTCGGCATCCTCGCCCAGGTCCTTCCATTTGAAACGCGCGACCGCGCCCGCCAGCGGGCGATAGCCGCGTCTGCGCCAAAACCCATCCAGTGGCACATAGGATTCGGGCCGCGCAGGATGATCCCACGGGCGTAACACCCCACAAAAGGCGGACTTATGCTTGCCCAGGGCGATCGCATGCGCCTCGCGCAGCGCAAAGAATTGCTGGCCGACCCCTTGGCCACGATACTCTGGCAACAAAACAGATTCCGCGCAGTAAAAAATGCGATCCAGATCCTCGGCCGTGCCATCGAAGGCCGCACTAAAATCATCCGAATGATCGAGGAGTGAAGTGCCCGTCGCCGCCCCGACCAGAGCAGCGCCGTCAAATGCGCCAACAACAATGGCATCCTCGCTGCGCGCGTAGGTTTCCAGATAGGTCCGCTCGTATTCCAGATCACCATCATACAGATAGGGCCAGGCGCGAAACACCGAAATTCGCAGCCGCGCCACATCTTCCAGGGCGGCCTCTAGGTTTGCGCCAGTCAGCGCCTCGACACGTATCATGTTACCCCCAATGCGATCCGCCCGGGCGGAGGTTATGTCTCGGCGGGTGGCCCCCAGCGAGATACAAGATTTTCCGCGATCTGGTCGCGTGCCTGCCGATAGGCGACCAGCTTGGCCTCGCGCCCTTCGGCTATGCCCGACGGATCCATGATCGGCCAGTATTCAACATCCAGATGATAAATCCGCGTCAATTGATGCGCCATTTCGCGGCTCGCCGGTGACAGCGCAACGATCAAGTCAAACGAAGACAGCGCGTCGCCCCATTCTTCGAGCTGATCAAAACTGCGGGCACGGTGGCGCGACAGTTCGACCCCTAACTCTTGGCAAACAGCGATGGCAAAACCGTCAATTTCCAGATCGCCTTTTACCCCTACGGATTGAACGTAAGTCCCTGTTCCGTAGAACTTCTTCATGATGCCCTCGGCCATGGGCGAACGCACTGCATTATGGTCGCAGCAGAACAAAACCGATTGAGGCAGAGGCATAACCACGATGATCAGGCTCCGAAGTGCAGCACACAAATCAGGGTAAACAGACGCCGCGACGTATCATTGTCCACCTCGGCCTTGCCCTCGAGTCGTTCCTCAAGGATGCGGGCTCCTTCATTGTGGATACCCCGGCGCGCCATGTCGATGGTTTCGATCTGGCTGGGCGGCAAGTTCTTGACCGCATTGAAATAGCTTTCACAAATCGCCCAGTAATCTTTGACCACTTGGCGAAAAGGCGACAGGCTCAGGTGGAACTCGGCCGTTTTTTCCATGGCCTCGGTCTGAATATCGAAAACCAACCGTTTGTCCTTGATCGACAACGACAGACGATAGGGGCCCTCGGGTACCTCGCGACCATCCCGTTTGGGCAGCTCGAACGAGTTTTCCTCCAGCAGGTCGAAAATCGCGACTTTGCGCTCCTGCTCGATTTCAGGGGTCGGGGGCGGCAGGTTGCTGTCGTCCAGTTCGATATGGCTGATCCGGGACATTGTTTTCGTCCTCACTCGTTCAAATGGTTCAGGCGAGCCCGCACGGACAGACCGTGCGCCTCAAGACTTTCGGAAATTGCCAGAGTTTCCGCCGCAGGTCCAATCGCGCGCAACGCAGCGGGCGTCATTTTCGCAAGTGTTGTACGTTTGACAAAATCCATCACGCTCAGGCCCGATGAAAACCGCGCGGACCGCGCCGTCGGCAGCACGTGGTTCGGCCCGCCGACATAGTCGCCGATGGCCTCGGGCGTCCAGGCGCCCAGGAAAATCGCGCCGGCATGAGTGATTTTCTGAGCCAAAGCATCCGGGTCAGCGACGCAGAGCTCCAGGTGTTCAGGTGCGACACGGTTCGACAGGGCAGCCGCCTGATCCAGATCCTCGACCACAATCACGGCACCGAAATCACGCCAGCTCACCCCGGCGATCTCGCGTCGCTCCAGCGTTTGCAGGTTCCGTTCAATGGCCGCGACGACAGCCTTGGCCATGGCTGGGCTGTCAGTCACCAGAATGGCCTGGGCGCTTTCGTCATGTTCGGCCTGGCTTAGCATATCCAAGGCAATCCAATCGGGATCATTATCCGCATCAGCGATCACCAGAATTTCAGAAGGCCCAGCGATCATGTCGATCCCGACCTTGCCAAACACCCGCCGTTTGGCCGCAGCAACAAAGGCATTCCCAGGCCCGGTGATCTTATCCACGGGCGGGATGCTGTCAGTGCCATAGGCCAACGCAGCTACGGCTTGGGCACCACCGATACGGTAAATCTCGTCCACGCCAGCCAGGCGCGCCGCCAACAAAACCAGCGGATTGGCCACACCATCAGGCGTTGGAACCACGATGGCCAGTCTCTCGACCCCCGCCACCTTGGCCGGAATCGCATTCATCAGAACCGAAGACGGATAAGACGCCAGCCCCCCCGGTACATACAGCCCTGCCGCAGACACAGGAGTCCAGCGCCAGCCCAGCTGCGCCCCACTGTCCTCGGTCCACAAGGCATCCTCGGGCATTTGGCGTGCGTGGTAGGCACGGATACGCTCGGCCGCCAGCTCCAGCGCCACACGCTCATGCGCAGGCACCGCGGCAACCAGCGCCTCAATCTCAGTATCGGAAAACCGCAAAGTTTCGGGCGTCAGCTCTAACCGATCAAACTTAGCGGTCAGCTCGATTACAGCAGCGTCGCCCCGTGCGCGAACATCAGCGATGATTCCAGCCACGATATCATCCACATCGGGACTGTCCTCGCGCTTGGCACTTAGCAGCGCCACAAAAGAGCTTTCAAAATCGGTTTCGGATGCGTTCAGGAATACAGGCATGGTCCCTCCGGGGTGGTCGCCTCGACATAGCCGCCCCGCGCTCCAGCCTCAAGCATTTGCGTGCGTTCGCTGGGAAACCGCGACAGTTCGGCCCTCGCCCGCCCGAGGAACCGGCCGCAGGCCGGTCCCGAGACAAACCAGCGCGTGCGTAGCACGCACAATCGGATCACGCCTCGTCTGGGTGCCCCGGCACACGCTTTGACGGCGCCCGATAGGGCCGCGTCACGTCCTTCAACGACAGTTCCAGCGCCTCGACCTGCAACCGGACCGCCCCGTCGCCGGCCAAAACCAGCTCGATCACACCGCCTGGCGCGTCACCCGGTTCCCAGGCGATCGACAGCAAGGATAGGATCATCTCAGCCTCGCCCCGCGGCACACCCTGAGAAGCCACCTTCAGCACATTTTCAAACACCAGAACCGATTGCACGCGCTCGGCGCCGTGTCGTTCGCGCCCGGCGTCTTCCCAACGGAACCGATTCAACAACAGAGCAAAGCGACGCTCCTTGGCCAGCCAACGCATTTCGGACGCGGGAAACACCGCATCCTGCACCAAGGCCGAAACGACCTTCAGATCCTCCTCGTCCAGGGCGCCCAGATTCAGGGGCGCCTCTTGTCCGTCCTCGAACCGCGCGTCTTCTGTCATTGGCCCTGCACCCGTTCGATCTTGGCGCCGACATTCCCCAGCTTTTCCTCGACCCGCTCATAGCCGCGGTCCAGGTGGTAGACGCGATTCACGATGGTCTCGCCCTCGGCGGCCAGCCCGGCCAGAATCAGCGAGACACTGGCCCGCAGGTCCGTCGCCATCACTGGCGCGCCCTTCAGACGTTCGACCCCCGTGACCGTGGCCGTGCCGCCATGGACTTCGATATTGGCGCCCATGCGGGTCAGTTCCGGGGCGTGCATGAAACGGTTCTCGAAAATCTTTTCTTCCAGCACACTGGTGCCCTCGGCGGTGCATAGCAGCGCCATCATCTGCGCCTGCAAATCGGTCGGGAAACCGGGGAAAGGCTCGGTCACGACATCAACGGCCTGCACCCTGTCGCCGCGGCGTTTGACGATCAGGCCGGCCGGGGTTTCGGTTACATCCACCCCAGCGGCATCCAGTTTTTCAACGAACGAGCGGACCAGATCCAGGCGCCCACCCTCGAGCAGAACCTCGCCACCGCAAAACGCCGGAGCCAGCATATAGGTGCCCAGTTCGATCCGGTCGGTGACCACAGGGTGGGTCGCGCCGCCCAGACGATCCACACCCTGGATGGTGATCGTGCTGGTACCGTCGCCGTCAATCTGGGCGCCCATTCTACGCAGGCAATCGGCCAGATCGACGATCTCAGGCTCGCGCGCAGCGTTGTTCAGGACCGTTGTGCCCTTGGCCAAAGTCGCTGCCATCAAAGCATTTTCCGTCGCCCCAACCGAGGCAAAGGGGAAATCAACGACACCACCACGCAGCCCACCCGACGGGGCCTTGGCGTGGACGTATCCGTCGCGCAGATCCAGCTCGGCGCCCATGGCTTCCAGCGCCTTGAGGTGGAGATCAACCGGCCGTGCGCCAATCGCACAGCCACCAGGCAGCGACACCACAGCCTGCCCCGCGCGGGCCAGCAACGGCCCCAGCACCAGGATCGAGGCCCGCATCTTGCGCACGATGTCATAGTCGGCGGTCAGGTTGTTCACGTCATGGCTGGACATCGCCAGAACCTTGCCGTCCTGCATCGAAGTGACCTCGGCGCCCAGCGACTGCAATAGTGTGGTCATTGTACGGATGTCACTGAGACGCGGCGCGTTGGTCAGCGTCAGCGGCTCGTCGCTGAGCAGCGTCGCCGGCATCAGCGTCAGGCAGGCATTCTTGGCGCCGGCGATCGGTATGCTTCCGTGCAGCGGCCCGTTGCCGGTTACGATAATTGAATCCATCAGTCCTGCCCTTCGTTTTCTTGTCCGGTTTGCCCCTGAGCACGCGCGCGCGCCTGGGCCTTGCGTCGGGCCATATTGGCCTTCAAAGCTGCCTTCAACCGGTCCTCGCGTGCGGGGGTGGTTTTCGGTTGTTTTTTGCTGGGTGTTTTCTGCTCCATATGCCTGTCTTACAGTAGGGGGAAAAAAGCGTCCAGATTAGGCTTGCACACCGATTCATTTACGGCTAATCAGCGCTCCACGGTCGGACGGGACATCACCGGACGACACGGAACCGGCGCTGTGGTAGCTCAGTGGTAGAGCACACCCTTGGTAAGGGTGAGGTCGAGAGTTCAATCCTCTCTCACAGCACCATCTCGCTTTTTGGCTCCAAGAAATTCCCTAAGTATTTGAAAGGGAAGGATAAATTTGGAGTTTCATACACCCCGTTTTGACTACACCTGAGAGGCTCTGCAAACGCCAGTCTGAGTACAGTTTGACGCACTGCAAAGTCTCCATTTCTCCATAGATTCCAGGGGCTTGAAAGGAATTTCAGAGAGAGTTCAATACAGTCCTCCAGCCGTCCCTTTGGCGGGACGGATTTGTTGATCTTCTCCTGCAAGACCAGTTTGTCTCGCTCCAATTTCTCGATACGCGATTCATAGGCCCGTATAACGGAGGCACTATTCGCTTCGACGATGCGGTCCAGCATGCCTTCAAGCTGGCCATCGATATCAGCAAGCTGCTTTTGAAGCGCTTCCTTTTCACCAAGGGCCAGAGCCAGCCGCATGTTCCATGCATCGCGCAGCATGGCCTTGGCGAGTTCGAACAATTCCTTAGCTGGCTGCATACCTTTGAGGATGTTGGCAAAGCCTTCATCCATCTTGGCGACGGGGACAGACTTGCCCTTGTTTTCGCAAGTTCGCGTCTGACAACGGTAATAGGCATAGTGGCGATACTTGCCTTTCGACCAAGCGCCCGTCATCGCATTGCCGCAGCAGTCACACGCAACGAAACCCCGCAGCGGGAAATCTTCATTGATATCGGCTCGTGCCGCTGGCCGTCGCTTCTTGCCTTCCAACACGTCCTGAATTTGCTGATATGTCTCAAAGTCGATCAGGCCCTCGTGATGTCCTTGGCGAACATGGACGCCCCATTTGGGCGCTTCGACATAGCCCGCATAGACGACCTTCTTGAGCATCCTGTTCACAGTCATCGGGCGGAGCGTTCCGTCCTTCTTATCTTTGGGGAAATGCGGGTTGCGTTCTAGGAAACGCTGCACCTCGGCCTGCGAGGCGAAATGACCCGTCGCATAGCCTTCGAGAGCTTGGCGAACTACAGGGGCCAAAAGCTCATCAGGCACCAGCACCTTGCCCCCACCCGAGGGCGCATTGACGTAGCGATATCCAACAGGTGCGCGGAAAACCCAATAGCCGTTTTCGACACGCGCCTTCATCTTTTGAACAACCTGGCGGCGGTTTTGTTCACGTTCCAGCTCGCCTTGTGCGGCGATCACAGTTTCGATGAACTTCCCTTCGGGCGTATCCTCGATCCGGAAGTTGAGGCATTCGATCAAGGCCCCGCGTCGCGCAAATTCACGGCGCAATTTGAGGTGAAATTCAGTATCGCGGGCAAAGCGTTTAAGATCGTCAAAGATTACAACGTAAGGTTTGCCCTGCTGAGCATCCAGATAACTCAACAGCGCCACCATACCTGGGCGACGCATGAAATCGCCACCGCCGCTGACATCATCAGGGAAAACGGCTTCAACCGCGTAGCCTTTTTCGTCCGCGTACGCACGGCAACGCTGCTCTTGGCTTTCAAGCCCGCTTCCTTCCAAACGCTGCTTGGTCGAAGAAACGCGGCAGTAGATCAGCGCTGCTCTGGTTTCAGCCCTTTTGTTGTATTCATCTTTCATTGCGTCTCCAGTCCACCGCTCTACAGACCATTACGGTCGCGGTTCCTGCTCTTTATTATCGTCATTGAGTTCGTCTGATTGTAACCCATCGAACGCGCCATTAGAGCGTTGAGTGGTACTTTCGGTATCTTTTCCACAAACTTCTTGGAGGGGATGGACCTCGAAGCCCAACTCCACAAAACTCATAATGACCAGCCACATGTCCTGAAGAAATTGTTCCTTTTGGCCAGCAGTCAGGATCGTTCCGTCAAGGCAAGATTGATAGCGCGCGACATCTACCTTGATCATTCGTTTGGCAGTTGCGTCGAACTTCGTTTTCAGGTCCCCGTGACCTGCCGTAATATTCATTCCATCATCCATGCGCTCCTCCTTTCGGAGCGAGGTGTTTCCACCTCCTTTTATTTTACCACAAACCTCTGAAAACGCCTAATTTCTGCGGTTTTCAGAGGGCTTTTGTCATCCGCCCAGTTAGAACGGAATGTCATCTAGCCGTCCCGTGTTCGGGCTTCGATACAGACGGATCACGTTGTCCGGCTCTTGAGTCGGGCGCGTTGACGCCAAGAAGTTACAAAGACGCTCGCACGCTTCACAGCCATCGACATCTTGAGAATGTTCATCCCAGACGAGGCCCACATCGCCGCAGACAGGGCATGGCATCCCTTGTTGAAAAGCGCTAAATAGCTGCAGAAGAGTTGGTATCATCGACTGTTTCTCCTTTGCGAGATACTAGCGGTTCCAAGAACGAACGCGCCGATCCTCGCCTGAGCGGCGATCCACGGCTTTTTGAAAGTCCTTGATGGGTTTTTCGCGGGCTTTAACGCGTACCTTTGCACTATCAAGCATTGTGTTGAGGGCATTGCACTCGCGATCATCGATCCGAGCCATGTCCTTTTTATGCGCCGAGCGCACCTCCAGCTGTGCCTGGCGGTTGATATGCTGCCTATTGAAAGGATCAGACCCGAACCTGCGATCAACCAGCCGTCGTTTCACCGACCCCGCTTTTTGAATGAGACTGCGCTGCGCATCGGATACACGATCAGCGTATTCAAGCTCAAACGTGCGCCTTGTGTAGCGGCGTTCCCTGTCGAAATCGGAGGACGCCTTCTTATAGGCGGACCATTCATCGTTATTCAAAATCCTGGCGGCCTCCTTGCGCAGTTCCAGCAATTTGCTGCGAGGCTCGAACAGGCCTTTGACTTCATCAGTCAGGCTGGACATGTTGGATTTCCTTGGTTTGGGGACAGAATTTGCGAGGCGGGAATCTGATCTGGTAGGATCAGATTATGATGAAGTTCAAAGACATAGACGACATCGTGGAATGGCTTGAGCCGATGGACTACGAGACCTTCTGGAAGGAAGTTAAGCCCTTCTGCCTGATCATGTTGCCGCGCGAAAAATGCGATGCGGACATCGCCAGCAGTGCGACAGATGAAGAGACCGTGCTTTACGTCCTGAAGAACTTGGCACGGATGGAGCTGGCTTCCATTCTCAAGCTGGAATGGCGCATCGATGTACCGATGATGCTGGTGCATTAGCGATCCTCCTGCTTGATGAACCGTACCCAACCACAGCGGCCATGTTGGGCGGGAAGCTCGAATTGACCGTATGGGCCGATAAAGCGGCAGCGCGTGTAGTAGCGCTGCGCAAACGGGTCCATGCCCCGGCCTTCATCGACCCAGGAGTACGAGGCGATCACATGCGGCAGGCCGGTCATCTGATAGGTGAGCCATAGGCAAGCGGGAACGATAACCCAGACGAAATAGCCTAGTTTGAGGAGGCGCGGCTTCATTGGCATGCCGCCTTTTTGATTGGAATTGTGACCTTGGGATCAGGAAGCAGTTGCGGCCCTTCGTGCGGGTTGTCGGCAAGCTCGCCATGACAGAACGGCGCGACTTGATGCTGGCCGACCTTGAGGCAGAGTATCCAGCCGACATTCTTGACGTGGATCAGCTGCTCATTCGGTTTCATCCGCATCAGACGTTCTGCAGAGATCAAGCGGTCTTTGCCTGTGCCGATATTGGCCGTGTAATCGAGTACACCGCTGTTAAGGCCAACGCTGTGTTGCTGCACCAAGGTCTCGCCGATGGCGCGGCTGATACGCTCGCATTCCTCGAAAGAGCTGAAGCCAAAATACTGCTTCACAATCGCGTTCTCTTCGATGGTAGCGGTTTCTTTGTCGGAATAGGCGCGTTGCATCTCAGAGCGCGATTGGGCGATGAAGTGCAGGTTTGCGCCATAGCCTCTGACCACGGTCATCGCCGAGATCAGGGATTTCAGGGGGGCATTGGTGGATTCATCAAGGATGAAATCCACGGGGATGCGCTGGCCTGAGAGCACGACATCGATGAAGGATTGCAGGTGCAGCGCGTAATGCGGTCCAAGGCGCGCCATATGGCGCTGCGGCCCCACGATAAAGACAATATAGCGGCCCTTAAGCAGGTCTTCGTGGGTCAGAACGGCATCGCAGCCCGCGCGGTGCAGCGGGCTTGCTGCACCGTAAATGCGCAAAGACTTGAGAGCAGCGGCGCGGTGTTGCCCCCAGTGCTCCTTGCTGTTTTCCTGCATATCGAGAACATGCGCGCCGAGCGCTTTACGAACCTCATCGCCTTCTTCGAGCGCAATTCGCGCAGCGCTTAGCAACACGTCGGGATCAGCCAGCATTGACCACACCCCACCTGGTACGGCGAGGCTTGGATCACAGCTTAAGAGTTCGTTTTCGCAGAATTCCTGAAGCGTGCGGGGTTCATCCCTGAAAAACTGGTTTTTAGCATCGTTGGGCGGCTCGGGGATCAAAGCGTAGTTTGCGTTGTCGATGGCAAA
This sequence comes from Thalassovita sp., assembly GCA_029212905.1. Taxonomy (GTDB): domain Bacteria; phylum Pseudomonadota; class Alphaproteobacteria; order Rhodobacterales; family Rhodobacteraceae; genus Thalassobius. The sequence continues at coordinate 14,800 of JARGPB010000010.1, forward strand.
GACAAGCTCACCGTTTTGCTTTTCCTGAGCAGCACGAAGAGACCCGAAGGGTGACAGCGACACCCGATAGGGATTTTCTTCCCCAAGAACGCCAAAATCATCGATAATGGCCACGTTCCGCCCATAGCGGGCGCACATGTCAGCAGCTTGCGCGGCAATCTCTCCGTCCTTGCAGTCATTGATAATAATCGAACGGTTGTGATCGGGTAGCAGAGACAACAGCCACGGCAGCGCCCCGCAACTGGTTTTGCCACCGCCCGCCGCAGACAAGAGCAGGCTATGCGAGTGCTTGGGTGCATAGATTGCCTTGCCGTCAATCGCGCTCAGGCCAAGAAGGCGTTTCACTGATTTAGTCATCGACCATGCCTGCGTTCTTAAGCGCATTTTGATCTGCAAGATCAGAAGGATCAGGCACGCGGCTGGTTGCAGCAAGGCGCGCAAGCACCTTCTCACGACCATAAATTTTGATCATGGCGCGAAGCGCTGCGATCAGTTTGCCCAGGGCGGCGAAGCCGAGAAGTATGCTAAAGAGCCCGAACCCCCACCGTTCGGGCGAGGATGGCCAGAGCCAATAGGCACTGGCTCCGAGCAGAAACGCCGTCAGGAAATGACCATTTACGGCGGCAATTGAACTGACTGGAGTTTTGAGAGTCATGCCGTGCCTCCCGACTTGGCCGCACGGATCGCAGCGGCGATCTCACGCCGTTTGCGGTTCAGATGGCCATAGGTTCCCCAAATCACGCCCGAAAGCTCTGAGCCGCTCAGATCGCGGCTGTGAAAACGCAGCCGCCCGATGGTAAGCCCCGTCCAAAGGCTGATCCCGCAGACAAGCGCAATCCCGATTTTCTCAGCGGGCCAGAGGATATCGGCAAAGGCGAGACCGAATCCGGCAAGCGTTGTTGCCACCAGCAGACCAGCACCCAGCAATTCTCGGCGCGCCGAGACAACGGTCAGGTTTTCGAGGTGATAGCTATCGTTGCGGGTTTCGACTTCGTTGTCTTTGATAGTGATCGATGAAAACAACATGGCTTAGCCCTCCTGACCGAAGTTGCAGGCAGGAGAGTTCAGGGCGCGTGACAAGCCCGCCTCGCGGTTTTCAACTGCCGATGGCGTGATGAGGCGACCACTCGCAGCGTATAGTGCCAGCGAAATCCGCTCGTCTTCGATGTAGAGGCTTTCAGCGCAAGAACACCGTGAACCCGAGCGGGAGGCGAGGCGCAGAATACGGGCTTCTTCCGCTTCTCTTGCGCGGCGTTCTGCTTCCCGCGCGGGCGCTGCGGGATCAGGATTTCCAAGCGCATAACAAAGCTCACGAAGCTCGGGATAGAACATCCCAAGCGTTGAACTGCAGTCGGTGCCGTTCGGGATCACCTGGCGCGGGGCGCGCGTGGCGTCAAGATCGGCTTGCAGGTCCGCTTCGCACAGCTCGCCCCAATTGGAACGTGCGATTTCTCGCGTGGCGATTTCAGGTCCTGTTATGAAGGCCGACACGCCCGCGATGGTGACGGCGGCGATGATCAATGTCGGGCTGAAAGGAAGAGTTGAGGTATCGATTGCCATGAGGGGTCTCCTAGTCTTATGTGAGGTTGAAGTCGTTGAATTGGCAGTGGCTTTGCGCGAGACCGCTCAGGCGTTCTGCGCTAAGCGGCAGGCCTTGCGCCTCATCGCCGCTCAAAGCCGAGAAATCGGTGTAGCTGGGCGCTTGACTCGCCCGCATGTTCGCGAGCGTGATCCGGCGCGAGACTGCGCCCTGCCCATCGTTGATGTAGCACCACAGATTCGATGGCGCGCCTGCGACAACATCGAGCGCCGAGGCAAATGCAACGCCCGTGATGACGGTGAGGCTCGTGCCTTCAACGGGCAGACTGCGAAAGAAGTTGAAGTTCTCAGCCCCTTCGAGCGCGGCGGTGAATTCATCAACGGCGCGGCAGTTTTCAGTATCCCGCCCAGGCGGGCACCAGTTCTGCGCCTGCCATTCGCCGTAGAAGGCGAGCTTCAGGTGCTCATATTTCTCACGCACCGCGTAGAAATCGGCGTCCCAGAGAACCATCAGGCCTGCACAACTGATTGCGATGATACCGAGCCCGCCGATGGCCGCTCCCCGCAAGATGCGGGGAGCCCAGGGCTTATGATCGATCCCCTGCGTCATGACCGCCCCCGCGAAGAAGGGCCAAGGTCCTCGCGCCGATCGAGCGCGCCGTTGGCACGATCAGGAACAGGCGACAGGTCAATCAACCCGTCGAAATCAAGCTCAACATCTTGCGTATCTTCGCGCGCAGGCGAGCGCTTTTCGATCTCCCAGACCATGGTGAGATAGGCGATGACAAAGAGCGCCATCGGCAGGCACAGTTCTGCGACCGCAATGACGGCAGCGATGGCCGCAAAGTCCGCGATATAGCGCAAGCTATCGAGCATACCTGGACGCGCCGGAAACTCAGGCGGCGTCAGGTCATCGCTCTCGATATCCCCGAGCGCGCCGTGTAATTGGTCTCCAAGGCCGCGCAGGAAGGCATTCAGACGCTGCGTGCCAGCTGGGTTGCCCGCGATGGAAGCGCCTGCGCGCAGTTCATCGGCAAAGCCCGACAGCAAGGTCAACGGCAGCGCTTCGCGCAAGGCCGAGGCCTTTTGTGTCATTTCACTGTGCAGCGCCTGAAGAGCCGCCCGCCGCGCGGAGATTGGCTGATCCGCATCGACGAGGATTTCTTGATAGTCGCGGTTCAGTTCATTGAGATCAGCAAGCAGTTTCTCACGGTCGAACGCCCCACGCTCGAAGGCCGCCGCAATGGATCGGGCTTGCGCAGCAAAACCCTCAAGGGCAATCGCCACGTCGCCGCGCCCACCATTGCCTTGGCGTGACAGGCAGGAACTTGCAACTTCACAAGAAGTTTTCGTTTCGATTTCTTCAGTGACGTTCTGTGCCTGCGGCGCAACGCGCGCGGAAATCAGAGCAGCATCATTGACCGAACGGATAAAGGCGGTTTGTTCGTGTCCCGCATGATCCAGCACCCGAAGCTGCACATCGGGGTAGATAATCCCAGATAGCGATCCGATAAACATCCCCGTGCCCGAGACACTCATACCTAGCACGGCGATAAAGCCAGCAAGCCGAAATCCCAGTGCTGCCCGTGGAGCCAGTTTTTCGACGCTGACCTTATTGATGCCATACGCGGCGAAACTGGCGGAAACTGTGATCAGCAGAACCTTGAGGTTTGCCAGCGGTCCGGTTTCAGTGTTCAGCGTGAACAGCGATATCCCGAGCATGACCGAAGCCAGCAGGCCAAGGATAAGGAGCGCCGTCTCCTCGAAAGTCTTACCTTTTGGGCGCTCGTGCTTGAGCTTGGGCAGTTCCGTTGACTGGTTAGTTCGGGTGCGCTTGCGTGCGGACATGTAAATACCTTTCATATCGGCGTTAGGTCGTAGCAATAACCAGCGCCGCGAGTTGCGGCAGCTGACCGTGTGTTGGCGAGCAAATGTGGACAGCTAGAATGCTTGTGAATTGTCAGAGTTCGCGGCACTGTCCTGTCATCCGTTCAGCGCCACGAACATATGCCGCGCTGTGAGCCAAGCCGATGCAAACAAATGCAAAAGAACGCGCCCCGAAAAAATGAGCCTTAGAAACTTCTCGACACTTCAGAAAAACAGAGCCTTGCTCGTGCTGCTGCACTACAGCGAAAAAACTGGAAAAAAGTGGGCGGCGATTTGCTCGGAAATCATGCGGCTAGTGGGGCGCTCTGCAACGCCCGAAGCACCACTTCTTACGCGCCAAGATTTAGAGGCGTGGGCTTCTGGGCGGAGCCAACTCGGCGATCATAAGTTTGCGCTGGTTTTCGAGTTTCTCGTTCACCCGGAAACTTTGAAACGGGCAGAATTTTCGAATGTAAATAGTATACTTGTAGAGGAACGACTAAGCACATACGCCGATGTGCTCAACGGACTTGTCGGTGGCGAGGCGCTACGACCCGTGCATATCGATAAGAAAATTTCAAACGCTACACCTGGCTTGATGCCGCAAGACTGCGATGGTCTTTTTGTTCTCCGACGCGGCTCGACCTACTCACTTCTTTATCTCGCGTTTGAAGAGAACCTTAATGCCTACCTCTCCCATATGTTTGTGGGCATTGGGCAAAGCGCGGAAACCTGGATTGGAGACGTGGATAATGCGCATGGTGCGGCTAAATTTAAGGAGAAGTCCGGCAAGTCATTTGAAAAGTTTGATCCGAGTGTCTTTTTGTCAAATATTGATTGGTCGATATCTCGATATAGCGGCATAGGCGTATTCGGAAATCCTATCCAAATTTTTCTCAGAGGGATTGAGAACAAGGAAACCAAAAGCTTCAAAATTCATGTTTCGATTGAGAGGTCGAACTATGCGTTTTCACGAAGGGAATATCCGAGGTTCTGGTTGGTTGATCAGAATTTTTCAGGCAAGATCGCAGAGCAAATCGCCAAGAGCGACGAAGCTCACAATGGCTATCTAGATTTTTCTTTGGTCGATATATCCGATCACGTCTGTGGTATGCGCACTCGCGACATCAGTGAATTCGAGGACATGTTTGACGACATAAAATGGAACGTGGGGCTATGATCGACAACGTTACAAAAGAGCGTGTTCGAGGTCGCGGAGAGCCTAACCTCATTCGCGGCGCGAAGAACAATGACCTTGGCGAAGTAAAGCGGGCGGTGCATCAGCGCAGGGATACGTTAAACAAAGTTGAAGTCGATACTGGCTTCTCAGCACTTCACTATGCCGTCGCGAGAGGGAACCTTCAGATCGTCGCTTTCCTTCTCGAACAAGACGATATCGACCTGCGCATAGCGGACATTCATAATAGAGAGCCGTTGGACCTTGCCGTCGACGTAGGACACCAAGGCATTGTCGTCGCTCTTTTGAAAGCCAGGAGTAAAGAGCGATAACGTCAGAACAGGATATTTTCTTCCAGCATGGCGCAGCAGCAAGATGTGTTTTGTAGTACAAAACCACCTTGGCAAGGGGACCGCTGCGCGCCCCCGTTGCATCCCCCAGGCCGTGGCTCTTTCAGGGCATTGAACCCGTTTCAGAGCCAGTAGACCGTATCGTCGGTCAAACACTCGCAGGGCTTGGAGAAGTCCCTCTCCACCTGCACCGAACCATGGATCAAAGGGCGTATCGCCGCCCCTTGAGACCCACTCGCGGGAGACTTCGCTCTCCCTGCACCCTTCGACTTGGCGGGCGTTCCTGCCCCCAAGACCCCAGACCATGCCATGGAGACCAACCCTGCGCGGTTTGGATGCCGCCATCTTGCCGAAGATGCATCACTCCCAGGACCTACCGCAGCCCCCGAACCCAGCTCGTCGGGCTTGGAGAACTGCCTCTCCACCGACACCCCACCATGCACAACCGACGTCGATTGGTCAGTCCATCCACAACTCCCAGCCAAGCCCGGTAAGTCTGTGGATAGACCCATCACTTAGGCTGGTTAAGACTGACCGATTTGTTATGGTGATCAAAACTCGTCCAACCGCAACCGGCAAGCAGTTGAGGCGTCCATGAAATTGCACAATGAACTGAGACGAAATGAACGAAAACTCCCACAATAAGCTGATATCCTTTATTTGGTCGATTGCAGACGATTGCCTCCGTGACGTCTACGTCCGAGGAAAGTATCGCGATGTTATCTTGCCTATGGTCGTTCTCCGCCGCTTGGACACGCTTCTGGAGCCAACGAAAAATGAAGTGCTTGAAGAAGTCGAATTTCAGCGCAAGGAAATGAAGGCCACAGAGCTCGATGACGAGCCACTGAAGGCCGCATCCGGCTATGTCTTTTTCAACACCAGCAAATGGACTCTTCAAAAACTTTACGACACGACAACAAACAATCGACAAATCCTCCTTGCGAATATGGAAGAGTATTTGGACGGCTTCAGCGACAACGTTAAGGAGATTATCGAGCGCTTCGACCTCATGGCCAAAATGCGCCACATGGCAGGAAAGGACGTGCTTCTGGACGTTTTGGAGAAGTTTGTCTCACCTCGGATCAACCTGACTCCAACCGATAAGGAAGACCCTGACGGCAACCCAATGCCTGGGCTTTCGAACCTTGGCATGGGCTACGTTTTTGAGGAACTGATCCGCAAGTTCAACGAAGAGAACAACGAGGAAGCCGGGGAGCACTTCACCCCGCGCGAGGTGATCCACCTCATGACCCACCTCATGTTCGACCCGATCAAAGAACAGCTGCCCTCAGTGCTGACCATCTATGACCCGGCCTGTGGTTCGGGCGGGATGTTAACCGAAAGCCAAAACTATGTCATCGACCCAGACGGCCAAATCCAAGCCAAAAGCGATGTTTACCTCTACGGTAAAGAGATCAACGACGAGACCTACGCGATCTGCAAATCCGACATGATGATCAAGGGCAACAACCCCGAGAACATCAAGGTCGGATCGACCCTCTCCACCGACGAATTCTCGGGCCGCAAGTTCGATTTCATGCTGTCCAACCCGCCATACGGCAAAAGCTGGGCCAGCGAGCAGAAGTTCATCAAGGACGGCAAGGACGTGATCGATCCGCGCTTTAAGGTCGATCTGGCCGACTACTGGGGCGAGACCGATACGCAGGACGCAACTCCGCGTTCCAGCGATGGCCAGCTTCTGTTCCTCATGGAAATGGTCAAAAAGATGAAGCCGCTCAGTGATAGTCCGACGGGGTCGCGCATCGCGTCGGTTCACAACGGCTCAAGCCTCTTCACAGGTGACGCGGGCGGCGGCGAAAGCAATATCCGCCGCTACATCATCGAAAACGACTTGCTGGACACCATCATCCAGCTGCCGAACAACCTGTTCTACAACACCGGCATCACCACCTATATCTGGCTTCTGTCCAACGCCAAGCCCGACGCTCGCAAAGGCAAGGTTCAGCTGATCGATGCAAACCTGCTCTATCGCAAGCTGCGCAAGAACCTAGGCGACAAGAACTGTGAATTCGCGCCCGAGCATATCGAGGCGATCACGCGCGCCTATCTGGGTTTTGAGCCGACTGAACGACAGCTGGACGACAACGGCGATCCCACGGGCATCGCAGTACAAATCTTCGACAATCAGGATTTTGGCTATCACAAAGTCACAATCGAGCGGCCCGACCGCCGCAGCGCGGGCTTTTCCGCCGAACGGCTAGCCCCACTGCGCTTTGACAAATCCCTGCGCACTCCCATGGAGCATCTGTGGGAAGAACATAGCGATCAAGTTTATGAAGCGGGCTTCCTAAAGGATCATTCCAAGGACATCCTGAAATGGTGCGAAGATGAAGAGATCACGCTGAACGCCAAGGCGCGTGGCAAGCTGCTGGATGTGAAGTATTGGCAGAGCCTTCGCGACCTGCATGCCACAGGGTGGCGTTTGATGGACATCATCGGCACGGATGAGACGAACGATTACAACGCCTTCCGCGATACGGTCACAGAAGCGATAAAGGCTCAAAAGATCAAGCTATCAGCGACCGAGAAGAACGCCATCCTGAATGCGGTCAGCTGGTATGACGAAGACGCCGAAAAGGTCATCGGCAAAAAGCTGAAGCTGACAGGCGACAAGCTGGATGCGCTGCTGCAACGCCTTGGCTGCACCGAAGACCAGTTGGCCGATTTTGGCTACTATCGCCAAAGCGACGGCAGCTATCTAACCTACGAGAGCAATTCAGACCTGCGCGATGCGGAAAGCGTGCCGCTGAAGGACAGCATCCACGACTATTTCCTGGCCGAGGTGCAGCCCCATGTGCCCGAGGCATGGATCAACATGGACAGTGTCAAGATCGGGTATGAGATCAGCTTTAACAAATACTTCTACCGCCACAAACCACTGCGCGCGCTGGAGGATGTGACAACCAACCTTCTGGAGCTGGAGACTCAGGCCGACGGGCTGATCGCGGATATCCTAGGCCTTGAGACGCTGCCGAACGCGGAGGTAGCATGATGCAGCTACCGCAATATCCACGATACGAGAGCTACAAGGACAGCGGCGAAGGGTGGATCGGAAAGGTCCCAGAACATTGGGATGACCGGAAGCTCAAGCATCTCTTCATAGAAAAGAAGCACCGCGCGAACATGGATTTGAACTGCGGTGCGATCAGCTTCGGTGAAGTTGTTGAAAAGGATGATGAGCGCATTCCGCTCTCCACGAAGGCGTCCTATCAAGAAGTGCTGGCAGGAGAGTTTTTGGTCAACCCGCTGAATCTGAACTATGACTTGAAGAGCCTTCGTATTGGGCTGTCAGATATCAATGTGGTGGTCAGCGCGGGGTATATCGTTCTGCGAGCGGCAGCGGAACTCGACAAGCGGTACTTCAAGTATTTACTCCACCGATATGACGTTGCGAACATGAAACTTTTGGGTTCTGGGGTTCGGCAGACGATCAGCTTTAACCACATCGCCAATAGTATTTTGGTTGCGCCACCCCTAGAAGAACAACAAGCCATTGCCCGCTTTCTTGATGACAAAACCGACAAGATCGATCGGGCGGTGAAGATCAAGGAAGGGCAGATTGCCCTTTTGCGCGAGCGCAAGCAGATCATCATCCAAGAGGCCGTCACCCAGGGCCTTAACCCCGACGCCCCCATGAAAGACAGCGGCATCGACTGGATCAACCAAATCCCGGCGCATTGGGATCGTTTGGCCAATAAGTTCATTTTCAGACTGAAGAAGGATACAGTAGGAAAGCGTGCTCCCGAGTATGACCTGCTATCACTGACCCTGCGCGGGATTATCAAGCGCGATATGGAGAATCCTGAAGGCAAATTCCCAGCCGAATTCGACACCTATCAAGAGGTCCTACCAGGCGACTTTGTATTTTGCCACTTCGATGTTGAAGAAACGCCGCGTACAGTTGGCCTGTCCGAGTTTCGGGGCATGATCACCGGGGCATATACGGTCTATCACACGAGCGACGAATTTGACCGCCGATTTCTGCTATATTTTTACCTGTTCGCAGATGCCGACAAAAAACTACGGTCGCTTTACAAAGGCCTACGAAACACGATCCCCAAAGACGTGTTTGGTCGTTTCAAAACGCCGCTCCCTCCGCTCGAAGAGCAGCGGGAGATCGTGAAGCATATTGATGAGAGTTCAGCCAAGGTTGAGGCCGCAATCGAATTAAAAGAGCGCCAAATTGAGGCGCTGAAAGAATACAAAGACACGCTGATCAACTCAGCAGTGACGGGCAAGATTAAGGTGATTTAAGGGGGCGAGCATGGTCAGCAATACAAAAGAAATCGCGCTGGAACAGGCGATCCAAAAACATCTGACGGGCTTCACAAGTGAAGAGCTGACTGGCCAGCCACAGCCCGACAGCCCTAGCAAATTCCTCATCGGTCTGCCGCAGGATTTTGACGCGCAATATGCACTCGACACCAAGCTATTCTGGCAGTTTTTGGAAGACACGCAGGCCATAGAGCTGGACAAGCTGCGCAAGCACTCCCCGAATGACTGGCAGCGCAAGGTGCTGGAACGCTTTGACCGGATCATCAAACAAAAGGGCCTGCTGCATATCCTGAAAAAGGGTTTGCAGGTCGATAATGCCTTTCTGGTGATGATGTATCCCGCGCCGCTCGCCAGCTCGTCTGCCAAGGTGCACGAAAACTTCGACGCCAACCTGTTCAGCGTGATGCGGCAGGTGCGCTATTCCCAGGCCAACCCGCTGCAAGAGATCGACATGGTGCTGTTCCTGAACGGAATGCCCTTGATCACGCTGGAACTGAAGAACGCCTGGACCCACCAGACCGCCCGCTACAATGGACAAAAGCAATATCGCGAAGACCGGGACCCGACCCAGCCGCTTTTGCAGTTTGGCCGCGCTCTTGTGCACATGGCCGTGGACACCGACGAAGTGTTCATGACCACCAAGCTTGCGGGCAAGGGCACGTTCTTTCTGCCCTTCAACAAGGGCTACAAGGAGGGCGAAGGCAACCCGCCCAACCCAAACGGTCACAAGACCGCCTATCTATGGGAAGAGGTGTTTGAAAAGCGAAGCCTTGCAGGCATTATTCAACATTTTGTTCTATTGGAGGGTGACACCAAACTACCGTTAGCAAAGAAGACTCTGATCTTTCCACGCTACCAACAACTCGACGTGGTTCGAAAGCTATTGGATCATGCTGCTACTACTGGCGTTGGACATAGCTATTTGATCCAACATTCAGCAGGGTCTGGAAAATCAAATTCGATTACCTGGGCGGCATATCAGCTCATAGAGACCTACCCCGCGAGCAAGAAAGCCGCAGGTGATCGGGGGATGGAGCGCCCTCTATTTGACAGCGTGATCGTCGTGACCGACCGTCGGCTTCTGGACAAGCAGCTACGAGAGAACATCAAAGATTTCTCCGAAGTGAAAAACATCGTAGCTCCCGCGTTCCGTTCCGCAGACCTGAAATCTGCGTTGGAAGCAGGCAAGAAAATTGTCATCACAACGATACAAAAATTCCCTTTCATCATCGATGGCATCGCGGACATGAGCGACAAGCGCTTTGCCGTGATAATTGACGAGGCGCATTCCGGCCAAGGCGGTATTGCCGCAGGCAAAATGAATGAAGCACTTGGGGCTGAAGCATCTGACGAAGACGATCTTGATCCGCAAGACAAAATTTTGGCCGCTATGCATGCACGAAAAATGCGCGGCAACGCCTCGTATCTCGCATTTACTGCAACGCCCAAGAATACAACTCTGGAAAAATTTGGCGAGCAGCAACCCGATGGAAGCTTTGAACCTTTTCATCTCTACAGCATGAAGCAAGCAGTAGAAGAAGGGTTTATTCTCAACGTATTGGCGAACTATACGACATATAGAAGTTACTACGAAATTCAGAAATCTATTGAAGCCAATCCCGATTTTGACACCAAGAAGGCGCAGAAAAAGCTGCGCTCCTACGTCGAGCGCAGTCAGCAGACTATCAACACCAAAGCTGAGATAATGTTGAACCATTTCCTTGATCAGGTGGTCAATGCCAAAAAGCTTAAAGGCAAGGCAAAGGGAATGATTGTTACCCAAGATATCAAGGCGGCAATTCGGTATTACAAAGCCATCGCAAAACTGTTGGACGAGAGAGGAAATCCGTTCAAGGTCTTGATCGCATTTTCCGGCGAGAAGGAAGTCGATGGTATTTCTTACACCGAGGCTGGAATGAACGGGTTCTCCGAAACTGACACACGCGATAAATTTGAGACGGACGAATTCAGGCTATTGGTTGTCGCCAACAAATATCTAACAGGTTTTGATCAGCCCAAGCTATCGGCTATGTACGTAGACAAAAAGCTTCAAGGCGTCTTGGCGGTTCAAGCTTTGTCGCGGTTGAACAGATCATCTGCCAAACTGGGCAAACGCACTGAAGATCTGTTCATTCTGGATTTCTTCAATACCGTCGAAGAAATCAAGACTGCGTTCGATCCTTTCTACACTGTGACGACGCTATCTGAGGCAACTGATATCAATGTTCTTCACGAACTTAAGAGTATGCTTGACGACGTTGGTGTATACGAAACCGCTGAGGTGGACGACTTCACAGCTCGTTATTTTGCAGGCGATGACGCACAGCTACTCAGCCCTATCATCGACTGCGCAGCTGCTCGCTTCAACGAAGAGCTTGAGCTAGAAAACCCTGACAAAATCGATTTTAAGATCAAGGCAAAGCAATTCGTCAAAATCTATGGTCAGATGGCTGCGATCATTCCGTTCGAAGTTGTAGAGTGGGAGAAACTTTTTTGGTTCTTAAAATTTCTAGTTCCAAAACTAAAAATAACTGACCCCGATCAAGATACGTTGGACGAGCTTCTTGAAGCAGTCGATCTATCCACCTACGGACTTGAACGAGTTAAACTAGGCCATAACATCGGGTTAGATGCTTCCGAGACGCAAGTTGATCCACAGAACGCCAATCCTCGCGGCTATCGTGAAGGGGGAGTTGAAAAAGACCCGCTAGATGAGATTGTTCGAAGTTTTAACGAACGATGGTTCCAGGGCTGGAGCGCAACCCCGGAGGAACAGAGGGTCAAGTTTGTAAACATTGCTGAGAGTATTCGAGCCCATCCAGATTTTGAGGATAAGTATGAGAACAACGCCGACCCTCAGAACCGAGGCCTCGCGTTTGAAAAGATGCTCCGTGATGTAATGCTCAAACGAAGAAAGGATGAACTCGAACTGTATAAGCTTTTTGCGAACGACCCTGCTTTCAAATCTGCTTGGCAGCAAAGCATGGAGCAGGTCATTAAAAACAGTGAAGCACGTCCTGACAGGACTTAGATACCGAGAGAGTAAGGCAGTGACCGACACGTCAGAAACCAAACATAGCGAAAATGTTTCATTGCACTTGGGCAAGGATGCTGTCCGAAAAATGCAAGGAACCTTGTATAGCGATTAACTCGCTACGGTGGAAACCAACGAATGACAATTGAAGGACGATATTTGGACGAAGTACTTAGAAAGCTCTATGGCGAGCTTTCGAAAAGTACTGATACTTTTGAGGCAAGCAAGGGCAAAGGGCACGATCTACTTGGGCAGAAAGTTGTTTTAAAAGATCCTCGGGCACGAATTAGTGCTACAGCGACACGCGGCATGCTTATTTCGGCTCTTGCAGAGTTTTGCTGGTACATGAGTGGCAGCGCTGATCTCGATTTCATCCGGTTTTATCTGAAAGACTATCCGCCAAAGAATGCAACTGGCTCACTTCAAGAAGCCTACGGCCCACGCCTGAAAGGTACAGGCGAGTTCGGATACAACATTGACCAAATTTCTCGTGTCATTGAGAAGCTTAGGAATAAGCCTGATACACGCCGCGCCGCCATCACGCTCTTGGAGTCATCCGATCTAGAACCCAGCCAAAAAGAAGCGCCTTGCACAGTTGGATTGCAGTTCATTCGAAGACGCGAACGCCTGCACCTCGTGGCTATGATGCGCTCAAACGATGCCTATCTTGGGTTCCCGCATGACGTTTTTTGTTTCACTATGATACAAGAGTTGGTTGCGCGATCTCTTGGGATTAAGGTTGGCGACTATCATCACTTTGCTACAAGCCTGCACTTATACGAAAACGATCAGGATTCTGTGGCAGCCTATCTCGGCGAAGGATTTCAGAACCCAGTGTTCGCCATGCCAAAGATGCCTTCAGGTTGCCAGATGGAAAACTTGAAAGCTTTCTTAGAAGTAGAGCGCGCCATACGTCAGGGAGAGATTGAAGGCGCTGGACAGATTGCACTGCCTCAATACTGGCGAGACCTTTCGTTGGTTCTGCTGAGGTGCGCAGACTCTCGTTACAAGAGAGGGACAAAGGTTCGCGAAGACAACTTCGCGCAAACAAGCGATCCGTTTTATAAAAACTTTTTCATTAAGCACCCAAAAACTCTGCAAACTGGCGGCAGTCCAAAAATGGTGCAGGAAAATCTGGATTTAGGTGAAGAGCAGGCCAATGCGAAATAAAGATCAAGCGAGAAGCAATCAACTCTCAAATCAGTTGGACGATTTTTCAGCCAACAAGACACCACTGGTGGGGATGAACAACGCTAGTCGAAAATCAACCTTGATTGCACAGATTATTGATAGCATTCGCCGCACAGAGTACTTGCTTCAGATTTCGATTCGCTCAAGCTCAGCCAGTTTATACACACCCTACTCGGGAAGTTTTCAGCCATTGGCTGGAGCTGCAGCAATGTACAAGGCAGGGCAAATCGATGATGCCTACTGGCTTGTTTACTTGGCAACGCATTTCGGGAAGCACAAGCATGACGGCTGGAATCTGACAGAAGACATCTACGGAAAGTTTGGGCAAGGGGGCGTTTGGGATTGGAACGCAGCCAGCCAGAACCCACAAGCGATAGCGAACTGGCTTCAAGCCAACTACCCCCATGTCACAAGCGCAGGCCGTTCAAGGCGTTTTGGAAACCACCGCAAATATGAAACGCTGAAGCCAGGGCCGAAAGGCACTGGACACGCTGTTGCAAGCTACATCGATTGGGTCAAAGCACATGGCTCACACAGCGCGCTGATACAATACGCTCAGGCCAGTGTTGGGCAAAACCCGCAAGAGGTCTTTGCGTTGCTCTATAAGGAGTTGGACAATGTTGCCAAAATGGGGAGACTTGGAAAGTTCGACTTGCTTTGCAATCTGAGTAATCTGCAAATTGCTCCTATTTTCCCTGACAAAGGATACATAAAGGAGGCTACTGGACCTAAAGATGGTGCGCAGTTGCTTTTCGGCAATGTGCTGACCGTGTCGCAGCTAGAAGCAGCTTGCGTTGATCTGGCAACGCATTTGAACGTGAGCGCTCAGGTCATTGAGGATTCGTTGTGCAACTGGCAGAAGAGTCCAGAGGATTACATCTATTTTAACGGCTAATCGATCCAGCGATAGCGCCGCTTGAGGTGTTGCATTTGGTTATATCCGATGATGCGTGCATGTTGGAGTTGGCCGACAATTAAGCCTGGAGCGACGCCGACCCTTTTTGCAAAGTTTATGATAAGCGGCTTTGACGCTACCATTCCGAGAAGCTCTTCCTGGTGCATCATAGGAACGATGACCTGGGATGCAAACTGGTTGGCTTCATCTTCGCACTCATCTTCTTTAAGATCGCTGTTTTCGAGTATTGGCATTTTTTCAAAATGCAAAAGTAGATGTCCAATTTCGTGGAACAACGAGAACCAGAACTGATCGTCAGATAGATATCGGAAGCTCAATTGGATATGGGGTGTATCATCTGCCAGTATCCTCACCGCACCACTCGCCAAGCATCCCTTTGGTGCTCTCACGATAGCGAACTTCACACCTGCTCTGGCAAACCCTTCTTTGAGCTTTGGCAAGAAAAGTGAAGGACTCTTGTACCAGGTCAGTTTGCGAAAACCTTGGAGCTCTTGCTTCAGTTTGTCAGGTGACCACTCATCAACGACGTCCTCTTGCGTTTCGATCTCACCCTGCCTCAGCCAAGCGGTGGTTGCTATCTCGCATGAGGCATATGCCGTTGCCCGCCTATAAGCTGCGCCCCGGAATGCACTTTCATATCGACCTTGCCATTGCGCCAAAGAAGATACACCAAAAAACTCCATACTTTCGGTGATCTTATCATCTCGCGTTTTAGCATTTTTGATCCAGCCAAATTTCCTCATATCAGCCAAGGGCAATGTGCTGATGAGGTCTTCGAAACTGTTTACTCTGATTTTTTCTGGCGGTTCAATGCTGGCTCGATAATCATGCTCTCGCGCCATCCAAAAGCTCTCGGAAGCACCAAAGACATCAGAAAGTCGCCGCGCGATATCGACATCAATCGCTTGCTTCCCATCTAACAGTTTCTGAGCAACGCTTTTCGTTCGACCAATACGCTCAGCAAAATCTTCAAATGTCAGTTCATTTTGCTCCAAAAGAGAAATTATCGTATGGCCAGGCGGCGATACCCAATCTGGCTTCTCCATTAATTCATTACCTGACATCGTTGATCCCCATGAGCTTAACCCGAGCGACTGTTGACCAGTCAAAATGCGATCCATCCATTAATACTGGATAGTTTGGCACCATCTGAATTGAGAGAAGGTTCGGTATTTCGAGCGTACAGAGGTTTCCGACAACGGAAACTTGACCGACCAAGAGTTCGTAAACGCTGCTCGCGGCCTGAATATCGGAATGCCGTGCCTGTAAAGATGCTGCCGCCTCCTCACCAAGACATTCTATAGCAGTCGGTGTGCGAAAGCAAATTTCTTGTAGCAGCTCTGTATCGTAAGAAATCAACAAATGGCTCTCTCTTTTCCTTTATTATTAATAGATTAGCCATTACCCTAGGGTCAAGCATTGCATGATCCAAACCTGTGTTCTGCTTTCAATCACACATCAACGCGGGTTAAGCGAGAAGGCAAGAAAAAATGTAGCTTTATCGGCGCCCCTGACGGGTCGGGCTGTCGTGAACCGAGCCCGCCTGTGGCGGTCTCGGCCATGCGGCTTCCATCCCTTGCGCTGATCTGAGGCCAGCCTAGAAGGCTGTCTCTCCTTCTTTTTTGTTGGGGGTCTGCGACCCCTTCGCCGTCAAGACCAAGCCCTTCGCTTGAGCTTCGGGCGCAGCCAGCGGTCTCCCCATCCTTCCGCGCTTTGCTTGTGCAGGACGGGTGATCCCCCACCGCTGTCTGCTGTCCTGACGGTCTCCCCCCACTCATTGGCGTGGGCCTAGTCCAGTTGCATGCGCAACTGACTAAACAAGAGAAGGAAAAGCCAATGAAACAAGATATTTATCAAAAAGTGACCGATAAGATTATTGCCGATTTAGAGCAAGTCGAGCTGACTTGGCTCAAGCCTTGGTCAGCTGGAAACATGGACGGGCGGATTGTTAAACCGCTGCGCCATAACGGCATGACCTATAGCGGCATTAACGTGCTGATGCTTTGGGGCGCAGCCCTTGAGGCGGGGTATCTCTCCCCCTGCTGGATGACCTTCAAGCAGGCCAAAGAGCTTGGCGCAAATGTGCGTAAAGGCGAGCGGGGCAATCCTGTGGTCTATGCCAACACCATCACCAAAACCGAAGAGCAAGCAGACGGCAGCGAGGAAGAGCGCACTATCCCCTTCATGAAGGCCTATACGGTTTTCAATGTGGAGCAGATCGAAGGATTGCCCGAGCATTTCTACGAAAAGCCCGAGCCCGTGATTGATCCCCCGCAGCGGATCGACCATGCAGAAGTTTTCTTTGCCGCAAGCGGTGCCGATGTCAGGCATGGCGGCAATCGTGCCTTCTATGCTGGCGGCAGCGATCATGTGCAGATGCCTTACTTTGAGACGTTCCGCAGCCCCGAGGCATACTATGCGACTTTGGGGCATGAGCTCACCCACTGGACAAAACACCCCAAACGCCTTGACCGTGAATTTGGGCGCAAGAAATGGGGCGATGAAGGTTATGCAAGAGAAGAGCTTGTTGCCGAGCTTGGCGCGGCGTTCCTATGCGCTGATCTTGGTTTAACCCCTGAAGCGGGCACAGATCATGCCGCCTATATTCAAAGCTGGGTCAAGGTTTTGAAAGAAGACAAGCGCGCGATTTTTTCCGCAGCGGCGCATGCGCAAAAAGCAGCAGATTTTCTGCACGGCTTTCAAAAGTCCGAAACTGAAGAAGGAGTTGCCGCGTAAGCGGCAGCTCCCCATCATGGAGGGCAAATCAATGGAACAACACATCATCACGTGGCGCGGCGTAGAGATCGAGATCACCTACACCCCCGAAAAATTTGGCATGGTGGATCACATAGAACTGCGCACCGAAAACAAGACACCGTTGCCCGTCACCGAGACGGGCTATCGCTCACACTTCATGAACAAGGGAGCCGTTGCGCATAATGGCGGCGCAGTGCCGCTCGTCACAGCTTGGCTGGATCATGAAGCCAAGCGCTCAGGCTGGAATAACGCCCAGTTGTCGTTGTTTTGATCGCCTATTCTTTACAAAATTTGCCCCGAGCTCCGATGATATTGTATCATTATTGAATGACAACGAGTGTAAGCGTTCAGAGCACAAAGCTTCTGAACAGATTAGAAACCAAAAAGATTGCTTTTCCTGATGGGATGACGCGCCTCATCACGCTCAAGAGGCAGCAGTGGGACGCAATGGAATGGATTGCAGCTAACAATGCATCTAGCACTCATCAAGAGACAATAGATATCGCATGGCAGGTTGCAATTGAATTTCATGAGCCTCGCAAAGAGAGGTTTGAAGATGGCCTTCGAAAAAGCCTAGAGAGAACAATTTCGGGCTGCATGAGTGCAATAAATGAATTTCAGAATTCCGTTTCACAGGACAACTCATCAACCATATAAGAATTTGCGGCTGGCCTGATGGCCAGCCGCAAAAACTTCAGAGAGTTGGCTTTCGTTTCGCCAACTCATTTTCGATAGTATGCATTGACGCAATTGCGTTGCGCTGCTCTTGCGAGCCACGCGGGGCAGCTGCAAAGGCTATGAAAGCGACTTTACGCAAACCAAAAAGTTCTACAGTACCAAGTGTTGCCGCTTCAAATTTTGAGACGAGTTTCATCGTACCCTCCTTTTGTTCAAGGAGGCCCCGAACCATTCAGGGCCTTTCGGCCCCGCACACGATCAACCGCCAATAAAGGCCCCTGATGGTCCGGGCATACGCACATAAGAAGGAAAGTATGCGCTTGACGCGCACCTAAAGATTGAAGCTGCCAAAAAACTTGGCACCAACTAAAAACTTGAGGAATTGATCGGAAGAAAGGCTGGCATCGTGTTTGCCAACTCCGCGCTGCGAGCCGCCGCGCTTGAAATTGCTCAATGCAGATTGTCGCTAATGGTAGTGACTAATTGAGCCGTCCTATAGGGTTGCGGCTGGCTCTGGCTATCTGCCGTTCGTGAAATGCCATACTACTCATCTCTTTGGTCTGAGGTGGCTTGCAGCAAAATACCCATAATCCCTGACCGAATGCGGCATCAAAATTCAATGGCCTGCCCGCACCACCTGGCTGCGCCAGCCGTGTTGACCATGAACTTCGAGCCTTTGCCTTCGGCCTGACGGGAGGGCGTTAGCAAGCCAACCTAAACAAAGGAGATCAAATCATGGCACGCGAAAAGAACACCAACACCCAAGCCCAAAACGCACCGGAATTTCTGGCCTGGCACGTCACCGAAAAAGGCGAAAAAACCTACTGGAACAAAGTCGGTGCCGCTTGGTCACACAAAGACGGCAAGGGCTACACGCTCCAACTTGAAACCTTTCCGATCAATGGCCGCATCGTTCTGCGGCTCCCATTGGAAGACGCTCCACAATCCAACAACGAGGGGCGCGCGTAAGCGCCCCTGAACCTATGGCCCCGTTGGACGCCGTGTGCGTGACCTTCGCCGTTCAGCCTCTTCGCGCTTGCGCTCAGGATCAGGGCGTTCGATTTCTTGAAAGTTCGCGACGTCCTTGCGCAATTGCATCAGCTCTTCGCTAGAGATCGAACGCTGCCGCTTGATATCGCGCTGCAAGGCTTCGCGTTCTTCAAGCTGCTTGAAGATCATCTCGTCTTTCTGATTACGATCACGCTGCCACGCTTTGAGCGTCTCTTGCTCATTCTGCGCTTTGATCTTTGCATACTGACCCGTTAGCCGATGCCAAATGCCAGAAAATCCACGCGGCAATCTTTGTGCGCGTTCCTTAGTCTCAAGCAACCAGCGTTTTTCTTGTCCGCTCTTAAGCTTTCCTCGTTCGTCTTTGTGGCGTGAGGCCATCTCACCTTTGCGAAAATCCAGCATGGCCATGCGCTGTCTGGCATCGACTTCTGCGCCCTTGATAAATTCTTCGAGCTTACGCGACAGGCCTCGCGCAATTTCAGCTTTGACCTGATCTACCGATGGCAAATCGCTGTGATCGCCAAGGCGGGCTGAGAGCTCCTTCGGCTTCACGCCAGCGTAGCGCGAAAGGGAATAGACCTCCCCGCGATAATCGAGCGCAACAAAGCCGCGTCGATCACCTCGCGCCAGCCAGAAGCCGCGTTCCTTGAGAGCGCTCTGAAAAGATGATTTATCGTCGGAAGTGGCCCAGCATTGCTGAAGGGCAGTTTTGATTTCACGCGGATCGACACCGGCGCGTTTGGCTTGTTGCCATTCCTCCCGCGTGAAGTTGAGCGGATCGCGCAAGCGACGATCTTGCAAGCCACGCGGCATGTCCCAGCCATGTTCAAGATAGAGCTCACGCGAGACATCGCGCAGCTTGGTTTTGTAGTGCGGCATATTGATTGCGCGCATCTTCTCTGAATCGATACGCGACCACACGACGTGTGCATGGCGTCTGCCATCTTTTTCATGAAACACGATAGCGCGTGGTTGGTTGTCTAGCCCGAGCTTCTTTTCAATCAAATCAGCCGTCTTCTCAAAAATTTCCGTTTCGACGTATGCACCTTCAGGAGGATTCAGGCTAATGGAGAACAGGTAGTTCTTGCAGCGCGTCCCTCTGGCGATGGCATCCGCT
The DNA here is from genome assembly GCA_029212905.1 of Thalassovita sp. GTDB lineage: Bacteria > Pseudomonadota > Alphaproteobacteria > Rhodobacterales > Rhodobacteraceae > Thalassobius. Next base: position 34,732 of record JARGPB010000010.1, read on the forward strand.
TCATGGAAGGCATCGATCAGATTCTCGCTGACGAAACCCGATACCTCATGAAGCTCGACATGCTCATTGTCCCTCGTGGCCAGAAGATATCGAGCCAGTTGTCCACCATCCCCTCGTTCTTTTGCCTTCAAGATCATGGCGATGGTCCTGGCAATTTACCAAGCGCGCGCAGTAGATCATTGCGCAGAGCAATGACTTCTTTACATGCAGCCACCATATCGGCCTCAGTTTCCGGCGTCACAGGCAGCGAGCCTGTATTCACCGCCTTGGCAAGTTGGTTGAGGTTGGAGGACAAGCGCGATGCTCCCAAAGCGCCCAAGACCCGCCCGAGGGCTTCGGCATCTTGAACAGGGCTGTTTCCCGGTCTTTTTCGAGGAGTGACATCATCGCCGAACAATTTCTCGCGGATATGGGCAGCCAGAGCTTTCCGACCGCGCGCCGCGTCCAGCTTCGCCCGCTCTTCGAAGGTGAAGCGGATAGAAAAAGGCGGCGGATAGCTCTTCTCATCAGCTTTTTTAGCCGATCTGCAAGCTGCTATCTCATTGAATTTATGGTTTAAAGTGCTCATCAACGCACCTCAGACTCTTCGAGTCTAACTGTGCGAGATGGCGCTCCCATTCTTGCAAGGAATCGAACAGCGCGTTCAATTCCTCAGGCTTAAGGGAATCGAACTGGGAGTTCGAACTTTTTCCCTCCAGGCGCACCATTCCCCCCCCTCAGAGGAATGACAATCGCCAGCCGCCCGTTTGGGGGCTTTTGTGTCATTTGTCCCATGGTTTGACACATATTCCCCCCCGGTTACCCCCTGTCAGCGCCCATCGGTCCCGCACAGGGCGCTAACGCGATCTTTACGAATCCGGTGCAGGCTGCCCACATGAGCCAGCTTTCGCCCTATCGCATCGCCTCTTTGTCAGAGTTCCGCCGCAACACCGCCCAGCACGCCGGATGGGTGCAACACGCGGGCGGGCGATTGTGGCTGACGCGCCACGGCCGGACGGTTGCCGCGCTGGTGCCGATGCACCAATGCCAAATGCTGGAAACATGGGAAAGCCGCAGCCTGGAGGAAGAGCGCCGCCGCTATGAACGATCCTACAGCCGATGGAAGGCAATCAAGGCGCAAGAGCCCGGATCGGACGAGCCCTTCATTTGGGAGACATCCTGAGAGCCGCCACAAATGAAACAGGCGGGGAAATCCCCGCCCGCTGTTAATTGTCCATTTTCAGGGCCGAGATAAAGGCCTCTTGGGGGATGTCCACCTTGCCGAACTGGCGCATTTTCTTCTTACCGGCCTTCTGCTTGTCCAGCAGTTTGCGTTTCCGGGTCGCGTCGCCGCCGTAACATTTCGCGGTCACGTCCTTGCGCAGGGCGGCGATGGTTTCACGCGCGATCACCTTGCCACCGATCGCGGCCTGAACCGGGATCTTGAACATGTGGCGCGGGATCAGATCCTTGAGCTTTTCGCACATGGCACGGCCACGCATATCGGCGCGATCACGGTGCACCATGATCGACAGCGCATCCACGGGTTCGTCATTCACCAGGATCGACATTTTCACGAGGTTATCCTCGCGATAGCCGGTCAGGTGATAGTCGAAAGAGGCATAGCCCTTGGTCACGGATTTCAGACGGTCGTAGAAATCAAACACCACTTCGTTCAGCGGCAGATCGTAAACCGCCATCGCGCGCGAGCCCGCATAGGTCAGGTCCTCTTGGATACCGCGGCGGTCCTGGCACAGTTTCAGCACATCCCCAAGATATTCGTCGGGCACAAGGATCGTCGCCTTGATGCGCGGCTCTTCGAGGTGATCGACCTTGGACAGGTCGGGCATGTCGGCGGGGTTGTGCAGCTCGATCATTTCGCCGTCGCGCATGAACACGTGGTAAATCACGCTGGGCGCGGTGGTGATCAGCTCGATGTCATATTCGCGTTCCAGACGGTCCCGGATCACCTCGAGGTGCAGCAGCCCCAGGAAACCACAGCGGAAACCAAAGCCCAGCGCGGCCGAGGTCTCCATCTCAAAGCTGAAGGAGGCATCGTTGAGCGCCAGTTTCTCGATCGCGTCACGCAGGTCCTCGAACTGGGCGCTGTCCACGGGGAACAGGCCACAGAAAACGACGGGCTGGCTGGGATTAAAGCCCGGCAGCGCCTCGGTCGCGCCTTTCTTCTCGTGGGTGATGGTGTCACCGACGCGGGTGTCGCGCACCTGTTTGATCTGCGCGGTGATAAAGCCGATCTCGCCCGGGCCCAACTCGTCAACGGCCTCCATCGCGGGGCGGAACACACCGATGCGGTCCACCTGGTGGATGGTTCCGTTCGACATGAATTTCACGCGGTCGTTTTTCTTGAGCACACCATCCATGATGCGCACCAGAACAATCACGCCCAGATAGGGGTCGTACCAGGAATCAACCAGCATCGCGGTCAGGGGCGCGTCGCGCTCGCCGGTGGGGGCGGGCAGACGCTGCACGATGGCCTCGAGCGTTTCGGGAATGCCAACGCCAGATTTCGCAGAGACAAGCATCGCGTCGGAGGCGTCGATCCCGATGACATCCTCGATCTGCTCTTTGACGCGGTCGGGTTCAGACGCGGGCAGGTCGATCTTATTCAGCACGGGCACGATCTCGTGGTCGGCCTCGATCGCCTGATACACGTTGGCCAGGGTCTGGGCCTCGACGCCCTGCGTGCTGTCCACAACCAACAAAGAGCCCTCGACGGCGCGCATCGAACGGCTGACCTCATAGGCGAAATCGACGTGGCCGGGAGTGTCAATCAGGTTCAACACATAGGTCTCACCGTTCTGCGCGACATAGTCGATGCGGACGGTGTTGGCCTTGATGGTAATGCCCCGCTCGCGCTCGATATCCATGGAATCGAGCAGCTGCTCTTTCATGTCACGTGCGGCCACCGTGTTGGTGGATTGGATCAACCGATCGGCCAGGGTGGATTTCCCGTGGTCGATATGGGCAACGATGGAGAAATTGCGGATGTGAGCGAGGTCTGTCATGACCTTGCGATATGATGCGGAATCAAGCGCCGGTCAATGGGTCAGATGCGGCCGGGCGCGCGATGTCCGGGCGCAAACCGCAGTTTTTCGCCCGGATCACCCGAAACACGCCGCCCAAAGGGTTAACGCAGCACGTGAACCGCGCATTTCGCATGACGCACCACCTGTGCCGCGGTCGAACCCAGCAGCAGATCCTGCATCCCCGGCCGGTGCGAGGCAATAACGATACAATCGACCTCATTTTTATCGGCCCAATCCAGAATGGTGCGCCCCGAATGGCCCTCGATCACCACGGCCTGAGCATTGGGCAACGTCGCGCCCAGCTCGGCCAGTTCGGTTTCGATGGCGGTGCGGGATTCGGCCAGATATTCGGTCGGCATATAGGAAATCGCATAGCCGGGGATATGCTCCATCACGTGGATCAGCGTGATCTTGGCCCCGTCCGCAGACAGGGTGCGCGCCACGTCAATGGCCCCGACAGAATCGCGTTCAGTGTCGAAAGATACAGGCACAAGGATGTTGGAATACATGGTGGGTCCTCCTGAGTTGTCAGGGACAGTGTGCCCCGGAACGCGGCCGCGTGCCTTGATGCAGGTCAGGCGAAAGAGTGTTGTATTCTATTTGCTGAATGTGTATATCAGAGATAACCGCCGCTGGCGGACCCAAATTTTGAAGAGGACCCACCCATGTCAATCGACCGCGCAATGTTCCGCTTTGCTGGCATTATGGTGCTGCTGAGCGTCGTTCTGACCGTCTATGTTTCGCCGCTGTTCATGTGGTTCACCGTATTCATCGGTGCGAACCTGCTGCAATCGTCGTTCACCGGCTGGTGCCCGGCGGCCATCGTGTTCAAGAAGCTGGGCTGCAAATCCGGCTGCGCCTTCCAATAAGTTTTTGCGTCCCTGCAAAGCAGAAAGGCCGCGCATCATGCGCGGCCTTTTCTGTGTGAGGAGCCTGGATTGTCTGCTGTGCCTGCCGGTTCTGACCTTAGGCAGAGGTCATCCCCGCCGGGGGGCCACCCGGAAAACGCGTCTGGAACACAAGCAGCGATAGCATCAATGCCGGCCCGAAAATACCGAAGCCCAGATAGGTCATCACACCAGCGCCCAGAGAGAATTCAAATCCGACAACCCCAACAAACGCCGTGGCAAAGCCGGCGAAGCTGAAAAGTAGCATAAGGACGAGGGCCATGAAGTGTCTCCGTTTGCGTTGTATCTGACACGTAAAAACTTAATACAACGTAAACGTGAGAATGTGGCGAGAGTTTGGCGATGTCAAAACATTTCGCCTGTAGCCCGGATTTCGGCGAAATGCGGCGTAACGTAAGGGGCTGAAAGGGCGACCCTTGGGCCGCCCTTGCGCGTTTAGCGTGTGAATTTCTTGTGTTTGATCCGCGTAGGTTCCAGCGCATCGGGGCCAAGACGGCGTTTTTTGTCCTCTTCGTAGTCTTCGAAGTTACCCTCGAACCATTCGACATGGGCGTCGCCTTCGAAGGCCAGAATGTGGGTACAAATCCGGTCGAGGAAGAAACGATCGTGCGAGATAACCACGGCGCAACCGGCGAAATCGACCAGGGCGTCTTCGAGCGCGCGCAGGGTTTCGACGTCCAGATCGTTGGTCGGTTCATCGAGCAGCAGCACATTCCCGCCCGAGCGCAACAGGCGCGCCATGTGGACACGGTTCCGTTCCCCACCAGACAGCAGGGACACCTTTTTCTGCTGCGATCCGCCCTTGAAGTTGAAGGCCGAGCAATAGGCCCGCGCGTTCACCTCGGCGTCGCCCAGTTTGATGATGTCCTGACCATCGGCGATGGCCTCCCAGACGTTATCATTGGGGTTCAGGTCGTCACGGTTCTGATCAACGTAGGACAGTTTGACGGTATCGCCGTATTCAACGGTGCCCTCGTCAGGCTGTTCCTGGCCGGTCAGCATGCGGAACAGGGTGGTTTTACCCGCGCCGTTGGGGCCGATCACACCGACGATGCCACCGGGGGGCAGGCTGAAGTCCAGGCCCTCGATCAGCTGTTTGTCACCCATGTGTTTGGCCAACCCGTTGACCTCGATCACCTTTTGACCCAGACGCGGGCCGTTGGGGATGATGATCTGAGCACGCGAGAGTTTCTCGCGCTCGGACATGTTGGCCATTTCGTTATAGGCGTTGATACGGGCCTTGGATTTGGCCTGACGGGCCTTGGGCGAGGCGCGCATCCATTCCAGTTCGCGTTCCAGAGTCTTTTGCTGGGCCTTGTCTTCTTTGGCTTCGCGCTCCAGCCGTTTGGCTTTCTGTTCCAGCCAGGCCGAGTAGTTGCCCTCGTATGGGATGCCACGACCGCGATCCAGTTCCAGAATCCAGCCGGTGATGTCATCCAGGAAATACCGGTCGTGGGTAACACACAGGATGGTGCCCTTGTAGTCGATCAGGTGCTGTTGCAGCCAGGCGATGGTTTCGGCGTCCAGGTGGTTGGTCGGTTCATCGAGCAACAGCATGTCGGGCGCTTCGAGCAGCAGTTTACACAGGGCAACACGGCGTTTTTCACCCCCCGAGAGGGTCGTTACGTCGGCGTCGTCAGCGGGGCAGCGCAGGGCCTCCATCGCGACGTCGATCTGGCTGTCCAGATCCCACAGGTTCTGGCTGTCGATTTCATCCTGCAACTTGGCCATTTCATCAGCGGTTTCGTCGCTGTAGTTCATCGCCAGTTCGTTATAGCGATCCAGGATGGCCTTTTTCTCGGCCACGCCCAGCATCACGTTGCCGCGCACGTCCAGGGTTTCGTCCAGCGCGGGCTCTTGCGGGAGATAGCCAACCTTGGCGCCCTCGGCGGCCCAGGCCTCGCCGGTGAAATCCTTGTCCATGCCGGCCATGATTTTCATCAGGGTCGATTTACCGGCGCCGTTGACGCCAACGACACCGATTTTCACACCGGGCAGGAAGGACAGGTGGATATTCTCGAAACACTTCTTGCCGCCGGGATAGGTCTTGGAGACCCCCTGCATGTGATAGACATATTGATTGGACGCCATGGGTGTGGACTCCGGGTTCAGGGTAATCAGGTTGGATGGTGTGATACCGAAGCGCGCGGGCGGGGGCAATCACCCTTGGTATCAAACTGGAAGCCCACGCCGCGCTGTGCTAGAGGCCGGGCAGAAAAACCAGCGGGACTCCTCTTATGACTGACAACACGCGCATCGTGCTATCCAGCGACCACGCCGCCATCGAGCTGCGTCAGGTCATTGCCGACCACATCAAGGCCAAGGGCTGGGACCCTGTCGATATTGGCCCCGTGACCACAGAAAGCACGCATTACCCCAAGCACGGCAAGGCCGCTGCGGAAATGGTGGCCTCGGGCGATTGTCGGTTCGGGATCATCCTATGTGGCACGGGTCAGGGCATCATGATGGCCGCCAGCAAAGTGCCGGGGATTCGCTGTGGGGTGTGTTCGGACACATTCTCTAGCCGGATGATCCGCCAGCATAACGACGCCAACATGCTGTCGATCGGCGTGCGAGTCGTGGGCGAAGGCCTGGCGCTGGACATCGTCGATGCCTTTCTGGACGCCGAATTCGAAGGCGGACGCCACGCAACGCGCGTGGATATGATCGAGGGCTAAGGCCCTGCCGCACCCTGCCCTGCCCCGGATCAGAGCTGTTTCTCAAAGAAATGGTCCGGGTAGGGATCGTCGTTAAAGCGGGGGATTTCGGTCCAGCCGGCGTTTTGGTACATCGCCACGGCCTCGGGGAGGGCCGAGTTCGTGTCCAGCCGCAAGGTGTGGATGTTCAGGGCGCTGGCGGTCTGCTCGATTTCGGACATCAGGCGTTTGGCCAGCCCCATGCCGCGCGCGGCGGGCGACACCCACAGGCGCTTGATTTCGGCATAGCCCTTGTCGGTGCCTTTCAGGCCCACGCAGCCCAGCGGCAACCCATCAGACATCGCCACAACAAAGGCCCCGCGCGGGCGGATCATATCCGTGGCCTCGGGGTCGGCGCTGAGCGAGACGTCAAACCCGGTGCGCAGACGGCGGGCCAGTTCAGTGTAATATTCGGTCAGGCAAAAGACAGACTGCGGGTCGCGCGGGTCCAGCTCTTGCAGGTCCACATGGTCGCGCCCCAGCGCCGAGGCCACCAGATCCATCGCCGCCAGCAAGCTGTCGGGATTGGGGTGGCGGTCCAGCAGCCCCTGCGCACGGTCATCGGACAGGGTGTCATAGGCCGCAAGCTCGGCCTGGCCTGCCGGGGTCAGGGTGGCGATGCGACGGCGTCCATCGGCGGGATCCTTGGCCAGCGTCACCAGCCCCTCGGATTGGAGCGATTTCAGGAACCGGCTGAGCAGGGCCTTGTCCAGATCCAGATAGCTGCGGATGTCCTCGAGGTCGGCACCGCTGACGCCGATGGAATGCAGCACGCGCGCAGGGCCAAGCGGGCGCCCACGCCCCAGAAAGGACTGGTCCAGGGCGCCTGTCTCGCGGGTGACGGAACGGTTGAAACGGCGGATACGGGCGATCGGATCATGTGTCATATAGTTTACTTAGGTCAACCATTTCCGGGCGTCAAGATCGGCTTTGCGGTTGACAGGCCCCGGCCCCGAAGGCGATGGAAACAGGATGAAAAATGAATTGCCATATGCGCGCCCCGGTCAGGTGATCGGTTTGCTGGGCGGGTCCTTTGACCCGGCCCACGAAGGCCACGCGCATATCACCCGCGAAGCGATCAAAAGGTTCGGACTGGATCAGGCCTGGTGGCTGGTCAGCCCCGGCAACCCGCTGAAAACACGCGGCCCCGCCGAAATCGACAAACGCCTGGCCCATGCGCGACAGGTCATGCAGCACCCGCGCGTCAGGATCACGGACCTGGAGGCCCGCATCGGCACGCGCTATACCGCGCAGACAATTGCCCGGCTGCAACGGCTGTACCCCGGCGTGCGATTTGTCTGGCTGATGGGCGCGGATAATCTGGTGCAGTTCAGCCAATGGCAGGACTGGCAAGAGATCATGCGCTCGGTCCCTGTGGGGGTGCTGGCGCGACCGGGACAACGCATTTCGGCGCGCAGCTCGAAAACCGCGCGGGTGTTCCGCAATTTCCGGCTGAGACGCGCCGCAAGCCGGCTGTTGGGGCGCAGTACCGCGCCACAGTGGTGTTTCCTGAACGTGCCGATGGTTGATCATTCATCGACAGAAATCCGCAAACGAGGAGACTGGCGCTAAATTCGAAACAATCGCCAATTCTGGGCGCTTGTTCTTCTGCATAGGCTGGGGTTAGATTTTCCCATGGTTCAACGTATTTCCAGACGTTTCTTTTTGAGCACTGCCGCAGGGTTTGCGGCCGCGGGTCCGGTATTGGCCGCGCCCCCTGCCCTGTCGCTGCGGCCTCATGTGCGGCCCGAGGGGCTGCATAAGATGGCGGTCACCGGGGCCGAGGCGCTGATCGCGCGCGCCGGGCTGAGCGGGGACGTGTCCTTTGCGGTGGCGGATGCCAAATCCGGTCTGATGCTGGAAACCCGCCACGCCGAAACCGGGCTGCCGCCCGCCAGTGTCACCAAGGCCGTCACGGCCCTGTATGCGCTGGAGCATCTGGGACCCGAGCACCGATTCCGCACACGGCTGATCGCAACAGGGCCCGTTCAGGACGGCGTGATCCAGGGCGATCTGGTGCTGGCAGGCGGCGGCGACCCGACACTGGACACGGATGCCCTGGCCGGGATGGCCGCCGCGCTGAAACGCGCCGGGGTAACGGCCGTTCGCGGGCGGTTCCTGGTCTGGGGCGGGGCGGTGCCCTATAGCCGCCAGATCGACGCGACCCAACCCGAACATGTGGGCTATAACCCGGCGCTGTCGGGGCTGTCGCTGAATTTCAACCGGGTGCATTTCGAATGGAAACGCGCGGGCCAAAGCTGGGGCGTGACGATGGACGCGCGGTCGGAACGGTACCGCCCCGCGGTGAGCATGGCCACCATGTCGATCGTCTCACGCGAGGTGCCGGTCTATACTTATCGCAACGCAGGCGGGGTGGACCGCTGGACCGTCGCCAGCAAGGCCCTGGGCAAGGGCGGATCACGCTGGCTGCCGGTGCGCCGCCCCGAAATATACGCGGGCCAGGTGTTTCGGACCTTTGCCCGCGCGCATGGAATCGTGCTGAAACCGGAAACGGCGGTAAACACGCTGCCAAAGGGCACGGCGCTGGTGACGCATGACAGCGACACCCTGCAAAAGATCCTGCGCGCCATGCTGAAATATTCAACCAACCTGACGGCCGAGCTGGTCGGGCTGGCGGCCACGCGCAAACGGCTGGGGCAAACGCAGAACCTGCGCGGCTCGGCCCGGGAAATGAGCAAATGGGCCGCGCAGCGTCTGGGCATGACCCAGGCACGGCTGGTGGATCATTCGGGGCTGGGGGATGGATCGCGGCTGGCCGCGATAGACATGGTGCGGGCGCTGGTCGCGGCGCATCACAGCGGGCCGCTGCGGGGGCTGATGAAAAACATCCCGCTGCGCGACGCGCGCGGCAAGGTGAACAAGGGCCATCCGGTCAAGGTGAAGGCCAAGACCGGAACGCTGAATTTCGTCAGCGCGCTGGCGGGGTTCATGACGGCGCAGGACGGGACCGAGCTGGCCTTTGCCATTTTCTCGGCGGATACGCAGCGGCGGGCCCGGCTGAGCAAGGCCCAGCGCGAACGCCCCGATGGGGGACGACGCTGGAACAAAAGCTCGAAACGGCTGCAACAATCGCTGATCGAGCGCTGGGACGCCCTGTACGGGAACTGAGTTACAGGCGGACGTGGCGCGCCCGTGCCCCGCGTTCAATCGCGGCGGCGTGCAGGCGGTCGATGTCCAGCTCGTAGCGGATTTCCTCGAGCAGGCGCAGCTCGGTTTCTTGCAGGGTGCCATCGGCGGCAGCCACATCGCAGGCCAGCGCATAGGCGGTTTCAAACAGTTTTTCGGGCAGGTTTTCACGGATCAGGCCAAACAGCGCATCCAGGCCGTCCTCTTCTGAGAAGAGATCCAGCACGGTTTTCCCCATCACATTCATCCGGTCGATGTCATAATCCGCAAAGATCGGCAGATGATTGACCGAATTCTGGATTTTCACCAATTCGGCGGTGCGCACCTCTTCGTCCGAGGCGGACACGGCGATCATCAACGCCACAAGACAATCCTGCGGGCTGAGCGGGTGGGCGTCTGCAACTGTCTGGGTCATTTCTGTGATCCTGATAAGGGCTGTTGCAGTGCAGAATATTGACTGTCGCCCCCTGCCGCAATAGGAAGCGGCGGTCTGCCGCGCATAAGGCGCAGGCGGGCCGATTCCTGTTGGAGAATGAAATGTCTGAATTGCGTGACGCCGCCCTGAAATCCAAAGCCTGGCCCTTTGAAGAGGCCCGCAAGCTGGTTAAGCGTTACGAGAAGAAGGCGCCGGAAAAGGGACATGTGCTGTTCGAAACCGGCTATGGCCCCTCGGGGTTGCCGCATATCGGCACCTTTGGCGAGGTCGCGCGCACCACGATGATCCGCAACGCCTTTGAGCTGATTTCGGACATTCCGACGCGGCTGATCTGTTTTTCAGATGACATGGACGGGATGCGCAAGGTCCCCGACAACGTCCCGAACCAAGAGATGCTGCACGCCAACATCCAAAAACCGCTGACCGCCGTGCCCGATCCGTTCGGGGAATATGACAGCTTTGGCAATCACAACAACGCCATGCTGCGCCGGTTCCTGGATACATTCGGGTTCGAGTATGAATTCTACTCGGCCACGGATTTCTATAAGGCGGGCGAGTTCGACGAGGTGCTGAAACGCGCCGTGGACCGCTATGACGACGTGATGAAGGTGATGCTGAAATCCCTGCGCGACGAACGGGCGGCGACCTATTCGATTTTCCTGCCGATTCACCCGGACACCGGCCGCGTGCTGTATGTCCCGATCAAAGAGGTGAACAAGGACGATTACACGATCACCTTTGACGATGAGGACGGCAAGGAATGGACCCTGCCCGTCACCGGCGGCAATGTGAAACTGCAATGGAAGCCGGACTTTGGCGCCCGCTGGGCCGCGCTGGACGTGGATTTCGAAATGTACGGCAAGGACCACAGCACCAACACGCCGATCTATGACCGGATCTGCGAAATCCTGGGCGGCAGAAAACCCGAGCATTTCACCTATGAACTGTTCCTGGATGAAAACGGCGAGAAAATCTCCAAGTCCAAGGGCAACGGGCTGACGATCGACGAATGGCTGACCTATGCCAGCACCGAAAGCCTGTCGTATTTCATGTACCTGAAGCCCAAAACGGCGAAACGGATGCATTTCGACGTAATCCCCAAGGCCGTGGACGAATATCACCAGCAACTGCGGGCCTATCCGACTCAGGACGCCGCGCAACAGGTGAATAACCCGGTCTGGCACATCCACAACGGCACCCCGCCCGAATCCACCATGCTGGTGCCCTTTGGGATGCTGCTGAACCTGGCGTCCGTGTCGGGCGCCGAGGACAAGGACACGATGTGGGGTTTCATCCAGCGCTATGCGCCTGACGCCACGCCCGAAACCAACGCCGACATGGATCAGGCGGCGGGCTTTGCGGTGCGGTATTACAATGATTTCGTGAAACCGACCAAAGTGTTCCGCGCGCCCACCGATCTGGAGCGCGAAGCCCTGACCGAGCTGCGCGACAAGCTGGCCGCATGGGACGGCGCCGTAGATGCCGAGGAATTGCAGGGGCTGGTGTTCAGCGTGGGCCGCGAACGGTTCGACCCGATGCGCGCCTGGTTCAAAGCGCTGTACGAGGTGCTGCTGGGCGCATCCCAAGGGCCGCGTTTCGGCGGGTTCATCGCGCTGTATGGCATCGAGGAAACCATCGCGCTGATCGACAAGGGCCTGGCCGGAGAGCTGGGCTAACCTATCGACCCTAAATTATTTTCAAAGGCCGCGCCGGGTGCGCGGCCTTTGGTTTGCGCGGCACGATGTTGCCCGCTTGGCCGGGACACCGTCACGGTGGCCTCAGGCCGCGTTAACGCCTTGTTTGCTATCCCCCCAACTCAGCCGGGCGCGATCCCGGACAGCGGTTTTGCCCAGCTCGCCCCGCGAGACGCGTGATGGGACAGAGGAAAGGATACGGAATGAACAAGGCGATTACCGATGGTGTGGTGTTCATGCCCACGGCGTTCGAGGCCGGTCTGGACGTATGGTCCAGTGGCAATGGCACAGCCGGGTCGGACACCTATGATAATGCGGTCAACGCGGCCTTTGTGCCTGCGGATCAGGACTTTGGCGGCTGCCTGGAGCTGCAAAAGGTCAACGCGACCCAACAAGTGCGGTATATGGGCGAAACGACGATCTATCCGGGGTGCTATCTGCGCATCACCGCGCGGGTCAAGGCGGTCAGCGGCAACCTGCCCTCGGTTCGGATTGCCGGCTGGCCGGGAGACGGCAGCGACGCCCATGTCGGCGGGCTGACACAGGTCGGGCCCAGCACGACGCTGACCAGCTATGGCCAGGTGGTCGAGATCAGCGCCATCGTCGGCAGCGGCAATCGCGGCGGGGTGGACCTGGTGTGGCCCGACCCCGTGGCCTATGGCCATTTCGGGCTGGACCTGACGGGCGCGAATGGCGGCGTGGTCCGCATCGACGACATCCAGATCGAAGACATCACCGAGGCGTATCTGCGCTCGATGCTGGACTGGGTGGATGTGCGCGATTTCGGGGCTGTGGGCAATGGCGTCACGGATGACGCGGCCGCGTTCATGGCCGCAGACGAGGCCGCAGATGGCCGCACGGTGCTGGTATCGGCGGGGCAGTATTATCTGGGCAGCGGCGTGACCTTTGAAAACCGCGTCCGGTTCGAAGGCACCATCACCATGCCCACCAGCGCGATGCTGTCGCTGACCAAGAGCTTTGATCTGCCGACCTATATTGACGCGTTCGGCGACGAGGAGCTGGCGTTCAAAAAGGCGTTCCAATCGCTGCTGAACAACTCGGATCATGAATCACTGGACATGTGCGGGCGGCGCGTCAGCGTGCGATCCCCCATCGACATGCAGGCCGCCGTGGCGAACCGCACCGAATATGCCACCCGCCGTCAAATCGTGAACGGGCAGTTCTATGTCGAGAACTCGGGCAATTGGGACACCGATAGTTTCACCTCTTCGGCCAGCTATGCGGGCTCGAACCCCTATACGCTGAGCAACGTGACCAACGTGGCGAACATCCCGGTGGGATCGCGCGTCTGGGCCAATGGCGTCGGGCGCGAGGTCTATGTGCGCGCAAAAAACGAGGCAACGCAGGAAATCACCCTGTCGCAACCCCTGTATGACGCGGTGGGCACGCAGACCTATTTCTTTACCCGGTACAAATACATCCTGGATTTCAGCGGTTTCCAGAAACTGTCGAAATTCGCCATGGTGAATATTGAATTCCAGTGCAGCGGGCGGTCCAGCGCCATTCTGCTGGCCCCGGCGGGCGTGGGATTCAACATGCGCGACTGCTTTGTCACGGCCCCCAAGGATCGCGGCATCACCAGCATGGGCCAGGGCTGTCAGGGCATGTTAATCGACCGCTGCCAGTTCCTGTCGGACGAGGGCGGCACACGGGCGCAGGACCGGGTGTCCATCGCGCTGAACGCCAATGCCAACGACGTAAAGCTGCGCAACAACCGGATCACTCAGTTCCGTCACTTTGCCATTCTGGCGGGGACCAGCTCGATCATCACGGGCAACCACTGGTTCCAGGGCGACAGCGAGGACGAAGGCCTGCGCACCGCCGGTCTGATCCTGACCAGCCCGCAGAACCGCGCGACGATCAACGGGAACTATATCGACAACTGCTTTATCGAATGGGCCAACGAACACGACCACGAACCCAGTTTCAGCAGCGAGTATTCCTTTAGCGCGCTGAACATCTCGGACAATATTTTCCAGTCGATCGATTCCGCTCAGTGGTTCCGATTCATCGTGATCACGCCGCATGGGGCGGGGCATTTCGTCAACGGGCTGAACATCACGGGCAACATGTTCCGCGCAATCCACGGGACGCTGGACCGGGTGGATATGGTGGACACGTCCTTTGCGGATCTGGACTATAGCCGGATGCGGAATATCGTGGTGAAGGGCAACACCTATAACAGCATCGAACAGGGGATCGAAAACCCCGTGATGATCGACCATGCGCAGAACTCGGTCGATGATATCTGGACGATCAACTGTGACGGGCCCCTGCCCTTTGGCGGCTATGCGCAGAACGTGGAATCGGTGGTTGCGCGCTCGAGGATCAGGGACTCGGGGAATGCTGCGAATTACGCCATGCCCTGGGTATCCACCGAGGAAGGCACCAACCGCGACAGGGTTCAGCTGCACTGGCCCGAAAACCTGGAGGGCGATGTCAGCGTTCTGGTGCGGATGGACAACTACTAGGCGTCAGATCGGTGGGCGTCAGGTGAAACGCCCGCCCAAACCCGCCATTCAGAAACCCGCGGGTGGGGATCAGGTGCACAAACCCGAAATCCGCCAGCGACAGATAGAGCTTGGCCTTGGGATGGTCGCGCAGGTAATGCGCGGCCATTTCCGCATGGGACGGATCAGAGCGCGGGACAAACTGCGCCCGTGCCTGCACGGTCAGACGGGGATGAGACAGGGCATCGCCCTTTGCGCCGGGCTCTCCGACCAGCAGGGCACAGGCAGGATCGGCCCTGAGCGCGCGGGTATGCAGCGCAAGGCCCGAGACCAGCGTGACGGGCACCCCCTGAGATGTCGTGCCCAGCGCAACGCGGCTGACATAGGGCGCGCCAGTGTCGGGATCGTGGACCGCAATGGCGGCAAACCGCGCCTCTTGCAACAGGGTCTGGGCAAGGGCGCGGGCCTGGTCATCGGTGGGGCGGATCGGATTTGTCATACGATCGGTGTTAGGCCTGCACGCGGCGCCCCGCAAGAGGCGCAGCCAGCAACGCCGCACCCACCATCAGCAGGGACACCCCCGAGGCCACGGTCCGCGCGATGTTCCAGACCTGCCATTTCGCCGAATAGGTGGCCCAGATCTGCGCCAGGGCATCGGCGTCCTGCGTCATGTCCGTTGTCATAAGGGCTTGGTTCATTGGGACATTCACGGTGGCTGTGGGGATAAAGGCCCCCAGCACATAGGTCAGCGCGGCGGCGACCAGCCACAGGGCCACGGTCTTGCGCTGCGTCCCCCAGGCCAGCGCCGAAACCAGCACCAGCACGATAGGCGTGCCAAAGAAGGCGGGCATGAAAACCCCATTGCGCACCGAAGCATTCATCGCGTTCATCGCCTCGATCGCTGCGGACGGGACCATCTGATCCAGCCCCCACATGGTCGAGCAGACCCAGGCATAGAAAAATCCAAAGATGGCGGCGGAAAAAGTAAGAGCAGTCAAAAGAAAGGGCTGAAAGGGCATCTGAAATCCTGTTGTTGAAAGGTAATGATCCTCATACGTGGCGATATAGGGGTTCCGTCGCGGAAAGTCAGAATTCCGTCCAAATTCCCAGTTTCAGCCCGGTCTGGCGCGGCCCCCAAAGGGTGGTGTTCAGCCCTGCCTCGAATTGGAACATCCGGCCCACGCGCATCACAACCGACGGCGCAATCCGCACAGAGCCACCCCCGTCAGAGGGCAGCGCCGTGTGGAATTTCAGGATGGCCTTCCAGCGGTCCGACGGGGTGATGCCCACGGTGCTGTCCACCTTGTAGGTGACGGCGCCAGTCCCCAGATTCACGGTGGCCGAGGCATCCACCGCAAACCACCCCGGCCCCCAGCCCGAGCTGATCCCGCGCCCATAGGACAGCCCCGGACGCAGCACTGCCCACCCCGCACTGGTGCCGCCCGCGATTTCCAGCGCCAGGCGGTGGCCGTTAGGGTTGCTCCACAGCGGGGTGCGGGTGAAATACAGCGCGGTTATGGCCCCGGTTTGCGTGACATAGCCGTCCAACCCCACGGTCAGCCTGTCCGTCAGCCCGTATTCGCCGAAAAAGGTTGTGCTGAAACTGGTGCCGACGTCGCTGGTGCTCCAGTTACTGGAGACGTCGGAAAACCAGCCGCCCTTGGCCCGCATCCACGCGCCAGACAGCGCCGGAGTCGCCAGAAAACACAAAAGAACCGCCAAGAAGCGCATGGATCGCCCTCCTGTCGTTCAGCTTGCCTTCACATTGGTAAACAAGGTGTTAACCAATTCCTGCTTTGGCGACAGGACCCTGCGATGCTAGGCTGATTTCAGCGGATGGAGGAAAACATGCTTACTATTTCCAACGACAGCAGCTTTCAGACAGTGATCACAACCTTCGAGGCGACGCCCGGCACCTGTCAGGATCTGCTGGATCTACTGACCGATGCCTATGAAAACGTGATCTCGAAACAGCCCGGATTCATTGCGGCGGGGCTGCATGTGAATGACGCGCAAACGCGGATCGCGAACTACTCGCAATGGCAAAAACGCGAGGATTATCAGGCGATGCTGCGCACCGAAGAGATGCGCACGCGCAACCGGGTGATCAACGGGCTGTGCAAAAGCTTTGAGCCGGTGATGTATGACGTGGCCCGCACGTTTGGCTAGCGCCGAAACCGCGACTAGACCGAGGATTTGACCCACTGCACGATCGCGTCAGCAGGCATGGCACCAGATTGGCGGGCTTTCTCGCGGCCCTGAGCAAAGGCGGCCATGGTCGGGATGCCGCGAATACCGTATTTCGCGCCGGCCTGCGGGTGATCCTCGGTGTTCAGCTTTACCAGACGCGCCGCGCCGTTCAGCGTGCCGGCCGCTTTGGCATATTCCGGGGCCATCATCCGGCACGGGCCACACCAAGGCGCCCAGAAATCCACCACAAGGGGCAGATCATCGTTGCGTGCCGCTTTTTGCAGCGTTGCCAGATCAACCTCGGCGACCTTGCCGCCCATCAGTTTGGCGCCGCAGGTGCCGCATTTGGGACTAGCGGTCAGCCTGTCCTCGGGGACGCGATTGACCTGTCCACAGTCCAGACAAGTGAGTTTTTTCGAGGCCATTTTGCGCTCCTGAATATATTTCGCATTTTGCATATAAGGCGTCTCGGGGTGGCTGCAAGACCCGCCTTGCCCCCTATGCGGCACAAACTGGCGGCTGACAATTCAGACTTGATTGCAATTTCTCGTGGTCACATCTTCTGTGCAACGGCGTCCCTATACGGAAATCGACGGCTGCGCGGACGGGACATCGTATGACCGCGAGCCACGCTACAGCAGGAGTACACGGCATGGCCACTGGCACCGTGAAATGGTTCAACACCACCAAAGGCTACGGGTTCATCAAGCCGGACGAAGGCAGCAAGGATGTGTTCGTACACATCTCGGCGGTCGAGCGGTCGGGGCTGACCGGTCTGGCAGACGACCAGAAAGTGACCTTTGACATCGAACAAGGCCGCGACGGCCGAGAGCTGGCGACCAATATCGCGCTCGCGTAAGAGACCCGCCTTTCTCTGGTGAACATGCAAGCCCTCGCTGTGGCGGGGGCTTTAGTCCTGTGCTGCGTTGACGCGCGCGATCAGTTCGAGCACCGAAGGGCCCAGCGCCTGCACGATCATCCCCACCCCGGTGGCGTTGGGGTGGATGCCGTCATCCTGAAACAGATGCTGCAGATCCGCCGGAGTGCCCTGCCCCAGACCGGCAAAGAAATTCGGCACAAAGAGCGTGTCGAACTCGGCCGCCAGCGCGGGATACATCTGGGCAAAGGCGGCGTTATATTCGGGGCCATAGTTGACCGGCGCGGGCATGGCCACCAACAGCACAGGCAGGCCCTTGTCCGCTGCGATCTGCAAAATCCCGCGTAAATTCGCCCGTGACACGGCCGGATCAATCCCCCGCAGCATGTCATTGCCCCCAAGGGTCAGGATGATCCCCCCCACATCATGCGTCAGCGACCAGTCGAACCGGGCCAGCCCGCCTGTCGTGGTATCGCCCGACACGCCCGCGCCGATAACGCGGGTCTCTTGTCCGTGATCGGCCAGCCAGTCGCGCAGCTGCGGCACCAGGCCTTGGTGGTCCATCAGGCCGTACCCTGCGGTCAGGCTGTCGCCGAAGGCCATAATCGCCTTTGGTTGCGCCATTGTGGCGGTCGGCAGCAAGAGAAGCAGGGCCAATACCTTGCCCCCAGCCGATAGCCGCCCATATGAGAACAAAGATTTAACGAAAAAGAGTATGCGCATGTCTGAACCGGTCTTGTCTCTGTCGAATGTGGGTTTGTCCCTGAACGGGAATGCGGGGCTGGTCGAGATCCTTCACGGCATCACACTGGATGTCCAGAGGGGCGAGTCTTTGGGGCTGATCGGGCCATCGGGGTCTGGGAAGTCCTCGTTGTTGATGCTGTTGGGCGGGCTGGAGCAGGCCACCGCCGGTACTGTCTCGGCGTTGGGCCGCGATCTGACCGCCATGTCCGAGGACCAGCTGGCCCGCTTTCGTCGTGAACATATGGGGGTGGTGTTCCAATCTTTCCACCTGATCCCGACAATGACCGCGCTGGAAAACGTCGCAACTCCGCTAGAGCTGTCCGGTCAGGCCGATGCGTTCGACCGCGCAATGGAGGAATTGCAGGCCGTGGGGCTGGAATCGCGCGCCGATCACTATCCCAGCCAGATGTCGGGGGGCGAACAGCAGCGTGTGGCGCTGGCGCGGGCCTCGGCGCCGCGCCCGGACATTCTGCTGGCGGATGAACCGACCGGCAACCTGGACGGGGCCAACGGCGCCGCGATCATTGATTTGCTGTTCGGGTTGCGCGACCGCCACGGCGCCACGCTGGTGTTGGTGACACATGCCAACGAGCTGGCGCAGCGATGCAGCCGGGTGATCCGCCTGCGCGACGGCCAGATCGACACCCAAGAGGCCGCAGCATGAGCCTGCGCATTGCCGCCCGTTTCGCCCGCCGGGAATTGCGCGGGGGGCTGCGGGGATTTCGGATCTTTCTGGCCTGCCTGACGCTGGGCGTGGCCGCGATTGCCGGGGTTGGCAGCATCCGCGCCGGAATCGAGGCAGGGCTGGCCCGCGAAGGTGCGGCACTGCTGGGCGGCGATGCGGAAATGGAATTCACCTATCGGTTTGCCAGCGCCGAGGAACGCGCCTGGATGGATGACCGCGCCGACCGCGTGTCTGAAATCGTCGATTTCCGCTCGATGGCCGTGGTGGGCGAAGAACGCGGGCTGACCCAGGTCAAGGCGGTGGACGGGACCTATCCTTTGGTGGGTGCGGTGCAGTTGGAACCGGCCATACCCCTGGCAAAGGCGCTGGCGGGCGACGGCACGCTGCCGGGCGCCGTGATGGAGCGCGTTCTGGTTGACCGGATGGGCCTGTCTGCGGGCGATGTTTTCCGGCTGGGCACGCAAGAATTCCGCCTGATGGCCGTGCTGCTGCGCGAACCGGACAGCGCGGGGGCCGGGTTTGGCCTGGGGCCGCGCACGATCGTGACGCTGCCCTCGCTGGCGCAGTCCGGGCTGCTGGCGCCCGGCGCCTTGTTCGAAACGAAATACCGGCTGGATCTGCCTGCGGACACCGACCTGGAGAGCATGAAAAACGCCGCGATCGAAGCCTTTGAAACCAAGGGCGTCCGCTGGCGGGATTCGCGCAATGGCGCGCCCGGCATCGCCACCTTTGTCGAGCGTCTGGGCGCGTTTCTGGTGCTGGTCGGCCTGTCCGGTCTGGCGGTGGGCGGCGTTGGGGTCTCGGCCGCGGTGCGGGCCTATCTGGCGGGCAAAACCAGCGTGATCGCAACGCTGCGCAGCCTGGGCGCAGAACGGCGCGTGATCTTTCAGACCTATTTCCTGCAAATCGGCGTTCTGGCCCTGCTGGGCATCACGATGGGCGTGATCCTGGGCGGAGGCGTGCCGGTGCTGCTGGCCCCTGTGCTGACGGCTCAGCTGCCGGTGCCTGCGGAATTTGGCTTTTATCCCAAACCGTTGATCGAGGCGGCGGTCTACGGCGTCCTGACCGCCCTGATCTTTACGTTATGGCCGCTGGCCCGCACCGGAGAGGTCCGCGCCGCGACCCTGTTCCGCGATGCGATGGCCGGGGCCAAGGCGCTACCGCCGCTGCCCTATGTGCTGATCACCGGGGGTTTGGTGGCTGCATTGGTGGGCGTGGCGGTGCTGTTTTCCGGCACGGTGACGCTGACGCTGTGGACGGCCGGCGGTATTCTGGCGGCACTGATCTGCCTGAGCCTTGCGGCGCTGGGAATGCGGGCGCTGGCACGGCGCGGCAGGCTGGCCACGCGGGGACGGCCCGCGCTGCGTTGGGCCGTGGCCGCCATCGGTGGCGCGCGCGACGAGGCCACGCCGGTGGTGCTGTCATTGGGGCTGGGGCTGACGGTTCTGGCCGCCGTGGGACAGATTGACGGCAACCTGCGACAGGCGATTTCGGGCAATCTGCCGGACGTGGCGCCCAGCTATTTCTTTGTCGATATCCAGCGCGACCAGATGCCCGGCGTCCTGGACCGGATCGAAAGCGACCCCGCCGCCAGCCGCGTGGAATACGCGCCGATGCTGCGCGGTGTCATCACCCGGATCAACGACCGCCCCGCAACCGAGGTGGCAGGCGATCACTGGGTCGTGCGGGGCGATCGCGGGATCACCTATGCGGCCGAACAACCCGCCAACACCAAACTGGTCGCAGGCGAATGGTGGCCCGAGGGCTATACCGGCCCGCCTCAGATCAGCTTTGCCCGCGAAGAGGCCGAGGAAATCGGGCTAAAGCTAAATGACACGATCACGCTGAACATTCTGGGGCGCGACATCACCGGGACGATCACATCGTTCCGCGAGGTGGATTTTTCGACCGCCGGGATGGGATTCGTGATGGCGGTGGACGAAAACACCCTGCGCGGCGCGCCGCACAGCTATATCGCGACGGTCTATGCCGAGCCCGAAGCCGAAGCCGCAATCCTGCGGGATCTGGCGAATAAATACCCCAATATCACGGCCATTCGGGTACGCGACGCCATCGACCGGGTGTCTGATGTCCTGGCGGGGATTGCCTCGGCCACATCCTGGGGCGCGGCGGCGACATTGCTGACCGGGTTCCTGGTGCTGATCGGCGCGGCAGCGGCGGGCGAACAGGCCCGCAGCTATGAGGCCGCCATCCTGAAAACCCTGGGCGCCACACGCGCGCGCATTCTGGGCAGCTTTGCGCTGCGAGCGGGATTGCTGGGCGCGGGCGCGGGGCTGGTGGCGCTGGCTGCCGGGATCGCGGGCGGCTGGGCCGTGTCGCATTTCGTGATGGAGACAGAGTTCACCGTGATCTGGCCCTCGGCGTTGGGGATCATCGCGGGCGGGGTCATTGCCACTTTGTTGGCCGGTTTGGGGTTCGCTCGGCGGTCTCTTGCCGGGCGACCGGCGCAAATCCTGCGCGCGCGCGAATAGCCGCGTTGCATCCGCTGGCTGCGGGTGCAACCCCTTAGGTTCCAGTTCAGAATCAAGCCAGTCGAGTACCCATGTCCGAAACGCTTCCTATGCCTGTCACCGCCCTGTCCGCCGCGCAACAGACCAGCCTGGTCAACCTGGTCCGCCGTGCTGCGAAAACAGAGATCCTGCCCCGATTCCGCAATCTGGCCGCGCATCAAATCGACACGAAATCCGGCCCGCATGATCTGGTCACCGAGGCCGACACCGCCGCCGAAGCAATGATCGCACGCGGTATTCTGCGACAGTTCCCGAATGCGGTGGTCATTGGCGAGGAAGCCGCAGCCAAAGACCCCAGCCTGCGCCAAAAGGCAGCCCAGGCCGAGCTGGCCTTTATCATCGACCCGGTGGACGGGACATGGAATTTCGCCCGCGGGGTGCCTTTGTTCGGGGTGATCCTGGCGGCAACGCGCTTTGGTCGGCCGGTGTTCGGGCTGCTCTATGATCCGATCGTGGACGACTGGGTGATCGCGGACGATCAAAGCCCCACGCGGATCGCAGGCGCCGGCCGCGCCGAACGCCCGACCCATGTGTCACAGGGCGGCGCGCTGGACACGCTATCCGGCCTGATGCATTTCTACCTGATGCCCAAGGACGCCCAAGCCCGAATGGCACCCGTCCTGCCTGAATTCCTGCGGACCAGCTCGATGCGCTGCTCGTGTCACGAATATCGCACGATGGCCCAGGGCAACGCAGATTTCTGCCTGTCGGGCGTGCTGAACCCCTGGGACCACGCGGCGGGCGTGCTGCTGTGCCAACAGGCAGGCGGCGTGGCGCAAATGCTGGACGGCCAACCCTATGACATCAGCATCGAAGAGGGCTATCTGCTCTGCGCCCCGGATCAGGCAACCTGGGACCGGCTGCGCGACGTGCTCAGCGTCCTGACGCCACCCGCGTAAATGGACCGGCTGGTGCGGATACTGGCGGCGCCTGTGCTGCTGGCTCAGGCGCTTCGCCTGCGACGCACCGCGCTGATCCTGCCCGAACCCAAAGGCGCGCGCACAGGCCGGATCGGCGCAGGCCCGCCCTTGCGCCTGCTCATCCTGGGCGATTCCTCGGGTGCAGGCGTCGGGGTCGATCACCAGGACGACGCGCTTCTGGGCCACCTGACCCGCGCCCTGGCGACAGATTATTGCCTCGAATGGCAGCTGCTTGCCCACACCGGGGCCACCTCCCCCCATGCCTTGAAAATGCTGGACCAAGCAGGCCCGATTGATGTGGCGGTGATCGCGCTGGGGGTCAATGACGTCACCCGCCTGACCTCTGCCTCCAAATGGCTCGCCGTGCAAAACACCCTATTCCAACGCCTGCGCGACCAGCACGGCGCGCGGCTGATCTGCGTCACCCCGATCCCGCCCATGGGGGAATTTCCCCTGCTGCCAAACCCACTGCGCTGGGTCCTGGGCCGCCATGCCGCGCGGCTACAGACCGCCCGCCACGCGCTCTTCGCGCAATACCCCGAATACTGCCCGCTCAGCTTTGATCTGACGATGGATCCGACCCTGATGGCCCAGGACGGCTTCCACCCCGGCGCACAAGCCTATCGCATCTGGGGCGAAACCACGGCCCAGGCCATCCGCGCCGCCCGCCCATTCATCTTGCCCTAAATACTCCGGGGAGCGCGAGGGGCTGGCCCCTCGCCCCTCTCAAACAGCAAAGGCCCCGCAAATGCAGGGCCTTTGTTTTAGTCCGCGTAATCCTCCATCGGAGGACAGATGCACACAAGGTTCCGATCCCCAAAGGCATTGTCCACCCGGTTCACCGGCGGCCAGTATTTATCCACCCGAAAGGCGCCGGGCGGGAAACATCCCTGCTCGCGGCTATAGGGGCGCTCCCATGCGCCGACCAGATCCTCGACCGTATGCGGCGCGCGTTTCAGCGGGTTGTTTTCTGCATCCATGTCCCCGCTGACCACGGCGTCGATCTCGGCCCGGATCGCCAGCATGGCGTCGCAGAACCGGTCCAGCTCGGCCTTGGTTTCGGATTCCGTGGGTTCGACCATCAACGTCCCGGCCACGGGCCAGCTCATGGTTGGGGCGTGGAAACCGCAGTCCATCAAGCGTTTGGCGATGTCATCCACGGTGATCCCGGCGCTGTCGGCAAAGGGTCGCGTGTCCAGAATGCACTCGTGCGCGACCCGGCCCGAGGGGCCTTTGAACAGCACGTCATAGGCGCCCTCCAGCCGCTTAGCGATATAGTTGGCGCTGAGGATCGCAAGGCGCGTGGCCTGCGTCAGCCCGTCGCCGCCCATCATCAGGCAATAGGCCCAGGAAATCGCCAGAATCGAGGCCGATCCGTAAGGCGCGCTGGACACCGGCCCTGCGGCGCCACCGGTTTCGGGATGACCCGGCAGATGCGGCACCAGATGGGATTTCACCCCGATCGGCCCCATGCCGGGACCACCGCCGCCATGCGGAATGGCAAAGGTCTTGTGCAGGTTCAGGTGGCTGACATCGCCGCCCAGATCGCCGGGGCGGGACAGCCCGACCATCGCGTTCAGGTTGGCCCCGTCGATATAGACCTGCCCGCCATGTTCATGAGTGATAGCGCAGACCTCTTTGACCGTTTCCTCGAACACGCCGTGCGTGCTGGGATAGGTGATCATGCAGCCCGCCAGATTGTCCGCGTGTTTCTGCGCCTTGGCCAGGAAATCGTTCAGGTCGATATCGCCGTTATCCATGGATTTCACCGGCACGACGGTCCAGCCCACCATCTGAGCACTGGCGGGGTTGGTGCCATGCGCGCTCATCGGGATCAGACAGACATTGCGGTGGCCCTGCCCTTGCGCCTGGTGATAGGCGGCAATCGTCAACAGCCCGGCATATTCCCCCTGCGCGCCCGAATTGGGCTGCATCGAGAAATCGTCATACCCGGTGATGTCGCACAGCATCCGGCTGAGATCCGTGATCATTTCACCGTATCCTGCGGCCTGATCGGCCGGCACGAACGGGTGAATATCGGCAAATTCCGGCCAGCTGATCGGCATCATTTCAGCGGCTGCGTTCAGCTTCATCGTGCAGCTGCCCAGCGGGATCATCGCCCGGTCCAGCGCCAGATCCCGATCCGCCAGACGACGCATATAGCGCATCATCTCGGTCTCGGCCCGGTTCATGTGGAAAATCGGATGGGTCAGGATATCCGTCTCGCGCAGCGCATGGTCCGGCAGGCGCCATTCGCCCGGCTGGTCATCCTTGCGGGTGATGCCAAAGGCGCGCCAGACGGCCTCGATCGTGGCGGGGATCACGGCCTCGTCCAGGGTGATGCCCACCTTGGTGGTGCCAACGGGACGCAGGTTCACCCCCTCATCCACCGCCGATTTCAGCACGGCCTGTTGCAGCGGCCCGACCTCGACCATGATGGTATCAAAAAACGTCTCGGGCTCCACCTGGAACCCGGCTTCTTCCAGCCCTTTGACCAGCCGCACGGCCTTGCGGTGGATACGTTGCGCAATGGCGCGCAACCCGTCGGGCCCATGAAACACCGCATACATCGAGGCCATAACCGCCAACAGCGCCTGCGCCGTACAGACATTCGAGGTCGCCTTCTCGCGGCGGATATGCTGCTCGCGCGTTTGCAGCGACAAACGATAAGCCCGGTTTCCCCGCGCATCAATCGACACGCCGACCAGACGCCCCGGCATCGCCCGTTTGAACGTATCGCGACACGCCATATAGGCCGCATGAGGCCCGCCATAGCCCAAAGGCACACCAAACCGCTGCGTCGATCCAACAGCGATATCCGCCCCCATCGCCCCAGGTTCTTTCAGCAAAACCAATGCCATAGGGTCCGCGATCACGATCCCCACCGCCTTGGCCGCATGAAGCGCATCCATTTCAGCGGTGAAATCCCGCACATGGCCATACGTGCCGGGATACTGGAACACCGCGCCAAACACGGCATCCGCTTGCAGAACATCAGGCGCGCCCACGATCACCTCGATCCCCAAGGGCGCCGCCCGTGTCTGGATCACCGCGATATTCTGCGGATGACAGTTCTCGTCAACGAAAAACGCCTTGGCTTTGGATTTGGCCACCCGCTGCGCCATGGTCATCGCCTCGGCGGCCGCCGTCGCCTCGTCCAGCAGGCTGGCGTTGGCAATCTCCAGCCCGGTCAGATCGGACACCATCGTCTGATAATTCAGCAAAGCCTCCAGACGCCCCTGCGAAATCTCAGGCTGATAGGGCGTATAGGCCGTGTACCAGGCCGGGTTTTCCAGAATATTCCGCTGGATCGCAGGCGGCGTCACCGTCCCATGATAGCCCATGCCGATCAGGCTGCTCAGCACCTTGTTCTTGTCCGCAACCGCGCGCATCCGACGCAGCATCTGGCGTTCGCTCAACGCGGCCCCCACCGTCAGCGGCGCCTCGGCGCGGATCGCCTGAGGCACGGTATCCGTGATCAGATCATCCAGGGTTCCCGCCCCGACAACGTCCAGCATCTCGGCCATTTCAGCCGGAGAAGGGCCGATATGGCGGCGATTGGCAAAATCATAGGGCAGGTAATCGGTGGGCTTGAACGCCATGGTCCAGTGTCCTCGCGCTTGCGTTTCATCTTGCTGAAAATACTCTCGCCAAAGGCTGCCGCCGGGCCCCCTCGATGGGGGGTCGGCGGCATCTCTTCGGGATCAGCCAATCAAGTCGTTATAGGCATCTTCGGTCATAAAGGCGTCCAGCGCCGACATGTCGTCGATCTTCATCTTAAAGAACCACGCCTCGCCCATCGGATCCTGGTTCACCTTGCCCGGCTCATCCACCAGGGCCTCGTTTACCTCGACGATCTCGCCGTCCAGCGGGGCCGAGATATCCGAGGCCGCCTTGACGCTTTCGATGACGGCCACTTCGTCACCCGCGGCGACGATGGTGCCAATTTCGGGCAATTCCACGAACACCACATCACCCAGCTGGGTCGAGGCATGTTCCGTAATCCCGACAATCACCAGATCGCCATCCACGCGCAGCCATTCATGTTCTTCGGTATATTTGATCATTGGGGTCTCCCTGAGTGATTCTTATCGTTTGAAATTAGCAGGTATAAAGGGCAGCGCAGCAACCTGCACAGGCAGGCGCTTGCCACGCACTTCGCCGTACAGAAGCGTGCCGGGGGCAGACAGGTCCGCAGGCACATAGCCCATCGCCACGGGCCCGCCGACCGAGGGGCCAAACCCGCCCGAGGTCACATGCCCAACGGGATCACCGCCGTCGGCGTCGGCGAACAGTTGCACGCCTTCGCGCATCGGGGCGCGGCCTTCGGGGCGCAGGCCCACGCGGGACCGCAGCGCGCCCTTGTCCAGCTCGGTCAGGATACGGTCGGCACCGGGGAAACCCCCTGCGCGCGCGCCGCCCGTCCGGCGAATTTTTTGGATGGCCCAGGTCAGGCCGGCCTCGACCGGGGTGGTACCCGTGTCGATGTCGTGACCATAGAGGCACAGCCCCCCCTCGAGCCGCAGACTGTCGCGCGCGCCCAGGCCGATCGGCATCACGCTGTCATCCGCCAGCAGCATCCGGGCCAGCTCTTCGGCTTGCGGTGCGGGGACCGAGATTTCATACCCGTCCTCCCCGGTATAGCCCGAGCGCGACACCCAGCACTGTGCGCCACACAAATCAACCGTGGCAACATCCATGAATTTCATATCCGCGACGGCGGGGTTCAGGCGCGCCAGCGCTGCCTCGGATGCGGGACCTTGCAACGCCAGCAGCGCGCGGTCTTCGATCACCTCGATGGTGATTTCGGCGGGCAGGTTGACACGCAGATGCGCGATGTCAGCGTCCTTGCAGGCGGCGTTGACCACGACAAACAGGTGGTCGCCGCGATTGGCCAGCATCAGATCGTCCAGAATGCCGCCCTGATCATTGGTAAAAATCCCATAGCGCTGACGATTCAGGCCCAGCCCGGCGATATTGACCGGCACCAGAGTTTCCAACGCCAGCGCCGCAGCGGCATAATCCGCCCCGCGCAGGATCACCTGACCCATATGGCTGACGTCGAACAATCCGGCGGCAGAGCGGGTGTGCAAATGTTCCTGCATCACCCCGGCGGCATATTGCACCGGCATTTCATACCCGGCGAACGGTACCATCTTGGCGCCCAGTTCGCGGTGCAGCCCATCCAGTGGCAGTGAATTCAAATCCGTCATGGCGTCCCCTGTGCATCCCCAGTTTTCACGAAACCGGCAGTGCGCTGACCATGGTCAAACCCCTTCCGGCATCACACCCGCCACGCATGTGACGGAACACTTGATGCCCCCTCTGTCCCTTCGCCTGAGATCGCTATCCCTTCGGCGGACGCGTCTGGCGCGCCTCTCTCCAGAGTCTTGTTTGACTGATCGGTCCTGAGGCCTGAGAGTTTCCGGGGCGGTTGCTCCTTCGGCACCGGGCAAGCCCGGTTCTCCCGATCAGATGGGAATCTGATTAGACGAGTCGTCTTCTTACGGCAAGGGGTCGTTTTCAGGCCCGGCAGGCGATAGGCGACATGATTTCGATCAGCGCGTCGTTTCCGCAGACCAATTCATCCAGCGTAATATCGTCCATATAGCTGTAAAATGCATCGGCCGCGCCAGCGATTGCCAGCTTCAGGCGGCAGGCGTCCACCAGCGGACAAGTGTTGTCCACATCAGCAAAACATTCAGCGATTGGTACGCTGGATTCCAGTTCCCGAAAGACGTCACCGATCTTGATCTGGCTCATTGGGCGGTTCAGTTCGATCCCGCCGTTGCGGCCACGTTGCGTATGCAAATAGCCCAACTGACCCAGTTGGTTGATAACCTGCGCCAAATGGTTTTCCGAGGCATTGCACCTTTCGGCGATTTCCGATTTGGTCACCAGGCGTCCCTCGTTCGATCCGCAAAACATGAGGACTCGGACAGCGATATTGGTTCGTTTGGT
Organism: Thalassovita sp.; assembly: GCA_029212905.1. Taxonomy (GTDB): domain Bacteria; phylum Pseudomonadota; class Alphaproteobacteria; order Rhodobacterales; family Rhodobacteraceae; genus Thalassobius. The sequence continues at coordinate 63,018 of JARGPB010000010.1, forward strand.
GATACGCACAGGCGTCATTCCCTTGGGTCAAAGTTGCCCGACACTGCCGAAAACTTGGGCGTTTGGGATTGATATGGATCAAGAGCAGGAAATTTTATCTGTATGCAAGATGTATTTTTCTTTGGTTACGGGTCCTTGGTGAACCGTCAAACCCACGATTACGGCGACGCCCATCCCGCCCGCGCCGGGGGCTGGCGGCGAATCTGGCGGCATACGGCGCTGCGGCCCGTGGCCTTTCTGACGGCCATCCCCGACCCCGACTGCGAGATCGACGGGTTGATCGCCCCGGTCCCAAATGGCGACTGGCGGGCGCTGGATGCGCGCGAACATGCCTATGATCGGGTCCGTCTAGAGGCCCTGCCCGCGCACCCCCTGCCCTTTGCGCCCGAGGTCGCGATCTATTCCATCCCCACCGGCAAACACGGCGCGCCGACGATGGCCCATCCGGTGTTGCTCAGCTATCTGGACGTGGTGGTGCAGGGCTATCTAAAGGAATTCGACGAGGCCGGCGTCACCCGATTTTTCGAAACGACCGAAGGCTGGGACGTGCCGATTCTGGACGACCGCGCCCATCCGCATTACCCGCGCCATCAGGTTCTCCCCCCCGAGGAAACCGCGCTGGTCGATCACTGGCTGACCCGTCTGGACGCCGCGGTGGTGCATCTGGATGACCACCCGCCCATTCCACGCGCCACCGGCGACACCACCAGATAAAACGCAAAAGGCCAGCCCCAAGGCTGGCCCTTATTGATCATGTCAGCCAGATCAGCGCGCGCGCACGACCTGCAACAGGGGCATCAGATCGCCCATGTCCGGCCCGTGGCCCTGACCCGTCAGCGCCTTGCGCAGCGGCATGAACAGACCCTTGCCCTTGCGGCCTGTGGCCTCTTTCACCGCAGCGGTCCAGGTTTTCCAGGTGTCGTCCTGAAAAGGTGCCTCGGGCAGAAGGGTCATCGCCTGCGCGATAAATTCGCGGTCTTCGTCAGCGATGTCAGGCTCGGCCCCATCGCGGCACAGCGCCCACCAGCCGGTCAGATCGCCCTTGGTGGTGATGTTATCCCGCGTCACGGTCCAGAAACGCGCGGCCAGATCGTCCGGCACGCCCAGCGCGCGGATGTCATCGGCCATTTCGTCATAGGACAGGGTTTGCAGGTAGTGCCCGGTCAGCGGGAACAGGTCCTGCATGTCGAATTTCGTGGGGGCCGACCCGAAATGCGTCAGCTCGAACCCTTCGGCGATCTCATCCAGGTTGCTGCGCAGCTCAACAGGGTCGGACGAGCCCAGACGCGCCATCAGCGACAGCACGGCAGCCGGTTCGATCCCCTGTTCGCGCAGGTCCTTCAGCGCCAGGGTGCCCAGACGTTTCGACAGCGCCTCGCCCTGCGGGCCGGTCAGCAGCGAATGGTGAGCAAAGCTGGGCGCTTTGTGCCCCAGCGCCTCCATGATCTGGATTTGCGTCGCGGTGTTGGTCACGTGATCCGAGCCGCGCACAACATGGGTCACGCCCATTTCCGTGTCATCCACAACCGAGGCAATGGTGTACAAAACCTGCCCGTCCGCACGGATCAACACCGGATCCGACACCGAGGCCGCATCAATCGAGATATCGCCCAGAATACCGTCATTCCATTCGATGCGTTCCTGATTCAGCAAGAATCGCCAATAACCGCCACGCTCTTCGCGCAGTTTGGCCTTCTCCTCGTCCGACAGGTTCAGCGCCGCGCGGTCATAGACCGGCGGCTTGCCCATGTTCAGCTGTTTCTTGCGCTTCAGGTCCAGCTCGACCGGGGATTCGAAACATTCGTAGAACCGGCCATTCGCACGCAGCTGATCGGCAGCCTCGGCATAGCGGTCCAGCCGTTCGGACTGACGCTCCATCCGGTCCCAGGTCAGGCCCAGCCACTCCAGATCGCGTTGGATCTGATCCACATATTCCTGCTTGGAGCGCTCGGGATCGGTGTCGTCGATCCGCAGAATGAACTGACCGCCGGCCTTGCGGGCGATCAGATAGTTCATCAGCGCTGTGCGCAGGTTACCAACGTGAATGTAACCCGTCGGCGAGGGTGCAAAACGTGTTGTGGTCATGGGAATCTCCTGATTGGCGCCCCCAATTCCACATGTGGCACGATTTGTCCAGAAAATCGGGGTTAGTTAGTCATGCGCCGTGCGGACATCGTGATAACGCGGCTCTGGCTGCGTTCAACACTCATCCTCGTGTAACGGCGCGCCCCTCCTTTGACGAAATACATCGACTTATGCCTGCCATTTGGCCACGCCAGCTTGTCGCCGTGTTCTAGCCGTGGTGATGGATGCGTCAATCACCGCTTTTTCAAAGTCAGTAACCTGATGCGGGCGTATCTTTTGGTCGCAATAGACTGGCAGCGCGGCTTTGCAAGCCGTCCCAAGAACCTTCTGCTTTCGCGCAGGATCCACCGTCACAGTGCCAGCAAGCCTTTTGCGCTGACGCACGGGCAAACAAAACTGAGCATCAACCTGCGTGCGTTGTTTAACGGTGTCAGCCTGCTTCTCAACAGGCGTTTCACTGGTCACGCAGGGGGGGCACAGTCACGTAAAATACGAATCCCGACGGGTGATTAACTGGGGTCGCGCCAGCGGTTCACGATCGGATAGCGCCGGTCCAGCCAGAAGGCGCGCGGGCTAAGCCGGGCACCGGGGGCGGACTGGAACCGTTTGTATTCGCTGATATAAAGCAGGTGCTCGACCCGTTTCACCGTGTCGCGGTCAAACCCGGCGGCGACGCATTCGGCCACCGAGGCCTCGCCGTCCACCAGCATCATCAGGATCGCATCCAGCACCTCGTACGGGGGGAGGCTGTCCTCGTCTTTTTGATCTGGGCGCAGTTCGGCCGAGGGGGGTTTGTCGATGATCGAGACGGGGATCACCTCGCCTTTGGGGCCGTTCATCCAGTCGGGGCGGTGATGGGCGTTGCGCCAGCGGCAGACCTCGAACACGCAGGTCTTGTACATGTCCTTGATCGGATTATAGCCGCCCGCCATATCGCCATAAATCGTGGCATAGCCCACGGCGACCTCGGATTTATTGCCCGTCGTCAGCAGCATTTCCCCGAATTTATTGGACAGCGCCATCAGCAGCAGCCCGCGCAGGCGGGACTGGATGTTTTCCTCGGCGATGTCGGGCTGGGTGCCCTCGAACAGCGAGGCCAGGGTGTTGGTGATGGCCTGACGTCCCTCGGCAATCGGGACATAGTCATAGCGACAGCCCAGACGCTCTGCGATGTCCTTGGCATCATCCAAAGACCCCTGCGAGGTATATTCCGACGGCAGCATCACGCAGCGCACATTTTCCGCGCCCAAGGCATCCACCGCGATGGTCGCCACGATCGCGGAATCGATCCCACCGGACAGACCCAGCAAAACCTTGCCGAAGCCCGTTTTACCGCAATAGTCGCGCAGGGATTCGACCATGGTTCGGTAATCTTGCTCCATCTCGTCGGGCAAATGCGCCTTGTCGCCGGGCTGTGCGCGCCAGCCGTCCGGGGTGCGGATCAGGTCCACATGGGCGACGGCCTCGTCGAACACGGGCAGTTGCACGGCCAGTTCACCATGAGGGTTCAGCACGAAACTGCCGCCGTCGAAAACCTGATCGTCCTGACCGCCCACCATATTCAGATAGATCAGCGGAAGGCCGGTTTCGACGACCCGCGCAACCATCATGTTCTGGCGCACTTCCATCTTGCCGCGGAAATAGGGCGAGCCGTTGGGCACCAGCAGAAATTCCGCGCCGGTTTCCTCGAGTGTTTCAGCGACGTCTTCGTGCCAGGCGTCCTCGCAAATGGGGCTGCCGATCCGCGTATTGCCCACAGAATAAGGCCCGCCAAGGGGGCCATTGTCAAAAACGCGGACCTCATCGAACACGGTTTCATTGGGCAGGTGGTGCTTCAAAACGCGCGAGGCAATCTGCCCGCCGCGCAGGATGAAATAACCATTATAGAGCTTGCCGCCCTCGACCACGGGACCACCAATGCCCAGCGCGGGGCCGTCGGCACATTCCTGAGCCAGCGTTTCCACCGCAGCCAGCGCCATCTGGTGGAAAATCGGCTTCATCACCAGATCCTGGGTGTTGTAGCCCGTGATGAACATTTCCGGCAGCGCGACCATATCCGCGCCCGCGTCGCGCCCCTGTTGCCACGCCTGCAACGCCTTGGCCGCATTTCCGGCCAGGTCCCCAACGGTTGGGTTTAACTGTGCAATCGTCAGGCGAAATGTATCGGACATGCCTTGGCCCCCGGTTTTGTTCTTTCCTCCGATTTAGCAGACTTCCCGCCGAGGGAAAGCCGCTTTGACCAAAAGGCGTTGTCTATGGCGGGGCGGTCCACTAGATTTCGGGCACGTTGAACAGGCAATCGTCAGACCGCAGGCAGGGCACTCATGGCAAAATCACGCAAGATCATCGTCGCCGTCATGGCCGCGTGCTGGATGGCTTTTCCGGCCGTAGCGCAGGATGGGGACGTCCAGACCAAGCAATACGAGGATGGCGGCGTCTATGAGGGCACGTTCAAGGACGGGCTTCAGCATGGCACCGGCACCTACCGGCTGCCGAACGGATATGAATACACCGGCGATTGGATCAACGGAGAGATTCGCGGCACTGGCGTGGCGCGTTTTCCCAACGGATCGGTCTACGAGGGCGAATTCGCCAAGGGCAAACCCGAAGGCCTGGGCAAGATCGTGTTCACCGATGGCTCGACCTACGAAGGCGACTGGCTTGCGGGCAAGATCACCGGCACGGGCGTTGCGATCTATGCCAATGGCACCCGCTACGAAGGCACGTTCAAGAACGCGATGCACCACGGGCGCGGCACCATGCGCACGCCTGGCGGCTATATCTATGAGGGCGCGTGGAATAACGGCGTCAAAGAGGGCCGCGGCACGATCACCTATCCCGATGGCGCAGTCTATGAGGGCGAGGTCAAACGCGGCACCCGCGAGGGTCAGGGCACGCTGACCATGACCGACGGGATGGTCTATACCGGTCTGTGGCAGAACGGACAGATCCATGGTCAGGGCAAACTGACCCAAAGCAATGGCGACATCTACGAAGGCACATTGGCCAATGGCCGCCGCGAAGGGCTGGGCCGTGTGACCTATGCCAATGGCGACACCTATGATGGCGCGTTCCAGGACGACCGCCGCCAGGGTCAGGGTGTATTCACCGGCACGGACGGCTATCGCTACGATGGCTCTTGGGTCGCGGGTCAGATCGAAGGCGAAGGCACCGTGACCTATCCCGATGGCTCGATCTACAAAGGCCAGTTCCGCGCCGGGGCCGAGGATGGCATCGGCAAGATCACCTATCCAGATGGCGCCACCTACGAAGGCGAGTGGCGCGCAGGCGTGATCGAGGGGCAAGGCAAGGCCACCTATCGCAACGGCGCGATCTACGAGGGCGGCTTTGTCAACGCGCAGAACCACGGCAACGGCATCATGACCTACCCCGACGGCTATCGTTACGAGGGCGAATGGCAGGCCGGAAAACGCCACGGCCGGGGCAAGGCGACCTATGCCAACGGCATGGTCTACGACGGGCAATTCGTGGACGGCCAGCGCGAAGGCGTCGGCACGATCTCGGCGGCGGATGGCTTCAAATATGAAGGCGAATGGCGGGGCGGTGAAATCAACGGCAAGGGCAAAGCGACCTATGCCAATGGCGACGTCTACGAGGGCATGTTCAAGGACGGCAAACGTCAGGGCGACGGCACCATGCGCTATGCCAGCGGCGAAGAAGAGGCCGGAAACTGGGAAAACGGTGCCCTGGTGACAGAATAACCACGCCGCGCGCTACCACGGGATTTGCGCGCCTTTCCAATCATAAAACTGGCCCGAATTTTCAGGCCCCAGCCCGGTCACCACCGCCAACAGATTCTGAGCGGCCTCGGATGGGGTGACGGTCGCGTGCCGCGCGGCATAGTTCTCGGTGAAATTGGTGGCGACAGTGCCCGGATGCAACGCGACGCAGATCGCCTGCGGATGGGTTCGGGACAGCTCGATTGCGCCGGTGTGGATCACCTGATTCAGCGCCGCCTTGGCCGCACGATAGGAATACCAGCCCCCCAGCCGATTGTCCCCGATGGACCCAACCCGCGCCGACAGAGTCGCAAAAACTGACCGGCGGTCGCGCGGCAGCAAGCGCAACGCATGTTTCAGCACCATGGTCGGCCCGACGCAATTGACGACGAATTGCGCGGCCATGGCCTCGGGGGTCAGGGATTTCAGGGTCTTTTCGGGCGGCTCTCCGGCGCCCGCCAGCTGCCCCGTGGCGACAAAGATCAGGTCAAACCCCGGCTCCAGCCCGCCCAGGTGCTCTGCGATCGACGCTTCGCGCGTGATGTCCATCCCATCAACCGAACGCGACAGGCCCGTCACCATGCCCCCGCGCGCCTGCAAGGCCGCGCTGACCGCCGCGCCGATTCCGCCCGATGCTCCGATAACCAATGCCCGTTTCATATCCCCACCCTAGCCGTCCTCCCAAGCGTTTCAATCCGACCTTGCGCCCTTTGTATCACGGGCGACAGCCCCCGCCCGCCCCATTGCGCAGATTGAGCCTTTTCTTTTCGCAACGGGGATGTATAAATCGCCCCTATGAAGATTCAGGGCCATATCATTCTCGACATTTGCTGCCGTACCGGCCGCCCGTCGACGGCTGCCCTGCTACTGCTAAGCCGCCTCTGAGCGTGCCGGTTATTTGGCGCGACCGCTCAGAGGATGTGCTTCCTTCGCGCCAAAGGCTTCAGCAGACTTAAACAAAGAGACCCGATATGACCGATAAATCCAAACAAGACCACGTCTTGATTTTTGACACGACTCTGCGCGACGGCGAACAATCCCCCGGCGCCACCATGACCCACGACGAAAAGCTGGAAATCGCCGAGATGCTGGACGACATGGGCGTCGATGTCATCGAGGCCGGGTTTCCCATCGCCTCGGAAGGCGATTTCAAAGCCGTGAAAGAGATCGCCGAGCGTTCCAAGACCTCGGTCATCTGTGGCCTTGCGCGTGCGAATTTCAAAGACATCGACCGCTGTTTTGAGGCCGTAAAGCATTCGGCCCAGCCGCGCATCCACACCTTTATCGGCACCTCGCCGCTGCACCGCGCCATCCCCGACCTGTCGATGGATGAAATGGCCGAGAAAATCCACGAAACCGTCACCCACGCGCGCAACCTGTGCGACAACGTGCAATGGTCGCCGATGGATGCCACCCGGACGGAACACGACTATCTGTGCCGCGTGATCGAAATCGCGATCAAAGCCGGCGCCACCACGATCAACATCCCCGACACTGTGGGCTATACCGCCCCGCGCGAATCCGCTGACCTGATCAAGATGCTGCTGGAGCGTGTCCCCGGCGCGGATGAGATTGTGTTCGCCACCCATTGCCATAACGATCTTGGCATGGCGACGGCGAATGCCCTGGCCGCAGTCGAGGCCGGCGCCCGCCAGATCGAATGCACCATCAACGGCCTGGGCGAACGCGCGGGCAACACAGCCCTGGAAGAGGTCGTCATGGCGTTGAAAGTGCGCAATGACATCATGCCCTACCAGACGCAGATCGACACCACCAAGATCATGAACATCTCGCGCCGCGTGGCGACTGTGTCGGGCTTCCCGGTGCAGTTCAACAAGGCCATCGTCGGCAAAAACGCCTTTGCGCATGAATCCGGCATCCACCAGGACGGCATGCTCAAGAACCGCGAGAATTTCGAGATCATGGTGCCTGAGGATATCGGCCTGTCCGGCACCTCACTGCCCTTGGGCAAACACTCGGGCCGCGCCGCGCTGCGCGCCAAGATGGAAGAGCTGGGATACGAGCTGGGCGAAAACCAGCTGAACGACGTTTTCGTCCGGTTCAAGGCCCTGGCAGATCGCAAAAAAGAGGTGTTTGACGACGACCTGATCGCCATGGTCCAGGACCAAGAGGTCCAGGACGAGGCTGATACGCTTCAGCTGAAACGCCTGCGTGTGGTCTGTGGCACCGACGGCCCACAAGAGGCGGAAATGACCATGGCCATTGACGGGGTGGACCACTCGATCGACGCCACAGGCGACGGCCCCGTGGATGCGGCGTTCAACTGCGTGAAAATGCTCTATCCCCATACGGCCAAGCTGCAACTCTATCAGGTCCATGCCGTGACCGAAGGCACCGACGCACAGGCCACCGTGTCCGTCCGCATCGAAGAGGACGGCCGCATCGCAACCGGATCGTCGGCGGATACAGACACCGTGGTCGCCAGCGTTCGGGCCTATATCAACGCGCTGAACCGGCTAATCGTGCGGCGCCAGAAAACCGGCCCCGGCGAGGACACCAAGGAAATCCATTACAAAGATCACCACTGATCTCGCAAGACCCCGGCCTTGTGCCGGGGTTTTCATTCCCCCCCCCCTCTCAGCGCGCGCCAATCCCGAGGCAACGGCCAAAGGCCGATGCCGAGACATCCAGCGCGCCCGCAGGGCGCTCAATCAGATCACGCTCAGAACCGTTCCAACAGACGCCGGAGATAGTTCAACTCTTCCTCGGGCCGTTCTCCGTCGCCCGTCCGGCGGCGGATCTCGTCCAGCAACTCACGCGCACGGCGGTAAACATCTTCGCCCTGTAGCAGGCTTTCCTCGGTGCCCACGTCCCCGCCCCGCGATCCGGGCGTCCGTCCCAGGGGGTCGCGGCTCTCGGCCCGCGCGTTGCCGCTTTCGCCGCCTTCACCACCACGCTGACGGCGCCCGGCTTCGGCCATGGCGTCGTCCAGGTTTCGCATCCCGTCACGCATAGCTTCCATAGCTTCGGATTGCTTGTCGATCGCGCCCGCCAGATCGTCACGCCGCAGGGCCTCTTCGGCCCCCTCCATCGCGCGTTCCGCCTGTTTCAAGGCCTCACGGGCCGCCGCCCCGCCCTCTGTTCCCGCACCGGGCAATTGCCCGCGCTGGCGTTCGATCTCGTCCCGCAAGGCCTGCTGGCGATCTGCCAAAGATCCCTGCCCCTGCTGAGCCCCCTCACCGCCATCTGCCTGACCTTCGCCCTCGCCTTGTCCGTCGCCCTGGCCCTCGTGGCTCTGACCGCGCCCCTGCCCGCCATTCCGGCCTTCGTTCTGACGTGACTGGCCCGCATTTGCGCCGGGGTTGAATTGTTCCTGCAGGTCCCGAAATGCCTGATCCGACAGACCCTGCTGTTCCCGCAGCGCCTGCCCCAGATCCTCCATTGCCTGCTCGCCTTGCGACTGGCCCTGCCCCCCCTGCTGAGCCATCTGCATGTTTTCCATCATCTCTTGGAACTGGCGCATGGCTTCTTGGGCCTCGGCCATACGGCCCTGTTCCACCAATTCCTGGATGCGGTCCATCATGCGTTGCAGATCGTCCATGCTCATCTGCATCGAGTCACCCTCGGGCGATTGCATGTCCTCGTCTGTCTGCTCCTGATCGCGCTGCGCCTGCTGTGACAGCTGCCGCAGGTAATCCTGCGTGGCGTCGCGCAATTCCTGCATCAGCCGGGCGACCTCTTGATCCGAGGCGCCGTTTTTCATCGCTTCGCTCAGCCGTTCCTGAGCCCGCTTCATCCGGTCCATCGCATCCTGTAGATCACCGTCCTCGATGCCGACGGCCAGATCCCACAGAGCCGCCGCCAGTTCGTCGCGCTGCACGTCGGTCATTGCGTCGGCATAGGCCTCAAGCCGCCGCAGGATCACCCGTAGTTGCAGATAATCGGCCTCGTCCGCGAACAGGTGCTCTTCGGGTTGCCAAGAGATCGCGCGCAACACCTGTGCCATCCGCGGCGCGTTCTGACGGTTCCACAGCAGATCCCGGCGCTGCTCAATCAACGCAGCCGCCAGCGGATCGAAAAAGCGCCGCGCAGGCAGGCCCATCTGGGCCGGGTCGCTGGACCCGGCCTGACCAGCGGCGTCCGTCACCACCAATTCGAACCGCACCGGCAGATGCGCCCAAGCGTGTTCCGAGAAGTTCTCGATCAGCAATTCGGTGAAATCGGCGCGGCTACCTGAAATCGGCATCGGCAAATCCATCTCGATCGGGTCGCGCGGCTCAGGCGGCAGGGCCAGACCATAGCGGCGATCCATAGCGTCCAGATCCAGACTGATCCGCACCGATCCACCTGTCACGCCGTAATCATCCGCGGCTGTGAATGGCAGGCTCATCTGCCCGTCCACATTGGTTTGCGCCTCGCCTGACACCGCCACCATCGGGCGCAGATCCGGCAGCAAGCTCACTTTCCAGCTTCGCCCGCCTGCGCCCTCAATGGCCAGCTGGCCGGATTGGGCGACAACAAATTCCTGCGCCGAATCCGAGGCAGGGGGCACATCACCCGTACGCGCGGAAACGGTCTCGGACAGGGTCAATGCACCGATATCACCATAGAATCGCAAGGTAACGCGGCTGCCTTGGGGGATTTCCAGCTCTGCGCCCTGATCGGCCAGATACAGCACCGGCAAACCGGTATAGCTGGGCGGCGCGATCCAGCCCTCCCATGCGGGGCCGGTGGCCAATCCACCCTGCCCGCCGGGCCCCATCCCGGTGACAGAGCCGACCTTGCCCCATGTTCCGAACAACAGCGCAACCGACAGGCCCAGCATCGCCACATAGCGCAACGCAAAAGGATCGCGGGTGGTCAGGACCAGATCAGGCTCCACGGGTTTGGCAGCGGCGGCGCGATCCGCCATGCGCGCCTGATGCGCCCGCCACAAGGCCTGAGACGCGCCGTCCCCGGCCCCAATCGCCTGTTTATCCATCAAGGTCTGGATCGGGCGGCCCGTCATGGCGCCATCCAGACGGGTCAGCGCCTCGGCCTGACGTGGAAACCGAAACCGCGCGATGCCCCGGACAGCGAACCAAAGCGCGGCCAGAATGACCAGCACCGCCAACGCCCAGACCAGTTCAACCGCAACCTGATCCTGAAGACCCAGCATCAAAACCGCAGCGGCCAGCATCACCACCGACCACAGCGGCCAGAAAGCACGCGTCAGCCGCTCGGCAATCAACCCCGCCCAGGTCAGGCGAAGCGGCCAGCGGATTTTCTTTAGGACAGTGCGACCAGCGTCAGACATACCATTTCCACAGCGGCCGAACGCGGGGATCGCGTTACAGCCATTCGGGAATGGTATCGCGGTTTATGATTTCTTCAAAGGTGGGTCTTGGTCGAATGACGGCGAATTGATGCCCATTGACCAAAACTTCGGGGATCAGAGGGCGCGTATTATACTCGCTGGACATGACCGCGCCATAAGCGCCAGCAGATCGGAACGCCACCAGATCCCCGGACTCCAGCGGCGGCATCATCCGCTGCTTGGCAAAGGTATCGCCGGATTCGCAGACCGGCCCGACAATATCAATGGGCGCCTGTTCAACCGCAGTTTCGGGTTCAACGACGGGGATAATGTCGTGATGCGCCTCGTACATGGCGGGACGCACCAGATCGTTCATCGCAGCATCCAGGATCAGGAAATCCCGGCCCTCGCCTGATTTCACATAGATGACATCGCTGACCAGAATACCCGCGTTGCCCGCGATCAAACGGCCCGGCTCGATCTCGATTTCGCACCCCAGATGCCCCAGCTCTTCGCGGATCAAGGCGCCATATTCCAGCGGCAGAGGCGGCGCCTCGTTCGAGCGCGTATAAGGAATGCCCAGACCACCCCCCAGATCCAGACGCATGATGTCATGGCCATCGGCACGCAATGTCTCGGTCAGTTCAGCCACCTTGCGATAAGCCAGGCGGAACGGCTCCAGCTCGGTCAACTGAGAACCGATATGCACGTCAATGCCGATCACCTTCAGACCCGGCAGGCTGGCGGCATGGGCATAGACCTCGCGGGCGCGCGAAATCGGGATGCCGAATTTGTTCTCGGACTTGCCGGTGGCGATTTTGGCATGGGTCTTGGCATCCACATCCGGGTTCACACGCACCGTGACGGGGGCCACAACACCCAGGCTCTGTGCGACCTCGTTCAGCCGCTCCATTTCGGGTTCGGATTCCAGGTTGAACTGGCGAATGCCCCCCTCCAGCGCCAACTGCATTTCCTCGCGGGTCTTGCCCACGCCGGAAAACACGATCCTGTCGCCGGGAACACCAGCCGCCTTGGCCCGCGCATATTCCCCACCGGACACCACATCCATCCCGGCTCCGGCCTCGGCCAAGGTCTTCAGAATGGCCTGATTACTGGCCGCCTTCATCGCATAGCAGACCAGATGCTCCATCCCCTCCAAAGCCTCGTCGAACAGGCGGAAATGGCGCAACAGGGTTGCCGTGGAATAGCAGTAAAACGGCGTGCCTACTTTGGCGGCGATCTCGGCTATCGACACATCTTCGGCATGCAAAACGCCATCTTTATACAGGAAATGATCCATTCATCCGCCCTCGAGAGATTTTCTAGCGTCTTAGCAGAACGCTGCCGCAGTTCAATCAACCAATTCGGCACACGCCAATCCCGAGGGTCCGGCCGCAGGCCAGACCCGAGACATCCTGCGCGCCGCAGGCGCCCCTTTTGGAAACGTCCTGCCCGGCGCTCACACCGGCCGCGTTCGCAAAAACAGATACAAAGGCAACCCGCAGCTCACCCCGATCAAAAAGGTCGCCGGGATCGCCCAAAGCGCGCTCCAGTTCCGGCGCACGGCCACTTCGGCCAGAATCCATACCGTCAACGCCACAGCCGCGATCACCAGATCCCAAAACAGCCCGGTCGCCGCCGCATTCGTCTGCCATGCGGCCACCAACCCGTGCAAATCCACGCCGTTTTCCACCAGCCACGGCACCAAATACCACATCGGATGCAGCGCCCCCCAAAGCGCCAGCGCCAGATATACCATCCGCAGCACCGACATCAGAAGGTCTTGCTGACACCCACACGGGCCGTGCCCGAAATGGTGATGCCCGTTTTCACGGTCGGCTCGGCTTTGGGCGGCACCGGATCACCATCCGCCCCGCACGCGGACAGCAGCCCCGCGATCATCACCCCAACCATGGCTTTGCTCAGTGTTGTCATCCCAACAGGTCCTTCCAGCGTGCGATCTGGGCGCGCACCTGTGCGGGTGCGGTTCCCCCATAAGACATGCGCGAGGCCACGGAATTATCAACCCCCAGCACGCCGAACACGGCCTCGGTGATCTCGGCATGGACCGACTGCATATCCGCCAGGGTCAGCTCGGGCAGATCACAGCCCTTGTCTTCGGCCATGGCGACCAGCGATCCGGTCACGTGGTGGGCATCGCGGAACGGCAGGTTCAGTTCGCGCACCAGCCAGTCCGCCAGATCCGTCGCGGTCGAGAAGCCCGACCCAGCAGCGGCCGCCAGATTTTCACGGTTGCCGGTCATATCCGCCACCATTCCCGACATCGCGGCCAGCGCCAGCATCAGGTTGTCGGCGGCGTCAAACACCTGTTCTTTGTCTTCTTGCATGTCCTTGGAATAGGCCAGCGGCAGCCCCTTCATCACGGTCATCAGCGCCACGTTGGCCCCGAAAATCCGGCCGATCTTGGCGCGGATCAGCTCGGCCGCATCGGGGTTACGTTTTTGCGGCATGATCGACGATCCGGTGGACCACTTGTCCGACATTTTCACGAACCGGAACTGCGCCGACGACCAGATCACCAATTCCTCGGCAAAGCGGCTCAGGTGCATCGCGGTGATCGACGCGCAGGACAGGAATTCCAACGCGAAATCGCGGTCCGCCACGGCATCCAGCGAATTCGCCGTGGGCCGGTCAAACCCAAGCGCCTCAGCCGTCATGTCCCGATCAATCGGAAAAGACGTCCCCGCCAGAGCGGCCGAGCCAAGCGGGCTTTCGTTCATCCGCGCGCGTGCATCGCGGAACCGCGACATATCCCGGCCCAGCATTTCCACATAGGCCATCATATGGTGGCCCCAGGTCACGGGCTGGGCGGTTTGCAAATGGGTAAAACCGGGCATCACCCAATCGGCGCCCGCCTCGGCCTGGCCCAGCAGCGCCTTGATCAGCGCCTCGATGCCATCAATCGCCGCGTCCATCTGATCGCGCACCCACAGTTTGAAATCGGTCGCCACCTGATCGTTGCGCGACCGGGCCGTATGCAGACGCCCCGCCGGTTCACCGATGATTTCCTTCAGGCGCGCCTCCACATTCATGTGGATGTCTTCCAGCGCGGTCGAGAATTGGAACGTCCCGCCCTCGATTTCTGACAAGACCGTGAGCAGGCCTTCCCGAATGGTCTGCACGTCGCTATCACTAACGATGCCTGTGGCGGCCAACATGGCGGCATGGGCCCGAGAGCCAGCAATATCCTGCGCTGCCATACGCTGGTCGTACCCGATCGAGGCATTGATCGCCTCCATGATCGCGTCCGGCCCGGCGGCAAAGCGGCCGCCCCACATCTGGTTCGAGGATTTGTCAGTCATTATTGGCCCCTAGGAGGTGTCATGCACAGGATTTATCGGTTCGTCCTTTATACGGCCTTGGCGCTTGGTGCAAACGCTGCGGTTGCCAGCGATGCCGCGCTGGACGCCCTGCGCGTCGATGACATGAAAAAGCTGAACCTGCACAGCGCCCCCAAATCCCTGCCTCAGGTCAGCTTTCTGAGCGAATCCGGCGAGGAACTGACCCTGGACACCTATCAGGGCAAGCTGGTTCTGGTGAATTTCTGGGCCACCTGGTGCGCGCCCTGCCGCAAGGAAATGCCCTCGTTGGCGGCGCTTCAGGACGAATTCGGCGGCGATGATTTCGAGGTGGTGACCATCGCCACCGGCCGCAATCCGCCCCCCGCGATGAAAAAATTCTTTGCCGAGGTCGGGATCACCAACCTGCCGCTGCACCGCGATCCCAAACAGGCTCTGGCCCGAAAAATGGCCGTTCTGGGCCTGCCGGTCACTGTGATCCTGAACACCGAAGGCCAGGAAATAGGCCGTCTGCTGGGGGATGCGGATTGGCATTCCGATGCGGCGCGCGGCCTGATTACGGCCCTTCTGGCGCAGGACTGACCTGCCCGTAGCGTTACGCTAATTTAACGACAACCTCAGGTAACCTTTGACAAATTTCCCCTTCCGCCGTTTCATGCCCGTGGGAGGAGACAATGACACTAACCGTTTTGCTATTGCTAGTGGCAGGCGGGATCGCAGGTATTGCGGTCCTTTTGCATATGCTGGGCATGAGCAAACCGCACATCTTTGAAGACGAAGCAGAGGTAAAATCCGTCTGGTTGGCGGAATACCCGGACACCTTGGTGCGGGATGTTTTACTGTCTGGGAACCGGCATTTCGCGCTGATAAGCTCTAGCGCGGGAAAGGGTATTGTGTGGCCGATGGGGGCTGACGGCGCGGCGCGGCTGTTGCTGGGGGTCGAAATCACCGACATGCCCTATGGGCTGGAATTGTCTTTGCCGGACTATACAGCGCCCGAGATTCGGCTCAAACTGGACCCAGGCGAGGCCAAGGCATGGCGCCGCCAGATACAGGAGGCCCCATGAGCAATCCCAGCTATCCCGACGTCGTGCAATGGGCCGTCCCCTTCTTTATCATCGCCATCCTGATCGAGCTGGTCTGGATCCTGATCAAAGGCCGCGGCGGCCGATACGAGACCCGCGATGCGCTGACCAGCCTGATCATGGGGGCCGGGAATGTCGCCACGGGGATCGCGCTGGGGTTCGTGGGCCTGGGGTTCTTCATGCTGCTCTGGGCGCTGACGCCGCTGGATCTGGGCACAGGCTGGTGGGTGGTCCTGCTGTGTTTCGTGCTGGACGACCTGCGCTATTACTGGGTGCACCGGTTTGGCCACCGGATCCGTTGGGTCTGGGCCAGCCACGTGAACCACCACTCCAGCCAGCATTACAATCTGACGACGGCGCTGCGGCAGACGTGGACCGGGACCTTTACCATGATGATGGTCCTGCGCGCGCCCCTGATCCTGCTGGGGTTTCACCCGGCCATGGTGCTGTTTTGCGGCGGCCTGAACCTGATCTATCAATTCTGGATTCATACCGAGGCGATCGGCAAAATGCCCCGCTGGTTCGAATCCGTGATGAACACCCCCAGCCATCACCGCGTCCACCACGGGCGCAACCCGCGCTATCTGGATGCCAACTATGCCGGGGTTCTGATCATCTGGGATAAGATGTTTGGCACCTTCGTCCCCGAGCTGGACACCGAAAAACCCCAATACGGGTTGGTCAAGAACCTGGGCACGTTCAATCCGATCCGTGTCGCCTTTCATGAATGGGTCGGGATTTTCCGCGACATCCTGCGCCCCGGCCTGTCCCTGCGCCAGCGTGTGCTGTACGCCGTCGCCCCACCCGGCTGGAGCCACGATCAAAGCCGCGATACATCCGAGCAAATCAAGCGCAAGCACCTGGCGCAGAACCCTCAGGACCGCGACACGCCCGGCTTCGAGGGTCTGTGATCAGCGCGGCAGCCCGCCCTGCCCCATCTGCGCCACCGGCCCGTGACACGGACAGCCCGTCAGGTGGTCATTCACCAGCCCACAGGCCTGCATGAAGGCATAGACGATCGTGGGTCCGCAAAATTTGAACCCTGCCTTCTTTAAATCTTTGGAAATTTGCGTGGAAATATCTGTCGCGGCGGGGACTTCGTCCAGGGTCGCCCACTGGTTCTGAAGCGGCTTGAAATCCACGTATTTCCACAGATAGGTGGCAAACCCCTCCTCGGCCTCGATCTTCTGCCAGGCGCGGGCATTGCCGATTGTCGCAACGATTTTTCCGCGGTGGCGCACGATGCCCGGATCAGCCAGCAAACGGGCCACGTCCTCATCGCCCCATTCAGCGATCACATTCGGATCAAACCCTTGAAAGGCCTGGCGGAATCCCTCGCGCTTTTTCAGGATGGTGATCCAGCTCAGCCCGGCCTGGAACCCGTCCAAAATCAGCTTTTCCCACAGGGCGCGACTGTCATATTCAGGGACGCCCCATTCCGTGTCATGGTAGTCCAGATAGATCTGTTCAGTCCCGACCCAGCCGCATCTTTCACCCATGTTCACAGTCCTTTTCCACGCGTTGGATACAATTAGAACAAAATGCAAACATTAAGCAACTGGTAACAGTTTGGGCTTCATTGTGACCTATGCAAATGCAGCGGAGAGCGACGTGGGCAAAGGCAAAGGTAAGAAATGGAATGACGTGCAGACCGGGCAGCAGTCCCCGTTGGATTTCGCGGTAACGTCGCGGGATGCCGGGGTGATGTCCATGGTGGACGAGGCCGTGCGCCACAAACAGGTGGCCCTGGCCTATCAGCCGGTGGTGCAGGCCAGCCGCCCCAGCCAGGCCGCCTTTTACGAGGGGTTGATCCGCATTTTCGACGAAACCGGACGCATCATCCCCGCCAAGGATTTCATCGACCACATCGAAGAGACCGAGCTGGGCCGCGTCATCGACTGTCTGGCGCTGGAATTCGGCCTCAAGGCCCTACGCGAGGAGCATTCGATCCGGTTGTCCATCAATATGTCCGCGCGGTCGATCGGATTTCCGCGCTGGATGAACATTCTGCGCCGTGGCCTGAACGCAGACCCCACCGTCGCTGAACGGCTGATTCTGGAGATCACCGAGAGCTCGGCAATGACGGTGCCTGAACTGGTCGTGCGCTTCATGACCGACCTTCAGCGCAAGGGAATCAGCTTTGCTCTGGACGATTTCGGGGCCGGATACACCTCTTTCCGCTATTTGAAGGAGTTCTATTTCGACATTTTGAAGATCGACGGGCAATTTATCCGCAACATCCATACGGACCCGGATAATCAGGTTCTGACCAAGGCGCTGGTCGGTATTGCTCAGCAATTCGACATGTTCACCGTCGCGGAATCTGTTGAAACTTATGAAGATTGCCAGTGGTTGCAACAAATTGGTGTGGATTGCTTGCAGGGATACTACTTTGGCGCGCCGACAATTCAGGCGCCCTGGAAACAAAATTCCAAAGCGACGCAGCGTCGGCGAGCATAAATTTCGCTGCGGCGCGGCAATTCTCCACAGTTGCCGCATTGCGGCAGTTGTTCTATCACGTTGCGCAAGGCGGGGAGTCCGGGGCCCGCACACTGCGCGTCCGGCACTCCTCGACCAGCAATTGGTGGAGGATGAACATGACCAATGTTGTTATCGTTTCGGCAGCCCGTACGGCCGTCGGCTCGTTCAGCGGCTCTTTCGCAACTACCCCGGCGCATGACCTTGGCGCCGCCGTGCTAGAGGCCATCGTGGCCCGTGCAGGCATCGACAAATCCGAGGTTTCCGAAACAATTCTCGGTCAGGTTCTGACCGCAGGCCAGGGCCAGAACCCTGCCCGTCAGGCGCATATTAATGCCGGCCTGCCGATCGAATCCGCCGCTTGGGGTCTGAACCAGGTGTGTGGTTCCGGCCTGCGCGCTGTTGCGCTGGGTGCTCAGCACGTCCAGCTGGGTGACGCCGCCATTGTCGCCGCCGGTGGTCAGGAAAACATGTCCCTCAGCCCCCATGTCGCGCATCTGCGTGCCGGCACCAAAATGGGCGACGTGAAATACATCGACTCGATGATTCGCGATGGTCTGTGGGACGCATTCAACGGCTACCACATGGGTCAGACCGCTGAAAACGTCGCCAACAAATGGCAGATCAGCCGCGACATGCAGGACGAATTCGCCGTCGCGTCGCAGAACAAGGCCGAAGCCGCTCAGAACGCTGGAAAATTCGACGATGAGGTGATCCCCTTCACCATCAAGACCCGCAAGGGCGAGATCATCGTCGACAAGGACGAATACATTCGCCACGGCGCCACCATGGAAGCCATGCAGAAACTGCGCCCCGCCTTCGCCAAGGACGGTTCGGTCACTGCGGCCAACGCCTCGGGTCTGAACGACGGTGCGGCTGCTGTGCTGCTGATGTCGGCGGACGAGGCCGAAAAACGTGGCCTCGAGCCCCTGGCCCGCATCGCCTCCTATGCGACCGCTGGTCTGGATCCGTCGATCATGGGCGTCGGCCCGATCTATGCCTCGCGCAAAGCGCTGGACAAGGCCGGCTGGGCCGCTGGCGACCTGGATCTGGTCGAAGCAAACGAAGCCTTCGCCGCTCAGGCCTGCGCCGTGAACAAGGACATGGGCTGGGATCCGTCGATCGTGAACGTGAACGGCGGCGCCATCGCCATCGGTCACCCGATCGGTGCCTCGGGCTGCCGAATCCTGAACACCCTGCTGTTCGAAATGCAGCGCCGCGACGCCAAAAAAGGCCTGGCCACGCTGTGTATCGGTGGCGGCATGGGCGTTGCCATGTGCCTCGAGCGCCCGTGACCGGCGTGAATAGCTGAACACATCGAAAGGGCGCTGTTTTTCAGCGCCCTTTTTTTCTGACCCATGCTGCAAAAGCAGCAAAAAACCTGTCCTAGCGTCATTTTTATCGCGCAATATTATTGCGCATTCGCAGCATACAAAGTAACAGAGTTACCAACGCATCATACCTAACTGGAGGATTATCACCCATGGCAAGAGTAGCACTCGTCACCGGCGGTTCGCGCGGCATTGGCGCCGCAATCTCGAAAGCTCTGCAAGCTGACGGTTGCACCGTCGCGGCCACCTACGCTGGCAACGACGAAGCCGCGGCCAAGTTCACCGAAGAAACCGGCATCAAGACCTACAAATGGAACGTCGGCGATTACGAAAGCTCGGCCGCTGGTATCGCCAAGGTCGAGGCCGACCTGGGCCCGATCGACATTGTTGTTGCGAACGCTGGCATCACCCGCGACGCGCCGTTCCACAAAATGACCCCCGAGCAGTGGCACGAGGTCATCGACACCAACCTGACCGGCGTGTTCAACACCATCCACCCGATCTGGCCCGGCATGCGCGAACGCAAATTCGGCCGTATCGTCGTGATCTCGTCGATCAACGGTCAGAAAGGCCAGTTTGCTCAGGTGAACTATGCTGCGACCAAGGCCGGCGATCTGGGCATCGTCAAATCCCTGGCCCAAGAGGGCGCGCGCGCCGGCATCACCGCCAACGCAGTTTGCCCCGGCTACATCGGCACCGAAATGGTCATGGCGATCCCCGAGAAAGTCCGCGATTCCATCATCTCGGGCATCCCCGCCGGACGTCTGGGCGAGCCTTCGGAAATCGCGCGTTGCGTGTCCTTCCTGGCGTCGGACGACGCGGGTTTCATCAACGGCTCGACCATCTCGGCGAACGGCGCGCAGTTCTTCGTCTGATCCCGCCGACAGAATACTCAAAGGGCCGGTCCTGCGACCGGCCCTTTTTTGTGCCTCGTAAGCCCCGTTTCCGGGTCAGCGGGGCGATCCCGTAAGAGCCGTACCGCTCAGCGGGAATTTCAGGCCAGTGGGGAGGCCCCGAACCATGGCCTTGACCAGCCAACGCAGGGCCATGCCCCGTTCGATATGGGCTCGGTGCAGCGCGTCCTTGGTGCGGGCATTTGCTGTGGCTTCTACCATCGTCGCCTCCTTGGCTTGGTGAAAACTTAACTGTCTTCAATATGCCCCCCACAAACAAAGCTGACAAACGAGACTTCTCACGGCTTCAGTTAAGCTGTACTTAAGTGAGATGACAGATAGACTCCCCCCTTTGACGGCCCTGCGTGCGTTTGACGCGGCGGCGCGCCACATGTCCTTTGCCAAGGCCGCAGACGAGCTGAACGTGACCCCCGCCGCCCTGTCCTTTCAGATCAAATCGCTGGAAGAGCACCTGGGCACCCCGCTGTTTCGCCGCCTGAACCGCGCGGTCCAGCTGACCGAGGCCGGGAAAACCTTGGCGCCCGGCACGACGGACGGGTTCCAGGCCCTGTCGGCCGCCTGGCAGGCCACCCGGCGCCTGCTGGATGATTCCGTCCTGACGATCACCGCCGGCCCTGCGCTGACGGCGAAATGGTTGGCCCCTCGCCTGTTCGAATTCGCCCGTGCCCACCCTGAAATCGAGCTGCGATTTTCGGCCACGCTCAAGAACCTTAACCTGCACCATGATGACGTCGATGTCGCGATCCGCTTTGGCTATGGTGAATATGATGACCTGTATTCCGTGCCCATCCGCAAAGAGTGGCTGACCCCGGTCATGACCCCGGAATTGGCCGCGCAATTCCCCACCCCAGAAAGCCTGGAACACGCGCCTTTGCTGTATGATGATTCAATCAACTTCTTGGCTCCGCGCTGCGATTGGCCCGCGTGGTTTCGCGCGGCGGGCCTGCCTTTTGCCCCCAGCCGAGGTCTGCATTTCTCGAACGCGGACCATGCGATTGATGCCGCCGCGACCGGCGCTGGCGTGGCGTTGGGGCGGCGGCCGATGATCATCCGCGACGTGCTCGAGGGGCGGCTGGTAACCCCCTTCAAGCTGGCGATCGAGACCAAGGCGCGGTTCCGGTTCCTTTGCTTGCGCGGCGCCGAAAAACGCCCGCATATCGCCGCCTTCCGCGACTGGTTCCTTGCCGAGATCGAGAAAACCGCGCATATCTCGGACGGTTTCAAAATTATCCCGGTCGAGGACATCCCCCCAGCATGACCCAATCCAAGGCCACCGCCATCGGTTTCATTGCCGTGCTTTTGTGGGCGCTTCTGGCGCTGTTCACTGTGGGGTCTGCACCGACGCCGCCGCTGTTGCTGAACGCGATCTGCTTTGCGATTGGTGGGGCGATTGGCCTGATCTGGACGGCCGCGACCGGGGGATTTGCCCGGCTGCGCTCTGTGCCCTTGCGCGTTTACATCTTTGGCACGCTGGGTCTGTTTGGCTATCACGCGCTGTATTTCAGTGCGCTGCGCCTTGCCCCCGCCGCCGAGGCCGGGCTGATCGCCTACCTTTGGCCGCTGCTGATCGTGCTGTTTTCAGGGCTTCTGCCTGGCGAATCGCTGAAACCCGGTCACCTGATCGGGGCTGTTATCGGATTTCTGGGCGCCGCCCTGATCGTCGGAGGCGGCGGCGCTGGTTTTGATATGCAAGCGCTGCCCGGCTATCTTCTGGCGCTGGCCTGCGCGCTGACATGGGCCAGCTACTCTGTCCTGTCGCGCAGGATCGGCGACGCACCGACGGCCTCGGTTGCGGTTTTCTGTGTCGCCACAGCGATTTTGTCCGCGCTGCTGCACATGGCGACCGAGCCAACCATCTGGCCGCAAGGCACCACAGGCTGGGCCTCGACCATCGCGTTGGGATTGGGGCCGGTCGGGCTGGCGTTCTATGTCTGGGATATCGGGGTGAAACGCGGGGATATTCAGCTACTTGGCGTGGCGTCCTATGCGGCGCCTTTGCTGTCCACGCTGGTTCTGGTGCTGGCCGGGGTTGCACCCCTCAGCTGGGTGTTGGGCCTTTCGGCCCTGCTAATCACCGGCGGCGCAGCGATTGCCGCGCGCGCCAGCCTAAAACGTTAACTCATACGCTCAGTCGCGTAATTTCTTCCTTGATGCGTAGTTTCTGTTTTTTCAGATCGACAAGATCGATATCGCGGGTGCCGGGCGACCGCTGCGCCTCTTCGACACGTTGCGAGAGAGATAGGTGTTTCTTCTTCAGTTCCTCGACATGCGAACTCAAGCTCATGGGCAGTCTCCTCTCAATGTAAATCTAACATGACAAGTGCACCACAAGACGGGCCATCTGTCACGCAGCAGCGCAGCATTTCCCGCTAAAATTTGTATCGATCGGCCAAATGCAGCTTAGAACGGCAGCGCCGCCCCTTCGCGCTGCACCGCGCGCAGCAATGGCGTGTAATCCTCGCCCCCGTCCTGATGCGCCGGGCCGGGGTGGATCAGCAGGCCTGGATGGATGCGGAATTCGGCACGCCCCCCCCGGCGACCGCGCAGCAACAGCAGTTGCGGCGCCCGCCCCGCGCGCGGCAGTAACGGCAGCATTTCCAGGCTTCCCAGGCAGTCATTCATCGCGCTCAGCAGCTCTGGCAGCCGCTCTGCCCGCTGGATAAAGGTCACAAACCCCCGCGGCGCACAGCGCTTGGCCGCGGCTTCGACCCACATCCGCAGCGGCGTGTTGCCCCCCAGCGCCAGATCCCGGCCGGGGTCATTTGCCTCGGTTCCCGATTCGCGCCTAAAATACGGAGGGTTCGCGATAACGTGATCGAACTGGCGCTGGCGCAGCGGGTCCGGCATCGCCTGCAAATCCCCCGTTTCGACCGTGAAATCCGCCCTATTCTGGGTTGCATTGCGGCGCGCCAGGGCCGCATAATCCGGCTGAATTTCCAGCCCGCACAGTGTCAGCCCCCGCACCCGCGCGCCCAGACATAATGATGCGACGCCGACGCCACAGCCCAGCTCCAGCACCGTTTGTCCCGCCTCTGCCGGCACCGAAGCGGCCAATAATACAGGGTCCAGCCCCGCCCGGTACCCTCTGCGCGGCTGCCAGATCTTAACCTTGCCCCCCAGAAAATCGTTGCAGGTCAGTTCAGTCATCAACCGCAATTCCGTTGTCCCGCATCACATGCGCCGCGCGAAAATGGTCCTCTGTCCGCACCAGGATGCGCCGGGGGAATAATCCGATCCCGCCCTCAAGGACGCTCATATTTACGTCCATTTCAAAGCAGTCTATACCCTCGCCTTGAAGCAGAGCTTGGGCAAATGCGATGATCGTCGGATCCGTGGTGCTCAGAAGCTGTTTCATAATGGGGAATTAAGGGCATGGCGCAGCATTTGTCGAGCCATGTGACGTGACAGTGATGAGCCTGGACCAAGCCACAAGCAAACCGCACGAACAACTCGCCGCGCATCTGGCGGGCGGTATGGACGCCGTGAACACCCTGATCCGCGCGCGGATGGCGTCGAAACACGCCCCCCGCATCCCCGAGGTCACGGCCCACCTGGTCGAGGCCGGCGGCAAGCGCCTGCGCCCCATGCTGACCCTGGCTGCGGCAGACCTGTGCGGCTACACCGGCCCCTATCACATCCACCTGGCCGCCACGGTCGAATTCATCCACACAGCGACCCTGCTGCATGACGATGTGGTCGACGAAAGCGCCCAGCGGCGCGGCCGCCCTACGGCGAATCTGCTGTGGGACAACAAATCTTCGGTTCTGGTCGGCGACTACCTGTTCGCCCGCGCCTTCCAGTTGATGGTCGAGCCGGGCAATCTGCGCGTGCTGAACATCCTGTCCAACGCCGCCGCCACCATCGCCGAAGGCGAGGTGCTGCAACTGACCGCCGCTCAGGACCTACGCACCGACGAATCCATCTATCTTCAGGTGGTCCGGGGAAAAACCGCCGCCCTGTTCTCTGCCGCCACTGAATCCGGCGCCGTGATCGCCAGAGCCGAGGAAACCACCGTCCAGGCGCTGTTCGACTACGGCGACGCGCTGGGAATCGCCTTCCAGATCGTCGATGACCTGCTGGATTACCAGGGCGACACCAAAGCCACCGGCAAAAACATCGGTGACGATTTCCGGGAACGCAAACTGACCCTCCCCGTGATCAAGGCCGTCGCCCGCGCCAACGAAGAAGAGCGCGCCTTCTGGACCCGCACCATCGAAAAAGGCAAACAAGAGGACGGCGATCTCGACCACGCCCTGTCCTTGCTGCACAAACATAACGCGCTTATCGACACCCGCGCCGACGCGCTGGCCTGGGCCGAAAAGGCCAAAACCGCCATGTCCGCCCTGCCCGCACATCCGCTGCGCCAGATGCTGACCGAGCTCGCGGATTACGTGGTGGCCCGGATCAACTGATCCCGGCCCCTCGTTTCATCTTGCTGAAAATACTCAAATCCTGCGCGTGCCACGGGCGCAGCGCCTAACGCAAAGCCACCGCCCGCACCCACCATCCGGGTCGCGCCAAGGCTCGGGCCGCGCGTTGTGCGTTTTCCGCGTCGTGGAACAATCCGAAACACGTCGCCCCCGACCCCGACATCCGCGCCAGCACGACCCCCTCGCAGGCCGAGATCGCCGCCAAAACCGTCGCGATTTCCGGCTGCAAGCCGATCGCTGCCGCCTCCATGTCGTTGCGCTGCGCGGCGATCCAGTCCATCGCCGCGACGGCCCCGCCCCCATCGGGCCAGGCTGTCATCTCGGGGTTGTCGCGCCGGGTCATCGCGCGGAATACTGCGGGGGTGGACACCGCGACGCCGGGGTTCACCAGCACCGCCGACAGAGGCTCCATCAACAGCGGCTGCACCCAGTCTCCGATGCCCCGCATATGCGCAGCATGGCCGATCCGGCACACCGGCACATCCGCGCCCAGGCTGGCCGGATCGCGATCGAACGGCCGGCCGAACAGCTCTTCCATGGCGCGCAGCACCGCCGCAGCATCGGATGATCCTCCGCCGATTCCCGCCGCCGCGGGCAGGTGTTTGTCCAACGTGATCGAGACCGGCTCGCCAAAGGCTTCGGCGGCTTTCCAACACAGGTTTCGCGCATCGGCCGGGACGCCTTCGGCCAAGGGGCCCGTGACCCGCATCGCCATGTCATCCGCCCGCGCCACCGTCACCCGGTCGCCCACGTCCGCGAACATGACCAGCGAATCCAACAGGTGATACCCATCCGCGCGCTGGCCCGTCACATGCAGGCTCAGGTTCACCTTTGCCGGGGCAAAGACCTCGACCTTAGTCATGCGCAACCTTCAATGGCGGGGCGCCTTCTTCGGCCAGGACCACGTCCAGCCCGACCTCCAGTTTGCGGCGGATACGGTCGGCATCCACATCCCCCGAGGCATTGTCATATTTGGCAAAGGACAGCGCCCGGTGCCATTGGAATTCCGCCTCGCGTTTGCGGCCCACGGCCCACAACACATCGCCCAGGTGATCGTTGACCACCGGATCCACCGGCATCAGCTCGGCCGCGCGTTCCATATGGCCGATCGCGTCCTCATAGCGGCCCAGACGGTACAGCGCCCACCCCAGAGAATCGACGATATAGCCGCTGTCCGGCCGCGCCTCGACCGCCTGTTCAATCAGCGACAAGGCCTCGTCCAGCTTCAGTTTGTGTTCAACCAGCGAGTACCCCAGATAATTCAGCACCTGCGGCTGATTGGGGTTCAGCTCCAGTGCGGTGCGGAAATCGGCTTCGGCTTTGGGCCATTCGCCCAGGCGCTCGAAACTGATCGCGCGGGCATAGTAGATGAACCAATGCTCGCTGCTGGGCGCGCCGTACAGCTCCACGGCCGTATCATAGGCCACCGTTGCCTCGTCGAACCGTTTCAGCTGCCGCATCAGGTCGCCCAGCGTCACCCAAACCATCGGAAACGCACCGTGGCTGCGTGTCAGCTGTTCCAGAACCTCGACGGCTGAATCCAGTTTTTCGGCCTTGCGCAGGGTCTCTGCCCGGCCCAGTTCCGCCGCGAAATACGACGGGCTGTCCTGCACCACAGATTTATACGTCGCCGAGGCCAGCTCGTACCGGCCCAAGGAATCCAACAGGCTTGCGCTCAGCAGGATGCCATCCGTGTGGTCGGGCCGCAGATATTCCACGACGCGCGTGTACAGCAGCGTGTAATCCTCGCCCGCCTCAGCGTTCAGCGCGGCGGCGACCGAATAAAACACCTCGGCCACGCCCTGACGCGGGTCTTGCACCATGGTAAAAGGCAGGGTCTCGCCCGCCTCAAGCCGCGCACGGATCGCCTGAATCGCGGGGTCGAAATCCCGTCCGAACAGCTCATCCAGCAGGCCCATCGCCGTGTCGCCCTGATCCAGTTGGCTCAGGATTTCGACACGCGCAATTGCGCCGCGCCGGGTCATCTGCAAAGGCCCGCCCGCGCTGTCTGCGAAAATCGCTTCAGCCCCTTCGAAATCCCCGACCGAGGCCAGCGCCATTGCCTTGTGATACAGGGCAAACGCCGCCAGTCCGCGTTCTGCCGCGACCCCGTCAAACGCCTTCAGCGCCGCCGAGACGCTGCCATTTCCCATCAGCGCCCAGGCGTTCAACAGCCCGTCCACCAGCGGCCCGATCCCGCGCTCTTCGTCCAGCCGGGCCAAAAGCGCGTCATATTTTCCGGTGGCTGCTTCGTCAGCGACCAGCACCAGCCGCGCGATCTGGCTTTGCAGCCCGTCGGCCTCCATCTTGCGGGCGACGGGGATGGCGCGTGCGACCTCTCCCAGCGACAGCTGCGACAGGACCGTGCTTTCCAGCAGATGCGGGTTTGATGGGTCACGTGCCAGGGCGCGGGTGAAATAATCCGCCGCTGCCTTGTAATCGCTGGACATGCCCGCGCTGCGTGCCGCCAGATAGGACCCGGCAATTCCCTGCGCCTGCACGGGGCTGACCGCCGCCACTGCCAGGGCCAAAGCCACGCTCCAAAGCCGTTTTCGCATCCGATTTCCGCCTGTGCCGTTCCATCCGAGCCAACAGACTAGCGTTCCGTGCAGCGAACGCAATGCGCGCTGGGTAAACTTCGCGGCAATCGGCCGAAAACTAGAAAGGGCGACCCCAGGGCCGCCCTTTGCGTATCACATATTCGGGTAGTTTGGCCCTTCGCCACCCTGCGGGGTGGCCCAGTTGATGTTCTGACTGGGGTCCTTGATATCGCAGGTTTTGCAATGCACGCAGTTCTGGAAATTGACCCGGAACTCGGGGCCGTTGTCGCCCTCCAGCACCTCATAGACGCCCGCGGGGCAGTAGCGCTGCGCCGGCTCGTCGAACTTGGGCAGGTTGACGTTGATCGGCACCGACGGATCGGCCAGTTGCAAGTGGCAGGGCTGCTCTTCTTCGTGGTTGGTAAAGCTGAACGACACGTTGGTCAGCCGGTCAAACGACAGTGTCCCATCGGGTTTGGGATAGTCGATTTTCTTATGTTTGCTGGCGTCTTCGGTGGCTGCGGCATCGGTTTTGCCATGCCCAATCGTGCCAAACAAAGAGAAACCCAGCGTGTTGGTCCACATGTCGAACCCGCCCAGGATCAGGCTGGGGATCATGCCCAGTTTCGACCACAAGGGTTTGACGTTACGGACCTTTTTCAGGTCTTTACCGATGGCACCGCTGCGCACGTCTGTCTCGTATGCGGTCAGTTCGTCGCCCGAACGCTCGGCCTTGATCGCGTCGAACGCGGCCTCGGCGGCGGCTTTGCCGGACAGCATGGCGTTGTGGTTGCCCTTGATGCGCGGCACGTTGACCATCCCGACCGAGCACCCCAGCAGCGCCACGCCAGGCGCGACCATCTTGGGCATCGACTGATATCCGCCCTCGGAAATCGCACGCGCGCCATAGGCCACACGTTTACCGCCCTTCAGCAGGTCGGCGACCATCGGGTGATGTTTGAACCGCTGGAATTCCATATAGGGGAACAGATGCGGGTTCTTATAGTTCAGGTGCACCACGAAACCGACATACACCTGATTGTTTTCCAGGTGGTAAATGAACGATCCACCGCCCGCGTTGCCGTTCAGCGGCCAGCCCATCGTGTGGGTCACGGTGCCTTCGCGGTGTTTCTCGGGGTCGATTTCCCAGATTTCCTTCATGCCGATGCCGAATTTCTGCGGCTCTTTTCCGGCTTGCAGGTCGTATTTGGCGATCACTTCCTTGGCCAGCGACCCGCGCACGCCCTCGGACAGGAACACGTATTTGCCGTTCAGCACCATGCCCGGCTCGTAGCTGGGGCCCGGCGTCCCGTCGGGGCTCTTGCCGAATTCGCCGGCAACCACGCCGGTCACCTGACCGTTGTCGCCGTAAATCAGTTCCGAACACGCCATGCCGGGGAAAATCTCCACGCCCATTTCCTCGGCCTGTTCGGCCATCCAGCGGCAGACGTTCCCCATCGAGACAATGTAATTGCCGTGGTTGTTCATCAGCGGCGGCATCGGGAAATTGGGCACGCGAATTTCGCCCGCTTCGCCCAGCATATAGAAATTATCCTGCGTGACCGGCGTATTCAGCGGCGCGCCTTTTTCCTTCCAATCGGGGATCAGCGCATCCAACCCCGAAGGATCCAGCACGGCGCCCGACAGGATATGCGCCCCCACTTCCGAGCCCTTCTCCAACACGACGACATCCAGATCGGCGTCCAGTTGTTTCAGACGGATCGCTGCCGACAGGCCCGCAGGCCCCGCACCAACGATCACAACGTCATATTCCATCGCTTCCCGTTCGATCTCGGACATAGGTGGCTCTCCTCTTGGATTCCGCGCGTAACTTTCGTTCGCACGGGGATACCGCGCTGCAGCATCGCCCGTCAATCAATACACAACGTAAAAATACCGGAAAACGCGCTGTTTTGGCCCTGGAACGCCGCAAAACCGATGGAAGACCGCAAATTCCACAAACCTGCGCCAGAATGTACGATTTCCTGACATCTGGGCGCTATCTCTTGCATTGTCTGCGGGCTTCGGGTCAGGTAATCGGGCGGGGAATAACACCAAGCGGCGGTCGCCCACGCGTCCGCCGTTACCTTTTGTGGAACTAAGGGGCCTATGGAAAAGATACCGATGACCCGCGCGGGCCATACCGCGCTTGATGCTGAACTGAAGAACCTGAAATCCGTCGAACGGCCCTCCGTTATCCAGGCGATTGCCGAGGCGCGCGAACTGGGCGATCTCAAGGAAAACGCCGAATATCACTCGGCCCGCGAGAAACAGGGCTTCATCGAAGGCCGCATCAAAGAGCTCGAAGGCGTGCTGTCGCTGGCCGAGGTGATTGATCCCACCGCGCTCAAGGGTGCGATCAAATTCGGCGCGACCGTGACCCTGGTTGACGAAGACACCGACGAGGAAAAAACCTGGCAGATCGTTGGCGAACACGAGGCCAGCGTCGAAAAGGGCCTGCTGAACATTCGCTCGCCCATCGCCCGCGCCCTGATCGGCAAAGAAGAGGGCGACAGCGTCGAGGTCCGCACCCCCGGCGGTGAAAAATCCTACGAAGTGCTCTCGATCAAATTCATCTAACGGACAGGCAACCCACCAAAGATGGCCGACAAGGAAGAAAGCCGCTCGACCCCGCTGGGTCTGTATGACACCCCCGCTGGCGGGCGTGTGACTGGCATTGAAATGATTGCTGTGCTGCTCAGCCTGTTGTGGCTGCTGGGCGCAGGTGTGTTTTTCTTTTTGCTGGACACGGCGGCGTCCGGGGATCAGTCCCTGCGCTTCATGATGACCATGCTGGTGATTTTCCTGCCCGTGGCGATGATCTGGGTCGGGGCCACCGCCGCGCGGTCCTCTCGCGTGATGCGCGAGGAAAGCGCCCGTTTGCAGGCCGCGATTGATGCCATCCGCAAGACCTATCTGGCGCAGGCACAGGGGCGCGGCGGCAACGCCGACACCTCGATTGCCAAGAAGCTGGAAGAGATCGCCGAGGCCCAGAAAAAGACCGAGATCGCGCTGGCCACCTTTACCTCTACCCGTGATCGGGACCGGATTGATCTGATGCGCCCCGCGCCCAAACCGTCCGAAACCGCCGTCCCCCCCGAGGATCAGGCCCCCCTGCCCCTGGGCACCCCCGCCGAGGACCTAGAGCCCCCCTTGGCCCGCGCCGATTTCATCCGCGCGCTGAATTTCCCCGAAACCGCCGAAGACGAAGAGGGCTTTACCGCCCTGCGCAAGGCGCTCAAGGATCGGCAGGCCAGCCACCTGATTCAGGCCGCTCAGGACATCCTGACCCTGCTCAGCCAGGATGGCATCTATATGGATGACCTGCGTCCCGACCGCGCGCGTGCCGAAATCTGGCGCCGCTTTGCCGGTGGGGAGCGTGGCCGTCAGATCGCAGCTTTGGGCGGGATTCGGGATCGGTCGTCCCTCGCGCTGTCCGCCGGTCGGATGAAGCAGGACCCGATTTTCCGCGATACCGCGCACCATTTCCTGCGCCGCTTTGACCGGATGCTGGCCGAGTTCGCCGAGAACGCCAGCGACACTGAAATCGCGGATCTGTCCGACACGCGCACCGCCCGCGCCTTTATGCTGCTGGGCCGTGTGACCGGGATGTTCGACTAGACCGGCCGCTCCATCCGCAGCGCTGATTTAAACCCGAAAACCCAGCGAAACGGCCCCGTTCCCTCGTGCGAGACCGGCTCGAATCCGTGACGCGCATACAGGGCCTGGGCCCGTGGGTTCGTGTCGATCACATCCAGCCGCACCACCCGTGCACCGCTGCCATGGGCCAGATCCGCCACCGCTGTCAGCAGCGCCGTCCCCACGCCCTTGCCGCGCGCCGATGGCTCTACGAAAATGCCGTCCATCTGGCACACGCCCGGTTCCAGATCGCGCTCGAGTACGGACAAAAGCAGCCCACGCCACAGCGCCCCAAACAGCCCGAATTCGGCCCGCAAATCCGCCAGCTTGCCGCTGACCAGGCCGCCCTTTGGGGTTTTGACCCCGGCCACCCCCAGCAACACGTCCCCCTCGCGCGCGACCAGCGCGAACCTTGGGTTCAGCACCCGTTCGATGAATCGCAGCGCCCGCGGCTCCGGCCCCAATACCTTGCCCAGTTTGGGGCCGAACGCCTGCCAATACAGCCGCGCCACCAGGGCGCGCTCGCCCGCGCTGAACCCCGCGTCAACCCTCAGCGTCATTGCATCCTCCTAGCCTGTCCGCTACGGCTTCGATATTCCTGATATTTGGGGACGGATCATGACCACCACAACCCGCAGAACATATTGGCACGGTGTCCGCGATGGGATGCCCTTTCTGCTGGTGATTTTCCCCTTTGGCCTGCTGTTTGGCGTTGTCGCCACCGAGGCCGGGCTAAGCGTGCTGGAAACGCTCAGCTTTTCCATCGTCGTGATCGCGGGGGCTGCGCAATTCACCGCCGTGCAACTGCTGTCGGAAAACGCCCCAACCGCGATCATCCTGGCCTCTTCTCTGGCGGTGAACCTGCGGATGGCGATGTATTCGGCCTCGTTGACGCCGCATATCGGGGGCGCGCCCCTGTGGCAGCGCGCGTTGATCGCCTATTTCACCGTGGATCAAAGCTATGCCTGCTCGATCATGGCCTTCGAGAAAAACCCGACCTGGACCATACCGCAGAAAATCGCCTACTTCTTTGGGGTCGTCAGCCCCGTTTGCCCGCTGTGGTACATCGCCACCCTGGCCGGGGCCCTGCTGGGCAGCGCCATCCCCCCTGCCTTTGCGCTGGATTTCGCGGTGCCGATCACGTTCCTGGCGTTGATTGCGCCGATGCTGCACACCACCGCGCATCGCGCCGCCGCGCTGGCCTCGGTTGTGCTGGCGCTGACCTTTGCCTTCTTGCCGTATAACACCGGGCTTTTGGTCGCCGGTCTGGGCGCCATGATCATCGGGGCGCAGGTCGAACTGTGGACCACCCGCCAAAAGGACCTCGCATGACCCAGATTGATCCCGTCACATTGTGGACTGTCATCATCGGCCTGGGGCTGGGCAGTTTTGGGCTGCGCTTTGTTTTTACCGGGATCGTTGGCAACCGCGCGATGCCCGAATGGGTGTTGCGGCACCTGCGCTATACCGCTGTGGCGATTTTGCCCGGGCTGGTCGCGCCCGCCATCATGTGGCCCGCCGCAACCGGAGGCACGCCCGATGCGCCCCGCATGATCGCGGCCATCGTGACGGTGACTGTTGGCTATGTCTGGAAAAACGTGCTGGCCGCGATTTTCTGTGGCGCGGCCAGCCTGTATGGGGCGATTTACCTGTTGGGCTGATCCAGCCCTCCCGGCTTAATCTGGAATAGGCGCCGCGGCGGCCTTCTGCTCGCGCCAGCGCTTCATCACGGCCTGAGCGTCTTCGGGCTGATAGGCCCGCAGCGCTTGGGATTTATCCGCGTCATCATATTCGTACAGGCTTTGGCTGCTGCTCAGCGGGGCCTGTTCGAATTGCGCCATCAGCTTTTTCGGGGCAATCGTCGGTTTGATGCTCAACCCTGGCAGTTGCGACAGGATTTCCGAGGTCGAGGCCGCACAGCGCCCGTCCGTCACCTCGCCCATGCCCTGCGCCAGACGCAGCGCCTGTTCGGCCACCTCTGGGGTGACAGGCAACCGCTGGATCACAACATGAAAGGTCTTGCGCGCGTGAAAGCGGGTATAGACATCCTCGACATAGGGCGTGACCCCATAGACGACATCATTGCGCGCGACGATCTTTTTGTCCCGGAACGAACCCGCCGGGTCAAAAATCACCCGCTGGCTGGCGTTGATCATCAGGGACGTGTGCGCCCCCGACCCATTGGTGTTGTTGATCATCGTGAACAGCGTCAGCTCGGGCGGAGCATTGTGCCGATAGGTGGCGTTGATGATCTGCTCGTCGCTTACGGGCGGGTCGTGCTTTACCGCACACCCGGCCGTCAGGCCGACGGCGGCCAAAATCAGTAACCATTTACGCATGATGGGGTCCCCTGCGTGGGATGGCTTAGCTGTTAACCAGCGCCATGAAAATCAGGGCTGCGATGCTGGCATAGGCCACATAGCTCGAAACCTTGATGAAACCTTCAAAGGTCTGTTCCTGAACCGTGGTGTCCATTTCGCCGTGCTTGTGCTCTGCCATTGTCGCGTTTCCTTGCAGTATAGAGTTTCAGATCGTGACTAGCCGATTTTTTCCGGCCTGTCATGGGTGAAAAGGCCGCAACGGGCCTCAGGCTTTGTTCAGATCTTGGGCCAGCCGGAACCCGATCCGTTTCGGTTCCACCTGTTCGGGTTCCTTGGGCAAGGCCCGCAGGATCACGCTCAGCTGGCTGACATGCTGGATTAGTTGGGTTTTGCCGCCCAGCTCGTCGCTGCCGAAAAAGGTCACGATGTCGGGGTCGTAATAGCCCATGCCTTCGATTCTCAGCACGCCGGCATCGCCCCCGGCGAATCCCATGGCGACCTCGTGTTCGTTATCCAGCTGTTCTTCGAAATTCTGGATATACAGAATCAGCCGCTCATAGGCCCATTGTGCCGGGCTTTTCTGCTGGACCGGCTTTGCCGTGACCTGCTCGGGCAGCTCTTTGCCGGTGTGCGCATTGGGGTCGGCGTGGACCTCGTGGCGCCGGGGCATTGCCTCGGCTTCCTGCGCTTCGGCGGCGGTCTTGATCTTGCCGTCCATGGTTTACTCCTTCATCTGCCAGAGCCAGGCGCCATCCTCGCGGAGCGTCCGGCCAGTCTCTCCTGTCTGATACAGATGATTGAGGTGTGCAATCGCTTCGACAAGAGCCAACCCATAGGTGCCCCCATCAATCTTGCGTTTGAACAGCGGCGGGAAACACTCGGCCGCCGTCCGAGGCTCGGCCAGATGTTTGCGCAGACGCCGCAGCCCACCGTGGTGATTCTCGATCAGTTGGTGCATCCGCGTGGGCAGCCCCGTAAACGGAAGCTTATGCCCCCCCAGCACCAGATGGTCCTCGCGCGCCAGCGTTTTCAGCCGGGTGCAGCTCTCCATCCAGTCGGCCAGCGGGTCGGCCTCCGGTTCGGTTGCGTGCACGCCGATATTGGGGCTGATCGAGGACAGGATCTGATCGCCTGACAGCACCAGATTGTCGTCGCGGCTCCACAGCGTCAGATGCTCGGGCGCGTGGCCGTTGCCCATATGGACGTCCCAGTCGCGCCCGCCCGCACGGATCACGTCGCCCTGTTGGACCCGCTGGAACCCCACCGGCAACGGGTACGAGATATCCGCAAAGTTGAACGGCCGTTCCGACAGGCGTTTCTGGAACACCTCTTCGGACATGCCGGCCCGCCGCCAGAATTGCTGTACCTGCGGCGTGACCTTGTGTTCCACATCCAGGATCAGCATCCGCGACATCAGATAGGCCGTCCGCGAGGTCCAGAATTCGGCCCCCCGCTCGATGAACCAGCCCGCCATGCCCACGTGATCGGGGTGATGGTGCGTCAGGATGATCCGGCCCACGGGTTTGCCCTTCAGCGGGCCCGCTAGCAGGGTTTCCCAGATTTCAACGCTGCGTTTGGAATACAGCCCCGCGTCGATCAGCGTCCAGCTATCGCCTTCGTCCAGCGCATAGATATTCACGTGATCCAGCGCCATCGGCAGAGGCAGCCTCAGCCACAGCACGCCCTCGGCGATCTCGATCGCCGCGCCGGTTTCCGGCGGCGTGTCCCAGGGATATCGAATGCCGCCGCCCATACCGTCCATCACGCGCACAGCTCGTCTGTTGTGATGTCATACAGATCCGCCGCCCCCGCTGTGGCATGTTCCAGCAGCCCGCTGAACTGCGGCAACAGCCGGTTCACATAGAACCGGGCGACCTTTGTTCGCGTGCCTGCGCCGCCCTCGGCCATCGCGGCCTTCAGGTGGTAATGCCCGCCCAGAACCCGGCCAAAGGCCGTCAGGAACGGCACGCTGCCCGCGAACCGCGCGTTCATATCGGTCTGCGCCAGCATCCATTCGACGGCTTCGCGCAGGGTTTCGGTGGCTTGCCAGACAGGTTCCGCCAGATCGGGCAGCACGGCGCGCGCCTGCTCGGCGTGGGTTTCGATTTCGTCCAGCAGGGTGAACGCCGCCTCGCCGCCATCCATCATTTTCCGGCCCACCAGGTCCATCGCCTGAATGCCGTTCGTGCCCTCGTAGATCGAGGTGATCCGCACATCGCGGCTGAACTGCGCCGCGCCGGTTTCCTCGATAAAGCCCATGCCGCCGTGGATTTGCACGCCCAGCTCGGCCACGGCGATGCCCACGTCGGTCGAAAACGCCTTGGCGATCGGGGTCAGCAGCGCCGCCCGTGCCTTCCAGGCGGCGTCCTGCGTGGCCGTCGTCATGTCAATCGAGACCGAGCAATCCAGCACCAGCGCCCGCGCCGCAAAGGTATCGGCCTTCATCGTCAGCAGCATCCGGCGCACATCGGCGTGCTGGATGATCTTGCCCATCTGGTCGCGTTCCTGCGCATAGGCCAGCGCGTGCTGATAGGCCCCTTCCGCGATGCCCACACCCTGCGTACCGACGCCCAGGCGCGCGTTGTTCATCATGGTGAACATCGCGGCCATGCCTTTGTGCGGCGCGCCGACCAGCCAGCCCTTGGCGCCGTTGAATTCCATCACGCAGGTCGGGCTGCCGTGGATGCCCAGTTTATGCTCCAGGCTGACGACGCCCAGGCTGTTGCGTTCGCCCAGCGACCCGTCGGCATTGGGCAGGAATTTAGGCACCATGAACAGGCTGATGCCCTTGGTTCCCGGCACCCCGTCGGGCAGGCGCGCCAGCACCAGATGGCAGACGTTGCCGCCGAAATCATGATCACCCCAAGTGATAAAGATTTTCTGACCAGACACCGAATATGTCCCGTCGCCGTTCGGCTCGGCCTTGGATTTCAGTGCGCCCACATCCGACCCCGCGCCCGGTTCCGTCAGGTTCATCGTGCCGGTCCATTCGCCGCTGATCAGGCGCGGCAGGTACATTTCCTTCAGCGCGTCGCTTGCGTGGTGTTCCAGTGCTTCGATCTGGCCCTGGGTCAGCAGCGGGCACAGGCCCAGCGCCATGCAGGTTCCGGCCGTCATTTCGTTGAACGCGGTGTTCAGCGCAATCGGCAGGCCCATGCCGCCATGTTCCTGTCCGGCAGAAACCGCCAGCCAGCCGCCCTCGGCCATCGACCGAAAGGCCTCGGCATAGCCGGGCGAGGACCGCACAACACCGTTTTCCAGCACCGCGTGGGTCAGATCCCCGTTGCGTTGGATCGGGTGCAGGACCTCTTCGGCCATGCGGCCCAGTTCGGTGACAATCGCGTCGGTCATGTCTGGCGTGGCCTCGGCGAAACGCTCGGTTCCGGCAACGGCTGCCATATCGACCACATTTTCAAAAATGAAGCGATAGTCATCTACGGGGGCACGATACGGCATATGGCTCTCCTCTGCGCGGGACGGCTTGGAATTCTGGTCAACCGCAGTTATGCAAAAACACGTTCCAAGAAAAGTATCTATCGCCCCCGATCCATCAACTGAAACGCCGCGTCATAGCCATGTCTAACCTCTCCACCCTGCTCTTGCCCCCTGATACCGGGGGGATATTTCGTTCAGCGGAAATTCTTTCCGCAGGCGGGCTTGTCGCTCTGCCGACCGAAACCGTCTATGGGCTGGGGGCTGATGCCCGCAATGATCGCGCCGTCGCAAGGATTTTTCAGGCCAAGGGCCGTCCGCAATTCAACCCGCTGATCGTGCATGTGGCCTCGGCTGCGGTGGCACAGCGCTATGTGGATTGGTCCACGACGGCACAGAAACTGGCCGATGCTTTCTGGCCCGGAGCCCTGACCCTGGTCTTGCCGCTGCGCGCGGATGCGGGCCTGTCGCCGCTGGTCACGGCCCAGTTGCCGACGCTGGGGATTCGCGTCCCCGCCCATCCGGTTGCTCAGGACTTGCTGCGGGTGTTTGACGGCCCCGTCGCCGCGCCCTCGGCCAATCCGTCAGGGCAGATCAGCCCCACCTCGCCCCGGCATGTGCTGGACGGCCTGTCCACCCGGATCGAGGCCGTTCTGGACGGTGGTCCCTGCCCCGTCGGGGTCGAATCCACCATCGTCGGGCTGGCGGGCACCCCGACCCTGCTGCGCCCCGGAGGCATCGCCGCCGAGGACATCGAAACCGTGCTGGGCGCCCCCCTTGCACAGCGTGATCAAACCGATCCGCTGACCGCTCCCGGCCAGATGCTGTCGCATTACGCCCCCGGCGCGCGCGTCCGCCTGAACGCCACCACCGTCGCCCCGGACGAGCTGTTGCTGGGCTTTGGCCCCGTCGACTGTACCTTGAACCTGTCGGAAACCGGCGATCTGGTCGAGGCCGCGGCAAACCTTTTTCATCACCTGCATGCACTGGACGCCATGGCCCCGAAAGGCATCGCCGTCAGCCCGATCCCGCATCATGGTCTGGGGGCTGCAATCAATGATCGCCTGACACGCGCCGCCGCCCCGCGCGATGCGGCCTGACACGCCTCAGGCGCGCCCCGCATCCGAGGACAATAGCAACGCATCCACGCCCAGGGATTTCAACGCGCCGTCCCATTTGGCCTTGTCCGGCAGATCAAACACCAGCGTCATGTTGGCGTCACAGGTCAGCCAGGCATTCTGCGACAGCTCAGATTCCAGCTGCCCCGGCCCCCAACCGGCATAGCCGATCACCACCAGGGCCCGCTCGGGCCCCTGCCCCCGGGCCAAGGCCTCCAGGATGTCCAGCGTCGCGGTCATCCCGAATCCGCCGTCCACCCGCAACGTGTTCACCGTGCTCACATAATCCAGCGAATGCAGCACGAATCCACGACCCGGCTCGACCGGCCCACCAAAGGAGACGTCCATCTGGCGGCTGCCCGGCCCATGGCGGATCGACAGCTGCTCCAGCATATCTGACAGCGCCACCTCGCCTGTTGGCTTGTTGACGATCAACCCCATCGCCCCGTCCTCGGAATGGGCGCAGATCAATACGACGGATTGCTCGAATCGCGAATCTCCCATCGCGGGCATCGCGATCAGCAACTTGCCGGTCAGGTTCAAAGAGGTTTGCTGTTGTTCCATTCTCTAAAGATAAGAACCCACAGCCCCCCGGTCCAGCACCCGCGCCCGAAAAACCACGCTTTGCGACCTGATCACGCACACTCGCCGGAAAGTGAGTTGGCTTTGCGCGCATTTTCCCCCATCTCAAACTCATGAGCTATCGCCTGATCCTTTCCGCCCTGACCGCCCTCGGCCTGACCGCCGCCCCCCCCGCGCTGGCCCAGGACCCGACCCAACAGGTCGTCTCCCTCGAAGTCCTGCCAGGCTGGCGCACCGCCGATGGCACCCATATCGCGGCGCTAAAGATCGACCTGGCGCCGGGGTGGAAAACCTATTGGCGCGCACCTGGGGATGCCGGCATTCCGCCGATGATCGACTGGTCCGGCTCGGATAACCTGTCCGCCATGCTGCCGGCCTGGCCCACTCCGTCGGTGTTCTCGCAAAACGGCATGAACTCGGTCGGCTACAAGGATGACCTGATCCTGCCCATCGTCCTGACCCCGCGCGACGGCAGCCAACCGATTTCCCTCAAAGGCACGCTGCAAATCGGCATCTGCAAGGACATCTGCGTCCCGGCCGAGCTGGGCTTTGAGCTGCCCCTGCCCATCGCCAAATCCCACGACCGCGCGATTGCCACCGCCCTGGCCGATCAACCCACCCCCGCCCGACAGGCAGGCGTCGGCCACGTCACCTGCCAGATGTCCCTGACCCCGGACGGGATCGCGCTCCAGGCAAACCTGTCGATGCCTCCGGCCGGTAAATACGAATACGCCATCGTCGAAACCGCCGACCCCGAAGTCTGGGTCGCCGAAAGCGAAACCCACCGCAACGGCAACACCCTGACCATCAAAACCGAGCTGATCCACATGGACGGCGGCGCTTTCGCGCTGGACCGCTCGGGGCTGCGCGTGACGGTTCTGGGCAGCGATCACGCCGTGGATATCCAGGGCTGCCCGGCCGAATAACCTCGGCCCCTGCGCCTGCCGCAGCTGCGGAATTTGAGTATTTTCAGCAAGATGAAACCAAAGGTGCGCGCCCCATAACCCAGGGCGCGCGCGCTTTCATCTTGCGAGAAATACTCCCGCCGGAGGCTCCGGTCCGCGCGTCACGCGCGATGGTCCGAAATTAGACGGGGATCAGGCCAGGCGACGTCGGCGCAGCGCGTAGATCAGGGCAGAGCCCGCGAACAGCATTGCTATCAGCGCGGCCACTCCGATCAGGAACAGTTTCAGCCCGCCCACCATCGGGTCCGCGCCGGCCCAGGAGCCAAGCAGCGGATGAGCCTCGCCCGTGGCCAGCGGCCAGCCCATGCTCAGCGCCAGCCATGTGCCCAGCACGGCCACGCCCAGCCCGACCGGCAGGCGCAGCATCCGCACCCGCAGCGACCGGCGCAGCGCCGTCACGTAGCGCCCCATGTCCTGTTGCATCGCCACCAGCGCAGGCACCACCAGCAGCACCAGCACCATGCCAAATCCCAGCCCGTAGACCAGCGTGATCACTGTTGGCCGTAAAAACTGTGCCTGTTGCGAGCTTTCGTACAGCAGAGGCGCCAGCCCCATCACCGTGGTCAGCGTCGTCAGCATCACCGGGCGCAAACGGTCCGCCGTGCCGTCGATGATCGAGGGAATCAGGCCCCGGTCCTTGGCGTATTCGTCGATTGTTGTGACCAGCACGATGGAATCGTTGATGATGATCCCCGTCATCCCCACCAGCCCGACTACTGTGAACATGGATAACGGCACATCCCACAGCGCGTGGCCATAGATCGTGCCCACCAGCCCGAAGGGGATGATTGCCATCACCACCACGGGCCGCGTCCAGCTGCTGAACACCCAGGCCAGCACCAGATAGATGCCGACCAGGCACAGGATCAATCCGGTCATGGCCTCGGTCAGGAACTGGTCTTCTTGTTCTGACAGGCCCGACATCCGCCATTCCACCTGTGTTTCGCTGGCGATTGTCGGCAGGATTTCGGTTTCCAGAATGCGCAGGATTTCCTCGGCGCGGGCGGGGTCGTCCTCGGAGATGTCCCCCGTGACCGAGATCAGCCGGATCCCGTTTTCCCGCCGCACCGTCGAGAACCCCGAGCGCGTTTTCACGCTGACGATATCAGCCAGCGGGACATATTCGCCCTGGGTGGTGCGCAGTTGCATCCGCTCCAGGAAATCCGCGGTCAGTTCGGTGTCCGGCAGCTCGACCCGGATCGAGGCACTGCGCGCCCGGTCAGGAAAGGTCGCCGCCTCCAGCCCGTTCAGCCGGTGGCGCAGCACCCGCCCCAGCCCGTCAATGGTGAACCCCAGCGCCTGCCCCTGTGGGGTCAGCTCCAGGATCATTTCGTCCTTGTCATAGGCCAGGTTGTCCTCGACGGCGGATACTTCGGGGAACCGTATCAGCGCCTGTTTCAGCGCCTCGCTTGCGGTTTTCAGCGTCTCGGCCGAGGCGCCATAGAATTGCACATCCAGCGCCTCGCCGCCCGGGCCGGACCGCCAGCCACGAAAGCTGACCGTTTCGACCATCGGATGGCGGCGCACCGCGTCTTGCAGTTCTCCGACAAAGGCAAAGCTTGAATAAGGCCGCAGGTCCGCGTCGATCAGCTCGATCGCGATGCCGCCCAGCAGGTCCGCGTCCTTGGTGTCGGCGCCGGGCAGCGGCCGCCCCGAATTGCCGCCCACCTCGGCGATGACATAGTCCAGCGGATTGGTGCCATAGCGTTCGGCATACTCCTTGCCCAAAGCATCCGTGGCGCGCTGCATCTCGCGCATCATGGCGATGCTGTCGGCGCGCGTGGCCCCCGGCAACATCGCGAAATTCCCCGTCACGCTGCCACGTTCCGGCGCGTTAAAGAACCGCCATTGCACGTCGCCCCGAATGAACACCGACACCTGTCCCGCCAGCAGCACCAGGGCCATCGCCAGCACAGGATAGCGCGCCCGGATCACCAGCGCCGTAAAGGGCCGGAACAGATGTGTGCGCACCCAGCGGAACCCCCGGTTCACCGTCCGCGAGGGCCAGTCGTACCAATGTTCCTTGGCCGAGTGTTTCAGCGCGTGCGCCATATGGTGCGGCAGGATCAGGAAACACTCGATCAACGAGGCCATCAGAACCACGATCACCGTAAAGGGGATGTCGCGGATCAGATCACCAAAGCGGCCTCCGATCGCGGTCAGGCCGAAAAACGCGATAATCGTCGTCAGGGTCGCGGAAAACACAGGCAAGGCCATGCGCCGCGCCGCCGTTTCAGCCGCGCCTGTCGGCGTGTGCCCGTTGCGCGACAGATGGTCGGCATGTTCGCCCACCACGATCGCGTCATCCACCACAATGCCCAGCGTGATGATCAGCCCGAACAGGCTGATCATGTTGATCGTCAGCCCCGCAGCATACATCAGCGCAATCGCCAGCAGCATCGACACCGGAATCCCCGCCGCCACCCAAAAGGCCGTGCGCGCATTCAGGAACAGGAACAACAGGATCAGCACCATCCCCAGCCCCTGTAGCCCGTTCTCGGTCAGGATGTTCAGGCGCGCGGTGATGGATTCGGCGCGGGTGCGGATCAGGTCGATCTTCACCCCCTGAGGCAAAGTCGCCTGCATCGTATCCGCCACGTCCTGCACCAAAGCCTGGATCTTGATCGCGTCGCCCGTGTCTGATCGGTCCACCCGCACCGAGACCGCCGGGTGATCGCCCACGAAATACACACGGTTCCGGTCGCTCCCCAACAGGCTGACCGTCGCCACATCCGCCACCCGCAACGCCGAGCCATCCGCATAGGTCCGCAGCACGATC
Source organism: Thalassovita sp. (assembly GCA_029212905.1). Classification (GTDB taxonomy): domain Bacteria; phylum Pseudomonadota; class Alphaproteobacteria; order Rhodobacterales; family Rhodobacteraceae; genus Thalassobius. The sequence continues at coordinate 105,034 of JARGPB010000010.1, forward strand.
TGCGCGATCTGGTCGGCGCTGCGTTTTTCCACGCCCGTTCGGACGCGCGCATTGGCGCCGGTCACGTCGCCTGCCGGGTCCGCGTCCACCTCTTCGGCAATGGCCGCTGCGATCTGTGCGATCGTCACGTCATGCGCCATCAGGCTCAGGCTGGGCACCTCGATCAGGACCTCTGGGGCGGCGACCCCCCGGATCGTGGTACGAGTCACGCCCTCGTCGAACAGGCGCGTGACGAATTCATCTGCAAACAGGCCCAACTGTTCGGGCGACACAGGCCCCGTGATCACCACATCCGTCACCCGGTCGCGCCAGACGCCGCGCCGCACGGTGGGGTCTTCGGCCTCTTCGGGCAGGGTCGTGATCACGTCCACCGCTGTTTGCACGTCATCCGCCGCCCGCGCCATGTCCCAGCCGGGTTCGAATTCCAAAGTAACAGTCGCCCGTCCCTCGACGCTGCGGCTTTCGCTGGTTTCCACGCCTTCAACCGTCAGCAAAGCCGGTTCCAGCACCTGAACAATGGCCGAATCCACGTCCTCGGCCCCCGCGCCCTCCCAGATAACCGAGACCGTCACATCATCCAGCACCACGTCGGGGAAAAACTGTGCCCGCATCCGCGGCACCGCTGCCATGCCCAGCACCAGCAGGATCACCAGCAACAGGTTCGCCGCCGTCCGGTGGCGCGTGAAATAGGACAGCAAACCGCCCGCCGCCTGAGGAATCGGACGCGCCATCGTCAGCTCCCCATCCGGGATTCAAGCCGCTCGACCATGTCGGCCGGCACCTGTTCGTCCTGCAATCGCGCCAATATCCGTGTCCGCACATCCGAGGGCATCCGCGTGTTGCCTTCGACAAACGCGACCAGCTTGGCGCGGCGCTCGGCGCTCAGTTCCAGCATCTTGGGGGCTTCGGGCACTGCCGCCGCCGCGCCCCTCAGCGGCCTCACCTTAATTCCCGCCCCCAACAAGGGCGTGCGTTCCGACACCACATCGCGCCCCTCCAGGCCGCGCGCGCGCACCAGCACGTCGTCGCCCTGACGGCGCAGCAGCCGCACCTCCAGCGATTCCAGCCGGTCCTCGGGGCCCAGCACCAGCACCCGGCTTGATGCATCCAGCGCGGTCGAGGGCAGCCGAACCACCTGCTCCAGCGTTGGTTCCTGCACCCCGACACTGACGAAATCCCCCGGTTTCAGCCCGCGCGCCTGGTCGATCCGTGCGAAAATCAGCCGCCCCGTCTGCCCGTCGCCCACCGCCGCGCTGTCGCGGTCGATCCGGCCCTTGGCCGTCAGGTTTTCACCATAAACATTCAGCGTCACCGTCACCGGGGCCTCGTCCAACTGCCCCGCCTGGTTCAGCAGCCGCGCATATTGCGGGGTCGAGATCCGAAACGCGACCTCAAGCGCCTGTCCGTCCACCAGCTTGGCCAGCACCTCGTTTTGCGACACCAGCCCGCCCTCGACGATGCTCACGTCGCTCAGCGTGCCGTCGAAACCTGCGCGGATCACCGTGTCCGCCAGCGACCGCTCGGCCTCGGCCAGGGCCAGCGCGGCGCGGTTCAGCTTGGTGCCCGCCTGGTCCACCCGTGCCTCGGCCAATGCCAAAGCCTGCCTGCGTGACACCACCGCCTGCCGCGCGCTGGATGCCGTCAGCTCTGCCGCCTCGACCGTGGCCTCGGTCGCCACGCCCCGCGCCGCCAAATCCTGAGCCCGCTTGAACGCGCGTTCGCGCAATGCGGCCTGTTCACGGGTCGCGGCCAGTTCGTCCCGCGCCAGAATCAGCGCGCGATCCGCGTCGCGCACCTCCAGCTCGGCGTCCTGATAATCATTCTTGGTCCGTTCCAGCGCCGATTCCGCATCGGCCGGGTCGATCCGCGCCAGCACCTTGCCCGCATGCACCTGTCCGCCCTCTTCGAATCCCTCGGCCAGTTCGATCACTGTGCCGCGCAGCGCTGCGCGGATTTCCAGCGTCCGGCGGCTGTGCACCTCGCCAAAGGCGCTTAGCGTCGGGCGGACATCCTGTGCCTGCGCCGTCACCACATTGACCGCGAAAATCCGTTCACGCACCTGCGGTGTGCGTGCCTCGCGGGACATTCGCGCCTCGATCGCGTCGCGTACCATGGCGCCCGCATAGACCAGCAACCCCAGAGTCACAGCCACCAGAAACAGGCCTGTCAGGCTTTGGCGCAGAAATCGCATGTCTTAAGTATCCCTGTGACACGGGCCTTTGTGACCCGACATATAACACTAGCGGCGCAGAACAATTTGCCAAGCCACAAGGCTGTTACGCATCCCGCCGCTATTTCCGTCGCTTGTGCTCGTCCAGACGCGGAAAAATTTCGACAAAATTGCACGGCAGATGGCGGTAATCCAGTTGATGCACCAGGATTTCGTCCCAGGCATCCTTGCACGCGCCCGTGCTGCCGGGCAAAGCAAACAGATAGGTGCCCCCCGCCACGCCGCCCGTCGCGCGGCTTTGCACCGCCGAGGTTCCGATCTTTTGCATCGACACGATGGTGAACACGGTGCCGAACGCGTCGATTTCCTTTTCATAGACGTCGCGATGCGCCTCGACCGTGACATCGCGCCCCGTCAGCCCCGTCCCCCCGGTCGAGATCACCACATCCACTTCGGGGTTCGCGATCCAGGCCCGCAGCTGGTCGGCGATCTGGGTGCGTTCGTCGCGCAGGATCTTGCGATCCGCCAGCACATGCCCCGCCGCCGCGATCCGGTCCACCAGCGTCTGCCCCGACCGATCCTCGGACAGCCCCCGCGTATCCGATACCGTCAGAACCGCGATCCTCACCGGGATGAACTCTTTGTTTTCGTCAATCCGCGCCATGGTTTATCCTCGTTGCAGCAATGCCAGCCTGACGGCCAGCGCCACAAAGATACCCGCGCTGATCCGCCCCAGCCATGTGGCAAAACCCGCATCCCGCGCCAAAGTCCGCCCCAGACCGCCGGCGAAAACACCCACCAGCCCGTTTACGATCAGCCCGCCCAGCGCCATCATCGCCCCATAGATCAGGAACTGCGCCAGCACCGGCCGCGTCGGGTCAACAAATTGCGGAACAAACGCCAGCACGAACAGGATCACCTTGGGGTTGGTCAGGTTCACCACCAGCCCCTGCCGGAACGCCTTGGAGGCGCGAACGCCCTGCACGTCGCTTTGGATCGGCCCGGCCCGCAGCGTGTGCCACGCCAGCCACAACAGATACCCCACGCCGATCCAGCGGATCACATCAAAGGCCCAGGGCATCGTCGCCAGAACCGCGCTTAGACCCAGACCCGCCGCCAAGGCATGGCAAAACGCGCCCAGCGCCACGCCCGCGCTGGCCGCCATCGCAGGCCCCGCCCCCGACCGCAGCCCCTGCCCCAGGCAAAACAGCATATCCGCACCGGGGGTCAGATTCAGCGCCAACCCCGCCGGGATGAATGCCAGCAGCAAGACCCAATCAATCATTTCAGCCCCTCCAGCCGGGCTTTGATTGCCAGCAGGTCGGCCCATGCCTCGCGTTTGGCGATTGGGGTCCGCAACAGATAGGCCGGGTGGACCATGGGCATTGCCGGGATGCCGAACGCTTCGGCCCATGTCCCGCGCAGCCGGGTGATCCCGCGTTTGCCCAGAGCCGCCTGACAGCTGATATTGCCCATCAGGATCAGCACCTCGGGTTTGACCAGCGCCACGTGTTTTTCCACGAACGGCACCATCATCTGAATCTCGTCCGGCCGCGGGTCGCGATTCTGAGGCGGCCTCCAGGGTAGGACATTCGCGATATACACCGCCTTGGCCGCGTCATCTGCGGCCCGGTCCATCCCGATCGCCCCCAGCATCCGGTCCAGCAAATGCCCCGCTGCGCCCACAAAGGGACGGCCCTCGCGGTCCTCGTCCCGGCCCGGAGCCTCGCCGATGATCATCACCCGTGCCGCCGGGTTGCCGTCACTGAACACCAGATTACGCGCGCCGCGTTTCAGCTCGCAATGCTCGTATCCCGCCAAAGCCGCCCGCAGCCCGGCCAGATCCCCAACCTCGGCGGCCATCTGACGCGCCACCTTTATCGGGTCCGTCTTGGGTTTGGGGGCGGCCACCGGCGCGGCCCGCACGGCGGCGGCAGGCGTCACCTTTGCCGCCTTTTCAGCCGCAGTCACGGCATAGCGGTCCACGGGCGCGTCGCAGATCGCCTCGTCCGCGCCCATTTCCAGCTGCCATTCCAGCAGCGCCTTTGCCGTGTGATAATCCAATGCCGATTCCATGCGCCCAAGCTACCCCGCCGCGCGCGCCCCGGAAAGCCGGTAAAAGCACCGCTAAATCTTGCCCCCGCACCGGCCCGAACCTATAAGCACCACAGGCAACTTTGGCCACATAGGGGGCGGCGATGACATTCAACCAAAAGCATCTTCTGGGGATCGAGCCCCTGCACCCCACCGAGATCACCGCCATTCTGGATCTGGCCGACCAATATGTCGATCTGAACCGGCGCGATCAGAAACACTCGGATGCGCTGGCCGGGCTGACGCAGATCAACATGTTCTTTGAAAACTCGACCCGCACGCAGGCCAGTTTCGAACTGGCCGGCAAACGTCTGGGCGCGGATGTGATGAACATGGCGATGCAGGCGTCCAGCATCAAAAAGGGGGAAACCCTGATTGACACCGCCCTGACGCTGAACGCCATGCACCCTGATCTGCTGGTCGTGCGTCATCCGCATTCCGGCGCCGTGGACCTGCTGGCGCAGAAGGTGAACTGCGCCGTGCTGAACGCAGGCGACGGCCGCCACGAACACCCCACTCAGGCCCTGCTGGACGCGCTGACCATCCGCCGCGCCAAGGGCCGCCTGCACCGGCTGAACATCGCAATTTGCGGCGACATCGCGCACAGCCGCGTTGCCCGCTCAAACCTGATCCTGCTGGGCAAGATGGAAAACCGCATCCGTCTGGTCGGTCCGCCCACCCTGATGCCGTCCCAGATTGATCACTTCGGCTGCGAGGTCTACCACGACATGCAAGAGGGCCTTCAGGACGTGGATGTCGTGATGATGCTGCGCCTGCAACGCGAACGCATGGACGGCGGCTTTATCCCGTCGGAACGCGAATATTACCACCGCTACGGTCTGGACGCCGAAAAACTGTCCGTCGCCAAGGATGACGCCATCGTCATGCACCCCGGCCCGATGAACCGCGGCGTTGAAATCGACGGGGACATCGCCGATGACATCAACCGCTCGGTGATTCAGGAACAGGTGGAAATGGGTGTCGCGGTCCGCATGGCCGCGATGGACCTGCTGGCCCGCAATCTGCGCGCCTCTCGCACCGCCACCAAGGAGGTCACAGCTTGAGCGACCGGATCGAGGTTCCCGCGCATGAAACCGGCGTTGTCCGGATGTTTGCCGTGGACCTCCCCCCCGAAGAGATCGAGGATTTCGCCGATCCCGACCGCGAAGGCTGGCCCCTGATCGCGGCACTGGGGCTCTATGATCTGAATCCCGCGTATGTGGAAATCTTCCCGGTGAACCAGCTCGAGGACATGGGCCTGACCAGCTATCTGATCGAGGGCTACAATATCGACCCCGAGGATCTGCAAACCGATCGCACCATGCTGAACCAGATCCGGGGCTATGTCGCGCTGATTTCGTCCGGCGCCTTTCGGGGCCATGCGCAGACTTTGCGCCTGCACCAACCCTTGCGCTGGCTGGGCACCTGGGCCGAGCCCCTTCCGGATCTGGACCTGTCCGCGATTCCCTCGGATGCGGCGCAGGGCACGCTGGACGGCCCCGATGCCCCTGCGCCGAAACTTGTTGTGCCGCGCTGGCTGGGCTGGGCTGTGCCGCTGGCCGGTATTGCCATCGGGGCGCTGATTTATTTTCTCTCGCCCCATAGGTGACACATGTACGGATCGCTAACCCCCACCACCCAACTGAATGACGGCGAACAGATCCTGCTCGAGATTTTTCCCGACCGGGCGACCTATTGGCGCGATCACGCCTGGATGGCCGCAATCGCCATGGGTATCGGCATGGCGATCCTGTTTTTCATGGGCAATCCGCATGTCTGGACCGGCGCCATTGGCGGGCTTGCGGCCATCGCGGTACGGGCCTTCTATGTCGCCTCGGACGAGCTCAAGGCCCGCTGGGACCTGACAGACGAGCGCCTTCTGGGTCCGCAGGGGCGCGCTGTCCGCCTGTCGGAAATCAAGGCGCTGAAATCGCTGGGCTCGGCTATTCAGGTGGTCACGCTGTCGGGTGACAAACACCTGCTGAAATATCTGGCGGACAAGGACGCCACCCGCCAGGCCATCACCCGCGCTCAGGCCGGAGGACGCCCATGACAGCAGCCCAGACCGACCGGCGCGGCTGGGAAAATATCCTGGACGCGGACGAACATATCCTCTGGCAGGGACGCCCGGATCCGACGCTCAGGTTCGCCTTTGCCGGTCTGGGCCGCACGATGTTTGGCGCGGCCTTTGCCGGGTTCGCGCTGTTCTGGATGACCATGGCCGCGCAGGGCGGCGGGTTTTTCTGGATGTTCGGGCTGATCCATTTCGCCGCCGGTGTTGGCATCATGGGGGGCGCCGCGTTGTTGTTCCCGTACCGGGCCCGCCACACCTGGTACACCCTGTCCAGCAAACGCGCCTTTGTCGCGACGGATTTCCCCGTTCAGGGCAGGAAACTGCGCGACTATCCGATTGCCCCCGACACCAACCTGTTGCTGGACGAAAACACGGTCTCGACCCTGTATTTCGGCCCCGAGCCCGTGTTCCGCAAGAACCAAAATCGCGCGCGCCGCGTCGGGTTTGAACGCATTCACGACGGTCGCCGCGTCTATGGGATGATGCGCGACATCCAGCGCGCCCAGCGCCTGGCCGCGGGATCCCCCACATGAGCCCCCCGCGCGACTGGTCCGACATTCTGGACACGGACGAACATATCCTCTGGCAAGGCCAGCCCGACCCCGGCCCCGAGCTGAGCATTCCCGGTCCCGCCATGGGGCTGTTTGTGGTGTTCTGGCTGGGGACCGGCGCGATGTGGGTCTCGGACCTGCCCGGGTCCCTGCCCTTTGCGCTGGTGCATCTGGCGATCGGCGCGGCCGCCCTGGCCAAGCCCCTGCTGTGGGACCCCATGGCCCGCCGACATACGTGGTATTCGCTCAGCAACAAACGCGCCTATATCGCCACCAACCTCCCCTTTAATGGCAAGCGCCTGCGGTCCTATACGCTGGATGCCGATAACCGCGTCACGCTGGAAAACGGCCCACTGTATACGGTGAACTTCATCACCTCGATCCTGACCCCGCAGCAGGATATGCGCGCCGCCCGGTCCCGCTTGCGCCAGCCCTTGATCCGTCAGCGCCACGGGTTCGAACGCCTGCACGACGGCCCGCAGGTCTATCACCTGATCCAAGACATCCAGACCCCAGACCGGCAGGAGCCCCCCCAATGACGCTTTGGTCACAATCGCTTGCGCATGTTTACGACCGCCACCCCCTGATGCTTTTGGCTGGGCACCGCCTGCCGCTGGCTGTGGCTCTCGCGGTCTATGCATGGCTGCGCTATGCCGGGACCGACACCCCCACGGCCCTGCTGATGCTGGGGGGCGCGCTGATCGCCTGGATCGCCCTGTCCGCGGCCGTGACTTGGGTCCTGACCCGTCACCGCACGCAGTTCATCCTCACCGACACCGGGATCACCCGTATGCAGGGCAGCATCGAACAGACCCTACCCTTTGGCGACAGCGCCGATTATACCCTGACCCGGGGCCCCCTGCGCCGGGCGCTGAACCTGCCTGCCGAACTGCGCCTTAGCGGTCAGCAGGGCATCATGCGCAAATGGACCGTGAAATGGCCTGTCGCTGATACCCATATGGCCGATCTGCGCCAGACTCTGGACACCGTGCTCAAAGGAAAACGCACATGACCGCCACACTGATAACCAATGTCCACCTGATCGACCCCGTCGCCAGCGCGGTCGAGCACGGCTCGATCCTGTTGGAAAACGGCACGATCACCGGCCATGGCGCAGAAATCGCCGTCCCCAAAGGCGCGCGCGTGATTGACGGCGGCGGCAAATATCTGGCGCCGGGCATTGTCGATATCGGTGTCAAAGTCTGCGAACCCGGCGAACGCCACAAGGAATCCTTTCGCTCGGCCGGTCAGGCGGCGGCGGCGGGCGGTGTGACCACCATTATCACCCGTCCCGACACCCTGCCCGCCATCGACAGCCCCGAGGTTCTGGAATTCGTCACCCGCCGCGCCCAAGAGGCCGCCCCCGTGAACGTCATTTCCATGGCCGCCCTGACCAAGGGCCGCGAGGGCCGCGAAATGACCGAGATCGGGTTCCTGCTGGATGCCGGGGCCATTGCCTTTACCGATTGCGACCGCGTGGTCGACAACACCAAGGTGTTCAGCCGCGCGCTGACCTATGCCAAATCGCTGGGCGCGCTGGTCATCGCCCACCCTCAGGAACCGATCCTGTCCAAAGGCGCCGCTGTGACCTCGGGCAAATTTGCGTCGCTGCGCGGTCTGCCCGCCGTCACCCCCATGGCCGAGCGCATGGGCCTGGACCGCGACATTGCCCTGCTGGAAATGACCGGCGCGAAATACCACGCCGATCAGATCACCACCGCCCGCGCCCTGCCCGCACTGGAGCGCGCCAAACGCAACGGGCTGGACATCACCGCCGGCACCTCGATCCACCACCTGACCCTGAACGAACTGGACGTCGCCGACTACCGCACCTTCTTCAAGGTCAAGCCGCCCCTGCGCTCCGAAGACGACCGCCTGGCCATCGTCGATGCGGTTCGCCACGGGCTGATCGACACGATTTCGTCGATGCACACCCCCCAGGACGAAGAATCCAAACGCCTCCCCTTCGAAGAGGCCGCCTCGGGTGCCGTCGGCCTGGAAACCTTCCTGCCCGCCGCCCTGCGCCTCTATCACTCCGGCGATCTGACCCTGCCGCAACTGTTCCGCGCCATGTCGCTGAACCCCGCCAATCGCCTTGGCCTGCCCTCCGGTCGCCTGACCCCCGGCGCCCCCGCCGATCTGATCCTCTTCGATCCCGGCGCCCCCTTCGTCATGGACCGTACAAAACTGCGCTCCAAATCGAAAAACACCCCCTTCGATGGCGCAAGAATGCAGGGCAAAGTCCTCGCGACCTTCGTTGCCGGCACCCAAATCTTCGGAGACCTCTGATGCCCGATCTCACATCCGCCCAAACCGTCCTGATCCTGTGGGCCGTGATCGGCTACCTGCTGGGCTCGGTTCCCTTCGGCATGGTCATCGCCAAATTCATGGGCCTGGGCAATCTGCGCGACATCGGGTCGGGCAATATCGGCGCCACCAACGTGCTGCGCACCGGCAGCAAACCCGCCGCCGCCGCAACCCTGCTGCTGGATGGCGGCAAGGGCGCCGCGGCGGTTCTGCTCGCCCGCAGCTTCGCCACCGAGGACGCCGCCCAGCTTGCCGGCGGCATGGCCTTCCTCGGCCATTGCTTCCCGCTGTGGCTGAAATTCAAGGGCGGCAAAGGCGTCGCCACCTTCCTCGGCCTGCTGCTGGGCCTCGCCTGGCCCGTGGGTCTGGCCGCCTGCGCCACCTGGCTGGTGACGGCCCTGGCCGTGCGCATCTCGTCCTTTTCGGCCCTGATGGCCGCCGCCACGTCGACCATCTGGATGATCGTCTTCGGCTACGGCAACATGATCACCCTCGGCGCCTCGCTGACCCTGCTGATCTTCTGGACCCACCGCGCCAACATCAATCGCATCCGCAAAGGGACCGAGCCCAAAATCGGCAAGAAATAATCCCCAGGCGTCCGCCCCGCGCATGAAATTGGCGGCGGCCCCACCTTTCATCTTGCCCAAAATACTCACTGCCGAACCCTGCCGCCCCCACCCGGTTCATGGGGTCCGCACAGCAAAACGCCCGGTGATTTCACCGGGCGCGCGTGGTCTTTTATTGTCTAAGCAGGGGATTTGTCCCAAATCATGGGACAAAAGGCACAAAAGCCCCCAAACTCAATAGCTGTACTCGCTGTAAATCCGGGTCAGATCTCCGGCCCAATCGCCATTATATGCCGCCAGCAATTCGTCTGCCGGGGTCATGCCGGTTTCGATGCTGTCTTCCAAGGCGTGCAGGAAATGGCGCTCGTCCTGCACCATGCCGCCCAGGCCCGGACGCGCTCGTGCGATCAGACCTTTGCGTGAAATATCAAGCACTTCTGACGCCAGATCAATCATCCGACGGCCGCCCACAATGGCCTGAAGCCCCCGTACGCTGGCCTCGACTCGCCAGGCTTCGCGGGTTTCCGCGTCCCAGTGTTTCACCAGGTCCCAGGCCGCATCCAGGCTGCTTTGGTCATACATCAGCCCCACCCAGAACGCCGGCAAAGCACAGATCCGCCGCCAAGGCCCCCCGTCCGCACCGCGCATTTCCATGTACTTTTTGATCCGCGCTTCGGGGAAGGCTGTGGTCAGGTGATCCGCCCAGTCCGACAGGGTCGGAGTCTCGCCAGGCAACGCAGGCAGTTTCCCCTTCATAAAGTCGCGGAAAGACTGGCCTAGCGCGTCAATATACTTTCCGTCGCGGTAAACAAAATACATTGGAACATCAAGAGCATAGTCCACGTACTGCTGAAATCCAAAGCCCTCTTCGAACACAAAAGGCAGCGTCCCAGTCCGTGCCGGATCCAGGTCGCGCCAGATGCGGGATCGCCAGGATTTGTGGCCGTTTGGCTTGCCCTCAAAGAACGGAGAATTGGCGAACAAAGCCGTCGCGACGGGCTGCAATGCCAGCGCCACGCGCAGCTTTTGCACCATGTCTGCCTCGGACCCGAAATCCAGATTCACCTGCACAGTACAGGTTCGATACATCATGGATTTCCCCATGGTCCCGACCCGGTCCATGTATTCGTTCATCAATTTGTAACGACCCTTGGGCATCATCGGCATCTGGTCATGCGTCCAGATCGGCGCCGCGCCCAGCCCGATGAATCCCACGCCCACCTTGTCCGCGATGTCTTTTACGTCGCGCAAGTGTTGATTCACCTCATCACAAGTCTGGTGGATTGTCTCCAGCGGGGCGCCCGACAGTTCCAACTGCCCGCCCGGTTCCAGGCTGACATTCGCGCCGTCTTTTTCCAGGCCGATCAGTTTTCCGGCCTCCTCTAGGGGTTTCCACCCATGCAGGTCGCGCAGCCCTTTCAGAACCGCCAAAACCGACCTCTCCCCATCATAAGGGATTGGTTTCAAAGTATCTTTGCAATATCCGAACTTCTCGTGCTCGGTGCCGATGCGCCAGGCATCTTGGGGCTTGCAACCGGATTCCAGATATTCGGCCAGCTGGCCCATATGCTCGATCGGCCCGCCGCCGGATTGGGGAATGGACATGTCTCGCTCCGGTCTATTTATCCCTCAGGTTTGGTCAGGATTGAGGGCTATTCCCGGCAAAGTCAATGCAACGACGTGTGGTTTCGGCGCCAGATCACAACATCGTTCGTTGCAGGGCCATTCAGCTGGGCCAGCAACCCTTGCATGTCCAGCCCTGGCAAATTGGCAAAGACATCAAACAGCGCCTCTGCGCCACTGGCATTGACGGGCACGTACAAGGGGGGTGTCATCAACGCCTTCAGTTGCCACATCCGAGTGTCCCTACCCACTTGAATTAATTGAATAACCTGTAGATCGCGAACCTCTAGACTGCCACCGCTGGCCGGGGCAAAATAGCTAATCACCCCCTCGTCCACCTCAATGTGGCCAACCCCGCCGGTGCCTTTCCAGAACCGGGCGCGCCTGATCCCCAGTACCAGCAGCACGCCCCCCAGCACGATCAAACCAAACCCCAGCCATTTGATCATCCCCAACGAGGTAAGCCCCCACCACAGGCCCCAACCGATCAGCGCCGCAGCCAGCAGCGGCTCGGCCCAGCGTTTCAAGCCATCTGCAGCGTCAGGTCGGATCAGGGTCATGCGGCCTCCAGGTCATTCAGGCAGGTTTCCAGCCGCATCCGCGCAACAGGATTCCCGCCACGCTGCGGATAAGAGCTGACAAAGCGCCGCACAAACTGTTGTGCAACAAAAAAGGGGAAAACGGCGGTCAGCTCGACTTTGGGCAGGATACGCTCAGGGGCAAAGCATCGCAGGTCATCCGCATCCAGCCCCCATTGCTGCACAGCCTGCCGGGCCGAGTAGATATCCTTGGCCACCAGAAACCGCGCCACGATACGCGCCAACGGGAAACGGGTTGCGCCCTGAATATCCACCGCCCAGATGGTGCGGCCGTCGCTCATCATGTTGACCGGAGCAAAATCTCCGTGGGCAATGGCGTGACTGACCTGCGACCCTTTGATCCGCTTGCTCAACGTCCGGGCTGCATGGATCAGGTCCTGAACCAAGTCCCTGTCCTGTGCGCTGAGTTCCTGCAAATTCAGGTCCTCGAATTGGCGGTCCAGCCGGGACCGCCCCAACCGCCGCATATCCGTTCGCAACGGCGCGACAGTGGCAAGCCACGTGCCACACAAGGCCAATACATCTGTGCGTTTCTGTGGATCATCAGCTTTCAGGATCAAGCTGACCCGATCCGCGGGAACATATTCCAAGACCGCCAATCCGTCCTCGGGCAGCGCCGCCAGCAACTGGTTTACGCGGCACAATCCACCCCCTAAGCGACTGTATAAAAAAAGAAGCTCTTCCTCCATGCGCAGCACCGTTTCGGCAGCACCCCCGCGCAAGAACTGTTTAAAAACCGCCCTTTGCCCCCGGAATAGCCCAGCAAAGATAATCGCGTCATCACCGGATTTCAGCACCTCGTCAATCTCGGACATCCCCGGTCCGAACCGGGCATCAAGGACCTCCTGGATTTCCAAAGCACGGCGCCCATCATCCCACAGCCGCTCGATCAGGCCCTTAGCCATGCCAATCGCCCATGGACTGTTGCCACACCGTCATCGCCGCCACCGCCGCTGTATCCGCCCGCAAAATCCGAGGCCCCAGACTGACCACATGCGCAAAGGGCAACGCGTGCAGCCGTTTGCGCTCGGCATCGGAGAACCCACCCTCGGGGCCGATCAGAATGGCCCAGGGGTTCCCGGCCAGATCTGTCGTCAGGGGCGCAGGGCGGCCGACCTCGGCCTCGTCGCAGAACATCAGTTGCCGCCCGTCGGGCCAATCGGTCAGCAGGCGGTCAAGTTTCTGTAAATCGGTGACTTCGGGAACATAGGTGCCGCCGCATTGCTCGGCCGCCTCAACCGCATGGGCCTGCAAGCGGTCCCGCCGAATGCGGTCGGAATTGGTGAACGCAGTCTGCACCGGGATGATCCGCGCCGCGCCCATCTCGGCTGCCTTTTCCACGATAAAATCCGTCCGCGCCTTTTTGATCGGTGCAAAGATCAGCCACAGGTCGGGCGGCATCTGCAAGGGGCGTGTTTGCTCTAGGCACCGCAGCTCTCCGCCGCGTTTACCGGCCTGAGTGACCTCGGCCAGCCATTCGCCATCGACGCCGTTAAACAGTGCCAGTCGCGCACCCGATTGTTGCCGCATCACGCCGAACAGATAATGCGCTTGGTCACGGTTCAGCGGAACCGTTTGCCCATCCCCCAAGGGATGATCTACATAGAGACGGATCTTTACAGTCATGGACCCATACTTATGCCCGAACACCCCCATATGCCAGAGCCCACAGGCCAGGTTTCGGATGCCGTTAAGGGCAATTGGGTCGACCATCTGGCCCCAGCCTGGACGCGCCCCTATCTGCGGCTGTCGCGCGCCGATCGTCCCATTGGAACGTGGCTGTTGCTGCTGCCGTGTTGGTGGGGGCTGGCATTGGCGATCCTGCACGACGGACAGGCGCGCCTGTTCGATTTGTGGATATTTGTTGCCTGCGGGTTGGGGGCCTGGCTGATGCGCGGTGCGGGCTGCACCTGGAACGACATCACCGACAGGGATATTGACGGCGCAGTCGAGCGCACACGCTCGCGCCCCATTCCCTCGGGGCAGGTGTCCGTCAAACAGGCGGTCCTATGGATGAGCATACAGGCCCTGATTTCGTTTGCGATTTTGCTGACGTTTAACACCGGAGCGATCCTGATGGGTGTTCTGGCGCTGGCGCCGGTTGCGATCTATCCGTTTGCCAAGCGATTCACCTGGTGGCCGCAGGTGTTTCTGGGGATCGCCTTCAACTGGGGCGCTTTGCTGGCCTGGGTCGCGCATACCGGATCGCTGCATATCGCGCCGGTGGTGCTGTATCTGGCGGGGATCATCTGGACGCTTTTCTATGACACGATCTATGCCCACCAAGACACCGAGGACGACGCCCTGATTGGGGTGAAATCCACCGCACGACTGTTTGCTGAACGGACACCTCAATGGCTGCGCCGGTTCCTGATCGGCACGGTGCTGTTGATGGCGCTGTCCATCTTGCTGGCCATGTCCGGCCAATCGGACCGTCCTTTTGCGATCCTTCTGGCGCTGGTTGCGCCCTGGGGAATGGGCGTTCACATGATCTGGCAAATGCGCCAGCTGGACATCCACGATAGCGGGATTTGCCTGAAACTATTTCGCGCAAACCGGGACACTGGGTTGATCCCTTTGCTGTTTTTCGCCGGTGCGATGTTCCTTTGATTGCACCGCCTGCCGCATACGCCTAAAGAAGCAGCACACGAATTGCTGACGGGTCCCTATGCGACTTTCTTCTATCGCCACTATTTCTGCGGCCTTCGGCGTCGCCGCCGGGCTGAGCCTGATTGGCGCAGGCTTTGCGGTCAATGTGATCGAGGATAACTCAGAGCTCAGCGTGCGCCGGGCTTTGGACGCCCGCGACATGCATTGGTCCGAGGTTCACGCGAATGGGCTTCAGGTGTTTCTGACCGGCACCGCCCCATCCGAGGCCGTACGGTTCAACGCGCTCTCCACGGCAGGTGGCGTCGTCGATGCCGCTCGTGTGATCGACCGCATGAACGTCCAGGCCTCGGCACAACTCAGCGCCCCTCGGTTCTCGGTGGAAATCCTGCGCAATGACAGCGGTATATCACTGATCGGCCTTGTTCCCAGCTCGACCGACCGCGAGGATTTCCTGAAGAAAGTCGAGAAGCTATCCGCAAGCGGCCAGGTCACGGACCTGTTGGAGGCTGCGGATTACCCCGTCCCTGACGACTGGGAAACCTCGCTGGAATACGCCTTGAAGGCCCTGAAGTCCCTACCCCGCAGCAAGGTCTCGATTGCTGCGGGCGAAGTTGAAATTCGCGCCATGTCCGATAGCGCCCAGGACAAGCGCGCACTGGAAAATGATCTGCGTCGCGCCGCACCCGACGATCTGGAACTGACCCTCGAGATCACCGCCCCGCGCCCGGTGATCACACCGTTCACGCTGCGGTTCCTGATCGACGAAAACGGCGCCCGGTTCGACGCTTGCTCGGCCGCGGACGAGCCCTCGCGTCGCCGCATCCTGAAGGCCGCGGAACAGGCCGGGCTGATTGGCCAACCAAAATGCACCATCGGGCTTGGCGTGCCCTCGCCCAATTGGGCCAAAGCGGTCGAGCAGTCCATCGCCGCGCTTGCGGATTTGGGCCAGGGGTCCATTACGTTCTCCGATGCCGACATCACCCTGGTTGCAGCCGAAGGCACCGTTCAAAGCCGATTTGACCACACCGTTGGCGAGCTGGAAAACAAACTGCCAGACGTATTCGCGCTGCATTCAGTTCTGCCCGCTCCCGAAAAGAACGACGCCGCCACCGAAGCCCCTGAATTCACCGCAACCCTATCCCCCGAAGGACTGGTGCAATTGCGTGGCCGCCTGAACACCGACCTGACCCGCACAGCCGCTGAAACCTTTGCCAAGGCGCGTTTCGGAACGGGTGTGATCCACAATGCGGCGCGTCTGGACGACACGCTTCCCTCCAGTTGGAGCCTGCGTGTTCTGACCGCGCTGGATGGTCTGTCGCGATTATCGAACGGATATGTCAATATCACACCGACGCTGATCACCCTGTCCGGCAACACCGGCGACACCGAGGCCAGCGCAGATATTGCCCGCCTGTTCGCCGACAAGCTGGGAGAGAAAGAGCGCTTTGATCTGAAGGTGGAATATGTCAAAGCCCTGGACCCGATCGCCTCGATCCCGACGCCAGATGAATGCGAGACAAAGATCGCTGACATCCTGAAAACCCGCAAAATCAACTTCGAGCCTAGCTCGGACAAACCTGTCCCCGAGGCCTCGGGCATTCTGGATGACATCGCGAGCATTCTGCGGAAATGCGGTGAAATTCGGATGGAGATCGCCGGCCACACCGACAGCCAGGGCCGCGAAGAGATGAACCAGGCGCTCAGTCAGCAACGTGCTCAGGCCGTGCTGAACGAATTGCGTGCGCGCAAGGTACTGACCAGCTCGTTCTCGGCAATGGGCTTTGGCGAAACCCAGCCTATTGCTGACAACAAGACCGCCGAGGGCCGCGAGGCGAACCGCCGCATCGAATTCACACTGATACGCCCGAAACCCACGCCCGAAGCAAAAACCACGCTTGAATCCATCGAGCAATCCGCACAAGAAGGGCAAACGGCAGAAACCGGCCAACCGGTCGACCCCGCAGATGCCGCGGAAGAGGGAGGATCAAACGATGAATAGGGCCGAGTTCATTATCGCCACCGCGATCGTGCTGTTCATCGCGTTTTGCTTGGGCTGGTTTGCCAACTGGTTGATCCACCGCTTTACCCGTGTGTCCAAATCGGACATGGGCGAGCTGGAAAAAATGGCTCAGGAATTGCACGAAGCCGAAGAAACCCGCGATCAGGCCATTACCTATCTGCAACAGCGCGAGGCAGAGCTGACCAATCAACTGGCCCAGGCCGAAGCAGAACTGTCCGCGACGATGGATGGCCTACGCGAAGCCCGCCACGAGGCCGAAGAACTGCGCGCGTATATCGAAAAGGCTAACGCGGTCGGCTGATCCGTCTGCTGCACCTGGGGACGCAGATCACCAGCGGGTCAGCGCATCCTCATCCTCGTCTTTGGCCGCGACCCAATCCGCGCCCGAGGTTGTGAACTCTTTCTTCCAGAAGGGTGCGCGGGATTTCAGATAGTCCATCAGGAACTCAGCCGCCTCGAACGCGTCCTTACGATGGCGCGAGGCCGTAGCGACCATCATGATTCGTTCATTCACAGCCATAGGGCCAAAGCGGTGGATGATCAGCACACCCCCCAAGGACCAGCGGTCACGGGCGTGCTGTTCGATCTTGTCCAGGGCCTTTTCGGTCATGCCGGGGTAATGCTCGATTACCATGCGGTCTAGCGTGTCGCCCGGCAAATCCCGCACGATCCCGGTGAACGTGACAACAGCCCCCATATCCGTTTGGGCGTCCGCAAACCGTTCGGTTTCTCGCCCCAGATCAAAGGCCGCTTGCTGAACACGAACGGTCATATCAACCCCCAGTCATTGGCGGGAAAAACGCCACTTCACGTGCCTCGGCCAACGAGGCGTCAAAGTCAGTCAGTTCCTGATCAACAGCAACACATAGCGCGTTGAGATCAGCAAAAGCGGCCTCGTAACGTGGTTCGCGCGCGCGCAATTCCGCAACCAGATCGGCAACGGTCGCCGCCTGTGTGTCGACCCGCTCCCGCGGGAGGCCGATCCGTTCACGGACCCAAGCGAAATACAGCACATCCATCACGTGTCGTCCTTCAGATGCGGCAGGGCCTTGCGGAAATAATCCAACCCGGTCACAGCCGTTAGCACAGCCGCTACCCACAATAGGATCAACCCCGCATAGCCGCTCCAGATCATTCCTTCCATTTTCCAGCGCAGACCGTGCAGGTCTTCTTCGCGCGCTGCCAGAATATCAATAACCAGCTCTTCGTCCATCCCGTAGGCCGACATACCAAAGTAGTGCTCGAACACGCCTTGAAGGAACAGAATCGCAATCGCCACCATCTGGAACGTGGTTTTCCACTTGGCCAGCTTCGTGACCTTCAGCGTGCCCGCCGTATCGCCCAAGAATTCCCGCAACCCCGAGACGAACACCTCGCGGAACAGGATAAACGTCGCCGGCAACACCAACCCTGGCGACATCGAGGAGTAGCCCACAATCACCATCAGCGCGATCACCACCATCGCCTTGTCGGCGATCGGGTCCAGCATGGCGCCCAGTTTGGTTTCTTGTCCCCAAAGCCGGGCCAGATAGCCATCAAACCAATCGGTGGCAGCAGCCCCAAGAAACAGCATCAGCGCGAACCAATCAGCATAGGGGCGCGTAAAATACAGGAACATCAGCGCGACCCCAGGGGCTGCCAGAAGACGGATAACCGTCAGGATATTCGGGATTGTCCATGTCATGCTGATTACCTATCCGGTTCACACGCTGCTGAAAAGCACCCTTTCGCGCAGCATTTAAGGCCATGCAGGGCACATCAATACCATCAGATACCCCTTGAACAGTCCAAGTTTTGCCACAGAAACAAACTTTAATTGAATGCAACCTGCTGCGCCCAGTATTATCTCCCTATTCCGCCGACTTTCGGCAAAGGACTTTGACCGTGACCTGCCTTGCCCCTCATATTTTTGACTTCCCTGTGATTGGAACATTGGTCGTCTTGCTGGGATCGGCGCTTTTCACCATCTGGGTTCGGACAAATCACCAGTTCGCGGGGAAACAGGCCTTTCTGGCTGCCGAGTCAGGCATGCTGTGGTGGTTGTTCACCGCCGCGATGGAGTTGTCCAACCCCAGCCTAAGCTGCAAGCTGTTCTGGAGCCAAGCCGCCTGGCCCGGTATCATCCTGATGACATCAGCCTGGACGTTTTTCCTGTATCACTATGCGATCGGGCGGGACGTCTCGCACCCTCGGCTGCGCAAGGCCCTGCTGTGGGGTGGTCCCATTTTGGTGTTCCTGATTGCCTTCAGCAATGATTTTCACCACTTGCTGTATACGCAGAACACCCGCCTGATCACTGTCGATGGGCGCCCCTCTGGGGCTTATGACCACGGGCCGGTGTTCTTTGTCGTCGTGTCCTATGTCTATCTGTTCATGCTGGGGTCCGTGGGCATCGGAATAGCGGCCATCCGCAGAGCTGTGCCTCGTTTGCGCTCGTTCTTTGCGCTGATGCTGTTCATCACACTGGTCCCCCTTGTGGCCAACTTGTTCTATGTTCTGGGTGGCTTCACGCTGTTCGGATTTGACCCGACACCATTTATGTTCTCGCTTGTTACGGCCGCGTTTGGGTGGCTTGTTATCAACAACCGCATGATGGATATCACGTCGATCGCACGGGACATGCTGTTCGATATGACCACCAGTCCGATCTTGATCTTTGACGAAGACGGGGCCCTGTCCGGGATGAATATCCCCGCCCGCCAGGTATTGGGCCAAGAGCACCGCGAGACTGGCACCGACCTAACCCAGCTACCGCAAATCGGGACGATCGTCACCGAAGTGCTGCGCACCGGGAAACTTCCGGGTGGATCGACCGTAATCTGGGACGACAAAACCTATGATCCGCGCCTGACTGCACTGCCCAGCCCGATCAACCCCGACGGGCATGCTGTCGGCTGGACCATCACCTTTGTGGACATCTCCGAGCAACAGGCCCATGCGGATCTGATGGCCCGGACAGCACAACAGGCAGAGGCCGCCAATCGCGCGAAATCGGATTTCCTGTCGACTGTCAGCCACGAGTTGCGCACGCCTCTGACGTCGATCCAGGGGGCACTGGACATTGTTCAGATGACTGCGGGCGATAAAATCCCCGAGCAGTCCTCGCAATTGATCACCATTGCGGCCAACAACACGCGCCGTCTGAAAACTCTGATCGATGACCTTCTGGACTTGCAAAGGATGGAGCAGGGCCTGATGGAGTTCCAGATGGAGAAACTGGACCTTCTACCGCTTTTGCAAGAATCCATAGCCGCGAACAAAGCCTATCTGGATGGGTATAGCGTAGAGGCCGTCGCTCATTTTCCGCAAACCCCCTGTATTGTCTTGGGGGATCAGAAACGCCTGATGCAGGTGATGGCGAATCTACTGTCAAATGCCGCGAAATTCTCGGACCATGGCAAAACCGTCGAGGTCATCCTGCGCAAACGGAATACCCAATTTGATATCATGGTCCGCGACCACGGTGTCGGCATCCCGCCCGACTGCGAGGGCAAGGTGTTCGGGCGCTTCAGCCAAGTGGATTCTACAGCCACGCGCACACGCGGTGGTTCAGGGCTTGGGTTGAATATCACTCAGGAAATCCTCGAGGCCCATGACGGCACAATCCGGTATGAAAGCACCCTGGGCGACGGTACGACCTTTATTGTCACCCTGCCCTCTATCTGATCCCCCTACCCGTTTTCGTGAAAAAACCCATAGATCGTCTCGGCCAGCGCGTCTGAGATCCCATCGACCGCCTTTAGGTCAGCCAGGTTAGCGCCACTAACGGCCTTGGCCGACCCGAAATGCGCCAGCAAAGCCCGTTTACGCGTCACCCCGACGCCCGGCACATCGTCCAGCGGTGTGGCGCCTACGGCCTTGGCGCGTTTCGCACGGTGGGTGCCAATGGCGAACCTGTGCGCTTCGTCCCGCAAGCGCTGGACGAAATACAATACCGGGTCATTCATCCGCAGCGCAAAGGGGCGTACGCCGGGGCGGTGGAATTCTTCCTTGCCGTGGTCGCGGTCCACGCCCTTGGCGACGCCGACCATGGGAATATCCTCGACGCCGTATTCCTGCATGATCTGACGCACGGCGCTGACCTGCCCTGCCCCGCCATCAATCAACAATAGATCCGGCCACAGCCCTTTTTCGCGGTCTGGGTCTTCTTTCAGCAGGCGTTTGAAACGGCGGGTGAGCACCTCTTTCATCATGCCGAAATCGTCGCCAGGGGTCAGGTCCTCGCCTTTGATGTTGAACTTGCGGTACTGGCTCTTCATGAACCCTTCGGGACCCGCGACAATCATGCCCCCGACAGCATTCGTGCCCTGAATATGCGAGTTGTCGTAGACCTCGATCCGTTGCGGAGGGCCGTCCAGCCCGAACGCTTCGGCCAGACCTTTCAACAGTTTGGATTGGGCGGCGGATTCGGACATTTTCCGCGCCAGGCTTTCGCGGGCATTGCGCGCTGCCCCCGCAACAAGCTCGGCCTTTTCGCCACGTTGCGGGACCAGCAATTCAACCTTACGGCCCAGCTTTTCACTCAGCGCCTGCTCCATCAGATCGGCATTTTCAATCGGATGAGACAGGATCACCTGTTTGGGCGATTCCTTTGTATCATAGAACTGCCCGAGGAACGCCTCCATCACCTCGGGGGCCTCGATCCCGACGCCGACCCGAGGATAAAAATCCCGGTTCCCCCAGTTTTGTCCCGCCCTGATAAAAAACACCTGAACGCAGGCCTGGCCGCTTTCCAGATGCAACGCCACGATGTCAGCATCCGATACAGTATGCGGGTTGATCCCCTGTGCGGTCTGCACCTGCGTCAAAGCACGAATCCGGTCCCGCAGCGCGGCGGCACGTTCGAATTCCAGAGCCTCCGAGGCGGTAGTCATCTGCTCGGCCAAAGCGCCCTGAATTTCAGACGATCGCCCCGAAAGGAACCGCTGAGCATCATTGACCGAGGACGCGTATTCCTCGGCTGAAATCTTGCCCACGCAGGGACCCGAGCACCGTTTGATCTGATACTGCAAACAAGGACGCGTGCGGGTTTCAAACTGTGAGTCCGGGCAATTGCGCAGCAAGAACACGCGCTGCAACTGTGCCAACGTGCGATTTACCGCACCCGCACTGGCGAAGGGACCGTAGTAAGCACCCTTTTCCTTCTTCGCACCGCGGTGCTTCTTGATCTGCGGAAAGGCGTGACTCGTCGTTACCAGAATGTTCGGAAAGGATTTATCGTCCCGCAGCAACACGTTATAGCGCGGCTTTAGCTGTTTGATCAGGTTCTGTTCCAGCAGCAGCGCTTCGGTTTCTGTTTTCGTCGTCAGAAACATCATCGAAGCGGTCTCGCGGATCATTCTGGCGATCCGTTCGGAATGACCCGAAAGCCGCGCGTAATTCGAAACCCGCGCCCGCAGATTCCGCGCCTTGCCGACATACAGCACCCGCGCCTGCGCATCCAACATCCTGTACACACCCGGCGATGCATCCAGTGTTTTCAGATAGGACTGAATCAGCAGATGCCCCGTCAAAGGGGCAGAAGTAGGATCGGCAGGAGGGGTGGCTTCGGTCATGATTCAACTGTTATGATTCTTGGTGCGCCCCTGCAATCTTTGAAGGGGTGAAGCAAGAAAGAAACTCTCCACCGAACTTGTGGATAACTCTGATGATAACTTGTAGGTATCCGCGATTTTTCCTTGAATCACGGCGCCTTCAGTGATTTGCCCAATAATTAGGCATTAATTTAAGCTATTGATTTTATTGTATATTTATTTTAACGATTGGCAAAACATTGAAATCATTAGCGTTTTTGTAACACTTGCGTAACACGCGCGTGACCAGTGCACAACTTTCGCATAGGTCAACCCGAATATTTACTCCAAGCCCAAAATATCTGGAGTTTTCCAACCCAGATGCTGGCCGCCATCCACGCAGATCAACTGCCCCGTCACAGCCGGAGAATCGAGCAAAAACCCAAGCGCCGCAGTCACATCCGTGCTGTTCGCGCCACGTCCCAGAATGGTGTTTTGCCGTTGTGCGCGGAAATGTTGTTCTGTCTGTCGCGCCCCTTGTAGCGTCGGCCCCGGCCCAATTGCGTTCACACGAACGCGCGGAGCCAACCCCTGCGCTGCCGTCTGGGTTAAGGTCCACAAACCCATTTTCGCAAGCGTGTATGTCGTGAATTCTGGCGTCAGCTTGCGCACCCTTTGATCGACCATATTCACCACCAGCCCCTGTGCCAACGGCTCTTCGTTTTCGTCGTTCAATGGGTCTGGCACATGTTTCGCCATAGCCTGCGTCAATACAAATGGTGCCCTCAGGTTCGATTCAAAATGCCTGTCCCAACTTTCTCGGCTGGCGGTTTCAAGACGGTCATATTCAAAAATCGAGGCGTTGTTGATCAGACACGTCACCGGCGTCCCGAAATGCGCGGCCACCACAGGCATCAGCGCCTGCATCTGGGCCTCGTCCAGCAGATCGGCATGGAAGGCATGTGCATTGCGTCCCAGCGCGTGGATTGCGGCCACGGTTTCCTGGGCGTCTTTCTCTGAGCTTGCGAAATGGACGGCAACGTCCCAGCCTCGTGCCGCCAAATATTCGGCCATGGCACGGCCCAACCGCTTTGCGCCTCCGGTTACCAATGCAAGGGGCATGTCCAAGTCTCCGTTCTAGAGCAGTACGACCACCACATACCCAACATAGAGCGACGTCAAGGCCACCCCCCATAACCGCGTAATGTCCATCTTGAGGAACACAAACGGGAACAACAACGCCGAGGCCCCCAGCATAACCCACAAATCAAACGTCAGGAATTTCGGATCAACCGGGATCGGGCTAACCAAAGAGGCGATCCCGATAATGGCCAGAAGGTTAAACATGTTAGAGCCAATCACATTGCCCAACGCCACATCCGCCTGGCGGCGCAGCGCGGCCATCACTGTGGTGGCCAGCTCGGGCAAAGACGTCCCCACAGCAACCAGCGTCAGGCCGATTACGGACTCGCTAAGACCGAAGTCACGGGCAATATTCACGGCGCCTTTGAGCAGCAAATCTGCCCCAAACGGCAGGCCGGCCAGCCCTAGCGCCAAGAACATGCAGATCTTCCACCAGGGCATATCGGGGTCCGCACCTTCGGGATCTTCCAGCTCGATATCCTGGCCTGCGGCCCGATGCGCCCGGGCGTCCCGCACTGCGTCAAACAGCACAAACCCCAGTACCGCCAGCAGCACCAGCCCGATCAGAGGCGTAAAGCTACCGGTAAACGCCAGCGCCACGAACAGCACAGACGCCGCCATCATCATCACATAGCTTTTGCGGGTTTCGCATTCCGAACTATGCATCGTCGCCAGCAACGCAGGCACACCCAGCACCAACAGGATATTCGCCGTATTCGAGCCAACCACGTTCCCCAGAGCGATGCCAGGCACGCCCTCCAGCCCTGCGGTGATCGAAATCAGCAATTCGGGCGCGGATGTCCCAAAGGCCACAATCGTCAGGCTGACGATCAGCGCGGGAATACCGATCCGCAAACTCAGGTTCACAGCGCCCTTCACCAGCGCGTCCCCCGCCAGCAACAGGATCACAAGGCCAAGCCCCGCAAACAGCCAATCCATTGTTCAGCGCACTCCTTTGCGGCAGGGGCACGGCCCCTTGCCGATCTTGAACCGGCCGCATTGCGGGCATCGGCGAGATTGTAATTTCTTCTGCCCCGGCAGGCGCAGTTTCCCGAACATCGCCAGAACGGCCATGCTAATCAGGAAAAACGTTATGATCTTGAAAATCACGTCAGAGCCCGAAACGCGCATAGGCCGCGCGCTCCTCGATGCCAGCGATGGCGTCTTCGGTCACCTGCGCCCCAAAGCGCTGCAACAATCCGCGCCTGCGGCCATATCGGATGAACCGAACCTTATCGCCGTACAGCTCTTTCAGTTTGGGTTCGGCATGTGCCAACCCGTCAATCAGCCCCAGTGCGGTGGCTTTTTCGCCCAGCCAGACGCGGCCGGTGAACAGGTCCGGGTCGTCCGCCAGCTTCGCCCCACGACGGTCGCGCACATAGGTTTCAAAGCCTTTGTGCATATCGCCCAGGATTTCCTTCAACCGCGCGACATCTTCGGGTTTTTCCGGCTGGAACGGGTCCAGCATGGATTTGGATTTGACCGAGGTGTAGACCCGGCGCTCGACCCCGTGTTTCGCCAGAAATTCAGGCGCGCCAAAGCCAGCCGAAATCACCCCAATCGAGCCCACGATCGAACCATAATCCGCCCAGATCTGATCGGCTGCGGCCGCCAGCCAATACCCACCCGAGGCAGCAACATCCTCGATAAAGGCGTGGACGGGAACGTCTTTTTCTTCGGATAACCGCCGGATGCGTGCGGCGATCAGCGCTGATTGCACGGGCGACCCGCCCGGAGAATTCAGGATCAGCGCCACCGCAGTGGGTTTACCCCTGCGAAAGGCACGCTCGATCACGGGCGCCAATGCCGCGTCATTCAGCGGTGCGCGGCCCGTGCCAATCACGCCGGACAGCCGGATCACCGCGACCCGAGGTGGCGACTTCAGAAATGGGATAAAACGTCTCATGTAGGCTCATGTAGAATGCCCGGTGCTGACAAACAAGCCGAGCCAGAGCAATGCCGACGGAACCCGCGCGAATTCCGTCGATTCCGTCAAGGAAACTTCGCAAAGCGTGGCTTATTTGCCGCGCAGTTTGCTGAACCATCCCTTTTTCTGTGTGTCGTCCTCGGGGCTGTCTGCGTCGGTCTCGTCTGCCGGTTCCAGCGCGCTTTGGAACCGATCAAAGAACTCGTCCGCCATTTTCTTGGCGAAACTGTCGATCAGGCGGCTACCCAGCTGCGCCAGCTTGCCGCCGACCTTGGCCTCGACCTCATAGGTCAGCAGGGTGCATCCGTCGTCCGCGTCAGTCAGCGTGACATTAGCCCCGCCCTTGGCAAATCCAGCGGCACCGCCCTTGCCCTCTCCGGTCAGGGTCAGGCTTTGCTGGTCGACCATATCCGACAGACTCACCTGCCCCTTGAACGTCGCCTTAACCGGACCGACCTTTTGCACCACGGTTGCCTCGAACCCGTCTTCGGGGGTGCCGGTCACGTCCTGCGCGCCTGGCACGCATTCCTTCAGTACGTCGGGGCTAAGCAAAGCGGCCCATACTGTGGCCCGGTCTGCCTTGATCACCCTTTGGTCATTCATCTTCATTGGTTGCGTCCCTCGCTATCCTGTCACGGGCACGCTATCCCAGCCGCCGGGTCAGGCCAAGCGGCTGGGCACATCAATTTACAGCCCGCGCGCGATCACCAGGCGCTGAACCTCGCTGGTGCCTTCGTAAATCTGGCAAACCCTGACATCGCGGTAGATCCGCTCGACCGGATAGTCCGCCAGATAGCCATAGCCCCCGTGGATCTGGATCGCATCCGAGCAGACCTGCTCGGCCATTTCCGAGGCAAAGAGCTTGGCCATAGACGCCTCGGTCAGGCAAGGTTTGCCCGCCTGCCGCAAGGCCGCAGCGTGCAGCACCATATGGCGGGCCGCTTCGATCCGGGTCGCCATATCCGCCAGCTTAAACGCAATCGCCTGATGCTGCATGATCGGTTTGCCAAAGGTCACACGTTCATGGGCATAGTCCTTGGCGGCCTCGAACGCAGCGCGCGCCATGCCCACCGCCTGCGCGGCGATGCCGATGCGGCCGCCTTCCAGATTGGCCAGCGCAATCTTATATCCCTCGCCTTCGGCGCCCAGTCGATTTTCGACCGGCACCCGCATATTGGTAAAGGCCAGAGAACAGGTATCCGAACTGTGCTGCCCCAGCTTGCGTTCGACGGACACCACCTCGTATCCGGGGGTATCCGTGGGCACGATGAAGGCCGAGATTCCCTTTTTGCCAGCGTCGGGGTCAGTCACGGCAAAGACGATCACCACCTCGCCGTTCTTGCCCGAACTGATGAATTGTTTGGAACCGTCGATCACATAGTGATCCCCGTCCAGCCGCGCCCGTGTTTTCAACCCCGAGGCATCCGACCCAGCCTGAGGCTCTGTCAGCGCAAACCCCCCGATCCATTCCCCCGAAGCCATTCTGGGCACGAACCGCTGTTTCTGGTCCTCGGTGCCATACCGCAGGATCGGTGCACACCCGACCGAGCTGTGCACAGACACAATCGTCGAACAGGCCCCATCAGCCGCCGCGATTTCCTCAAGCGCCAGCGCATAGGCGACCGCGCCCATGTCCGAGCCGCCGTACTCTTCGGGTACCAGCATCCCAAGGAACCCCAATTGGCCCATCTCGGTCAGCTCGGCGCGGGGAAAGCGGTGGTCCTGGTCCCGCATGGCGGCGCCTGGTGCCAGTTGTTCCTGCGCAAAAGCACGTACCGCGTCGCGGACCATTTCCGTGGTTTCATCCAATATCATCATGCGATCCTTTCGATCCCGATGGCGGTTGCTTCGCCACCACCGATGCACAAAGAGGCAACGCCGCGCGTCAGCCCGTATTTCTGCAACGCGCCCAGCAGCGTCACCATGACCCGCGCGCCTGACGCCCCAATCGGGTGACCCAGGGCACAAGCGCCGCCGTGAACGTTGACTTTGTCATGCGGCAGATCCAGATCGCGCATGGCGGCCATGGCAACGACGGCAAAGGCCTCGTTGATTTCGAACAGATCGACATCGGCCAGCGACCAGCCGGTTTTTTCCTCCAGCTTGCGCATCGCACCGATGGGCGCAGTGGGGAACATGCTGGGTTCATGCGCATGAGTGGTGTGCGCAACGATGCGCGCCAATGGGGTCAGCCCCCGCCGTTCGGCTTCGGACTGGCGCATCATCACCAGCGCGGCCGCCCCATCCGAGATTGACGAGGCATTCGCCGCCGTCACCGTCCCATCCGCGCGAAAGGCGGGTTTCAGTGTCGGGATTTTATCCAGGCGCGCCTTGCCGGGCTGTTCGTCAATTGTCACCGTCACATCGCCCTTGCGTGTTTTCAACGTGACCGGAGTGATTTCGTCGGCAAACCCACCCCCCTCAATCGCGGCCTGTGCGCGCTTGAGCGACGTGATCGCGAAATCATCCTGCGCCTGACGACTGAACTGATAGGACTGTGCGCAATCCTCGGCAAAAGTACCCATCAGGCGGCCCTTATCATAGGCATCCTCGAGCCCATCGAGGAACATATGATCCATCACTGCGCCGTGCCCCATCCGATATCCGCCACGCGCCTTGGGCAGCAGATAGGGCGCGTTGGACATGCTCTCCATCCCGCCGGCAACCATGACATCCGCGCTGCCCGCGACCAGCAGATCATGCGCGAACATCGCCGCCTTCATCCCCGATCCGCACATCTTGTTGACCGTGGTCGCCCCCGCGCTCAGCGGCAAGCCGCCCTTAAGCGCAGCCTGGCGGGCCGGTGCCTGCCCCTGACCAGCGGGCAAAACGCAGCCCATGACAACCTCTTGAACGGCCTCAGGCGACAGCCCTGCCCCTGCCAGCGCACCCTGAATGGCAGCACCGCCCAGCGCCGCAGCATCCGTGCCTGCGAAATCGCCCTGAAACCCGCCCATTGGCGTCCGAGACGCACCGACAATGACAATAGGATCTTGAATAGTCATGATAATTTCCCTTATCGCGCTGCCATGCGCAGGGCGCCGTCCAGACGGATCACCTCGCCATTCAGCATTTGGTTTTCAATAATGTGCCGCACCATCGCCGCGTATTCCTTTGGGTCGCCCAGACGTGACGGGAACGGAACCGAGGCCCCCAATGCATCCTGCACCTCTTGGGCCATGCCCGCCATCATCGGCGTCGAGAAAATCCCCGGCGCAACCGTCACCACCCTGATCCCGTGGCGCGCCAGTTCCCGCGCAGCAGGCAAGGTCAACGAGGCCACTCCGCCCTTTGATGCAGCATAGGCCGCCTGACCGATTTGGCCATCATAGGCAGCAATCGACGCCGTGTTGACGATCACGCCGCGCTCGCCGTCCTCAGCTGCCGACTGTTTCGAGATCGCCTCGGCGGCCAGGCGCAACATGTTGAACGTGCCCACCAGATTGATCGAAACCGTCCTGGCAAATGTCTCAAGATCGTGCGGTCCGTTGCGGCCAGCGATCTTTTCACCTGGCGCGACACCCGCGCAGTTGACCAGCCCATCCAGCCGCCCGAAAGCCGACAGAGCCTTGGCAACAGCAGCCTTGCCGTCGGCATCCTTGGTGACGTCTGTTTTGCAGAACCGCGCGGCCGCGCCCAGTTTGTCCACCATCGCGGCCCCGGCCAGCGCGTTGACATCCACGATGACAACCTTTCCGCCCGCACCCACGATCATTTCAGCCACGGCCGCCCCCAAACCCGAGCCCGCCCCCGTTACCAGGAACACTTTTCCATCAATCTGCATTGTTTTCTCCTCCGGGGCCGTCGCCCCTCCTGCGCTGCATCCTACTGATCCGGCCATGGCAATCAATAGCAGGCGAAGGCTTGATTTTTGATCGAAAATGCCAGTATCCAGCAGGATGACGACCACCTTCATCTCTGCCGAATTCGTCGAGGATGCACTGGCCTGCCTACGCGCTGCGGGCCATGATCCCGCCCCTGTTCTGGCCCAGGTCGGCCTAAACGACCCCGTGACCGCCCCGGTCACAAACACGACGTATGCGCGACTGTGGTGGCTGATTGCGCAGACGATGGAGGACGAATTTTTCGGCCTGGCCGAGCGCCCCATGCGTCCCGGCAGCTTTGTGCTTCTTTGCCATGCGGTCTTGTCCACCCCAACCCTGAAACAAGCACTGAACCGGGCGTTGTTATTCCTGTCAGTTGTACTGGATGATCCGCGCGGCAGTCTACATATCCGAGAAGGCGAAGCGCGGATTGATCTGACCGCCGCCCAGCCGCGCACGGCCTTTGCGTATCGGACCTATTGGCTGATCCTGATGGGGGTGACCTGTTGGCTGGTCGGGCGGCGCATCCCGTTACGTGGCCTGGATTTCGCCTGTCCCGCCCCCGAGCACCGCAGCGAATACCGGCAGTTTTTCGGCGCGCCTGTCAGGTTCGGCGCTCCTATCACGCAGATGCGGTTTGATGCAGCACACCTGTCGCTGCCAGTGATCCGGAATGACCAGGCGCTAAAGACCTTTTTGCGCGAAGCCCCCGCCAACATCCTGATCCGTTTTCGCCATGACCAAAGCACCGCCATTCGGGTGCGTCAGGTGCTCAGCGCCCTCCCCCCTGCTGAATGGCCGGGGTTCGAGACCCTTGCCCGCGCGCTGGATCTGTCCCCCGCAACCTTGCGCCGAAAACTGAAGGCTGACGGGCAGAGCTATCTTGCGATCAAGGACGATCTGCGACTGGCCAGCGCCCAGAAAATGCTGGCCCGAAATCAACAAAGCGTCGCGGAAATCGCCCACCATTTAGGGTATAGCGAGCCAAGCGCCTTTTTCCGGGCGTATCGGAAATGGACAGGTCGCAGCCCTCGCGCGCAAACCTGACCGCCGCAACCGGCTCCGTTTCGTCGTTTCTGCCCTATCTTCTGCGGTGCATCATCCTCTAGTCTACGTGTGCCCCACCCAACCGAAGGCCCGAAACATGAGCACCGCCCCTTTGCGCCCCACCATGGACGGGCTGCGCCAGGTTTTGCCCGGGATGGGCGTTTCAATCATCATATGCCTGGCCGCCCTGGCGCTGGGGCAACGCTATGGCGCGCCGGTAATGCCGTTTGCGTTGCTTTTGGGAATCGCGATGTCATTTCTGGCCGAAGATCCGCGCATTCGCCCCGGACTCGAGTTCACCTCCTCTGGTCTGCTGAAAATCGGCGTGGCGCTATTGGGGCTGTCGATCTCAACCGAGACATTTTCGCGATTGGGCATTTGGGCGGTCCTAACTGTGATCGGACTGTTGATACTGACCATTCTGCTGGGGATCTGGATCGGGCGACGGGCGGGCTGGCCGACCCCTGTGGCGACGGTGGCAGCAGGTGCCGTTTCGATCTGCGGAGCCTCGGCAGCGCTGGCGATTTCATCCCTTTTGCCGGGTATGAAAGAACAGCGCAGCCAGACCATGACCATCGTTTTGACGGCTACGGCCCTGTCCACATTGGGCATGGTGGCCTATCCCGTTCTTCTAGAGACTGCGGGCTTTACGCCGGAGCAAGAAGGTTTTGTTCTGGGGGCCAGCATTCACGATGTCGCACAAGTCGTCGGCGCGGGCTATTCCGTATCAGACGAGGTGGGGGAGATTGCGGTCCTGACGAAAATGATCCGCGTGGCGATGCTTCCGGTGGTGCTGCTGACCCTGTCGGTCATCGCTGCCCGCAACAGTCAAACACGCGGGGCGATCCGATTGCCTTGGTTCGTACTGGCCTTTATCGCGCTGGCGGTCCTTGCCAGTTTCGCCCCAATCCCCGAGCCCGTGACCACTGCTGTCTCACACCTGTCGCGCAGCATTTTCTATGTCGCGATTGCCGCAATCGGCCTGCTCAGCAACGTCCAAGAGATTTTCCGCACCGGGCACCGCGCCTTGGCTGTTCTGGGGGCCAGTACGTTGTTTTTACTGCTCTCATCGATGGGAATGGCGGCACTGCTGTACTAGCGCATCACGTCACCGAGGTCTGCAAAACCCGGTCCGCCATCACCGCCGCCGAGGTCCGGTTGTCCACACCCATCTTTGGGAAAATCTGTTCCAGATGCTTATTAACCGTCCGCGCACTCAGCGATAGGATCTCGGCGATGTCACGATTTGTCTTGCCCTGAGACAGCCACAGCAGCACCTCGGATTCGCGCATCGTCAGGCCAAAGGCCTCTAGCAGGCGATGTTCGTCGCTACGTGCGCTCTCGGCCCGGATTCGCACCACAATCTCACCCTCGGCGCTGCCCAGGTACGTCAGGACAAGCCCTTGTTCGACATGTGCCTGCACGTTGGACATGGGTTGTGTCATCAATTCAGACAACCAGATTTTCGCGGCGGGGCTGGCTTTTCCCGCGTGCATAGGCGCTGTTTCGTCGGTATTTGCGATCAGATCCAACGCGGCAGGCGTCCCCCAGATCAACACGCCCTGGCTATCAAACGCCAACACATTCTGTCCAGTGTATTCCAAAGCCACACGCGCCGAACTGATCGCACGGGCGTTCAACACATGCGTCGTCACGCGCGCGATCAGTTCGTCAATCACCACAGGTTTGGTGATATAGTCCACTCCCCCAGCCTGGAGCCCCTTCAGGATATGCTCGGCTTCGGACATGCCCGTCATGAACACCACCGGCGCGGGTTCGGAAATCGGAGGCGACTTGAGGCGCCGGCAGGTCTCGAATCCATCGAGGCCGGGCATCATCGCATCCATCAAAATAACGTCGGGATGAACCCGTTGCGCCAGATCAATCCCCTCTTCTCCGGACCGCGCCACCAGCACGGTCATGCCGTTTTCTTCGAGCGCCGCAGACACCATTCCAAGGGTTTCGGGCGCATCATCAATGACCAGAGCAATCGACCGTCGTGTCATCATCGCGGGGGCTTTAGGCAGCATGGCGCGTCATCTCCTTCAGCAATCGTAGAACAGCAGGCAGGTCAAATTCCGCCAGTCGGGCCTTCATCAGCGCAACAGACGCCGCATCGGCCTGACCGCTCGTTTCCAGTGCAGCCAACTCACGTGCGACCCCTGCGGCATGACCGATCTCGGCCATGCCGATCATGCGGGTCAGGGTTTCAGCAGGAATGCGATGAGCAGAGGCTTCCGACGCGGCATCCGCCTGGGTGATCAGTTCGATTTTCATCAAGCCTGCGGCGCGCACCAGGAAATCATTCAACGAATAGGGTTTGACGATAAAGGCATCATACAATTGTTTGCGATTGACGGGTTGGTGGGCCTCCAGCGCGTGCCCGGTCACCATGATGATCGGCGTCGAGCGGAACGCTTTGATGTCCCGCAACCTTTGGGCCAATTCCCATCCCGTCAGGCCCGGCATATCAATATCCAGCACGAAAACATCGGGCGAAAAATCGTCCAGCATCGATAGCGCGCTTTCGGCATCCGCCGCCGTTTGCACCAAAAAGCCCATCGGCTTCAGAACCGTTTCCAAAAGGCGTAGATGATCAAAGTCATCATCGACAACCAACACTTTCTTGCGTGGTCCGCTATAGCCCGTCACGGTGATTTGCTCGGGGCGGACCCAGGCGGCGCGGGCAGGTTCGTCGCTTTGGACCGAGGGCAGCATCAGGCGCACTGCAAATGTGGTGCCTTCGTTCGGGACACTGTCCACGGTGATCTCGCCCCCCAGGATTTCGACCAGAAGCCGCGTAATCGTCAGCCCCAGCCCCGACCCCGAGGCCGACTTAGGTGCGAAACGCTCGAACGGTTTCCAAATGCGATCCAAATGCGCTGGGTCAATGCCGATCCCGGTGTCACAGACCTCGATCAGGGCGACCTCGTTGCGATAGCTCAGGCGCAGAGTTACGGACCCGAACCGGGTATAGCTAATCGCGTTGGACAACAGGTTGATGATAATCTGGCGCAATCGTTTTTCGTCAAAGTCCACCCATTCCGGCAGGTTCCCCGATGTCTGAATCCCAAAATCCAGTCCCTGTTCGCGAGCCTGCCGTTCAAAGATCGTACTGATCTGACGTAGCAGAGCGGGCAGGTTGATCCGGTCACGGTGAATTTCCAGCCGCCCGGCCTCGATCTTGGAAATATCCAGCAGGTTCTCGATCAACCCGGCCAGGTGTTCCGAACTGCTGCGGATCGCGCGCACCGCATCGCGCCGCCCAACCGGAATATCCCGGCTGTGCTCCAGAAGTTGGGCATAGCCGTAGATCGCATTCAGCGGCGTGCGCAATTCGTGGCTGATCCCGGCCATGTAGCGTGTTTTTGCAAGGTTCGCCGCCTCGGCCTTGTCCCGCGCTGTTTGTAGGGCCGCATCCGTGCGTTCATGCGCCCGGATTTCCCGCAACAGGCGCTGAGTTTGCAGATCAGCCTCGTCCCGCGCCTTGTGGTGGCTCTCGGTGGTTAGAATCAACGTCCAAACCATGACGCCAATCACCACCAGAACGCTGCAGAAAATGATGGTCAGCACAACGTCCAGCCCATCGGATCCCGCGTTGGCGCGGATGACCAGCAACAAGGCCGCAAAGATCGACGCAGGAACCGCCGTCGCGATCAAAAAGATCGACAGCCGGGTCATCAACGCCTCGACCACCCGCTGCGGAAGCGCCCGGTTCAATGCACCGACCAGCATCGGCCCCAAACGCGCGTGAGGCTTGCAACTGTCCCGGCAGGACGCATCCAACGTACAACAAAGAGAGCAAATCGGACCAGCATAGAAGGGGCAGTCGGTCATGTCCTCGGGGTCGAAACGGTATTCACAGACGCAGCATGTCGTGGTCTGGCCAGGATGCAAATGGGGGACGGGCTGGCTGGGACGCGCAAGGTAATACCGCCCCTTGGTGCGCCACGCGATCAGCGGCGCGACAACAAACGCGGTTGCCAGCGCAATCAATGCCGAAAAATGCTGCGCCAGATCCCCCAAAAACCCTAGCAGCGCCAGGATCGACACCAGAACCGCGGCCAGCATCGCGCCAGTTCCAACCGGATTGATGTCATACAGATGCGCGCGGCGGAACTCGATCCCCTTGGGGCTCAGGCCCAGCGGCTTGTTCACCACCAGATCGGCGGTGATTGCTCCGATCCAGGCCAGCGCCACATGGGAATACAGGCCCAGAATCGACTCGATAGCGTGGAAAACGCCCAGCTCCATCAGCATCAGCGCAATGGCGACGTTGAATACCAGCCAGATAACGCGACCGGGGTGCGAATGGGTCAGCCGAGAAAAGAAGTTCGACCACGCAATCGACCCCGCATAGGCATTCGTCACGTTGATTTTCAGCTGAGACAGAATGACAAAGGCCCCGGTCAACGCCAGCGCCATAAAAGGTGAGGACAGGACCTGCTCGAAGGCGATGTAATACATCTGTGTCGGGTCGGTTGCATCACGCGGCGCGACCGAGGCCCCAACCGCCAGCGTCAGCAGGAACGAGCCCGCCAGCATCTTGGCGACCCCCAAAATCGTCCACCCCGGCCCCGCCGCCAGAAGCGCGACCCACCAGCGGCGCCTTTCGGATTTGGTTTTGGGTTCAGGCAGAAACCTCAGAAAGTCCACCTGCTCGCCGATTTGCGCGATCAGCGACAGCACCACGCCCATCGCCGCGCCGATCATCATCAACGTCGGTCCTTCCATACCGCGTTCCCCGACGAAACCGGTCCAGGATTCCAGCTCGATCCCGGAGTATGCCAGCAGGGCAAAAGGCAGGATATGCAGAATGATCCACAGCGGCTGGGTCCAGGCCTGAAAGGCCGAAATTTTGGAAAAACCATTCATCACCAAGGGGATAACAACCAGCGCCGACACCAGATACCCGATAGACACAGGCACCCCGAAGCAAAAATCAATCGCCAGCGCAAGGATGGTCGCCTCAAGCGCAAAGAAGATGAAAGTGAAACTGGCGTAGATCAACGAGGTGATCGTGGAGCCGATATACCCAAACCCCGCCCCGCGCGTCAGCAGATCAATATCCACCCCATAGCGCGCCGCGTAATAACTGACGGGCAGCCCAGTCAGAAACAAGATCAGCCCGGCCAGCATGATCGCGATGATCGCCGCATCGAACCCATAGGTCAGGGTAATCGCACCGCCGATCGCCTCGAGCGCCAGAAACGAGATCGAGCCAAGGGCCGTATTGGCCACACGCCCATATCCCCAACGCCGCGCCCGCCGCGCAGTATAGCGGAGGGCAAAATCCTCCATCGTTTCATTGGCGACCCACCGATTGTAATTCCGGCGGCCTCCTGTGGCACTGAACGCGACAACCATTGGTATCCCTTTTGCCCGGGCCTGAACTGCGGGGGCATTGTTGCATCGGGATCTGACGGCCGTTGATCCATGCAGTGGATGCCGGGTCGGCCCACTCAAACCCCTCAGCCATTCTTAGGAGTAAAAACGCGCAACCAAATACGTCATTCAACGTATACTGCATTGCAGCATTTGCTGCGAGCCTCATCGTCAATGGCGCGGAAGTCGCCACCAGAAACGACAATCTGACTGACATGGAGGCGATATGTCTGACTCGAAAAAACCAAGCAACCTCAATAGCCTGAGCCGTCGTGCCGTATTGGCAGGCGGCGCAGCGATGACTGCGTCATTGTTCGCGCCCAAGATGCTGCGAGCGCAAGACTATCCAACCGCAGCGATTAATACGACCGGCCTAGCCGTCACGGATGATACTGTCACAATCGGCATTCTGCACTCGGTTACGGGCACGATGGCGATCTCGGAAACTGGATCGGTGCAGGCGGAAAAGCTGGCGATTGACCAGATCAATGCCCAGGGCGGTATTCTGGGACGCAAAATCGAATACATCCAGGAAGACGGCGCATCCGATTGGCCGACCTTTGCCGAAAAAGCCAAGAAACTGCTGGTTCAGGACAAGGTTGCCTCGGTCATGGGCTGCTGGACATCGGCATCGCGCAAGGCAGTTCTGCCTGTGTTCGAACAGTATAATGGCTTTCTCTACTACCCGACCTTCTATGAAGGCCTCGAGCAGAGCCCGAACGTCATTTACACCGGCCAAGAAGCCACTCAGCAGATCATTGCTGGCTTGGACTGGGTGAATGAAACCAAGGGCGCCAAATCGTTCTATCTGCTGGGGTCGGACTATATCTGGCCGCGTACATCGAACAAGATCGCGCGCAAACACATCGAGAACTTCATGGAAGGCTGCAAGGTCGTCGGCGAGGACTACTATCCGCTGGGACACACGCAGTTCAACTCGGTCATCAACAAGATCCGCCTGAAGAAACCCGACGTGATCTACGCCATCGTTGTTGGCGGGTCGAACGTGGCCTTCTACAAGCAGCTTAAGGCTGCTGGCATCGACATGACCAAGGAAAAACCGCTGGTCCTGACAATTTCGGTAACCGAAGACGAAATCCGCGGTATTGGCGGCGAAAACATCGAAGGCGCCTATGCCTGCATGAAGTATTTCCAGTCGCTGACGAACGACAACAACATGGAATTCGTCAAGGCGTTCAAGGAGATGTGGGGCGAGGACATGGTGATCGGCGATGTGACCCAGGCCGCCTATCTGGGCCCGTGGCTGTGGAAAGCCGCCGTCGAGAAAGCCGGCAGCTTTGATGTGGACAAGGTCCGCGCGGCGACGCCGGGCATCGAACTGACCTCGGCGCCCGAAGGCTATGTGAAAGTGCACGAAAACCATCACCTGTGGTCGAAAACCCGCGTGGGTCTGGCCAAGGCAGACGGCCAATATGACGTGGTCTACGAGACCGCCGAGCTGGTTGAACCCGATCCGTTCCCCGAAGGGTACCAGTAACGGCACCTCAGGACGGCCCGCAGTTGCATCCGGGCTGTCCTGATTGACTTGTCCTGCGCGGGTTGGGGTCTACCCCACCGCGCGGGTCCTTCTCTTCGGATTTTTTCCTCCCACGGAAGGTGACACATGTTCTCCGACTATTCCATGAGTGAGCTGACCGCGATCTTTGCAATGCAAGGATTTGCCGGGCTCATACTGTTTTCGGTTTTCGTTCTGATGGCGCTAGGACTAGCCATCATTTTTGGCCAGATGGGCGTGATCAACATGGCGCATGGCGAGTTCATGATCCTGGGCGCCTATGTCACCTATCTGCTGTCAAATTTCTTTGAATCCTATCTGCCAGGCCTGTTCAGCATATATTTCTTTGTCGCGATGGTGCTGGCCTTCATTGTGTCGGGCGCGCTGGGGATGCTGGTGGAATGGTCGATCATACGCCATTTGTATAAACGCCCTCTGGATACATTGCTGGCCACATGGGGGCTAAGCCTGATTCTGCAACAGATTTACCGATCGGTATTTGGTGCCCGAGAGGTCGGCGTCACAATCCCCGACTGGATGATGGGGTCCTTACCGCTGACCGACATGATCGAGGTGCCCATCAACGGTATCTTTGTCATGGTACTGGCGATCAGCATTTCGGCTGCTGTCTATGCGATGATGTATCGCTCGCGGTGGGGTCAACAGGTCCGCGCGATCAACAATAACCGCCAGATGGCCGACGCGGTCGGCATCAACACCGCCTGGACCGACCGGATGACATTTGCCATCGGCTGCGGCGTGGCGGGCGTGGCGGGATCGGCCTTTACGATGATCGGCTCGACCGGCCCAACGGCAGGCCAGCTGTATATCGTGGACACCTTTCTGGTCGTCGTCTTTGGCGGAGCAGGCAGCCTGCTGGGCACCATCGCCAGCGCCTTTTCCATCAGCCAGGCCCAGTCGATCATGGAGTTCTTCCTCTCTGGTTCTATGGCCAAGGTTCTCACACTGCTGACCGTGGTCGGCATCCTGATGCTGCGCCCTCAGGGTTTGTTCTCCCTGAAACTGCGCAAGTAAGCCGGAGGCTCTGATGCAAGCGAAATTTACCCACAAATTCCTGACCAAGCGCGAGCTCATCAACTTTGCGATCCTCGCCGCGATCATCTTCTTGGTCTTTCCTGCAATCCTGGAACCGTTCCGGCTGAACCTGTTCGGCAAATACCTGACCTATGCCTTTGTCGCGATCGGGTTGGTGCTGTGCTGGGGCGTCGGAGGCATCCTGTCCCTGGGCCAGGGCATCTTTTTCGGGCTGGGTGGCTATTGCATGGCCATGTTCCTGAAACTCGAGGCCTCGACCCCCGAAAACACCTCGATCCAATCCACGCCCGGCATCCCGGATTTCATGGACTGGAACCAGTTGACCGCTCTGCCCTGGTGGTGGGAGCCGTTCAATTCATTCGCGGCAACAGTGGTGGCAGTGATCGTGATTCCGGTGGTCTTTGCCTTCATCATCGGCGTGGCCATGTTCCGGCGCCGTGTGGGCGGGGTCTACTTTGCCATTATCACACAGGCCATCGCGGCGATCCTGACCATCCTGATCATCGGGCAGCAAGGGTTCACCGGCGGCGTCAATGGCATCACCGACCTGCGGACACTGAACGGCTGGGACATCCGCACGGACGAGGCCAAGACGATCCTGTATTTCATCAACGGAGTGCTGCTGTTCGGTGTCCTGCTGACCGCGCATTTCGTGCGCAAATCCAAGCTGGGCCGCCTGCTGATCGCCATGCGTGACCAAGAGGACCGCGTTCGGTTCTCGGGCTATGACGTGGCGAACTTCAAGATCTTTATCTTCTGTCTGGGCGCAGCTTTTGCGGCCATCGGTGGGGCGATGTTCACGCTACAGGTCGGGTTCATGTCGCCGTCGTTTGTGGGGATCGTGCCCTCAATCGAGATGGTCATCTACGCAGCCGTCGGGGGACGTCTGTCCATCGTGGGCGCGGTCTACGGCACCTTGCTGGTGAATTGGGCCAAGACCTCGTTTTCCGAGAGCTTCCCAGAAATCTGGCTGTTGGGCCTGGGTGCGCTGTTCATCGCTGTTGTGATGGCCTTTCCGAATGGATTGGCGGGTCTGTGGGCAGAACAGATCGAACCACGTCTGCAAAAACTGCGAGGGGCCAAAGCGCCCGTCGCCACCAAGACCCCCGCGGAATGAGGTGAGCCATGCTGGACTATAACAACGAAAACTTCGTGCTGATGGTCGAGGGGCTGACCGTGTCCTTTGACGGGTTCAAGGCAGTCAACGATCTGAGCTTCTATGTTGAGCCGAACGAATGCCGGGTCATCATCGGGCCGAATGGTGCGGGAAAAACCACCGTGCTGGATCTGATCTGTGGCCGGACCAAGGCCACCTCGGGGGCGGTTGCCTTCAAGGGCAAAGACCTGCTGAGCATGCGCGAGGACCAGATCGTGCATGCCGGTGTTGGCCGGAAATTCCAGACGCCCAGCGTCTACGAGGATCTTTCGGTCTTTGCCAATCTGGAGCTCAGCTATCCCAAGGGGCACGGCGTTTTCGGCGCTCTGTTCTTTCGGCGGGATGCCGATGTGCGCGCCCGGATCGAAGAGATCGCCGAGATGATCTTTCTCAAGGAGCTACTGGCGCAAAAGGCGGCCTATCTGTCTCACGGTCAGAAACAGTGGCTGGAGATCGGCATGTTGCTGATCCAGGACCCCGAGCTGCTGATGCTGGACGAACCCGTCGCGGGCATGTCCGTCGCCGAACGCAAGAAAACAGCCGAGCTGCTGAACCGCATCATCGCCGACCGCTCTGTCATCGTGATCGAACACGACATGGGGTTTGTCGCCGACATCGCGACGCGGGTCACGGTGCTGCACCAAGGGCAGGTCCTGTCCGAAGGCTCGATGGATCACGTCCAGAACGACCCCAAGGTCGTCGAAGTTTACCTCGGCCACTGAAGGAGAAAGTACCATGCTGAATATTTCCGAATTGCGGTCGGCATACGGCGAAAGCGAAGTGCTTCACGGGTTGGACCTGAACGTCGCCCCCGGTGAGATCGTGGCCATCATGGGCCGCAACGGGATGGGGAAAACCACCCTGATGAAGACGCTGATGGGGATCGTTCCGGCCAAGTCCGGGCAGGTCGCCGTCGAAGGCGCGAAAGTCACCGACATGAAACCCTATCAGCGCGTGGCGAATGGCATCGCCTATGTGCCCCAAGGGCGGATGATCTTTTCCTCCATGACTGTGCAGGAAAATGTCGAAACGGGGCTGACCTCGACCGGAGAAAAATCCGTCCCCGAAGACATTTACGAACTGTTCCCCGTCCTGCTGGAGATGAAAAACCGCCGCGGCGGGAACCTGTCGGGCGGTCAACAGCAACAGCTGGCGATTGCTCGCGCGCTGGCCTCGAAACCCAAGGTGCTTTTGCTGGATGAACCGACCGAGGGCATCCAGCCCTCAATCATCCGCGAAATGGCCCGCACCCTGCGCCGCATCCGCGACGAAAAGGGGCTGTCCATTATCGTCTCCGAGCAGGTGCTCAGCTTTGC
Organism: Thalassovita sp.; assembly: GCA_029212905.1. GTDB lineage: Bacteria > Pseudomonadota > Alphaproteobacteria > Rhodobacterales > Rhodobacteraceae > Thalassobius. The sequence continues at coordinate 145,531 of JARGPB010000010.1, forward strand.
GCTGGACGTCGCCGACCGCGTGGTCGTGATCGAAAATGGCGCCTTCGTGCACGACAGCCCGCGCGAAGGCATCGACGAGGCCAAGGTCTCGAAATTCCTATCCGTTTAACCCAAGTCAGAGAGGATAAGACATGGCTGACACGCTGATCTCTGTGGATCTTTCCGAAAGCCCACACACAAACGAGAACATCCATAACCGCTGGCACCCGGATATTCCGATCGCGGTCTGGGTCGAACCCGGAGACGATTTCAAAATCGAGACCTATGACTGGACCGGCGGTCAGATCGCGAATGATGATGACGCCGCTGACGTCCGCGATGTGGAACTGGAGCAGGTCCACTATCTGTCCGGGCCTATCGGCGTCAAAGGTGCCGAACCGGGCGACCTGCTGAAGGTCCACATCCTGGACATCGGTGCCAAGGAAGAAATGAACTGGGGCTTCAACGGCTTCTTCTCAAAGCAAAACGGCGGGGGGTTCCTGACCGAACACTTCCCCGAAGCGCAGAAATCCATCTGGGATTTCCATGGCATGTTCACCTCATCCCGACACGTTCCGGGTGTGAAATATGCCGGGCTCATCCACCCCGGCCTGATCGGCTGTCTGCCCGATCGCAAGATGCTGGACATGTGGAACACTCGCGAAAAGGCTCTGTTTGACACCGATCCTGACCGCACGCCGCCTCTGGCCGCGCTGCCTAATACCCAGTCTGCGCACATGGGCAAACTGGTCGGCGAAGAGCGCGCCAAGGCCGCCGCCGAGGGTGCCCGCACCGTTCCGCCTCGCGAACACGGCGGCAACTGTGACATCAAGGACCTGTCGCGCGGATCAACCTGTTATTTCCCGGTCTATGTTGATGGCGCCGGCCTATCGATGGGCGACCTGCACTTCAGCCAGGGAGACGGGGAAATCACCTTCTGCGGTGCGATTGAAATGGCCGGTTGGCTGCATATCCAGGTCGAGCTGATCAAAGGCGGGATGGAAAAGTACGGAATCAAGAACCCGATTTTCAAACCCTCGCCCATCGTACCGAAATACGACGACTATCTGATTTTTGAGGGTATTTCCGTCGATGAGAGCGGTGAGCAGCATTACCTGGACGTGCATGTCGCCTATCGTCAGGCCTGTTTGAACGCGATCGAGTACCTGAAGAAATTCGGCTACACTGGCGCGCAGGCCTACGCGATTTTGGGGACAGCACCTGTCCAGGGTCACATCTCGGGCGTGGTGGATATTCCCAATGCCTGCGCGACGCTGTGGCTCCCCAATGACATCTTCGAGTTCGACATCATGCCCGGCGCGGACGGTCCGAAGAAGTTCCTGGACGGCTCGGTGGATATTCCGCTGGCTCCCGATCTGTAATCCCTTCGGGCGGGCCGCGCAGGCTCGCCCCCAACCGACCGGAGCGATCATGCCCTATTATGACTACCTTTGCGAAGACTGCGGCCCGTTCACTGAATATACCTCGATGGCCAATTTCGACCGGCCCTGCGCGTGTCCCAGTTGCAGCCAGATGGCTGGTCGCGCCATTTTGCGCGCGCCAAACCTTGCAAATATGAATGGCAGCCGGCGGACCGCCTTTGCGACCAATGAAAAGGCGCAGCACGCGCCCAAATCCACGAAATCCCACGGCCCCGGCTGCTCATGCTGTTCGTCCAGCGCATCCAAAAGTTTGCCCAGCCGAACGCTGCACCGTGCAGACGGCTCGAAAAGCTTCCCATCGGCACGGCCCTGGATGATCTCGCACTAGTAGAGGAGCTGCCTCGCCATGAGGTGAATAGCCCCTATATTTTTAGACACCTTCTTCCGTAATTTTGAGGCAAGG
>JARGPB010000011.1 GCA_029212905.1 Thalassovita sp.
CTGCCCCCGTACCCGCGCCGCAAACGCCTTGCCGTCAATGATCTGTGCGCTCATGCTCTGGATCCTTCCGATTAATTGTCACCGCAGCGTTTACAAGCTGCGACCGCGGGGGACCAGCCGGACAAACAGCCAAAGCGCAATTAACTGCGCTTTGCGCGTTTCCGATACGCCATCCCTGCGGGACAAAGGAAATTTCTTGCGGTTGCTTAGAACAGCCCCTCGATCTGGCCCTGGTCATTCAGCATGATCTGCTCGGCGCTGGGTTTGCGCGGCAGGCCAGGCATCGTCATGATTTCCCCGCAGATCGCCACGACGAATCCAGCGCCAGCGCTAAGCCGGACCTCGCGGATCGGCACTGAATGCCCCGTGGGTGCCCCGCGCAGATTCGGATCGGTCGAGAAACTGTACTGCGTTTTCGCCATACAGATCGGGAGATGGCCATATCCTGCCTCTTCCCAGTCCCGCAGCTGTGTTCGGATTTTCTGATCCGCCAGCACTTCGTCCGCGTGATAGATGCGTTTGGCGATGGTTTCGATCTTTTGGAACAACGGCATGTCGTCAGGATAGAGCGGCGCGAAATGCGACCAGCCGCCGTTGGCCAGTTCAGCCACGCGGTTGGCCAGGTCCTCGGTGCCAGCGCTGCCTTTTTCCCAATGCTGGCACAGGATGGCCTCGCTGCCCTGCCCCGCCACGAAATCCTTGACCGCCTGCACCTCGGCGTCGGTATCCGTGACGAAATGGTTGATCGCCACCACGACGGGCACACCAAAAGATTTGACGTTGGCGATATGACGGCCAAGGTTGGGGCAACCGTCCTGTACCGCTGTCACATTTTCTGCGCCCAAGTCGGCCTTAGCCACGCCCCCGTTCATTTTCATCGCGCGGATCGTCGCCACGATCACCACCGCGTCGGGGGACAGGCCAGCCTTGCGGCATTTGATATTCATGAATTTCTCGGCGCCCAGATCGGCCCCGAACCCGGCCTCGGTCACCACATAATCCGCCAATTTAAGCGCCGTAGTCGTAGCAATCACGCTGTTGCAGCCATGCGCAATATTGGCAAAGGGACCGCCGTGGACAAAGGCGGGGTTATTTTCCAACGTCTGCACCAGATTGGGCTGCATCGCGTCCTTCAACAGGACGGTCATGGCCCCGTCTGCCTGTAAATCGCGCGCATAAATCGGACTACGATCCCGGCGGTAAGCCACGATGATGCTGCCCAGCCGTTGCTGCAAATCCGCCAGGTCGCGGGACAGACACAGGATCGCCATGACCTCAGAGGCGACAGTGATGTCAAACCCCGTCTGGCGCGGGAACCCGTTCGTCACGCCCCCCAGGCTGGTTACAGTGTCCCGCAGCGCCCGGTCATTCATATCCATCACGCGACGCCAAGAAACGCGGCGTTCGTCTATGCCCAGCTCGTTGCCCCAATAGATGTGGTTGTCGATCATCGCCGCCAACAGGTTATGAGCGCTGGTAATCGCATGGAAATCGCCGGTGAAATGCAGGTTCATTTCCTCCATCGGTATCACCTGCGCATATCCGCCCCCTGCTGCGCCGCCCTTCATGCCGAAACACGGCCCCAGGGATGCCTCGCGGATACAGACAGCTGCCTTTTTACCGATCCGGTTCAGCCCGTCCACCAGCCCGACCGTCGTGGTCGTCTTGCCTTCGCCTGCGGGGGTCGGGTTGATCGCGGTGACAAGGATCAGCTTGCCATTGGGCCGATCCTGTACGGAATTGATAAAATCCTGACTGACCTTGGCCTTATCATGGCCATAGGGCAGCAGATGCTCGGATGGGATGCCCAGCCCGGCCCCAATCTGTTGGATCGGTTGCTTCTTGGCTGCGCGTGCAATTTCGATGTCGGTCTGAAAGCTCATGTCACCCCTCCCAAGGTCACGGAACACCTGTTCCTTCAGGCATAGCCCAACCCAAGAGCCAGAAGGAGCCGCAAATCCGACCTTTTGCAGACTGAAACGCCGCTTTGCGTCAGGCGCGCGCCGTGTCCAGATGCGACCAAGTGGGCTGATCAGGGATATGCAGCGTCAGGGTGTCGCCCAGTTGAATCAGGCCTTCGCGCTCGACCCAGGCGGTGACGCCGCGCTTGCCTGCGGCGGCGGGTTTGAACGACGCACCTGCGCCGGGGGCGTCGGCCTCGATCACCGGGGCGGGCAACACGCAGGGACGGTTCTCCATGTCGATCACCAGTGTCGCACCCGAAGGAGCCTGAAGCCGCGATGACGGCGGCACATGGGTGAATTCGGGAATGCCGCGCAGGATCATCGACGCACCAACCCAGGCGGGATCAAAAGCCTGAACACCGATGCTGTCGGCGATCTCGGTCAATTCTTCGGCAGACAGGATCGACAGCTGGCGGACATTCCTGATCTGGGTGTCGCGCGGATGCTGCGACAATACCCGGCTGCACGAGGGGCGCGTGCCCCCACCATGCGCCTCGCCGTCAATCCCGGCCCATGTCAGCATCGCCTGTTCCAGCGGCTCAGATCGTAAAGAGGCATCCCGATCCGGGACACGCCCCAGATAGAGAACTTCGGCGCTGAACTGGGTGGGTATCAAGGCGGGCATTTCGGGTCTCCTGAACCGGTGGCCCTATGGGTTTGCCCTGCCTTCTGTGCGCCTGCAACACACGTCTTGTGACGGTATGTATCACGCGTTGGAATGTTCGGGGACCGTCAGCGTAAAGAACAGTCTGCGGAACGGAAACAGCACCGATCCATCCGCGCGCACCGGATAGACCGCCGCCATTTCTGCCTCATAGGCGTCGATCAAACGAGCCTGCTGCGCCGCGCTCAGAGCTGCGAGAATTGGGCGCGCAAAGGTTGATTCTGTAAAATGCCGCACCGGATGCCCCTCCGCCACAGGGTCCAACCGCTGTAGGTATTCGGTCTCCCAGATCGCGACCTCCCCCAATGGCGACAAGATTTCGAAATAGGCCTCGGGCGTCAATACGCCGGGGCCATCCGCGTTGTCAGCTTGGCTGGGGAACATCCCCGCGCTCAGCTCCCCCCAGCTCCGATGCGAGGGCGCATCATTCTGATGAGGGACTTGCACAGCGAACGTGCCGCCCGGGCTCAGGCATTTCGCCAGGCGCGGCAGCAACGCTGGATGATTCAGCAGCCAATGCAGCGTCGCATTAGAATAGATCAACGCAAAGGGACCATCCGTCCAATCCGCAATGTTCGCCTGCTGGACGGCACTATATGCGCCCGTCGCCTGGGCCTTTGCCAGCATCGCAGGCGAGCTATCCACCCCCAGCAAAGGCCGCCCCGGAAACCGCTGTTGCAATGCCGCGCCGACGGCCCCCGCACCGCATCCCAAATCACAGACAGGCCCCTCGGGCAATTCTGGGACCTGCATCAACAAATCCATGGCTGGCCGTAGGCGCAGCCCCTTGAAACGAGCGTATGTATCGGGATTCCAATCCATTGCAGCCCTCCATTTGTATGCAACGGTATACCACAACGACCTCAAGGACAAGAACGTAAAAGGGCCGGGGAAATCCCCGGCCCTTGCTGTCTGATTAGGCTGTGGGCTCTGGCTCCATCCCACCATCCCCCGAAGGCTTGGCCTTGGGTTTGGTTTTCGGGATCGCCGTCACCGAGGGCGCATTGCCCGCGTCCGAGTCATCCTCGTCCGGCCCAGCATGGGGTGGTTCGCCACGCATGACACGCTCGATTTCCTCGCCGGTCAGGGTCTCGTACTCCAGCAGACCCTGCGCCAGACGTTCCCATTCGTTCTCGCGTTCCTTGAGGATCCTGTACGCCGTGTCATACCCGTCCTGGATAAGGCGTTTGACCTCTTCCTCGATCATTTCCTTGGTATGCGCAGAAACCGAGAACCCAGGCGTTTGACCGGAATAGCCCTGATGCGCCTCGGAATAATCGATATTCCCGACCTTATCCGACATGCCCCAGCTAAGCACCATCGCCCGCGCCAACCCCGACGCCTGCTGAATGTCACCAGCCGGCCCGTTCGAGACCTCATCCTCACCATATCGGATAATTTCAGCGGCCTTACCAGCCATGGTCATGGCCAGTTTCTGTTCGCATTCAGATTTATGCCAGTTCAGGCGGTCGATTTCAGGCAGGCTGACCACCATCCCCAACGCGCCGCCGCGCGGGATGATCGTGGCCTTGTAGACCGGATCACATTTGGGCAGGGCCAGGCCAACAACGGCGTGCCCAGCCTCGTGATAGGCGGTCTTTTCCTTTTGATCCGCTGTCAGCACCATCGAGCGGCGCTCGGCCCCCATCATCACCTTGTCCTTCGCGTTCTCGAAGTCCTCCATGGTGACGAAACGGCGACCCACACGTGCGGCCATCAGCGCGGCCTCGTTCACCAGGTTCATCAGGTCCGCACCCGAGAAACCAGGCGTACCGCGTGCAATGATGCGCAGATCGACATCGGGGCCCAGCGGGGTCTTGCGCGCGTGAACGCCCAGGATTTTCTCGCGGCCTTTGATGTCAGGATTGGGCACGGTGACAGTCCGGTCAAAACGACCCGGACGCAGCAGAGCAGGATCCAGAACGTCGCGACGGTTGGTTGCGGCCAGGATGATCACACCCTCGTTTGCCTCAAATCCATCCATCTCGACCAGCAACTGGTTCAAGGTCTGTTCGCGTTCGTCGTTGCCACCACCGTAACCGGCACCACGGGCACGGCCCACAGCGTCAATTTCGTCGATAAACACGATACAAGGCGCGTTTTTCTTGGCCTGTTCGAACATGTCACGGACGCGGCTTGCGCCCACACCCACGAACATTTCCACAAAGTCAGACCCCGAGATGGTGAAGAACGGCACACCCGCCTCCCCCGCAATCGCTCGCGCCAGCAGCGTTTTACCCGTACCCGGAGGGCCGACCAGCAATGCGCCTTTGGGGATCTTGCCGCCCAAGCGGCTGAATTTCTGCGGGTTGCGCAGGAATTCGACGATCTCTTCCAGCTCTTCCTTGGCCTCGTCGATACCGGCGACGTCATCAAAGGTCACTCGGCCTTGTTTTTCGGTCAGCAGCTTGGCCTTGGATTTACCAAAGCCCATGGCCCCGCCTTTTCCGCCGCCCTGCATCCGGTTCATAAAATAAATCCAGACACCAATCAGCAACAAGAAGGGCAAAAGGCTAAGGATAAACGACTGAAAACCAGATTGTTCCTGGCTTTCGGCAGATACCGGCACGCCGTTTTCAATCAGCATTTCCGTGATCTTGGCATCGTCGGGTTTGATCGTGACATAGTCCCGCCCGTCCGTGCCACGATAGCGGACCTTTTCGCCATCAAGGGTTACTTTGCTGACTTTCTCCTGTTCGACTGACTGGACAAAGTCCGAGTAGCTGATCGTCTGGCTTTGCAGAGTCGAACCCGATCCGCTGAACAGGTTGAACAGGGCCAGGATCAGAAGAAACAGGATGACCCAGAAGGCGATATTTTTCGCGTTGCCCAAGGAAACTCTCCCAATATTTCGGTTGGCTGTGCGCCTATCACAGCAGCCACCGTTCTTAAATAGAGATCATGCACCTATCTTCAATGCGATAAAAGCGCAGAATGGCAATCTAAGCGCCCCTGAGCCGGTTCTGCGGACCATCCGTTGGGCGCACCGCTTAAGGGGGCGGCAATCAGCCGATCCTCCAACCACACCGCAGGATCTGCCATCATGGCCGCTTCGGGGCGCCGTTGCTGGCGCCAATCGGGCAATTGATCCAGGCCCGCGCGCCCCAGCGCCGCGACCCGCGCACCCGCCAAATCAGGCCCGGACAAAACCCAACGCCCGTCCCAGGGGATTTCCGCTGGCGCACTCAGACCTTGAACCGCTGCATATTCCCGGTGCAGATACAGCCCGCCCTTGCGATGGGTCAGCGTACAGCCATGCAGCGTCATGCGTTCTTGTGCTATCGCAGCCTGTATCAAGGCCGCGACCGGCTGGCGGCGCGGGGCATATTCGGACGCGGACAGCCATTTGACCACATGCACCATCAGGCGGCGCTGCAACTCTGCTGGCAAGGTCAGGAACCCGGCGCGATCAATGGTCACGTCCGGGCCGTTCATCCGCAGGTGTTGTTGACTGAACGCATGTGTCGCCCAATTCAGCGCCGTACGGGCCTGCGCCATGTTCCCGGCCACATCGGACAGCACCTGCGCCGTGATCCCGACTCTGGCCAGTGACGCGCTTTGCTGGCGCATCTGCACACGTTCATATGTTGGATCTGCGTTCGAAGGATCCTCGATCCAGCTCTGGCCCTGTCCGGTCAGATATGCGCGCAAGTCGGCGCGGCTGACCGACATCAAGGGCCGCAGAAATCGCACCGGCCCAACTTGGCGATCCGCCATCGCTGACAGCCCATCCACCCCCGAAGCACGGGCCAATCGCATCAAGAATGTCTCGGCCTGATCGTCCTGCGTATGGGCCAGCGCGACCGCGCCAATACCCCGACGAACCGCCCAATCGGCAAGCAGATCATAACGCGCCTGCCGGGCACGGTCCTGCAAATTGCCCGCGCCGTCCCATCCCGTCCAGCGCAGCGTATCATGCGAAACGCCCAACTCGGCGCAAAGCTGCGCCACGAACTGCGCCTCTTGGGGGGCTTCGGCGCGCAATCCGTGATCGACTGTTGCCGCCGCCAGGGCCACTCCGGCCTCTGCGGCCCAGTCAGCGGCCAAACGCAACAAGGCGATGGAGTCCCCACCGCCCGATACCGCAAGCCCCAGCTTGGGCTCGCTCCATTTCAGAAAATACGCCCCGAGTGCAGCCGCCGGAGCCGTCACTGGCACCCCAATGTTTGCTTCGCGGCGCGGGCCGGCTCAACGGACGCGGACGTGGGGAAACGAACGCCCACCTCGCTCAATGTCACGCAGGCTTCTTGTTTTTGTCCCAGATCCCCCAACGCCTGGCCCAGCCGATACAGCGCTTCGGGGGCATCGGGGCCTTGTGGGTCGCTACTGAACGCATTCAGAAAGGACCGCGCCGCGCCCGAGACATCATTGCTCTGTGTCAACGATTTGCCCCGCAACAGATGCGCCTGAGCGGTCAGGGGGCTGCCCGGATAGGTTTCAACAAAGCTGGCGAATTTTTCGGCTGCGGCAGCGTATTTGCCGCCTTCCATCGCAGACAGCGCGGCGTCGAAATCAGCGCGTTCCCCCACGGCCAGCTGCGTATCACTGCCCGCCGGGGACACCGGCGCGCCCGAGGCCTGATCTCCGCCGCCCAGAGTCGTGGTTTCGCCCAATTTGGACACATCGCCACCTTCCAGCTCAACCAAGCGGAATTCCAGATCGCCAATCCGATTGGTGCCATCGCGCACGACCCGGTTGATACGGAACTCCAACTGTTCGGTCTTCGAGGTCAGATGCTGGAGCTGCGTTTCAATCGCATCCACCCGCGACAGAACCGACCCCCCGGACGTACCCGCAGGCGCCCCCGAGGTGGACAATTCGCGTTTCAAACGCTGAATCTCGACGAACAGAACTGATAGCTCTTGGCGTATGTCCGCCAAGGTCTGGGTCCGATCCTGAGCCGTCGCCACACCCGGCGTGGCAGGCAACAGCATCACGGCCAGTACAGCGGCAAAGATCCAGCGCATCGTCATCCCCTTAGCTGTTGTAATCGGCCGAAATGATCGTCACGGCGCGGCGGTTCTTGGCATAGCACGCCTCTTGGCTGCAAATCTCGATCGGACGTTCCTTGCCATAGCTGACAACCCGCAGACGCGAGGATGGAACACCTTGCTGCACCAGATATTCCTGCACGGCATTGGCGCGTCGTGCACCCAAAGCAAGGTTATACTCGCGCGTGCCCTGCTCGTCCGCGTGGCCTTCGATGATGGCGGTGTAATCGGTGTTCGTCAGCAGCCATTGGGCCTGCCCGTCCAGCGTCACTTGTGCCTCGCCACCCAGGTTGGACTGGTCCACAGTAAAGAACACACGGTCCCCGACTGTTTCCTGGAAAAAGGCCGGAGACGTGGGGTCGCTGGGGGAACCAGGATCACCGACCCCGCCCAGATTGACCTCATCACCGCTGAAACGGTCCGGAGTGCTACAGGCCGCAAGGGCCAGAACCGACGTCAGCAAAACTGCCCGTGTGATATGTTTCATGGAAATGCCCTACTCGATTTGTTTTCTTTGGTCATAGCATATTGCGCCCTGTCTGGAAACGCATGTGCCAGGTTCAGTTCTGCAACGGCGACCAGGCCGGATCAGAGGCCCCGCCCTTTGTCTTGACCCGTTTCAGGTTTCGCCCCGTGATGTCCACCGTATACAGGCTGGACGATCCGCTTGCGCCCTGGGTTTCCCGCGTGAACATGATCACGCGACCGTTGGGCGACCAGCTGGGCCCCTCATCCAGAAACGAGGCCGTCAGCAGGCGCTCTTCGGATCCATCCGTCCGCATGACCCCGATATGGAACCGGCCTTTGGTTTGCTTGGTAAAGGCCACCAGATCACCACGCGGCGACCAGACCGGCGTACCATAGCGCCCCTGCCCGAAACTGATGCGCTTTGGCTCTCCGCCGTTGGCATCCATGATATACAGCTGCTGAGTCCCGCTGCGGTCGCTTTCGAACACGATCCTGCTGCCATCGGGGCTAAAGCTGGGCGCGGTTTCAATCGACGGCGCGCTGGTCAGCCGTTTAGACCGCCCCGATCCGATGTCCATCCGGTAAATATCTGTATTGCCACCCTGCGATAGCGAATAAACCACCGTCCGCCCATCGGGCGAGAACCGCGGCGCAAAGCTCATGGTGCCGGTTTGCTGCTCCAGCACCCGGCGCCCCACGCTGGCCACATCCAACACATAGATACGCGGAAACCCGGTTTCATAGCTGGTATAAAGAATACGGTCCCCAGTGGGTGAAAACCGCGGAGCCAGCACGATATTCGCGCTATTGGTCAGGTACTGCACATTCGCGCCATCATAATCCATGATCGCCAGGCGTTTCTTGCGTTTGTCCTTGGGCCCGGTTTCGGACACGAATACGACACGGCTATCGAAATAGCCGCCCTCGCCGGTGATCCGGCTGTACACCGCGTCGGCCACCTTGTGCGCCATGCGCCGCCAACCGTCCTGTGTGCCAGCGAACTGCAAGCCATTGCCCAGCTCCTGCCCGGCGAAAACATCATACACCCGGAATTTCACCACCAGACGTCCGCCTGATTGCAGGCTAACCGCACCAGTGACCAACGCCTGGGCATTGATCGCCTTCCAGTCGGCGAACTGCACCGGCGAAGAAAAGCTGGTAATCTTACTGATATGCGCACCTGCGGGAATTTCGCGGAACAGCCCCGTGCCGCTCAGGTCCTCGGCCACCACACGGGCCAGATCCTTTGCGACCTTACTGGCGGCCGAGTTTTCCGCAACGAAGTCAGGCACCGCATAGGGCAAAGGTTCGATCACGCCTTCGGTGATTTCAATCCGCAAGGGGGCCGCACTGGCCGGAACGGTGAAACCAAGAACCAATAGGGCGGACAGGAGGGTCAGAACATGTTTCATCATTTGATCCTCATTTTCTCCGGGTTGAATGTCATTTCAATGTCGCGCCACTGCGCATACTTGTCTTTCGGCAGATTATAGCCGCTGGCCCCGCAGCGAATGATCGCACGGCGCGCGGCCTCGAATGCCTGACGTGCAGAATTCGAGCTGCCGCCCGAACTGCTGACCAAGCGGATAGATCCAACATCTGGCTTGCCATTTTCGAACAGTTTCACGCCCACGATCACCGTGGTCCGCAAGGCATCCGACGACAAAGATCCGGTGTTCCAGCACCGTTGCACCGACACCCGCAGCGCGTCCTTTTCCCCCGCAGTCAGCGGCGGCCCAGCCGGAGCCTCGGGCGTGTCGGCGGGGGCAGCGTCTGTACCGGCAGCCTCGGCGATGGCTTTCTCAATCGCGCTGCGTCGATCCGTGGCTGTATCCTCGGGCTTCGCGGTGGGGCGGCTGGGTCGGGTTTTCGGCCGCAACGAGGACACCGGCGCGCTCGAGGGATCATCCTCGGCCTCGGTCACGACCTCTTTGGCCGCCTCTTCGGGGGCGGTGGCGTCGCTTTCGTCTTTTTGGGTCTCGCCCGCGACATCCTTGCGGACTTCTTCGCGGACCACTTCATCGGGTTTGGCCTCGGGTTCGGGCTGGGCAACAGGTTCGGGGGCCACACGCGGCGCGGGCCGCGGTTTGGGCCGCAAGGATTTCTTTGGCGCGACCACCACATCCTCGACGGGGGGCGGTGCGATTTCAGGCGGCTCGTCCTGGACCTCGGTCGGCTCGGGCGGCAAGATCTCGGTCACATCCGGGCTGTCGTCCTGTGGCGGCGTTTCCGGCTTTGGGTCGCGTTCGGGGCGCGCGGGCGGCTCGTCCGGGGTTGTGGCGGGCTGGGGCGCGGGCTCTTCAGGTTCCGAGGGCTGCGGCGGCGTTGGGGCCTCGCTGTCGGTTTCGGGGGGCTGCTGCATCCCGACAATACGTTCGTATTCCTCGGGCGAGACCACGGCTACCTCGGTCACATCAAAGGGTTCCGGCGCAGGCGCAAAGGCATCGCCCAGCAACAGCCAGCCGATCAGGCCGATATGGCCGATCCCCGAGATATACTGCCCCGTGTTCATTTGCGGCTCAGTTTCCCTGTGCTTCGCCGTCCAGTTTCGGGCCACCCGTGTCCGTCACCAGACCGATATTGCTAAAGCCCCCACGATTGAGGGCACCCATCACCTGCACGACAACCTCGTAGGGCACGGCCCCGTCAGCGCGCAGGAACACCCGGTCGCCGCTACGTTCAGCCGCAATGGCCCGCAGACGGTTCACCAGGTCATTCATTGGCACCTCGGTTTTCTGGATCATCACGGTGCCCGCCGCGGTCACGGTCACAGCCAGCGGCTCTTCTTGCTCAGACGGCAACGCATTCGCGGCGGTTTTCGGCAGTTCCACCGGCACACCAACTGTCATCAACGGCGCCGCGACCATAAAGATGATCAGCAGCACCAGCATCACATCCACAAAAGGCGTGACATTGATTTCCGACATGGGCTGCGCCCCGCCCCGACGATGACGCCGACGGCGCCCGCCGCCTCCGCTCTTCTGCATGACACCCGCGCCCATGGCTTAGCTGTCCAGCTGACGGCTGAGGATAGTGGCGAATTCATCAGCAAAGGCCTCATAGCCTGCGATGATGCGGTCACTGTCCGCGCTTAGTTTGTTGTAAAACACCACGGCCGGGATTGCGGCCAGCAGGCCCAGGCCCGTGGCCAACAGCGCCTCGGCAATCCCCGGGGCCACAACGGCCAGGTTGGTGTTCTGCTGTTCGGCAATGTTGATAAAGGCGTGCATGATCCCCCAGACCGTGCCGAACAGCCCCACAAAGGGCGCCGTCGATCCTACGGTGGCCAGCACCGGCAATCCACGCGTCAGCCCTTCGGCCTCTTTCGCGATCGCAACATCCATCGACCGGTCAATCCGCGCCGAGGCCCCAGCGATCAGCCCGCCATCCGTCCGATGCGAGCGCCGCCATTCGATCATCCCGGCCGCAAAGACCTTTTGCGACTGTCCTGACGGATCCGGCCCGACTTGCTCGAACAGCTCGTCCAGCGGTTCGCCCGACCAAAATGCACGGTCGAACTTTGCTGCCTCGCGCCGGGCGACACGATACGAGATGGTTTTCTGAACGATAATCGACCAAGACCAGAAGGATGCGATGATCAGCAAGACCATCACCAGCTTCACGGTCAGGGTGGCACGTGCGAATAGCGCCCACATGGAGAAATCAATCTCCTGCGCCAATGCGAGGGTTTCTGTTTCCATTAGCCTGCTCTTTGTTCTGGCCCGTTTATTTTGTGGACCTAGTTTACAGGCGAAATTAACCGATCCTTAAGGGGAAAGCCAACACATTGGCGTCATCTTGGGCTCTTCGGGCCCAAAGACGCGGAAATTAGTGAATAAGCTGGCGGATATTTGCCGGCATCCGCGCCGGATGCCCCGTATCCGTCATCATGACCACCGTCACTACCGCATGAAACAGGTCCGTATCGCCCCTCTTGACGCGCTGCTCCAGGATCCAACGCACGCCGGTCAGTTGCACCGTTTCGGTTTCAACTGTCAGCAAATCATCCAGCCGCGCAGGCGCCAGGTAATCCGCCTCGACCCGGCGGACCACGAACACCAGTCCGTTTTCCTTCATCTCTCGCTGGTCAATCCCCAGCTCGCGGACCCATTCGCTGCGCGCGCGCTCGATATAGCGCAGGTAATTTGCGTAATAGACGATCCCGGCCATATCCGTGTCCTCATAGTACACGCGGATCGTCATTTCATGCATGTTCATGGCGCTGCCCTCTGCTACCCACGGGCACCCTATTCAGGGCGAATAGGGCTGGCAACCCGTCAGGACAAAAGCGGATATTCCGCCAGTTGTTCATAGACCGGACCGTCCTCAAACAGATGTGACCGATAGAGCGAAAACCGAACCGCCTCGGCCTGCGCAAGCCGCGCGTTCCCATACGTCCCCAACCAGGCCCCTATCCGAGCCTGAGCAATGTCCGGAAGGCGATTGGAAAACCGCACCAGCGTCACATGCGGTTTGAATCGGCGGCGCGGCAGCGCAATTCCGGCCATACGCGCCCCCTGGCAGGTTTTCTCGTGCAGGCTGACCAGTTCCGGCACCCGCTCGACCGAGGCCGCCAGAAACGATGATCGCCTCCCTCCAAACAATTCGGCCCCATGCACCGTCAATCGAACCTTCGGCGCGCGTAACTCGCTTAGCACTTCGTGCAGGGCCTCGACCTCCTGCTCCGAACAGTCGCCCAGAAAAGCCAAGGTCAGATGCAGGTTCTCCTCGGGAACCTCGCGGCCCAGGCCCAACCCGTCCTGCATGTCCAGCAGATCCCCGCGCAATCGCTCGGGCAGATCCAAGGCCACGAACAACCGCATCAGCGTGGCTGCACACGCGCAAACAACCGCATCGCATGGGTGGCGTCCTGTGCCACTGCGGGCATCACCGGATCATAGGCCGCGCGGATCACATCAGCCACATCAGGCCGCAAAACCGTCGCCTCGCCAGCCACAGCCAACGGCGACTCATCGGCAAAGGCCTGGTCCGACCACATCAAAACCGTCTGCACCACCTGCGACAGGGCCAGCGTCTCGGCCGGCAGGTCGGACAATGCCTCGTCCATCCGCAAAAACACAAAGGCAGCCTTGATCGCCCCCGCTTCATCAAACCGGAACGCACGATACTGGTTCGCCCCCGCCTCTTTCAACCGGGCCACCAAGGACCCCAGATTCGGGATCATCCGGTCCAGCTCCGGCAGATCCAACAGCTCGTCCCACTCCCGAAAGAAGAAGAACATCATGTTCACACCCAATTCAGGATCCGTTTCGGCCATTTCATGCCCGGCCAGTGTCACCACGGCCTCGATCGCGCCTTTGACCACCTCCAGCGTCGCATCCTCGACACCGAACACCACGGGTGAAATCGGCCGTCCCCAGCGGGCAAAAGCATAGGTTCCATCACGGCGTGTAAACAGGGCTTCAATATCGGCAGGGGTCATTCCGGCTCCTTCAGGTCAATGGCCCGTTTTTGCTTAAATGCACCCCCAAGGTCCAGCCCGCAAAACCAAAAGAGCGGCCGATCCTGCGCGCCACCAGGCATTCATCTTGCAATAAATACTCAAATTCCGACCTAGCCGAACAGACCACTCTGAGATTTTGGCGCCGCCATCCCCAGATGTGTCCAGGCCTTCGCCGCCAGCATTCGCCCGCGCGGCGTCCGCTGGATCAACCCCTGCTGCAGCAAAAACGGCTCGATCACCTCTTCCAGCGCATCGCGGCTCTCGCTCAGCGCGGCGCTCATGGTTTCGATCCCCACAGGCCCCCCGGCATAGTTCTCGGCGATCAGGCGCAGGTATCGCCGATCCGCGCCATCCAGCCCCAGATGATCCACGCCCAGTCGGGTCAGCGCGTGATCTGCGATTTCTTGCGTCACCCGGCCATTGCCCTCGACCACAGCGAAATCCACCACCCGGCGCAGCAGACGCCCCGCGATCCGCGGCGTCCCGCGCGACCGTTTGGCGATCTCGCGCGCCCCTTCTCCGTCGGCGGGAGCACCCAGCAGACGGGCATTGCGGGTGACGATCTCGTTCAGTTCGTCCACCGTATAGAATTGCAACCGCGTCGGGATGCCAAACCGATCCCGCAACGGCGTCGTCAACAGGCCCAGCCGCGTCGTCGCCCCGACCAGCGTAAACGGCTGCAACTCGATCCGCACGGTTCGCGCAGCGGGGCCTTCGCCGATCACCAGGTCCAGCTCGTAATCCTCCAGTGCCGGGTACAGCACTTCTTCGACCGAGGGGTTCAACCGGTGGATTTCGTCGATGAACAGCACGTCACGGGCTTCTAGGTTGGTCAAGATCGCCGCCAGATCGCCTGCTTTGGCCAGCACCGGCCCGCTTGTCATGCGGAAATTCACGCCCAGTTCACGCGCCATGATCTGCGCCAGCGTGGTTTTCCCCAGGCCCGGAGGCCCGTGAAACAGCGTGTGGTCCATCGCCTCGCCGCGCTGGCGGGCGGATTGGATGAACACCTTAAGGTTCGCGCGCGCCTCGGCCTGACCGATGAAATCGTCCAGAACCTGTGGGCGCAGCGCGCGGTCGTTATCCTCGGGTAGCGGATCGGGGCGCAAAGAGGGATCAGGCGTCGTCATGGGTTAGCCTTTCGGAGCCAGAAATTTCAGCGCCGCCCGGATCAACATAGAGGCATCGGCCCCCGCGTCCTCTTGCGCAGCTTGCGCCACGGCGCTGGCCGCTTCGGACGGGGCGTAGCCCAGGTTCGACAGGGCCGACAGGGCATCCGATTGCGCCGCCGCACTGGTGTTGACTGGCTTTGGGGCTGGCGTGGGCGCAGTGTCGACAACCTCGAAATCCGGTTCCGCCGCGAGCTCGCCTGTCGCCTGTGACAGCGTCCCTCCCAAGGCCATAACGCCGGGCGCCTTGTCCTTCAGCTCGATCACGACGCGCTGAGCCGTCTTTGGCCCGACGCCCTTGGCCGCCTTGATCGCGTTCATGTCGCCCAGCGTAATCGCCCGCCCGACGCCTTCGGCCCCCAACGTCCCTAGAATAGCCAACGAGGCCTTCGCCCCGATGCCCTGCACCCCCATCAACAGGCGGTGCCATTCTTTTTCCAGCAGGGTCGGAAAGCCAAACAGCTGCATCAGATCCTCGCGCACCAACAAATCGGTATACAGCGACACGGGGTCGCCGTTGCGCGGCAGCGCCGCCAGTGTCCGGTCCGAGCAATAGACGATATACCCCACGCCGCGCACGTCGATCAGCACGTGATCCTCGCCACGATAGTCGATCCGCCCGGTCAGTTTTCCGATCATGCCGCTGTCCCCTTGATCCGCAACCCCGCGCCGGGTGCGCGTATATAATGCGCGTGGCAAATCGCAATCGCCAGCGCATCCGCAGCGTCGGGGCCGTTAATGACCACGCCAGGCAGCTGCATTTTCACCATGTGATCCACCTGCACTTTGGCTGCGTGCCCAACGCCGACAACAGTTTTCTTGACCTTGTTGGGGGCGTATTCCCCAATCGGAATCCCCGCCTGCGCCGGCACCAACAGCGCAATACCACGCGCTTGGCCCAGCTTCAGCGTCCCCACGGCGTCTTTGTTCACGAATGTATGCTCCACAGCCGCCGTATCAGGTGCGAAACGGGCCATGACATCGGACAGCTGATCGTACAAAGACAGCAGGCGCACAGCCAGCTCTGTCCCCTCTGAATGGCAAATCCCGTTCGCGACATGGCTGAGTCGGCTGCCTTCAGCCTCGATCACGCCCCATCCGAGATTGCGCAAACCGGGATCAATCCCCAAAACACGCATCTCTGCCCCCTGCTCTGTTGCTTTTTTACCTCGATAGCACGAAACGAGAACAAACGCCAAGCTGAATGCGACAGGCGTCAGAATTTGCCAAACACGTCATTCGGACGACGCGCCTGTGCGCCCGTCGACACTTTGACCATGCTGATCGTCGGAATGACGCCTATTTTCCAAGGGGGAAAACGGGATTCGAGCCATGCACAAACCGCATAAGGACTATGCAATCTGTCCGTATTGTGCGGAATAAATTGGCACTCTATGTGCTGCTCAGAACGAAACGAAACTCAACTGAACCCTAGGAACCCTGATATGGCTGTCTACCAAAACACCCGCACCCAGTATCAGGCTGGCGGATTTGCCGGCCGTATTATTGATGCCTTCGCCTCGGCGATCACTTCTGTCGAACAGTGGAACAATGCACGCGCCACCCGCAGCGAGCTGTCGCGCCTGTCTGACCACGAGCTGGAAGACATCGGTCTGAACCGTGGCGATATCGAGTGGGTCGCCCGCCGCTAAGGCCCCGCCCCTCGCTCCAATCAGAACAGCCGCCCCTGAGACATCAGGCGCGGCTGTTTCTATTTGAAGAGACGTGAGAGAGTTATTTGAAATAGGGGCGCAACTTGAACGCAATTTCCTTGGACACGGGATCTGCCTTCATGAACCACGCGCCAACCTGTTCGACACTTGCGCCATTCTCAAGCGCGGTCACACGGTCGTGGTATGTTTCAAGGCCCAAATACGAAATCAGCAGCGCTTTGAAGCCGATAAAACCGACAACAAGCAAAATGATCGCTTTGATTGGAATGCCTCGACGGGCAGAACGCGGGCGCGCAACAATCAAACCATCACGATCCACGCTAAGAGAATAGCCTCGCTTCAAACGTGTGCGACTTTCCTCGATCCGGCGCAGCCGGTCATCAAACTGGTTAAACAAATCGGCCATTGCAGCCTCCTGTCCTGGCCCCCACCAGCACAGGTAATAGGTACCGCTGAATTGTGGCGAAAATGGGGCAGGCGCCCCAATCTTGCTGCAATTCAGCCTTGAAATGACTTCATTTACAGAGCGTCAGGGTCGTCCACTCACCAATCTCCTCACGATAGCTAAGATTGATGCCATTTCGTGCATAAACCTCGACAACATCGTCCGCCTGTTCGTTCAGAATCCCCGAGAGAATCGCATAGCCACCCGGCGTCAGATATTTGGCCATATCGGGCGCCAGCATGATCAGCGGCGCCTTGAGGATATTGGCAAACACCAGATCAAACGGCGCCTTGGCCGTGATCTCGGGGTTGTCAAAGCCCGCAGCCTCCAGGCAGATCACCCGGTCGTCCAGGTCGTTCACATGAACATTCGCCTTGGCGACATCCACGGCCACCTCGTCGATATCGCTGGCCATCACCGGGTTCGGCCAGATCCGCGCCGCGCCCATGGCCAGAACGGCAGTGCCACAGCCCACGTCGATCACGTTCTCACAGACCAAGCCGTCATTCGCCAGCCGGTCCAGCGCACGCAAGCAGCCCTGCGTGGTGCCGTGGTGCCCGGTACCAAAGGCCATCGCGGCCTCGATCAACAGGGCTTCGGAACCTTCGGGCACTTGGTCCGCGTCATGGCTACCATACACAAAGAAGCGGCCAGCAGTGACGGGGGTCAGTTCGCGTTTGACCTTGGCCACCCAATCGGTTTCGGGCAGTTCCGAAACGGTAAAGGGCTTTGCGCCATAGGCCGCCGCCAACAATTCCAGACCCGCGATATCGGGGCTTTCGGTGAAATAGCCGCCGACCTCCCACAGGCCCGATCCGTCCTCGATCTCGAACACGCCGATGCCGGTGGGTTCGGGGATCAGCTCTTCCATGGCCAAGCCAAGGGCTTCGGCGGGCTCTTTGCCTGCAAGGGTGGTCAGGGCGGTAAAGGTGGGCATGGTGGCCTCCGGGCAATAACTGTTGCCTAGCGCCTAAGGGGCTTCCTGCGCGGGGTCAAGCTGCGGGACGTTTTGAACGGCGTGCAGGGCGCGGCGCCAGACCCTTGCCGGATTTGACATAGCGCCATCCGACCCAGGCCGCACCGATACCCACCAGCGTATTCGCCAGTGCCTGCGCCGCAATCACGCCGACGGCCCCGAACATCGCCCCCAGGATCAGCGCCAGCGGAGCCATCAGCAGACCATCGCGGCTCCAGTTGGCGACAGTGGCCCAGATCGGACGCCCCAGATTGTTAAACGCCGCGTTGGAAACGAACAGAGCCCCGGTGAACACAAACGTCCCAGCCGCATAGAATGAGAAGGCGTGCACAACCTCGGCCCCCGCGCCGCTCAGCCCGAACCCGGCGACCACCTGATCCGCGAACAAGGCCAGCAGCGCCCAGGTCACGCCCGTGTACAATGCGCAAAATTTCAAGGAGTCCTTATAGGCCTGCGCAACCCGGTCATTCAGACCCGCACCGGCATTCTGGCCGATAATCCCACCAATCGCCCCGGACAACGCAAAGATGCCGCCAAAGGATAGGATCGTCAGGCGCATCACCACGCCCAGCCCGGCCACAGCGCTGTCGCCGTGCTCGGCCATGGCGCGCATCAGGACCCAATTCCCGAAAGGCGTGGAAATCTGCGTCGCGATCGCGGGCACGGCAATCACTGAAAACGGCGCAAGATACAGTCTCATGTCGGGCAAGGACGGGCGGCTCAGGATATTGTGTGTCTTGATCAGCCAGTACAGCCCAATCACCGCCATCAACGCACGGGAAATCACGATCACGGCGGCGGCGCCTTCGACACCCCAATCCATGTAGATAATGAACAGCGGGTCCAGCAGCACAGCCGTCAAACCGGCCGACATCGTTACCATCATAGACCGGAACGCATCGCCCAGCGCCCGTAGGACAGCGCCCGCCATCATCCCCGCCGCGATCAACGGCAACGACGGCAGCGAGATTTCCAGGAACGAGGCGGCAACCTCCAGCACATCGCCCTCGGCCCCAGACAGGCGTAGCAACGGATAGCGGAAGAAATAGACCAGCACAGCAATCGCTGTCTGCGCCCCCACCCCATAGATCATCGACGAGGTCGCAATCCGGCGCGCGCGGCGCAGTTTGCCCATGCCCAGCGTTCGGCTGACCAATGCCACCGCGCCAATCATCATGCCAATCGCGATGGAGATCACAAAGAACTGCAACGTCCCGGCAAAGCCAACCGCCGCGATCAATGCTTCGTTCTTCAGCCGGCTGATCCAGAACAATGCCAGGAAATCGACCAGGAACATGAAGCTCAGCCCCAAAGAGCCAGACAAGGTCATGATCACCACGTGGCGCATGGTGGATCCGGTGGTGAATTTTGCCTGAGTATTCATGTCATTCCGCCGGTGTCGGCGCAAAGCGCGCAAGGATTGTCTCATTCCCCGGTTCGGGGTGGCGCGGGATCAACAGCGCCAGCGCCAACGACACGCCCGCCATACCCGCCGCCAGAAAGAACACGCCCCCCGGCGACACCAGCCACAGATAGCCCAGCAATGCAGGCAGGAACACCGCCGCGATATGGTTGATGGTGAACGCCACTGCCGCGGTAGGGGCAATATCGCCCGGATCGGCGATCTTCTGGAAATAGGTCTTCAGCGCCAGCGCCAGCGCAAAAAACATGTGGTCGATCACATACAGGACCGAGGCCAACAGCACCCCCCAGCCGAACCAGTAGATCCCGCCATACAGCAGAAACACCGTGATCAGCCCGACATATTCGAACACCAGTGCGCGGCGCTCTCCGAACCGTGCGACGACCTTGCCGAATACGGGGGCCAACACCATGTTGGCCACCAGGTTGATCAAATACAGGCTGGTGACTTCGTGTACGTCAAAGCCGAATTTCTCGACCATCATAAAGCCCGCGAAGACGATAAAAATCTGCCGCCGTGCGCCCGCCATGAATTGCAGCGCATAATACAGCCAGTACCGTTTGCGCAGGACGAATTTCTTAACCTGGGGGTTGGGGGCCTCGAATTGCGGGTAGGCCAGCAAACAGAAAATCGCGATCGCAGCCGTCACGCCTCCGGCCAGCATATAGACAATATTATAGGTCAGCCCCAGCGCGTCCCAGCTGAGCACGATCAGCCCATAGGCCACCAGCGTCGCAGCCGACCCCGCTGCCAGTAGCCACCCCAATACTTGCGGAGCGCGGTCCTTGGGCAGCCATTGCAGCTGCAACGACTGGTTCACCGTCTCGTAATAGTGAAACCCGATCGAGCTGAGCATTGTGATCGTCAGAATACCCCCCAACGAGGGGAACCACGCCGTCACCGCTGTCGCCACTCCCAGCAGGATCAAGGCGACAACGCCAAGCACTTGTTCGCGGATAAACATGATCAGGGCGATCACCCCGATGGCAAAAAAGCCCGGAATCTCGCGTACCGTATGTAGCCAGCCGATGTCTGAGCCATCAAACTGCGCCACCTCGATCACAAAGTTATTCAGCAGTGCCGACCAGGTGGCAAACGCAACAGGCATGGCCGCAGCCATGAGAAACAAAAGACTGACAGGCCTGCGCCACAAGGGCAAATGGCGGGCCTGATCCAGGGGTATCACGCGTATCATTCGACTCCCTTACGCCCGTTTCCCACCTTTGGCGAGCCACAATACCCCGCATTTCTGTGCACAGGCGATCAATGCCCCCGCGTAAGGCGCACCTGATCTGAATCAATGAAATATGAATATGAATATGCGACTGGCAGGCAGTCAATTCGGAGGAAACGCGTTCATGGACCTGCTCAGCATTGTCGAACGGATCGGAGAAGCCCCAACAGCCGCGCTGCTGGGGGTCATCACAGGGATCATCTTTGGCGTTGCGGCGCAGCGCTCGCAATTCTGCCTGCGCGCGGCCGCCGTTCAGTTTTCCCGTGGTGAAATGGGCGACAAGGTGGCCGTCTGGTTCCTGACGTTTTCCACTGCGGTGGTTTGGGTGCAGGGCGCACAACTGCTGGGCCTGTTCAACGCAGCAGATGCCCGGCAAATGGCCATACCCGGCAGTTGGTCCGGCGCGATCATCGGCGGCTTGCTGTTCGGCCTGGGCATGGTCCTGGCGCGCGGCTGTTCGGGTCGTTTGTTGGTGCTGGCAGCCACCGGGAACCTGCGGTCTGTCGTCTCGGGGCTGATTTTCGCCGTCGTGGCACAAATGAGCCTGTCGGGTCTCCTGTCGGATGTCCGTAACACGCTGGCATCCCTGTGGGTGACCGAAGGCGGGCGCAACCTGGATCTGATCGCCTTTGTCGGCCTACCCGAGTGGGGCGGTCTGGCCATTGGGTTGGTCTTTGCCGTGCTGGCGCTGGTGCTATCGTGGAAAAACAAGATTTCTGCCTCGCGGCTGATTTTCGGCGCGGGTGTGGGCTTTGCCGTGGCTGTTGGGTGGGTGTCCACCTATGCGCTGTCCCAGATGGCGTTCGAGCCCGTGACAGTCGAAAGCGTCACTTTCTCGGGGCCGTCGGCACATACATTGATGTTCTTTCTGGACCGCAATGAAACGCTGCAATTCTCGGTCGGCTTGGTGCCTGGGGTTGTCGTCGGCTCGTTCCTGTCGTCCTTCTTGAAAGGCGAGTTCAAGTTTCAGGGATTCTCCGACACCTCCAACATGCGCCGCGCCATGATCGGAGCCGTCCTGATGGGGTTCGGCGCGATGCTGGCCGGGGGCTGTGCAATCGGCGCGGGTGTCACGGGTGGGTCGGTCTTTGCGGGCACCGCCTGGCTGGCGCTGTTTTGCATGTGGATCGGGGCCATGGCGGCCGACACTCTATTGGATCAGCGCGGATTGCGCGCCAAAGCTGCCTGATGTCCCCCATTTAATCACGAAACCGCGAGGGCCGGGATTATTCCCGGCCTTTTTGCGTCCTTTATCATGCCGGTTGCACAGGCTGCCGGTAAGACATGTGACAAAAGGAATGATCTGATGACTTTGAAATCCACCCTCGCGGTCGCGCTCACCACCGCTGTGCTGGGCACCTCTGCCCTTGCCGCCACTGCCATCCAAAGCGGCCCGAGCGCAAAGGGCGCGATCCTGACCGACGGCAACGGCCTGTCGCTCTATACCTTTGACAAGGACACGCCCGCCGTATCGAACTGCTATGACGATTGCGCCGTGAAATGGCCCCCGCTCGCGGCCAGCCGCAAGGCCAAGCCTCAGGGTGCGTTCGGCATCATCGTGCGGGCTGATGGGGCACGCCAATGGACCCACAAGGGAATGCCGCTCTATACATGGTTCAAAGACAGCGCTGCGGGCGACATCACCGGCGACGGTGTCAAAGGCGTCTGGCATCTGGCCCGTCCGTAACTGGACGCTCGAAATGACAGTCCTGACCGAGATAGAAGCCCTGATTCCCGATCTGCGCCGCTATGCCTATGCGCTGTTGCGAGACCGCGAGGCCGGGGACGACCTTGTGCAGGACTGTCTGGAGCGCGCCGTGCACAGCCACCGATCCCGGCGGGCGGAGGGCTCGCTTCGGGCTTGGCTGTTTCGCATCCTGATCAACCGGCACCGCGATCTGATGCGCCGCAGCCTCCGGCCCGGCCATCTGGTGCCGGTGCAGGATCTGATCGAAGAACCCGCCAGACCTGCCGGGCAAGAGACCCACATGGCCCTACGCGAAACCGAGGCCGCCATTGCCCGTCTCCCCGAGGATCAACGCCGTGCGCTCTTGCTCGTGGCGCTGGAAGGTGCCAGCATCACCGAGGCCGCGCAGGCGCTGGACATCCCCAGGGGCACGCTGCTGTCGCGACTGGCCCGCGCCCGCGCGACCCTGCGCATCATGACCGGACGCGCGGGGGCCGCGGGCTCTGTGTCCCACCCCGCCGACAGGTCTGATAATGACAGGCCCGATAACGACAGGCCCACCACACGGGCCGGAGACCTGCAAAAATGACCTATCCCCCCCTCACCGAAGACGAACTGATCGCCTATTTCGAAGACGCGCTGCCCCCGGACGCCCGCGCCCGGATCGAGACCCGTCTGGCAACAGACCCGCAGGCTCAGGCCACGTTAGTTGGTTGGAGCCAGCAAAACGCAGACATCCGCGCGCTGTATGGCGCACCCGGGGACGATCTGGACAACACCCCGGTTCCCGCCCACCTGAGCGCGGCTCTGCACACCCGCCCCCCTGCGCGGGCACACCCGCTGCGCGCGGCGGTGGTGATCGGGCTGCTGGCTCTTGGTGGAGCGACCGGGTGGTTTGGCCATGCAGGGCTGTATTCCACGACCTTTGCACCGATCGACGGCCAGACCCTGGCGCAGGCCGCAATCAGCGCGCATGACACCTATGTCGTCGAGGTCGTTCACCCCGTCGAGGTCCCCGCCACGCAGCGCGATCATATGGATACCTGGATGTCCAAACGCATGGGCACGCGGCTGTCCCCGCCCGATCTGGGCTCGGCTGGCTTTGTCCTGATGGGGGGGCGCATTCTGCCCTCGGACAGTGGCCCTGCGGGGCTGTATATGTACGAAAACGCCGACGGCCAGCGGATCACGCTGTATGTCTCGCACCAACAGGGGCACGATACGGCCTTCCGTTTCGCAGGCGAGGACGCCACGCAAAGCCTGCTATGGAGCGACAGAGGCCTTGGCTATGCGCTGACCGGCGCCATGCCGCGCGAACGGCTGCGCGAGATGGCCAAAACCGCCTATGATCAACTACTGTAACCCGGCGCCCAATGCGGGTCGCTAGTAAAACGTCTGCGGATCTATATCGACGCTGATCCGCGTCTGATTACCGGGACGGAACTGCGCCAGCCATCGCGTGATCGCCGCCTGAAGCGGCGCGCCCTTATCGGCCTTGATCAACAGGCGCACCCGGTGCCGCCCCCGGACACGCGCAATCGGCGCAGGGGCCGGGCCAAACACCTGTGCCCCGATCTGCCGGATCGGCCCGTCACGGCGCGCCATGTCATTGCCCAGATCAAACACCTCTTGCAGGTCGGTCGAGGACAGGATGATCCCCGCCATCCGCCCAAAAGGCGGCACCCCGGCGTGGCGGCGCTCTTCGGCTTCGGCGCGCCAGAACCCGTCTTCGTCGCCCGCAAGGATCGCCCGGATCACTGGATGCTCAGGCTGATAAGTCTGTAGCAACGCCAGCCCCTTGCGGGAGGATCGCCCGGCCCGTCCAGCCACCTGCCGCATCAATTGGAACGTCCGTTCGGCAGCGCGCAGATCAGACCCTTGCAGCCCCAAATCCGCGTCAATCACCCCGACCAACGTCAGCAACGGGAAGTTATGCCCCTTGGCCACCAGCTGCGTGCCGATGATGATATCCGCGCCGCCCTCGGCGATGTCGCGGATCTGGGCCTTTAGCGCCCGTGCCGTCCCGAACATATCCGAGCTTAGCGTCACAACGCGCGCATCCGGGAAAAGCTCTTGCGCCTCTTCGGCCAACCGTTCGACACCGGGGCCGACCGGGGCCAGTTTGCCCTCGGCCTGGCAGTTCGGGCAGGTCTCGGGGATCGGTTTGGATTCGCCACATTGATGGCAGACCAGACGTTTCAGAAAGCGGTGCTCGACCATCCGCGCGTCGCAGTGATCACAGCCGATCTGATGCCCGCAGGCCCGGCACAGCGTGATCGGCGCATAGCCACGCCGGTTGATGAACAGTAGCGACTGCTCGCCCTTGGCCACCCGCGCGTTGACCTCGCGCTGCAAACTGTCGGAAATCCACCGATCCGAGGGCAGCGTTTCACTGCGCATATCAATCGCGCGCATATCGGGCATCACCGCGTCGCCATACCGGCTGGTCAGGGTCAATTTATCGTATTTCCCGGCCTCGGCGTTGACCCAGCTTTCCAACGAGGGCGTAGCCGAAGCCAGCACCACCCGCGCCCCGCAGATCGAGGCCCGCAGCACCGTCATGTCCCGCGCGTTATACAGCACGCCGTCCTCTTGTTTATAGGACGTATCGTGTTCCTCATCGACGACCACCAGCCCCAGGTTCTGGAACGGCAAGAACAAGGCCGAGCGCGCCCCAATCACCATCTGCGCGCCGCCCTGCCCGACCATTTTCCAGATCCGGCGGCGTTCGGTCATCGTCACCCCCGAGTGCCACTCGGCGGGTTTGGTTCCGAACCGCGCCTCGACCCGTGTCAGAAATTCTGCGGTCAGCGCGATTTCAGGCAGCAGTACCAGCGCCTGACGGCCCTGCCGCAGGCATTCGGCCACTGCCTCTAGATAGACCTCGGTTTTGCCTGATCCGGTGACACCACGCAGCAGCGTCGTGCCATAGCGCCCGGTCTGAATCGCGGCCTGCAATGCCTGGGCCGCCGCGGCCTGATCCCCGGTCAAGTTCTTGCCAGCCTGATCGGGCTGCATCTGCGCAAAGGGCAAATCGCGGGGGCGGTCCTCTTCCAGGACGGTGCCCTGTTTGACCAACCCCTTGACCACGCTGGTCGACACACCCGCCGTGTCCGCCAGTTCTTTTAGGGTAAAGGCCAGCCCGCCGTACTCCTCCAACGTGTCCAGAACGCGCGCGCGGGCATCTGTCATCCGGTCAGGCTCTGCCCCTCCTGCGCGGTACACTTTCTGCATCGACGGCGGATCGCTCAGCCCCGGCGCCCGCGTCGCCAAACGCAACATCGCGGACAGCGGCGTCAGCGTATACTCCGCCGCCCGTTGCAGGAACAGCTGCATTTCCTCGCGCATTGGCGCCACGTCCAGCACCCGGATGATGGATCGGATCTTGGAGCGGTCGTAATCGCCCTTGCCACCCCCCCAGACCACGCCCAACACCTTGCGCGGCCCCAGCGGCACCTCGACAAAGGCACCATGGAAACAACCGCCTTCGGGGGCTTTGTAGTCCAGCACACGATCCAGCGGCTGTGCCGTCAGCACGCCAACCAGTTCGCCCTGCCTGTAGAATTCCGCCTGCGTCACGTTCCGTCCGGTGAAAAGGGTTTCGGGATCATCCCCTTTGGGGTAAAGCCAAGGCAAGCAAAGTCCAACCCACTTGAGGCCATAGACATGAAATTCTTCGTTGATACCGCCGAGATCGACGCCATCGCCGAGCTGCACGCTTTGGGCATGGTGGACGGCGTCACCACCAACCCTTCGCTGATCAAGAAATCCGGCCGTGACATCCTGGAAGTCACCAAGGAAATCTGTGATCTGGTCAGCGGGCCGGTGTCCGCCGAAGTCACCGCCACCGACGCCGATGAGATGATCGCCGAGGGCCGCAAACTGGCCGAAATCGCTGAAAACATCGCCGTGAAAGTTCCCCTGACATGGGACGGTCTGAAAGCCTGTAAAACGCTGACCGACGAAGGCAAAATGGTCAACGTCACCCTGTGTTTCAGCGCCAATCAGGCCCTGCTGGCCGCCAAGGCCGGCGCGACCTTCATCAGCCCCTTCATCGGACGCCTGGATGATATCGGGCTGGACGGCATGGAACTGATCGAGGACATCCGCACTGTCTATGACAACTATGGGTTCAACACCGAGATCCTGGCCGCCTCGATCCGCAGCGTGAACCACGCGCTGGATTGCGCCCGTATCGGTGCCGACGTGATGACCGCGCCCCCGTCGGTGTTCAAGGACATGGTCAAACACCCGCTGACCGACAAAGGGCTGGACGCCTTTCTGGCGGACATCAAGGCTGCGAATATCAAAATCCTCTGATCTCGCGCCAGCGATACCTTGCCTGTATAAAAAAACATAAGGAAATGCCGGGGCATATTTGCTATCGTCCCGGCAAAGACCAAGAGGCACGTATGAGCAGCACGCCTATTATCGACGCAAACTTGCGTGAAAAAATCATTGCCGAACCAGATGTCATTCTGGACGACAAAGACCTGATGCGCGCCCTTGTCGCCGCCAACGAGCGCGCGATGGGCAGCAACATCGTGGACTTGCGCGGCGTCGCCATGGACCGGCTGGAAACCCGGCTGGACCGGCTGGAGGACACCCACCGCAGCGTCATCGCGGCCGCCTATGAAAACCTGGCGGGCACCAATCTGGTGCACCGCGCGATCCTGCGCATGATGGAACCGCTGAGCTTTGAGACATTCCTGCGTGATCTGGGCGGCCCCGTCGCCGAGGTTCTGCGTGTTGACTGCCTGAAACTGGTGCTGGAAACCGCCCAGCCCGACGAAGACCCGGTGATCAAGCGTCTGGGCAGCGTGCTGTCTGTTGCTGCGGCCGGTTTTGCCGACGATTACCTGACCGCCGGCCGCAACACCCCTGTGCGCCAGGTCACTCTGCGTCAGGTCCAAGAGGGCAATATCCAGGTTTACGGCGAGGACGCGGGCTATATCCGCTCCGAAGCCTGCCTGAAACTGGATCTGGGCCCCAACCGCCTGCCGGGGATGCTGGTCATGGGGTCCGAAGACCCGCATCAGTTCAGCCCCCAGCAGGGCACCGATTTGCTAGGCTTCTTCGCAAGCGTCTTTGAACGCACGATGCGCCGCTGGCTGGCATGAGCCTCTTGTCCCCAGCCGCACGGGACGCCCTTCAGACTTGGCTCGAGGGGCAATCTGCGCTGAACGGCGCATCGGAAAACACGCTGGATGCCTACCGCCGGGATGTGCTGGATTTCCTGGCTTTCATCACCGAACACAAAGGCGACCCCCAGGGTCTGCGTGCGCTGGAACGCGTCACCGTTTCGGACATGCGCGCCTGGATGGCCCATACCCGCGGCACCGGGATCGCCGCGCGGTCGCTCGCGCGGAAGCTGTCATCCGTCAAAAGCTTCTTTCGCTGGCTGGGCGAACGTCAGGGGTTCGACCCTTCAGCCGTGCTGTCCACCCGCTCGCCGAAATTTCATCGCAAGCTGCCTCGCCCTCTTGAGGAAAGCGCCGCACGCGACATGATCGACACCGTGCAGCTGCAATCGGCCAAAGACTGGGTTTCCGCCCGTGATATGGCTGTGGTGACGCTGCTCTATGGTTGCGGGCTGCGGATATCCGAGGCGCTCAGCCTCGAAGGTCGCGACCTGCCGTTGGGCGACAGCCTGCGCATCACCGGCAAGGGCGGCAAGGAACGTATCGTCCCCGTCATCGGCGCCGCGCGTCAGGCTGTTGAACGATACGTCAGCCTGTGCCCCTTTCCGGTCGAGCCCGCCCAGCCGCTGTTTCGCGGCGTCCGCGGAGGCAAGCTGAACCCGCGTCAAATCCAACTGGCGATGGAGAAAGCCCGGATGCAGCTGGGCCTGCCCGCCAGCGCCACGCCTCACGCGATGCGGCATAGCTTTGCCACCCATCTGCTGAATGCCGGCGGAGACCTGCGCGCGATACAGGAACTGCTGGGGCACGCCTCTTTGTCGACTACCCAGGCCTATACGGCGGTGGACTTGGATCGGCTTTTGGACGTATACGAAAAGACCCACCCCAAAGCCGGGTGACCCGACCCATAGGCGACCAAAGTGCATTTTACAAACGAAATCAAAGCATTATCTGTACACCTGCTGACAGCAACGGGCGCTGTCTTCGCCATGCTGGCGATGCTGGCCGCCGTCGATGAAAAATGGAGCCTGATGTTCCTGTGGTTGGTCGTGGCCTTTGCGGTGGATGGAATCGACGGACCTTTGGCGCGGAAATACCACGTCAAACACTATGCGGCACGGTTCGACGGGGTGCTTCTGGATCTGATAATCGACTATCTGACCTATGTTTTCATTCCGGCCTATGCGCTGTTCAAATCGGGGCTGTTGCCCGGCTGGACCGGCTGGTTCGCGATCATCATCATCACCTTTGCCAGCGCTCTGTATTTCGCTGACAGCCGCATGAAAACCAAGGATAACTCCTTTCACGGCTTTCCTGGTTGCTGGAACATGCTGGTGCTGGTGCTGTTCGCGCTGCACCCCAGTTTCTGGATCATCTTGGCCCTGGTGTCGCTTTTGGCCATCGCGATGTTCCTGCCGCTGAAATTCATTCACCCCGTCAGGACCGAGCGCTGGCGCGTCCTCTCGTTGCCCATGGCGCTGGCCTGGACTTTCTTTGCGGGTTGGGCGGCCTGGGTCGATTTTCACCCCGAAAGCTGGGCCCATTGGGGGTTGGTTGTGACCTCGGCCTATCTGCTGGCAGTGGGGATCGCGCAGCAATTGTTGCCAGCAAAGACCTAGATCAACAATCCGGCCGCGCCTTCGTGTTTCAGCAGCCAGACTTTGGTTTCGACCCCGCCCAAACCGGAAAATCCGCCCAGCCCCGAGGCCCCCAAAACCCGGTGACACGGGATCAGGATCGGGATCGGATTGCCACCACACCCTTGCCCCACGGCTTGTGCGGGCACCCCCAAAGAGCGTGCAATATCGCCATAGGTCAGCGTCTGACCAAATGGAATCGCGGTGATCGCCGCACAAATTTTCTGTTGGAACTCTGATCCGTTCACCCGCAGAGGCAGATCGAAACCCTGCCGCGTCCCCGCGAAATATTCGGACAATTGGCGCGCCGCATCCTCCAGCAACTCCGAGCGATCCGCCCCGCCATCGCGCCATTCACAGCGAATAATCGCGCCATCGTCTTCGGTCAGCGTAACCGGGCCGGTTGGGGTCTCTTGGGTCAGGTGCAACATCCCGGCATCCGACAGCAAAACGGCCCCACGATCAAGCAGGGCCGTTTCGATTTTCCATCAAAGCCTATCAGCTCAGGGCGTCATTACAGCGTTTGCAGGTCCCCGCGTGGCTGTGTGTGCCTACGTCCGGCAGGATTTTCCAGCAGCGCTGGCATTTCTCGCCCTCGGCCTTTTCGAACACCACGCCCACGCCCTCGACGTCGGGCATACGGAAGGCCTCGGCCGGGATGGGATCAGCAGTCAGCGACAGGTCCGACGTGATGCATATGTCCTCGAACGGTACCGATTTCAGGGCCGTCAGCATGTCCTCGTTGCGGATATGCACGACCGGTGCGGCCTCCAGCGAGGCCCCGATCACCTTGTCCGTCCGCTGGATTTCCAGCGCAGCAGTGACCACGCGGCGGGCACGGCGCACCTCGGCCCATTTCGCGGCCAGAGGCTCGTTCAACCAATCTGCGGGCGTTTCAGGGATATCCGTCAGATGGATCGAGCTGTCATCGCCGGGGAACCGCTCCAGCCAGACCTCTTCCATGGTGAAAACCAGGATCGGCGACAGCCAGGTGGTCAGACGGTGGAACAGGATATCCAGCACGGTGCGCGCGGCGCGGGCACGGTCCGTATCGCCATCGCAATACAGCGCGTCCTTGCGGATATCGAAGTAGAAGGACGACAGATCCACGGTGGCAAAGTTGAACACCGCGCTGAACACGCCCTGGAAATCGAACGAGGCATAGCCCGTACGCACCTTGTGATCCAGCTCGGCCAGACGGTGCAGGACCCATTGTTCCAGCTCGGGCATATCGGCGGGGGCGACGCGTTGCGATTCATCGAACTGCGCCAGCGATCCCAGCATAAACCGCATCGTGTTGCGCAAACGGCGATAGCTGTCCGCAGTGCCCTTCAGGATTTCCGGCCCGATCCGCTGGTCGGCGGTGTAATCGGTCTGAGCTACCCACAGACGCAGGATATCGGCGCCATACTGCTGCACGACTTTTTCCGGCACGATGGTGTTGCCCAGCGATTTGGACATTTTGTTGCCCTTGGCATCCAGCGTGAACCCGTGTGTGACCACGTTGCGATAGGGCGCGCGGCCCTTGGTGCCACAGGCCTGCAACAGCGAAGAATGGAACCACCCGCGGTGCTGGTCGGTACCCTCCATATAGACATCGGCGATGCCATCAGCCGTGCCGTCCTCGCGGTCGCGCAGCACAAAGGCGTGGGTCGAGCCACTGTCGAACCATACGTCCAGGACGTCGAACACCTGCTCCCATTCATCGGCATTGTAGTCATTACCCAGGAACCGTTCCTTGGCGCCGTCCGCGTACCAGCAATCCGCGCCCTCGGCGTCGAATGCCGCGACGATGCGGGTATTCACGGCCGAATCGCGCAGCAGGAAATCATCCGCCGTCGGCAGCGTATCCTTTTTGACGAAACAGGTCAGCGGCACACCCCAGGCGCGCTGGCGTGACAGCACCCAGTCGGGCCGCGTTTCGATCATCGAGAACAGGCGGTTACGCCCGGTTTGCGGGGTGAATTTCACCAGTTCGTCGATCGAGGTCAGTGCCCGTTCGCGGATCGTTTTACCATAGGTATCGTCCCCACCGGCCGGTTTGTCGATGGCGGCAAACCACTGCGGCGTGTTGCGGAAGATCACCGGAGCCTTGGAGCGCCAGCTATGCGGATACGAGTGTTTCACCCGGCCCCGCGCGATGATGCCGCCGGCCTCGACCAGCTTGGCGATCACGGCCCCGTTGGCCTTGTCTTCCTTGCCCTTGTGGTTGAACACACGCAGGCCCGCGAAAAACGGCACATGCGGCAGGAATTCACTATCCTCGCCCACGTTGTGGGTCATGCGGTCGATCCAGTTGCGCTTGACAAAGCATTCATAGTCATCCGCACCGTGGCTGGGCGCGGTATGCACGAAACCGGTGCCCGCATCGTCCGTCACGTGATCACCGTCGATCATCGGCACATCATAGTCCCAGAACCCGTCGGCGCCGTCAGCTCCGTGGAAGGGATGTTTCAGGATCATGCTGTCGAATTCAGCCACATCCACGTCACGCACACGGGTGAATTCAGTCACACGCGATTTGGTCAGCGCGTCCTCGGCCAGAGCATCGGCGAACACGTACAGGTCACCGGGTTTGGTCCAGCTTTCCTCTTCGGTGGCGTCCACGCGGTACAGGCCATAGGCGATCTTGGGGTTATAGGCGACGGCCTTGTTCGACGGGATCGTCCAAGGGGTCGTGGTCCAGATCACGACGCGGGCGTCCGCCAGATCACCGGACCCGTTGGCAGTCGCAAACGGCACCCAGATCGTGTGGGACTGGTGGTCGTGATACTCGATCTCGGCCTCGGCCAGCGCGGTTTTTTCCACCGGCGACCACATCACGGGCTTCGATCCCTGATACAGCGTGCCGTTCATCAGGAACTTCATGAACTCGTCCGCGATCACGGATTCAGCGTGGAAGTCCATCGTCAGATAGGGATCATCCCAGTTGCCAGTGATGCCCAGACGTTTGAACTCGGCGCGCTGCACGTCGACCCATTCGTCAGCAAAGGCGCGGCATTCCTGGCGGAACTCGACAACAGGAACCTCGTCCTTGTCCTTGCCCTTTTTGCGGTACTGTTCCTCGATCTTCCATTCGATCGGCAGACCGTGGCAATCCCAACCCGGGACATAGCGCGCATCAAAGCCCATCATCTGGTGGCTGCGCACGATCATGTCCTTGATCGTCTTGTTCAGCGCGTGGCCGATATGCAGGTGGCCGTTCGCATAGGGCGGGCCATCGTGCAGAGTAAAGGGCTGGCGGCTGCCGTCCTTGGCCTTGGCGCGCAGGCGACCATAGATATCCATGTCCTCCCAGCGTTGCAGCCAGCTGGGTTCGCGTTTCGGCAGACCGGCCCGCATCGGGAAATCGGTTTGCGGCAGGTTCAGGGTCGTCTTGTATTCAGGCGTATCGGCGCACATTTATGGCGTCCTTCAAATGGTCGTTCTAAGTCAGGGTTTGGGGGCGGCGCGGTATCCCATACGCCTTGTCCCGGCGGCTCTTGGTTAGAGCGCCGGGCAAGTAATTCGGATGATGATCGCTGTAATATACATCATGGCCCGCGTTATAGGCCCGGACCAAAGAAGCGTCCAGCAAGGAATGCGCGGCGCTTTAGCCTCTGGCAAACAGCGCGGCCCGGCCCTAGAACATCCAAACAGTCTGCAGGAGACACCCATGGCGGCACTGCCCCCGAAATTCGACATCACCCGAGACGAGATCGCCCGTGTGGTTCATGCCTTCTATGCCATGGTGCGCGAGCATCCCGGGCTGGGACCAGTCTTTGCCGCGCATGTAACCGACTGGGACAAACACGAGGACAAGATCATCCGCTTTTGGGCCAACGCGATCCTGTATGAACGCTCCTATGACGGAAACCCGCTCACTGTACACCGCGACGCCGGGAACGTCCGCCCCGGCATGTTCGACCCTTGGCTTGGGTTGTTTGATATGGTCCTGAAACTGGAATTGCGCCCCGAGCAGGCCACCGCGTGGTCCGCGCTCGCGCATCGCATCGGCCGGTCTTTGCGCGCAGGTGTGGTCGAAAAAACCCACGGCGCTGACGGCATCCCCCGGCTTTTCTGACCCCAGCTGTTACCAGGCGGAGCGCCTTCGGCGCGCTTGATATCTCGGCATCGGCCTTTGGCCGCTGCCTCGGGCTGGTGCGTACCTTACCGAACAAGCACCAACGCGCCGTTTCATCTTGCTGAAAATACTCCGGGGGTGAGGGCGCAGCCCGAGGGGGCTGGCCCCCTACCCCTGCCCAAAAAGACCCGTCAACGCCCGCCGCACCAGCGCCGTCACCGAGGGTCGTTTGTTCCGCGAAAATGGCAATGGGCGGCAGACTTCGATCGCCGCCACCCCGACACGTGCCGTCAACGCCCCATTCACCACGCCTTCACCGAAACGGCGCGACAGTTTGGACACCACACCGCCCCCCGCGAGCGATCCGATCAGGTCGTCACCGACCGCCACGGCACCCGTCGCCACCAGATGCGTCATCACCGCCCGCGCCAGACGCCAGCTGCCCAATGTCCCTGCGCGCCCGCCATAAATCTCCGCTACGCGCCGGATCATTCTCAGGTTCGATGTGAGCGCCGCAAAGACATCCGCCAAAGCCAGCGGAACCAGCGCCGTAACCGTGGCGACCTGGCGCGCGGCGGCCTCGACCTCTTGCATTGCGGCCTGATCCAACGGGCTGAGCAATTCGGCCTCGGCAAATTCCAGCAGAGCATCTGCGTCGAATTGTTCGTCCTTGCGCGCATTGAAATTATCGCGCGCCCAGTCCAGTTCGGCCCTGCCACGATACAACGCCAGCAACCGCGTCGTCACGGATTTCGCTTTCTCCAGGTTTTGTTCAGATTTCGCCTCAGAGGCGGCGCGGTGCAGCCGATCCAGGCGCGACAACCGGCTGAACGCGGCCAGCTCACGCAGGGACGCGATCACCAGGACCAGCACGAACGCCGCCATCAGCACTGTCACGGCATAGCCCAACACCGGCACGCGCGAAATCAGGCCCGTGGCAAAATCCCACGCAGCAACAGACACCACGGCCCCCAGCAAGGTCAGCCCAAGGCCCCAGAACCAGCGCGCCACACCCGAAGGGCGCCCCGAGCGCGCCGCCAGCACCACGGCCTTTTGCATCGCGGCCCCCGAGGGTGGTTCCAGATCCGGCACGGGTGGCGCCGTATCGGGGCCTTCGGTCGGCATATTGTCGTCCAGATCAATCAAAACCGGGCCTTTGCTCATGCCTCACCCTCTTTTTGCCAAACCAGCAGAACATCGGGCAGACCTGCGTCATTTCCCTCGCCTGCTGTGTGGTCTT
This sequence comes from Thalassovita sp., assembly GCA_029212905.1. GTDB lineage: Bacteria > Pseudomonadota > Alphaproteobacteria > Rhodobacterales > Rhodobacteraceae > Thalassobius. The sequence goes on from JARGPB010000011.1 coordinate 34,240, forward strand.
CTTCCATGAATCCCTGCGCCAGATAGAAAGCCCGCGCCAGATGGTTGCGCTGCAACGTCCACAGCTCCAGCCGGTCAGATGCCTTTTGGGCGTCCTTCAACAAAAGCCGACCAACCCCATGCCCCTGCGCCCGCGGATGCACATACAGCGCATGAACGCGTTCGTTTTCGCGGACAATAAACCCGGCCATTCCCTCTTCGTCGTTCAGAAACCGGACCCAGCCCTTCAGGGCAACCTTGGCCATCAGCTGCGCATCCGTCAGGCCGCTCCGCTCGGGTATCCCGGCACCACGGGTGTGCAGCCACAGAATTTTCAGCAGCTTGGGAACATGCCAAAGACGGGCGGATTGCGGGGTCATGACAGCCGATCCCCGATCAGAAATTGCGCCGCCCGATCCAAACGAATATGCGGCGGCCCCTCGCCCGGTTTCAGCGACAAGGGCGCCGGCGCGAAAGACATGATCCGATAATCGGCGTCCAGCCATTTTTGCTCTCCGGTACGGGCGGGCGACAACAGCCGCGCAGGATCCTCGGGCAAGGCACCGGGGTAAAACGCCGCGCGTTTGCCGGTTTCCAGCAGGATGCCACGCACGACATCCAAGGGCTGGCCATCGTGGCTGATCTGATCCTCGGTCGTGGCACGCAAAGACGCCAGCGCCATGGCCTGTGTCTGCGCCCCGGCGAAATCCGCGCGATCACGGGCATCGCGGGTCAGCGCCTCCATGATCGCGGACAGCTGCGGGTGTTGTGTGTGGTGCAAATGGTCCGATTTCGTCGCCGCGAACAGGATCTTCTCGACCCGTTTTCCCAGCAACAACCGTGTCAGAAACGCATTCCGCCCCGGACGAAAGGCCGACAGGATATCCGCCATGGCATGGCGCAGATCTTCGACCGCCTGCGGCCCATTGTGAATGGCGCCCAACGCATCCACCAGCACCACCTGCCTGTCGATCCGGGCGAAATGATCGCGGAAAAACGGCTTTACGACCTGGGATTTATAGGCGTCAAACCGGCGCTCCATCTCGCGCAGCAGGGACCCGCGTTTGGACCCGTTTTCGGCCGCCATGGGGGCGAAAGTCAGCACCGGGCTGCCCGCCAGATCACCCGGCAGCAAAAACCGCCCCGGCGTGCAATCGGAAAACCCGTCCGCCCGCGCGGCCGCCAGATAGGCGGTGAACCCCGCCGCCAGGGCCTGAGCTGCGGGTTCCTCATGTCGCCCCTGCGGGTCCTCTGCGCTGAGCTGCGCCAGATACTCCTGCGCCTGCGGGCGACGGGCGATCCGCTCTAACGTCTCGGTCGCCCATTCGGCATATGTCTTGTCCAGCAGGCTCAGGTCCAGCAGCCATTCTCCGGGGTAATCCACAATATCCAGATGCACCGTGCGCGGGCCCGACAGACCAGACAACAGCCCCGTCGGGCGTACCTTCAGCGACAGGCGCAGCTCGCTGACGGACCGGGTGGAATCAGGCCAGTGCGGCGCAGGAGAGGTCAGCGCCGCCAGGTGATTTTCATAATCGAACCGTGGGATCGTGTCGTCAGGCTGAGGCTGCAGATACGCCGCCTCGATCCGCCCCTCGGACGCCGCCAGCAAGCCCGGCATCCGCCCCCTGTCCAGCAAATTCGCCACCAAAGACGTGATGAACACCGTTTTCCCGGACCGCGCCAGCCCCGTGACCCCCAGTCGGATCACCGGCTCGAAAAACGTCTCCGAAATGCTGTCGCCGATGGATTCGACCCCACGGGTCACCCCGTCTGCCAGATCGGTCAGTCCCACACCCAATACCCTTTGTTACTTCGTCCCCCGCTAAATAAGCATCCTAGCCCGTTCGGGGAAGCACCCCCAAGCTTATTGCATGATTTTGTTCAAAGATCGGCAGGGATCGAGTTTTTTGAACCACCTTCTTTTCTAGGCACCGATTTTGGGCTAATGCGGCGCCATGCCCAGATTTGCTCTTTTGATCGAATATCACGGGGCCCCTTTCGTCGGATGGCAAAGGCAGACCGATCAGCCCTCGGTACAAGGTGCGATCGAGACTGCACTGTCCCGACTGGAACCTGGCCCACATAAAATCTCTGCCGCCGGTCGGACTGACGCTGGCGTTCATGCGCTGGCGCAGGTGGCTCATTGCGACCTGACCAAGGATTGGAACCCCTTCCGCCTGTCCGAAGCGCTGAATTTCCACCTCAAACCCCAGCCCATCGCCATTCGACAGGCTGCGCTGGTCGCGGATGACTGGCACGCTCGGTTTTCCGCCAAGGAACGGCAATATACCTTTCGCCTGCTGATGCGCCGTCCACCGGCCACGCATGATGCCGGACTGGTCTGGCAGGTTCTGCAACAGCTGAACATCGACCACATGCGCGAGGCTGCCCAGCATCTGCTGGGAACGCATGATTTCACCACCTTCCGCTCGACCATTTGCCAGGCCGCCAGCCCGGTAAAAACTCTGGACGAACTGCGGATCGAACAGGTCGAAACATGGTCCGGGCACGAGCTGCGCTTTTTCCTGCGCGCCCGCAGTTTCCTCCACAATCAGGTCCGCAGCTTTGTCGGCACGCTCGAACGTGTCGGGGCTGGAAACTGGACACCGGACGACATGAAAACCGCGCTAGAGGCGAAAAATCGCGCGGCCTGCGGGCCGGTGTGCCCGCCACATGGCCTGTACCTGTCCGGGGTCGAATATACCGACAATCCGTTCTAGGCATGACGTGGATTGGGCGCGGTGTCCCCACCCGAGGAACCGGCACAGCCGGTGACGAGACATCCAGCGCGCCGCAGGCGCTCCTTTCTTAGAACCGCCCGGGCGCAAAAGGCGCAAGGTCGATGTTGGGCGCTTGCCCCATGGCCAGTTGCGCCAACAAACGCCCGGTTTTCGGCCCGCCCGTCAGGCCGACATGATGGTGCCCAAAGCCCATGAAAGCCCCTTTGACACCCGGCACCTCGCCAATCATCGGCAAGGAATCCGGCAGCACAGGGCGATGTCCCATCCACTCGGTCCGCTCGTCCCAGCTCAGTCCCGGCATCGCCGCCCGGATCGACCGCATAAGCAATTCGAATGGCGCGCGCGACGGTGGTGCTTGCAACCCTCCGAATTCAACGACCCCAGCCAGCCGCAAACGCCCCTCCATCGGCGTGACCACAAACTGCCCGGCGTTCACCAGGATCGGCGCGCGCGGCATCGCCGAGGGGTTCCACAGCTCGATATGATACCCGCGTTCTGATTCCACCGGGGCCTTGACCCCCAGTTTCCGGCTCAGCTCGCCGCTCCAGGCGCCCGTGGTGATGACAGCCGCATCGCAGGCCAGCGTTTCGCCATCGACCCGCAGCCCCGTTACCTGACCATTGTCGCTCAGAACATCAGTGACATCCGCTTGCAGAACCCGGCCGCCGTTCGCCTCGATATGGGCAGCCAATGATTTGACATAAGCGCCCGGATCCGTGATCCGCCCATGATTGGCAAAGGACGCGCCGAACCCCAGCTCTCCGGTCAAAGCAGGATCATAGGCCCGCAGATCATCGCCTTCCATCTCGGTCCAGCTGAACCCATTTTCGCGTTTCAGATCATAGGTATAGGCATCCGCCGCGAAATCGGCGCGGTCCTTGTAAACATAAATGAAATCGCAGGGTTTGACATAGGTTTCGGCCGCGGTGCCGCTGGCCAGGGCCTGGTGGTCCGCCAGGCTATCCCCCACCAGCGAGGTCAGCGCCTTCGCAGTGGCGCGGGCGTCCTTGTCATTGGCGCGCGCAATATAGCGCATCAGCCAGGGCGCCAGCTTCGGCAGATAACCCCATTTCACGAACAAAGGCTTGGACGGATTCAACAGATATGACGGCGCTTGCGCCAACAGCCCCGGCACAGGGACCGGCACCACAGCACAAGAGGCCAGAACCCCTCCGTTCCCAAAAGACGCCCCTTCGGCCGGCCCCAACCGGTCGATCAGCGTCACTCGCATTCCGGCGCGTTGCGCCCAAACGGCAGTGGCGGTGCCGACGATACCGGCCCCGACAATCGCAATGTGTTGTTGGGTCATGTGTGCGTTTCCCTCGCCTGCATGGCCTCCATATGATGGCCGCGCAGAAAGAGAAAGCCAAGCCCCGTGGAAATACGGGAAATCATGACAATACTTGTCAGCAAAAGACGATTCCTATTCAGGCGCAACAGGTGTAAGTTTCAGCACATCAAAGATTCCGAAAGGCCGACATCGTCATGAAATCCCTTGCTTTCGCCCTTGCGCTTTCTCTTGTCACGTCTGTGTCCGCCCAGGCCCAGACCTCGACGGTGCAGCGCCTGACCATGGCTCTGGATTTGTTTGACTACGGGCTTGCCCAGGCCGACCCCGTTTTGGTGCTGAGCGCGGCCAAAATCACCGCCGCCGTCTATGTCAAGGATGTCACCCGCCAGGTTGAAACCCGCCCGGGCGCCACCCCCGCACAGGACAGCGCCGACCCGTCCGACCCACAAATCGTTTCCGCCAAAGACATGTTCAGCATCGCCTACGAGCTGGCCGAGGGCGATCCCTATCTGCAAGGCATGATCGAGGACGCCGCAAGCGAAGGCAGCCGCGGTCAGGTCGGCGGGGCCTCCCGCACGCTGAATCGGCTGCAAGCAGGCTATGTCGATATGGTCCGTATCGAATTCGAGGGCGGCACCCTGGCCGAACTGGCCATTCTGGGCGACGATGGCGCCAATCTGGATCTCAGGATCGTCGATGCCAAAGGCAAAACGATCTGCGCCGAACAAGGCAATTCGGACAAGCTCTATTGCGCCTGGACCCCGGCCGAGGACGGCGTCTTCTTTGCAGAAATCGAAAATGTCAGCGGCTCGCGCAACAGCTATTACGTACTGACGAACTAAGGCCCTGCCCGGTTCCAGGGCATCTGAGGCGGGCATCCGGCCCTCAGGGCCAAACCATCACAGATTGAATTGACAGGTTCGCTCTGCACGGGAAAACTCTTTTCATTTCGCAAAAGGAGTTTCCTAATGATCACCCCAATTGATGTCTGGGCCCCGATGTTCCGCGCCCCGTTTTCCGGCGACGTCACCCAGGAAATCGCCCCGCAGGTTCTGTCCCCGTCCATTCAGGGCGTCCCCGAGATCGAACACAAGGTCCAGACCGAGGTCGCCAGCTTCGGTAAGCAACTGGGTAAGATCCTCGAGGCCCTGCACAGCCTGTCCGTCGCCACCGACACCCCCCTGCCTGAAATCGAGGCCCTCATCCAAGGGATCGAGGACGTCAAAGACCAAAGCCAGGCCGATTACCGCGCCCAAGCCGAGGCCGCCCTGAACCGGCTCAGGGCCGTGGACAAGGACGGCTGGCGCGATCTGCTGGAAACAACGCGCGACTAGCCCCCAAACAAAAACCCCCGCACCATTGGCTGGCGCATTCCGGGTTTGGGGACATAAGGATGCCCTCCAACAAAAAAAGTTGGAGGGCATCTATGCTTTGTAAACATCTGTTGGGAAAGCCCTTGTTGCCAACGCTTCCCGAAGCTTAAGGAACGCCTATATACATTTGGACGAAAAGTGATCGAATTAGTGAGAATCTATGCAACCGGCCATTTCCATTGATTACCATCAACCAGCCTTTGAACTACTCCATCACAAATTCCGAGATAAGCTTCGAGTAGCGCTTCATGAGTCGCCGAGAAATGTGCGCCAGAAATACATGCTTGAAAACCTACCTGTCGGCCTTCCTCTGAACGCCGATCAGGGTTGGGAAGTTGGGCGAAAGCTACTTGACGTTCTGGAAAAAGCTGTTGCTGCACGCTTGTCTCAGCGTGACCCAATTTATTGGTTGCATATCTACCGCCGCATTGGGGTGATGCTCTCAGGAGATCACGAAAACAAGACAGATCCGCTAACCACAGCGCTCGTGCGGAGAATGGTGGAGCTCGCCATTTTTAGATATGGAAATGAAGACGCCAAAAACGAGCTATGGCCTTCGAAATCGGTTTCTCGGCGCTTAGTCTTAGGTGGCTGGTTTGAAAAAGCGATCAAGCACTTTCACAAAGGCGACAGGCGCGAATTGAGAACGCTGTTTCAGACCTGGACTGATCAGCTCAAAGGGAGTTCTTCCCTGGTCATCAAGGACTTTGGTATATCCGATCTCGAAACGATCTACTTCGTGGAAGGTATCTGCTACCAATATTGGCGCGTATCCGCCTTGCTTCGGAGTTTGGGCAAGGGTGCGACTATCATTCTCGATCAAAACGGCGATTGGACCTATCAAGATGACAAAGATCTTGATGAGCTGATCAATCACTACGACTCCAGGATCGAGTTCGAAGACACCAATTCTCTCCTTGCCGGGGTATGGCTCAAGGATATGAGATCTACTGGTGAAAGTCTGGCGGATCTAACGTCGTTCCAAGACACGATTGTTGTGCCAAATTACAATGTCAGGAGGGCGAAGCTGGAACAAGTGATTCCATTCCCTTCATTCAATCTGGCCCCTGGTTCTTTAACCAATTTTCTTCCTGCAGAGCTAAACCTAAAAGCGTTCCGAGACGCAACGGAATTCTTGGACGAGGGTTTTGAAAGAAAACATGGATTTTCACTCTCGGACTTAGCCAGCATTCTATCCGCGCTTTCTTCGACGATGTCCCTACCCGAGTGGATTCTATTGGTTGAGGATGAAGATGAGCGCCACAGGCTGCTTTCCAACAATTTCCTTCAATCTCTAAAAAGAGGTTATTCGATCAGCCCCTCCTATGAGGATTTTGTCGAGAGAATTGAACGTCGATTAGATCTAATCGGTTTTTCAGGCCTGTGTGGGGATAAAATCCAGAAAACACTGGATTTCATTACTCTAAACCCAAAGAAGAAATCAATGATTTCACTTTGGTCTGGCGGGCCGAGGCCACTCATAATTCAAACTCCCAAGGTGATTTTGTTCGACCCAGTTGGAATGTATGACTTCCTCCGCACTCTATTCGTCGGTATCCGAGACTCGCGAAACCTACGAGGGTTCAGCTTCGAAGATCAGGTGCGGACAGATCTGGAAGAGGTTGGGTATGATGTCATCTGTGGTGAAAAGAAAAACAATGCTGGTGAAAAGCGGGAGATAGATGCTGCCGTTTTGCAGGGGGACACTCTTTTTCTTTTTGAGTGCTTTTCTGCTGAGAGACCGTTGGACTTTGAGTTGAGTAAACCAAGTGTTTTGTATGACACTCAAAAAACAAAAGAAGGTAAAACAAAAATCGTGCCAGGGAGAAATTCGCGGCTTGCAGAAAAGCTGGACCAAGTTGAAACACTCAAGAATTTCTTCTCTTCCCATCCCGTCGGACGCAATTACGATTTTTCCACCGTTCGCCGAATTGAGCATTTCGTGGTGTCGCCGTTTGTCGAATGGATTTGGGGAAAGGAAGAGAGGCTCTGGTTCGAGCCGAGTATACCCAGGATTATTAACCCTTCCGAAATACACTTGGTTCTGGACCAAGGATGACACTGATCACCGTGCCTCGAACTTCTTCCAAAGAGGCGTCCCATGATACAGCCATGGCCTATAAAGGATGCGCCGTGGATCGGGGGTTGCGCGAGTAGTTGATGTCATCCTGCGTGCATCTGCCCCCAAGCGTATCGCGGGTGTGCTTTGGATCGGTGCCAGCTTTCTTTGCTTGGGTGCTTTGACTTTCACTTTTGACCCAGGGCGACGGATTGACTGCGTCCCGCTTGATACCGCGACCTGATTGGAATTCTTTGCAGAGGCACTCGAATAGGGGCGTTCTTCGAACCAGTTGTAGTAGATGCGATAGATGTTCAGGAATGCCACCAAGACCGCGGGATTGAATGTGGCGCCGTTGATGTAGCTTGGGCCATTTCGTGCGGATCTTCCTCCAGCCCGTTTGGTGGGGCTCACCCGCTCGCGGAGGGAGTTCATGAAGCTGGAAACCGGATGGATGGTCGCCTTGATATATCGGCGAGCAAGCGCATCGCAGAGAACTGGATCCGTGGGCATTGCGTGGAATGCACTACGCTTTAACTTCTGTCGGTATTTCTTGCGAAGGACAGGAAAGCCGACAACCTTCCGCGTCTCCCCATGGATTTCCACGCCAGACCTGACCCATAGCTTGGGAAACTGCGCAGACCGGAAATTGGTGATTGGGAATGGTGTCATATTGCCATGAGCATCCTGCTTGAAAGCCGGGGACATAGTGCCAGCGCAAAACTGAGACAAAAGTGCGTAGTCGGATGTTTGTGTCTGGGACGATGCATTTGCTCGGGTCTTGAATGCATCGAAAACCGTTTTGAATGCGGTTGCTCTACGCGCGTTTTCGGCTTCTGAGGCATTTTTATCGAAGATCATGACATGCCATTCGAAGCGGTTTTCTTCGATCCAGTCGCGGAAAACATGCGGCACGACCCGAACCATTGATGCTTCTTGCTCACCGACGATTGTCAGGCGCTTAGCCGGCAGTAGATCACGAATACATGCGAGGTAGGCGGCCTTTGTGTATGTGGGCTTCACGACAGATCCATTGAAACTCCCACGGGAATCGCGGTCTGTTTCCTGGAAGCTGAAATATCCATTGCGCAAAGTGTTGATGATTTTCCGATGCTCTTTTGCATTGGCAATCTCATCTTGGGCATCCTGTGGAAGTTGGGCCAGCCCATGGGCTGAATATGCCTTGTCGATCCTTTGACTGAAGACACGCCAATGACTTTCAGCACTGGCAAACAGTGCGGCTTCTTCGAAGCGCCCCGTTGGTCTTTGGAAATGCATTGATGGAACGGTAAAACTGTTCCCCGATTTCTGTGCATAGGCCTGTCGCACATTGGTGGGCATCAGTTGGTCGTCCAGGTAATTCTCCTGAACTGCTTGAACTGGATCGACCGTTGTGTCGAAGTTTGCATCTATGCGAAACACATAGCCTGTGTCGATATCGGCACTGACGGAGCACTGCAAAGGTGTCAGGCGTCGATCGGAGCGGCTTTCCCAATTGACGCTGATCACAACATCATCATGGGCAATTCGCATATGAGGATGGCCACCCTGTGCTTCGGTCTTATCTATCCATTCTTTCAGTTTCGCCCGCTCAAACGCCAATAGGGTTTTTTCCAGCCAGAATATCCTGTTGTAGACTCGCTCAACCCCGCATTTTTTGCCTGTGTCTGGATCTGCCAGCAGCTTCCGCAATGCGGTGATGCTGGCACCATTGACCAAGGCCCGCAGTAGCCTGACATTGTCATGCATTTTCTCTTGCTGTTGGTGATCCAGGGACACCGTGAAACGTGCGCCAGCCTTGCCCTTGCAAGGCTTGTGAATAACCCGGAACCCAGCTGGCTTTGCTTTCCGCCCGTTCTTTCCAGCTGGAATCTTTCCATGAGTTCCATTGAAGATAAAGTCGCCTGGTTGATCGAGGTATCTTGCGCCACAGTGGCCGCAAACTGGCCCTTCCAGAAGCCCGTTTTGAGTGATCAGCCGGTCGAGCTCAGCCTCAAAATGCTTGTTTGAAAGAACATTGAAAGACACATCGCAGTCGTGATTGCCCTGCTGGTGATGGCACACCGAGTCTTCCCGTCCTCCCACTGATGAGGATCATTTGAATATTCGAGGGCTGTCGAGACAACCTTTCGTTCTGTTTCGTTTGTTCAAGTCGCCCTCCGCCAGGCAGTGCTCATATTGGCCAAAACCTCCAAAACCGAAGACTTCAGCCCATTATTTAGAAAAGTGTGGCTCCGGGACTTTTCTCCCAGGCTATGGAAAATCTGCTATCAGAAAAAGTTATTCAATATCAAACGCCTGCCGAGGGGAAGCTCGGCAGGCGTTGCTTTTGTGTCCCAAAATCCGGAATGCGCCAACCATTGGCACGGGGGTTTTCTGCCGTCTCAGCCCAGATCAGTTCTGGCTGATCGTTTGCTCCAACCACGGCAGGAACTGCGACACCTTCGTGTAAGCCGAGAAGATTGCGTTTTCCGCGCAGGTCTTGTTCGGGCCGGCCGACAGACCCCAGCTGACGATCCCAGCCTGAATATACGATCCGTCCTGCAACGGCACCACCAGCGGGCCACCGCTGTCACCCTGACACGAGGTCTTGCCACCCTCGAACGAACCCGAGCAGATCATGTTTTCCGTCAACGGCAGGGGCGCGCGTTTCACCAGCTCCTCCCAGGCCTTCTGCATGTCGTTATTCGACAGACGGAAGATCGAGGCCGCCTGCACGAACGCCTGGCTGGCCGGTTTGGCGCGGGCCTTCATCAGGGCCTCGTTACACATATCGCGCGACATCATCTGGATCTCGGCCTGATACATCTTGTCGGGATGCCGACCGCCATTCACCAGCCCCCAGCCCGTCACCACGGTCGGGACGCCCGCCTGGTCCAGAACATCACCGAAATCGGCGTCCGGCACCTTGATCGTGCGATAGTTGGCGTTGGGTTTGCGCGCCAGTTTGATCAGCGCAACATCGCCGTCCCACCCGTTCGGGTTATAGCTGGGGAAACGGAAAATTCCGGCCACAGGTACCAGATCCCCCTGCCCCGGTGCGATCGTGTTCGTCCCCACAAGGATATTCACCTGGCTGGGGTGAAGATCGAAATACTTGCCGTTCTTGTCCTTGTGATGGATGCAATGCGCGGCCGTCAGCACCCACTGATCCAGAATGATCGACCCGCCGCAGAAATGCGAATCCGGGGCGACCGGATAGCCCGCGATCATCAGGCCGACCTGCCAGGGCCAGGCGCCATTCGCGGCCAGCTCGCCGCCGATCACCTTCGACCCACTGTCGTCCTTGGCCATTTTCTCGGCCCGCTCGGCTTTGCGTTTGCTGCCCGCGAAATCAAACGGCGAGGCATTCTCGGCTTCGACTTGCGGCAGCTCCATGTCCTGTGCGATCGCGGGCGCTGAAACAAGCGCTGCCGCCACCACCAGAGAGGTCAATTTAAAGGCTTTCATCTGAGGTCCTTTCGTGAAGTGTGGTTTAAAATTAATTGGTTAGAGGGTTTAATTCCGGTTGATCAACCGGATGGGGTATCGTTTTACATCCAGCTTGGGCAGCCCGCCGCCGCCGGATAGCGACAGATCCCGGCTGGTGTCTTCAGGGGCCATTGCAGTGCTCAGATAGGTCTCCAGCGCGCCGCCCTCGGCCCCCAAATCACGGGTTTGCACCGGATCGGCCAGCGCGGTCAGTTCCGTCCGCGGGGCGCCTTCGCGCGCCGGGGTCGAGATGACGATCAGCTCTTCCAGGCCTGCTCTCACGGTGCCATCCGCGCCCGGCGGATTCTGGATCAACAGGCCGATTTCCTGTTCTTCGCCAAACCCGATGCGGTTGGAAATCCCCGGTTCCGGCCAGATCGCCGTGACGTGGTAATCGCGATCCACATACAGAACAGTCACGTCCTGCGCCGTCAGATCACTGTTGCGCAGGCTCAGCCACAGCTGGTCGCAATGCGAGGCCGCTATTTCGCCCGAAACCTCTGTGCCTGCACCTGTTTGCTCGGCGCAGCCCTCACCGTCCGCCAGCCCTTCGACATGGGTCAGGCTTTGCCCCACCCCCGAGCTGAACAGGCTGAACCCGCCGGACGATCCGCCCTCGGCCATCGCCAAGGCCGCCCGCAGCCGCAACGTCCGCGCCGCGCGCTCCAGAAAATCCGCGAAAACCAGCGCGGGGTATTCCGCATCCTCGATCATCAGCCGCGGACTAGAGCCCAGCCCCTGCGGGTCCAAAACCCCGTCGCGCCCGGCCAGCGCCAGTGTTCCATCCACCAGATAGGGCTGCATATCGAAATCCACCGCGTTCAGGCGCACGCCCTCCAGCGCGTCGGCCTGGGCCATCATTTCCAGCATCCCCAGCAGCGCGCCATAATCCTGCCCGTCCATCACATCCGCGCGGATCGGCACCGCCAGCCGCACCGGCTGTGGCAAGCCGGGTTGTGTCACCACGGCATAGCCCTGATCGGGCAGCGGCTGATCGGTGTTCAGAACCGCCGAGTTGGCCGTCAGCCGAGTCAATGTCGCCACCGCCAGCACCCCGTCCGAGGTCAGCGAGGCATGAACCGCAACCTGCGCCCCTTCGGCCAGACCGTCCAGCAGCCCCGCGCTCAGCCTATCGCCCTGCGTGGCAAACCGCACCTCCGGCGAGGCCGTGCCAAACACGCCCTCTGTCATCAGCGTGCCCTCGCCATCGGGGGATTGCGCCGCCGGGCCGTTGCGCGCCATGCCATCTGTCGCCGCCTGAAGGGCCTGCGCCCAGCTCAGTTGCGCCTCGGACGACAAGACCCCCATTAGCGCCTGCGTGAAATCCCCGTACCAGTTGCCAGGGTCGGATGCGTCCCCCAGCGGGTATTCAAACGACCGCTGATTGGACTGCGAGGAATATAAAAACGCGTAATCGCCACGCAGCGGCTCCGCCGCCGTGCCCGAGGCCTCGCCCGTTTGGTCCTGCGGGATGCCCAAAGCCAAAGGATCAACATAGCGCGCAGCCGCCGCATCATTACCCAAGCCCCGGAACCCCGTGGCCGAGTGGCACGCGTCCAGCACCGCCACCAGCTGAGCGCCCGTATCCAGAATGGACTGGAACCGCACCGCCAATTCATCATCCACGATGGCGTTTTCGACAGCGCCAATCGCGCCCTTCCAGCCATGCGCGTCCGCAGGCAGCAGGATTTCATCATAGCCCCCGGCCTCGTCCCCGTTTTGGTCAGGGGCCTGACTGCCGTGGCCGGAATAATAGAAAAACACCGTGTCGCCTGCCTGTGCGGTCCGGGCCAAACCGTCCAGCGCCTCCAGAATGGCGGCGCGTGTGGGGGTAGCGGCGATTGTCACCCCCGGCGCGGTTTGCGCCCCCTCCGAGGCCAGCAACCGGATATTGCCCGGCGCCACGCCCCGTTCAATCAGCATCCCCGTCACCAGCCCCGTATCATTCGCAGGCCCGCGCAGGTCTGCATCCAGATGCAGATAATCCGACACCCCAATCACCAGCGCACGGGTTTCCCCCCACAGCGGCGATCCAAGCAGAAGCCCCGTCATCAGGGCAGAAATTGTCAGAGCGCGTGTTTTCATAAGCTATTGATTGCAGTCACATGTGCTTGGATCAAGCCCTGGCTAAGGCGTGACCGGATTTGTCATCAATTCTTGATCGGCGTTATTCGTCTGGGTTGCGTTCCATTTCCGGGTTTCAACGCGGCCAACGCATTTCGTCCGGGCGCGGCCCGCAGGAACCCGTTCAAATCCGGGTTCAGACGCGCCGCCATCCGGCCGGCCTCGATCGCCATGTCCACCTGTTCGGTCTTCAGCTTCAGCCGGGTCGGGATTTCGTTCAGCCGTTCCTGCTGATCCTCGTCCAGCGCATCAAAGCTGATCTGCCCGACGAAAAACTTCACGTCCCGACAGTTCCAGCCCCGCGTGGTGCCGCGCAGGCGGCGGACCTGGGACAGGGGCAGCGCGCATCGGAATTCCACCAGGTCGGTCTCCCACTTCTCCAGTTGCAATCGCATCGCGTCATACCCCGTCCGCGACGCCGATCCCATCGACGCCCCCGCGATCCCCATCGCCAGGTTCAGCCCGCCCGGACCGCCCAGTTTCTGTGACCAGCGATAGGTTTTTTCCGTGCCCGCATCGGCCACCAGGAACAAGAACCGCTTAAGCCGCACCGCCTGCTGCGCCGTCATGGGGGCGTATCCGTTGCGTGCCCGCGCCCGTTCAATCGCCAGGCCTGTGGTGCCGAAATTATCGGTGATCCCACCATCTAACAGCTTGACGTATTTCACCTTTTCCGGGTCACTATAGCTTTCTAATGCGGCGGCTTGTGCCCGCATGGCCAGGCTGGCCTCGGGGTTGTGGCGCGCCGCCGTCAGCCAGTCGGGCTCTTGATAATCGCATTTGCCCTGATGGGCCTCCAGCGTGATCGGTGAAAACACCAGCGGGAACGCCGCCGAGGCCGCCACGGCGTCCGAAATCGGGAATTCCGACAGATCCGAGCACAGCGCATCAAAGGTTTCGGGGCTGAACAGGAACGTGGTTTGGTTCGCCATGTCCGCGGCGTTGATCCAGGTGGTGATCTGGCTGCGCGCCCGCAGATCCCCAAAGGTCGCCCCGTGGAACAGCTTCTCGTCCAGATAGCGGCCAAAGGTTTTGCGCCCATTCGCGCCGCCCGACACGCCCCGCACCAGTGTCAAAGGGTTCAGCGGTGAATTCGCCATGTATTTTTCGGCGTTGGTGATCAGGTATTCCTCGCGGTAGCCGTCCAGCGCCTTGGGGCCGTTCAGCCCGAAATAGGCCGCCGTGACAGATCCACCCGACACCCCCGTCACCAGCCGCACGTCCGACAGGATGCCATCGGGGTCCTTAGGCGTGGCGCTTTGGGCGCGCATTTCCTCTAGCAGCCCATAGGCAAAGGCCGAGGCCCGCATCCCGCCGCCCGAAAACGCCAGCCCGACATAGACCTCACCGTCCCCCGGCTCGGTCAGGACTGCGTCGGCCAAGGGCGGATTCTGCCCGTCTTCCAATGGTTGATTGATCGGTTTATTGACCGCAGAGCAGCCCAGCAGCAAAAGAGCCGCGCTCAACATCTTCAATGACTTCATATGCCTCCCCCAAGAAGCCGCCCGTAAATATCAGGCGCTGGGGTCAAGTTTAGGACAGCTAATTCCGATCGCAAAGCCTTTTGAGGTCTCAGGCAAAATCAGTTTGGCCCCATGGCGCGCCGCAATCGCCTGCACCAGCGCCAATCCCAGCCCATGCCCCGCGCGGTCCCGGTCGCGTTCTGCGCGGGTAAAGCGGTCGAACATTTCAGCGCGCAGCTCCTCGGGGATGCCCGGCCCGGTGTCCGTGACCTGTAGCAAAAACCGCCCATCCTGTTCCGTCACCAAGACCGCAATCGCATCCCCCGGTCCGCAATATTTGATCGCATTGTCCAACAGATTGCTCAGCAATTGCGCCAGCAGGCTGCGCTCTCCCAGAACATGCAGGTCGGGCGTGATCTCAGCCGAACACAGCATCCCCGTTTCCTCGGCCAGGGGTTCATAGAGATCGAACACCTCTTCGGCCAGTTCCGACAGGTTCACCGGCACCAGACCGGGGCGCTGCCCCTTGGCGGCCTCGGCACTAGAGATGTCCAGCAACGCATCGAAAATCCGCACGGTCGAGCGGATCTCGCCGCGGATTTCCTCGACCTGCGCGTCCTGCCCCTCAAGCGCGCTCAGCCGGTGCTGGATACGGTTCAACGGCGTGCGCAATTCATGCGCGATAGCGTCAGACAGACGATGCGTGGCCCGGTTCAGCCCCTCGATCCGGTCCAGCATATTGTGCACGTGATCCTGTAGAACGGCGAATTCGTCCTGCTGTCGGGGGCTGGGCAGGCGCGCGGACAGATCGCCACCCGCCACCTGATCGGCCAGCGCATTCAGGCGTCCGATCCGCCCCAGAACAGCCCGGCTGATTCCCCACCCCGCCAGCAGCGCCACCGCCACCAGACCCAGGGCCACCCAGCCGATCAACCGGCGCAGATCGGCCAGCGTAGACAGGGTATCCGTGCGTGCCCGCGCCACAAGAAACGGAAAACCGCCCGGCAGGTCCCGCGCGATCCCCAGATAGGAAACCCCATTGTGATCAAATATTTGCGCGCCTTTTGGAGTGAAGTCCGCGCCCTCTCGCGTCAGGCCATCGGGCCAGCCGTCCAGATTCCCCGCCAGTTTGACGTCCCGATCCATCAACAGGTAAATCCCCTGCGCGGCCGAGCTTGACGCCACGCGGAATTCGACCGCCTGGCGCAGCGCCACGATCCGGCGTTGTTCATACAGCGCCGCAAAGGCCTCCAGATCAGCGCGCAGCAATTCTGCCTGACGCGCGTTCAGCGACGCTTCGGTCACGCGATATTGAACGCCCATCGCACCCAGAGACATCAGGATAATCCCCGATGCCACCATCAAGGTCATACGCAAACTGGCCGAGCGCGCCCGCCTCATTCGGCCTCACCGACCGGGTCGAACACATAGCCCTCGCCGCGGGCGGTGTGGATGATCGGGCGGCCCGCGGCAGTTTCCAGCTTGCGGCGCAGACGGCCCACATGGACGTCCACCACATTGGTCTGCGGGTCGAAATGCAGGTTCCAGACGTTTTCCAACAGCTGCATCCGTGTCACCAGATCACCGGCATTATTCGCGAAATAGCTCAATAATTTGAACTCTTTAGGAGATATCGCCACATGAGTCGTCCCCACATGGACCGTGCGCGCCTTCATGCGGATTTCCAGATCCCCAAAGGCCACCACATCATTGTCCAGCGCCACCATGTTCTTGCGTCTCAGCAGTGCCCGCAGCCGCGCCCGCAGCTCGTCCGGGTCAAAGGGTTTGGCCAGATAATCATCCGCGCCCTTCTCCAGCCCCTCGATTTTGTTTTGCGCCCGGCCCAGCGCCGAAACCACCATCACCAGCGCGGTCGAGCCCGCCGCCCGCACCTTGGCAATCGCATCCACCCCATCGCCGCCGGGCAGCATCCGGTCGAACAGGATCACGGCGAAATCACTCCCGCGCGCGGCCTCAAGCCCGTCATCATAGCTCGCGCGCAGGATCGGCTGGCCGCCGACATCGCGGACGGCTTCGGCCATGGCTTCGGCGGCCACCTGGTCGTCTTCGACAATCAGGATTTGCGGGGTTTCGGGCGTCGTCATACGGGATCTCCTTGTGCACAGATCAGAAGATTACGACCACAGGGTCAAGGACATTCGCAGCGCCCCCCACCGGGCGGACCCTGGCACCGTTGCTCCAGGGATCCACCGTCACGTGCAGGGTGCGCCCGTTGGGGCGGCGCACCAGCATCAGCACGGGGCGGCTGATTTTCAGCGTCTTCAGCAATTCAGGCGTTGCGGGCTGGCCGTTCACCGACACGATCACGTCGCCCACATCCATGCCCGCCAGAAACGCGGGGCTTACGGGCGAAATCACCTCGACCGTCACACCATCCTGCGCCAGTTGCAGCCCCAGCCGCGCCAGATCATAGGCCCGGATAATCGCGATCGAGCGCGACGCCCCGTCGTCATCAATCGACACGCTCTGCACCCGTAAATTCAGGGTCAGGCGCACGACGTCCCCTCTGCGCAGCACGATCAGTTGAACGCGGTCGTCCTTGCGGCTTTCCAGCGCAAAGGCCAGGTCTTCGGCGGTCGCGATCTGCACGCCGTTCAGCTCGGTCAGGATGTCTCCGGGCTTCAGACCGGCCCGCGCGCCCAGGCTGGCCGGGTCCACATTATCCACCAGCAGCCCCGCGCCCTTGGACACGCCCAGCGCCAAGGCCGAGCGCCGATCCAGCGGGCGCAGCGTCAGGCCCAGATCCTGCACCGGGCGCAGCTCGCCTGCGATGGCTTGGTCAATCAGCGCCGCCGGGATCGCATAGGAAATCCCCACAAACAGGCGCGATCCATCTGCGACCCGCGCGTTGATCCCCAGCACACGCCCCGCAGCATCCAACAGCGGCCCGCCAGAGCTACCGGGATTAATCGCTGCGTCATGCTGAATATAGCGCACCGGCACCGACGCCAGAACCTGCCGCGCCGCCGCCGACACGATGCCCCGCGTCACGGTCGATTCCGTCTGCAACGGTGCGCCCAGCGCATAAACCTCGGTCCCCAGCGAGGGCAGCGCGCGGGCGGGCTCCAGTCCCTTGCCCCAAATGGCCCCCGGCAGTTCGATCACCGCGATATCACGCTTATCATCGCGCAAGATCACCTTGCCGACCACCGTGTCCCCGTCCTGATTGCGCAGGATCACCCGCGCGTTGCGTTTCACCACATGCGCGTTCGTCACCGCCAGTCGCCCATCGCGCCACAGCACCGCCGAGCCCAGAAACCGTTCGTCCCCATCATCCGTATACACCACCAGAGTCGCCCGCAAACCGCGCTCTAACGCGCCTTGCTGCGCGGCCTGCGCCCGGTCCGCGATGGCGCTGATCAACGTCAGGCACAGCGCCAACATCGGAATCATCCGCAGCACGGGATGGCGGGGGCGCCGCGCGGAAAACACAGGCAGGGAATCGGGCCGAAAGCGCTGTCTCATGGGGTCTGTCCTTATTGTTCCAGTCCCCTCAGGCCTAGCAAGCCGCCCCCGGAAACTCACATGACAAGTCCGTTCATCTTTGTGAATGCGCCAGAAAGGCTTTGAATTGCCGGGGCCGGCCCCGCATTATCATCGCAATTCAGATACCGGAGTTTCATTGATGTTTTCGAAATCCATTTACCTTGCCCTTGGCCTGTCCACTGCCGCGCTGATGCCCCTGTCAGCACAGGCGCAATCCCCGCTGAAAACCGCGCAGATGTCGGCACAGCTGTTCCTGACGGGGGTCGAAACCGACGATCCAATCCTGATCATCGCAGCGGCCAAGCTGCGAAAATCCTTGAACCTTTCCAAGGCCCTGCGCGCACCCGACGCCGAAACATCCGCAGAATCCGACATGCCTGCGCCCGAAGAACCGATCACCTGGCAGCTGATGTTGGACGCCGCTCAGGTCCTGTCCACCGGCGATGACGCCCTACTGGGGTTGATCCAAGACATCCGCGTCGAAAACTCCAAAGGCGTCAGCACCGGACAGGTCTATTCCATCACCTCGATCCGGGCGGGGGGCACCGACACCTATCCGCCCCTGCCCTATTCCGGTGGCGAATATGCCGAAGTCTACGTCGAGGGTCAGGCCGCCACCGATCTGAATCTCTATGTGCAGGACGCCAAGGGACGGCTGGTCTGTTCGGACACCGACATCAGCGCCATTGCCTATTGCGGCTGGCGCCCGGCCAACAGCGAAGGCTTCACCATCATCGTCAAGAACAAGGGCCGGGATGCCTCGTCCTATTCGCTGATCACCAACTAAGGAGAGCTCCATGACCCTGCTCAGACGTACCGCTTTGGCCGGGATGCTGGCCCTGAGCGCGCTGCCCGGATGGGCGCGCGAAAACCACGCGTTGCTGATCGGGGCCTCGACCTATCCGCAGCTGGACGAACGGTTCTGGCTGCGTGGTCCCGCCAATGACATTGATCTGGTCGCCACCTATTTGCAATCCAACCCGGCCGCGCAGTTCGCACCGGAAAACATCACCGTTCTGGCCGATGGGGTCGCAGGCGGCACCGCCCCCACGCTTCAGGCGATCCGCGACGGGTTTGCCCATCTGGCCGCCACAGTCCAGCCTCAAGATTTCGTCTATCTGCATTTCTCGGGGCATGGCAGTCAGGCCCCCGCACTGGATCCGTCCACCGAAACGGACGGGCTGGATGAACTTTTCCTTCCTGTGGACATTGGCCCATGGGAGGACAGCGTCGGCACCGTCCAGAACGCCTTGGTTGATGACGAAATCGGCCAGATGATTGACGCGATCCGCGCCAAGGGCGCCGACGTCTGGGTCGTGTTCGACAGCTGCCATTCCGGCACAGCCACCCGCGCCGCCCCCGGCACCGAAGGCGAGGTCCGCCAGCGCAAACTTGGCCCCCAGGCCCTGGGCATCCCCGCCGCACGCATGGCCCAGGCTGAAACCGCCAGCCGCGCCCTGCCCAACCCGCGCGACATCCCTGCCTCGGCCGTGGAAATGTCCGCTGCCCCCGTTGCGCAACAGGGCCGTCTGGTGGCCTTTTTCGCCGCTCAGACCACCGAAACCACACCTGAAAAAAACATGCCCAAGGGCAAGGCCAACCGCCGTCTTCAGGGCGTTTTCACCTATACCCTGTTCGAAACCCTGGCCGAGCGCCCCGGCGTCACCTATCGCCAATTGGCCCAAGAGGTGCTGCGCAAATACTCGGTGTTGAACCTCGCCCGTTCGACCCCTCTGTTCGAGGGCGCGCTGGACGATCCCGTCTTTGGCACCGGCGTTGCGGGCCGCGTGTTGCAATGGCCCGCCACACCAAAAGGCACCACCCTGACCCTGCCCGCCGGGCGCCTGCACGGGCTTGAAACCGGGGCCGAACTGATCTTGCTTGGCTCGCCCGCCGATCTGGATGACGCGGCGCTGGCCACCTATACCGTCAGCGCGGTCGATACCTTTGGCGCGACGGCCACCGTGACCGGAGCCGCGCCCACGAAAATCCCCAAAGGCGCCGTGCTGCGAAAAATATCCAAATCTATTGATATGTCTCTAACTGTCTCGCTCCCCGCGACAAATTCGGCGCCCGCCGATGCGTTAGCTGCCGCAATTGATTGGGCCAGGGATCAGGCGCGTATCGGGCCGCGCATCACTTTCGTCCCCGCGGGCCAGCCCGCCGATCTGCGCCTTGCCGTCATTCCCGACAGTCCCCGCGCCGATGCGATCTGGTTCATGCCCGCCTCGGGCCTGATCGAAGAGGATGGCTATGACGCGCTTTTCTCGATCTCAACCGCGGATAAATCCACCGCGAAACTGGGCGAGATCTTCTCGGAAAACCTTGCGTATATGTCCAAGGCCCTGAACCTGATGAAGGTCGGCGCGGCCACCAGCGACACCGCGCTCAAGGTTGAGGCCAGCCTGACCCGCGCCCGTTTTGATCAACAGACCGAGGACATCTCGGATCATCAGCCGGTCCAGTCCGGCGGCGTCACCCGCATGATCCCCGACGACGTGATCGGGCTGAATTTGACCAACCCGACCCCCGGCCCCGTCGACATCAACGTGCTTTATGTGGGGTCGGATTATTCGATCAGCTTTATGGGCAATGCCCGTCTGCATCCCGGCGACACCCTGACCGAGGATTTCGTGCTGGTCACGGACGAGGCCTTTGGTCGGGATCGGTTGCTGGTGATCGTCTCGGCCGCTGAAAAAGCCTCCGAAGTCGAGGACCTGTCCTTCCTCGAACAGCCGCCACTGGAACGGTCCCGTGATGTGGGCACCGTGGCGCGCGGGCTGTCTGGCCTGCTGGACGAGGCCGGGTTCGGCCAAACCACCCGCGCCGCCATCAGCCTGTCCAGCCGCAAGAAAAAACCCCAGCCCGCCCCGGCGTTTCTACAGTTCGAGATCGACACCGTTCCGGCGAACTGACGCGTCAGCGCATCTTTGGTCCACATAACGCGAGTCCCGTTTCGGGGCCCGCGTCTTGCGTTCCCGCGTCGGGTTTTCCCCAGATGACAGCTTTCGTCATTTGAGCCCCCAATCCAGACCCGCTACAGTCATATCATGTTGAAACAAAGGCATTTTCCAATGACCAAATCATTTTCCCTTTCTGCTTTGGTCCCTGCCCTTTCAGCCGCTGCTGCTACTGTCCCCGTGGCGGTCTGGTTGGATTTCAGCACTCCTGGTCGGCAGGGGGTGAGTGCCCTGCCGACCTTTTTTGCCTCTTTCCTGGCTGCTGCCCTGTGGGCGCGGCTTTCCAAGTCCACGAACCGCCCGACGGCCCTGTTTAGCTGGCTGCTGGTCGGTTCGTGGCATGCGTTTTTGTGGTTTGCGGCCCTGACCCAGCCGCAGGGGGGCGGTTTCACGACCGCCCTGGCCCGTGCCCTGTCCGAATTGCTGTATTCTGCCTCGCCCGCGCTTCTGGCCGGGGTGGCGGGGGGCGTGGCCGTCTTGGGGTTGATGATGTTCGTGTCCCTGGACGCTGGCCGCCCGGACTGACCCCAAACAGTCTCAGGCCGGGACATCATCGCATCACGCCGGTCCGCCCGCTGTCGAGCAGGGGCGGGCCGGGTCGCGGTCAAACCGGTCTGGACAACGCGCGCAATCCCGCCTCGCAGAACCGCACCAGCACCTCTTGCAGACCGGGGTCCAGCGCCGCCACAGGTGCCTGCCCCGCCAGGGCATCCACCCGCCATTGCGCCGTGCACAGCGACAGCATTGCCGATACCGTGAACACGAATCCGGCCGCGACCTCGCGCTTGGGGACGTCCGGCAAACATCGCGCCAACGCCCCCGCAAACCGCAGCGCCGTGGGGCCGAAATACCGCGCTGTCAGGGTCGACCAACGCGCATCCGCCGACACCATCGCCACCAGCCGCGCATAGCTCAGCCATTGCGGATCGGTCCCGCTGGCCATGTCCAGATAGGGCTGAACAAAGGCCTCTAACACCTGCCGCAGATCGGGCTCTCCCTCTGTCAGAATCGCCTCCAGCCGGGCATTCCGCAGCGCTGACAGCTCTTCTGCGCGGCGCGCCACGATGGTTTCGAACAGCTTTTCCTTGGGACCACCGTGAAAATTCACAAGCGCATTCGTCACCCCTGCCTCGGCTGCAATGTCACGCACCGACGTCCCATCGAACCCTTTCTGCGCAAACAGTTTTTCCGCCGCATCCAAAACTTTGCGGTGGGTTTCGACCGCCCGTTTCGAGCGCGCCCTTTGGCGAGTTTTCGGATCGGTTTTAGCAGCGTACATGAATATATCTTGCTTTATTTTGGTCATTTGTTCAATCTAATATTTATGAACACGGCAACAATTCAGGGGAGGGGATTGTGGCAGATAACGATACCGACAGGTACGCGCTGATCGGGGCGGGACCGATGGGCCTGGCCATGGCCAAAGTGCTGCACCAGATGGACATCCCGTTCCAAGGATTCGAGCTGCACTCGGACGTTGGGGGGCTGTGGGACATCGATGCGCCCCGCTCGACGATGTATGAAACCGCACATCTGATTTCGTCGAAACGGATGACCGAATTTACGGACGTTCCGATGGCCGATGATGTGGCCGAGTACCCGTCGCACCGGGATGTTCTGGACTATTTCCATCAGGTCGCGGACCAGTTCGACCTGCGCCGCCACTATCTGTTCAACGCCGAGGTTCTGCACTGCGACCCTGTCGACCAGGACGGCGAAGGCTGGCGCGTCACCTGGCGCGTTGACGATCAACAGCACACCCAGATTTTCAAGGGCGTCCTGATCGCCAACGGCACCCTATCCGAGCCGAACACCGTGCAATTTCCCGGCCATTGGGACGGCGAGCAAATCCACGCCGCCGACTACCGTGATCCGCGTCAATTCGCGGGGAAACGCGTGCTGGTCGTGGGGGCCGGGAACTCGGGCTGCGATATCGCCGTGGACGCCATTCACCACGGGGTCAGCACCGACATCTCTATGCGCCGGGGCTATTATTTCGTGCCGAAATACGTCTTTGGACAGCCCGCCGACACGATGGGCGGCAAGATCAATCTGCCCATGTGGCTGAAACGCAAGGTCGACGGCACCCTCCTGAAATGGTTTGTGGGCGATCCGCAGAAATACGGCTTTCCCAAGCCCGATTATCGCCTCTACGAAAGCCACCCGGTGGTCAATTCTCAGATCCTGTTTCACGCTGGGCATGGGGACATTCGCGTCCGTCCCGACATCGCCCGGCTGGACGGACACACCGTGCATTTCAAGGACGGGAGCCACGCCGACTATGACATGATCCTGACCGCGACGGGGTACCGGCTGCACTATCCGTTCATTGATGATGCGCTGCTGAACTGGCAGGGCGACGCCCCGCATCTGTTCCTCAACTGTATGCATCCGACCCGCGATGACCTGTTCGTTCTGGGCATGGTCGAGGCCTCGGGGCTGGGCTGGCAGGGCCGTCACGATCAGGCCGAAATGGTCGCGCGTTTCCTCAAGGTCCAAGGCCTGCCCGCCGCGCAAGACCTGCATAACGAAAAGGCCGCCGGCTTTGATCGTGCGACTGGTGGCATGGACTATATCGACCTGCCGCGCATGGCCTATTACGTCGACAAACGCACCTATCTGAAGAACGTGCACCGCATCATCCGTCAGTTGGGGGGCTCAGCATGACCGAGCTAGACCAAGTCATGCTGAACTTCAGCCCCGCCAGTCTGGCCTTGCTGAACGCTATCCTGGCCATCGTGATGTTTTCGATCGCGCTGGACCTGAAAGTGCAGGATTTCAAAGACGCCCTCAAGGCGCCCAAGCCCCTGATTGCAGGCCTTATTTCGCAGTTTATTGCCCTGCCTGCGTTGACCTTTCTGCTGGTTCTGGTGGCGCAGTCCGCGCCCTCGATCGCGCTGGGGCTGATCCTTGTCGCGGCCTGTCCGGGGGGCAATATTTCCAACTTTATCACGGCCCGCGCCGGGGGGAATGTTGCGCTTTCGGTGTCGATGACGGCCTTTGCCACCGTCGGCGCGGTGCTGCTGACGCCGCTCAATATCGGGCTGTGGGGCTACCTGTATGAACCCACGCGGGGCCTGTTGCGTGAAACCCATATCGACCCGGTCCAAGTCGCCATCACCGTCTGTTTCATGCTGATTTTGCCGCTTGTTCTGGGCATCACCCTGAACACCCGTCGCCCCGACATCTCCGCCCGCCTGCATCGCCCGATGCAAACCCTGTCGATGCTGATTTTCGCCGGGTTTGTCATCGCCGCCATCGCCGCAAACTGGAGCGTCTTCGGCGATCTTGCTGCCGCAGTGATCCTGCTGGTCATCACGCATAATGCGCTGGCGCTTAGCGCCGGGAACATGATGGCCCGCCTGTGCCGCGCCAGCGAATTTAACCGCCGCGCCATCACGATCGAGACCGGGATACAGAACTCGGGCCTGGGGCTGGTGCTGATATTCTCCTTCTTCGGAGGTCTGGGCGGCATGGCGATTGTCGCCGCTCTTTGGGGGATCTGGCACGCAATCTCGGGCATTGCCCTGGCCGCCTGGCTAAACCGAACCGAGGCCCGCCGATGACCAAAATCCTGATCACCGGTGCGGGCGGTCTGGTGGGGCGCGCCCTGCTGGCCGAGCTGGCCCAGACCGATCACCAGATCCTGGCCACCGACCTGCACCAGCCCGACCTGCACCAGCCCGACCTGCCGCCCAACGCCGAATTTCGCCGGATGGACGTGACGGGCTGGGATCCGGCCAACATCATCGCCCAGGAACGCCCCCAGGTGGTGGTCCATCTGGCCTCGGTCGTGACGCCGCCCAAGGGCTCGAACCGGGCGCTGGAATATGCAGTCGATGTGACGGGGACGCAGAATGTTCTGAATGCCTGTCTGCAAAATGGGGTGCGCAGGCTGATCGTGACCTCGTCGGGGGCGGCCTATGGCTATCACCCGCGCAATATCCACCCCCTGACCGAGGACATCCCCCCGGACGGCAATCCCGAATTTGCCTATTCCCATCACAAAAAACTGGTCGAGGACATGCTGGCCCGCGCCCGCACCGATCACCCCCAACTGGAACAAGTCGTCCTGCGTGTCGGCACCATTCTGGGCGATGGGGTGGACAATCAGATCACCGCGCTGTTCCGCAAACCCCGCCTGTTGCGAGTGGCCGGGACCTCGGGGGCGTTTGTCTTTATCTGGACGCGCGATCTGGCGCGGATACTGCTGCGTGCTGCCACCGATGGCCCCGCTGGCATCTATAACGTGGCCGGCGACGGGGCGCTTCCGATGACCCAGCTGGCCGCCCTGCTGGGCAAACCCGTGCAGACCCTGCCCGCCTGGCTGCTACGGGCGGCGCTTGGGGTGGCGCATCCGCTGGGCCTGTCCCGTTATGGTCCCCAGCAAGTGCGCTTTTTGCAATATCGCCCTGTTCTGGACAACACCCGCCTGAAAACCGTCTTTGGCTACACGCCCGAACGTAGCAGCCAACAGGTCTTTACCGCCTGGGCGCAAGAGGCCGGGCTATGAGCGTGGCGCTTATCACTGGCGGCGCGGGGGGGCTGGGCCGGGCGCTTTGTGCGGCGCTGACCGCGCGGGGCTGGCACGTCATCTTGATGGATCTGCCCTCGCCCACGTTAGAGTCCCTGGCAGGACCGCAGGTCGAAACCATCCCCTGTGATCTAACCGACGCGGCGATGACAGAAACCGCCTGCGCCCGGATCGCCGCCCGACACCCGGCTCTGGATCTGGTGATCTATAACGCGGGGATTACCCAGATCACCGATTTCGACGGCTCGGATCTGGCGGCGCATCGGCGCGTCTTTGACATCAACTATTTCGGCGCCATCTCGGTCGCCCGCCACCTGTTGCACGCCGTCCGGCAGGCCCAGGGCTGTCATCTGGCGATTTCCTCGGTTGCGGGGTTCTGTCCGCTGCATCGGCGCACCGCCTATGCAGCCTCCAAACACGCGCTCGAAGGCTTCTTCAAATCCCTCAGATCCGAGGAATCCCCCCACGCGGTCCATTGCCTGATCGCCGCTCCGTCCTTTGTTGCGACAAATCTTGGTGCCCCGGATGCCCAGCCCGACGGGATTGCCCGCCCCGGATCGGCCACCGACGGGATCGACTACACGAGCCCCGATGACGCTGCCCGCCATATCCTGCGCGGCTATGACGCCCGCCGCGCCTTTACGCCCATTGGCCGTATCGCGCGGCTCAGCTATTGGCTGAATCGCCTCTCGCCCGGCCTGTTCCAGAAACAGATGGAAAAACGCATCGCCGCGAAATGATCCCGAAACGTCGCCTTTCGGAAACCCGTGGATCGTTTTTTCCACCCTCGCCCGCATTTTCGCGCAAAACAGTCGCAATCAAGGCATTGTCCCCCGATTTCCCTGCCGTATACCGCATTGAAACACCCTGAATGCGATGGACAGACCCCGATGAACAGCTTTGCCCTGACTGTAAAATGCACCTCGACCCGTGGCATCGTTGCCGCCATTGCTGCCTTTCTGGCTGAACAGGGCTGCAACATCTCGGACTCGGCCCAATATGATGATTTCGAGACCGGGAATTTCTTTATGCGGATCAGTTTTCGCAGCGAGAAAGGCGCCAGCATCGACAGCCTGACCCAGGCCTTTGCCGCCACGGCCGACGGGTTCGACATGGGCTTTGCCTTCCATGACGAGAGCCAGAAAATGAAGGTCATCCTGATGGTCTCGCGCTTTGGTCACTGCCTGAACGACCTGCTGTATCGCTGGCGCATCGGGGCGCTGCCGATCGACATCGTTGGCGTGATCTCGAATCATATGGAATATCAAAAG
Organism: Thalassovita sp.; assembly: GCA_029212905.1. GTDB lineage: Bacteria > Pseudomonadota > Alphaproteobacteria > Rhodobacterales > Rhodobacteraceae > Thalassobius. The sequence continues at coordinate 61,015 of JARGPB010000011.1, forward strand.
GTTGTCGTTAATCACGACATCCCTTTCCACTACATCAAGGTCACCAAAGACAACAAAGCCACCGCCGAGGCGCAGCAGATGGCCATCATCGACGACTCCGGCGCCGAGCTGGTCGTCCTGGCGCGCTATATGCAGGTGCTATCCGATGAAATGTGCACGAAAATGTCCGGTCGGATCATCAATATCCACCACTCGTTCCTGCCCAGTTTCAAGGGCGCGAACCCCTATAAACAGGCGTATGAGCGCGGCGTGAAACTGATTGGCGCCACGGCGCATTACGTGACCGCCGATCTGGACGAAGGCCCGATCATCGAACAGGACACCGTCCGCGTCACCCACGCCCAATCCCCCGAAGATTACGTCAGCTTGGGCCGCGACGTCGAAGCCTCGGTTCTGTCCCGCGCGGTGCATGCGCATATCCACCACCGCTCGTTCCTGAATGGCAACAAAACCGTGGTGTTCCCGGCCTCGCCCGGCTCTTATGCCTCGGAACGCATGGGCTGATTGCTAGTTACGGCCCCGTTCGTCCAGGCCCAGCCCCCGTCCGATGATTTCGCGCATGATCTCGGACGTACCGGCATAGATACGGCTAATGCGCGCATCGCCGTACAGCCGCGAGATTTCGTATTCTTCCATATAGCCGGCGCCGCCGTGCAGCTGGACGCATTCATCCACGACCCGCCCCTCCAATTCCGAGGTAAACAGCTTTGCCTCGGCGGCCATTTCCGCGGACAGCGCCCCGGTCAGGTGTTCGCGCACGCAATGATCGCTCAGCGCCCAGCCCGCATCCAGCTCTGTGCGCATTGATGCCATTTTGAACCGCGAGTTCTGGAACGTGCCGATCGGCTGACCAAAGGCGCGCCGCTCGGTGATGTACTCCATGGTGATGTTGAACGCGTGTTCCGCCCGCGCCATGAAACCGACGGCCCCCATGATACGTTCCTCGGCCAGGTTCATCATCATCGCCTTGAACCCTTTGCGCGGATCGCCCAGCACGTTGGATTTCGGCACTTTCACATTGTCAAAAAACAGCTCGGCCGTGTCCTGCGACGCCAGGCCCATTTTCTTGAGGTTCCGCCCCCGCGCGAACCCCTCCATCCCGTCTTCGACCAGAAACAGCCCGATCTCGTGGCCCTCTCCGGTGCGGGCGGCCACCACCACCAGACCGCACAGAAATCCGTTTGATATATAGGTCTTAGAGCCATTCAACACCCAGTGGTCCCCGGCATCCACAGCGCGTGTCGTCACCCCGCCCAGGTCCGATCCCGTCCCCGGTTCCGTCATGGCGATGGCCAGCACGCAATCGCCTGACACCACCTGTGGCATGAACCGGGCGCGTTGCTCGTCTGTGCCCAGCTTTTGCAGATACGGTCCGACAATCCGATTGTGCAGCGCGATGAAAAACCCCGGCTCGCGCGGGTTGATCTCTTCGGCCAGGATCATGTCATAACGAAAATCATCCAGCCCCAGCCCGCCGTATTTTTCGTCGGCATACATGCATAAAAACCCCTGCTCGCCCGCCTTTTTCCAGACCTCGGCGCTGACGCATCCCGCGTCGCGCCAGGTCTCGCCATGGGGGAAAACCTCGGTCTCGGCCCATTTACGGACCGACCGGCGGAAAATCTCGTGTTCTTCGTCAAAGATCGTTCGTTTCAGCACCGGAGTCCTCCTGACTGATCTGGATCGGCAAACTGTAAGGGGGGGGACGTCAAAAAGGCGGGGCAGCAAATCGCCGCCCCGCCCGATTGGTTTATTCGATGGTTTTGACCAGCTTCCAGCTGCCGTTTTCCACAGCCGAGATATAGACAGCCGTGGCCGCAACGTGGTTTTCGGCGCTCATCTTGACCTTGTTGCCGGCAACAACGTCCTCATAGCTCAGGCCTTCCATCGCCTTGATAAAGCCTTCGCGGGTCAGGTCAGGACCGGCCGCATCCAGGCCTTTGACGATCAGCTCGGCTGCCGAACGGCCCAACAGGGCGCCGGTGCCGGGGAACTTCTCGCCGGTGGCATCGGTATAGGATTTCACCCAGCCGGCCACTTCGGCATCGCCCAGACGGGCCTCCAGATCCTGCCAGCCGGATGCTGCGTGGACACCGCCCATAACACCCTGAGCCGCCAGACCTTTGGCCACCACAGTGTGGAACCCAGCCGAGCTGAGCAGGAAGTCAACGCCAGTGTTCAGCTTGTTGGCGGTGGCGATCACGTTGATCGTCTGGCTGACGCCCAGCGCCAGGCCAACAGTTTCACAGCCGGCGGCCTTGATTTTACCCAGCGCACCGCTGAAATCGGTTTCGTCCGGTTTGTGCTGCGTCTCGACACCAAAGCTCGCGCCCGCTGCTGCGGCACCCTCTTTGACACCCATTTCGATTTCCTTGCCGAAATCGGTGGGCAGGTACATCAGACAAAAGGTTTTCTTGCCCATGTCGGTGGCCATGTATTCCGTCGCCTGCTTGACCCCATCATAGTAGGACGAGGTGCCCGCGAATTTCCACGGTGCGGGCGGATCCACCATCTGACGCGCCGAGGTCAGAGGGCTGATATTCGGAACACCCTTGGGGCCCAGCAGCTTGAACATGGCAATGTTTGTCGGCGTGCCCAGGCTCAGCAACATCGCGAATACCTTGTCGCGGTTGACCAGCTTGTTGGCGGCCTGAACGGCCTTGGGCACCTGATAGCTGTGGTCCTCGACCATATAGTTGATCTTGCGACCATGCACACCGCCCGCGGCGTTGATTTCATCGAAATACAGCTGGGCCGCCTTTACCGCAGGAACAGAGAAAGGCGCAAAGATGCTGGACAGGTCATGTGCGCCGCCCAGCGTGATTTCGGTATCTGTGACGCCGTCCTCGGCCATCGCGGGGGCGGACAGCCCCAGGGACAGAGCCGTGACAGCGGCAATTGTTTTGAACGTTTTCATAGATTTAGTTCCTCCCATTTGGTCTTTGGATCGTCTGGCCGCACCCCTCCTCAAAGGTGCGATCAGTACATGCTTTCGATCAAGCCCGCGTGACGCTCGTTCACGTAGTTCCGCTTGAGTTTCATCGTGGGGGTCAGCTCCTCATCCTCTGCGGTCAACAAGATGTCGATCAGACGGAAATCCTTGATTTGTTCCACCTGGGCAAAATCCTTGTTGGTCTCGCTCACCACCTGTCCGATCAGGTCCACCACATCCTTTGCCCGCGTCAACGACGCAAAGTCCGCATAAGGAATTTGACGCTCTTGCGCGAACCTTTCAACATTTTCCTGATCAATCATCACCAGACAGGTCAGATATTTGCGCTTGTCCCCGATCACCACCGCATCCGCCACATAGGGCGAGAACTTCAACTTGCTCTCGATTTCAGCCGGGGTGATGTTCTTGCCGCCGGCCGTGATCAGGATGTCCTTCATCCGGCCGGTGATGGTCAGGTTGCCCTCGTTATCCACCCGTCCAACATCGCCGGTGCGCAGCCAGCCGTCCTCGGTCATGGTCTCTGCCGTTTTCTCGGGCATGTTCCAATATCCGGCGAACACGGCGGGACCGCCGATCTGGACCTCGCCGTCGGGCGCAATACGGATCTGCGTCCCGGGGCTGGGCAAACCGACCGTGCCGATTCTGTTGTGCGCCAGCGTGTTCACCGTCGCCACCCCCGAGGTCTCGGTCATCCCGAACCCTTCCAGCAGGTGCACGCCGATGGCTTCGAACCAGCGCAGCAGATCAGGCGAGATCGGCGCCGCCCCCGAGGTACACCGCCGCGTGCGTTGCAGCCCCAGCAGTTGCCGCAGCTTGCGCAGCACCAGCAGGTCCGCCAGGAACAGGTTCAGTTTCGCCCCTGCCCCCATGTGCTTGCCTGCCTCTTTGGCTTCGACCTTTTTCATGCCCGCCGCGACGGCCCAGTCCAGGAACCCGCGTCCCACGAATCCGGCCTCTGACCGCATGATCGTGATCTGGCTGTACACTTTCTCCCAGATCCGAGGCACCCCGGTAAACGAATGCGGGCTGACCTCGCGCAGGTTGTCGAACACGGTTTCCGTGCTTTCGGCAAAATTCACGCGACACCCCGCAAGGATCGGGAATTCCACGGAAATCAGCCGCTCCAATACGTGGCACAGCGGCAAGAAGCACAGCAGCTCGTCGGTTTGTTCGAACTCGATCGTCTGCTCGCCTGCGAACATCTGGTACATGCTGTTGCGATGGGTCAGGATCGCGCCCTTGGGCGGCCCCGTGGTCCCCGAGGTATAGATCAGCATCCGCGGGTCTTCGGGTTTGACGGCCTCCAGTTCGGTCTCGAACTTCTTGGGGTTGGCCTTGGCCTCGGCTTCGCCCAGGGCGATCAGATCGTCCCAGAACATCACCATCGGATCGTCGAACGTGGCCAGACCGTCGCGGTCGAACACGATGACTTTCTTCAGGCCGGGCATCTGGTCGCGGACCTCCAGGAATTTATCCAGCTGTTCGTCGTTTTCCACGAACAGGAATGGCGCGCCGGAATCGTTGACCAGATAGGCCAGCTGACTGGCCGCATCCGTGGTGTAAACCCCCGAGGGAATCCCCCCGACAGCCGCCACGCCCAGATCTACATACAGCCACTCGCGCCGGTCTTCGGACAGGATCTGAACGGCTTGTCCCCGTTCCAGCCCCATCGCCCTAAGGCCCAGCCCCACGTTGCGCCCGCCGTTGAAATAATCCGTCCAGCTATAGGATTGCCAGACGCCCAGTTCCTTTTCCCGATGTGCGGTTTTGCTGCCCAGTTCGCGGCAGCGCTTCGCCCAGAGTTTGACCACCGTATCGCAACCATCCATCGCGATCGGCGCGTCGGCCGGGATGAACATGTCTGTTGTCATGTGCCCCATTTTTACCTCCACGTCTTCCGGCGTTTCCACCGTTTCTGACCGCGCTGAGTCTCTTCCTGACGTCCCAGATAGAATTCCTGAATGTCATCCGAGGCCCGCAGCTCTTCGCACGATCCGGCCATCACGATCCGGCCCATTTCCAGAACATAGCCCTGATGTGCCGTGTGCAGCGCCACATTGGCGTTTTGTTCAACCAACAGCATCGTCACCTTCTGTTCCGCGTTCAGTCGTTTGATGATCGCGAAAATTTCCTGCGTCAGCAGCGGCGACAAACCCAACGAAGGCTCGTCCAGCAGCATCAGCTTGGGCCGTGCCATCAGGCCCCGACCGATTGCCAGCATCTGTTGCTGTCCCCCCGACAGGAAACCCGCAGACTGGCTGCGCCGTTCCTTCAGGATCGGGAAATATTCATAGACCAAGGCCAGGTCGTCGCGAATATCGCCCTTCCGGCAATAGGCGCCCATCTTCAGGTTTTCTTCGATGGTCAGATAGGGGAATACTTCGCGGCCTTCGGGCACATGGGCCAGACCCATCCGCACGATTTCGTCGGGCTGTTTGCCCACGATCGAGACCCCGTCAAAGTCGATGTTGCCCTTTTCGGGGTCCATCAGCCCGCTGATTGTTTTCATCAGCGTGGTTTTCCCGGCCCCGTTGGCGCCCAGAATGGTGACGATTTCGCCTTTGTTCACCTCCAGCGACACGCCGCGCAGCGCCATGATCGCCCCGTAAAAGGTCTCGACGTTGCGGATATCCAGAACCTTGGTCATGCATCCACCTCCGTGCCCAGATAGGCCGCTTTGACCTGCGGGTCCGATTGAACCTCGGCGGGCGACCCCATCGCCAAAGGCTGGCCGTTGGCCACAGCCAGAACCCGGTCGGACACCTGTGTTACCAGTTTCATGTCATGTTCCACCATCAGAACGGTCATCCCCATGTCGCGGCGCATGTCCTCGACCCAGAATGCCACCTCTTGGCTTTCTTCGACGGACAACCCCGAGGCCGGTTCGTCCAGCAGGATCATCTTTGGCCCCATCGCCAGCGCCCGGCCGATTTCCACCACCTTGCGGACGCCATAGGGCAGCCCCGCAATCAGTTTCTCGCGGTAGGCTTCCAGCTCCAGGAACTCGATCACCTCTTCGACCTGCTTGCGGTGGCCACGTTCCTCGCGGCGGACCGATGGCAGGAACAGCATGTCCTGCACCCAGTTGGTGTTCCGGTGCGTGTGCCGCCCCATCATCAGGTTATCCAGCACAGTCGAGTGGTCGAACAGTTCGATATTCTGGAACGTCCGCGCGATGCCCAACTGGCCGATATCATGCGCCGACAGCGCCGTGATGTCCTGCCCGTCGAACTTGATCGTGCCCCGTGTCGCTTTGTAAAACCGCGAGATCAGGTTAAAGATCGTCGACTTCCCCGCGCCGTTCGGGCCGATGATGGAAAACACTTCGCCTTCCTCGACACTGAACGACACGCCGTCCACCGCTTTGACCCCGCCGAAATGAACCGCCAGGTCTTCTACTTCCAACAGGCTCATTTCATCCGCTCCGTTTTGACATAGGTTTTCTGACGGCGGAACATGTCGCGCCGTGCCAGCGGGAACAGCTGGAACCAGGCGCGGATTTTCAGCCAGCGCCCATACAGACCGTTCGGCTCATAGATGATGAACGTCACCAGGATGATCGAGAAAATCAGCGTATCCAGACCCGGCATCGACAGATCAATGCCCGCGCTGGATTTCAGCGTGTCCCGCAGGATCGAGATCACCTGAGGTACGGCCGAAATCAGGATCGCCCCAAAGAACGCGCCCTGGATGAACCCCAGCCCGCCAATCGTCACCACCAACAGCAGGTTGATCGAGATGAAGATCGAGAAGAGCTCGTAGTTGAAAAAGGCGATATAGTGCCCCATCAACGATCCCGCCAAACCTGTCATCGCACAGGACAGACCAAAGGCCAGCGACCGCGTGCGCGTCACGTTAATGCCCAGCGCGCGCGCCGACACCTCCGAATCCCGCACCGCCAGGAACGACCGCCCCGTCGGGCTGCGCATCAGGTTGGCATAGCCCCACGTCACCAGGGCAACCACGACCAGACACAGCCAATAGAAATTATCCAGGTTCGAATACCGGTCGAAATCAATCCCGAAAATATCGATCGACGGCGCAAAGATCCCGCCCACACCGCCGGTGATTGGCTCGGCGATGATGATCACCTCTTCGACGATGACGAACAGCGCCAGTGTGGCAATCGCCAGATAGATCCCTGACATCCGCACCGCCGGGATGGCGACAATGGCCCCAAAGACCCCCGCCGCAATGCCCGCCAACGGGAACGAGATCAGCCACGGCACGCCGATATTCATCAGCGCGGCATCCGTATAGGCCCCGATTGCCAGGAACGCTGCGTGGCCCAGGCTGGCCTGTCCGGTGTGTCCCACCAGCAGCATCAGCCCCATCCCCGCCAGCGCCCAGATCAACGTGTTCGTGACCTCGGCCAGGTAATATTCCCCCACGACAAAGGGCAACAGCGCCATCACCGCCAGCAACAGCGCGATCTTGCCCCGTGCCCAGCCGTCTTCGTGCAGGTCTATGTCGTTGTCATAGCTTGTTTTAAAGATAACTTTCATCGCTCAGACCTTCTTTGCATAGATCTGGGCAAACAGCCCATTTGGCCGGGTGACCAGCACCACAAGCATGATGATATAGGGGCTCATCTGGCTGAAACCGCCCGGCAGATACCGGGCTGCCAGGGGCTCGATCACGCCGATCAGGATGCCGCCCAGCAAGGCGCCCGGCAGGCTGCCAAAGCCCCCGATCACCGCCGCAGCAAAGGCTTTCATGCCCAGCAGCCCGATGTTGGGGTCAATCGCGCCCTTGGACGCGTACAGCACCCCCGCAATCGTCGAAACCGCGCCGGACAGCGCCCAGATCATCGAGTTCACCCGATGCACGGGCACGCCCACGATATAGGCCGCCATCTGGTTTTGCGACGCGGCTTGCGCGGCCAGGCCCAGCTTGGTGAATTGGAAAAACGCCCACAGACCCATCGTCAGCAACGCCGTGACGATGATTGTCGTGACGTCCTCGTATCCGATGATCAGCCCGCCCACATCAAAGACCTTGCCCGCGAACGGCGTCTCCAGAACCAAAGGCGTGAATCCCCAGATCGCCCCCGCAACAAAGCGGAACACGAATCCCATGGCGATCGTCAGGATCACCAATGCGAATTGCGGCTGTCCAAAGATTTTGCGGACCACGAACCGGTCAACGCCATATCCGACGCCCCCCATGATCGCAGCGGCCAGGATCACGCCGGGGATAAACGCCAGCGCCCCGTATTCCGAATTGACCAGGCCCAGCGCGATGAACGCGCCCAGCATCATCATATCACCTTGGGCAAAGTTCACGCCCTCGGTCGCCTTATAGATCAGGACGAACCCAAGGGCGACCAGCCCATAGATACACCCCGAGGCAATGCCCCCTACAATCAGCTGAATTATTTCCATTCGCCCGTCCTTTTGCCGACGTCACTGCTGTGCAGTTTGACGTTGTTTTGAACGGGTAGAAGCGCCCGGCACACAGCCGGGAATGGCCCTTTTTCAGGGCCACTCATAAACGCATCCATTCTGTCTCCTCCCATGACCGATGAACGCTATTGACTTGATCTAAACACACGTGTTCAATTTCTGTCAACAGTGATCACGGAATGAAAATGAAGACCGTAAATGCCCGCATAATGCACGCCGCGCTGCGTCTCTTCGCCGAAAAAGGCGCGAAGCATATTGCCGTTAGCGATCTGGCCAAAGAGGCGGGGCTGTCACGTGGAACTATCTATAATAACATAGAAAATCCCGATGACCTGTTCAGCATCGTCTGTGATCTGGTCTACCTGGAGCAGCGTCAGACCACCCGCTCGGTCGACACCGAAATCACCGACCCGGCGCAGCGCCTGGCGCTAATACTACGTAAGGTCATTCGGCGTGTGTACGAGGAACCGGACTGGGGCAAATTCATCGCTCAGTTCGGTATGATCGACCCGCGTTTGGGGAAATTCTGGGGAAAACTCCCTAATCAATTGTTGCGTGACGGGCTGGCCAGCGGGCGTTTTCAGTTCCGCGAGGATCAGATCCACTCGATCACCGCTTTGGGCGGCGGCGCGGTCATGGGGGCCACGTCCCTTGTGCTGGGCGGCCTGCTAACCTGGCGCAAATCCGGCAGCGACACCGCCGAGCTGATCCTGCGATCCGTTGGGATTGATCCGGCCGAGGCCCGCGCCCTATCCACCACAGCTTTTGACCCGATGCCGCGCCTCGATTTTTCGAAGGTCGAGCTATCGGGCACCAGCCGGGAGTATATTCTCGGCTGATTTGTCATTCCGAAGGAGGAGCGAGATGACTGAAACCGCCTATATCTATGACGCCATTCGGACACCGCGCAGCAAGGGTAAACCAGACGGCACCCTGCACGAGGTGAAACCGATTGATCTGGTCACCACCCTGTTGACCGAGATGCAGACCCGCCACGATCTGGACACGTCCCGCGTGGATGACCTGATGATGGGCTGCGTCGCGCCGGTGATGGAACAGGGCGCCGTGCTGCCGAAAATCGCCCTGCAAAAGGCCGGCTGGTCCGAAAAGGTCGCGGGCGCTCAGGTCAACCGTTTTTGCGCCAGCGGCCTGGACACGTTCAACACCGCCGCCGCGAAAATCGCTTCCGGCTGGGAGGATCTGGTCTGCGCGGGCGGTTACGAATCCATGTCGCGCGTGCCCATGGGCGCCGACGGCGGCCCCTTTGCCGAGGACCCCGCCACCGCCATCCAGACCGGATTCGTGCCCCAGGGCATCGGCGCCGACCTGATCGCCACCATCGAGGGCTGGACCCGCGATGACGTGGACGCTTTCGCCGTGGAATCGCAAAAACGCGCCGCCCATGCCCGCGATTCTGGCTGGTTCGACCGCTCGGTTGTGCCGGTGCGCGATGAAACCGGCGTCGCCATTTTGGACCGCGACGATTTCATCAAGCCCGACACTGACATGCAGAAACTGGCCGCGCTGAAACCGTCCTTCGCCATGCCCGGCCAGATCGGATTTGACGCCGTCGCCCTGGCCAAATACCCACAGGTCGAACGCATCCACCACGTCCACACCCCCGGCAACAGCTCGGGCATTGTGGATGGGGCGTCGCTGATCCTGTTGGGCAATGCTCAGGTTGGCAAAGACCTGGGCCTGACGCCGCGCGGGCGTGTCGTGTCCGTCGCGCTGACAGCGACCGACCCCACCATCATGCTCACCGGCCCCGGCCCCGCATCCGAAAAGGCCCTGGCCAAGGCCGGCCTGACCATCGACGACATCGACCTGGTAGAGATTAACGAGGCCTTCGCCTCGGTCGCCCTGCGCCTGCAACGCGACCTGAACGTGCCGGACGAAAAACTGAACGTTGTCGGCGGCGCCATCGCCATGGGCCATCCGCTGGGCGCGACAGGCGGCTGTCTGGTCTCGACCATGCTGGACGAACTGGAACGCCGCGGCCAGAAACGCGCGCTGATCTGCATGTGCGTCGGCGGCGGCATGGGCATCGCCAGCATCATCGAACGCGTCTAACAGGAGCCACAAATGACTGATTTCATTTACGAAAAAGACGCAGACGGCATCGTGACTGTCACCATGGACATGCAGGGCCAGTCCGCCAACACGATGAACAAACGCTATGTGCCGGGCATGGACGCGGTGCTGGCAAAACTGCGCGCCGAACCGGACCTGACCGGGGTGGTCTTTGCCTCGGCCAAGAAAACCTTCTTTGCGGGCGGTGATCTGCGCCTGATCCTGAACATTCAGAAGGCCGACGCCGAAACCCTCCACTATATCGAGGAAAACAAACGCCCCTACCGCGAGCTAGAGCGCCTGCCAGTTCCCGTCGTCGCCGCCATCAACGGGGCTGCGTTGGGGGGCGGATATGAGCTGTGCCTGGCCTGTAATCACCGCATCATTGCCGATGTCAAAGGCGCGGTCGTCGGCCTGCCAGAGGTCACCCTGGGCCTGCTGCCCGGTGCCGGTGGCGTTGTCCGCCTGACCAAACTACTGGGTCTGGAAAAGGCCCTGCCCCACCTGACCGAGGGCAAGCCCGTCAAACCTCAGCCCGCGCTGAAGGCCGGCATGGTCGACGCGGTTGTCCCCACCACCGACGATCTGATTCCCGCCGCCAAGGCCTGGATACAGGCCAACCCAGACGCTCACACCCAGCCCTGGGATCAGCGCGGATTTCGCTATCCCGGCGGCGACGTGCTGCACCCAAAGGTCCGGCAGTTGGTCGTCGGCTCCTCGGCGGTTCTCTATTCCAAAACGCGCGGCCTGTTGCCTGCGCCGACGAAAATCCTGGACCTTGCGGTCAATTCCATGCGCATCGACTATGACGCCGCCCTGCGCAGCGAAAGCCGCGGCCTGTGCGCGCTGGTCATGACGCCGCAATGCAAGGCCGCGATCGGCACCTTCTTCTTTGGGATGCAGGCGATCAAATCCGGTGCTGTCCGCCCGGATGGCGACCGTTGGCGCGCCCGAAACGCCGCCATTCTGGGCGCCGGTATGATGGGGTCCGGCATCGCCTGGGCCCATGCCAATGCCGGCCTGCCCACCGCGCTGAAAGACACCGATCAGGACCGCGCCGCGCATGGTAAATCCTACACCGCGACGCTGGCCGACAAACGGATCAAGCGCGGCCGCATGGACGAGGCGCGCAAAACCGCCCTTCTGTCGCAGATCACGCCGACCACCGACAACACCGCCTTTGCTGGCACCGACATCATCATCGAGGCCGTGTTCGAGGACATCGCCCTCAAGGAACAGGTCATCCCCGAAACCTTTGCCCAGCTGGGGCCGGACGGGATTTATGGCTCGAATACCTCGACGCTGCCGATCTCAATTCTGGCGGACTACTGCCCCGATCCGACCCGGTTCATCGGGCTGCATTTCTTTTCCCCGGTCGATAAAATGAAGGTCGTGGAAATCATCATGGGCGCAAAGACCAGCCAGGACACCCTGCGCAAAGCCTATGATTATGTTCAACAAATCGGATATATGCCCATCGTGGTGAATGACAGCCGGGGCTTCTTTACCTCCCGCGTGTTCGGCACCTATCTGGACGAAGGCATCGCCCTGATGGTGGACGGCATGTCCCCCGTCGCAGTCGAGCGCGCAGGCTGGTTGGCCGGGATGCCCGTCGGCCCCCTGGCCGTGCATGACGAGGTATCATTAACCCTGTCCCAAAAGGTCGAGCGCACCCACAAGGCCCTGGACGAACGGCTGGGCATCGACAGCGGCTTCGGCAAGCACAACACCGCCGCCAAGCTGGTCTATGACGCGATGATCGACCAGGGGCGCGGCGGTCGGCACTATGGTGGGGGCTTTTACGACTATGCCGCTGACGGCAGCAAATCCCTGTGGGACGGCCTGTCGCAATTCAGCACCGGCAACAGGGAAATCCCCCTTCAAGACGCCATCGACAGGCTGCTGTACCGTCAGGCAATCGAGACCCTGCGCTGCCTGAATGAAAACGTCCTGCGTACCGAGGTCGAGGCCAATCTGGGCGGCATTTTCGCCATCGGATTCCCCGCTCATACCGGCGGCGCGATTCAGTTCATTCGGGGTATCGGCATCGACGCTTTTGCCGCCCGTGCGGCCCAACTGGCCGACACCTATGGCGAACGGTTCGCGCTGACGGATGCAGAGTATGACATCCTGCGCACCAGCCAAGAGCAAGCCGCATGAGCGCGCCGTCCGCTGGCCCTCTGCATGGCATGAAAGTGGTGGAAATGGCGGGGCTTGGCCCTGCCCCTCTGGCCGGGCAGTTCCTGTCCGATCTGGGGGCGCAGGTCACGCTGATCACCCGCAAATCCGGCCCCGCCAACCCCGCCGACATCAACAACCGGGGCAAACGGTCCGTTGCGCTGAACCTCAAATCCCCCGACGGGCTGGCCGCCGCGCAAAAACTGATCGACACCGCTGATGTGCTGATCGAGGGCTTCCGCCCCGGCGTGATGGAGCGCATGGGCCTGGGTCCCGACACCTGCCTGACGCGCAACCCTACGCTGGTGTATGGTCGCATGACCGGCTGGGGACAGGACGGCCCCATGTCCCAAATGGCCGGCCATGACATCAACTATCTGGGCATCACCGGCGTTCTGAATGCCATCGGCAAGAAAGACGCCCCGCCGGTTCCGCCGCTGAACATCGCCGCCGATTACGCCGGCGGCACCATGTTCCTGCTGCTGGGCATCCTGTCGGCGCTATTTGAACGCCAGACCTCGGGCCGCGGGCAGGTCATCGACGCCGCCATGGTGGACGGTGCCCCCGCCCTGCTGGCGCTGATCCATTCCATGATCGCCATGGGCCAATGGTCCGAACACCGCGAAAGCAACTGGCTGGATGGTGGCGCGCCCTTCTATCGCTCTTACGCCTGCAAGGACGGCAAATACGTGTCCGTCGGCCCGCTCGAACCGCAGTTCTACGCCCAGCTGATCGACATCGCGGGCCTGCCCGACGATCACAAAGCCACGCAAAACGACGAAACGTCATGGTTGGCGCGCCATGCGTCCTATGAACAACTGTTTGCTACCAAGACGCGCGACGAATGGACGGCCCTGTTTGACGGCACCGATGCCTGTGTAGCCCCCGTGCTCACATGGTCCGAGGCCCCGAACCATCCGCACATGCAGGCGCGCGGCGTGTTTACGCAGGTGGACGGCGTGACCCAGGTCACCCCCGCCCCCCGTTTCAGCCGCACGGCTCCGGGTCCGGTGGGCAAACCGCCCGCCCCCGGTGCCGACACCGAAACCGTCCTGGCCGAGCTGGGCTATGACGCTGACATGATTGCAGGGCTCCGCGCCAGCGGCGTCCTGACCTGAGGAGGACTAAAATGACCCCGGATTTCAAAGGCGTCCTATCGCTGGACACCGATGGTGCCATCGCCACCGTCACCCTGACCCGCCCCAAGGCTTTTAACGCGATCAACGATGATCTGCGCGCCGCGCTGCGCACCGTGGTGGCCCATATCGACACGTTGGACGACATCCGCGTCGTGATTTTGCGCGGCGAAGGCCCCGGTTTCTGTGCCGGTGCAGATCTCAAGGGCGGTCTGGGCACCACCCCCACCGATCACATGCTCGAGGCCGAATACCGCCCCTCGCTGGTTGGCATCGCCAATTCGCCCAAGATCTGGATTGCCCAAGTGCACGGGTCCGCCGCCGGGATCGGCGCCGCCTATGCGATGAACTGTGATCTGGTCGTCATGGCCGAAAACGCGTCGCTCTACATGGCCTTTGCCGCGATTTCGCTGGTGCCGGACGGGGGCAACACCTGGTTGCTGCTCAAGGGCATGGGCTATCACCGCGCCCTTCAGGCCATTCTTGAGGGCCGCAAAATCCCTGCCCCGGAATGCCTGCAACACGGTCTGGTCAATCAGCTCTCCCCCGCGGACACGCTGGACTCCGACACCCGCGCGCTGGCCGAACGTATCGCCGCCGCCGCACCGCTCGCCGCCGCCGGGGCCAAAAAAATCTTGCGCAACATCGGTCAAAGCAGCTACTCGGACGCCTTCACCGCCGAGGCCCAGATTCAGGGCCCGCTCACCAATTCCGCCGATTTCCAAGAGGGCGTCATGGCCTTCATCGAAAAACGCGCCCCCGAATTCAAAGGCAAATAAACATGTCGCTGCCCCCCGTATTGCAAAATCTGCGTATCCCGCTGATCGGCTCGCCGCTGTTCATCATCTCGAATCCGGATCTGGTCATCGCCCAGTGCAAGGCAGGCATCGTCGGGTCCTTTCCCGCCCTGAACGCCCGCGAAAAAGAGGGCAACTCGTTGGATGAATGGCTGGGTCGCATCACCGACACCCTGGCGGAATATAACGCCGCCAACCCCGATCAGCCCGCCGCCCCCTTTGCCGTGAACCAGATCGTGCACCGCTCGAATCCGCGCCTGGAACGCGACGTTGAACTCTGCGTCAAACACAAGGTCCCCGTCTGGATCACCTCGCTGGGCGCGCAGGAATGGGTCTACGAGGCCGCGCATTCCGTCGGTGCCATCGTGCTGCACGACATCATCAACGACAAATTCGCCCACAAGGCCATCGAGAAAGGCGCCGATGGTCTGATTGCTGTTGCCGCTGGCGCCGGGGGGCACGCGGGTGCGCAGTCCCCACTGGCCCTGATTCAGGAAATCCGCGCGTGGTTTGACGGCCCGCTGTTCCTGTCTGGCGCGATTGCCAAGGGCGATTCCATCCTCGCCGCTCAGGCCATGGGCGCGGATGGTGGCTATGCTGGCTCTGCCTTTATTGCCACGCACGAGGCCAACGCCGATCAGCGATACAAGGACATGATCACCGAATCCGGCGCGTCCGACATTGTCTATTCCGATCTCTTCACCGGGGTTTGGGGCAACTACCTGAAGCCCTCGATCGCCGCTGCCGGGATGGACCCCGACAATCTGGAACGCTCGGATCCCGCGAACATGGATTTCGGCAAGGAAAAACCCAAAAGCTGGTCTTCGATCTGGGGGTCTGGTCAGGGGATCGGCGCGATTAAGGACGTTGTGCCTGCCGCTCAGTTGGTGGATCGCCTGGCGGCCGAGTATTTCGCCGCCGCAGACCGCCTGACCGCTCAGGTCAGCGCGTACCGGCGCTAAGTTGTGCCGCCCTTTCACTCCCGTGGTGGGGCGCACACCCAGGTCAGAAGGTTCTGAGGGGGACCTTCTGACCGCCTAATCCTTCTGAATTTGCGGTGCCCGCGTCATGCCGGGGGGGATTTGTACCAAATCGTGGGGCAAATCGCACAAAAGCCCCCAAACTAGCGCGTCTGAGCCGCCAGATCCGACAGGATCGGGCAATCGGGCCGATTGTCCCCTGCGCAGGACGAAACCAGCCCCGCAAGCGTCGCCCGCATCTCTTTCAGCTCGGCCAGTTTTTCGTCGATCCGGGCCAGATGCCCTTTGGCGATTTGCTTCACATCGGCGCTGGCGCGCGTCTGATCTTCGTACAAAGTCAACAGGTTACGGCAATCCTCGATACTGAACCCCAGCGCCCGTGCCCGTCCCAGAAAGGCCAGCTTGTGCAGGTCGGTCTGCGCGAATCTACGGTATCCGTTGGGGGCACGGTGCGGGCGGATCAGGCCGATGTCCTCGTAATAGCGAATGGTTTTGGACGGCAGGCCCGACAGCTGAGAAACCTCTCCGATATTCATGATTTATCCTTTCTGTTCAATCGCTTGCATTTCCGGTTGCACCCGTCGCAGACGCAGCGCGTTCGACAGCACGAAAACCGACGACATCGCCATCGCCCCCGCCGCCAGCATCGGTGACAGCTGCCATCCGAACAGCGGGTAAAACACCCCCGCCGCAACCGGGATCAACGCCGTGTTATACCCGAATGCCCAGAACAAATTTTGCTTAATATTCAACATGGTACGTCCAGAAATTGCAAATGCGTTGACCACGCCGCGCAGGTCCCCTGACATCAAAACTACGTCGGCGGATTCGATGGCCACATCTGTTCCGGTGCCAATCGCGATGCCCACATCCGCATGAGCCAAGGCCGGCGCGTCGTTGATTCCGTCGCCCACGAACGCCACCCTCCGCCCGTCCGCGCGCAAGCTTTCCAACGCCTCGACCTTGCCCTTCGGCAGCACCTCGGCGACGACGTGGTCGATCCCTAATTGCCCCGCGATTGCCTGGGCCGTCGCGCGGTTGTCCCCGGTGATCATTGCGATTTTCAAACCCTTGCCATGAAGCGCCTTAATCACTGATTTTGCGGAATTTTTTACAGGATCAGATACAGCGATTGCCGCCACGGCCCGCCCGTCAAATGCCGCGTAAAGCGGGGTTTTTCCCTCCGCAGCCAAGGCCCTCGCGACGTCCTCGAACGCGCTCAGATCGACCTTGCGGCGCGTCATCAGACGGTCCGCACCGACCATCACGCGCACCCCCTCGACCGTGCCCATGACGCCATATCCGGTGACCGACCCAAAGCTCTCGACCTCGGGCTGCGCCCCGTCATGCGCCGCAACAATCGCCCGCGCGATCGGATGCTCCGAGAACGCCTCGACCGCCGCCACCCGGCGCAAAACCTCGGCGCGTTCGACCCCCTCGGCCAGAACGAAATCTGTGAGCGCCGGGCGCCCTTCGGTCAGGGTTCCCGTCTTGTCCATTGCCACGACATCCACGCCCACAAGTGATTGTAATGCATCACCTTTTCGGAACAGAACGCCCATCTCAGCCGCCCGTCCCGTGCCCACCATGATCGAGGTCGGCGTGGCCAGGCCCATCGCGCAGGGGCAGGCAATGATCAGCACGGCAACCCCTGCCACCAACGCATGCGTCATCACCGGAGACGGCCCGAAAAGCGCCCAAGCCAGCATCGTCAGCAGCGCCACGCCCATGACCACCGGCACGAACCACAGCGTGATCCGGTCCACCAGCCCCTGAATGGGCAACTTGGCGCCCTGCGCCTCTTCGACCAGCCGAATGATCTGCGCCAGCATTGTGTCATTGCCCACTTTCGTGGCCGTAAACCGCAACATACCGGTGCCGTTGACCGTCCCACCCACAACATCTGCCCCTGCCTGTTTGGCTACGGGGATCGGCTCGCCGGTGATCATGCTTTCGTCGACATACGAATCCCCGTCAGTCACACGGCCATCCACGGCGATGCGCTCGCCTGGGCGGACCACCACGGTGTCCCCCGGTTCCAAATCCTCGACAGCCACGTCCTCTGCCACTCCGTCGCGCTCGACCCGAGCCGTTTTTACGCGTAGCCCCAATAGCTTACGGATCGCCTGACCGGTACGCCCCTTGGCCCGCGCCTCCAAATAGCGACCCAGCAGGATCAGCACCACGATCACGGCGGCAGATTCAAAATACACTGCGCGCGTGTTTCCCGGCAGCGCGTCAGGGAAAAACACCGCCACAACCGAGAACCCATAGGCCGCCGCCGTCCCCACAGCGACCAAGGAGTTCATATCCGGTGCGCCCCTCAGCAACGCCGGAAACCCCTTAGTATAGAACGACCGCCCCGGTCCGATCAGCACCAAGGATGTCAGTACAAACTGCACCATCCAGCTTGATCCCTGACCGATAACCATCTGAATCCAATGATGAAATGCAGGAATAAGGTGCCCCCCCATTTCCAGAACGAACACTGGAATCGCCAGCGTCGCGGCCAGCACCAACCGTAGTTTCAGCGCCTTGGCCTCTTCTTCCTTGCGGGTTCCGACGGGTCTGGCATCGCTGTCGCGCGCCGTCACCGGATAGCCCGCCTCTTTGGCCGCGCGCCGTAACGCCGCCATGTCCATCGCCCCCTCAAGGAACGTCACCTGCGCCGTCTCGTTCGCCAGGTTCACCGCGACCGAAATAACCCCCGGCACGGCCTCTAGCGCCTTATCGACGCGCCCCACACACGAGGCACAGGTCATGCCCTCGACGTTCAGCGTCACCACCCCAGTTCTGGCGGGATAACCGGCTGTTTTCAAACCACCTATCAGGGTTTCGACATCGGCAGGGGCATCAAAGGAAACCTGCGCCGTTTCGGTCGCCAAATTGACCGAGGCCCTGGAGACCCCCTCCATGCTGGACAGCGCCTTTTCGACCCGCCCGACGCAGGCGGCACATGTCATGCCTTCGATTTGAAAATTGGTGGTCCGAGTGGTCATGGCAGGCTCCTGTCAACGCGACTGCACCCTAGATAAGGCTTCCACTAGATGGAAGGTCAAGGCATTGTGTGGAATTCTTCGCGTGGCTCTTGACCTTCCAGTGCAGGAAGGCTCCACCTAAGGGTCAATACAGGAGACTCACATGCTCAAATTCACCGTACCAACCATGAAATGCGGGCATTGCACTGCCGCGATCGAAAAATCCGTTACCGAATCCGATCCGACGGCGCTGTTGACCTTTGATGTTGAAAATAGGCTGGTCGAAATCGACAGCGCCGATGACGCCGCCGATCTGATCGCCGCAATCAAGGGTGCCGGTTTTGAGGCCACCCCCGCCTGATCAGCAAATCCGCGGCAGTTGCTCGCCGACCAGCATGTCCACGATGCGCGCCCCGCCAAACAGAGTGCGCATCGTCACCCGGCCTGGCTCTCCGTCTAGCGCGCGACCAATCGCAACCGCGCCGCGCCCCTCGGGCAGCGCGTGCATGGCCGCCAAGGCCGCGTCGGCCTGGTCTTCGGGCACGAATAGAACCAGCGTGCCCTCGTTCGCCAGATACAGCGGGTCCAGTCCCAGGATCTCGCACATACCCTTGACTTCGGTTCGGATCGGCAGCGCTGTCTCGTCGATCTCAATCGCAACGCCTGCGGCCTCTGCCATCTCATTCAAGGCTGACGCGACACCCCCCCGTGTTGCATCCCGCGCCGCGCGCACATCCGGCGCCGCCGCAATCACCGCTTCGACCAAATACCCAAGCCCCTGACAATCCGACACTATTTCCGCAGACAGAGCCATGTCGCCGCGCGCCGCAAGGATCGCCGCGCCATGATCACCAAGCACACCATTCACAATCGCCACGTCCCCGGCGCGGATCTTGCTGGCCTCCATCTGCCGCCCCGCTGGGATCACCCCCACGCCGGCAGTCGTCACGAACACCGTATCCGCCATCCCGCGTCCAACGACTTTGGTATCCCCCGTCACGATCCGTACGCCGGCCTTTTGCGCCTCGGTCTGCATCGACGCCGCGATCCGCCGCAACAGGGCCACCTCGGTCCCTTCTTCGATGATAAATGCCGCCGTCAGATACAGCGGCCGCGCGCCGCCCACCGCCAGATCATTCACCGTGCCGCATACCGCAATTTTGCCGATGTCACCGCCTGGAAACTCCACGGGATCGACCACGAAACTGTCTGTGGTCATGGCCAGTTGCGCGCCCGGCTCGGCCAGGGCCGCGCAGTCCAAACGTGCTTGATCCTCCATCCCGTCCGGCTGAAAGACCGAGGTAAACACCTCCTCGATCAGGTCCCGCATCGCCTTGCCACCGCCACCATGGGCCAGTGTCACCCGTTCATCTCTCAGCGCCATTTCTTCTTTCCTAAATATCCCAAGGAGGCCGCAGAGCCCTATTCGGCAGCCACAGCACGCGCGCCACCATATTGGTAATAGGCCGCGCAGGCCCCCTCCGAGCTGACCATCAACGCCCCCAGCGGCATCTCGGGCGTGCAGCCTTTCCCGAACTGAGGGCACATCACGGGCTTCATTCGTCCGGTCATCACTTGCCCGCAGGCGCAACCTTCCGGGTCTTCCACATCCCGAGGACCCGCAGCATAGCCGATCCCGAATTTCTCTTCGGCATCAAAGGCTTTGTACTGATCCCGGATGCGCAGCCCGCTTTCGTCAATCTCGCCCAGGCCGCGCCATTCGAACGTCGGCCGCATTTCATAGACGTCCTCGATTGCAGCGATGGACACCGCGTTGCCGTGCTCGGGCACCACGCGGGCATACTGGTTCTGGACTTCGGCCCGACCATCGCGGATCTGCTCCAGCACCATCAATACCGATTGCAGCAGGTCCAGCGGTTCAAATCCAGCCACAACGATGGGCTTACCATAGTCTTTGGCAATGAAATCATAGGGGTGCACGCCGATCACCATAGACACATGCCCCGGCCCGACAAAGCCATCCAGCACCATATGCGGGTCATCCAGCAGCGCCTTGATCGGCGGGGGGACGGTGATGTGGTTGCAAAAGACGGTGAAATTCGTCAGCCCCTCGCGGGCGGCTTGCTGGATGGACAGCGCGGTCGAGGGCGTCGTCGTCTCGAACCCCAGGCCAAAGAACACCACCTCGCGATCCGGGTTGCGTCGCGCCAGTTCCAGCGCATCCAAGGGGGAATAGACCATCCGGATATCCGCCCCATCGGCCTTGGCCTGCATCAGAGATTTTTGTGTCCCCGGCACGCGCATGGCGTCACCAAAGGTGGTAAAAATCACCTCGGGGCGTTCGGCCAGTTCGATACATTCGTCAACACGGCTGCGTGGCAAAACGCAAACGGGACAACCGGGGCCGTGGATGAATTCGATCCCCGCAGGCGTCAGCTTGTCCAACCCATAGCGAAAGATTGCATGGGTGTGGCCGCCGCAGATCTCCATAATGTGGACAGGTTTTTCAGCCGTTGCGCCGATCTGGTCAACGACGCGTGCGATCGCGTCCAGCAGGGCCTTGGCTGCCACCGGGTCGCGGAATTCGTCTGCGTATTTCATGCCCGTTCCTCCAATGCGGCGTCGCCAGCGGCCATCGCCTCCAGTGTTTCCTGCGCCTCGCCCAGACCCCGCAAGGCCTCCAAGGTTGCAGCGGCTTCGGCTTCGTCGATCTCGGCCATGGCAAAGCCCACATGGATCAGCGCCCATTTGCCCACGACGTCAGACAGCGTACCGGTGGCAATCGGGGCCACGTTGACCTCGCGGCGCACGCCGGACACTTCGGCCATGGCCATCATGCGGGCTTCGTCTGTGATGGCCACGATCTGGCCAGGGATGCCTAGGCACATGGGTTAGTCCTCCTCGGGTGTCAGCGCGGGTTTGCCCGGTTCGGCGATCCCGTAGCGTTCGATTTTCGCGCGCAGGCCCACGCGGGACAGGCCCAGTTCGTTCGCGGCGCGGCTTTTGTTCCATTTCAGGCGGGTCAGAGTCTCGCGCAGAATGCGCATCTCGATCTCCTCGACACGGGTTTTCAGCGTACCCTCGCCCTCTAACACCATGTCCACCGGGGTGACGCCGGGCGCATCCGAAGGCGCAGCCTGCAGGATATGCCGCGAGATCAGCTCCGGCCCCAACAGCGTATCCTGGCTAAATACCAACATGCGGATCATTTCGTTTTCCAGCTCGCGCAGGTTGCCGGGCCAATCGTAATTTTCCAGAAACTGGATCGAGTCATCCGACAGGCCGTAAACCTGCTTGCCATGGGCCGAGGCGGCTTCGAACAGCAAGTGTTGCGCCAGTATCGACAGGTCCTCCAGCCGTTTTCGCAGGGGCGGAACTGTCATCGTGGTCTTGGCCAATGCGAAATACAGATCGCCCCGGAATCGGCCTTCGGCTACGTCCAGCCGCAGATCGCGGGACGCGCCCGCCAGCAGGCGCACATCGGTGCGGATGACCTCGTGACTGCCTAGCGGGCGAAAGGCGCCTTCGGTCGCGACCTTGACCAGAGCCAGCTGCATCTTGGGCGACAGATCTGCGATCCCGTTCAGGAACAAAGTGCCGCGATCCGCCTTTTGCAACAGGCCGGGTTTGTTCGATTGCACACCGGGGACAGCCCCGCGCCGAGCTCCGAACAGCTCTAGCTCTAGGATGTCGTCATCCACACCGATGCAGTTGATTTCGTGGAACGGCCGGTCGGACCGGAGCGAGCTGTAATGCATCGCCCGCGCCAGGTCGGTCTTGCCGGTGCCAGCCTCGCCGGTGATCAACACAGAGACGTCGAAACTCGCGAATTGACGGGCCTGCGCAATCACTGCGTTCATGGGTGAATTCGGCCCCCGCAACACGTTCTCGAATCCCAGCCCCTCGCGCAGGGCCTTGCGTTTCTCGTCCAGCTTGGTCTCGACTGACCGTGAAAGGTATCGCATTTCCAGCGACATACGGTCGTGTTCGCGGTTCAGTCGGAACAGGTCCGAGGCGTTTTTGGCGGTCATTACCAGCAGATCAGGATGCCAGGGCTTGGTCAGAAACTGGTAAATTCCCGCCTGATTGATGGCCGCGATCATGTCATTGGTTTCGGTATAGCCGGTGATGATGATCCGCACGGTTTCGGGCCAGCGGTCCCGCACCTCTGTCAGAAATTCGACCCCCGTCCGCCCCGGCATCCGCTGATCGCAAAAGATCACCTGAACAAAGTGCTCCTCCATCAGGGCCGCCGCTTCATCGGCGTTGCGAGCGATCAGACAGTCGAAATCGTCCTCCAGAGCCATGCGCATCGAGCTCAACGAGTGCTCCTCGTCATCGATCAGCAGGATGGTGGGGGGCGTGTCAGGCATTATTCCGCGGCCTCCTCGGCCTGTTTGGCGGCCAGATTACTGCGCAGCCAGCCCAGCCAGTCCGCCATGCCTTCGCCCGTGCGCGCGCTCAGCCGGATGATTTCGATGCCGGGATTCACGCGCCGCAGGTTTTCCTCGTACAGGTCCAGATCGACGTCACAATGCGGCGCCAGATCGACCTTGTTCAGCAAAGCGATCCGAGAGGCCGTGAACATGTCGGGATATTTCAGCGGTTTATCCTCACCCTCGGTCACGGACAGGATCGCGACCTTGCAGTCTTCGCCCAGATCGAACCCAGCAGGGCAGACCAGGTTGCCGACGTTTTCCACGAACAGGAACGAGCCCTGCCGCATCGGCAGGTGCTCCATCGCGTGGCCCACCATATGGCCATCCAGATGGCAGCCCTTGCCGGTGTTGACCTGCACGGCGGCAGCGCCGGTGGCGCGGATGCGTTCGGCGTCATTCGCCGTCTGCTGGTCCCCCTCGATCACCGCCAGAGGCGTGTCGCCAAGCGCCTCGATGGTCTTGCACAACAGCGTGGTTTTCCCTGATCCGGGCGAGGACACCAGGTTAATCGCGAACATCCCGCGATCTTTCAAAACGGCGCGGTTCGCGTCCGCGTATCGGTCGTTCTTGGCCAGAATATCCGTCTCGATCTCGATCAAACGGTCCTGAGACATCCCCGGCACCTCGACCCCAGCGGGGCCATGGCCAAAATGAATGTCGTGAGAATGGCCATGGTGATGGTGGTGGCCATGGGAATGACCATGATCATGAGAATGGCTGTGCCCCTCGACCGAGCTGTCACCGCATCCGCAAACTGTACACATCAGATTACCTCCAGATCTTTGATCCGCATTTCATCGCCCCCAACGGGCATCAGTTTTCCGCCACCGCAGTCCGGACAGGGGTCCAGACGGTGGGCGATCTCGACTTCTTTGACGCAGTCATAGCACATGGCCCGACCGGGCAGGTCCAGCATCTCCAGCCGGGCACCCTCGGCCACACTGCCGCGCATCACCACGTCAAAAGCAAATTCCAGCGCCGGTTTTTCGACGCCCGCGAAACGGCCAATTTCGACACGCACGCATTTCACCGCCTTGATGGTATGGGCACGGGCCTGATCTTCGATCACCTGGCGAATGCCCTCACACAGCGACATCTCATGCATCGGATTGCGCCTTTTTCAGTTCGACGGGGCAGCAGGGGTCCAAAATAGCCAACAGCTTTGATCCCAGCGCCAGGTCCGTCAGGGTGGTCAATGATGACTCTAAGACCCCCCCGCTGGCAAGCATATGATCAGTTGGTGTCACCCGGTGGAAAGCATCCACCCGGCCGCTCTGCACCACAGCGCGTACCGCATACGTCCCGCGCGCCGCCGGAACGATCACGCCGCGCTCAGCCAGAACAACGCCGGGCAGCCAACCGCGACGCAAGCGCTGCAATTCAACCAAGCGCGCCACCACACGCCACAAAGGACCGCGCCCATACTGTGCTTCTACGTGCAGCATCACGGGATGATCTGCGACACGGGCCGCAACCGAGTTTTCCAAAGCCTGCGCGATGAATACCGAAGCGGTCTCTGGCAACGGCAACCGCCGGGCCACAGCCTGCCCAGGGGGAAATGCGGCAATGATGCAATTCAACAGATCAGCCATCCGGGACCCCGACCCCAGCAGCATTTCAAACGCGTCAGGCGTGGCAGGGAAAACGGTGGGCGCCTCCCCTGCCGACAGCCCGAACGCCAGAGGAAGCAACACACCCAGCTTCATCTCGTGTTCGCGCTGAATTTCGTTCGCGACCTCGGCCTTGTCCTGTGCGCTGATCGGCAACCCCAAGGCCCCACGCACCGCCACCTGCTGCGCCGCGCGACACAGATTGAACAAGCGCGGCAGTAGGTCCGCCACCTCCTCGACCGGTTTTCCCAGCACCAAAGCCGCGACCGGCAAGGCCGGTGGGCTATGGGCGATCAGGCGCCGGGACAGGGGGTGATCCAACATGATGTCAGCTTTCGCTTATGCCGGCAGTGATGACCTGCCGCCGCGAGGGCACAACGGGGATTTCTGGCTCTTCGGCCTCGGCCTCGGCCTCAGTCGCTTCGATTTCGGCGATTTCCGCCTCACGCGTGGCGCGAATATCTGCCTGACGATCCGTTTCAGCGCGATGCTCTTCTTCAAACAGGGCCTGCATCACCGCATTGGCCACATCAACGGCCTGCGCCTGGGTTTTGAACTCGCCCATCGGCGAAAACAAAGAGCACGCCTTGTACCCACCAACCATATCGCGCGTGTTGTGGATGAATTCATAGATGCCTGACGGGAATGCGATGTCCTCTTTTTCGCCCGCCTGCAAACCGGACCAATCCTCGTCCTCGGAGGGCAACATCACAAGGTTCATGAACCACGGGCTGATCAGCACACCCAACGGACGACCATTCAGCATCTGCCAGCCCACGGCCTGCACGTGCAGCACCTTGTTCACCATTGGCACGTCCCGCATTTTGCCGTGCCAGACCTCGGTAAAGTCAGTTTCCAGCAGCTCGGTCTTGGTGCGAATTTTCTGCGCCTCCAGCACATCGTCTGCGCCGGGATCTTCGGACACAAGGAACTGTTCCTTGGGGGCATCGCAGTTCGGACACGACCAATCGTCGGGTAATTCCAGAAACGGCGTGCCCGGCAGAACCTGTCGGGTATCATCGCCCTCGGCCGGATCATATGGAGTCCAGCAGATTTTGCATTCCATGATTGCACGCGGGCTGATCTTGTCATTTGCGCCCAGGAACGAACCTTCGAAACCGCTCATCGGATTGCCTCCAGGACTTCGCAGATACGTTCAGCGCTGTCGGACAAGTCTTCGGGCGCGGCCAGGGCCACCTCGGGCAGGCGGGTGACTTCGAACGTGTCCAAAATCAGCGTGTCCATCGAGTTAAAGAACTGCACCCGCCAGACATGCGCCTGTCCGGTCGCGCTGATCCGGCAATTCCCATAGCCGCGCGACAGAATATCAACCGAGCCTTTCCCCAGCGCGTCATCCAGCCATTCCAGGTCCGGTTCGGTATGTGGCAGCAAGGACAGGTTGATTACGTGCAGCTCGGCCTCGGGGGAATAGGCGGCGGATTTATCCATCAGTTCGACCAACAGCGGCGGGGCATTGACCACGCCGGCAGGTTTCGGCGCCAAGGCCCCCAGCGCGGGTTTGCGCGCCTCGAACGCGCGATCAATCGCCATCTGCGGAACTGGCCCGATTTCGACCGTATCGACGCCTGCTCCCAACAGCGACCAGACCCCGGCGAAAACGCTTTCTTGTGCCGCGATCGCCGGAATCCCGTGCATTTTGACCGAGACCTCGCCCTGCCCCAGCGTTTCGGAAATCAGGGCCCGGTTGGCCGTATCAAGGTTGGACAGGTCCAGCGTTTCATTCGCGGCCCCTTGTGCGACACGCGCGCAGGCCGCTGACATTTGCGCCAACAGGGCCAGCGCGGGGGCCAGTTCGACGACAGCTTCGACCTCGGGGATGTGGGTTGAATAGGCGCGCATATCCTGGGGCATCGGCAGGTATTCCAGCGCCTTGTCGTCCTCATCCAGCGGTTGCGATCCCGGACCGTAACCCGTTGGAGGCATGTGAAAATTACTAACCATTGCGTTCTCTCCTCATTCCGCAGCGACGGGCTGCGCCAGGATCTGATTGATCCGGGCAATATATTCGTCCCAATCACGCACGCGCGGGATCGCCCCGATCATCTGCCCATCACGGTAGAAAATCAGGCTGGGGGTTTTCAGAACGCGGGTTTCCTCGCGCAGGCGGGTTTCGATCTCAGTGCCCACGACGGCGCAGTCGAACCGACCTTGGAACGCCATCTTCAGCTCGGGAAGGATGACGGCGACATCGGCGGTTTCCAGATTCCGCTTGGGGTCGCCAGGTACGAACAAGGCGTGGACGCCGGGCTGGGCGGTGAACGCGGCCAGCGCGTCCCAATCGACCAGATCGGGCCAGCTCATTTCGTCCGTCAGACGGGTAATCAGGGGATGAGTCATCTGGGGTCTCTTTCGGTTAAGCTGTGGAGTCGCCGGCATCAAGCGCGGCCTGCAAATGTGGGGGAAGCTGCGGTGTCCGGGCATCGAGATCGGCAAACGCATCGCCCAGATCCCCGCCCTGCATCAACGAGCGCAACCCGTCCAAGGCAGCAGAAATCTTGGCGGCCTCGTCCGCGTTGATCACCTCGCGGGCGGTGCCCAGAAAGGTCAGAACCCAGGCACCGGGGGCCACCGGGCCGGTCAGCGACAGGTCGATCAGAGCCGTTTCGCGCCCGTCAGTGGCCTGCGCAGCGATCCCCTCAACGCTGAGAATCTGCATGGGAACACCTAGACACATGACCTAGGCCTCTTCGGGAAAGAAGCGGGCGTCGCCGGTCCGGCAGGCCTCGTCTTCGCTGGGGCGGCCGTCCTCATAGGCACCGCGCAGGATCGAGGGATCCGCCAAGAGGCTGTCATCGCCCTTGCCAGCGCGGGCGTGAATGCCGCGCGCCGCCAGATAGTCCAGCGCGACCCTGATTGACGGGTCAATCTGCGCCGAAACGACGTCCCGCAGACCACCGCCATAATCCTCCAGCTCTTCGGGTTGGCAGCCGATCAACAGCAGGGTTTCGGGGCAATAGCCCATCAACTGTGCCGTGGCGATCACGTCCTGAAACCCGGTCTGGTGCAGGCTCATCTTCTTGGCCCCCATAAAGGCTGGGACCTCATCGTTTTCGACAATTTTCAGGGTACCAGGCTCCAGCCCGTAATCAACCGCGTCGAACACAACCAGAATGTCGGCCTCTTCCAGAAAAGGCAGCAGATACAGGCCCTGCGTTCCCCCATCCAGCAGGCGTACATTGTCGTCAAAGGCGTGGTGGTTGGCCAAGGTCTCGACGCAGCGCACGCCAAAGCCCTCGTCGGCCCAAAGCACGTTCCCAATACCCAGGATCAGAACCCGTGTTGTCATTTGCTTCCTCCCTAGCTGCAGCGCGGCAAAGTGATTTCCGCTTGTGGCTGAAGGTGACAATAACCTTTTCATGCATTCGAAATGAGATTTTTAAGGAATGGTGAAAAATTACTCATCATATTGAAAACTATTAAAAATATTGAATACCGCCGCATACCGCAGCCCCAAAACTGGAAAGAATTCAGACACTCTTGCAAAAAAGTGGAAATACAAAAGCAAAAAGGCGGATGCCCCGCACCCGCCTTTTCGATTGTCTTGGTTGGCGGGTTTACTCCACCCGGTCATCCTTGAACGTCCGATGACCTGAAATCATGGTCGAGACCATCGACTGGCGGCTCATGATGTCCTCGCGGATCGCTGCATAGATATGGATAATCATGAAGACGATGATCGCCCACATCCCCAGATGATGCACCGAATGCAGAATCTGCGTATTGCCAACCAGCCCGATCAGCCAGCCCATCACCAAATCCGGCAAACTGCCCTGGCCCGTGCCCTCGGCATACAAGGCCCAGCCCGTCAGCAACATGAATGTGATCCCAAGCGTCATGAAGAAGAACATCGCGATCTGCGCCAGAGGGTTGTGCCCTACGTATTTCTTGGGCTCTTTCTCTAGGAACAGGTACCAACGCAGCTCAAAGATCACCTCTTTCCACCAATGAGCATTCAGGACCGGAACATAGAACATCTGCCTGGCGTGATGGTTCCCAACGATCGCCCAGTAAATGCGCCCGAAGAACCCGACCGTCAGAACCTGAGCCGCGGCGAAATGGGCAAAACGTATATAGCCCATGACGAACTGATGCGTGGCTTCGGCGATCTGCATCGAAGGAAGCGGCGAGGCAATGAACCACCCCGTCACAATCAGGATCACGATGGCCAGCGCATTCACCCAATGCCAGATGCGCACCGGAACCTCGTATACATAAACCGAGGTCCGGCGGCGGACACTGTCAATGTCAGCAGCCGTAGCATCCCCCGTTAGCCGCGCCGCCCGAAGCGGTTCGGGCCCATCACGGTTGGGCGTGTGAATGGTATCCGACATGGCTCAACCCTCGCTGCGGCGATGCTGAACCAGCCAGACCCCAACTGCGGCGCCCACCAGCACCAGACCGATCAGGGTATGCGAGAGGGCGTGCCCCTCGGTGCCGGTGGCCACCACCGGGTGACCTGGGTGGGCCGCGGCCGCAGAAGCGGTTACGAAGAGTGCGATTGTTACGTTTTTCATGTGTCTCTCCTCAGCGTACTTTGACGGTGGTCAGCTCGTCGCCATCGGGCGACATCACGTGGGTCGAGCAGGCCAAACACGGGTCGAAACTGTGCAAGGTGCGCAGAATTTCAACAGGTTCGTCCGGGCGCTCCATCGGGGTGTTCATCAGGCTGGCCTCGAAGGCGCCGATATTCCCGTCAGTGTCACGCGGGCTGCCGTTCCAGGTGGTGGGCACGACGCATTGGTAGTTCTCGATCCGCCCGTCCTTGATCTTGATCCAATGCCCCAAAGCGCCGCGTGGCGCCTCGGTCATGCCCACACCTTTGGCCTCTTTCGGCCAGGTGCTGGGGTCCCATTTTTCGACATTGGCGGTGCTTTCGTCGCCGTTCTTGATGTTGGTCACCAGCTTGTCGAAGAAGTGTTTCTGCAGGCGTCCACAGTATTCGGATTCCAGCGCACGCGCCGCAGTCCGGCCCAAAGTCGAGAACAGCGCCTCGACCGGCAGATCCATAGTGCGCAAAAGCCCCGTGACCTGATCGGTAATATCCTCGTGCCCCTGCGCATAGCCCACGACATAGCGCGCCAGCGGGCCGACCTCCATCGCGTGCCCCTTCCAGCGAGGGGCCTTGATCCAAGAGTATTTCGCAGCCTCGTCCAGCTCTTTGATGTTGGTCTTGGTGCCTTTGGCGTTCGGGCCCAGCTCGTATTTCGGCTCGGTGATGCCATCCCAGGGGTGCAGGCCCTTACCAGCCTCGCCGTAGGTGTACCACGAATGGTCAACATATTCCTGAACCTGTTCAGGGTCGCGTACATCGACGTCATGGACCTGAGACAGATCACCGTTAATGATTGCGCCGCGCGGCAAATGCAGCTGTTCGGGGCTGAAATCATTGGGGTTTTCGGGAATGTCCCCATAGGCCAGACATGCCTGAGAAGACAGCCCGCCACCATAGAGCCAGTTTTTGTAGAAGCCCCCAATGGCGATCACATCAGGCAAGTAAACGTTTTTGTTGAACTCGATGCATTTGTCGATGATCGAGCTGACAAGGTTCAACCGCTCCATGTTGATCGCGCCGACCGCGCCCACGGAATGCACGTTGATCGGGCACGGCACGCCCCCCACCAGCCAGTTCGGATGTGGGTTCTTACCGCCAAAGATCGTGTGAACCTTGACGATCTCTTTTTGCAGGTCCAGCGCCTCGAGATAGTGCGTGGTGGCCATCAGATCGGCCTCGGGTGGGAGCTTATAGGCCGGATTGTCCCAGTACCCGTTCTTGAACAGGCCCAGCTGACCGGATTCCACGAACTTTTTCAGCCGGTTCTGCACGTCCCGGAAATAGCCGGGGCTGGACAGCGGGTGGTTGGGGCCAACGGTCTGTTGCAGCTCGGACGTTGCCTTGGGGTCGGCGCGCAGGGCGTTGATCGGGTTGACCCAATCCAGCGCGTGCAGGTGATAGAAATGCACGACATGATCATGGATTTGCAGGTTCAGCTGCATGATGTTGCGGATCGAGTTGGCGTTGTCCGGGATCATGATCCCCAGCGCATCCTCGACCGCGCGCACAGATGTCAACGCATGGGTCCCCGTGCAGACACCGCAGATCCGTTCGGTAAAGGCCCAGGCGTCCCGCGGATCACGGCCCTTGAGGATCACCTCAAGCCCGCGCCACATGGTGCCGGTGCTGACGGCGTTACGGATGACACCCTGATCATCCACGTTGACTTCGCAACGCATGTGACCTTCGATCCGCGTGACCGGATCCACCACAATGCGGCGGCCGGTGCTATCGAGGTCAAAGCCGTTCGGAGTAGTGACCATGGCTTAGGCCTCCTCATTCTGTGTTTGTGTTTTCTTTTGCGCAGCCTTCAGCGCGGACACGGCCGCATGAACGGCAACAGCGCCCCCAACAGCCCCGGTGGCAGCAAGGCCAACCTTATCGGCGTTCGCCTCGATCCCGAATTGGGTCAAATCCGTTACCCGATCATAGAAGCTGCCCTGATCCCAGAACCCGTCCTCGGAACAACCGATACAGCCGTGCCCAGATTGAATGGGAAAGCTGACGCCTTCGTTCCAGCGCACGGTCGAACAGGCGTTATAGGTCGTCGGGCCCTTGCAGCCCATCTTGTACAGGCAATAACCTTTGCGGGCGTTTTCATCGTCCCACTGTTCAACAAACTGTCCCGCATCGAAATGAGGACGACGATAGCATTTGTCGTGAATCCGCTGGCTATAGAACATCGCCGGGCGGCCCTGACGGTCCAGTTCCGGCATCCGGTCAAAAGTCAGCATATAGGTGATGACACCTGTCATGACCTCGGCAATGGGCGGACAGCCAGGCACTTTGATGATCGGCTTATCCAGAATGACCTTGTGAACGGGTGTTGCACGAGTCGGGTTCGGCTTGGCCGCCTGCACACAGCCATAGGACGCGCACGCCCCCCAGCTGATCACCGCCTTGGCGTGTTTGGCCGCGTGTTTCAACTGCTCAACAAAGGGTTTGCCGCCGATGATACAATACATCCCGTCTTCGTTCAGGGGTGGGTTGCCCTCAACCGCAAGGATGTAGTTGCCTTTGTATTTCTCGATGGTTTCTTCCAGCGCGGCCTCGGCCTGGTGGCCAGCGGCGGCCATTAGCGTGTCGTCATAATCCAGGCTGATCATCGACAGCACGACGTCCTTGGCCAGCGGGTGAGCGCTACGGATAAAAGACTCCGAACAGCAGGTGCACTCCAGCCCGTGCACCCAGATAACGGGCGTGCGGGGTTTTGTCTCCATCGCGTGGGCGATCTTCGGCACGAACGAGGGCGACAGCCCCAGTGCCGCTGCCGTCAGCGAGCAATATTTCATGAAACTGCGCCGGGTAATCCCCTGCCGCCGCATCACATCATAAAAGGTTTCGATCTGGCTCAAGACGGTGCCTCCCTGCTGGTCCACATCGAGCGTATGCGATTGCACACACCCATCCATGGACAGAGAACCAGAGAATGCACCGCCTCCCAACGCGAACCACCAGATTGGAGACGCATAATATTTTCATTTTAATTCATAGACTTAAAGGAACAATTCAGGATTTTCCGCAGCCGCATCCGGTACAATGGCAACCAGATGACCATCCCCGATGGTAAAGCGCTTACCGTTCGCCCATCATCTGAGCCGCCGCAATCAGCGCCTGCCCCAAGGCCAAGCCGCCATCATTTGCGGGGGTTTTCTGATGGATCATCACCGGAGCATCCCCCAGCCATTTCAGCGCTTCGGACAGCAGTCGCGCATTTTGGAAACAGCCGCCTGACAGGGCGACGGCCTTTGCGTCACCACTCTCGATCAGCGTCAAAGCCTGCTGCGCAAAGGCACGCCCCAATCCCGCGTGAAACAGATCCGAGATCCGCCCGACGGAGGTTCCCGCGACCAGCGCGGCCCGAATGTCATGAAACATCGGCGCCGGATCCAGTTCTCCCCCGGCAACGCGAAAATCAAACCCGGCACCACCGCTTGCCTCGGCCATCGCCTCAAGCCGCATAGCTGCTTCGCCCTCATAGCTTTGGGTCATTGTGCACAGCCCCAGCACGGCAGCCACAGCGTCAAACAGTCGGCCCGCGCTGGACGACAGTGGCGCATTGATCTGTTTTTCAACCGCCATGCGTGCCATCGCCCGCGGAGCATCGGCGAACAGGTCATCCGCCCAGTCAGACAAACCCGCCTGATCCAGCCTGACCAGCGCGTTCCGCCAGGGCTCCATCTGCGCGCGGTCTCCACCGATCAGTGGCGCGGGCTTCAACCAAGCGCGGCGTTCGTACTCAAGGTAATCCCCCAGCAGCAGCTCGCCACCCCATACGGTGCCGTCCGGTCCCAACCCCAGCCCGTCCAGCACGATCCCGACGACCTTGCCCCCGCTCAGCGGCCAGCCGTTTTCAGCCAGGCACGCCGCAAGGTGCGCGTGATGATGCTGTACATGTTCCAGCCGCAAGCCCTGATCCCGAGCCAAATCCACCCCATACCGTGTTGGTCGAAAATCCGGGTGCAAATCTACTGCTACGCCCTCGGGACAATGGTCAAACAGTTCCGCATAGTCGCGATCCGCCTGACAAAAAGCATCCCAACTTAGCGCTTCATTCAGCTCTCCCAGATGATGCCCCAACAGCGCCTGACCGTTCTTGATCAGACAAATCGCACCTTTCATCTGGCCTCCGTAGGCCACAACCTGCGGCGCGTCTTCGAAGCCCTGTGGCAACGGCACGGTTCCCGGCACGCGCCCCCGCGCCCGGCGCAGCACCATTGGGCCATGCGGAGTGATCCGCTCAACGCTATCATCCAACCGCCTGGCGATCTGCCGGTCATGCATCACAAAGCCATCCGCAAAGGCCGACAGTTTGGTCCGCGCCTCTTCATTGTCGATCACCTGAGGCTCTCCGCTCAGATTGCCCGAAGTCATCACCAACGCCCCGTCGAAACGGTCCAGCAACAGGTGGTGCAAAGGCGTATAAGGCAGCATCCAGCCCAACCGCCCCTGTCCTGGGGCAACCGTGTCGGGCAGGCCACCGCCTTCCAGCAATACAATCGGTGCGGCCGGGTCCCGCAGCAGCGCCCACTCTTCGTCACTAACCGAGCAATACCGCGCAATCGTCTGCTCGCTCCCCATCAAGGCAAAGGGCTTGGAGGGGCGGCGCTTGCGTTGGCGCAGGGTATCCACAGCACGGGCATTCGTTGCGTCCACGGACAGATGAAACCCGCCCAATCCTTTGATGGCCAAAACCTGTCCGGCCTTCAGCGCATCAGCAGCGCTGGCAATGGGATCCTCTGCCTCGGGCTCCATCCAGATCCGCGGGCCGCAATCCGCACAGGCAACAGGCTGAGCATGGAAACGGCGATCAGCCGGATTTTCATATTCCGCGCGGCAAGCCGCGCACATCTTGAACGGCGCCATCGTGGTCTGTTCACGATCATAAGGCAAAGCGCGCAAGATCGTGAAACGCGGGCCGCAATGGGTGCAGTTCACAAAAGCATAGCCAAACCGGCGCTCGGACGGGGTACGGATTTCGGCCAGGCAGTCAGAACATGTCGCAGCATCCGGCGTCACGCGCGTTTCGGCCCCTTGGCCCTGAGAGGCTACTATCTCAAAGCCCGCAGCCAACGTGCCCTCCCAGTCCTCGGCGTGCACCGCGTCCACGCGCGCAAGAGGTGGAGCCTCTGTGGTCAACGCTGCCTCAAAAGCCCCAAGCTCAGAGCCAGCCGCAAAGATCAGCACACCTTCGGGGTCGTTCAACACATGTCCAGAAAGGTTATATTTCTGCGCAAGCTGCCATACGAACGGGCGAAATCCGACGCCCTGCACCTGTCCACGCACCCGGATTTTTCGCGACCGGATCAATGAACCGTACACACCATACAGGGGTCAAAGCTGCGGACGATATGCTGCACGCTCAGCGGAGTTTCTTCGCCATCCTGAACCGCGGCTCCGACCAGTGCTGCCTCGACCGGACCAGGGGCGCCCGCCTGATCCCGAGGGCTGAAATTCCATGTTGTCGGCGCAATAATCTGATAGCTGGCAATGCGGCCCTTTTCGATCCGCACCCAATGCCCCAGCGCACCGCGCGCGGCCTCGACCAGCCCCTGGCCTTCGCCGCTTTCAGGCAAATCGACGTGATCCATAAAACGCTGAGACGGGTCAATCCGATCCAGCAAAGACTCGATCCAGATTTGTGAGCGCGCCAGTTCCAGAAGCCGCCCGGCGACCCTGGCCCGCACCCCTCGCTCGGATATCAGATCCAACGCCAGAGGATGCCCATCCAGCACCTGCCGCGCCAATGCCCCCGTTTCGACGCTTTGGCCAGACAGACGCGGAGCCTTGCACCAGCTATAGGCGCTGTCGCGCATATCCTCATCCGGGAGCGTCTGTCCACGGGCCGGATGCGCCGCCTCGCCCAGCATCCAGGCGTGACTCAGGTCTTCGACGATGGCATTGGTGTCCAGGCTGTGCACGCCTCCATCCTGCCACAAACCCCGCGCAAAGGCAGGACCGTCCGGGCCGTCATAGGCCCCAAACGACATGTACCGCCCGGTCCCGCGCCCGGCAGACGCCAAGTCCAGGTCTGCGGCGATTTCCAGGAACAGCCCTGCATCCCCGCTTCGCCATTCGTCCAGATCGGACACAGACGTCAGACCGGCAAAAACCTCAACGGGGGCACCGAACAGCACCTGCTCCAGATAGGTCCGAAAGGCCCGCAAGCTGACGGCCATCCGCACCTTATCACGCGCAGATACGGCCCGTGTCACGCCGCCCGGCTGGATCGCCAACGTATGCGGCCACTTGCCGCCCAACAGTCCCACGATGTGCAACAGCTTCAACCGGGCCTCGGTGGCGGCGCGCAGCGCGCTGCCCTCCATTGCGGTGAACCGCGCGACAGCCCTGTCATGCCAGCCCCGGCCGGCATACTCGGCCCGTGCGAAATCAGGCATGAAGAACAGATTGAAATGGGTCAGATGGTCCGAGATATTCTCGACCGCATGCAACAACGCAGCGACCCGCGCGCCCTCGGGAGTTGGTAATGCTCCGGCCAGATCCGCCAAGGCCTGCGCCGCAGCCATTGACTGACTGATCGAGCAAATCCCGCAGATACGCGGCGTGATCGTCAACGCATCCAACGCGCCTTTTCCGACCAGCATCCGTTCGAACCCCCGGAACATGGGAGAGTTGGTATACGCCGCCGAGACCCGCCCATTGTCGATCTCAAGCCGGATTTCCAGATCGCCCTCGACACGGTTGAACGGACCAACAAGAAGGGATGTTTCGCTCATGGCTTGGGTTTCTTCAGGCTGGGGGGCACGGTGATCCGATCCGAGGTCGCATTGACCCCAATTCGGCGCGGAGTAGCGGCCTTGGACAGGCTGGCCAGTGCCATGAACCACGCCTTTGGCATGTCAGACGGCAGCCCGACGGGAATGCCTGCGAATTTCGGAGTTTCGGTGAACCCATGACCGGGTTCTTCGAATTCAGGGGCGGTGCAGTTGATACAGGGATACCCCGCGCGCGTGCAGCTGCCCGATCCGTTCCACGCCCGGATATTGCAGTCCCCTACGGCCTGTGTCCCGATACAGCCTAGGTGCTCCATCATGCAGCCAATTTCGGACAGCTCGGTTGCGCTGGCCTTGTATTCGTAGAATTCGTTTTTCGAGCACCCATGATGCACCAGATGATCCGCATAAAACCGGGGCCGGGCGAACCCGTCCAGATCGTCCTGCGTCATTGTACCAGCAGCCAGCAACATCAAAGTTTCGGTAACCCAATCGGGATGCGTGGGACAGCCAGCGACATTGATAACCGGCAGCCCACCGCGCGCCGTGAAATCCGCGCTCAGCGCCCCCCCTTTATGAGAGCCATCATATTGCACACCCACCGCGTCCGACGGGTTCTCGCCCGCCGTTGTCACCCCGCCATAGGTGGCGCAGGTCCCCACGGCGACAACATGCTGCGCCTTGGGGGCCAGCGCCCCAACCCAGTCCAGCATGGATCGCCCTGTGCCTGCCAGCATGTGATATTTTCCAGTCCCGCGCGGCCCCCGCACGATCGAGCCTTCGATGCACAGAATATCCAGCGTCCGAGAGCCATCCTCGATCGCGCTCAGCAGACGGCGGACCTCGGCGCCCGAGGCCTCGCTGAGGCTGGGGTGCCACAAAAACTCCAGCCCCGAGGCACCCAGCAGATCCATCAGGTTCGGATCCTCCGCGCACAGAAGCGACATCGTGCAGCCACCACAGCCGGCTGATTGCAACCATAGAATATTCATGCGTTCTCGGCCCGGTTCAGAGTCAGACGGAAACAAGCACCGGGGCTGACATCCTCGCACAGCGCGAGGGTGCCGCCGTGTTCTTCGAGTATCTTATGCGAAATAGACAGGCCCAGTCCGGTGCCTTGCCCCACGTCCTTGGTCGTGAAAAACGGGTCAAAAATCGTCTGGATATTTTCCTTGGGAATGCCAGGACCGTTATCGCGCAGGGCCAGAAAGGCCTTGTCGTCCTCATAGCCCACGGTAACCGTGATCGTCGGGTCGGGGTGACCCTTCATCGCGTCCACAGCGTTTTGCACCAGGTTCATCAGGACCTGCTGAATATGCCCCGGACGCCCCAGCACCATCGCTGTTTCCGGTCCCTCGAACCGAATGGTCAGCGCCGTTTTCGTTCCGCGCTGAATCCAATGCGCAGCCACCCGTGCAGTTTCCACCAAATCGAACCGGATCATCTCGCCCGAGCCTTCGGCAGATAGGCGACGCAGATCCTCGACAATGTCCCTGACCCGTTCGGACCCATCGCGTGCGCCCTGAATGGCATCGCGCAGGTTGGTGACAGCGCGGTCCAGTTTCAGGTCTCTGCGCAGCTCGATCAGTTCGTCGCGCGAGGCACCCGCCTGCACACGATCGAAATAAGCTTCGAACCGGCTGGCGTATTTCTCCAGCGAATGCGTATTGGCATAGACAAAGCTGATCGGGTTGTTCAGCTCGTGTGCGACCCCCGCCAGAAGCCGCCCCAGAGACGCCAGTTTTTCATTTCGGACCAGCTGCGTCTGGGTCTCTTTCAACTGGTGGTGGCTTTCTTCCAGTTCGGAATAGGCGCGGCGCAGCTCGCCCAGGGGGCGCCCCGTCAGCACCGCACCGATGCCTTTGCGACGCCTGTCCAGCCGAGGCGCGATCTTGAATTCAACCGGGTCCTGCCCGGACGGCGTGGTCAAAAGCACCTCTACGGTCGCCTCTTCGCGGCGCTGAATCACGTCCTGAATAGCGCCCATCAGGCGGTCGCGTTCAGCCCCGTCAAAGAAGTCCTCGATCCCGTGCCCGTGCAGCGCGTCACGTTCCATTCCCAGCACCTTGCAGAACGAGGCGCTGGCATTGCTGATCTGTCCATCGCGTTCGACCACAATCAAATGGTCGCTGATCGACGCCAGAACCGACCCCAGAAACCGGCGAAGGGCCTGAAGCTCGTTGTTCTGGGCCTCCAGCTTTTCCTGATACTCGACCAGATCGGCATAGGTTTTGTCGACGGCCTCAAGCACATCCAGCCAGACGGCGTCATTAAAGTCGCCGCCCTGCGCAAGAATATGCTGGGGTTTTTGCTGCATCTTTTCGGGTCTCCTGCCGCAGACGATAGCGGCAGGCCCGCAAAAACAAAAGAACCGAAAGCACCGGCTTCAGCGGGACAGGTCTGCCTTGCAGTCTTCGATCACAGCCAACGCAGCCGGGGCATCATCCAAAGCCTGCGCCAGCGCCAGAGCGATTTTCGCCAGATAGAGCTGTGCGTGCTCGGGGCCAACAGCATCAATTCCCAACGCCAGGGCCTCGTATACAGTTTCAAGGTTTTGATGGGTCATGCGGCGGCCTCCGTACGGTTAAGTATGTTTCTCAAAGCTCCCTGCACCGCGCCACCGCTCACCTGTTTCCAACGTGCGGCGATATGCATGTCGGGCCTGATCAGATAGACCGTGCCATCCTCAGCGCCATAGGCGTCGGCTGCGCGTCCCTGTGCAGGCAGGCAGAGCACCTTCACCGCAGGGTCAAGCCCATCCAGATCGGCCTGACCGAACACCAGCACAGTAAAGCCAGCCCCGAACTGATCCGTCAGAAATCCCTCTGCAAGCGCCACATCCGCCGCCACAGCGCCGAGCTCGGGCCCTGCCCTGAATGCATCATCCGACGACAGCGTGATCGGGCTATCCAGATAGGTATAAGGTGTCATCTGGCGTGGGTTCGCCAACTGTCCCATCGCCGGATGCGTCAACGACAGGGACAGCGCGGCGTCACGCATCACCTGCCATCCCAGCGTCGGAGGCGTCATGAAACGAGTGCTTTTGCTGGCATTTGCAAACACATCCAAAGTCGCCCCGCGGCGCTCGGGCGAGTAGCTATCCAGCAGATCAGACCCTGCCCAGCCATTCAGAACCCAGGCAAGTTTCCAGCCAATATTCTGACCATCTGCCAACCCATTATTCAGTCCCCGGACCCCGAAAATCGGCACGATATGTGCGCTATCGCCAACATAGAACACACGCCCGTCCCGGTAATCATCCAGCGCCAGGGTATTGGCGGAATAGACGCTCCACCACTCCAGATCCCAATTGCCCGTGTGGCCGATCTCGGCCAGAACGCTGGCAACGCTATCGCGAACGGTCTGCTCCTGAGTTGCCTCTTCGGCGCTTTCGTCCAATGCCAATTGATAGTCGATCCGCCAGATGTTTTTCGGTTGTTTATGGATCAGCACCGTCCCACCGGGGCGGCACGCTGGATCAAACAGCGCGCGCCGGATTGTGGGATAGTCGTGCTCCATCTGCACATCAGCGATCACATACCGCCCCTCGTAATTTTCGCCGCTCAGCCGTTTGCCCCGGATCGTCCGCACCCTGCTGTGCGCGCCATCGGCGGCCAGCACCCAATCGGCAAGCAGCTCATACGATCCCAAGGTATCGGAGATGCCAAGTTCGACACCGTCGGGCACATCCGTCAGCCCTGTCACTTCGGACCCCCAACGCAGGTCAATAAGATCCGATTCAGCCACTGCATCAAACAGGAACTGCTCGATATACTGCTGCTCAAGGTTGTACATCGGCCGGAATTTGTCGTCGGGCCCGTCGGGCATCTTGAACTCCAGGATTTGCTGCCCGCGAAAGAAACTGCGCCCCGTGGTCCACCCCAGCGAGGTCTTCAGAAACGCATCAACCGCCCCCAGTTGTTCCAGGATATAAAAGCTTTGCCTGGCAATACAGATCGCCCGGCTACCATCATTGAACGTCTCTTTGCGCTCGATCAGAACCGAGCGCACCCCGTATTTTGCCAACGTCAGCGCCGCGATCATCCCGACCGGACCAGCCCCCACAATCGCCACTGGCGTCCGGTCGCTCAGCCGCCCGCGATCTTTGGGCGCCTCAAATTTTGGATATGTGAAGTAGAGCGATTCCAGATCGCCACGTCCTTTGGGTCGCATCGTGTGTCCTCCGTCCTGATATCGGTTTTCTATACAGGGGGCCGAGTGCATGGTAAGTCCCTCCAAATGGGGGACACGGCGACACGATACGACCTGATTGAATCCAGCCTGGCAAGGCTGGGACAAGACGCGTTTCTGGATCCATTTCTGTCCCTCGCCGAGCAATCCGGCGCAGTGCAGATCATGGTGTTCTCTTATGCGCCCGACCATGCCGCCTGCCTGATGTCGCGCAATTTTCAAGCGGGGGCACTGGGCGCGCGCCTTGCGGCGCAATACCTGGATCAGTGGTTCCTCCAAGATCCGGCGTACACGGACATTTTGGGAATGAAGCCAGGGCAAAACCTGCCGCTTCAGTTCAAGGATCTCTTGCGGCGGATCGGGCCAGATTATCGCGCCAAATTTTTCGACGCCCCCGCGCTCAAAAGCAAATCCACCGTGCTGATCGTGGGGGACCGACTGAGGCTTGCGGTCAGCCTGTATTGGCAACGCGACGCAATACAGGAAGATATTTGTCCGCTGCTGGCACGGCTGGCGCTTTTGCATTTCGAGGCCAGACCAGAACATAGCCTACCCGAGCCGCTCGCGGTATTGTCCGAACGCGAACGCGCGGTCTGCTTGGGCATGTTAGAGGGCAAAAAAGCCGAGCAAATCGCGGATGACCTGCACGTTGCACCCTCGTCGGTGATCACCTATCGACGCCGTGCCTATGCCAAACTGGGGATCAATTCGCGTGGCAGCCTGTTTGCGATCTGCCGACCGTAGAAGCGGCCAGGTCCTCGGGGTCTACGCGGGTTTCAGCCCCGGCCCCGCTGCCCCCGGAGACACCATCCACGCCGTGGCGCCATCCAAAACCGCAGAGTACACAGCCTGCCCCAGCGCATGCCCGACCTCGGTATGCAAGCCCGCAAATGGCTCTGTCCCCTCGGGGGAGGCCACAGCTATACAGTCGGTTCCCGTGCCCGTCGCCAACCCAGTCGGAAGCTGCAAGCCAACCTCCATCACCGCAGCCGTCCGGGCCTGTGTTGCGATGCTCACGGCCTCCAGCATGGCCGTTTCAGTCAGGCCCACATTCAACCGCACCGCCACATTGATCGTTCCCCAGGCCGAAGGATCGCGCATGAACCGCGTGCCGATACGTTCCGCATTGGAGAGGCCGACCGTGGCCACGGCCTGGGCCTGTGCTGCCCCCACCTGCGCCTTTGCCTGCGTGGTTGCCGAAACATCCCGCGAGGTCAGAAAGCACACCGCATCCTCAGCCTTACGATCAGCCAGAACCGTGCCCAGCCAGGAATGGACATCCAGATCAGGCGGCAGGTCCGCATTCCGTACTTCGCGCCACAGAATACGCCGGGCCGAAACCAAACCGGGACGGTTGATAGCCCAGCTCAGCACACGCATTTGCGCACCAAGGTCGAATTCCACCCAAGGTCTCTCGATCAAAACCTGCGTCACCCAAGGACCTCCAACGGCTGAAACACCGGGCCGAATTCCGTATCCACGAAATGCGCTGAAATTCCGAAATGGTTACGCAAATTTTCAGGCGACAGGACCTCGCGTGGTGATCCGTCCGCAACCAGCCGCCCGCCAGACAACAGAACCAAACGCGAGCAGTGCCGCACCGCCAACCCCAGATCATGGATCGAAACCACCGCCGATTTCCCCTGCTCTGCAATCTGTTGAAAGCAGCGCATCGTGGCGATCTGATGCGAAGGATCCAGCCCCGCGATGGGTTCATCCGCCAGCACCAAAGGCGTTTCCTGCGCCAGGATACGCGCGATCAGGACGCGGGTTTGTTCGCCCCCGGACAGGCGGGTCGCCGTCCTATGACGTAGCTCATCCAGCCCCATCTGGTTCAGGGCCTTGTCCACCGCTGCCCGGTCCTCAGGTCGAACGGCCTGCCCTGCATTCAGGTGCGGGATACGCCCCAAAGTGACCAAAGTTTCCACATCCACCGGCCAGGCGATTTCATGGCTCTGCGGCATCCAGGCGACGTGGCGGGCCCGTTGGCGCGGTGTCATCTCGACGACAGAGCTGGCGCCATCACACGGCACAAGCCCCAGCGCTGCCCGCATCAATGTTGTTTTCCCCGCTCCGTTCGGACCAATCAGACCGACCACCTCTCCTGGGGCAACGGACAGGCTGACGCGGTCGATAACCTGCCTGTCCCGCAGGGCCACGGACATATCGCGCAATGACAACAACGTCATACCCCGGCCTTTCGTGTTTTATAGATCAGGTGCAGGAACAAGGGCGCCCCCACCAGCGCCGTTAGCACGCCCAGCTTCAGGTCTTGGGTTGGCAGAACCAGCCGCACAACAATATCTGCGGCCAGAACCATCACAGCCCCCCCCAAGGCCGAGGCCCACAGCAACCGCCCCGGACGTGCGCCAACGTATGGTCTCAGGATATGCGGCACAACCAGCCCCACAAACCCGATCGCCCCTGCCACAGCCGTCGCCGCTCCGATCGACGCGGCCGTGCCGACCACCAGTTTCAGACGCAAATGGGTCAGATTGATCCCCATCGATTCAGCCGCATCCTCGCCCAGGGTCAGCGCGTCCAAACCGCGCGGCAAAGACCCAAGCAGCGCCCAGCCAACGCCCATCAACGGCAGCGCCAACCAGACATGTGTCATCGATCTATCGGCAAGCGACCCCATCATCCAGAATACGATTTCATTCGCAGCAAAGGGGTTGGGGGACAAATTCAGCACCAACGAACTCAGCGCCCCCGCCAACGATGAAATCGCGATCCCCGCCAGGATCAGTGTCAGGGATCCGCCACGAGGACCAGCCAAGGCCATCACCAAAAAAACGCTCGCCAAGGCTCCGGCCAGCGCGGCCAGGGGCAAGCCCAGAACAAAGGCCGCCGACAGCCCGGTATGGATCGCCAGAACCGCCCCCAAGGCAGCCGAACCCGACACCCCGATCAGCCCAGGATCAGCCAGCGGGTTACGCAAATAGCCCTGCATCCCCGCTCCGGCCATGCCCAAAGAAATACCTATCATCAGCCCCAGCAAGGCGCGTGGCAGGCGTATTTCCCGCATCACCATGCTGAGTGGTCCCTGGTCATCAATCACCAACGCAGCCAGGCTCTGCCCGATGGGCATCCCTGCGGGCCCCAGCGCCAACGAGGCAACAAACAGCGCCGCAACGGCCAGCAACAGAACCAGGATCAAGCGTTTCATTCGGCGCTCTCCACGCGGTGGCGCAACGCGACCAGATCGCGGATCGCACTGAGGACATATGGCGTACCGCACAGCCAATCGCTATCTGCGACGGTGCCGGTTTCACGGTTCTTCTGTAGCGTCCGAACCACAGGATGATCAAGGATTGCCTCGGATCGGGACTGTCCGGGGTATTTCGCCCCCGTGACCACCGCATCCGGTTGCAGCATCACCAACACCTCTAGCGGCAGGTTGCCGGCGCGGCTTTGTCCAGTACGGGTGATGGCATTTTCAAACCCCGCAGCCAGCAAGATTTGCCCAGCCAGGGTTTTGTCCCCGGTGGTATAGCCATTCGCATAATACATCGCCGCCAGCGGGCGATTTTGCACATTTTCGCGCAACGCAGCCAGATCAGCGTCAAAAGCAGCAACCATCGCCTCGGCGCGGGCTTCGCGCCCCAAGGCCCGGCCCATCTGAAGGATACGTTCGCGCACATCCTCCAGGGAATACGCCGGCAGGAACAGCTCGACCTGTTTATCCAGGCGTCTGAGCATATTCACCGTGGCGACGCCGGTATACCGACCAGCCAGCACCAGATCCGGTTCTTGCAGATAGATCTCTTCGGCCTGCCCCTGATTGCGTACGAATGCCTGCGCCTGCTGGTGCATGGCGCTGCTGCGCGGATCAGTGGACAGGTAGGACAGCGACACGATCTGATCGGGATCCGC
Source organism: Thalassovita sp. (assembly GCA_029212905.1). Lineage (GTDB taxonomy): Bacteria > Pseudomonadota > Alphaproteobacteria > Rhodobacterales > Rhodobacteraceae > Thalassobius. Next base: position 104,899 of record JARGPB010000011.1, read on the forward strand.
AATTAGCATGGCCAATTGATCCGTGCACAGATTCATCGACACAACACGGCGCGGAGCCATGTCGGCAACAGCAGCTGCGCCGGCCAGAACCAGCGCAGCTGCCAAGGTTATGATCTTAGAACGACGCACGAAGCCCGAAATAGAACGCCCGACCCGAGGTACTGTACCCGGCGGCGGTCTCATAGTCTTCGTCGGTCAGGTTCACGACCCGCAGATAGGCCTGCGTGTTGTCATTGATCTGATACGCCACATGCGCATTCACAACGGTGTAATCCGGCACGGCCCCAACTGTATCCATCCGATCGGCAACGTGATTGACGCTGATACCGCCCGTAGTTTTGGACCCCAGTTCGGCATTCACACCGACCTCTAGATCGTGACGCGGGACGCGTAGCGCCTGCGCGCCGGTCCCATCAGACGTATCAGTCAACGTATAGCTGGCAACCAGATCGACGCGGTCATTCAGCGCGATCTGCCCCGACAGTTCCAGGCCTTTGGCCGTAAAGTCCTGCACCTCGTAGCAACCAAAGCCGCTGCCGCAGCGGGTCGAACCGTAGTCCCAGTAGACTTGTCCATCGATATCCGTCTGGAACAAGGTCGCACGGATGAAGTCAGAACCGCCCAGGCGCTTTTCCAGACCCAACTCAAAGCTGGTGGATTCTTCGGGTTGGAACGTCGTATCTCCGTAGGCCGAGGTCAGTTGATACAGCGACGGTGGTTTGTACCCGGTCGCGGCCTGAGCACGCAAAATCAGATCGTCCTGAATACGCCAAGCCAGCGCAATCCGGCCCGTGGTTTTGTTGTCGAAATCCGACAGGTCTTCGTGCCGAACCGAGGCCACGATATCCACCGCGTCGGTGGGTGTGTACACCGCCTCGGCGAAGACGCCGGTGACTTCGGCGGAAACACCGCTGGCCTCTTCGCGGGTATTGTCTGCGCCCAGATGCATGGTCAGCATGCTACCCAGATCAAAGCTGGCTTTGTACTCCAACTTTTTACGGTCGCCATCAAAGGGCGTGTCGAACCCGTTCGAGCTACTGACCCGGTCAGTTTCAAAATAGGAATAGGCCAGCGCATGGCTGACATTACCCGTCATGAATTCGCTGAACAGACGCACGCCCTTGGCCTCGCGCGTGTTGATCTCATCATACGGCAGGGCGCCGTCGCCGGACCATTCGTCAAACTCGCCCTCCGCATCGCGGTAAAAGCCGGTCAGGCCGATCAGCGCGGTATCGCTCAGGTGGTACACAGCGCGCAGGTTGACCGTTGTTTCCTCGTATCCGTCGTCCTCGGTGCCCGCTGCGTTGGCCGAGAACCCGTCGGTGGTGACGCTGCTCAGGCCAATGCTCAGTTCGGTGCGTTCGGTGCGCAGACCCAGCGAAAAACCAGCCCGGCGCGTGTTATAGGTGCCGTATTCTACCGTTGCCTGACCGGAAACGCCGTCTTTGGTCGGGGTCCAGCTTTGCAGGCTTACAACACCACCCACTGCGTTGATCCCAAAGCGCGCAGATTGCGACCCCTTCAGGACCTCAATCCGGCTGATGTTCGAGGCGGTCGTCCCTCCCCAGTCAAACCCGCTCCCGCTGCTGGCAGGATCCGAGATGTCGATACCATCCAGAAGCACCGGCACATAGGCGCCGCCCAACCCACGAATTCGCAGGTTGGTCGAGGTACCCAGCCCGCCATTCGACGAGGCCGTCACACCGGGCAGACCCGTCAGGACATCCGACAGGCGATTGCCCGGCTCGGCCAGAATTTCGGCTTCGTCCACGATTTCGACGGTCGTGCCCGACCGCTCGAGTACGGTTTCGCCCTGGTTTGCGGTTACGGTAATTTCGCCCAGATCATAGACCTCTTCGGCGACGGCCGGGGCGGTAGCGATTGCAACCAGCGCGCAGCTGGTCATCAAAGTAAGACGTGTCATTCCATGTCCCCCATGGATACGGGCTAGGCCCGCATTCGTTTTGATATGTCCTGAAGGGGAATACCCCTCCGCAGACGGTGAGTTTCGTCACCACAAACGGAAGGTCCGTTGTCAGAGGCGCGCCCCGCGCCCAGACCGGGTGATCGCCTTGGCAGGTCTCCTGACTTGCGGGTCTCAGCTTGGTCGGGCCTTCCCAGCGCACCTTTGGTGCGTCAGTGGCATGTTCCGACGTCGCTCGCCGCTCACAGTTGCGGGGGCAGTCACGGAATTGAGGTCTGCTCTAACCTCTCACCGCGTTCCCTATTATCCGGTGGCGTACCAGCCGGACCAAAGCGTCCTGACGGATAGTCGCTCGTTTACGTTTTGTAAATGGGAAGTTGGCCGCACCGCAGAAACGGCCCGCAGCTACCCTAATTCCAGCGTCGCTACGCCGAACAAGGTCTGGGGCTGTGCGGGCGTTGGCGCGGGGCCGCGATACATCCGGGCGGTTGCAAACCCGGAGACAAACCCCAAACCCGCCAATGCCGCAGTAAATCCCGTCTGATCAGCAGGGACATCTATTGTAGCCCAGTGCGCACCAACCCCCGTTACGGCCGCAGCAATCAGGCTCTCCGCCGCTGCTTGATCCGGCGCAATCACCGGCCCGATCTTACAGCCTTCGCGGCACAAGCGAGCCGTTGCATAGCCCGTAATCTGACCGTTTTGTTCAAGCACAACCGTCTTGCGGGTGGGCGAATCCTGGATCCACCCCGTCAAAAAGGCCTGCCGCGTGAATCCATTCGCAGCAAGATCCAGTCCCGCAATCTGTGCTGTATCCTGCGCGCCCATGACCGGACGGATACCCGAGGTTTCAGCACTGGGAACGATGCCTTCGAAACGCATGGTCGACCCAGCCGCAACAAAGCCCGACCGCGCATAGTTGCCTTGCTGCTCTGCAACCCCATCCAACCCGACGGTCCGCGACCCGGCATGTTGCAACGCATGTTTCCACAGCGCCACCCCGACCCCCTGTCCCCGAAAGTCCGGAAGGCAAATGTACAGCCCCAGAAAGGCAAAAACGTCCGAATGGTTCACCACTGAAATCGCCGCCACCATCTGGCCATCCACGTCAGCAACAAAGAACCCCTTGGAATCAGCGCTATGAAACGCCGCCGCGTCCTCCATTCCTGGGTTCCAGCCTTCTTGGGCTGCCCAGTCCAACATTCGGGCAACGTCATCCAGAGTGGCCGTACGCAGGATCATCTCAGCGCCTCTTTCAGCGACTGGGCCGCAGACCCAACAGCCCGCAAATCCAACGAGGTCAACAGATCCAGCAAGTGGTTTTTCATCAACTCCTCGGCAAGGGCCCCGTTCTTGGTGGCCAGAGCCTGTAGCAGCGCATCATGGGCGTGGCTTTCGCACAGGGCCGCACGTCGTTGCCAATACAGCGCGATAATCAAGGAAGAGCGCGACACCAACTGTGTCACGAAATCCGCAATCGTTGCCTGATCTGCGATCCGGGCGATTTCGATGTGAAACATACCAGACAGATGCAACGCCCGCCCGGTATCGCCCTGGGCAAGGGCCTCGTGTTCGGCATCTATGTGGCTTTGCAACGCAGCGATATGCGCGTCTGTCATCCGTTCAGCGGCCGAACGCGCCGTGCGGGGCTCTAGCAAGGACCGCGCCTCAAACACCTCGCGCGCTTCTTTTACGGTGGGTTGCGCGACGAATGCGCCACGGTTGCGTTTCAGGTCAATCAACCGCTCGTGCGAGAGCTGCTGAAGCGCGGCACGCACCACCGTTCGACTGACGCCGTAGATCTCGCCAACCTCATCTTCGCTTAGTTTCATCCCCGGAGCGAGCCGGTGTTCATGAATCGCCCGCGCCAGATTATCCGCAACCAGGCTGCTTCCTGTTTCTGTCTTGGATGCTTTATTGATCACTCGTTGCCCGCCCTTCTGCCGACTGACTGTCGCGCCTTAGGCCCTGATTCTCAAGCCCCGGAGGTTTGTGGTTTCGGGTCAGAGTAATTGTATACAATTATGGATTACAATTTGCGCACAATAATGCTGCAAGCGATGAAATTGTCATCTTCGCCGGTCTGAGCCCGAAAAAATCACAGGCTTTGCTTTCCCAAATCACAGAACTGCCCACAGCCTTGGACAACAGCACTGCATGCAAGGAGATCGCCGATGCGCTCGGGGCAGGATTTAGAACTGGTTCATCTGACCAAACGCTACGGAACTGCCGTGGCGGTCCGCGACGTCAGCCATGTCTTTGCCAGCAACGCCTATGTCTGCCTTTTGGGACCATCAGGTTGCGGGAAATCTACGACCTTGCGGATGATCGCCGGGCACGAGGACGTCTCCGAGGGGTCCATCCTGTTGGGCGGGCACGACATTTCAGCCTTGCCGCCAGCGCAGCGAGGCACGGCGATGATGTTCCAGAACTATGCGCTGTTCCCCCATCTGAACGTCCGGGACAACGTGGCCTTTTCCCTACGCATGAAGGGCGTCGACAAAACAGCACGCCATCTGGCCGCCAACGAGATGCTGGATCTGGTGGACATGACGCCCTATGCGGATCGCCTGCCCGCGCAATTGTCCGGCGGCCAGCAACAACGGGTGGCATTGGCGCGGGCCCTGGTAACAAAGCCCCGGATATTGCTGCTGGACGAACCCTTGTCCGCATTGGACCCGTTTTTGCGCATCCGGATGCGCGCCGAGCTGAAGCGCATCCAGCGCGAGCTGGGCATTACCTTTATCCACGTGACCCACGGCCAGGACGAAGCCTTGGCGCTGGCCGATGAAATCGTGGTGATGAATGACGCAGTGATCGAACAGGCCGGCCCCGCACGTCAGGTCTGGACGGCCCCGCGCACCGAATTCGTCGCCCGGTTCATGGGGGGGCACAACGTGATTTCGCTAGACGGGCAAAAAGTGGCCCTGCGCGCTGACGAAGTCCGACTGGGCGATTCCGGCCTGCCCGCCACGATCACCGCCATCGAATACCAAGGCGCCCATGTCGCGCTAAGCACCACCACCCAAACCGGAGAAGAGGTTCTGGCGCTGGTCCCCGAAAACGACTTTTTCAACGCACCAAAAAACCCAGGAGACGCCGTTGCGCTGTCCTGGAACGAGGGGCGGCTACACCGCCTCCTGGCCTGATCGGCCGCACTGAACACTCCAACACTGCTGAAAACGAACTTACCAGAGAGAGGAATGAAGATGGCCAAAGTAGGATATACGCGTCGTTCGCTATTGAAATCCGGGGGCGCAGCGTTTGCCGCTGCCACCCTGCCCGCCCCGATGCTGTGGGCGCAGAACATCAAGGACATCACCCTGCGCCAGTTCGGCACAGGCGTATCGAACCTGAACGAGGTCGGGAAGAAGGTCAAAGAGGACCTGGGCTTTACCCTGGAGATGACCGCTCTGGATTCCGACAGCGTGACCCAACGCGCCGCCACCCAGCCCGGCAGCTTTGACATTGCTGACATCGAATACTGGATCTGTAAGAAAGTCTGGCCCACCGGCAACCTGCAAGCGATGGATACCAGCAAGATCAAGAACTACGACAAGATCGTGGGTATTTTCCGTTCAGGAAAGCTGACCCCGGACAGCACCATCGCGCAGGGCACCGCGCCCCACAGCGTGGGTTTTGTCGATGGTCCCGGTGCAACGAAATTCGCCACCGAGGAAACCGGCTGGATGACCCTGATCCCCACGATCTATAACGCCGACACGCTAGGGATCCGCCCCGATCTGATCGGCCGCCCCATCAGCACCTGGGCAGAGCTGCTGAACCCTGAATTCAAGGGCAAAGCCTCGATCCTGGATATCAGCTCGATCGGGATCATGGACATGGCGATGGTCTGTGAATCCATGGGCGAAATCCAATATGCCGACAAAGGCAACATGACCCGCGAAGAAATCGATAAAACCATCGGCATCTTCACCGAAGCCAAGAAAAACGGCCAGTTCCGCGCCTTCTGGAAGACCTTTGATGAATCCGTCAACTTGATGGCTTCGGGCGAGGTGGTGATCCAATCCATGTGGTCGCCCGCCATCACCGCTGTGAAATCGCGTGGCATCCCCTGTGTCTATCAACCCCTGAAAGAGGGCTACCGCAGCTGGGGCGGCGGCATCGGCCTGTCCAAAGCCCTGAGCGGGCTGGAGCTGGACGCGGCCTATGAATACATCAACTGGTACCTGGACGGCTGGGTCGGCGGGTTCCTGATGCGCCAGGGCTATTATTCGGCCGTGCCCGAAACCTCGAAGAACTACATGAGCGCCGATGAATGGGGCTATTGGTTCGAAGGCAAGGCTGCGGCCGGTGACATCACCAACCCGTTCGGCGACGTGCTGGCCAAGGCGGGCGACACCCGCGACGGCGGGTCGTTCAGTGACCGGATGGGCGCTGTGGCCTGCTGGAACGCCGTCATGGACGAAAACCAGTACATGGTCCGCAAATGGAACGAGTTCATCGCGTCCTGATAGAGGTGGGGGGCTGTCTGCCCCCCACACCCCCCGAGAGTATTTTGAGCAAGATGAAAGCCGGATCGGTGCAGAAGGAAACGGGATGCTGAAAAACCGCCATATTCAGGGCTGGCTGCAAGCCGCGCCGTTGAGCCTGATCCTGCTGGGATTTTTGATCTTGCCGATCCTGACCATTGTTGTGGTTAGTTTCTGGCGGGCGACGGAATTTTCAATCATTCCGGATTTCTCGTTTGAAAACTATGAATATCTGTTTGGGTCGCCTGTCACCTACAAAGTGTTTTGGGCCACGTTCAAATATGCCTTGATCACCTGGGCGGCGACCTTTCTGATCGGGTTCACCGTGGCCTATTATCTGGCGTTCCATATCCGCAGCCAAAGCGTACAGATCGCGCTGTTTTTGCTGTGCACCATCCCGTTCTGGACGTCGAATATCATTCGTATGATCAGCTGGATTCCGTTTTTGGGGCGCAACGGGATTGCGAACCAGACTCTGGCGTCCTGGGGGGTAATTGACCAACCGCTGGAGTGGCTCTTGTATTCGGATTTCGCGGTGATCCTGGCCTTTGTGCATTTGTATACGCTGTTCATGGTCGTGCCAATTTTCAACACGATGATGCGGATAGACCATTCCCTGATCGAGGCTGCGCGTGACAATGGCGCCAGCGGATTACAAACCCTGATCCATGTGATCCTGCCGCTGACCAAGCCGGGAATCATGATAGGCACGATTTTCGTGCTGACCTTGGTGATGGGCGATTTCATCACTGTGCGCTTTATGTCGGGAAGCCAGAAGGCCAATGTGGGTCGCTTGATTTCAAACGATATTGCGTTGCTTCAATACCCTTCGGCGGCGGCCACATCGGTGGTGTTGCTGCTGACGGTATTGATCGTGATCGGCATCCTGTTGCGGTTCGTTGATATTCGGAAGGAGCTGTAAAATGGAAAAGAAATCGCGGTCCTTTTACGTGCTGACGGGCTTCTTCGTCCTGTTTATCCTGTTTCTGTATGGGCCGACACTGACCATCGGGATCCTGTCCTTTCAGGGTGCCGACGGCGGGCTGACCTTTCCCATGCGTGGGGTGTCCCTGCACTGGTTCTTTGATCTGTTCGAGGAGCAGGCCGTGGGGGATATCTGGGGATCTTTCCGGCGGTCATTCGTGCTGGGCCTAATGGTTATGATCACAACGGTTGTTGTATCCGTTATGGGCGGGTTGGCCTTTCGCAAGCGGTTCGCCGGGTCCAGTGTGCTGTTCTATCTGATCATCGCGTCCTTGGTGATCCCGTCGATCCTGGTATCGCTGGGGGTGGGGCTGATTTTCAACCAGCTCGGGCTGAATATTCACTGGGCGACAAGCGGATTCGGATCGCAACTGACCTGGACGCTACCCTTTGGTCTGTTGATCATGTTTGCGGTCTTTAATCGGTTCGACAAATCCTATGAAGAGGCCGCACGGGATCAGGGCGCGACGGCCTGGCAGACGATCCGCTTTGTGGTGCTGCCGATCATCGCGCCATCCCTGATCGGCGTGGCCTTGTTCGGGTTCACCCTGTCCTATGACGAATTCGCGCGGACGCTGCTGACTGCTGGCAGCTATAACACCCTGCCGCTAGAAATTTTCGGGATGACAACCAATGTCACCACCCCGGTGATCTACGCGCTAGGGACACTGACCACACTGTTTTCCTTTGTCATCATTGGCACGTTCATTCTGTCCCTGTGGATCATGGGGCGGCGCAGAGCGCGGCAGGGCTCGGACGCGGGCAAAGGAGTCTGAGCGGGTGAAGGTCCTGTTTTTGAACCCAAACTCCTCGGCTCATATGACCGAGAGCGTGGTCGACTCTGCCCGCCAGGTCCTGCCCGACGCACAGATATTGGGCTGGACCAACGCCACAGGCCCCGCCGCCATCCAGGGCCCCGAAGATGGCGCCGCAGCGGTTCCAGGTATTCTGGCGCTGCTCCCGCAGGCCAAGGCCGACGGCGTGGATGTGATCGTGCTGGCTTGTTTCGATGACACCGGGCTGGATCAGGTTCGAAAGGCAGCGCATTGCCCCGTGATCGGGATTGGGCAGGCGGCCTTTCATATGGCGCTGCTATTGGGGCAGGATTTCGGCGTCGTCACCACCCTGCCCGTGTCCGTCCCTGTGATCGAAGAAAACATCCATAGCTATGGGTTCTGGACAGCATGCAAAGGGGTGCGCCCCAGCGGCCTGCCCGTTCTAGAGGTCGAGGCAGGTGGCGACGTCGTCCTGTCCCGGCTGCGGCAGGACATCGAATACCTTCGTGTCTCGGGCGCTGGATCTGTCGTGTTGGGCTGCGCAGGCATGTCGGCGCATTGCGCTGAGCTTCAGCAAGGCACAAACATACCTGTGATCGACGGGGTGCGGGCGGCGGCGGCTTTGGCAAAGGCCATTGTCAGCGCGGGTTAGTCCAAAAGCACCTGATCACTGTTTTCCTTCAGACCTGTACCACTCAGGCTCAGACGCAGGGCCTCGCGTGCAAGCCAGGTAATCCTGTCGGCCGCCAACTGATGGCTAAGCCCCCCTGTGCCGTGGATATTCGAGACGCAGTTGCGTTCGCTATCTTTTCTGTCCGGGCGGGGCCCAAACGTCACATATGCCCCCAGGCTGTCAGCCACGGTCAGCCCCGGTCGTTCCCCGATCAGCATGATAACCACGCGGGCGCCCAGATGCTGCCCGATCTCATCCCCGATCGCCACGCGCCCCTGGGTGACGATCGTAACCGGCGCAATGCTGACCCCCGTCAACCGGTCAACGCAAGCCGCAAGCACCGGGGCTGCGTGGGTCTGTACCGCGTCCGAAGACAAACCATCCGCGACCACAAAGGCGACATCGCAATCCTGCGGCTCAGGCGCGCTCCAATCCCCCAGGCGGCGCCCCAGGTCTGGCCTGCGCAGATAGGTCGCCCGATCCGGCGCGGCCGAGCGCGCGTGGATCACAGGCAACGGGGCCAGATCGGCGGCCAAAGCCTGTGTATCCAGGGCGCGGTGCACAGCATCACGGGCGCGGGCATGGGCAAACTGAAACTCAAGCGTGCCATCTGTCGGCAGGCCTGCGCCCACCCGGCCCAGCCCAATCCGCGCAGGGGTGGCTGCCCGCAACCGGGCCCAAGGATCACGCGCAATGTCGCTCATGATGTGGCCTCCAACAGGGTCAATGCACCAGTGTCGGTCAGGTGCCCCTGCGGTGACACCAGCCCCATGCCCTCTAGCCATGTCTCGAACTCGGGCGCGGCACGCAGGCCGAAAGAGTTGCGCAGATAGGCGATGTCATGGAACGACAGGCTTTGATAATTCAGCATCACATCATCCGCCCCCGGTACCGCGATCAGGAAATTCGACCCTGCATCTGCCAGCAGTGTCATCAGCACGTCCATATCGTTCTGATCGGCCTCGGTGTGGTTGGTGTAGCACACATCACAGCCCATCGGCAGGCCCAGCAGCTTGCCGCAGAAATGATCCTCCAGCCCTGCGCGGATGATTTCCTTGCCGTCGTACAGATATTCCGGCCCGATAAAGCCCACCACCGTGTTGACCAAAAGCGGGCTGAATGCGCGGGCGACGCCATAGGCGCGGGCCTCCAGCGTTTGTTGATCAATCCCATGATGCGCCCCCGAAGACAGCGCTGCCCCCTGCCCGGTTTCAAAATACATGACGTTTTGGCCGACCGTGCCGCGCTCCAACGACAAAGCTGCCCTGTTCGCCTGATCCAACAGATCCAGAGACACGCCGAACCCGGCATTCGCCGCTTCGGTGCCACCGACGGACTGGAACACCAGATCGACGGGCGCGCCCTGCTCGATCAGCTCCAGACTGTTGGTCACATGCGTCAGCACGCAGGTCTGCGTGGGAATATCAAACCGCATCCGCAGATCATCCAGCATCTGCAACAGGGATTTCGCCGTCGGGATATTGTCTGTCGCGGGGTTAATCCCGATCACCGCATCCCCCACGGCAAAGCTCAGCCCGTCCAGGGTACTGGCCGCGATGCCTTGCAAATCATCGGCCGGGTGGTTGGGCTGCAAGCGGCTGCCAATCCGTCCCGGCAGACCCAGCGTATTGCGAAAGGCCGTGATGACCTGGACCTTGCGGGCGACCGCAATCAGATCGCGGTTACGCATCAGTTTGGACACAGCGGCCACCATCTCGGGGGTCAGGCCGGGGGCCAGCGCAGCCAAAGCTGCCGCATCCACAGCATCCGACAACAACCATTCGCGGAACTGCCCCACCGTCATATGCGAAACGGCAGCAAAGGCTGTCATGTCATGGGTATCAATGATCAGTCGTGTGACCTCGTCCAATTCGTAGGGAACCAGCGCATCGGTCAGAAAACTCTTTAGCGGCACATCGGCCAGAACATATTGCGCAGCGACCCGCTCCACATCCGTCCCAGCCGCCAGACCCGCCAGTTGATCCCCGGACCGGGCGGGCGTGGCCCGCGCCATCACCGTAGCCAGATTGCCAAAGTCATAGGTCTCTGACCCCAAAGAAGTGCGATATCGCGTCATAGTGTCATTTCCGAAACATGGATTTCAGGCAGGCTACTGCGTTTTTCCCGGCCCGCCAGCCCCATTGACGAAACTTTCGAACCGCCCCCTTCGATTGCCCAAGCTCTGAGCACACTCGGGCACCAAACAACAAGGCCGCCCCAAAGGACGGCCCTGCAAAATAGCGTTTGCGAATGATCAGTCGCTCCATTCCCACGGGCGCGTAAAGGCCCCCAGAACGTGCCCGACCTCGTCATCATGCACCACGCCAGTGCGCCTTACCTGGGCAACCAGACCGCGTTTTTTGTCATCAACAACCTGGACAACCTCGGCGTTCAGCGAGGCCTCTTGCAGCGCGGCATTATAGATGCGCGTGATGGCGCGCTTGCGCAGATCCGGTTTAAAGATCTTGCCCACAGCGGTTTTCGGCAGTTCGTCCATCACTTCGATGAACTTGGGCTGAGCAGCGCGTTCGTGCACGTGAATTTGGCTGTGTTTCAGCAGCTCTTCGGCTGTGACCGACGCGCCCTCGACCAGTTCAACATAAGCACAGGGGATTTCACCCGCATGCACATCAGGCTGGCCGATCGCACCGGCAAACGCCACATCATGGTGCGCCAGCAACGCCTCTTCGATCTCGGCGGGGTCGATGTTGTGTCCACCACGGATGATCAGATCCTTCGCGCGCCCGGTGATCCAAATATAGTTGTCTTCGTCGATGCGGCCCAAATCGCCGGTCCGCAGGTATTTGCCATAGTGGTACAGCTTCTTGTTCTTATCTGCCTCGGTATAGGTGTTCGGCGCGTTGACACCGGGGTTCGAGACGCAAATCTCGCCGACCTCGTCAGCGGCGCATTCAACCGGCTGGCCGTCCACCTCTTTGAATATCCGCACATCGGAATAGGGGAAACGGATGCCAACCGAACCCACCTTCTTCTGACCATCCACCGGGTTGACGGATACCAGACAGGTGGCCTCGGTCAGCCCGTAGCCTTCGACGATGGTGACGTTAGAGGCCGCTTCGAACCGTTTGAACAGTTCCAACGGCAGCGGCGCTGACCCCGAAAACGACGTTTTCACCGAGGACACGTCCGCATCCACGGGCCGCTGCATCAGAGCCGAAATCGCTGTGGGCACGGTGATGATAAAGGTGATCTTCCATCGCTCGATCAGCTTCCAGAAGTTGTCGAACACGCCGTCGCCACGATAGCCCGCAGGCGTTGGGAACACCACATGCGCCCCCGAAAAAATCACCGCCATCAAAATCACATGGCAGGCAAACACATGGAACATCGGCAAGGGACAAATCACGTTGTCCTCGGGCGTGTACAGCAGCGTACCGCCCAGCCACCCGTTATAGATGATCCCAGAGTAGCGGTGCTGAGCAACCTTGGGCATCCCAGTGGTGCCGCCCGTATGGAAATAGGCGGCGACGCGATCGCCCTCAGAATCGGCAAAGGACAATGCACGCGGGTATTCCTTCAACGTCTTATTGAAATCCCGCACATCCGCATGGTGATTACCGGGGTTTTTCGGCCGCACCAAGGGCACGATCCAGCTTTTCGGCGGGGTCAGGTACCGGTTCAGGTCGACTTCTAGAACAGTGTGCACACCCGGCGCATGGCGGACGGCCTCGGCTGTTTTCTGTGCCACGTCAGTCTTGGGAAACGCCTTGAGCGTCACGACAACCTTGGCCTTGGTCTCGCGCAGAATGGCGCCGATCTGTTCGGGCTCCAGCAGAGGGTTGATCGGGTTGATAATGCCCGCAATCGCCCCCCCCAGAATGGTCAGGATAGTCTCGTTGGAATTTGGCAGAATGCAGGCGATGACGTCATTTTCTCCGATGCCCAGGTCGCGGAACATGTTGGCGGCCTGACAGGTACGGGCGTGCAGCTCGTTCCACGTCAGCGTTTCCGCTTTGTCCGTAGGCCCAGAGAGCAGCTGAAACGTAACCGCTTTGCCTGCGCCGTTCTGCTCCTTGGTGCGTGTCAGCATCTGGTACAGCGTCTTGGGGACGTCGCGCGCCTCCCATGGCATTTCGCTTTCGATCTCGATCGTATCCTGAATGGATGCAAATCCCATTGGTTTCCTCCCGTTGCGGCCCGATTGAGGGGGGCCGGTCTCATTCCTCGCGCGCAATGTGAAAGGGTTTCCCCAAGCATACAAGACGACCCTAAGGTCAATTGCGCAACGTCAAAAGCACAAAAAAAGGCGCCGTGAAGCGCCTTTTAGTATCAATGCTCGTGATAAAGGGGCCGACTTATGCCGCAGCCCCACCGGGAATACGTAGAACCTGACCGGGGTAAATCTTGTCCGGGTGGCTCAGCATCGGCTTATTCGCCTCATAGATTTCCATATAGCGGTTAGCGCTGCCCAGGGTTTTCTTGGCGACAGCCGACAGAGTATCCCCTTTTTCAACGGTGTGGAAAACAGCGTCGTCCACCACGTCGTCTTCGACCTCCGCAACGCCTTCAACATTGCCAACCGCCAGAATGACTTTCTCACGCATTTCAGGTGTCGCGGCCGTGCCCGAAATCTTCACCTTGTCGCCCTCGACAGTGATATCCAGACCTTCGGTGTCCAGTCCAAGGTCTTCGACCTCTTTCTTCAGAACATCAGGCGTCGGTTCTTCGGCCAGTTTTTTACCCGAGCTTTTCCAGAAATTGAATAGTCCCATAATGTATCCCCTTTGGAGTGTGTTGCTAGGTCAGACATGGCCATGCTGCACAAGATGCTTCAAGGGGAAAAGCCGCGCGAAAACGTCAAACACGGTACGGATGCAACGCTGGGACTCTGAGTATTTTTGGCAAGATGAATGCTATTGCTGCGCTCAAACAAAGGCCAAGGCGCCACGGCACTTTTGGGAAAAGCGCACGCCCTTTCATCTTGCTGTAAATACTCAAATCCCAACGTCGACACAAAATAAAGCGCTGAGAGGGGTCAGACCGCTCCGTCCGTGAATTGCAGACGCGCAAGTCGGGCATAGAGACCGCCTTGCGCGACCAATTCGTCATGCGTCCCTTGCGCGACGATCTTGCCGTGATCCATCACGACAATCCTATCGGCCTTTTTCACAGTAGCCAACCGATGCGCGACGATAATGGTGGTGCGGGTTTTCGAGAGCTCGTCCACCGCGGCCTGGACGGCACGTTCGCTTTCGGCATCCAGGGCGCTGGTGGCCTCGTCCAGCAAGAGCACCGGGGCGTCGCGCAGGATGGCGCGAGCGATGGCGATACGTTGTTTTTGACCGCCCGACAGCATCACGCCACGTTCGCCGACCTGGCTGTCATAGCCTTCGGGGAGCTTTTGGATGAATTCGTGTGCGGCGGCGGCTTGGGCGGCGGCCTCGACCTCGGCATCGGTGGCATCGGGGCGACCGAAGCGTATATTCTCGCGCGCGGTTGTCGCAAAGATCACCGGATCCTGCGGCACCAGTGCAAGATGTTTGCGGAAGGCGGCGCGCTCCATCTGCGACAGCTCTGTCCCGTCCAGCAGGATGCGGCCCTGCTGGGGATCATAGAAGCGCAGGATGGTTTGCACGATCGTGGTCTTGCCCGCGCCCGAGGGGCCAACCAGCGCCACGGTTTCCCCGGGTTGGATGGACAGGCTGACATTTTCCAGTGCGGGGGTGTCTGGTCGAGACGGATAGCGGAAGCTCACATCGTCAAAGGTAATCGCCCCAGAAACCGGGGTCGGGACGGGCGCAGGTTGCGCCGGATCGGCCACGGTGTCGGTTGCTTGCAACAGCTCTACCAGGCGTTCGGTCGCGCCCGCGGCACGTTGCAATTCGCTCCAGATTTCGGACAAGGCCCCGACAGAGCCCGCCACCATGACCGAATAAATCACGAATTGGACAAGGGCACCTGGGCTCATCAGGTCTGCGCGTACATCATGGGCGCCGATCCACAGCACGCCCACGACGCCGGTAAAGACCAGAAAGATCACGATCACAGTCATAACCGCGCGGGTGGTGATGCGGCGACGGGCGGAGTCATAGCTTTTCTCGGTGACATCGGCGAAATCGCGGGTGGCGGCGTCTTCGTTGGTAAAAGCCTGCACGGTCTGAATGGACAGCAGCGCCTCGGAGGCGTTGCCAGACGACTCGGCGATCCAATCCTGGTTTTCGCGCGACAGGACACGCAGGCGTCGGCCCAGAACAAGGATCGGGATGATCACCAACGGCACAATCAGCAAGACAAGCCCCGTCAGCTTGGCCGAGGTGAACAGCATCAGCACCAGCCCCCCCGCAAAGATCAGCACATTGCGCAGCGCGACCGAGATCGACGAGCCAATCACCGACAGGATCAGCGTGGTGTCCGTGGTGATGCGGGACAGGACCTCGCCTGTCATGATGTTTTCGAAATAGGCAGGCGACATGCCGACGATACGGTCGAACACAGCCGTGCGGATGTCAGCCACCACGCGTTCGCCCAGCCGCGTCACCAACGCATACCGCAGGCCGGTTCCCACTGCCAAAAGCGCCGCAATGGCCAGGGCCGCGCCGAAATAGCGATCCAGCAACGCGCCATCCTCGACGCTGAAATTATCCACGACGCGCCGCACGGCCAATGGCAGGATCAACGACACCGAGGCCGTCAGCGTCAATGCCATCGCGGCCAGCAGCACCATGCCCTTATAGGGGTTCAGAAAGGGCCACAGTTCGCGCAGAGCCCCCACGCGTTTTGATTTTTCACGGTCTTCAGTGACAGTTACGGGTCCGCGCGCCATGGGCTTCCTTTCGACATCCTGCGCGGGCGGGTTTATGCGAAGGGGCGCAATCGAGCAAGCCGCACGTATGTCGCGGTAAGAATACGTGATGCGCACCACGATCCGCATGAGCCACAGCGTTGACCCGAATTCGCTCGACAGTCGCTAATATCCTGTCCGAGTTGCGGGTTCGCGGAACGATCAGGCCCACCCTTCTGGGCGCCGCTGAAATGCTGCGCAATAAAGGGGCGATGTGGATGATCCGCTCGATGATCCGGAGCGGTATTTGTGGCGCGGTTCAGGGCAGATCAATAGCTGCCTTCGGTCTCAATATGAACGGTGGTGCCGCAATGTTTGCAATGGATGGCATCGGCATCATGCAACACCAGCCCACACGTCGGACAAGGATGACGCACCTTAAGCGGACGAAACAGGACCTGCGCCAGCCGCAAGAACAAGGTCACGCCAAAGATCATTACGCCCACGGCCAGCATCCGCCCAGATGTCCCCGACAGCGTGACATCGCCGAATCCGGTGGTCGTCAGCGTGGTGACGGTAAAATACAGCGCATCCGCGTAGTTGTTGATCTGCGGATTTGTTTCATGTTGCAGCGCATAGATCAGCCCTGTCATCACAAACAGGAACACTGCTAGATTGATTGCTGCGACCACGATATCCTGATGTTTGCGAAAAAACCCAAAATCCTGCCGCAACCGTGTCATCAACTGATAGGTGTGCAGCAACCTGAGCGTCCTCAGAATGCGCAGAAACCCCAGCCCCTCGCCTACAATCGGCGCCAAAAAGGACACCACAGCGACCACATCGGCCCATGTGGACAGCCTGGCAAAGTGGCGCAGCCGGTGTTTGGTGATCGCGATACGGGCGATGAAATCCACTAAGATCAGCGCACCGAATACAAAGTCGATGACCTCGACCGCCTGTATGCCCGGGAAAAACGACGTCGCGATCACAAAGATAATCGTCACGACATCAAAGCCCAGCAGGCCATAGCGAAACCGATGAGAGCGCTCGCTCTTTCCCTCGTACAGGAATTTGATCCGTTTCAGCATTGGCTGCCCCTTGGCTTGTCCTGTCTCGCCTTAGCAAATGCAAAAAGGCGGCGAAAGAGGCAGGGCCCGCCCTAGACTCACACCGAACCAGCGGCAGATCGCCATTTACTCCGCCACTTTTCTTGCAGAATCAAATATTATAAATAATATTTCCCCTCATGGATGATATAGACAAGAAAATATGCGGACTCCTCCAGGAAAGCGGGCGTAGCTCCAGCGCAGAGCTGGCCGCGTCTGTTGGCCTCTCGCTGTCTGCTGCGAATGAACGGGTGCGGCGCCTTGTGGCCAGCGGCGCCATTGCGGGCTGGCAGGCAAAACTGGACCCGCTCAGCTTTGGCTTGGGGCTGTGCGCCTTTGTGCTGATCGACATGCGTTTTGAGGGCGAGGGCGAGGCAGTCGCCACCCTTGCCGTCCACCCCGAAGTACAGGAGCTGCACCATATCAGCGGACCGCATTCCTATCTGATGAAGCTGCGCGTGGCGGATACACGCGCCCTGCAGGATTTTCTGACACGGGTGGTGAAACCGCTGCCCGCTATCCTGCGGACTGAATCCATCATCACACTGGACACGGCCAAGGAAACCGCCGCGATCGCGGTGCCACCGTGTTAGAGGTCTTCCTCAAAGGTCTGGGCGTCGGGCTGGCGATTGCCGCTCCTGTGGGGCCGATTGGTCTGTTGTGTATCCGGCGCAGTGTCGCTCAGGGGCGCGCGGCCGGATTGGCCACGGGATTCGGTGCGGCCGCCGCAGACGGGACCTATGGCGTGCTGGTTGCCGTCGGCTTTGCCGCGACAGGACTGTTGGTCAGCTATGCGCCACAGATGCAGTTTTTCGGCGGATTGCTGATCATCTGGCTGGGCGTCATGACCCTGCGCGGTTTCCTGACGAAAAGCGACGGGTCACGGGCGGCGGATGGGCCGCCTGCACGCTCGGTGTTGGGGGCATTTGGATCAACCTATCTGCTGACTCTGTCGAACCCGGCAACGATCCTGGCCTTTACCGGAATGGTCGCCGGATTGGGCGGCGCGGCGGCAAGCGGCGCCAATGCCGCCTATGTGCTGGTTTTGGGGGTCTTTTTGGGGTCGGCGCTGTGGTGGCTTTTTTTGGTACACGCCGCGCTGTGGGCCAAAGAGCGTATCGCGGACACAGCCCTGCGCTGGCTGGACCTGATCGCTGGGCTGGTCCTGATCCTGTGGGGCGCATTAATCGCGTTGGAACCACTGACAACCGGAACGGTCTGGCTGTAATATCTTGAATATCGGGGGAAACTGGAGCGGGCGGCGGGAATCGAACCCGCGTCATTAGCTTGGAAGGCTAAGGTCTTACCACTACACAACGCCCGCTCAGCAGGATCACGAGATAGGCGAACCGCTGAGCGAGGTCAAGGCGATTTCTCTGCCGAGAGCGGACAAATCCATCCCCGAATTAGCCGTACGATCATGGGTCATGTGGATGCAAAATCATGCGCCCGCGACATTAGCCAACGATATGATAGCCCCCATCGATGTAGTGCACGCCCCCGGTGATGTTCTTGGATTCGTCACTGGCCAGAAAGGCGGCATAGGCCCCGACATCCTCGACCGTAGCCAGATGATGGGTCGGGGCGCGCTCTGCGGCCAGCGCCATCAGGTCGTCAAAATGGTCAATTCCGCTGGCGGCGCGGGTCATCAATGGCCCGGGAGACAGCGCATTCACGCGGATTGCTTTTTCTCCCAGCTCGGCTGCCATGTATTTGGTCGCAGATTCCAACGCGGCCTTGACCGGCCCCATGACGTTGTAGTGCTCGACCACCTTTTCGGCGCCGTAGTAGCTGACGGTCATGCAAGAGCCGCCCGCACGCATCAAAGGTTCGGCTTGGCGAGTCAGGTGGATGAAACTACCGACCGAGACGTCCATCGCCATCTGGAACCCCTCGCGCGAACAGTCGGTGACACGGCCGTGCAGGTCTTCCATCGGGCAAAAGGCAATCGCGTGGATCAGGGTATCCAACTGCCCCCATTCGGTCTGGATCTGCGCGAAAACCGCATCAATCTGGGCCGTATCCGTCACGTCCAGCGGGGCAATGATCTGGGCACCCAGTTCCTCGGCTAACGGGCGCACAAAGGGTTCGGCTTTGGCATTCAGATAGGTAACTGCCAGATCCGCCCCCTGATCCCGTAAGGCCTTGGCGATGCCATAGGCAATTGAATGGCGGTTGGCGATTCCAACGATCAGGGCTTTCTTGCCGACAAGGGAAAACATACAGGCCTCTTTGGGTGCAGGGTTTCGCTTAGGCTAGGCCGAGTATGTAACAGGCTCTAGTCGCAATGCTGCATTGCGGCGAAAAATCTGCAAAGTGCCGGATATGCAGGCGGATTGGCGGGGGCGGCTGGCTGTGCTAGGCCAAGCACGATTCCATGAGGCCCCGATGACCGACTATCTGATCCGATACCGTAACCTGTCCGGCGACGCCCCGATGAGCCCCGTCTCAGAGCATATCGAGGCCCCAAGCGCACAAGCCGCTATCGCCGCGCTCAAGGCCCGTCACCCGGATCAGGACCTTAGAATCGAACGCACCGCGGACACTACGCCCGCACCGAAAAAGCGCCGCACACGGGCGGAATGGATCATCCTGGCGTTTGTCGTGGTCCTGGGCGGGATCAATCTGGTCACTCGGATGCTGCGCTAGGGCTTGGCGACCGGGTCCCGGACCGCTAGACAGGCTGTCCGAGTTCCAGCCAGAGGGTGTTTTCCATGTCCATCGCTGCCGCGGCCGAGCGCCGCATTCCGACCCTGATTGCCACCGAAATTCAGGCGCGCCCCGAACAGGTGGCCTCTGCGATCAAACTGCTGGACGAAGGCGCAACCGTGCCCTTTGTTGCACGCTATCGCAAAGAGGTGACAGGCGGGCTGGACGATACACAACTGCGCAACCTAGCCGATCGGCTGGGCTATTTACGCGAGCTGAATGACCGGCGCGGCGTCATTCTGGCCGCGATCCAAGAGCAAGGGAAACTGACGCCAGAACTGGAGAAATCCATCGCCGGGGCGGAAACAAAATCCACGCTCGAAGACATCTATCTGCCGTACAAACGCAAGCGCCGCACCCGCGCGATGATCGCCCGCGAAAACGGGCTGGCGCCTCTGGCCGCTCAGATCCTGGCGGACCGCAGCGCCGATCCCGAAACCCTGGCCGCCGCCTATCTAAGCGACCCCGTGCCGGATGTGAAAACCGCGCTGGACGGCGCCCGCGACATCATCGGCGAAGACCTGTCTGAAAACGCCGACCTGCTGGGCCGGTTGCGCACGTTCCTGCAACGCGAGGCCCTGGTGACATCCAAAGTGGTCGAGGGACAGGAACAGGCGGGGGCTAAATTCTCGGACTATTTCGCGCAATCGGAACGCTGGGCCACCATCCCCGGCCACCGCGCGCTGGCGATGTTCCGTGGCCGGAACGAGGGCTTCTTGCAGATCGACATTGTCGTAGATCCCGACGCCCTGCCCGGCCAAAATCGCGCCGAACAGATGGTCGCCACCGAATTGCAGGCCAGCGGCACTGGCCCCGGTGACATCTGGCTGCGTAAAATCGCCGGTTTTGTCTGGCGGGTAAAGCTGCACATCTCTTTGTCCATTGATCTGCTGACCGACCTGCGCCACCGCGCCGAAGAAGAGGCAATCAACGTTTTTGCCCGCAATCTGAAGGATTTGCTGCTGGCCGCGCCCGCGGGCAACATGGCGACACTGGGTCTGGATCCGGGCATTCGGACCGGCGTAAAATGCGCTGTCGTGGATGCGACCGGCAAATTGCTGGACACAGCAACAATCTATCCGTTCCAGCCGAAAAACGACGTGCGGGGCGCGCAGGCCACTCTGGCCGATCTGATCACGCGCCACAAAATCGACCTGATCGCTATCGGCAACGGTACCGCCAGCCGCGAAACCGAAAAACTGGTTGCGGACCTTCTGGCGCTCAGCCGCGCCCCGAAAAAACCCACCAAGGTCGTCGTCAGCGAGGCCGGGGCCTCGGTTTACTCGGCTTCGGAACTGGCGGCACAGGAATTTCCGGGGCTGGATGTGTCCTTGCGCGGGGCCGTCTCCATCGCCCGCCGTCTTCAGGACCCTCTGGCCGAGCTGGTCAAGATCGAGCCGAAATCCATCGGCGTCGGCCAGTATCAGCATGATGTGGATCAGCGCCGACTCAGCAAATCTCTGGACGCGGTGGTCGAGGACGCGGTGAACGCCGTGGGGGTCGATCTGAACACCGCCTCGGCCCCCTTGCTGGCGCGGGTCGCGGGGATCGGGCCGGGCCTGTCGGACGCCATCGTTGCGCACCGCGATATGAACGGCGCCTTCCGCGCACGCAAAGACCTGCTGAAAGTCGCCCGTCTGGGCCCCAAGGCGTTCGAACAATGCGCAGGCTTCTTGCGTATCCGCGACGGGGCCGAGCCACTGGATGGCTCCTCGGTTCACCCCGAAGCCTATGATATCGCGCGTAAAATCGTGGCCTCTTGTGGGCGGGATCTGCGCAGCCTGATGACCGACCCCACCCCCCTGAAACGCCTGGAGCCCCGCGATTTCGTCAATGAACGTTTCGGCCTACCCACCGTTCGCGACATCCTGTCAGAACTGGAAAAACCCGGCCGCGACCCCCGCCCCGAGTTTAAAACCGCCACCTTTGCGGATGGTGTGAACGAAATCACGGACCTACGCCCAGGCATGTTGCTGGAAGGAACCGTGACCAATGTCGCGGCCTTCGGTGCCTTCGTCGATGTGGGCGTGCATCAGGACGGGCTGGTCCACGTCAGTCAGATCGCGGATCGTTTTGTCAAAGACCCGCACGAGGTGGTCAAAGCAGGCGATGTGGTCAAAGTCCGTGTCACCGAGGTGGACGTCCCGCGCAAACGCATCGGCCTGTCCATGCGCAAGGATGGTGGAGACAAAAAGCCCGCCAAAGCGCGCGATGACCGCCCCAAGAACCAAGGCAACAAACGTCCGCAGCGCCCTGCTCAGAGCGCCCCCGCGTCACGCAGCAAGCCCGAGGTCAGCGGGCTGGGTGCCGCCCTCTTGGATGCGATGAAGAAGACATGAAAAAGGGCGGGAAACCCCCGCCCTTTCCAACCCGGAAACCCGTCCCGGTTTTTATGAGAATAGCCGAGAGGGCAGCGCCCCCTCCGCTGTCCGATCAGGCTTGGGCCAGACCTGGGCGCGCTTTCAGCAGGCCCTGGGTGATCAAGCCGGCCAGCACGCATTTCAGCACATCACCAGGGACGAAAGGTGTCGCCAGCAGCGAGGCCTCCATCAGGGTTTTGTCCAGCTTGATCGACATGCCGATGATACCCAGCACGTTCAACACGATCACGCCGCCGATCAGCGCCGCAACCGCAGGGAAAATAAACCCGCCGCGATCACGCCACATCTGCGCCAGCAGACCAGTCACAAAAGCCGCGACCGGGAACCCGATCAGATAGCCCATGGTCACGCCCGAGAAGACGCCGATACCACCGCGGCCACCGGCCAACAGCGGCAGACCCAGCGCGACCAGCGCCAGGAACAGCAGCACGGCCAACGCGCCACGCTTGGCGCCCAGCACGGTGCCGCACAGCATAATGCCCAGCGATTGCGCCGAGATCGGCACGCCGGAAATAAGGGTTAGTTTAGGCACAAGGCCCAACGCCGCGATCAATGCGGCGAAAAGGGCGATGAGTGTCAGGTTGCGTTCCATAGTGGGGTCCTTTCTTCGCGTCCTGTGAATTCAGAATACGGGCAATTGCCCGATCAGAGTAGCCCGCCCCGCGCTTTCAGCGCTTCGGCGGTTTGTTCAGCGTCGTCAATGGCCATCAAGGCAAAGGGCAGCACCAGCCGCCAGCCCGGGCGTTTGACGGTACGAGCGCGCCAGGATTCGACCAGCAGGCCACCCTTTTGCACCAAAACAGGGGTAAACCGGATAACCAGCGCTATCGACAGGGCAAACCGGCGACGCGCCGTGGCCGGGACACCGATCCGGGCCAGCCCGCGCTGGATCACGTCCAGCAAGTCCTCCATCCGGGTGGTCAGTGTCACCAAATTGGCCGCCGCGATCGCGGCAAGCAAGCGCAGCACGATCACCACGCCCTCGGGAATGCGCCCAACGGCCAGATGCCACACCATGATCATCGCCACAAAGACCAGCACGGGCCGCATCAGACGCAGCCCCTCGCGGGCAAAACCCAGCCCGCCCACCAGATAGGCGGCGCAAACGGCGGCCATGACGGTCAGGCTCAGGGGCACGCCATCCATATAGAAAATCGCCAGCGTAAACAGGCTCAGCCCCAGCAGCTTGGGCCCTGCGGGCCAGCCGTGATAGGGCGTCCGGCGCTCAGAGATCAGCGAAATCATCGCTCGTCCCCCATTTACGCATCTGGGTTTCATACAACGGCAAGACCTCGTGCGGGGAGCCATCCATATGAACGGCGCCTGCCTCCATCCAGATAATCCGATCACAGGCGGACAGCGCCGACAGATCGTGGCTGATATGGATCAGGCTTTGGTTCAACGGTGCCAGATAGCGGCTCAGCCGAAGCGTTGTTGCCATATCCAGCCCGGCAAAGGGTTCGTCCAGAACGATGACCTTGGGGGCCATCATCAAAACAGCCATCAAGCAAACCAGATGCCGCTGCCCCCCGGACAACCCATGGACAGAGCGATCAAACCACTCGTGCCGCCCGAATTGCGCCAGCATGGATTGCGCCTCTTTTCGCGCCTGGGATTTCGACACGCCCTGCGCAGTCAGACCAAAGGTCAGCTCTTCGCCGACAGTGGGAAAAATAATCTGGTGGTCGGGGTTCTGAAACAAAATACCCACGGTCGAGATCGCCGCCTTGCGATCAGCGGCCACATCCACGCCATTCACCGCAACACGGCCGCTATCTGGCGTGGCCAACCCAGCGATCAGCCGCGCCAGTTGTGACTTTCCCGATCCATTGCGCCCAACGACACCAATTCGGCGCTCGTTCAGATGCAACGACAGGCCGTCGAAAACCTGTGTGGTGTCACGTCGATAGAGAACCGAATCGAACACGACAGAGACCGCGTCGGTCTTAAAATCTTGCTCTGGATGGAATTGCTGCACCGGCATCATCTCTCCCGTCTGGGCGTCGGGATACAGCGAAACCAACCGATTGAACAAGGGTTCACAAGGCATTCCAGATGGAAATATACCGTATTTTTACGGTATCTATACGAAGGCATATGTCTGCTCGACTGGATTATTCCGCTCTCAGGCCACCCTTTGGAACGTTTTCCCGCTCCCTTGAAACATATGCAAAATCACGAAGGCTCAAGAGGCGCACTCAGGTGCGGCCCCTTTGCGCCGACAGGCAGACATCGCGCGCCATGCGCCATACCGCCGTCAAGAAAACCAACACCGTCCCCGCCGCCAAGGCCGTTCGGGCACCCCGATCATCAGGGACGCCCCGATGTTCATTTCGCAGAGATACGCCCATCCAGATAGGGTTCGTACGGCCCATGTTCAGCCAGATATTCCGCCGTCACATCCGCCAGGTCGGGTCCGAAATCATAGGCATTCATGCCCTCGGTGCCGAACATCTTGTACCCGTCACCTCCGTTGCGGACATAGTTATTTGTGACCACGCCATAGACTGTTTCAGGTTTCAAAACCGTCCACGCGCCTCCCATCTGGATCTGCACAGACACCACGCGATCGCCCGCAGCGGCAGCGGGATCGTAGAGCAGCTTCATCCCGGCGACCTGAGGGAACCGGCCAGCGCCATCCTCGATCTGGGACAACCCGTTTTCCAGCGCGGCCAGAATCGTGCTGCCCTTGGCCTGAAAGGTCGACAGCGTGTTCTGGAACGGCAGCACGGTCAGCACCTCGCCCATTGTAACAGGCCCCGCATCAATCGAGGCCCGCAGCCCCCCACCATTCTGAAGAGCGATCTGGACGCCCTGATCAGCCACGCGCGCCAACATCGCGTCGGCGACCAGATTACCCATGGTGCATTCCCCCGCACGACACGACCCCTTGGCCCCGTCAATCGCCTGCGCGGTTTGCGCGACCACCTTGTTGCGGATCTCATCCAGGGGTTTGGCCAGATCGGCGATGCGGTCCTTGGTTTGACTGTCCTCCGCGACAGCGGCGTCCATGATCAGCGGCTCACCCACGGCAGAGACCACCTTGCCTGCGTCATCAAAGGTGACGTTCAGCTCGCCCAGAAATTTCCCATAGGCATAGGCAGACACGATGGCTGTGCCACCTACCATGGTGGGATACGGCCCCTCGGCCCGGTCCGATGTATTCGACAGATAGGTATTGGTATGACCGCCCACGATCACATCCACACCCGTGGTTTCGGCCGCCACGCGTTTATCCACGTTATAGCCCGAGTGAGACAGAACGATGATCTTGGTCACGCCCTGAGCACTCAGGCTGTCCACCTCTTGCTGTACGGCGCCGACCGGGTCAGTAAAGATGACATTGGGACCGGGGCTGGCCAATTCGTCCGTATCGTGGGGCGTCAGGCCAATCAGGCCCAGCCGTTCGCCGCCGCGCTCGATCACGGTGGATTTCGCCAGCTTGCCCGCCAGCGCCGGTTCGCCTGAAACATCGGCATTCGACATCAGCACCGGAAAGCCCACTGCGTCCATGAACCCACGCAGCACCTCGGGGCCATCGTCGAATTCGTGGTTGCCCACGGTCATGGCGTCATAGCCCAGTTTATTCATGAACTCGGCGGCCATTTTGCCCTTGTAGTAGGTGTAAAACAGCGTGCCCTGAAACTGATCACCCCCATCCACAAGGATCGCATTATTGCTGCGGGCTCGGGCCTCGGAGATCGCAGTAACAAGCCGCGCAGTCCCGCCGAAACACTTGCCCTCGGTGTTTGCATCGGCAGAGCAGCCAGAGTCGTATTTGCTGATCGGTTCGAACCGGGCGTGAAAATCATTGGTGTGCAGGATCGTCAGCGAATAGTCGGCAGCGGCCATTCCCGCCGTCAACGTCAGCGCACCGAGCCCACCCAGAACATGGGAAAACATGGGGATACTCCTGTTAAACAGACATCTGCAATCAGCCTGCCTGCGAATCCCCTGACCTGTCAAAACCTTCTGGGTTGACCACGCGACAGGGGCGCGGCATTTGGGGGCCTATGGTGATTTACAAGATATTTCGCGCCTCTGAATGGGCGCAACTACAGGCAGATGGCATCACGGATGGCGCGCCGGTGGATGTGGCCGACGGGTTCGTTCACTTCTCGACCGCGGCGCAGGCAGCCGAAACCGCAGCGAAACATTTCGCAAACGAGGACGGGCTGGTCCTGCTGGCGCTAGAGGCTGACACCCTGGGGGAGGCCCTGAAATGGGAGCCCTCGCGCGGAGGTGCGCTGTTTCCCCATCTTTACCGCCCCCTGAACATGTCCGATATCGCATGGCACAGCCCCCTGCCTCTGGTGGGTGGGGCGCATCAATTCCCGAAAGGCATGGCATGAACGCGCTGGAAAAACTGGGCCTGTTCGCCCTGCACAAAGTTGACCCCGAAACGGCACACGGCCTAGCGATCAAGGCATTGCAGGTGGGGGCCGCGCCCCTGCCCGGCCTGGTCACCTCAGACCGGCTGCGCACAACGGTGGCAGGGCTGACCATGGCCAACCCGGTTGGGCTGGCCGCTGGGTTCGATAAGAACGCTCAGGTCCTATCGCCCCTGTCGCGCGCGGGGTTCGGATTTATCGAGGTCGGCGCCGCGACACCGCGCCCTCAGCCCGGCAATCCCAAACCGCGCCTGTTTCGCCTGACCGAGGACCGCGCCGCAATCAACAGGTTTGGCTTCAACAACGAAGGCATGGAGACGATCGGCGCCCGGCTGGCGCAACGCCCGCGGGACATGGTGCTGGGCCTGAACCTGGGTGCAAACAAAGACAGCGAAGACCGCGCCGCCGATTTCGCCCGTGTACTGACCCATTGCGGGCCGTATTTGGATTTCGCAACGGTCAACGTCTCCTCGCCGAACACAGAGAAACTGCGCGATTTGCAAGGCAAAGAGGCGCTCTCGGCCTTGCTGGCTGGGGTCATCGCGGCACGCAACGCGCTGGAACGCCCGATCCCCATATTCTTGAAAATCGCCCCTGATCTGTCCCCGGCAGAGCTGGAGGACGTGGCTGATGTTGCATTGACATCAGGCATCGACGCGGTGATCGCAACCAATACGACACTGGACCGGGACGGGCTGCAAAGCACCCACCGTGATCAGGCGGGCGGCCTGTCCGGCGCGCCTCTGTTTGAAAAATCCACCCGCGTTCTGGCCCGCCTGTCCGCCCTGACTGACGGCAAACTGCCTCTGATCGGGGTTGGCGGCATATCTACGCCCGAACACGCCTATGCCAAAATCTGTGCCGGGGCCTCGGCCGTGCAGCTGTATACTGCGCTGGTCTATCAGGGCCTGACATTGGGGGCAGACATCGCCCGTGGGCTGGATCGCCTGCTGGAACGTGATGGGTTCAGCAACGTGGCGCAAGCCGTCGGCACCAAACGCGAGGACTGGCTATGATCACCATCTGGCACAACCCGCGCTGTTCGAAATCCCGCCAGACTCTGGCGCTTTTGGACGGGCGCGAGGTTAAGGTTCGCAAATACCTCGAGGATGCCCCCACTATGGACGAGCTGCGCGCCGCGCAAGTCGCACTGGAGCTGCCGGTCATCGCGATGATGCGCCCCAAAGAGCCCGAATTCGCCCAGCTGGGGCTGACCAAGGATTCGTCCGAAGACGACCTGCTGAACGCCATGGCCACCCATCCCAAACTGATCGAGCGGCCCATCGTTTTCCACGCAGGCCGCGCCGCGATTGGCCGTCCGCCCGAATCCGTTCTGGACATTCTCTAGGGTCTAGGCCGCAGGGCGATCCGCTTCAGCCTCAAGCGCGGGATAGCGCAGACCCAGCGTGACGCCTCGGGCGACAAAGGACAGCAACAGCGCCAACCACAGCCCATGGTTCCCCAGGAACGGCACAAGCGCAGCCAAGGCAACGACATAGATCACAAAGCTGACGGCCATCATGTTGCGCATGTCGCGCGCGCGGGTGGCCCCGATGAATATCCCGTCCAGCATCCAGCTTGCGCTGCCGGCCAGCGGCGCAAAAACCATGTAGATCAAGAACCCCCGCGCGGCGGCACGCACGGGCTCAGAGGTCGTCATCAGGTCAATGATCTGCCCCCCCGCAAGGGCGAACACGGCAGCCAGCCCCAACGACACCCCCGTTCCCCACAGGCTGGACAGCAATGCTCCGCGCCGCAGCGCCGCACGGTCACGCGCGCCCATGGCCTGCCCAACAAGAGACTCGGCCCCCAGCGCAAACCCGTCCAGCGCATAGGCCGTGATATACAGAAACTGCAAAAGAACCTGATTAGCGGCCAGGGTCTCGTCCCCGAAATTCGCGCCCATAAGCAGGAAGGACAGGAATATCGCCTGCAACAACAACGAGCGCAGCATGATATCCGTATTCACCGACATCATATGCGCCAGCTTGGCGCCATCGAACACGCGCGACCAGTCACGCCATGCAGGCACCTGAAAGGCCCCGCGACAGAACCACAGGCCCAGCGCCACCCCCGTCCATTCAGCGGTCAGAGTCGCCATGGCCACCCCGCTGACGCCCATATCCAGCCCCAGCACGAACCACAGATCCAACACGATATTCAGCCCATTGGTCCAAAGCTGAATCACCAGAACTGCGCGGGTACGCTCTTGTGCGATCAGCCAGCCTGTGACGCCATACATTCCGATGGCCGCAGGCGCGCTGTAGACCCGGATCTGCATATAGTCGCGCGCAAGGGTTTCAACCTCGGCACTGGCGGGGGACACGATGAAGGCCCCCCAGAATATCACCGATTGCAGCGCGATAATCCCCAGTCCCGCCACCGCTGCAATCAACAGCACGCGGGTCAACAGGGCCGCGACCTCTCCGGTTTGACCCGCCCCTTGGGCCTGAGACGTCAGCCCCGTCGTTCCCATCCGCAGGAACCCGAACATCCAATAGGTCGCAGTCAGGATAATCGCGCCGATCCCCACAGCCCCAATCGGAGCGGCCAGCCCCATCTGTCCGACCACAGCCGTGTCCACCGTCCCCAAAATGGGCACGGTCGCATTCGACAGCACAATCGGCAGCGCGATTTTCAAAACGCGCCGGTGCGTGACCTCGGGAACAGAAAGAACCGTGTCAGACATCCATCTGCGGCATCAGGAAATGGCCAGTCCCCTGCGCAAAGGCGCGATCGCGGTTATCCTGCCAGGCCTCGACATGGACGCTGGCATAGCGTCGTCCCGACCGATTGATCTGCGCACGTGCATAAGCGTCGCGCGGCAGACCCGAGCGCAGATAATCAACGGTGAAATCAATCGTTTTGGGCAGGTTCGGCAATAGACCCGAAACCAGCTGTTCCGCATCCAATTTACCACTTTCGATATCGTCCCACAAAAACGCCCAGCTTAACCCGATGATCGCCGTCACCTCGAGAAAAGCGGCGGTCACACCGCCATGGATCGCGGGCAAGAACGGATTGCCGATCAGTTTCTCTGAGAAAGGCAGGATCGCCGTCAGCTCATCTCCGCGGCGATCAAATTCGATCCCCAGGAATTGGATATAGGGCACGCCATGGACCAGCGCGTTCAGCGCTGCATCCCGGCGCTGTTTGACAATCTGCATGGGTTCGGGACGGGGACGCTTGTTCATTTCTTGGCCCCTTCGACAGTAAATGCCCCCGAGGCCGTAGCCACCGGCAGATCATCGTCATCATCCAGGGCCTCGGCCCGCACAAACGCCACCGACTTGGTGATCCGGTAGCAATGCGCGCGGGTGCGCAGCGCCTGTCCTGGCGTCGCGGCGCGCATATAGTCGATCCGCAGATCAATGGTGGCCGTGCCGCCGGGGGCTCTTGGGTGGCTCATGACTGCCGCCCCACAGGTCGTATCCAACAGCGCAGAAACCGCCCCGCCGTGAATGACCCCGGTCTTAGGGTCGCCGACGAAACGCTCGTCATAAGGCATGCGCATTTCTGCACGGCCGTTGTCCACGTCGGTGAACTCCATCCCCAATGCCTGAGCATGCGGGATAGCCGCGATAAACTGACGGGCGATCATCTTCTTGTCGGGTCCCAATGGTGCCTCCGAGCCTGAATTCTATGCGTTGCCCTATCTATTCCGCCCAAGTTGGGGGGAGGCAAGAAATTAGTTCTTGCAATTGCGAATTATTCTCATATTGATCGCTGTTATGACACATATGGACACTCCAGCCCCGACTTCGTTTCAACCCGGCTTTCTGGGTCCTTTCCGCACGCGTCGCCTGCCGTTTGTGATTTTACTGCTGGTTTTGGCGCTGGCCCCCGGCGAGTTAGGCGAGCTGACGCGCGGGCTCATGCTGGATGCTTACTATCAGGTTGCCGTCTTCGTTGCGGCCACATTGATGTTGTTTTATGGGGCCGAACGGGTGTTCCGCTTCAATATTGGGCAATCTCTGAAAGGTGCGAAATGGGCGCAGGTGCCGATGGCGGCCTTGCTTGGGTCAACACCTGGTTGCGGCGGCGCGGTTGTTGTGGTCGCGGCTTATGCCTCAGGGAATGTGGGCTTCGGAGCTGTGGTGGCCACACTGACCGCGACCATGGGTGACGCTGCGTTCCTTTTGATCGCAACACGGCCAGATGCGGCGGCGGTCGTGCTGCCGCTGTCCTTTGGAGTGGGGATTCTCTCGGGGTGGATCGTCGATGCCATTCGGTTGATTCCCGCCACGGCCTATGGCGGAGGATGCGCCGCCCCGGTACGGATCGGTGCGCTGCGGGCCCGCGACATGGTCTATCTGACGCTGATGCTGCCGGGCCTTGTCTTGGGCGTTTTGCAGCTGATCCAATCCCCTCTCTATGACCAAACGCCCGCGCCGCTTTTGACGGGGTTGGGCCTGGGAGCCACAGCCGTCGGCCTGCTGATCTGGGCGCTGTCCCCGCTTGAGGCGATGACGAATGACGCCGACAGCCCAACCACGCGGATGGCCGAGGAAACCAATTTCATCGCCGTCTGGGTGATCGGGGCTTACCTGCTCTATGACTATATGGTCGCGTTCTTTGGCCTGGATCTAAAAGCCGCGTTTGCCACTGTTGCGCCGCTGCTTCCGATGATTGGCATTCTGGTGGGCTTTGTGCCGGGCTGCGGACCGCAGGTTCTGGTGGCGACACTCTACGTGAACGGCGCCCTACCCTTCTCGGCCCTGATCGGGAATGCGATCTCGAATGATGGTGACGCGCTCTTCCCTGCGATCGCGCTCAGCCCCCGCACGGCCATGCTGGCAACCATCGTTTCGGCGGTACCGGCGGTCATTGTGGCCTATGGGTTCTATTTCTTCGCGCCGGGCTTTATGTCTCCGTGACGCTGCGACCTTACCTGACGGAAAGGGCTGGTCAAAGCTTGCCTGTCTGTTGCAGACTGCGCGCAACTGCAGCAACAAAAGACGTAGAATGTCCGAAACAGACTCACGGCTAACCTTCAAGGAAATGTGCGCCAAGTTCGATGTAACCCCGCGCACGTTACGCTATTACGAATATATCGAGCTGCTTCAGCCCGCGCGCGAAGGCCGGTCTCGGTTCTATGGCGCCCGCGAAGTGGCACGCATGACCCTGATTCTACGAGGCCGCAAATGGGGCTATTCGTTAGAGGGCATCCGCCAATGGCTGCTGATCTATGAAAATGAGGGTACCGAGGCGCAGATGCGTGCCTGGGTCGAAAGCGCCGAGCGCAAACTGGACGAGCTGGCAGAGCAACGCCGACAGCTGGACGAGGCAATTCTGGAGCTACAGGATTCGCGTGACCGGACAGCCGAGGCCCTGACAAAGCTCTGACAATGCCCTGATTCAGGGGGAAAAAGGGCGGGGTCTTCCCCGCTTTTTTCATTTTTCAAGCATGACGTCACGAAAGGAAATTACCCGTTCCCCAGGGTTACCTTGCTTGATCTTACGTCATCCCGCAAATGACGTGACGTACCGATTACGTCAACGTCAATTCCTGTTGTAACACTATCGAAGTCACATCACGTTCTTGACCATCTGCTAAACTTTTCTGAGGGCAAGACATGTCTGTGACGAAAGAAACCATGACGATCCGCGAAATGTGTGACGCATTCGAGGTGACTCCACGCACTTTGCGCTTCTACGAAGCCAAGGAGCTGCTGTTCCCCATCCGGGAAGGACAGAAACGTCTGTTCACTCATCGGGACCGGGGGCGGCTCAAACTTATTTTGCGGGGCAAGCGTTTCGGCTTCAGCCTCGAGGAGATCCGCCAACTTCTGGATCTCTATAACATGGGGGATGCCCAGCAAACCCAGCTGGCGCGGACCTTCGAAGTCGCGCAGGACCGACTGCGGGACATGGAACGGCAACGCGATGAGCTGAACGAAGCCATCGAAGAGCTGAAAGAACAGATGAGGTGGGGCGAAAAGATGCTTACCTCGCTACAGCAACAGAAGAAGGCCGCCGAGTAACTCTTGGCGGAAGTGGGAGAGAGACCATGCCGAGCTATACCGCACCGACAAAGGACATGCAGTTTGTGCTGCACGATCTGCTGAACGTCAGCCAGTCCGACATTCCGGGCTATGCTGATCTGGAACCGGATTTCACCAGCGCCGTGCTGGAAGAAGCCGGTAAGATCACCTCCGAAGTTCTGGCCCCGTTGAACGTGGTCGGCGACAAAGAGGGCTGCGTGCTGGAAAATGGTGTGGTCCGCGTGCCCACAGGTTTCCAAGAGGCCTTCGATCAGGTGCGCGACGGCGGCTGGACCGGCCTGGACATGCCCGAGGAATACGGCGGTCAGAACATGCCCTATGTGATGGGCATCGCCGTCGGCGAAATGTTCAGCGCAGCCAACCAAGCCTTTACCATGTATCAAGGTCTGACCCACGGCGCGGCCTCGGCCATTCTGGCGCACGGGACCGACGCGCAGAAAGACACCTATCTGCCCAAGATGGTGTCCTGCGAATGGACCGGCACCATGAACCTGACCGAACCGCATTGCGGCAC
>JARGPB010000041.1 GCA_029212905.1 Thalassovita sp.
CGCCGGGCGACAGTGACATAGGCGGGTGGAGTGTGCCCTTCCTCTGCGCAGCGGGTGCGGATCTCTTCAACGATCGGTGCAAGGTCCGGCTGCTCCGGGCGCAACCACATCTCCCGCAGGGTCACCGCGATGATGTTCTCGACTGCGGGGTTGATCCTTGGTTGTCTTGTTCCACTCCTTCGCGGCAGAAGGGACGATACCCTGCGCTCTTCCCGATACCGCGCCAGATAGTTGTAGACTTGGCGTGTCGAGAGCCACAGCTCGGATGCCGCGCGCATCACGGCCTCACGCACCGGCGCCGCTCCGTCAAGAATCCGGTCCAACTCGCGCGCGGTACGCGTCGCCTTGGCCCACGCTTCATCCGAGGCATGCGCTTCGCCGGACGTCATCGATATGAAACTTCCGAGACCGGCTGGGTCATGCGCCAACAGGGCGGCCACTTGCTGAAATACGTAGCCAAAATTGAAGCCTTAAGCTGAAAAATGATGTGTGCTTACCCCGTATCATCCAGAAATCACGTAATAATCATGTGCTGAAATGGTGAAGAAAATGCGACACTGGTTTCTGCCGGGACCATTCGAAGAAGAACCAGATGATTTGCCTCCCGGGCCGCGTGCAGAACCGCCGGACACTGCCGTCATCGAAGACTGGGCAAAGGCAGAAGGCGTTCACGCTGCGCGGCTAGCAAAGGTGGCTGGACGCCTGGGAGCTCTGGATGACCGGCTGCTGCGCGGCCCGGAAGGCTGGCGGCATCGCCTCGCTCTTGTCGAGGCAGCGGCCCTCAGCTGGGTCGCAGGAGATCGGGTGAGTACTGATCGTCTGGCGCTCTGGGTATCCATGCGGCTGTCAGGTGCACAGGATGACCCAAATGCCTTGGCACGCGTTGGATGGGCTGTTCGGCGCTTGACAGGCGGTCCCGGACCGATGGCTGACCTGGCCGCTTTTCTGGATCGCCGCGACCCCGAGAACATTGAAGACAGCGCTGAGCGTTTCGAGGATCGCGCGGGTGGGTGGCTGGACGTCATGGCAGCCGCAAAGGGTCTCCACCCGATCACGCGGGCGTGCATGGGGTATCACCTGTGGAGCTTGGCGGGCCTCGGACGCCACGGCGACCAGATCGAAGCTGCCGTCACCGCGTCTAGGATCGCGACCAGCGATGGAAGCGGTGCCATCTTCGCGCCGCTCGCTATGGCCGGGGCCGGGGGGCTGCGCGTTTCGGGCTTGCCACCCGAGCGTTTGGCCCGCTGGTTGGATGGGATGAACAGCGCAATTCTAACGGCGATGCGAACACTTGATGATATTGAAGTGTGGATCGGGCGGGCAGAAAACGTCATGGCGCAATTATCTGGCCGCACGCCGGTTGCCTTGCGAAAGGTTTTCACGGAATGGCCCTTGGTCTCCGCCCCGATGGCTGAGGCCATGACCGGAGCCAGCCGCGCCGCCGTTCAGCGCAATCTCGCATGGATGGAGGCAAGCGGTTTGATCCGCGAGGTGACGGGGAACGGGAGGTATCGCATGTGGAAAGCTGACCTAATATAGGTCATTTGTCGAGGCTGACACCGGCTTGACCTGGCACGCTTTAGTGCCGCCCCAGATGATCGTTTAAGCCACTTTCCGTTCGAATGCGACAAGGCTTTTCCAGCCCAAAGCGTTCGTTAGCCATTCGTCTCACGTTTTTGTGACAATTGATCGCTTGAAGCTCCAGTGGGTGAAGGTTGTAACGGGGCGAAATAACGGAATGAGAGCCGGAGCCAGAGATGGCATCGTAGCATTTGCGAGTGGCGCAAGTTCCCTGTGCCGTGACGTTCCCGATCTCATGGTCGCGATATCGAAGCCGCTGTGCCTAAATTTCCAGACAATCTGCGACTTAACGAATTGTCGCTGCGCAACTTCGGACCAGGTATTGTGCGAGCAGTTTTCTCCTCCCTAGCAAACTGGAAACTGCAAGGATCGCATGTCTACTTACGAAAATTTGCCCTTGAACCTCTAGCCACTAGAAGTCCTATCTGTTCAAGGAGAACACATACCGTTCTTGCCATCAATCGCCGGTGAGAACCGAAAGGGTACGAAATGCTGACAAGACGACACTTCATTCAGACAACAACGGCGCTTTTTTCGGTGACCGGTCCCGGTATGGCTTTTGCCGACACTTGGCCCACCGAGGCTCAGAAGGCTGAATGGGACGCACAGGTGACGCCTCAGGGTTATGTTGCCGAGACTTCCAACCCATGGGGATTGCACCCGCGGTTCCTACCGCAACGTGTGGTCGCGAAGGCCGGTCTCGTGCCGGGAGATATCCATGTCGACGCGGTCGCACGATATCTTTACCACATTGAAGAGGGTGGAACCGCGATGCGCTACGGCGTGGCCATCGCGCGGGGGAACCTCTACGAGCCGGGTGTCTATACCATCAAGCGCAAGGTCAGGTGGCCGCACTGGCAACCGACACAGAGCATGATCAATCGCGACCCCGAACTTTATGCTGACATTGCCGATGGCATGGAACCGGGACCGGAAAACGCGCTTGGATCGAGGGCGCTGTATCTCTACGTCGGGGATCGCGATACCCTTTTGCGCATCCATGGCACTCCGAGCCCACGGAGTATCGGTGGCCGCGCAAGTTCGGGCTGCGTACGGATGGTCATGGCTCATATCAATGATCTTTACCCGAACGTCGAGACCGGCTCTACCGCCTATCTTTACTCGGCGGAGGACAGCGTGACTGCCCGCAGCTAAGCCAAGCAGCGGACGGCAAACGCAATTAAGTTTCGCGAGGGGTGCAGATACGATTGCCGTTCGCCGTGCGCAGCGGCAGCAAGGTTGTTTCTACGGGGCCGCTGTGTTTGTACCAGTAGCACCCGTCCTCGGGCACCAAGCGCGCGGTTGCAACATCCTGATCCGGGGCAGCCATTGCAATCACGGCTTCGGGAACTTTGCCCCGCCGGTCTGCCGAGTCGCCCGGTCCAGTCGGCTGGATTGCGCACCCGGCCGTAAGAGACAGCGCCACTGCAACAATTATTTTTTGCTTCAGCATCAAAACCCGCATCAAGCTTCCTTTCGTGTCTGTTTTTCTTTGCATCGGCTTTTCATGCCTCAAGGCGTGATGGAGCCGGTCGCCGCATCCTCTAGCAATAAAACAAACTGAAATACCACCGTATTTTGCTCTTGAAGCTCTAGCTACTGTAGGGGCTATGTCATGGTAAAGCACCCGAATCCAGAGGTCCATTCATGCCGCCCGACACCCATCGTCACGACCACGATCACGCCGAAGATGCCCAGACAAGCGGCGGCAGCTGCTGCGGGAGCGCCGGAACGTGCGGCGACATCTGTCGTTGTGCCCTAATTAAAGAGAATAGAGGCTAATTTTTCCCTGACTTTTCA
>JARGPB010000042.1 GCA_029212905.1 Thalassovita sp.
GAAACTTAGCGGAAAACTCCAGATTCATTCGGTCCAGTTTACAGGGGGCAAAGCAGAGGGTTGATGATACCCTCACGGGATGAGCCAGTTAAGCTCGTCTGGGGGCGAAGGAGATTGTACAACTGAACAGCAAAACACCCACGTTACCGACAGGCGCGAGCTTCCTTAGTCATGGCATCCCTAGTTCGGCAGATCGATTTATGTCCGCCATCCATCGGCCCATCAAATCCCGCACAACCCGCAAGGCAGTGTCCTGCAATATACCAAGCGGGAGCGGCTTTCGGATTGGGGCTGGAGCCGGATTGAGGCCGTGGATGACAATCTCGGCCGGTCTGCCGCAGGGGGGCCGCGCGATGGCACTGACCGGCTGCTTTTCGGCTTGAATGGCGACCTTAGAGCATACTAACTAGACCTGCTCAGGCAGGTTTCCACCCTGACGATGCATCCCGGCAGCTCCTCGAATGTCGCGACGAGTTCCAACCGCTTGATGTGCTTGCGAACCACTAGTTGACTATCCCGGTCAACCCCGACGAGGTGGAACATATTCTTGCCGATGTCGATCCCGGTGGACATCAGCTGATAGAAGGTTTTCCTCTCCACGCTACTTTTCCAACTTTCAGGCATGGCCAAAGCCTAACCTGCTGGGTGAACTAGCGGGTACATCCCAATACCTGCGGTTCAAGTTGACGCGCCCAAACGACCGGTGCCAGCACTTTTGTCGAATCAGCAAAGCAAGACGGTTGCCGTTTGGAAAGGTTTCATACTGTCGGTCGGTTTGCTTCAGTTTTCCGGGTAAAGCCCATCAGCCTTGGTTGAAGCCGTGTCGCAGGTGCGAGGGCGGTCTGCAGCGCCCCGCTTGCTCCGTCCATGGTCTCTACCAACAGTATGGCGGTTGTCGGACCAAGTGTGAACCCTTGATGCCCATGGCCAAAATTTACCCAGAGCCCTGCCTTGCCGGGCACAGAGCCGACCATCGGCAACATGCCCGGAAGGCAAGGGCGCGTTCCATACCAGTCTGACCCTGCGATCCGTGGGCCAAGCGCGATAAGGTCGCCCACTCCCCGCTCGCCGCGAACCAATTGTCCAGGAGTTGGAGGCGCATCCGGTGCTAACAGTGCTGCCCCGGAGGTCATCCGCAGTCCTGCGCGCATGGACGACAGCACGACGCCGTTGTCCGTGTCCAGAAAGGGCCGCCGCAATTGGTTTTTCGCATCGTAATGGGCGTGGTAGCCGCGTTTGAGCACCATCCGCACCCGCAGGCCAAAGCGCCGCAACGCCAAGCCGGTCCAAGGGCCAAGGCAAAGCACGGCAATTTCGGCGATATTTTCGCCCGCCGACCCGGTAATGCGCCAACCGTTTGCGGTTTGCGTCAACGTATCGGCATCGGCTTCTATAACGTGCCCGCCGCGCTGTTCGAAAAGTGCAGCATAGGCGGAGGTCAGGGCACCGGGGTCAGAGACGCTCCAGCTGTCGGTGAAGTGGATAGCTCCGATGGGATCAATCTGAAGTGCAGGTTCCTCGCGGCGCCACTCAGTCCCGGAATAAGCACGGTATCGGACGCCGTATTGCGAAGCCAGATGCGCGGCATAGCCGCATTCCTGCTCGAACTTTGCGGGGTCGCGAAACACAAGGGCAAGCCCCTGCCGCGCTGCGAGGTTTTCTGACCCAGAAGCCGCGATCAGGGGGGCGTGATCGTCTGTCGCGCGGGACGTAAGTCGGGCATAAATCGCGCCAACCCGTGCGTGGTGGTTGGGTGCGGAGGCGCGCCAGTACTGCCAGAGCGCGGGTGCCATCGACGCCAGCCCCGGCAGGGACCAGGTCACGTCATTGGTCCGCCCCAGTGCATGGCGCAATAGGTCCAACTGCGCGCGCGGCATAGGGTAGGGCTCGGCGGCTTCGACCTGGATCACCCCGGCATTGCCATAGCTCGTTTCTTTCCCCGGCGCGCGTCGATCCGCCAGCGTGACGGCATGACCCTGAGCCTGCAGGGCCAGCGCGGTGGATACACCCACCATGCCTGCCCCTATTACCAAGACTTCGGCCATGGTCTGCTTCCTTCGCTTGGGGGTAGCGGCTTTGTCAGATCTTTGCAAGACTGCTATTTAAACGCGCGCATCCAGCAGCAACCCGCTGAGAACTGTGGTGCGCACCGGGAGCGGGTCCTCAAAATACTTGGCATAGATCGCGTTAAAGGCCGCAAAATCGGCTTTGTCGGTCAGATAGCAAGTACAGGATACGACGTTAGACAGCTCAAGCCCTTCGTCCGAGAGCGTCGCCTTGATCCGGTCCAGACAGTTGCGTGTCTGTGCTGCGATGCCCTCGGGGATCGTGCCGTTGTTAGCAAAACCCAGTTCGCCAGACAGAAACAGAAGGTTGTCGACACGGCGTGTCTTGGAAAGCGGCATATTGGGAGCGGAAGTCATCGGGAACTTTGTTCAGTGGGAAGTTTTGTTGAGGGCGGGGTGATGGCTTCAGTCCAGGCTTGTTTGAGCCTCGGCTTGCGCGTGTTCAGGGGCT
The DNA here is from genome assembly GCA_029212905.1 of Thalassovita sp. Taxonomy (GTDB): domain Bacteria; phylum Pseudomonadota; class Alphaproteobacteria; order Rhodobacterales; family Rhodobacteraceae; genus Thalassobius. The sequence goes on from JARGPB010000042.1 coordinate 2,518, forward strand.
TCGGCCCAGCGGGCGGCAAGGTGAATAAGGATTATGATCATCGTGATCGGTACAATGATGGCGATCCAGACCATCGCGATGCCAAGCGTGTCCATCGTCAATGAGGCCTGCCTAGCGAGGTAGCCACGCGCAAAGCCGCCACGCAGTCCGATGAAGCAGAAATAGACTGTCGGCAGGATGAATGTCAGTACCGCGGCGCTTTGAATCGCCTCGGCGATGACGCTCATCCAATGTGGGCGTGCGGGAAATACGCTGGCCATCAGCACCGCGTCCGAGCGGGTTTTGAAAGAGAGTGTCGCGCCCAGAAGCCCAGTCCAGACCATCATGTAGCGGGCGACGTCCTCGGTCCAGACGGGGGGCGAGGAAAAGCCGTACCGTGCGATCCCTTGGTGCGTTTCGTGCGATGCCGGACGGTGGCGAAGGTGCTTTCGATCGG
>JARGPB010000032.1 GCA_029212905.1 Thalassovita sp.
TCGGCTCAGACCAAGGCGATGTCCTCGGTTGCGGGTCCGGTGAAACTGTCGCTGGCTCAGTACCGCGAAATGGCTGCCTTTGCGCAATTTGGTTCGGACCTGGATGCCTCGACTCAGCAGCTGCTGAACCGTGGTGCACGCCTGACCGAACTGATGAAACAGCCGCAGTACTCGCCGCTGACCAACGCTGAAATCGTCTGCGTGATTTATGCCGGTACCAACGGGTTCCTGGACAAAGTCGACGTCAAAGATGTGGGTCGCTTCGAGGCCGGTATGCTGGCGCATCTGCGCAGCAAGCACGCCGATCTACTGGCGGACATCACCAACAACGACCGTAAAGTCAAAGACGAGCTGGCTGACAAAGTCAAAGCCGCGCTGGACGAATACGCAGCTGACTTCGCTTAAGGGGGGGATGAGGCAATGCCAAATCTCAAGGACCTTAAAAACCGGATCTCGAGTGTGAAAAACACGCGGAAGATCACCAAGGCCATGCAGATGGTTGCCGCGGCGAAACTTCGCCGCGCGCAAGAAGCTGCTGAGGCAGGTCGTCCCTACGCAGATCGGTTCAACGCCGTTCTGGGTGGGCTGGCCGCTGGTGTTGGCGGTTCGGACAGTGCTCCGAAACTGCTGAGCGGTACTGGTAGCGATCAAGTTCACCTGCTGGTCGTGATGACTGCTGAACGCGGCCTGTGTGGCGGCTTCAACAGCTCGATTGCAAAAATGGCGCGTGCCGCAGCGGACGATCTGCTGGCGCAGGGCAAGACGGTTAAAATTCTGACTGTCGGTAAAAAAGGCCGCGAACAGCTGAAGCGATACCTGGGGGATTACTATATCGCCCACGTGGATCTGTCCGAGGTGAAGAACGTCGGTTATGTGAACGCGCAGAGCATCGCGCGCGACCTGCTGGGCCGCTTTGATGCGGGCGAGTTCGACGTGGCAACGATCTTTTACAACCGCTTCCAGTCGGTGATCAGTCAGATCCCGACCGCGCAGCAGATCATTCCTGCCAAGTTCGAAGAGACCGAGGCTGACGCAGCCGCGACTCTCTACGATTATGAGCCGGATGAAGAGGCCGTTCTGGCCGATCTGTTGCCGCGTGGTGTCGCAACCCAGATCTTCTCGGCTCTGCTGGAAAATGCGGCGTCGGAACAGGGTGCGCGTATGTCCGCAATGGACAACGCAACGCGCAACGCGGGCGAAATGATCGACAAACTGACGATTGAGTTTAACCGCTCGCGTCAGGCCGTGATCACCAACGAGCTTATTGAAATCATCTCGGGCGCGGAAGCGCTCTAAGAACCGGAGACGAAACATGGCAAACGCAAAAGGCAAAATCACTCAGGTGATCGGCGCCGTTGTGGACGTGCAGTTCGGGGACTCGCTGCCCGAGATCCTCAACGCACTGACCACCGACAACAATGGTAAGAAACTGGTTCTGGAAGTTGCCCAGCACCTGGGTGAGAACACTGTTCGTACCATCGCAATGGACGCAACCGAAGGTCTGGTACGCGGTCAAGACGTCACCGATACCGGTGCACCCATCGCAGTTCCCGTCGGGAACGGCACCTTGGGGCGCATTCTGAACGTGACCGGCGACCCGGTTGACGAAAAGGGCCCCGTGGACGCAACGGATAGCCGCGCCATTCACGGCGAAGCGCCTGCGTTCGACCAACAGTCGACCGCAACCGAAATTTTGACCACCGGCATCAAGGTCATCGACCTGCTGGCCCCCTACACCAAGGGTGGTAAAATTGGTCTGTTCGGTGGTGCCGGTGTTGGCAAAACCGTTCTGATCATGGAACTGATCAACAACATCGCCAAAGTGCACTCGGGTGTGTCCGTGTTCGCTGGTGTTGGTGAGCGGACCCGTGAAGGGAACGACCTGTACCATGAAATGATCGAATCCGGCGTTATCGTTCCTGATAACCTGCCCGAGTCGAAAATTGCGCTGGTTTACGGCCAGATGAACGAGCCGCCGGGTGCGCGTATGCGTATTGCCCTGTCGGGTCTGACCCTGGCGGAACAGTTCCGTGACGACACTGGTTCGGACGTTTTGTTCTTTGTGGACAACATCTTCCGCTTCACTCAGGCAGGTTCCGAAGTTTCGGCTCTGCTGGGCCGTATTCCTTCGGCTGTGGGCTACCAGCCGACGCTGGCCACGGACATGGGGGCGATGCAGGAACGTATTTCGTCGACCAAGAATGGTTCGATCACCTCGGTTCAGGCCGTGTACGTGCCTGCGGATGACTTGACCGACCCCGCGCCGGCCACCTCGTTCGCTCACTTGGACGCGACCACCGTTCTGGACCGTTCGATCTCGGAAAAAGGCATCTATCCGGCGGTTGATCCGCTGGGTTCGACCTCGCGTCTGCTGGATCCGCTGATCATCGGCGAAGAGCACTACAAAGTCGCGACCGACGTTCAGCAGATTCTTCAGCGTTACAAGTCGCTGCAAGACATCATCGCCATTCTGGGCATGGACGAACTGTCGGAAGAAGACAAACTGTCCGTTGCTCGTGCCCGTAAGATCGAACGCTTCCTGTCGCAGCCCTTCGACGTTGCGAAAGTGTTCACCGGTTCGGACGGCGTTCAGGTTCCGCTGGAAGACACCATCGCGTCGTTCAAGGCCGTTGTGGCCGGCGAATACGATCACCTGCCCGAAGGCGCCTTCTACATGGTTGGCGGCATCGAAGAAGTGATCGCTAAAGCCGAAAAAATGGCGGCTGACGCGGCCTAAGGAGGGCCATTATGGCTGATACTGTTCAATTCGATCTGGTCAGCCCCGAGCGGAGCCTTGCTTCGCTGGTGGTTGAACAGGTCCAGATCCCGGGTGCGGACGGGGACATGACGGCCATGGCCAATCATGCTCCGACCATCACCACCCTGCGCCCCGGCGTTCTGCGGATCACCGGGCCGCAAGGCGAGACCGAATATGTTGTGACTGGCGGTTTCGCTGAAATCACGGCCGACGGCATCTCGGTTCTGGCAGAACGTGCGATCCCGCGCGCTGAGATCACCCAAGAACATCTCGATGAGATGCTCAAGGCGGCCTCGGATGCGTTGGCTCAGGCGAAAGACGTGTTCGTAAACGAACCTGGTCCAGTCGACGATGCAGCCAAGCTGCTGGCCGACATGGTTGCCATGGGCACACATATCGGGCTGGACCCGAATGTGTCGAACTTCTGATCTGGTTCAATCCATTGTTGAAATTGAGAAAGGCCCCGAACATCGGGGCCTTTTTTCTTGCCTGGTGCGTTGCTGACCGCAACAATGGGCGATGCAATTAACTGAGGCGACGCACGAATAGAATGAAGATCCTGAACGCCAATTTGATCGCTATTGCGCAGGGAAATACTGACCTGTTCGAAGACTTTTCCACCGGTGGCCCGATGTGGGCTGAGCAAGGAAACCGGGAGCGGCGGGTCAAGGTGGTGTTCGATACCCCCTTTGCCGAACCGCCAAATATTCACTGCGCGTTGTCGATGTGGGACGTGGACTATTCCACCAATGTCCGCGGTGACATTGACACTGCGAAGATTACGAAAAACGGGTTTGAAATTGTGTTCCGCACTTGGGGGAATACGCGTATCGCGCGGGCGCGGGCCAATTGGATGGCGATCGGGCGCGCTCGCGACGATGATATGTGGGACGTCTAACGCCCGCGCTGTGTCAACACGGGCGCCTTGTTCTTAGAACTGACCTTCGTAGATCGGCTCCAGAGTTTCTGTTTCGAATAGCGACGACACGCTGGTTCCGTTCCAGATATTGAGGATCGCCTGGGCGAACATCGGGGCGGTCGGCAGGATGCGAATGTTCGGAGTCGCCAGAACCGCAGGGGTCGCCTGGATCGAGTCCGTGATCACCAGAGACTTCATAACGGAATTGGTGATCCGATCGACGGCTGGACCGGACAGAACACCATGCGAGATATACGAGTGCACCTCGGTTGCGCCATGCTCTAGCAGGATTTCAGCGGCCTTGCACAGGGTGCCGGCGGTGTCGCACATGTCATCAACAATGATACATTTCTTGCCTTTGACATCCCCGATCACGGTCATTTCCGCAATCTCACCGGGTTTTTCGCGTCGCTTGTCTACGATCGACAGCGGGGCATTGATGCGTTTGGCCAGCTCGCGTGCGCGGGCCACGCCGCCAACATCCGGGGATACGACCATGACGTCTTCCATCGCGCCTTCGAACTGGGTCTGAATATCCAGCGCAAAGATCGGCGAGGCATAGAGGTTATCAACAGGGATGTCGAAGAAGCCCTGAATCTGAGCTGCGTGCAGGTCAAGTGTCAGAATGCGTTCAATCCCAGCTTCGACAAGCATATTGGCAACCAGTTTGGCGCTGATCGGTGTGCGGGCCTTGGTGCGGCGGTCCTGGCGGGCGTAGCCGAAGTAGGGGATCACGGCGGTGATGCGGCTCGCCGAAGAGCGGCGCAGCGCGTCCGCCATGATCAGCAGCTCCATCAGGTTGTCATTTGCAGGGCGCGAGGTCGATTGGATGATGAACATGTCCTCGCCGCGGACGTTTTCATATACTTCGACAAAGATTTCCTGGTCGTTGAAACGCTCGACACGGGCATCAACCAGCCCGATGTTCATGCCCCGGTGAATCGACATGCGACGCGCGATGCCTTTCGCCAGTGGCAGGTTGGCGTTCCCGGAAATCAGTTTCGGTTCATTCAGATTGGGCATGTGAGTGCTTCCCCAGAGTGGTCGGCCTAAGTGGTCGGAATGACAGATTCGTGACGTTGACACCGCTTAGCATCTCACTACGGTCAGGCAAAGCTATGCACATGGGGGAGAGGCGCAATTGCCACATATTGACTACTATTTTTCGACACTGTCGCCATACGCGTATCTTGCAGGCACACGAGCCGAAGAGATTGCGCAACGTCACGGCGCGTCAATCAGGTACAAACCTTTCGATCTGATCGCCGCGTTTCCACGCACCGGGGGGACACCGGCTCCGCAACGCCATCCTTCGCGGATCGAGTATCGCGGGCAGGCCTTGCCCCGCGCGGCCCGTAAACTGGGAATGGCGCTGAACATGAAGCCCGCCCATTGGCCGATAAACGCAGCGCCATCGTCCTATGCGATCATCTCGGCCCAGCAAGCAGGCGGCGGAGACATGGCGGCGCTGGTTCATGGTCTTTTGCGTGCCACCTGGGTCGAGGAGAAAGACATATCGGATGACGCGGTCATCGGTGCATGCCTGTCTGCGGCAGGGTTCGACCCCTCGCTGACGCTGACAGGGCTTCTGGAAGGGGCAGAGACCTATTCCAGGAACCTGGAAGAGGCGGTCGCGGACGGTGTTTTTGGTTCCCCGTTCTATGTTGTGGACAGCGGCCAGAAATTCTGGGGGCAAGATAGCCTGGAAGACCTGGATCTGCATTTGCAGGGAAAGCTTTGACAGATGCCAAAAGATCTGCGTGGGGGATACCCGACGTTCTGGCGCGAATTCGGAGCTGGCCCGCGTGAGGCGCTGATGATTCATTGCTCGCTGTCCCATTCCGGCGCTTGGACAGCTTTGGCAGGGGAATTGTCGGATAAGCTGCATATGACGGCGTTCGACATCCCTGGTCATGGGAAATCAGAGGATTGGGATCATCGAGGGGAATATCAGGCTGTAACGACCGCCATGGCTGCGGATTTCCCAACCGGACCCGTGGATGTCATGGGACATTCGTTTGGGGCGACAGTTGCGTTGCGCCTTGCGATCGAGCAACCGCATTTGGTTCGGTCTCTGACCCTGATCGAGCCGGTGTTCTTCGCTGTGGCCTATGATGATGTGCCTGGCCTGCGGGAACGCCAGAATATTATGCAACAGCCCCAGATCGAGGCCGTTGCGCGCGGAGATATGGTCGCGGCCACTCGTGCGTTCAACGCGCTTTGGGGGGACGACGATATGCCCTGGGACAGTCTGCCCAAGCAGATGCGCATCAACATGATCAAAAGATTCGGCGCCATTCTCAGTGCAGGACCAGCGGTCGAGGATGACGTGGGCGGAATGCTGAGGCCTGGCAGGATCGAAGGTGTTTCAGTGCCCACTTTGTTGCTGGAGGGCGCGAACTCTCCTGAAGTATTGGGGCTCGTGAACAAAGGGCTCGCGCGGCGCCTCCTGCAATCCCGGCGCGAGATCCTGCCGGAGTGTGGCCATATGCTTCCGATCACGCATCCGGCCGAGGTCGGCGCGCTGATCCGCAGGTTCCTTGACGAGGTGCCAGTTTAGTCTTGGGTTGCAGCTAGGAACGTGTCGATCTGATCCGCCCCTATCGACCAATCGCAGACGAACCGTCCGGTCAGGGGCTCATTGGGGTCTGTGCCGTCCAATGCGCCGCGCGTGATATAATACGTTGCGTCGGCATCGTGTAGCCGTTGGTGCAGCGCGCGAGGCATGTCCACGAAGGCCATATTCGCCTGTGATGGGTACAGCAGTTCTGCGCCGGGAATCCCCTTTAGGCCGTCGACCAGACGTGCGGCGTTGGCATTGGCCGTGCGGGCCAAATCCAGCCACAGATCGTCCTGAAGATAGCCCAGCATCTGCGCTGACAAATACCGGTGCTTTGAAAACAGATGCGCACCGCGTTTTCGACGCAGCTCGAATTCCCAAGCTTTTTTCGGATCAAAGAAAATCACAGCCTCGACGCCCATACAGCCATTTTTGGTGCCACCAAAGCTGACGGCGTCGATGCCTGATTTCCAAGTCATTTCGGCGGGTGAACAGTTCAGCGCCACCAGCGCATTCGCAAACCGCGCCCCGTCCATGTAGACTGGCAAGTCGAATTCCCGCGCGACAGCGGTCAGCTCTTGTAGCTCTTGCAGTGTATAGATTTGCCCGCGTTCGGTCACTTGGGTGATCGACACCGGCCCCCGCTGAGGGCCGTGCACGCCACGGTTCTCCTCGGTCAGGATCGAGGCGCGCAGGCTGTCTGGCGTCATCTTGTCTGTGCGACCAACCAAGGTCAGCTTGGCCCCGCCGGAATAGAACTCGGGCGCGTTGCACTCGTCTTCGTGGATGTGGGCGGTGGGCGTGCAGAACACCGTCTGCCAAGGGGAGCAGAGCGTCGCCAAAGCCAGCGAATTCGCCGCCGTCCCAGTTGCCACCAGATAGATCGCTGCCTCGGGGGCCTCGAACAGGTCGCGCAGCTGGTCGCGGACCAAACCCATCTGTGGGTCATTTCCATATCCCAGTGCATAGCCCTGGTTTGCGGCGGTGACTGCGGCCATGATATGCGGATGCACGGGGCCGGAATTGTCAGAAGCGAAAAACATCAGACGGGTTCCTCGATAATATGTTCTTCCCAATCGTTTTCATCGATTTCAAACTCAGGGACGGTCATGTTCTGAACTGAGATCCCCGCGCGGTGCACACTGTCCGCATCACCCGAGATCAGAGGGTGCCAATCGCGCAGCTTTTCACCGTTCCACAGTAATTTATACGCACAGGTCTGGGGCATCCAATACAGGTTTTGCTCCATATTGCCGGGTTTCAGTACGATGCATTCGGGTACGAACTGGTGCCGGATCTGGTACTGACTGCACTGACACGTGGCATCGTCCAGCAACCGACATGCGACGCGTGTCAGGGCCACCTCGCCGGTTTCTTCGTCCTCGAGTTTGTTCAGACAGCATTTCCCGCAGCCGTCGCACAGGGCTTCCCACTCGTCGCGGGACATTTTTGCAAGCGGAACAGTCTCCCAGAAACGCGAGCGCAACTTGGTCATAGCGCGGCCAAGATCTCGCGGGCCTGCACGCAATCCGCATCCATCTGAGTGATGAGTGCGTCCAGCCCGTCGAATTTGAGTTCGGGCCGCAGATAGTCCACCAGACCGATCGACAGTCGCGTGCCGTACAAATCGCCCTTAAAGTCAAAAATGAAGGTTTCCAGGTTCGGCAGCACACCGTTGAACATCGGCCGTACTCCGCAGGATGCAGCCCCGTGGTATTGCCCTTGGTGCGGGCCTTCCAGAACGTCCACCAGCACCGCATAGACGCCAAACTTTGGTTGGTGCAGCCCCTCGATGGACATGTTGGCCGTGGGATATCCTAGTTCGCGTCCACGCTGGTCGCCACCTATCACGCGGCCTTCGATCCGGTGCCAGTGACCCAGCATTGCGGCCGCATCGCGGGGACGTCCGTCGCTTAGCGCGTCGCGGATCGCGGTCGAGGACACCTCGCCGGTTTCCCCCTCGATCAGATCTATCACGGTGACACCGAATCCCATCTGTGCGCCAAACGCCTTCAAATCCTTAACTGAGCCCTTGCGCCCCCGGCCGAAACAGAAATCTGCGCCGACAACGACGTGTTTCAGTCCCAATCCATCGACGATCACTTTGCGCGCGAATTCTTCGGGCGTCAGGCTGGACAGGACCGAGTTGAAATTCAGCTCGTACAGATGTTCCACGCCCAGTTTTTCCAGCCGATGGGCCTTGGCCTCGCGGCTCATCAGGCGAAACGCTGGGGCGTCGGGGGCGAAATACTGACGCGGGTGCGGTTCGAACGTCATCACGCCCAGCGGGGCGTCGATTTCGGTGCCAGCCTCGCGGGTGATGTCCAGCACTGCCTGGTGGCCCAGGTGCACGCCGTCAAAGTTGCCAATCGCAACCGAGGCCCCTCGGTCAGCGTCATTCACATAGATGTAGTCACGGATAATACGCATAATCGCAGGCCTAGCGCTCAAACGCGGTCTGCGCAAGAAGTGAAGCGCCGCGACCTTGCGGTGCGGCGCTGGATTTTTGTGTTGTTATGGTGGGCTGAACGTTTAGCGGGACGGCGCCAGTACGGTCGCCTCGCCGGTCAGGACAGGTTTGCCATCCACCAGACAGCGGGTTGCCATTTTGACGCGGCGCTTCTCGTGGATCACTTCGATGACTTCAACCTCAGCGGTGACAACATCGCCGGGGCGCACGGGCGCCATGAATTTCAGTGTCTGGCCCATATAGACCGTGCCGTGCCCCGGCAGTTGTTCGCCGATCACGGCCGAGATCAACCCCGCTGTCAGCATCCCATGCGCGATGCGGCCTTTGAACATGGTGCCTTTGGCATACTCGTCGTCCAGGTGCACGGGATTATGGTCGGTCGAGACCTCGGCGAACATCTCGATATCCTTATCCGTGACCTCTTTGGTCACCGAACGGGTCAGCCCCACTTCGATATCGTCGATATAGATGGTCCCGCGCTGAATGTCGCTCATGTGTCTGCCCTCTGGCTGTTCGTCAGGTAATAATCGTGACGCCCGAGCGTCAATTCTTGGAACTTTATTACTTCGCAGACGCAGAATCGCAAGGTAAAAATGCCCTAGCGCAGTTGGCCAATGGTATAGGTTGGCGCAGACATTTCACCTTCCAGGTAGATGGTCAAAGCCTCGGGATCAGGCTGGTTGGTCGTTTTGGTATTCTCACGCGCCAGGCCGCCACTGATGAACAGAGAATCAATATCCTCGCCCATGGCACCCTTGATATCGGTCTGGGCACCGTCTCCGATGGCCAGGATGTTCCCATCCGGGATGTCATGTCCAAGTGCAAACAAACGACGCCGCGCCAAGTCATAAATCGGTGGGTGGGGCTTGCCGAAATACAGGCTCTCTCCGCCCATTTCCGTATAGAGCCGCGCAACCGCGCCAGCGCACCATTCACGCACCTCGCCCCTGTCCACCACGATGTCGGGGTTGGCGCACAGCAGTTTCATTCCTTTGGTTTTTCCATACAGCAATTGCGGACGCAGAACGGCCGGATCGGCCATCGGGTCGAACGGGCCGCAGCAGACAATGCCCTCGGCCTCTTCCAGCGCGACCATCTGAACATCTATCGGGTCCTCCAGGAGCTTCAGCGGAGTAAAGAACTCTTCGTCGCGGTCCCACTCTCCCATGAAATAGACTTTTTCGCCCACCGCGCCCCGGAACATGGCCGAGCGCGCACTGTCACCCGAGGTGGCAATCGTGTCCCAGGCATCCTCGGGAACGCCGAACTTTTTCAGCTGAACCTCAACTCCTTTGCGGGGTTTTGGGGAATTCGTTACCAGCACCACGATCCCACCGTTCTGACGGTAGGTTTGCAGGGCAGCCACGGCGTCCGGCATCGCCCGAACGCCGTCATGCACGCAGCCCCACAAGTCCACGAAAAGAGCATCATACCGGCTGGAGATATCGGAAAGAGCATTGATGATTTGGGTCATGTCGGGCCTATGGGTTGGACGTCAATTCAGGTTTGCCGCCTGTGTATCATGTCCCGATCAGCCCGCAGCACAAATCCGATGCCATGCCGCGCAAAAATCCGGGTTACTCTCGGGCTGGCTGGAAAAAGCGTGGTGTCTGTCGTGGCGGGGTGGGCGATGTATACTGACCGTCAGGTACCCAGGCGGACAGGTGCGCCTGCATCTGAGGCGAGGACAGATATCCCCCCATGCTGGCCAGCAGCAGATTCACCGCAATCATCATATTCAGTAGAAACCCAAAGGGTTGTTTTCGAGTTTTATGCCGGAATAAACGTTGCCCTAGTTTCAGAGCGGGCCAGCCTCCACAGGCAGCCAGGATCAGGAATTTGGCTTCGCTGATCCGCCATTCGCCTTGTCGGGCGCGGCGTTTGTCCAGGGCAAACAATGTCAACGCCCACAGGTTCACACCAAGCAAAGCCAGAGCAAAATACAAAACCGACGTCACCTGAATGCTCCGTGCTCAGGGGATGAAATACTGGCGGCAAGGCCGCGTATCTATTGTGAAACATCTTTCGCGGCGGAACAATAAAAAACGCTCCGGCATGACCGGAGCGTTCAAGAGACTATACCAGGTCTGCGGAGATCAGACCTTCAGGTTGGGGATGATCTGCTTCTTACGGCTCATGATGCCGGGCAGGACAACAAGATCACCCGTCACGGTGGCACCGAACGATTTTTCGGCCACGCCTTTGACCAGATCGTTGGGGACCAGCAGGGTGGCCTCTTCGTTCAGGATGTCCACGGCGAACAGCAGAACTTCGTCCACGCCGTCCTCTTTGGCGACGTCGGCAAACGAGGCCATCAGGCTGTCTTTGCGGTCCAGCACCAGTTTCGGCGCGGTGGTTTCCAGAACGGACACACGGAACTTGGTGCCGTCGACTTCGTATTCTTTGCTGTCCATGCGGATCAGCTCAGCGTCCGAGAAGGCCGAGATGTCGGATTTCGCTTCGAACATTTCCGACGCATAGGCGGCAACGTCCACACCCAGATCGGCGGCCAGAGCCTCGACCACTTCGCGGTCACGATCGGTGGTGGTGGGCGAGCGGAATTCCAAGGTGTCCGAGATGATGCAGCTCAGCGCGGCGCCTTTGATGGCTTCGGGCATCTTGGCGGCATCGTCGCCCATCAGGTCGTACATGATGGTGGCGGTACAGGCCAACGGACGGATGGTGATGTCGATCGGGCCTTTGGTTTCCAGGCCGCCGACCAGCTTGTGGTGGTCGATGATCGCTGTGATGTCTGCGTCGTTGATGGCTTCGGGCAGCTCGGCGGGGTTGTTGGTGTCCACGATGACCACGGGCGTGCCGGCGTCTACGCCGCTGATGATCTCGGGCTTATCCAGGTTCCAGCGTTTCAGCACGAACAAGGCCTCGGTGTTGGGCTCGCCCAGCAATTTGGGGGCGGCGGCAACGCCTTTGATCTCGTTCAGGTACCAGGCCCAGATGATGGGCGAGCCGGTCGAATCTGTGTCGGGGGATTTGTGGCCAAAAACCTGGGTGGTCATTGTGTGTTCCTATTCAAATGGGGCTATTTTGCGGGCCTTATACGCATCGCGCAGCAGTTTGTCACCTAGTCGCGCCGCAATGCGGCAAGCTGTCCGGCACATGTGGTTCAATCCGCGACCAGATCCATCGGGGTAACCGTGAAACCGCGCGCAGAAAGCAAGGCCAAAATCCCCGCGTCTCCGGGCAGGTGAAGCGCCCCAACAGCGACAAAAGAGGGTGTTTTCGATAGCTCTGGTACCAGTCGGTCCAGCCAGTTTTGATTGCGACCGGTGATCAAAGCTCGCTCTAATTCCGAGAGGGTTTGACGCACTCGTTCCGGTGTTTCAGGTGCAAGGCTGAGCGCACGGTGAATGGCATATTCCCATGGCAGGCGTGTCTCTTGGTCAAAGTACATCGTGGCGACAGATTGATCCGCCCCGACCTCCATAAGATCCAGTGACAGCGACCATTTCATGTCGTCCACCTGTTTTGCCAGCGGATCGCTGGATAGGGTGTTCAGCAGCGCGATTGGATCGTCCAAAGAGTGTAGGGGCCGCTGGGTTTGCGCGGCCTCTTGTTCGACCTGCCGGTCCAGCCCAACTTTGCCCGCTTTCAGGTCCCGCAGGGCGCAGGGGGATACCGATAGGGTGAGCCCTAACATCCAGGGCTGCATCTTCGCGGCAAGGAAGGGTGGCATGCCGTGCGCATCCAGGCGGGTAACGAGTTTGGCCCAGTGCTCCTCGCCCAGCCGGTCAATGAGACTGGGGCCTTCGGTGATCCATACCCGCCCCGGGTCGCGGATCATTTCCCGTTGCAGGGTGTCTTCATCCTCTTTGGTCAATTCCAGAAAGACCTGGCTGGATGCTGCGATCAGTGGTTTTACACGTTGCAGCGTATGTTGGTGGCGTGGATCAGGCAGGTGCATCGTGCCCACCACGTAAGAGATCACGTTGTTTCTTTGAATTTTCCACAGCAACCCGCTGTGAAATGGTGCTTGGGCGGCTTTCAAGTGCAGTTGCTGTTGGGTTTCTGAAGGCAGTGCATCGAAGGCGGAGGGTCCATCACACGCGGCCTGTAGGGGCGCGGCCGCAAAGAGAAACATCAAAAAAAGGAGGTAACGCATCACTATAGGTCTTTCGGTTGTTCGGGGCCGACTATGCGATTGGCAGTTGCTGACTGCAACGTCTATTGGTCTTGATGGACAATGCGGGTAAATCCAAATCATGAGCAAGCCTTCGGAAACCGATCTGTACCCCCCGGTCAAAGCCTTTTTCGAGGCCTTGGGGTATCACGTGAAGTCCGAAATCGGCGCTGCGGACGTCGTGGCGGTGCGGGACGACGAGCCTCCTTTGATTGTCGAGCTGAAGACCGGGTTTTCGCTGACGCTTTTGCAGCAGGCCGTGGCGCGTCAGGCCGTGACGGATCAGGTATACGTGGCCGTTCCACGCTGGAAAGGCCGTGCAGGCTGGCGTGCGTTCAAAGGTAATCTGGGGCTGTGTAAGCGCTTGGGGCTGGGGGTGATTTCGGTTCAGTCAGAGACACAGGAAATCCAGGTGCATCACGAACCCGCCACGTTCCAACCCCGTAAGGTGAAAAAGCGCCAGACCCGCCTTATGGCTGAATTCGAGCGTCGCCACGGGGATCCAAACCTAGGCGGCGCCGTCCGCCGGGGGATTGTGACCTCGTATCGACAAGAAGCCTTGCGCTGCGCCGCGTACCTTGCCGAAAATGGCGCCACCAAAGGCGCAGTCGTCGCCAAGGCCACCGGCGTATCCCATGCGACCCGCCTGATGCGTGACAATCACTATGGCTGGTTCCAGAACGTGGCGACAGGGGTTTATCAACTCAGCGAGGCCGGGCAGGGTGCCCTTGGGGCTTCGGAATCCTAGCTGCACTGCGGCGACGAATTTTACCTACATTTCATATGAGGCTGGTTGACTCGGTCTTTTCTCCTCCTTAGCTATGCGCTGTTAGCACTCGACAGAGGTGAGTGCTAACTGCCCTGCTTCATGAGGAAGGGGGCGAGGAGAAACTTTGAGCAAGGAGCCTCAGAGATGGCATTTACACCGCTTCATGACCGCGTGCTGGTTCGCCGTATCGAAAGCGACGAAAAGACCAAGGGTGGTCTGATCATCCCCGAAAGCGCAAAAGAAAAACCCGCCGAAGGCATGGTTGTTTCCGTTGGCGCAGGCGCACGTGACGAAGATGGCGACCGCATCGCGATGGACGTCAAAGAAGGCGACAAGATCCTGTTTGGAAAATGGTCCGGCACCGAAATCACCATTGATGGTGAAGAACTGCTGATCATGAAAGAATCCGACATCATGGGCATCATCGCCTGATCGTCGACGCAACAAATTTAAGAAACAGGAGCAAGCACTATGGCTGCTAAGGACGTCAAATTTGACACCGATGCCCGCAACGCAATGCTGCGCGGCGTAAATATTCTGGCTGACGCCGTAAAAGTAACCCTGGGCCCCAAAGGCCGGAACGTTGTTCTGGACAAATCCTTTGGCGCGCCCCGCATCACCAAAGACGGTGTGTCGGTTGCCAAAGAGATCGAACTGGAAGACAAGTTCGAAAACATGGGCGCGCAAATGGTCAAAGAAGTGGCCTCGCGTACCAATGACGAAGCCGGTGACGGCACCACCACCGCGACCGTTCTGGCTCAGTCCATCGTTCGCGAAGGTCTGAAACAGGTTGCCGCGGGTCTGAACCCGATGGACCTGAAGCGCGGCATCGATCTGGCAACTGCCACTGTCGTGCAGGGCATCCGCGACATGGCGCGCGAAGTCAAAGACAGCGCCGAAGTTGCCCAGGTTGGCACCATCTCGGCCAACGGCGAGTCCGACATCGGCCAGCAGATCGCTGACGCGATGCAGAAAGTCGGCAACGAAGGCGTGATCACCGTCGAAGAGAACAAAGGTCTGGAAACCGAGACCGATGTCGTCGAAGGCATGCAGTTCGATCGCGGTTACCTGTCGCCCTATTTCGTCACTAACCCCGACAAAATGATCGCCGAGCTGGACGACTGTCTGATCCTGCTGCACGAGAAGAAACTCTCGTCGCTGCAGCCGATGGTTCCCCTGCTGGAGCAAGTCATCCAGTCGCAAAAACCCCTGCTGATCATCGCAGAGGATGTTGAAGGCGAAGCGCTGGCTACTCTGGTTGTCAACAAACTGCGCGGCGGCCTGAAAATCGCAGCTGTCAAAGCACCGGGTTTCGGCGATCGCCGCAAGGCCATGCTGCAGGACATCGCAATCCTGACCGGTGGTCAGGTCATCAGCGAAGATCTGGGCATGAAGCTGGAATCGGTGACCATGGACATGCTGGGCACCGCGAAAACGATCAACATCACCAAGGACGAAACCACCATCGTGGACGGCCATGGCGTGAAAGCAGAGATCGAAGCCCGCGTTGGCCAGATCCGCACTCAGATCGAAGAAACCACCTCGGACTACGACCGTGAGAAACTGCAAGAGCGCGTGGCCAAACTGGCTGGCGGTGTTGCTGTGATCAAAGTTGGCGGCATGACCGAAGTCGAAGTGAAAGAGCGCAAAGACCGTGTCGATGATGCTCTGAACGCGACCCGCGCAGCTGTCCAAGAAGGCGTGATCGTTGGTGGCGGTGTTGCTCTGGTTCAGGCTGGCAAAGCTCTGTACGGCATGGAAGGCGCAAACGCTGACCAAACCGCAGGTATCGTGATCGTGCGTAAAGCCATCGAAGCGCCTCTGCGCCAGATCGCTGAAAACGCTGGTGTTGACGGTGCAGTGGTTGCTGGCAAAGTGCGCGAGTCGACCGACAGCTCGTTTGGCTTCAACGCTCAGACCGAAGAATATGGCGATATGTTCGCCTTCGGTGTGATCGACCCCGCCAAAGTGACCCGTACCGCACTGGAAGACGCAGCCTCGATTGCAGGTCTGCTGATCACCACCGAAGCCATGATCGCTGACAAACCGTCGAAAGACGGCGGCGCTCCGGCGGGTGGCATGCCCGACATGGGCGGCATGGGCGGCATGATGTAAGCCACCTGGCATCAATATTTCGGAGGGGCCCGCCATTTGGTGGGCCTTTTCTTTTTCGACATGTCGCGTGTTCAAGTGACTGAAGTGTAAATGTTTTGTTGCGGTCACACCGGAATATCTCTGGCGGGCAGGGCTCTGTCGTAAATCTGTTACATATTCTTAACAAAAGCGTCATGAAGCTGCTTCATTTGTTCCAATATTGGAATGATACGCCTGCCCGCAGCCACACGCCCCGCCATCAACGCGCGCTCCCAGCGACAGCAGTTGTCGGTCTTTCCAATGCCAGAAACGAAACATGACAAGGGAAAGGTCAATAAATATGAAAAATATCGAAATCCCAGATGTAGTTGTCACGCTCGTGATCTGGGGACTGCCTGTTTTGATAGTGTTTGTTACGCTCGCTATCGTTCTCGGCGGTGGGAAAGTCAAAGTCACCAAGGGACAGGCATCATTTTCCGCCAAGTTCCGAGGGTTCTTTGCCCAACCGAGCCAGAATAAATAGTAAAGAGCCGCCGAGAAATCGGCGGTTCTTTTCTGTTTATAAGGTCCCCCTCCATCACAATCGCATGAGCGAGGCTCGGTTGTCGCTGTTTCGACTGGCCTAGCTGTGAGAGGTTGAACCGATGAAACTGTTCCTCCTAACTACCCTCACGATGATCGCATTTGCAGCCAACTCGGTTTTGAACCGGATGGGGCTTTCATTTGAGGGCATGGATCCCTTCGTTTTTGGGAGTATCAGGCTGCTTGCGGGTGCGCTGGTGCTTGCTGGGGTGTCATTGGTGCTGCGTGGATCCATTTCCTTTGGCGGCAAGGGGCGTTTGGTTGGGGTTCTGTCGCTGCTTGTCTATATCTACGGGTTTTCAGCGGCTTATGTGATGCTGGATGCTGGGCTTGGGGCGCTAATCCTGTTTGGCACAGTTCAGATTACCATGTTTGCAGGTGCGCTAGTGCTGCG
Organism: Thalassovita sp.; assembly: GCA_029212905.1. Classification (GTDB taxonomy): domain Bacteria; phylum Pseudomonadota; class Alphaproteobacteria; order Rhodobacterales; family Rhodobacteraceae; genus Thalassobius. Next base: position 16,685 of record JARGPB010000032.1, read on the forward strand.
AGAGCCCGTTCCCGCGCTCAGATGGGTTGCGGCTGTGTTGGCGTTTGTCGGCCTGTGCTGGTTGTTGTGGCCGGTAGAGACGAATGAAGGCATCCCCCTGGTGCATGGGGGATTGATGGTACTGGCCGGGGTCGGCTGGGGTGTCTATTCCTTGGCTGGGCGCGGCGCCGCAGATGCTTTGCAGGCAACGGCTGCGAATTTTCTGGTCGCGGCTCCGCTGGGGGGCGCTTTGACGTTGTTCAGTTCCGTGCCCTTTGATCCATTGGCCCTACCGATGCCTGGTGTGTGGCTGGCGATACTGTCCGGGGCGATTACGTCGGGGTTAGGGTATGCGTTGTGGTACAGCTTGTTGCCTGCACTGGGGGCAGGGCGCGCGGCAGTCGCACAATTGAGCGTCCCAGTGATCGCCATTGTCGGTGGTGTGGTGTTCCTGTTAGAACTCCCCGACACACGCTTCTTAATTGCCACAGCAATTGTTCTGGGTGGGGTCGCGCTGTCGCTAAGGGGTAAATAAAAAGGCCCGCCAATGGCGGGCCCTTTCAAAATCACTGTGTACTGCCGAATGGCAATTTACAGTTTTTCTGTCAGTTCTGGAATTGCCTCGAAGAGGTCCGCGACGAGGCCGTAGTCTGCGACCTGGAAGATTGGGGCCTCTTCGTCCTTGTTGA
>JARGPB010000033.1 GCA_029212905.1 Thalassovita sp.
ACGGAAGAAGGTGTCTAAAAATATAGGGGCTATTTAGACATCTTCTCGCCAGGGCTTTTGCGTGATCCTGTTGTCTTTTTCATCGTCCACTCCTCAGTGGTTACGATGAGCCAAGAACTCTCTACTCTTATCAAATACGGTTATTGGGACCCATAAGCGCTGACGTCAGACAGGCGCATCGTAACAATCTAGCGTCCGCAGAATTGCATCGCGGACGGGCATATTTCGCCAATGAATGGCGTCTATCCAAAATAGGCGCTATCCAAAACCTCAGGATCGGTCTGAAGCCGAGCGGCGGGACCGGCGTACTGCACCTCACCGCCTCGCATGACGATGGCATCGGTTGCGAGCGACAAAGCAATTTCTGTGAATTGCTCGACCAAAAGAATGCCGACGCCTTCTTCAAGCAGCGAAGTCAACGCCCCGACAAGGCGCTGCACAATCAGCACCGCATCACGCCGGAACTGAAACGGGGGCAAGACCAAGCAGGTCTAGCAGGACGAAATGCGCGAATGGCAGGTAAGTTTGGTGTTTCCATGACAGACCCTTCGATTCGCGACGCCCGCCCAAAACGACAACCCGACGTTGACCAGAATAGCATATCACAGGATTCTGCGCTTTGGATGAACGACCGCAGCTAGGACTTCTCAAGATCTATCTGTCAAATCCTCTGCAAGCATGAGTGCATTCCCATCGGGATCGTAAAATGTTGCTGTTTTGACCATGCCTTCTACAACATCAGTTGCGCCATCGAATTTGACATTGGCTTGCTCCAGCTTCTGCCTGGCACCGTCCAGGTCAGCTATGCCAAAGACGGGTACGCAATTGCCGGGTGCAGGTTGGGTATGTTCGCCAAGACCCAGTGTCACGCCGTTTGTGTTGGTCTGAAGTTCTGACCAGCCTGCCTCATCTGCGTGGTAAATTGTGTCAAACCCAAGCATGCTTCTGTACCACTCAGAACTTGCATGACGATCTTTGACGGAAAGCGCGATGGTGATGGTTTCTTCCAATGAAATGAGCGACATGGACTTTCCTTTTGATATAAAATATATTAACTATACTTTATGGACATTGAAGTATTTGTCAACACCACCTCAAGGGCTTGGGCCGTCCCTATTTTGGCGAACCTGCACGCAGGTATTGCTGGACGGCAGGCGCCGCTGTTGGCTGCCACTGGCGCAAGCAGGACTGCTTTCGCGCAAAGCATGGATCACCTTATCTTGATCGGATTGTTGGAACGAAACCCCGGGTATGGCCATCCGCTGCGTCCAGAGTTTCGACTAACAGAGCTTGGTGTATCTGCTGCCGCCATTGCCCATAAAATTCAAAGTGTCACGGCTGAAGAAGATCAGGATTTGCTCAGGCGCTCATGGACCTTGCCGGTACTGAGTGCCATCCACAGGCCGAGCCACTTCAATGACATCAAACGAAACCTGCGAACGATCACGGATCGCGCCTTGTCGCAGTCACTGAAAACGATGGAAGACAGAAGCTGGGTTCACCGCCACGTTGACGAAACCGCCCGGCCGCCAAGACCTGTATATCGTGCTGTTAACACTGGCGGATTGATTAGCCGTGTAGCGGTCAGCGAAATTAACTTTCACGGATAAGCAGCCCGTCATTGGGTAACCACATATGCCAACTTTGTCCTGCGTAGCAGATATCGCGGGTGATCGCATCGGATACACCCTGCCGCATTGCGCGGCGGTGCAGCATCGCCTAAACCGCTCCTGCGACAGGACAGGAGACCACAAATGGCCCAGAAACCCACCATTGAGCGGAAATTCGAACAGGGGCTATTTGCCTCGCGTTGGTTGATGGCGCCGATGTATTTGGGATTGGTGGTGTCCTTGGGGATGCTGACCGTCGTGTTCTGCCGAGAGCTGATCTACTATGTTCCACAGGTTTTGACCATGACAGCGGACAAGGCCATTTTGGTGGTGCTGACCCTGATCGACCTGTCGCTGGCCGCGAACCTGCTGCTGATCGTGCTGTTCTCGGGCTATGAAAACTTTGTCTCGAAGCTGGATATTGACGATGGCGGCGACCGGCCCAGCTGGATGGGGACTGTGGATTTCTCGGGGCTGAAGATGAAGCTGATCGCCTCGATTGTTGCCATATCTGCGATCCACCTGCTGAAGCAATTCATGGAAATCGGCAAATCGGATAAACCCTTGGACCAAGACGCATTGTACTGGATGGTGGCGATCCATATGGTGTTCGTCGGATCCGGTGTTCTGATGGCCGCTATGGATTGGTTGGGCGTACGGTCCAAAAAATACTGAAACGTATGGCCATTGGGCCACGCGTCAGCACCGATCGCAGTCAACGGTCAGGCATTTCGGCTTTCATCCTTCACTTGGCTGGTTCGGCTTTGTAAGGAGAACCCGAAGGAGACAGGAACATGACTAAGATCACGCCTCAGCCCGGCATCATGGAAATTGCCTTGTATGTTGGTGGGGCCAGCCATGTCGATGGTGTCACCGACGTGGTCAAGCTCAGTTCAAATGAAAATCCCTATGGGCCCAGCCCCGCAGCAGTCGAGGCGTTGCGGCGTGCCTCGTTTGAACTGCATCGGTATCCTGCGACGGATCATGCGGGTTTGCGTGCCGCCATTGGCGACATCTATGGGCTGACTGCGGACAATATCATCTGTGGCGTTGGCTCGGACGAGGTGCTGCAATTCGTGGCCCAGTGTTTCGCAGGCCCAGGCGACGAGGTGATCTATACCGAGCACGGGTTCTCGATGTACCCCATCCTGGCCCATGCCGTTGGCGCCACTCCGATCAAAGTGCCCGAGTCCCAGCGTGTTGTGGACGTCGATGCCATTTTGAACGCCTGCACAGATAAGACCCGCATTGTGTTTATCGCCAATCCGGCAAATCCGACCAGCACGATGATTGATTTGGACGAATGCGCACGTCTGGCCGATGGGCTGCCCGAGGGGGCGCTGTTGGTGCTGGACGGGGCTTACGCCGAATTTGTCGAAGGCTATGATGGCGGTGCCAAACTGGTCGAGACCCGCGACAACGTGATCATGACCCGGACGTTTTCCAAAATCTACGGCCTTGGCGGGCTGCGGATCGGTTGGGGCTATGCACCGCGTGCGATCATCGACGTACTGAATCGCGTGCGACAGCCCTTTAACCTGTCGAATGTTCAACTGGCCACCGCCGAGGCAGCCTTGCGCGACGTGGCTTATACCGAAAAATGCCGGTCCGATAATGCGCGCCTGCGTAACTGGTTGGCCGAGGCGCTTGCCGCGCATGGTGTGCCGTCTGATCCGTCCTCGACCAATTTTATTCTGGCGCAATTCACCAACGCACAAGAGGCCGATGACTGCGACATCTACTTGAAATCCCAGGGGCTGATCGTGCGAAAAACTGCGGGCTATGGCCTGGCCAATTGCCTGCGTATCACCATCGGGGACGAGGCGTCGTGTCGCCGCGTGGCCCATGCGATTGGGCAGTTCAAAGGGGGCGCGCGGTGAGCATTCTTTATGAACGCGTTGCCCTGATCGGGTTGGGGCTGATCGCGTCCTCCATGTTCTGGGCGATGAAACGCGGCGGCGTAGCGAGCCATGTCACCGGATATGCACGGTCCGAAGCAACGCGCGACACTGCGCGCCGGATCGGTTTGTGTGACCACGTCTGTGACAGCGCGATTGAAGCGGTGAAAGATGCCGATCTGGTTGTGCTCTGCGTCCCGGTCGGCGTCATGGGGCAGGTGGCGGCTGAAATCGCCCCCTACTTGAAACCTGGCGCGACGGTCACGGATGTTGGATCCGTCAAAAAATCGGTGATCGATACCGTCGGCCCTCATATCCCTGAGAATGTTCACTTTGTTCCTGCCCACCCGATGGCCGGGACCGAGCACAGCGGGCCGGATTCAGGCTTTGCATCCCTGTTTGATAATCGCTGGTGCCTGATCGTGCCTGATGGTGCGGACGAGGTTGCAACACAGCGGCTAGAGGATTTCTGGCACGCCCTGGGCGCCAATTGCGAACGGATGGAGGTGCAGCACCATGATCAGGTCTGCGCTGTCGTCAGTCACATCCCTCATTTGATCGCCTACACGATGGTGGGCGTGGCCGATGATCTGAATCGCGTTTCTGATCAAGAGGTTATCAAGTTCTCGGCTGCGGGATTTCGGGATTTCACCCGGATCGCAGCCAGTGATCCGACCATGTGGCGGGACGTCTTTCTGACCAACAAAGAGGCCACTTTGGAAATTCTGGGCCGCTTTACCGAAGAGCTGTTCGCGTTGCAACGCGCGATCCGAACCGGGAACGGGGACCAGTTGTTTGACTATTTCACACGCACGCGTGCGGTCCGACGTGGGATCATTGATGCGGGCCAGGATACGGATGCGCCGGATTTCGGGCGTACCAAACCCGTCAAATGAAGACGTTTGTGCTGGGATTGATGGCAGCTGTTTCCCTGGCCGTCGCGGCCAGCGCCAATGCGCCGGGATCATCGCTTCGTCCTGTTGCGCGTGGCGAGGTTCACCCTGGCGTCATTGCGGCGATTTCTCCGCGCACCGTCGGGGTCGAGCCCCAAGCCGCGCAACGAGATCGCGCTACGCTCTATCAATCTCTGCGTCCGCGCGTGCGTCCCAATCGGGCCGACAAGAAAACCGCCAAGCGTCAAACCAGTCCCAAGCGTGGTTCGGTCTGTGGTGATCCCGCGATTCTGGGAGAGAAAGTTGGCCGGGTTCCTGGGAAAATCTCGGGGTGTGGGGTGCAGGGTGCGGTTCGTGTCAGATCGGTTTCGGGCGTCGTGCTGAGCCGCTCTGCATTGGTTGATTGCACGACCGCCAAGGCGCTGAAACTGTGGGTCGATCGCGGTCTGAAACCGGCGGTTGGCCGTCGCGGCGGAGGCGTCAGCAAAATGCGGGTTTTTGCCAGCTATTCGTGTCGCACGCGGAACAACAAAAAGGGCGCAAAGATCTCGGAGCACGGCAAAGGGCGCGCAGTGGATATTGGGGCTTTCTCGTTGAGGGACGGGTCCGAAATCACGGTGCTAAAGGACTGGGGGCGCGGTAAAAAGGGGCGCATTCTCAAAGAGATGCACGAAAGCGCTTGCGGGCCCTTCGGCACCGTTTTGGGACCGAAGTCCGACAGATACCACAAAGACCATTTCCATTTCGACACGGCCCGATATCGTAGCGGATCCTACTGCCGATAGGCTTAGCGCAGCACCAATCGGGGCAGTTTTCCTAACGGGACGGGGCCCAAAAATACCGTGCCTTTGCGGAACTCTAGCGGGATATCCAGCGTGTTCGGGTTGCCTGCTAATTGCGAAAGCAAACTCAACCCGTCCCCGAGCTGACGCCCCATCTTGCGTGAAATCTGACCCGAGCTGACCGCCATGTCGATGATTTCGGACCAGTTACGGGCCTTGATGGTCAGCGACCCGTTCAGGCGACCTTTGTCATCCAGATCGGCGGCACCGGCCAGCCACAGCTCCAACTCGCCCCAGCGGGCCTCGGCCAGTTTCAGGTCCAGGCGGGTGGGCTGAGGGCGGCGCCGCTCGATCGAAGAGCGATCCCACTGATCATCAAAGCTGACCTCGAGCTGGGCGCGTAGTGTTTCAAAGGCACGGGGCAGATCCGCCGCGCCAATCAACCCGCGCAACGCCATCGGAGGTGCGAAATCCTCGGCCTCGATAGCGAAAAGATAGGTATTGGGCGTTTCGGGGGCGGCTTGGATCGCGGCACGCAGCGCGGTCATCGTTGTGGCCTGGCCATCGCTATCTTGCAGTGTCAGGGTATCGGCGACCAGATTGGCACGGTTCAGCGGCAGGGCCTCGCCTGCGTCCAGAACGACACTGGCTTGCAGCTTGGTACTGGTGATCTGGTACTTTTGCTTTGGCGTCGCCAGCATTTGCGTCTGTGGCCAGACTGCAATGATGTGGTTGGGTTGATAGCTGAGCGTCAGAAGTTGAAAAAACGGCACCTCCCACGCCCAGCCAGATTGGGGGTCAGCCAGAGAAATATTGGTGAAGTTGGCGTCTACCCGGTTGGGAAACCCATTGACGGACAGATCGCTGTATTCCGCGACCCAGCCATCGGCGCGACGGTCGTCGAACCAGCCAGCCAATTCGGATTTCACGCCGCGTGACGCAAAGACCCAGTACCCTGCCCAGGCCGTTGCCAGAACGATGATCGCAATCAACAGCCGTTTCATCCGGCACCCCTTTCATGTTCGCTTGGGCTGGTGTTTACAGGGGGCGTCAGAAAAGGACCAGAGACATGACGATGTGGGTTTTCGGATACGGATCATTGCTGTGGAACCCGGGGTTCGAGGCCGCGGAAAGCCATCTTGCATATTTGCCGGGGTTTCACCGTAGCTTTTGCATGCGATCAATTCATCACCGGGGCACGGATGCAAAACCGGGTCTGGTTCTGGCACTGGACCGGGCTGAACAGGCCTCTTGCCATGGGCTTGCGTTGTCTGTCCGCGCAGGAGAAGAAGCCCAGGTTCTGGAGTATCTGCGCGAGCGCGAGCTGGTGTCCTCGGCCTATCTTGAGGAACGTTTGCAGGTGCAGCTGCGCGATGGGCGCCAGGTCGAGGCGATTACCTACATCATTGACCCCGATCATGTACAGTATTGTGGCGGGTTGCCGCTGGAAGAGCAGGCGCAGACCATCGCGCATGCGGTGGGCGGGCGTGGCCCAAACACCGAATATCTGTTCAACACTGCTGCGCATTTGCACGAATTGAAGATTCAAGATCACGAACTGGACTGGTTGACGGCACGAGTGCGTGAAATCCTTGCATAAATCCTTGGCTTGATGGGGCAAGCGCCGTAAGCTGCCCGTAATTAAAACAGTGTCAGGATCTGACCGCTATGGAGCAGCCAGACCGCGAGGCCGAGCCGCAATTTTCGCAACCTGTTCGCCAGATCATGCTGATGGTCATGGTGCTGGGACTCACGTCATTTGTCGTGTTTCTGGCTCTTCCGCGTATTTTGCCGGTATTCGAGGCAAATCCGTATCTGAACGGCTTTATCATGTTCGTCTTTGCCGTCGGCGTGGTGGCGTGTTTCTGGCAGGTCGCGCAGTTGATCAATTCAGTTCGCTGGATCGAGACCTTTGCCCGCGATCATGCGGAAACATCCGGATTGAGAGCGCCGCGCCTGCTTGCGCCGTTGGCGGCGCTGTTGCGGACGCGTGGCGCGCGGATGCAGATCAGCTCGTCCTCGACGCGGTCGATTTTGGATTCTGTTGGGACGCGGATCGACGAAGCGCGGGAAATCACGCGCTATATTGTTAACCTGCTGATTTTCCTGGGGTTGCTGGGCACATTCTACGGGCTGGCCACCACTGTACCCGCCCTTGTTGACACGATCCGCAGCCTGAGCCCCCAAGAAGGAGAGGCCGGGGCCGATGTTTTTGGCCGCCTTATGAATGGTTTGGATGCGCAATTGTCTGGTATGGGCGTGGCGTTTGGGTCGTCTTTGCTGGGGCTGGCCGGGTCCCTTGTAGTGGGGTTGCTTGAACTGTTCGCTGGCCACGGTCAGAACCGTTTCTACCGCGAACTTGAAGAATGGCTGTCGACGATCACTCGTGTCGGGTTCTCGGGCGAGGGGGACGGCGGCGGTGACGGGTCTCAGGTTGCTGTGGTGCTGGATCACATGACGAACCAGATCGAAGCCATGCAGCAGATGTTCACCCAATCCGACATCAGCCGCGCCCATGTGGATGACAAACTCACCAGCCTGGCCGTGTCCATCGAACGCTTGACGGATCGTATGGCCGGGACTGCGCGGGCCAATGATGCTTTGGTTCGGATGGCCGAAGGGCAGGATCGACTGGTCGAAATCCTGTCCGAACGCGAAGGCGATGGGGTCGATGCCGAAAGCCGGATGCGGTTGCGTTCGATCGACGTTCAACTGCTGCGTATTTTGGAAGAGATCAGCGCCGGCCGCCAGGAAACCATGGCTGAACTACGCACGGATATTGCCGCGCTTACGACCGTTCTGCGGAACCGTCGGGCAAAATCCGGCGGAGAAAGGGAGAGCTGAACATGGCTCTTTCCAGACGGACAGGACACCGGTTTCAGGGCTCGATCTGGCCTGGTTTCGTGGATGCGATGACGGGGCTTTTGTTGGTTTTGATGTTCGTTCTGACCATTTTCATGGTGGTTCAGTTCGTGCTGCGCGAAACAATCACGGGTCAGGAAAACCAACTGGATGAGCTGTCCACCGAGGTGGCCGCGCTGGCCGACGCGCTGGGGCTGGAACGTAAGCGCACGGCCGATTTGACCTCTGATATGGGCGAGCTGAACGCGACCTTGATGGCTGCGCAAGAACAATCGCGCCAACAGTTGGCGCTGATTGCATCCCTAACCTCTGAGCGGGATACCCAGGCAGGACAGATCGCGGATTTCGAGGCCCAGGTGGCGTCGCTTCTGTCGCAACGGGATACGGCCCTGGGGACGGTTTCGACCTTGGAGGGGCAGAACCAGACCTTGATGGATCAGCGTGAGGCCCTGCAATTGGCACTGGCGCAAGCGCGGTTTGAAATAGACGCAGGTGCAGAGGCCGCGCGTCTGGCTGCCGCAAGACGTGAGGCGCTGGAGACGCTGATCGCCGATCTTAAATCTGAAAAGGCGGACACCGAAACGGAGCGCGCGGTTTTGTCGGCCCGCGTGACCGATTTGGAAACGCAGCTGTCCGAGGAAGAGGCCGCACGCCTGACCGAAGCGGCCGCCGCTGAGGCATTGCGTGAGAAATTGAAGAACGCGGATGCAGAGCTGACGGCGATGACGCTTGCGCTGGAGGCGCAGCGCAAGAAAGCCGAAGACACGCTGACCATGTTGGCTGCCGCTCAGGCTGCGGGCCAAGACCTGACCACAAAGCTGGCCGCAGCATTGTTGGCGCAAGAGCAGACTCAGACTGATTTGGCTGCGGCACGCGCGGGGCGTGATGAAACGCAGACACGGTTGGTCACTCTTGAGGCGCAATTGGCGCTGGCCCTGGCGGACGGCGAGCAAAGAACAGCCAGGATCGAGGATTTGCGCACCAAGCTGAGCGAGGCCGAGGCACGCTTGGCTGTGGCCGATGGTGCACGGGCCAAAGCCTCGGATCTGGAAACCCGTTTGGCCGAGGCATTGGCGGCAAAAATTGCCCTGGAAACCCAGATTTCAGACGCGCAGAAGGCGCTTGCTCAGGCTCTGGCCGCGAAATTGGCGGCGCAGCAATCAGCCGAGACACAAATGACAGAGGCCCAGCGGCAGGCCGCACTGTTGGCCGTCGCGAATCGTGAACTGAACACAGAAAAAGCCAGCAGTGCCGAGGCTCAGCGGCAAAAGGCGCTTCTGAATCAGCAAATTGCGGCACTACGATCACAACTGGGTAGCCTGCAGGCCTTGTTGGATGATTACAAAGACCGAGACGCGAGCGCGCGCGTGCAGTTGGAAACCTTGGGGTCGGATTTGAATGCAGCTCTGGCACGGGCCGCAGCAGAGGAACGCAAACGTCGTGTTCTAGAGGAAGCAGAGCGCCTGCGGCTGGAGCAAGAGAAGCTGGCTCTTGAAGCAGAAAAACAGGACCTGGAGAAGTACAAGAGCGACTTCTTTGGTCGCCTGCGCGAGGTATTGGGCGGCCAAGAGGGAGTGCGGATCGTCGGGGATCGTTTTGTGTTCTCTTCAGAGGTGCTGTTTGAATCCGCGAGCGCCGAGCTGTCGCCGGCAGGGCAGGGTGAAATCGCCAAGGTCGCCCGCATTCTACGCGGTATCGCGGATGATATACCTCCAGAGATCGACTGGGTTATCCGCGTCGATGGCCACACAGATAACGTCCCACTGTTGGGCACAGGCGAATACGCGGACAACTGGGAGCTTAGCCAGGCCCGGGCGTTGTCCGTGGTGCGCTATATGGTTAACTTTCTCGCGTTGCCGCCGGACCGGCTGAGCGCGAACGGTTTCGGCCAGTATCAACCCGTGAACCGCGACGACACCTCGGAAGCGCGGGCGCAGAACCGCCGGATCGAACTGAAACTAACCGAGAAGTAGTTAACGCAGCACCGTCTGGGCGTGGATTTCATCAATAACGCGATCGTCGCGGATCAGAGCAATATAGCCCCGATACTGACCGGGCGCGAAACCTTGCGCAGGCCTGCGTTTCCCAGCTGCGCGAAAAAATTGGGCCTGCGGTTTGTCCAGAGCGACGGTTTTTGCGAGAAAAAGCCCGCCTGGCGCCAGAATTTCGATCCGCAATACATCACCTGCCCGAGCCCCAAAGGCATACCCCCAAACCACAAGCGCAGGCGCGTCGAGTGGCAGTGCCTCTTTCCCGGCGGTGCCGTCTTTTACGGTGCTATACTTGGGGATTTCCGTGCTGAAACCGGCAGTTAACAGCCCGCCTGGCACATATAGGGGCGGGGTTCCCCACAGTGTTATTTGCTCGGGTTTTCCGCAGGTGATCTGGCCATCCGGGTCGAAAGGGTCGACGACCCTGCCATCTTTTCGGACCGAAAGATGAAGGTGCGGAAACTGAGTGCGCCCGGAAAACCCAACCTGCCCCAGCACAGTCCCTGCGCCCACGTGCTGCCCCTTTGCCACCGTGATCGAGCCGCGCTTCATATGGCAATATTGGGTTTGCCACCCATCGCCATGGTCAATCACCACGCCGTTCCCGCAATCTTTGCCATCAATCAGAGCCGCAGTTTTAGCAGAGAACCCGGTATCGGGCATGCCGTCACGTAGGCCACGCACGGTCCCCGGGGCAGAGGCCAGCACATTCACACCATGGCGCATCGCCTTGAAAGAGGGGAGGCCGAAATCGGTCCCCTTGTGATTGTCATAGCTCAGTGATCCGCAGGTAAAGTCCTTTGCGCCAGGGCCGCTATCGTGATCAACATATTGCTGGATAAAGCAGGTCGTGCCTAGGTCACAGTCAATCGGTTGCCCCAAAGGTAGTTCCCCCGCCATAGCGGGTATGGCGAGGGAACAGAACGTGGATAGCAGGCGCGCGAAACGCATCAGTCAGCAGTTAGCAGAGGGGGCTTGTCACCTGAGAGCCGCTTTTGATCTGGGCCGTCGATTTGCAGGTCGATTTTACCATCTATGACACCGACATGGACCACCCCGCCCTTGGCCAGTTTGCCGAACAGTAACTCTTCGGCCAGCGGCTTTTTGATGTATTCCTGAATCACACGGCCCAAGGGGCGGGCGCCCATTTTGCTGTCATACCCTTTGTCGGCCAGCCACTCGGCAGCGGGGCTGGACAGTTCGATATGTACGTTGCGATCCATCAGCTGGGCTTCCAATTGCAGGACGAATTTTTCAACGACCTGCATGATCACCGGCTTCGGTAGAGGAGCAAAGCTGATAACAGCATCAAGGCGGTTGCGGAATTCGGGCGTGAAGGTGCGCTCGATGGCTGCCGTATCCTCGCCTTCGCGCCGGTCGCGGCCAAAGCCAATCGCCTCTTTCGCCTGTTCGGCAGCACCTGCGTTCGATGTCATGATCAGGATCACATTGCGGAAATCTACTGTTCGGCCATTGTGGTCCGTCAGCTTGCCGTGGTCCATCACCTGAAGCAGGATGTTGTAGACATCCGGGTGCGCCTTCTCCATCTCGTCCAGCAGCAGCACACAATGCGGGTGCTGGTCTACACCGTCCGTGAGCATGCCGCCCTGATCGAACCCGACGTAACCCGGAGGCGCGCCAATCAGGCGGCTGACGGCGTGTTTTTCCATGTATTCGGACATGTCAAACCGCAGCAATTCCACACCCAGAGTATCGGCAAGCTGTTTCGCGACCTCGGTCTTGCCGACGCCGGTGGGGCCAGCGAAAAGATAGTTGCCGATGGGTTTCTCTGGTTCTCGCAAGCCCGCGCGGGCCAGTTTGATTGCGCTCGACAGAGCCACGATTGCGGCGTCCTGACCGAACACGACGCGTTTCAGGCTGGCCTCCAGGTCCTTGAGCACCTCGGCATCGTCTTTGGAGACATTCTTTGGTGGAATGCGCGCGATTTTGGCGACGACGGCCTCAATCTCTTTGGCTCCAATTGTCTTGCGGCGTTTGGATTCGGCGACCAGGTGCTGAGCCGCGCCTGCCTCGTCAATGACATCGATGGCCTTGTCGGGCAGTTTGCGGTCATTGATATAGCGCGCTGACAGCTCCACCGCGGTTTTGATCGCGTCGGCGGTGTAACGGACGCTGTGATGTTCCTCAAAATAGGGTTTCAGGCCCTTGAGGATTTTCACGGCGTCATCGACCGTGGGTTCGGCCACATCGATTTTCTGGAATCGACGTGATAGGGCACGGTCCTTTTCGAAATGCTGACGGAATTCCTTGTAGGTGGTCGACCCCATGCAGCGCAGTTTCCCGCCTTGCAGCGCGGGTTTCAGCAGGTTCGAGGCATCCATGGCCCCGCCCGAGGTGGCACCAGCCCCGATGACTGTATGGATTTCATCAATGAAAAGAACCGCATCGGGGTGATCTTCCAGCTCGGTTACGACGGCCTTTAGCCGCTCCTCGAAATCACCGCGATAGCGTGTGCCGGCCAGAAGGGCGCCCATATCCAGCGAGTAGATCGTGGTTTCAGACAGGACTTCGGGTGTTTCGCCCTGCACAATCTTGCGGGCAAGCCCTTCGGCAATGGCGGTTTTCCCAACGCCAGGGTCGCCCACCAGAAGCGGGTTGTTTTTGCGGCGGCGGCACAGAACCTGAATGCAGCGCTCTACCTCGGAATCGCGACCGATCAGCGGATCGACGTCGCCGTTCTGGGCTTTGACGTTTAGATCGACACAGTATTTCCCCAGCGCGGATTCTTTTTGTTCGACAGCATCCTGAGGGCCGGCGTCTGCGCTGTGCATGTCCTCTTCGTCGGTGGCGCCGGTGATCGGGCGTTGTTCCCCGAAGGCAGGATTTTTGGCCACACCATGTGCAATGAAATTGACCGCGTCGTAACGGGTCATGTCCTGTTCTTGCAGGAAATAGGCCGCATTTGACTCGCGTTCGGCAAAAATGGCGACCAGAACATTGGCCCCCGTGACCTCGGTCCGGCCCGAAGATTGCACGTGAATAGCCGCGCGCTGAATAACGCGCTGGAACGCGGCGGTGGGAACTGCCTCGGAGCCATCAATGTCAGTGACAAGGTTCGAGAGGTCCTCGTCCACGAATTCGACCAGTGTGCTGCGCAATTCGTCTGTATCAACCGAGCACGCCTTCATCACGCGCAGGGCATCGGGCTCGTCGATCAGCGCCAGAAGCAGGTGTTCCAGCGTTGCGAATTCGTGTTTGCGTGCGTTGGCCAGCGCCAAAGCCGCATGGATTGCCTGTTCAAGCGTGTTCGAGAATGAAGGCACGTTGTGCTCCTTCTGATCTGGGCCGGGTAAACGGGGCGTTCACCCAACCTTGGCCTCATAAGATTAAAGTTTGGTCGATACGCGCCCGGCTTCAAGTGTTTTTTGTCGTTTTTCTTACACAATTGCCGGAGCTGCCGTTTGCCTAAGCGTGAAAAGCGTCAGAAATTGTCCTTACGCTTGCGTACTTCTGTAAAGACCGCCGCCGGGTCGGCACCGATCATATCCACCGCTTTTTGCACGCCTTCAGTGTGACCGCGCAAAAACGGATTGGTGGCCAGCTCTTCCGAGAGCAGCGACGGAACGGTGGGCTGCCCCAGCGCTCGTGCTTTGGCCACTGCGTCGATCCTAGAGATAAGCTCGGTGTTCTCGGGGTCAACCGTCAGGGCGAATTTGCCATTGGCTGTCGTGTATTCATGGCCCGAACATACTGTCGTGTCGCCGGGCAGGGCGGCCAGTTTCGACAGGCTGTCAAACATCTGCTCCGGGCTGCCTTCAAACAGGCGTCCGCATCCCAACGCCATCAGACTGTCGGCAGTGAACAGTAGTTTGCTGTCGGGGAAATGAAAGGCAACATGACCGAGGGTATGCCCCGAGACATCAATGACATGGCCAAGCTCGTTGCCGATGGAAATCGTATCGCCCTCGGTCAGGGTTATATCCAGCGGGGGGAGCCGGTGCGCATCTGCCTCGGCGCCGACAACTTTGGCGGGACGATCTTTGAGCAATTCCGGCAGGCCGTCCACATGGTCCCAATGGTGGTGGGTCAGTAGCACATGGCTGAGCGTCCAGCCGCGTCGGTTCAGCTCTGCCTGGATTGGGCCGGCGTCAGGGACATCAATGACAGCGGTTTCGCCTGTTTCTGCATCATGGATCAGGAAAGCATAGTTGTCCGACAGGCACGGGATCGTGACAAGCTCAAGGGGCATGGCGTTTCCTTTACTGTTCGCTATTGTCGTTCCCAGACTAGGCTGATCACAGGGCTGGCTGCAATGCATCTTGATGTGCAGGACCTGCGCAATTTTTATTACCGCAGCACGTTGGGCCGCGCCGCCCAAAAGGCTGTGCGCGACCAACTGGTCGCCTTGTGGCCCGAAGCCAAGGGACAGGCCGTCGTGGGATTCGGTTTTGCCGTGCCGTTGTTGCGTCCCTATCTGTCCGAGGCGCGACGGGTGACGGCGCTGATGCCTGGGCCTCAGGGGGTGATGCCATGGCCTGCCGGTGTGCCCAACTTGTCCGTTCTGTGCGAGGAAACCATGTGGCCCGTTGAAACAGGCCATGTTGATCGGTTGATCGTGATGCATGGGCTGGAAACAAGCGAACAGCCCTCTGCGGTTCTGGATGAATGCTGGCGGGTGCTTGGGCCTGGAGGCAAGGCGATGTTCATCGTGCCGAACCGGGCAGGGCTTTGGTCGCGCAACGATAGCACGCCGTTTGGGTTTGGCCGCCCCTATACCCATAGTCAGCTCGAGACCCAGCTGAAGCTGCACCATTTCATGCCCGAGCGGACCGTGACCGCGCTGTTCCAGCCCCCATCGCAGCGCAGGTTCTGGCGGAAAACCGGCGAGATGTGGGAGAAGATGGGCGCCTCGATGTCGATGGTTGTCGCGGGCGGGGTGATCATGGTCGAGGTGTCAAAACGGGTTCATGCGCCCAGTGGGCCGGGCTTGAAAGAGGCCGTGCGCCGCCCGCTGTCTATTCTTGCGCCGTCCCCGGCCGCAAAGCCCGAACCAATCTAGGGTTTGTCGGATCAGGGGCTGAGGCCACCAGCCCGTGGTAGCGATTCCAAATGCGACTGTCGTGCGATTTCCCCATTCGAATCTGTTGTGAAAAGCCGCATTCCGAGGTCGATTCCGTTGCGTCATCTTTGTTGCTGACACGTGATAGCGTTAACGAGTTGAGCGGCTTTGTGAGTCAGATCGTGGAAAACAACCGATTTGGCGAAAAAAATGCACTCAAAAAACCGGTCCAAAGCGTCGCACTTAGCTTAAGTCTTTGAAAATATGCTGTATTCAACAGTATGCCGTTGCATCATGGCAGGTTGCTAGGTGAGGATTGCTCTGCTACACCCACGCCGATTTCGATACTTTGACGCAAATCAAGGGTCTAAACGCCCCCAACCGGAATCATAGGGATTTCGGACGGGGCCAAAATAGTCGGAAGGGTGGACGTGTCCGAACCAGCTTCGATTTCCTCCGGCATTGCCGCGCGCTATGCCACCGCCATTTTCGAGATCGCCAAGGAGAGCAATGCTCTGTCCGATCTCGAAGCCAATGTGACTGATCTGGGTGCTGCGTTGCATGACAGCGCTGATCTGCAAACCATGATCTCGTCTCCGTTGATTTCGCGTGACGAACAAGGCGGGGCCATTTCTGCCATCGCCGAAAAGATGGGGCTTATGCCCGTCATGAAAAACGGCCTGAGCGTTATGTCTCAGAAACGTCGTTTGTTCGTTCTGCCGTCGCTGCTCAACTCTTTGCAGGCGCTGATCGCAGAAGAGAAAGGCGAAGTGACCGCCGAAGTCACAAGCGCTAAGGCGCTGACGAAAACCCAAGCGGACAAGTTGGCCAAAACCCTGTCCGAACGCGTGGGTAAAACCGTCAAGATTAATGCGACCGTCGATGAATCGCTCATCTCCGGTCTTGTCGTCAAAGTGGGCTCGAAGATGATCGACACGTCGATCCGCTCCAAGCTCGACTCCCTCCAGAATGCAATGAAAGAGGTCGGATAAATGGGTATCCAAGCTGCAGAGATTTCTGCGATCCTGAAAGACCAGATCA
This sequence comes from Thalassovita sp., assembly GCA_029212905.1. Classification (GTDB taxonomy): domain Bacteria; phylum Pseudomonadota; class Alphaproteobacteria; order Rhodobacterales; family Rhodobacteraceae; genus Thalassobius. The sequence continues at coordinate 16,098 of JARGPB010000033.1, forward strand.
AAAGCTTCGGTCAAGAAGCCGAAGTGGCCGAGGTCGGTCGCGTGCTTTCCGTCGGTGACGGTATTGCCCGTGTATTCGGTCTGGACAACATTCAGGCCGGTGAAATGGTTGAATTCCCCGGTGGTGTCATGGGTATGGCGCTGAACCTGGAAAACGACAACGTCGGTGTTGTGATCTTCGGTTCTGACCGTGACATCAAAGAAGGTGACACCGTCAAACGTACCAAATCCATCGTGGACGTTCCCGCAGGCGAAGCCCTGCTGGGTCGCGTCGTCGATGGTCTGGGGAACCCGATTGATGGCAAAGGCCCGATCGAAGCCTCCGAGCGCCGCGTTGCTGACGTTAAAGCGCCGGGTATCATCCCGCGTAAATCGGTTCACGAGCCGATGGCAACTGGCCTGAAATCGGTCGACGCGATGATCCCGATCGGCCGCGGCCAGCGCGAGCTGATCATTGGTGACCGTCAGACCGGTAAAACTGCCGTTGCTCTGGATGCGATCCTGAACCAGAAATCGTATAACGAAGCAGCCGGCGACGATGAGTCCAAAAAGCTGTACTGCGTGTACGTTGCAATCGGTCAGAAACGTTCGACTGTTGCCCAGCTGGTGAAAAAGCTGGAAGAAAACGGCGCGATGGAATACTCGATCGTTGTTGCCGCCACCGCTTCGGACCCCGCGCCGATGCAGTTCTTGGCACCCTACGCCGCAACTGCAATGGCTGAATTCTTCCGTGACAATGGCCGCCACGCTCTGATCATCTATGATGATTTGTCCAAGCAGGCCGTGTCCTACCGTCAGATGTCGCTGCTGCTGCGTCGCCCGCCGGGCCGCGAAGCCTATCCTGGTGACGTTTTCTATCTGCACTCGCGTCTGCTGGAGCGTTCGGCCAAGCTGAACGAAGACCACGGCGCAGGCTCGCTGACTGCTCTGCCGGTTATTGAAACTCAGGGTGGTGACGTTTCCGCGTTTATTCCGACCAACGTGATCTCGATCACCGACGGCCAGATCTTCTTGGAAACGGAACTGTTCTACCAAGGTATCCGTCCTGCTGTGAACACCGGTCTGTCGGTTTCGCGTGTGGGTTCGTCGGCTCAGACCAAGGCGATGTCCTCGGTTGCGGGTCCGGTGAAACTGTCGCTGG
>JARGPB010000034.1 GCA_029212905.1 Thalassovita sp.
TTGAAAAGTCAGGGAAAAATTAGCCTCTATTCTCTTTAATTAGGGCACAACGACAACTGAGAACCGCCTACCCAAGGCCATTGTGCCAACCGATCTCTACGGCCAATCGGCCGATCTCGATACGCTGGAAACCCTTGCAACCCAATATGACGTGCGCCTCATCGTCGACAGCGCCGAGAGCCTCGGCGCGTCCTTCAAGCAGGGCCGCAAGGCCGGAACCGGAGGCGATGCAGCGATCCTCTCTTTCAACGGCAACAAGATCATCACCACGTCGGGCGGTGGTATGCTCGTCACGCGCCACAAGGACTGGGCTGACGAAGCCCGTTTCCTTGCCACGCAAGCCCGAGATCCGGCCCCCCACTACGAACACTCGACCGTGGGCTACAATTACCGCCTCTCGAACATCTGCGCCGCCATCGGCCTTGGTCAGATGGCGGTTCTTGACGAACGGGTCGCGCGTCGTCGCGAAATTTTTTCACGCTACGAGAATGCCCTGTCTCGCACCGGCATCACCTTTATGCCCGAACCCGAAGGCCAGGTCTCAACAAGATGGCTCACAGCCCTGACCATCAACCCTGCCGAGACCGGTGTGAGCCGCGAAGACATCCGACAGATGCTTCTCAAGCACGAAATCGAATCCCGCCCTCTGTGGAAACCGATGCACATGCAGCCGCTCTACAAGGGCGCGCCCTATCATGGCTCTGGCGTGGATGAGGCCCTCTTTGCCAATGGGCTATGCCTCCCTTCCGGCAGCGACATGACCGACGCCCAACAGGAGGAGGTGATTGACCATATCAACCGCCTCCTGACCACATAACCGACGTTCCAGCCGAGACGGTGCATCTCGCGCTTCGAGCTGATTATCCAGATGGGTGAATTCCAGCAGCAAGCCTGCAAGGCAGCTATGATTGGATTCTGGGTTCAATCCCGGAAAATACGATGTTGAGCAAGTGGTCGGCGACCTCGCCCTCGGTCTTTTCGCCTTCGGTCGAATACCAGAATGCCATTTGGTTGAAGGTCGAAAACAATACATAGGCGACATATCGAGGTTCGCAGGGCGCAATGGAGCCATCCTTGATTCCCGCCTTGATCAATGCTTCGACGGCATTCTGACCACGCCCCATGATCCTGCGCATCTCGACCTTGTTTTCAGGGCTCAGATGTTTATTGCCCTCTCGGATCAAGGCATAGCCATAGTTTCCAGTGCATGTCATCGCATAGCGCTGAAAATAGGCCCTCAACCGATCAAGCCCCGATTGAGATTGATCATTGACGTCTTCATAAATCTCCATGATCAGTTCAAGCGAGATTTCAACGCATTGAAGCAGAATGTCTTCCTTGTTTTTCACGTAGTAATATAGCGCTGGCTTGGACACATCGAGCAGTTCGGCCAGCTCGCTGATCGAGGTTTCCGCATAGCCCTTAGTGGTGAATTCATGGGCAGCGGTGTCCAGCAGAACCCGGCGTTTCAGCTTTTGTTGATGTTCGGCATCTTTGGTCTTGCGACCCCAGCTGATCTTGTTCACGGCATCCTCGGTCTTAGCGTTTCAGGGCTTGCTTATCCCAATTGGCTCTGTTCGGAAACCCGTCACCCGGTGATGTCACCATCACCGGGTGCGTTTTCTTAAGCCTTGGCATCCTCCTTGATCATGTCGGCCGCCTTTTCGCCGATCATGATGCAGGTGGCATTGGTATTGCCATTAACGACCTCGGGCATGATTGAGGCATCGGCAACCCGTACATTGGCAAGCCCCTTCACCTTGAGCCTTGCATCGACCACGGCCATGTCATCCTTGCCCATCTTGCATGTGCCGACCGGGTGATAGGCATGGTTGACCTCGGCTCGCAGGAAATCGTCGATCTCTGCATCGGTATCAAGATAGCGCTTGGGATAAAGAGGTTTTGCGACCAAATCCTTGAGCGGCTGGCCATGCAGGATTTCCTGGGTCACCTTGAAGGCATTACGCATATCCTTCAGGTCATCGGGGTGCTCCAGCAGATTGAGGTCGATATTGGGCTCAGACCCAGGGGTGGCATCCTTTAGCGTCAGTCGACCCCGGCTTTTCGGATGACCAATGTTGACGATCATGGTGAAGCCCCATTTAATCATCGACGCATAGTCATGGGCATGGTTCCGATAGGGCAAGGGCACCATATGCAATTGGAAATCCGGGTTGTTTTTGCCCGGTGTCGAGCGCAGGAAGCCACCTGCCGCCGTAGGCGGATTGGCAAGCCATCCTTTGCGCTTGGTGAAATACTGGTAGAAGGCCGCGATATTCTTGACCGTGCCAAGTGCGCCCAACGAGATACCAGTGCGTTTCTTGGACTGGAAAACGAACATCACATCCGGATGGTCATGCAGGTTTTCACCCACACCGGGCAGTTCGTGCTGCACAGAGATCCCGTGTTTTTGCAGCTCGGCTTTCGGTCCGATGCCCGACAGCATCAGGATTTGCGGCGAACCGAACGCGCCGGCGCTGACGATCACCTCCTTGCCCACCGAAACCCGTTTGGTTTGACCATCCTGATCGTATTCGACGGCGACGGCACGACCGTTTTCCATCACAATCCGGCGCACCGTCGCCTTGACCTGAATTTCCAGGTTCTTGCGATCCATGATCGGGTCAAGATAGCAGAACTTGACCGAGGCGCGCTCCCCGTTCTTGGTGGTGAACTGGTAGATACCGAGCCCCTCACGATTGGCGCCGTTGAAATCCTTTGTTCTGGGATGTTCAAGTTTGTCGCCGGAAGCGAGAAAGGCCGAATAGAAGTCAAAGGACTCATCGCCATTGCTGACATGCAGCGGGCCACTGTCACCATGATATTCATCGGCTCCGCGTTCGTTGTTTTCAGCCTTGCGGAAATAGGGCAGCACCTCCTCATAGCTCCACCCTTCATTGCCAAGATCGGACCACCGGTCATAGTCACCGGGTTCACCTCGGATATAGACCATGCCGTTCATGCCGCTTGAACCACCCAGCATCTTGCCACGCGGGTTATAGAGCGAGCGATTGTTGAGGTTCTTTTGCGGTGTTGTATTGAAGCGCCAGTTCAGCTTGTTGATCTTGTAGTTCTGAACCAGCCCGGCAAACATACCGGGAATGGACACGAATTTGCTGTTGCCCGGCCCGCCAGCTTCCAACAGCGTGACAGTGGTGTTCGGGTCTTCGGACAGACGGTTGGCGATCACTCCGCCGGAGGACCCGCCACCAATTACGACATAATCTGCCATGTTTGTTTCTCCCTGATTTTCTATGTTGCTTCGCCAATCAGACGATGCGTTTCATCACCGCCAAAAGTGCATCGGTCAGCCCGCTATAAGGTGGGTTCAAGAGGTCGGCCGAGTTCAGGCGCGCCTGCCGGAACACCGGTTTGTGCGCGCTGAACGAGTCGAAGCCAGCCTTACCGGTATGCGTGCCCATACCGCTGGCCCCGATGCCGCCAAAGGGCAGTTTTTCCTGAAACACGTGGAACAGGGTTTCGTTGACGCACATGCCCCCGGCCCAGGTGTTTTGCAGCATGTATTTTTCCTTGGCCCGATCGTGACCAAACCAATAGAGCGCCAGCGGGCGGTCATGGCTGTTAACGTAGTTCGTGACCTCATCAAGTGAGTCATAGGTCTTGATTGACAGGACCGGACCAAAGACCTCTTCACGCATCACTGCCATGTCGTCGGAGGGGTTAATCACCATGTTGAGCGGCAAGACACGGTTGTTGGTATTGCCTTCGCCGCCATCCGGGTTGACCGTGACCACCTTTGCACCTTGTTCACGCGCATCGGTGACCAGGTTGCGTAGCCGGTCGTAATGGCGGTCAGATACGATGGTCGTGTAGTCTTCATTGCCTTCGAGTTTCGGGAAAAACTTGGTAAATCCCTTTTTCATATCCTCGACGAACCCGTCGAGTTTCTCGGTGGGCACGAAAATGTAGTCCACCCCGATACAGGTCTGGCCGCAGTTCAGCACCTTTCCGCGCAGGATCGAGTTGACCGCCTTGGCCGGATCATAGGAATGGTCGATGATCGCCGGGCTCTTGCCGCCCAGCTCCAGTGTGACAGGCGTCAGGTTCGGGGCTGCAGCCTGGGCAATCTTGCGGCCCACGGCAGTGGAGCCGGTAAAGATCAAATGATCAAACGGTAGTTCGGCAAAGGCATTACCCAGTTCCGGCCCGCCGTTGACAACGGCCAACAAATCCTCGTCGAAATTGTCCGACACGAGGTTGCCCAGTAGTTCGGTCGTGTGCACCGTCACTTCGCTGGGTTTGATCATCATCCGGTTGCCCGCTGCCAGCGCGTGAACCGCGGGCAAGAGAGCGATGGCATAAGGATAATTCCAGGGGGCGATATTGCCGATTACGCCCAAGGGTTGGGGCATGATCTTGCTTGTGGCGGGCAGCGAATGCAGCGTGGTTCCCACCCGGCGCGTGCGCATCCAGCGGCGCAGGTGACGGCGAGCGTGTTTGGCCCCAGAAATAACCAACATGAGGTCCGCCAACGTGGTTTCGCGGAACGATCTGTTGCCGAAGTCCTTGTCGATGGCCGTGCAGATGTCATGCTTGTGCTTTTCCGTCAGGTTCAGCAGTTTCTCGATGTTTTTACGCCGTTCCTGATAGGTAGGATACGGGTTGGCGTTTGACGCAGCTTTCTGGCGGGCGAACAAGGCCTTCAGGTCTTCGATAGATGTGTCTACAACCAATGGTTTTGCGTCGGAATTCATGGCATTTCCTTTCTTTCCAGAGCACGGGAAAGGGTGGCGAAGCGTAATGCTGGCATGGTCAGAGAACCCACTGGCGCAACGGACCACCTGGCTCTCGCCCAACCGGCAAAAAACTGAACTTCTTTGGGGGAAAACCCGGGGCTACGACCTGACTGGCGGCAGCCCCGGAAAACGACGGGAGATCAGTAATTCAACCCGCGCGCCACGACTTCCCAGGCGCTGTTGTTGACCTTGGCGAGGATGAAATCATCCGCCCCCTGATGGTCATCAGCCGAGAAGCTGACCGCCTGTCCACCGATCGGGTCAACATAGCCGTTGATCGCTTCGGTCGCAGCCAGGAAGTTGTCGACGGTCAGGTCTTTGCCGGCCGCTTCCAGCGCCGTGATGGTCAGGTCGGCGAAGATGTAACCAAGCTGTGCCTGAGGCTCCATTGCCTTGCCGTGCTCGGCCTCGTAGGCCTCAAGGATGCGCTTGGCCTCGCCTTCCGCGTTGGCAGCATTTTCGTAAACGAAAGGCGACACCAGATGCAGATCCTGGATCGCACCGCCAGCCGCACCGGCTACCGCGTCCATGTACGGCACCATGCCGGTCACAAAGGTCGGGGTGAAGCCAAGTTTCTTGGCCGTCGCTACGGTAATGATCGTGTCACGCACCGAAGTAGACAGGAACACGATGTCACAACCGGCATTCTTCAACGTTGTCACCGAAGAGGTCAGGTCGGTTTCGGTCGCAGCATGCTCGGTCTTGGCGACGATTTTCATGCCATAGACAGCCAACTGGTCCTCGACCCCGTGGGTCATTTCCTCGCCCGCTTCATTGGCAAGCTGGGCGACGCAGGGGGTCGAGAACCCGCCATTGTCATGGAAATGGGCCACGGCTGCACGGAACTGTTCATAGTAGCTGCGGAAGAAGCTGTATACCATCGGGTTGACCGGATCGGTCATCACCTTGGAGCCGGTCAGCGGGTACATGTTTGGCACGCCCGCCTTCAGTTGGTTCGGCATCACCGCCAGGTTCTGCGGGGTGCCCAGTGCGCCCAGCATGGCAAAGACCTTGTCACGGCGGATCAGCTTGTTGGCGCTCTGCACCGCGCGTGGAACCTGGTACTGCATGTCCTCGACCACCAGTTCGATCTTGCGACCATGCACACCACCGGCGGCATTGGCCTCTTCAAAGCGCATGCGCATACCATTGGCACTGGGCACGCCCCAGACGGCCAGAGGCCCGCTAAGGTCGGTATAGGTGCCAAGCTTGATGCTGTCGGCGGTGACCCCTTGGGTGTCCGCCATGACCGGTGCGCCCAGAAGGGCCGCTGCGGTCAGTCCTGCGAGTAGTTTCTTCATCTTATCCTCCCTTGGATTAATCGATGCTTCAGTACATGCTCGCGATAAGGTCGCCATATTTCTCCTCCACGACCTTTCTCTTGAGCTTCATAGTGGGGGTGAGTTCCTCGTCATCTGCCGTCAGCAGAATGTCGATCAGGCGGAACTTCTTGACCTGTTCGACGGATGCAAAGCCCTTGTTCACACTGGCAATTTCCCCGTCTATCAACTCCTCGACTGCCTGGTTTCGGCAAAGAGACTTGTAGTCGGTAAAGGGGATGCGGTGTTCCTGGGCGTATTTCTCGACATTTTCCTGATCGATCATGATCAATGCCGTCAGGTACTTTCGCTTGTCTCCGATCACCACAGCGTCAGAAATATAGGGCGAGAATTTGAGTTCATTTTCCATCAGAGATGGTGTGATGTTTTTGCCGCCCGCAGTGATGATGATGTCTTTCTTGCGGTCCAGAATGTAGAGATCGCCATTGTCATCCAGCTTGCCGATGTCGCCAGTATGGATCCAACCATCCACCACGGTTTCGGCAGTCTTTTCCGGGGCGTTGTGATAACCGGAATAGTTGCTGGGCGAGCGGGCAAGGATCTCTCCATCCTCGGCGATCTTCACTTCGACACCAGGGAACGCACGGCCCACTGAACCGACCGGCGACTGCCCCGGCACGGTTGCGGTAATGATACCGGTTTCGGTCTGGCCATAAGCTTCCTGAACACCCACTCCCAACGCCTTGAACCAACTGAGAAGATTGGGTGAAATGGGCGCCGCGCCTGACAGGATCGTGCGGGTGCGGTTGAGGCCCAGTTCAATGCGGATATTGCGCAGAACTGCATAATCCATGAGCCGCGCCAGCGCACGCGTCAACACCGAGGCGCCACCCGCCTGCACCTTTTCGTTCAACTTGATCGCCGTTTCATAGGCCTTGCGGCCAAAGGGCGTGCCTTCCTTCATGATGAAGTTGATGCGGGAATAGAACTTTTCCCACACACGCGGCACTGCAAAGATCGCAGTCGGTGCGACCTCCTGAATGTCCTGAGCAAAGGTCTCGCCGCTTTCGGCAAAATTGATTGTCGCACCATAACGGATCGGAATCGCCACCGAGATGATCCGCTCCGCTGCGTGGCACAATGGCAGGAAAGTCAGCAATTCATCCCCCGGTCCGAACGGCAGATGCGGATGATTGTTGGCTTGTGCCATCATGAAGCGGTTGGAGATTTCAGCGCCCTTGGGATTGCCTGTGGTGCCGGACGTGTAGATCAGAATGGCAAGATCTTCCGGTTCCCCCGCATCGATGCGTTTATCCCATTCCCGCTCCAACGTGATCCGGTCTTCGTCACCCAGTTCAAGGAAGGCCCGCCAAGACATCACCTTTGGGTGTGAGAAGCGGCGCAACCCTTCCATGTCATAGACCACCACATGCTCAAGATGTGTCAGTTCGGCTTCCTGTTCGAGAAACTTGTCGAGTTGCTCCTCGTCCTCGACGAAAAGCACGCGTGCCTTGCTGTCATTGAGCTGAAACGCCATCTGCCGTGATTGCAAAGTGGGGTAAAGACCGTGACAAACACAGCGAATACCCTGCGTTCCGAGGTCGGAAAACACCCATTCCTTGTTGTCTTCGCTGATGATCGACACCACGTCACCGGGCCGCAGCCCCAGCGACAAAAGCGACACACCAACCTGACGGGCACGTTCGTAATATTCGGACCAGGTGAACGCCCCCCAGATCCCAAAATCCTTTTCGCGCATGGCAATGGCATCGCCCCACTTGAGGCAATTCTGCCGGAACAGCTTGGCGAATGTATCGCAGCCATCGATCACCACGCCCGGCGGGGTCCAGTTTTCCGTGTCTACCGCCATGTCTTCTTCCCCTTCCAGCGGCGCTCTTCACGTGCGCCTTCCTCTTTCACACCGAGGTAGAATTCCTGGATGTTCTCGCTGGCCAAAAGCCGTTCTCGATCGCCTTCCATGACGATCCGCCCGGTTTCCATCACGTAGCCGAAATCACAGGTTTCCAACGCAACGGCCGCATTCTGTTCAACTAGGAGCATGGTCACGCCTTCTTCCCGGTTGATCCGCTTGATGATGCCAAAAATCTCGCCGATCAGGCGCGGTGACAGACCCAGAGACGGCTCGTCCAAAAGCATCAGGCGGGGCTTCTGCATGAAGGCGCGCCCCAATGCCAGCATCTGCTGCTGCCCACCCGACAGGTAGGCCGCCTGCTTGTCAAAGAACTGTTTCAGGTCAGGAAACCAGTCCAGCACCTTTTCAAGATCACGCGCCACCTCGTCCCGATCCTTGCGGCAATAGGCACCCAGCATCAGGTTGTCGCGCACCGACAAAAGCGAAAACACTTCGCGCCCCTCGGGTACATGGGCCACACCTCTACGGGCGACGATGTCCGGATCAAGGGAAGAGATCTCGTTCCCATCCAGCTTGATTGATCCCTTGAATGGGTCCAGAGCGCCGGAAATGGTCTTAAGGATCGTGGTCTTGCCAGCCCCGTTCGACCCCATGATGGTCACAATCTTGCTCTCATGCACCGTCAGGCTGACGCCCCGGATAGCCATGACCCGGCCATAGAAAGTTTCAACATTTTCGAGGGTTAGAAGATCAGTCATGGCCCGTCCCCAGATAGGCGTGCTGAACATCCTGGTTGTCCTGCACTTCAGCCGCAGAGCCTTCGGCGAGGAAGCGGCCCTCGTTGATGGCCAGCACCTTGTCGGACACCTTGTTCACCAGTTTCATGTCGTGCTCGATCATCACCACGGTTATTCCGAGGTCTTCCTTGATGTCCTCGATCCAGAAGGCGATGTCGGCGGTTTCTTCGGTGGTCAGGCCACTTGACGGCTCATCCAGCAAGAGCAGTTCCGGCCCGGCGACCAGCGCCCGAGCGATCTCGATCTTCTTTCGAATGCCGTATGGCAGATCGGACACGCGGGAATGGCGGTGAGCCTGCAGATCAAGGAATTCGATGACCTCTTCCGCCTTGCGGCGATGGGCCAGCTCCTGATCCAGTTGCCCGCCCGCGAACAGCAACTCGCGCAGGGGTTGGAACCGACCCCGGCTGTGTCGGCCAATCAAAAGGTTGTCGAGCATTGTGGCATGTTCGAACAGTTCGATATTCTGGAACGTCCTCGCAATGCCACGCCGAACGATCTGGTGCGGCTTATTCGACAAGAGCGTTTCACCGCCGAGCCGGATATCCCCCGCAACCGGGTCATAAATCCGGCAGATCAGATTGAAGACCGTGCTTTTGCCAGCCCCGTTCGGCCCGATGATGGTGAACACGGTGTCCGGCTCAACCGAGAAGGACAGGTTGTCCACCGCTTTCAACCCGCCAAAGGCCAGGGTGACGTTTTCAACTTCCAGCCAGCTCATCTCAGGCGCTCCGTCTTGAGGAAGGTCTTCTGACGCTGGAAACTGCGCCGCCGATACATCGGGAAGACGTTCAGATAGTGGTGGATCTTGAGCCAGCGACCATAGAGCCCGTCCGGTTCGAACAGCATGAACACGACAAGGATCAGGCCAAAGGCCAGGCTATCGAGGCCGCTGGATGACGCGATCCCGGCAGGCAACAAAACCTTGAGCCAGCTCAGCGCCGTCGGCAGCAGCATGATGAAGAAGGCCCCGAAGACGGCCCCGTGAATGGTGCCAAGGCCGCCTACCACGATCATCAACAAGAGCCGGATCGATTCCGACATGCCAAAGCTTTCGGGGCTGAGAAAGAAGAAGGCGTGTGCCAGCAACGTACCCGCCAGCCCGGCCAACGCAGCAGAAAGGAAAAAGGCATAGGCCTTGAAGAAAGCGATATCGACGCCAAGGCCACGGGCCGATACCTCGCTGTCGCGGATCGAGATCATCGCCCGCCCGCTGCGCGACCGCGTCAGGTTGCGCACCAACAGCAACACGGCAAGGAATACGGCGAGATTGAGGAAGTACTTCTGCCAACTCTCATAGAACTCGATACCAAAGATCGCGATATCGGGCACCGGCATGCCGCCATGTCCACCGGTGAAATCTCCGCCTGAGCCAATCAACCGCTCGATGATGATAGCAAAGGCCAGTGTGGCGATGGCGAGATACAGCCCATGCATCTTGGAACAGATCCTGCCAAGCGCCAGCCCGGCACCGCCGGAAATCAACGTGGCCAAAGGCACCGACAACAGCCACGGCACCCCGTAGCGCGTCATAAGGATCGTATGAGCATAAGCGCCGATGGCAACAAAGGCCGCATGGCCAAAGCTGACCTGACCGGAAAACCCGGTGAGAATCATCAGGCCCAAACCGGCAATCGCGTAGATGAAGACAAAGGACAATTCGTCGAGATAATAGCCATCAACCAGCATCGGCATGGCCAGTGCCAGCACAAGAAAGCCGATATACCAGGCCGCCTGCGCACCATCACGGAAAAGCCGGATGTCCTGCTTGTAGGATTTACGGAAGGTTATACGCATCTGATCAGACCTTCTTGGCGTGCATCTGCGAGAGCAACCCTTGCGGGCGCACCAGAAGCACTGCGAACATGATGACATAGGCACCAACACCCTTGAGTGTCGGGAACGCGGTGTCGAAGAACGGTTCGGCCACGCCAATCAGGAGGCAGCCAAGCACTGCGCCCGGGATCGAGCCGAAACCACCGACAATGGCGCCAGCAAAGGCCTTGAAACCGATGAACCCCATCTGGGTTGAAACCAGTGCTATGGGCCCAAGAAGCAGTCCCGCCAAGGCTCCGAACATCGCCGCCAGCCCCCAGATGGAGGAGGTCAATCGCTTGACCGGCATGCCCATGTAGAAAGCGGCCAGCTGGTTCAGCGACAATGCCTGCATGGCAATACCGACACGGGAGAACCGGAAGAAAAGGAACAGCGCAAGCGACAAAAGCGCTGCTGCCAGAACGGCGATGACATGGTCCCACCCGATGATGACGCCGGAAATGTCGATAGTGCCCGGCATCATCGAGGGCAGCGAGAAGCTGTCAAAGCCCCAATACATCCCCGCCAGCGCGCGCAATACGATGCCAGTTGCCAGTGTCAGGATGAACACCACGAACACGGGCTGCCCCGTCAACCGCCGGATCACCAGGGCATCATAGGCATAGCCGATGCCGCCCAGCACCACGATGGCAAGGATGAAGCCCAGCCAGAACGGCATTCCCGACAAAACTATGAACTGAAAGCCAAAAAAGGCACCCAGCATCATGAACTCGCCTTGGGCAAAGTTGATCTGTTCCGTCGCTTTGTAGATCAACACGAGGCCGATCGCGATCAAACTGTAAAGTGAGCCCTGCGCCAGTCCGATAATGGCTAGCTGCATGGCATCTGCGAAACTCAAACCTGTCATGTCTCCTCCCCTCCCAAGGCCGTTCAGCGCGCCCTGAGGCGCGTTGCAGCATCAAGCCGCAGGGTTTCACCGTTGACGTAGGCATTCTCGATCAGGAAGGCGCAGGCATGGGCGAATTCTTCCATCCGACCCACACGCTTGGGCGCCTCGCAACTCTCGACAAGGCTATCGATAACCTTCTGTTCAAAGCTCATCACCATCGGCGTGCCAAACAGGCCCGGAGCGATGGCGTTGACGCGTACACCAATACGGCCCAACTCGCGCGCGGCGGGCAGGTTCAGCCCGATCACGCCATTCTTGGAACTGGCATAAGCCGCCTGCCCGATCTGGCCTTCAAAGGCCGCGCCGGACGAAACATTGATCACCACCCCGCGTTCTTCCCCATCTTCCGGGTCATTGCCGGCCATGACGGCGGCGCATTTCGAAAGCATGTTGAATGTGCCGACAAGGTTGATGTCGACCGTGCGACGGTAAGCTTCAAGCGATGAGGCCGTGCCATCGCGGGACAGGATCTTGCCCGGTGCCGCGACACCGGCACAGTTGATGCAGACATGCACCGTGCCGAACCGCGCCACCGCGGCGGCAATCACCTCGGCGGCCCCTTCGTCGCTGGTCACGTCCAGCTTGCAGAACATGGCACGATCCGCGCCAAGTTCCGCCACAAGCGCCTCACCCACCTCCTGATTCATGTCACAGGCCACCACGTTGGCGCCCTTGCCATGCAGGTATTTCATGGTCTCGGCCCCAAGGCCCGAGGCGCCGCCTGTGATCAGTATGGTTTTTCCTTCGATCCGCATTTCTATATCTCTTACTGAAAAGCCTGGATGCCGGTCAGCGACCGCGCAATCAGCAGTTTCTGGATTTCGGTCGTGCCATCCGGGATCGGCCCGATCAGCGATTCACGGGCCAGTCGCTCCACCATGAAATCCGTGGTGACACCGTTGCCGCCGTGGATCTGCAACGCATCGCGGGCGGCGGTGATGGCGATCTCGGTACCATACCACTTGGCCATGGCGCATTCCGCATCACAGCGTTCGCCCGCGTCGATCATTGCGCCGGCTCTCAGGGTCAGCAGACGGGCTGCATCAACCTTGGTGGCATTGGTGGCAATCTTGTCGGCGATCAACTGGTGGCCAGCGATCAGCTTGCCGTGCTGGCTTCGTTCCTGGCTATATTTGATGGCCTCGTCATTGGCACGACGGCCCACCGCATAGCCCCAGACCGCCATGTGACAGCGAGCGCGCTCAAAAACCACCAGCGTCTGCCGCAACGCCTGACCGGCATCCCCGATCACGTTGCCAACCGGCACCCGCACGTCGTTCAGGAACACCTGAGCCGTGGATTGACCGTTGAGCGCGACCTTCTTGATGTCACGGGTCTCGAATCCATGCTCCTCCCGGTCAATCAGGATATGGCTCAGCCCTTCCTCGGTGCGGCAGGTACAGATAAAGATATCGGCGAAACGTCCATTGGAAATCCAGGTCTTCTCGCCGTTGATCACATAGTGATCGCCATCGCGCACGGCCTTGGTTTTCACTGCGGCCACGTCAGACCCCACATCCGGTTCCGAAATGCCGACGCTGACGAATTTTTTACCTGCCAAGAGATCCGGAACATAACGGTCACGCAACTCTGGCGGTGCCAAACGGATAAGAAGGTCGGCGGCCACCACGTTGATCAGAAGCGGCACGGCCATGTCGAGCGAGGAATAGACCACCTCTTCGAACAGCATCAGATGCGTCACCCAATCCATGCCAAACCCACCGAATTCCTCGGGATGCGGCGCGGTCAGCAGACCGAATTCAGACAATTGTTGCGCCCATTCCCGGATCTTCTCATCGGGAAAAACCTGGTCATCGTATTTGCGGATTTCCGGCTCAAGTTTCTCGTCGAGAAAACGGCGCAGGCCATCCACGGCCATCTGTTGTTCTTCAGTCTTGCGAAACATCTCTTTGTGCCCTTTCTCAGCGTGCCAACACGGTGATAGCCGCCACAGCCTCTTCCAGCCCGACCAGCCCACCGCCATTCTCGGCCACTGCCACCTTGGCGCCTTCAACCTGCCGCGGACCGCATTCTCCGCGCAGTTGGTTGACCAGTTCATAGATCTGCCCCAGACCGGTCGCGCCGATCGGGTGACCCTTGGATTCCAATCCGCCTGACGGATTCACTGGCACCCGGCCCCCGATGGTGGTTTCTCCCCTTTCCGACGCAGGCCCCCCTTCGCCCAGCGGCACCAGTCCTAGATTTTCGATCTGAATGATTTCGCCCATGGCCGTGGCATCGTGGACCTCGGCCACCGAAACATCCGAGGGTGACACCCCGGCGATTTCATAGGCATCGCGCGATGCGCGGGCGGTGATGTGATTTGTAAAATCATCCGCCGCGCGGTCTGTCCCGGTGCGGATGATCGAAGCTTTCACCTCGACCGCCCGATCGCGCGAGAGACCGAGTCGTTTAAGCCCCTCTTCACTCACAAGAATAGCGGCCGCTGCACCATCCGAGATCGGAGCACACATTGGCAGGGTAAGTGGATAGGTGATCGGCGGAGCGCTCAGGACCTGCTCGACCGTGTAAGCATCGCGATACTGCGATTTCTCGTTTTGCACCGAATGGGTGTGGTTCTTGGCGGACACGGCGGCGATCTGCGCCTGTGTCGTACCGAAATGCTTCATGTGAAGGCGGCAGAAAGCTGCATAGACATCCATGAAAACGCTGTAGGGTCTGGGTGAGGTACTGCCCTCGGGCACCTCAACACCTTCGCCCAACGCCAAAAGCTGCGCCTTGTTGGCCTCGACCGTGGCGATGTCCCAGGCCCCGTCAAAGACCGAAAACATCCGCTCGCGATCGGTCGAGAACATCTTCTCGGCACCAACCGCCAGAACGACATCGCTGTCACCGGCACGCAGCGCCTGGTTGGCCATCGAAAATGCAGTAGCGGCACTTGCGCAGGCGTTTTCCACGTTGACGACCGGGATGCCGCCCACACCCATGGCACGCAGGGCCACCTGACCGGGGACCATCAGTTGGCCTTCCATGTGGTTCTGGGTAGCGTTCGAGAAATAGGCCGCCTGAAGGTCGCTTTTCTCTAACCCGGCATCGGCAAGTGCGGCCTCGACCGCCTCTTTCGTCAGGGACTTGACGGTGCTTTCCATCATCTTGCCCATCCGGGTCATGCCCACGCCAATGACATATGTTTTGGTCATCTTTGTCTGTCCTTATCGACCGGTGAAGACCGGCTTGCGTTTCTCTGCAAAGGCCGCGAGACCTTCTTTGATATCGTCCGAACGGAAGTGATTGCGCAGGGTTTCGAGCTCGAGCTGCAACGCCCCCGACTGCGACATTTCCATCGACTGGTTGGCCACGGATTTCATCCGGCGCAGCACCAGCGGGCTTTTCTCCGCCAGCTTTTCACCAAAAGCCTGAAGCCGGTCCGTAAGCGCGTCGTCCGCCACGACCTCTTGCACCAGCCCCATATCCATCAACCGGCTTGCCGGAAGGGCATCGCCTGTGAACAAAAGATACTTGGCGTTGTTCAGGCCGATCCGCTCCGGCAACACTGCTGCACCGCCGGCGCCAGGGAATACGCCGAAATTGGAATGCGCATCGCCAATACGGGCCCGTTTCCCAGCAATGAGCACATCGCAGCACAGCGCAAGCTCAAGCCCCCCTGCCATGGTGATCCCATTCAATCCACCAATCACCGGCATAGGCAGGGAACGAATGCGAGCGAACAGAACTCCGATAGCGTCCAGGAAATCCCGCCGACCGGGCACACCCACCGTATCGAGCACCTCTTTCAGGTCCGCACCGGCACAAAAGGCAGCGCCCTCCCCAGTGATCACGAGAGCGCGGACAGAAGCGGAGCTTTCCACCTCGTCCAGCGCAGATGCGAGTTCGTCAATCATAGCAAAGGATAGGGCATTCATTTGATCGGGGCGCGAAAGCCTGATCGTGGCAACACCATTGCTCTCGCCGGTGGCGATAGTCTCGTAAGTCACGCCCTTCCTCCCAGTTGCAGCGTCTTCTCTATTTATTAATTACCAGTCGGTAACCTAAATCAACAACTTTTTTCCAATGTTTAACAAAGCCTTATCTGGTCGGCTAATTTTGCGCTGGGATTTATTCAGATCAAATTGAAAGATCAGGGGTCGACCGCATTCGATTCGAAAGACCCAGTTTTGGTGCTGCGGTTGGCTTTCAGGTCATCCGCGCAATGCCTTCCGAAATGGCACGCGAGATGTCGTGATCCCATAACTTCATCTCCCCCCCCAAATCGTAGGGAAACGCGGATCCTGATCATCACCGTATGCCAGAAGTATACCGGTGAGCACCGCACGGCCCGAAATGCGGGGTGACTAGATAAGTGGGGGTATGTCCAACACATGCCCCAAAATCAAGGAGCTCTCCGCAAGCAATGATTTCGACAGAAAATCAGCGGTGAGTTCTAATCTGTGGATGAACACATGGGGAAAATGGCGGAGCGACAGGGATTCGAACCCTGGAGACGGTCTCCCGCCTACACACTTTCCAGGCGTGCGCCTTCGACCACTCGGCCACCGCTCCGTGCTGCGCTCTTTAGCGTTTCCCGGCAGGGAGGCGCAAGAGGCAAAACGCGTTAATTCTCAAGATGAAGGTTGACCCGGCGGTTCTGCCGCCCCTTCTTCTCGATCTTGCCGATCCGCACCCCGCCGATCTCGGATGAGCGCGCGACATGTGTGCCTCCGCAAGGTTGAAGATCGACTTGGTTGGCCCCTTTGCCAATTGCCACAAGACGCACCTGCCCGCTCCCGGTTGGCGGCTTGACTGACATCGTCTTGACGAGTGCTGGATTGGCCGCAAGGTCCTCGTCGCTGATCCATTGATCCCAAACCACGAGATCACGTTCAATCAATGCGTTAAGGGCCTCTTCAAGCGCCTCTCGATCCTCTGGGGCATCAGGCATGTCGAAATCGAGGCGCCCTTTTTCCGAACTGATAGAGCCCCCCGTCACCGGCAGCGGAATAGCGACGGACAGAAGATGAAGCGCCGTATGCACCCGCATATGGCGGTGGCGCCGCTCCCAATCGATCTCTTGTCGTAGTACCCTAATAAAAGAGAAATTACCGCTTCTGGCCTATTTTGGCGAT
>JARGPB010000012.1:0-51042 GCA_029212905.1 Thalassovita sp.
GCCAAAATAGGCCAGAAGCGGTAATTTCTCTTTTATTAGGGTACTACGACAACATCGTTCCGGCGACCCCCGCGCCAGCGGGCGGGCGCAGTTTTCAGGTGTCCGGCCTCGATTGCGCCGAGGAGGTAGCAATCCTGAACAAGGTGGTCGGCCCGAAGATCGGCGGGGCCGAGCATCTCGCGTTCGACGTGATCAATGGGCGGATGACTATTCTCGACAGCGCCAAGAGTTTATCGGACGGCGAAATTGCAGAACTGGTCGCAAGCACCGGCATGACCGCCAAGCCTTGGGATGCCGAAAACGCGTCGGTCGACCAGGCGGCCCATCTTGCACGCCAGCGGCTGTTTACGGCGCTCAGCGGCGGCTTCTGGGCCGCGGGATTTCTGTGGCACATCATCGAGACCGGCATGGGGGGGGCACTCGGCCTCTTCGCAGGGCACGGCGAAGCGCCGATGCCACTGGTCGAGGCAGGGCTGTTCGCGGTTGCGATCCTGTTCGGTGTCTGGCTCGTGGCACCCAAGGCATGGTCGTCCGCTCGGCGGCTGTCGCCCGACATGAACCTGCTCATGGTGGTCGCCGTGGCCGGTGCCATCGGGCTTGGCGAATTTTTCGAGGCGGCGACAGTCGCGTTCTTCTTTTCGCTCTCGCTCTACCTCGAAAGCTGGAGCGTCGGGCGTGCGAGGAATGCGGTTTCAGCTCTGCTCGACCTCGCGCCGCCGACGGCAAGAGTTCTTCATGATGACGGCTCGGAAGCGGACGTTCCGGCTTCTGCGGTTGCTATCAACGCACGTTTCATCGTGCGCGGCGGAGACCGCATCCCATTGGATGGTGAGGTTGTCGATGGGGCAGGGGCCGTCGATCAGGCGCCAATCACCGGAGAGAGTGCGCTGGTCCCAAAGGAACGGGGCGACGAAGTCTATGCCGGTACGATCAACGGCGAAGGCACACTGACGGTGCGCGCCACGAAGGCCGCCTCGGACACCGTGTTGGCCAAGATTATCCGCATGGTCGGCGACGCCCATGCCCGCCGCGCGCCGGTGGAGCAGTGGGTGGCGAAGTTCGCCCGCATCTACACGCCTATCGTCATGGCTCTCGCTATCGCAATTGCCCTGCTGCCGCCGCTCATTTTCGGTGGGGCCTGGGATTATTGGTTCTACAATGCACTCGTGCTGCTGGTGATCGCCTGCCCGTGTGCTCTGGTCATCTCAACACCGGTCTCCATCGTCGCCGCACTCACCGCCTCAGCGCGGGCTGGGGTGCTGATCAAGGGCGGTGCATATGTTGAGGCACCGGGCAAGACCACTGCACTGGCCATGGACAAGACCGGCACGATCACCATGGGCGAGCCCGAGGTGGCGGCGGTGCATCCGCTGGGCAAAGCATCGGCGCAAGATCTGATGACCCTCGCCGCTGGGCTGGAGGCACGTTCCTCGCATCCCTTGGCGCGCGCCATTCTTGCGCGGGCAGAAGCCGACGGCATCAAGGTATCCGCCGCGGAAGATACCCGAACCGTTCCGGGCAGGGGACTTGAAGGACGCACAGACGGCCGGTCGATCTGGCTGGGGTCGGACCGGTTTGCCGAGGAGAAGGGTTTCGGCGACGCCATTCCGAAGGATTTGCGCGACCGCATCGAAGGGGCTGGCAGCACCCTTGTTGCCGTGGGCGACGACACCGGTGTCACCGGCATCTTGGAATTGCGCGACCGTATCCGCCCGGATGCCAAAGGCATCGTGGCGCAGCTTCACGCGCAGGGTGTGAAGACCATCGTCATGCTGACCGGTGATAACGAGCGGACAGCGCGCGCTGTTGCAGCCGAGGTCGGCATCGACGAGGTCCGTGCCGAGCTTCTGCCCGAAGACAAGGTGACTGCCATCGAAGAACTGGTCGAAACGCATGACATGGTGGCCATGATCGGCGACGGGGTGAACGACGCCCCGGCCATGGCGCGCGCGCATTACGCCATCGCAATGGGTGCCGTTGGTTCGGACGCGGCAATCGAGACGGCGGATATTGCCCTGATGACAGACGACCTCGGGAAGGTGCCTTGGCTGATCGGTCATTCGCGCCGGACAATGTCGATTATCCATCAGAACATCGGTATTTCCTTGGCGACCAAGGGCGTTTTCGTTGTCGCTACTGCGTTCGGAGTGGCATCGATGTGGGGCGCTATTGCAGCCGACGTAGGAGTGTCATTGCTGGTGGTGGCCAACGCCCTGCGCCTGCTGAACAGCCAAGAGGCCAAGGCGCCGCCGTCCGGCGGTGAGCAGGTTGGTCCACAGATGACAAAAGCCGCGCTTGCCCACGGACATTGATCAGGCAGCATTTGCAAGGTAACGTACTGTCCATATCAGACCTCACGAAAGAGGCATCGAGCAGTGAAAACCATCCGATTTCCCCGCCGCGCCGTCCTGTTGGGCGGGCTGGTAGCGTTTCTGTCCGGGTGTGCCAGCAAGTTCCGCAGCTATGACGGACCCGAAGTCACCCGTGTTCGGCTTTACAAGGGACAGCGCTTGCTTGTTCTCGACGGAGCCGATCGCGTCTTGCAAACCTATCCGGTCGGGCTGGGTTTCGCTCCTGAGGGTCACAAACAATTCGAGGGGGATGGCCGGACTCCGGAAGGAGTTTACACAATCGACAGGCGAAACCCCAACAGCACCTACCATCTTTCGATTGGCATCTCTTATCCGAACGAGGCCGACATCGCCTTTGCCGAAGCGCAGGGCCTTTCCCCCGGCGGCGACATCTTCATCCATGGTGGCCCACGCCCCGGCATCGACCCGACAAATGTCCGCGACTGGACAGCTGGCTGCATCGCGGTCACGGATCGGGAGATCGAGGACATCTATGCAATGGTGAAGGACGGGACACCTATCCACATCTTTGCATGACGGTCTTTCTCATGCGGCGGTAGTGAGCCGTCGCATTGGCGCCATTGCCCAGCTCCACGAAGCCAAGATGAGCGCCAACAGCATCCAGTCCCCGAAGCTCGCGTAGAGTGTCGGCGGTCGCGCGGAGGGCAGGCTAGCGTCGATGATGCCCGTTTCGCCGGTATCGAGCCGCGCAATGATCTCTCCGCTCGTGTCGATGACCGCAGAGACGCCCGTATTCGCGGCTCGAATGACAGGAAGGCCTTCCTCTACGGCGCGCATACGTGCGGAAGCCAGATGCTGCTCAGGTCCGATGCTGGTGCCAAACCAGGCGTCGTTGGTTGCGTTGAAGATCCAGTGTGGCCTGAACAGGTCGTCGACCACATGGCTTGGAAAGATGATCTCATAGCAGATCGCCACGGCGACCAGCGGCACACCCGGAAGCGCAAGCGTTCGCGGGCCCGGTCCGGGCGTAAAATCGCCCAGACCCGCCGTGAGCCGCTCGATGGGCAACCAGCCGCGGAATGGCACATATTCGCCGAAGGGCACGAGATGGTGTTTCGCGTATCCGGTCAGGATCTCGCCGGTCTCGTCAAATGCCTGGACCGTGTTGAAATATCGGGTGCCATCCTCGCTCGGTACACGGTCCGGCACACCGGTGAGCAGCACCCTGCCCTCTGTGAGCGCAGCGGCAATGCGATCCCGTGCCTCCGTATCCTCATCGAGGAAACCCGGAAAGGCGGTTTCCGGCCAGAGAAGCACGTCGAAATCGCCGCGCCGGGTTGAAAGCTCAAGATAGCGCGCGAATGTCCCCTCGCGGTTCTCGGGCGCCCATTTCTCCTCTTGTGGAATGTTGCCCTGGACGATGCGCAGGTCGACACCGGGTGGCTGTTGTGCATCCGACTGGAGGCGCAGCGTGCCGACAGCCCACATCGTCGCGATTCCGGCCAGCGCCATGAGCGAAACGGTCAATCGTTGCCGCCCGGACGCCATAGCAGCCGCGCCAGGGAGTACCGCGACGAACACGGTGAGAAAGCTTAGCCCATAGCTTCCGACCCAGGCGGCGGTCTGGCGAAGGGCGGCGTAGTCTACAAGTGCGTAACCGGCCAGATTCCAGGGAAACCCCGTCAGAACGTGACCACGCAACCACTCGGCCACGGTCCAGGAGGTCGCGAACAGGAGGCAGGCCAAGAGACTGCCCATGGCTCCGCGCCGCGCGATTTCGGCAAAAAGCGCAGCGGCAATGGCTGGGAAAATCGCGAGACCTGCGGACAATCCCCCGACGGCCGGGATCGCCATCGTCCCAAACCGCTCGGCCTCTACGTAGAAACTTTCCGCGATCCACCAAATCCCGAAACCGAACTGGCCGAGACCAAACGCCCAGCCGACGAGGAAAGCGCGCCCGAAGGAGAGATCGCGAAGCCCGACAAACAACGCGGAATAGGCAACGGGAACGAGCAGGAGAATCGAGAAAGGCGGGAAAGTCAGAACGGTCATCGCCCCGGCGGCGAAACCAAGCGTCATCCGCGAAAGAAAACGGTGGCGCAGAGCGATGCGGTTCAGAATTTCCGGCTTCACGACTTGATCGAACGCCGCGCGCTGATCCATGGCGCGGCGAGCAAGAGCCCCACGCCACTGACGACAAATACATCGGCCAAGTTGAAGGCAGGCCAATGTGTTGTGCCAATGTAGAAATCGAGAAAGTCTGTTACAGCCCGATACCGCACACGATCGATGACATTGCCCAGGGCTCCGCCAATGATCGCACCGTAGGCAAGCGTTTCCACCGCATTGTCGGCGCGAAACAGCATAACCCCCAGCCAAACACAGATGGCAAGAGCGAAAGCGATGAGGCTCCACCACGGCGCGCCGCCCAACATCCCGAAAGTCACGCCGTCATTACGATAAAAGACGAGGTTGAATCCCGGAAACACGGGAATTCCGGCGCTTAAAGTGACGGCATTCGCAACGACAATGGCTTTGGTGATCTGATCGATCGCGAACGCAGCAAGTGCTGCGAAGACGCCGATCATCGGAGATACCTTGTTTAGTGACATTGCCTCATCCCAACCAGACATCAAGGAACAGCATCAGAACGAGCCCGACTGCGAGACCGAGCGTCGCCCTGTTCTGATGGCCGCTGCGATGGGTTTCGGGGATGATTTCGTGGCTAATGACGTAGAGCATTGCGCCCGCGGCAAAGGCCAGACCCCATGGAAGCAGCGGTTCCGACAGTGTGATGATGCCGGCCCCGAGCAAACCGCCAATCGGCTCGATCATGCCCGTCAGCGCCGCGATGCCCCAGGCGCGCAGCTTCGGATATCCCTCGCCCAGCAGAGATACAGCGACGGCCAATCCTTCGGGCGCATTTTGAAGCCCGATGCCGACAACAAGCGGCAGACCGCCCTCCATACCTCCGGATCCGAAGCCGACCCCGACCGCGAGGCCTTCGGGGAAGTTGTGGATCGTGATCGCGATGATGAACAGCCAGACCCGCCGCAAAGACGCCGCTTCGGGCCCTTCGCGTCCCGTCTTGAAGTGCTCGTGCGGCAGCTTTTCGTTCATCAGGGCGACAGCCCCCATGCCCAGAAGAATCGAAACGCATACGATGGCCGCAGGCATCGCGCCGTTTTCGAACATCGGCTCCGCCGCATCCAATGCCGGGATGATCAGCGAAAAGAAAGAAGCGGCGAGCATCACACCGGCAGCGAAGCCGAGCGACAGATCGCGTGTGGCCCGAGACGGGATGCGCCCGAACAGCACGGGAACTGCTCCGACTGCTGTGAGCGATCCGGCGGCAAGACTTCCGAGAAAGCCGAGCATTATCGGAGACAGATTTTCCATGGGCGGGCCAGATTATCCTTCGGCGTAGCTCGAAAAGACTTCCGTCGACCCGTCCTTGCGGATGAGGAAGACATCATAGGCCTCGCGGTCGTCTTCTGGCCCCATGCCGGGCGAGCCATAGGGCATCCCCGGAACGGCGAGGCCGACGGCGTCCGGGCGCTCCTCGAGAAGGCGGCGGATGTCAGCGGCCGGTACATGGCCCTCGATCACGTAGCCGTCAATGAGCGCGGTGTGGCAGGAGACCATGCGCTGCGGCACGCCGTTGTCTAGCTTGAAGCGCACGAGAAGCCCGCCGAACATGTCCTGGCCGGTCGGCACAAACCCGTTCTCTTCGAGATGTTTCATCCACGAGAGGCAGCAGCCGCATCCGTTGGTCTTGCGGACGTCGATCGCCGTTGCCTCTGCGAGGGCCTGGGCCGCTGGGAACAGGGCGAGCGTGATGGCAAGAACTTGTGTCATGCGTTTCATGGGTCAGAGCCTTTCGGTTGTCGTTTTGGCAATCTCGCTGCCGAGGTTTTCATTCAGAAGCGCCCGCGCCTCGGCCAGACGCGAGAGCGCGGCGGTATCATCCGCATCGCTCTCGGCCGCTTCGGCGAGCCGGTCGTCAGAGAGGGGGTCAGTCGGGCGCCCATCCACGAGCACCTCATAGTGCAGGTTCGGACCTGTCGCCGTGCCAGTCGCGCCGACGCGGCCGATCACGTCTCCCGCCGCAACGCGTTGGCCTTGTGCCAAGTCTTCCGGCACGGCGCTCAGATGCGCGTAGCGCGTCATGGTGTCGGAGCCGTGCAAGATTTCGACCACGCGACCATATCCGCCGCGCCAGCCGATGAAATTGACCCGCCCCGGTGCCGTCGCTTGAACCGGTGTCCCACGTGCCGCTGCAAAATCGACGCCGGTGTGCATCCGGACGTTGCCAAAGACCGGATGCGTGCGGCGTCCGAACACCGAGCTGAGGCGCGCACCCTCTACCGGCTGTGCGAAGACGCGCAGCACCTCGCCATCGACGTAGATCGTCGCCTGACCGCTGCCGTCGTTAGGCCATACGATCTCGTAAAGCGAACCGCCGATCTCCAATGCGGCGAAGGCGAGCTCGGGCTGTCCGATCCTATCCTCGCCCACACGCGCCTCACGCCAGAGAAGCCTTAGTGTCTCGCCACCGGCCAACTCGCGGCGAAAATCTACGGTCCCACCCAGCATCTGCGCCAGGTCCACGGAAAAACGGGCGGGTATGCCGGCTTCGTCGAGTGCCGCGAAGATCGAGCTGTCGATCACGGCTTCGCCGGCAAGGGTTACGATCTCCGGATCCGGAGCCACGACCTGCGTGGACAACTGCTCGCCGAAAACCACCTCGATCCGCACTCCGTCCTCGACGGCGAGTGAGACGGTGCGGGGGCTGCCGTCCACGGTCGAAGCGACAGTGACCGAGTGCCCCGGCCGCAGCCGTCGCAGATCGTATTCCGCACCAAGCGCGAGGGCAACTTCGGCTCTGTCAGGTGCCGCAAGACCGGCCTCTGACAGCAAGAAATCGAGCGTTTCGCCCGGAGCAATGTCGCGCGACCACGTCGACAGGGGTGGCTCGATCGCTTGCACCGGCCTGTCGGCAAACGCGGCCTGCAGAAGGGGCAGCGGGCTGAGGTCGGGTGCATCGTCTGCCCATGCCGCCGCGGGCAGCGTCACGGGGATGTCAACGTTCTGGGGGGCTTCAGGACCTTGGGGCATCCAGCTACCTGCCTGGGCAAGTTCCGGCGGCACGGGTTCTTTCGACATGGAATCAGAGATGGCGATAGCCGCTCCCGAAACCGTCCCCGCAATTGCGACACAAGCCGCCAAAGTTCTGAGCCTCATGTCGCCCCCTCCATTTCTTCTTCCAGCGCGCGGCGGATCTTCGTCACCGCGAATTCTTTGGGCTCGTGATAGTCGATCATGGTGACGAATCGCCCAGAGGCTGCGAACAGGAAGACGCTCGCGGTGTGGTTCATCGTGTAATCGCCGCTCTCCGTCGGCACCCGCTCGTAGGTGGCGCGGAAGCCGTCCGCGACGCGCGCGATCTGCTCTTCCGGTCCCGTCCAGCCACGGATCGCAGGATGGAAGTAGCCGACATATTCGGCCAGCGTTTCGACAGTGTCGCGCTCGGGATCGACCGTGATGAAAACCACGTTCATCTCGTCGGCCTCGTCTCCCAGATCGTCGAGCCATCCCGAAATGTCCGCGAGCGTGGTCGGGCAGACATCGGGACAGTAGGTGAAGCCGAAGAACGCCATCGTCGGGCGACCGATCAGGGTTTCCGGCCCGACCGCGTTGCCCTCATGATCCGTCAGACGGAAATCCATCTCGGTCAGGGCCACAGGCCGCTGCCCGACAGGTTCGGGTCCACCGGGTCCATCGACCTGCCACCAACCGACGAAGAGCATCAGGGCGACCGCCCCGACACCAGCCGCGCCGTACCCCAGGACCGCCCGTCGCCGCATCAGTCCTCTGGCCCCCGCGCGGCGATTCCGAGGATCGGCACCTTGACCGTCACTTCGCCTCCGTCGTCGAAAAGCAGGGTCAGCGGAAAGGTGTCCCCTTCCGTCATCGGTTCTTGTAGCCGCATCAGCATTGCGTGCAGGCCCCCCGGTTCGAGCGCGACGCTCTCGCCCGGGGCGATCGCGATCTCCCCCGCCGGGCTCATGGAGCTCACACCTTCGGCATTGGTCTTCGTCTCGTGGATTTCGGGCATCATCGCGAGCGGTGTTGTAAGGCCGATCAGCGTCACCGGCTCGTCGCCAGTGTTGCGGATCGTCATGTAAGCGGCCCCGGGACGGTTCATCCCGATGGAGGCGCGGGACCACGCGTTCTCGACGACAACATCCTCGGGTCCGGCCAGCGCGGGCACCGAGAGCCCTCCAAGGGTCAAAAGCGCGGCCAGTGTGCCAGTCAAAATATACTTTTTCATCGTTCTGATCCTGCCCTTTCCATTCAGCTTTGCGCGGCAGCGACTTCGGCGGCCACCAGACGACGCAACTCTGCCTCCCCGAATGGATCGAGCGGCTTGCCGTTCACAAAGAATGTGGGCGTCTGGCGAATTCCCACGGCCTCGACGTCAGCACGATCCTGGTTAAGGATCGCCACGACACCGGGTGCCAGCATTTGCGTGCGCGCGGCTTCGGCATCGAGTCCGGCCGTGGCGGCGATCTGAAGGATCAGGCCAGGCGCCGGGGCACCGTGCGACGCCCATCTCGGCTGTTCCCGCAGAACGGCCTCGAGCACCGGCACGTAAACGTCCTGCATGCGCGCCGCTTCGAGCACGCGGATGGCTTCCTCGGATGCCGCGCCGTGGAAGGGCGTGTAGCGGATCACGACGCGGACAGCTTCCCCATGCTCGGCCATGATGTCCTTCACGATGGGATGAAAGGCGCGACAGGCCTCGCAGGCCGGATCGAAGAATTCGACGATCGTGACGGGCGCATCCGCAGGCCCGAGGATGGGCGAGTAGGGGCGGATCATCGCGTCCGCAAGTTCCGGCGCAACAGGCTCGGCTTCGGCCACCGGGCCGGGGCGGTTTGCAAACCAGGTGGCTCCGCCGAAACCGGCGACGCAGAGGGCGAGAACGGACAGGATCAGGCCGCGTCGATTCATGTTCGTGTGTCCTTCAATGAAAGGGCCGACAGCGCCCCGATCAGCGCGAAGGCGGCGAGCGCCATCAGCGGGATAGGGATGCCGAAGACCAGTTGGTTGTCATCGGTGCAAGAGGGGCCGGTGGCCGTGCAGGGCTGGATGCGTTCGGGAACAAGACCGACGTAAAGCCCCATGTGCCACAGGGCGATTGCGCCGCCGCCAAGCGCCAATGCGATGCCGTAGCGCCCCACACGGCCGTCCCGCCACCAAAGGCCGAGCCCGAGGACAATGGCCAAGGGGAACATGAAGGCGCGCTGGAACCAGCACAGCACACAGGGCGTCTGCCCCAGCACCTCGCCGATGAAAAGCACGGCAAGCGAGGCGACGAGCGCGATGATCCACGCCAGCCCGAGGGCTGTTTCTCCGGACATACGGTTCATGTCGGTCAGAACCTCTCTTCCAGATCGGCGAGTATCTCTTCGGCGGAGGTGCCGTAGGGCCACGAGTCGGCGAAGCCCGCGTCGGGATCGAAGAGGAACAAATGCGACGTGTGGCCCATCGTGTAACCATCCGGCGCCGCAGCCTCTTCGACGCGTTCAAAGAAGATCGGAAACGTCTCGGATGTGGCGGCGATCTGTTCCGGCGTGCCGGTCAGACCGATGATGCCCGCATCGAACAGCGGGACGTATTCGGCGAGTGCGGCGGGCGTGTCCCGTTCGGGGTCGATGGTGATGAAAATCGGCTGGACCTTGGCGGCATCGTCGCCCAGACCGTCCATCACCGCCGCGACCTCAGATAGGGTCGTCGGGCAGACGTCGGGGCAGTTGGTAAAGCCGAAAAAAACCAGCATCCAGCGCCCCGCAAAGTCCTCCTCGGTTTGAACCATACCCCGGTGGTCCGTCAGTTCGAACTCAGCGAAAAAAGGCGGCTCGGCGTCAGTTCGGGCGCTGTCGGCACGATAGTCAGACCAGAGCAAAAGCCATACGAAGGCAAGCGCTGCCACGCCTGCCAAAACCCAAAGAAACTTCTGTGCCGATGTAAGGGACAATCCTGTTCGCCTGTTTTTGATTCTTATTGCATGTGCGGATACATCCTCTAGCCGCTAGAGGTTCAAGCACGAAATCATGGTATAGCTTCAACTCACGCGTCTGTGAATCCGACACTTGTTTATTCCGACGGCAAAACCTACACAAACTGTATCTTTTTCATGGAGGCGAAAATGCTTACGATCGGTACTCTGTCAAAGAAGACTGGCACAAAAGTGCAGACCATCCGGTACTACGAACAGATTGGGCTGATGCCCGAACCTGGCAGGACCGAAGGCGGACAGAGGCGCTACGACAATGCACAGCTCGACCGACTGTCCTTCATCCGCCACTCGCGGCAACTCGGTTTCTCGCTCGATGCGATCCGCGAGCTGCTCGACCTCAGCGACCATCCCAACCGCCCCTGCGACGAGGCTGATGCCATCGCGCGTCGCCAGCTCAAACAGGTGGAGCAGCGCATGGCCCGCCTGAAGGCGCTGCGCACGGAACTGAAACGCATGGTTCACGAATGCAGCGGCGGGCGGACGGGAGATTGCAAGGTGCTTGAGGTGTTGCGGGACCATTCGGAATGCTTGACCGAACACGAGGAAATCGGGGCCTGAAGGAATTCAGCCAACATTCCGGCTGGAACGCAGATCTGCCGCAGAAGTTAATGTGTCGTACAACACAAGCTGGAACCACAAAATGGCCGCTAGACAAGATTCAATGGAGAGACGGACGCTTTGGATCGTTCTGGCGCTCAATATCGGTTTGGCCGTGGCTTTTTTCGCAACAGGCGCCTTCGGCGACTCAAGTGCCCTGATCGCCAACGGGCTCGATAACCTCTCCGACAGCTTCGTCTACGCGATCAGCCTTTTCGCTTTGTCCCGATCCGCCAAATGGAAACGCGGGGCGGCGAACGTTTCCGGCGGGCTGCTGATCCTGTTCGCTGCAGGCATCCTCTACGATGCGTGGCGCCGCTACATCGGTGGGTCAGATCCGCTCGGGACGATCATGATTGCAATGGCCCTGATCGCGGCGGCTATCAACGCAGTCTGCGTTTGGCTGCTCGCTAAGCTCAAAAATCCAAACGTCAATATCCGCGCGGCCAACACCTTCAGTTACAACGATTTCGCCGCGAACCTCGGGATCGTCGTGGCCGGTGGCCTCGTCGCTTGGCTAGGAACCAACTGGCCGGACCTTGTCGTCGGTGTGATCGTCGCCGGGATCGCGGCCTGGGGCGGTATCGACATCCTGCGCGACGCACACGGCGAACACCACAAAGCGGTTCACACGGACAAATAGTTGCGGGAGATTCTTTCTGAAAGAAAGGATTGAAGCTATAGTGACTATAGCAATTAGTCTTGTTCCAAGACGATTCGAGGAGCGACCCGTTGCAGATGATCGACCCCCTACTTGTACCCACCAAACTACTGGATTTTGATGCCGCGCCTCTTGCGCGTCTAATTGAGAACCGCAGCTGGCGCGGCTTATCCGAATACGATCGGATCGGAGCTGCCTATGATTTCGTTCGGAATGAAATCGCGTTCGGATACAATCGTGCTGACGACATCCCCGCCTCGGATGTGCTTTCCGACGGCTATGGGCAGTGCAATACCAAAGGGACGCTCTTGATGGCGCTGCTGCGTGGTGTTGGCATTCGTTGCCGGTTGCATGGGTTTACGATCCACAAAGGCTTGCAGCGCGGTGTTGTACCTGAGCTGGTGTATCCGCTTGCTCCGCAAGAAATTCTCCACTCATGGGTGGAGATCGAATATCAAGGTGCCTGGATCAACCTTGAAGGCTTCATCCTGGATGACGCTTTCCTCGATGTCCTGCAAACGTCATTCTCGGACACAGAAAGTCTCTGCGGTTATGGCGCGGGCACGGATTGCCTTGGCGCGCCTCCCGTCGCCTGGAACGGAGAAGATACCTACATTCAGAAAACCGGCATCGTGCAGGATTTCGGCGTGTTTGATACGCCGGACGCCTTCTATTTTTCCCATGAGCAATCCTTTGGATGGCTGCGTGGTGCCCTTTACCGTCATATCATACGCCACTGGATGAATGCGCGCGTTCGTGGTTTCCGCAGCGACCGCCTCAAGACTGACCGACGCGCGACACACGCGCATGAGGAGCCTGCCAATGCCACATGACCACGGGCACGCGCATATCGATCCGGATTCTGGCGATCGGCGGGTTGCCATCGCGATCTGGGCGAACGGGCTTCTTACCGTTGCGCAAATCGTCGGGGGCATATTGTCGGGCAGCCTGGCACTGATCGCCGATGCGCTGCACAACTTTTCCGATATGGCCTCGCTTGTCATTGCCTTCGCCGCACGCAGGATCGCGCGCCGCCCGGCCGATGAGCGCATGACCTTCGGCTATGGCCGGGTCGAAATCGTCGCGGCCCTGATCAACTACACCACCCTGATCGTGATCGGCTTCTATCTGATCTACGAAGGTGGCATGCGCATGATTGATCCACCCGAAGTCATGGGGTGGACCGTCGTCATTCTCGGTGGAATCGCGCTTGTGGTCGACACGCTGACCGCAATGCTGACCTATTCGATGCAGAAGGGGAGCGTGAACATCCGTGCGCTTTTTCTCCACAACCTTTCGGATGCGCTTGCTTCGGTCGCGGTTATCGTCGCTGGGTCGCTGATCATCCTTTACGACATGCGTTGGGTCGATCCTGCCATCACCATCGGCATCGCGACCTACATCCTGTATCTGTCTTTCACTGAAATAGGCGGCCCAATCCGAACCCTGATGCTCGGGAGCCCGCCGGACATCGACAACGAGGCCGTCGTCGAAGCGATGCGGAAAGTCGAAGGCGTCGCCGACGTCCACCACGTCCATCTCTGGCAAATGCAAGAGCACGAGGCTGCGCTCGACTGTCATGTCGTCGTGGCAGCCGAGGGATGGTCGAAGATCGAAGAGATCAAGAGCGCGATCAAGGAGCGGCTGAAGGAAGAATTCGGCATCAGCCATTCCAGCCTCGAATTCGAGCACGAGGATCGCGCTCATCAGAACGCCGATCTCTACGGTCACGGCAACGCAAGTGAAAAGGAGAAGACCAATGTTCAAGGAAACGCTGACCGAGCGTGATGATGTCATCGGGCTCGTCTGCGAAGGCAAGTTGACGGAGACAGAATTCAAGTAAATGCACGCGCTGCTTCATGAGCGTCTTGGAACAACCGATAATCCGGGTCTGGTTCTCGACCTTACAAGTTTCGAGGGCTACGAAGAGCCTTCGGCGATGCTAGAAGATCTGAAGGTCGACACCGCCCACGCGAACGATTTCGGTCGCATAGCGGTTGTCGGAGAACGCAGATGGATGGAATGGGGCGCACGGGTGGTCAACCTATTGACGGGCTCCGAGATGCAGTGGTTCGAATCCAGCGATACCGAGTCCGCAATTGCGTGGGTGCGTGACGGGTAGCCAGCGATTCTGCAAGAAAAGGACTCTGGCCTGGAAATTGACATCACATCAGATGCTTCACGATTAATGGAGGAACGGAACGATCTAAATGTAGTCAGCAACATTTGTCTGCTCGGATGAAACAATCCGATGCAGTTTGATGTCGACTTTAGGCTGCATAATAAGTCCCTACGCGCTGAATTCTTCGAAATTTAACATAAACTTCATTATCTGCCGATTTTCTGTACGGGGGCAGAGCCTTCCCGGATCCAAAGCTTGGCAGGTGAATCTACCTGGATATCTCCCCTGCCAGCACCGCTCGTCCGTGCACCGCCAACGTCGCTGAAAACCTCTGGCACCCAAACTCGTGGATCACATCGAGTACACGCGCTTCGTAGGCAGTGTATCCGATCAAGCGACACAAGTCGGACGCGTGGAACTGGCGGTTCGAAGTTGGTGCGGCTTGCATCTGTCTCAGCAATTCGCGCTCTTTGGGGTCCGTTATTGGTCTCGCGGGCGGCTTGACCGCGGGACGAGTTGGAGTTCCCGACGAATTTCGCCACCGGCGCATGAAGCCAAGCAGGAAGCCGGCCGGCACCCTGCCGTTGCCTCGGGACCGATTGAAGGCGAGGAAGCGATCCCAGATGACCTGGGTGTCGATGTTCCAGCAGGGCAACGTGGCCTTCGCTGCTTTGATGAGCTCTGCCCAACTGGTCTGAAAAACGTTCGAACTCGCGGTGATGTCGATCAGTCCTGAGAAGATAGTTTTGTTATTATTATCTCTAGATAGTGATGTGTCACCTTCACCTGACACGAGATCATGGGTTTCACTCTCCTCGTCGAAGGCGGAAAACCGAAAGATCCAGGGCGCGAACTTTCCATTCGGCTTTGCCCGCTCGAGCTGCAACTTCGACGTCTCAAGTTCGCTCAATAGAACCGAAAGATATTGTCGTGAAACACCCATCTTCTCCGCCAGGGCCGAGAGGGTGAAGGCTGCCGTTCCGCGCGACAAACCGTTGTAGCCATCCTTCCAGGCGATGGCATCGAGGATGAGGGTAGCAAGCTTGTGCGCAGCAACAGAGAGATTTGTCTGTGTGATCCGTCGCAGGATCAGGCCGGTCGTAGGTTCCATGGTCGAGGTCTCCTTGGAGAACCGACGCCATGTCGTGAGACAACAACATTCTTGCCAGCAAAACAACTTTGCTGGTTGCGGGTGTTTTAGCGGTGCGCTAGGAAACTCTTGTTCACGGAGTTTTCTAGCACGGCGTCAGGCTTCACGGTCTGGCGTCGTCTCCTTTTCGGGGGTTTTGCACAGCCTTCCGTGCGGGGTTGTCAGGACGCGCGCGGTAATACCGCGCGCAGATTTTGTCAGTAGCGAACCTCTTCAGAGCCATAGTTCCCGGCGTGATCACGCCAGTCGACGAAGACGGAACGGTAAAAGTAGCTGCCGCATCCATTCGGGATGCTCAGGCCGGATGCGGCTGGCACCTGGCCCACGGTGGATCTTGTCCATCGGTAGTCGCCCTGCACGCCGTAGGACCCCAATCGCGTCGAGTCGCTGCGATTGCAGTCGCCATCTCGGTTTTCGTGCTGGCGATACTGGATGTGATAGACCCGTATGCTGCGCACGAAATCAAAGGCGTCGCCCGAAATGTCGATGTCAGCTTGCTCATCTGCTTGGACGCGAACAAGGGGTTTCGAAGTCGATTCCTGCGGTTCGGGCGGATCGCGGAACGTGGTGTCATAAAGGCGTTCCATAGGCGACATCGGGCTGGGATCGTTGAACGACACACCCATCGGACACCGCCAGATTTGTAAGGGCGGCTCGATCGGCCATGGTGTGATCCGCCGAATGAAGACCGCTCTGGCATGCGCGCAGGGCGCGGAGGCAGGCCAGCCGCCCGCAAGGCAGAGGAGGATTGCACAGTCCACCTGATAGGCCTGAGCCGGACCTGACGAGGCCATTAGTCCGGATATGGTTAGTGCCGTGGCTGTTGCCACGCTGTGGATCACGTGCTTCATGATGCCGACTCCATCTATAATGGTGCAGCGATACGAAACAACATTAATGATAGCAAGGAGATTTGATTGATGGTTGCTTGCGACTGTTCGCTTGTGTCGCTTGACCGCTTCCAAGATCTGACGCCGGTTCTGGCTGCTTCTGCGTCTTGAAAGTGGCCAAAATTGCGGACCCCTTTCATGTTAGCTGCTAAACAAACGTCTGTTACAAAGGGGAAATTGGGTGTTCCAATGTGGCCGCGAAAGTGGTCACGGAAGGACAGATCGAATGAGCCCTCCAAACCGCGTGGCGCAGCGCTCCTGGCCTCGGGAAGGGCTGTATCGGGAAACTGCCCGGCCCGGCTCTCCGCATGGAATCCGGGAGCAGAAGGGCGGGAGCAGCCAGCGAGCCGATTTGGGGCCCAAGTTGGGATCGAGCCTGAGCTTGAATATCTATGTCAGTATCTGATACGATTGAGCATGGATAGGAGAGTCTGATGCCAAACGTCCACCTGACCGAACCGATGCAGAAATATTTGCAGGCGCAGATCGAGTCCGGCGCCTACGCCAATCTGAGCGAAGTCGTGCGCGCCGGCGTAAGGATGCTGATGGAGAAGGATGGCGCCCGGCAGTTCTATGCCCTCAAGGCCGACCTAGAGGAAGCAGCCTCCCTGGCCGAAAATGGGGATTTCGCCGAGTTCGATGCTCATGCCTTCGAACCGGATGCATTTGATCGCTGACCCATATGATTATTCGACTTTCCGGTCGGGCCAGGGCCGACCTTGAAGAGATCCGTGCCTACACCGTCGAAACTTGGGGTAGGGACCAATGGCTCGTCTATTACCGCCAGTTGGTCAACGCCTTCGAGCAGATCACCGGGGATCCCGACCGGGGTCGGGACAGGAGTCTCTTCGTTCCGGGGTTGCGGTCCGTCAACTGCCAACGTCACGTGATCTTCTACAAGCGGCTAGATGCGGCGGATGGGGCGGCAGTCATCCTGCGCATCGTGCATCAGCGCCGCAACATGCCCGCGCTCGTCTACTACGAGGATCTCGACGGCGGTTAAGCCCTTGCGTTTCCTCATTTCAATGGCTCGACCAGTCTTCCATAGTCTTCACTGACCTCGTGAAACGCGCGTTGGCGCCCGCCATCGAGGCAACGAAAGTAGTCCTACACATCGGCAAAGTGGGTCTCAAAATCGCTCAAACCCGACCAATTTGAATGTTGGAAGCGCTAAGAATTACTGCTTCGATACCTGGTCATCACGCGAGCACTCAATGCCCATTGTGATCATGTTGATGTGGCTCGGTTTTTGTGCGCTGAAGAAACCAATGCTCAAAGATCAATACACAAGCCATGATCGCGAATGCGACCACTACAATCATTGGATCGCTCTGCCACTTTAGTGAAGCGAATACGGCAAGCACGATCGCGTCGAGACCGATTGCAGTCAACATGATCCATCCATGCGCAGAAAGCTCGGCCCTAAGGTTTCGGTACACTCCCCAGTGAATAACCATATCCATTACAAGGTAAAAGAAGGCCCCCATCGACGCTATTCGGCTAACGTCGAAGAGAATGGTCAGCAGGCTCGCAATCACTACTGTGTAGATCAGTGTATGGTCGCGGACTCCGCCTGACATCCCAAAATGACTGTGCGGGATCAATTTCATCTCTGTCAGCATTGCCAACATACGAGATACCGCAAAGATGCTGGCAATCACGCCTGATGCAGTTGCGATCAAAGCGAGCGCGACGGTCAGATAGAAGCCCGTTTCCCCAAGGGACGGTGCTGCCGCTTCCGCGAGCGCATAGTCTTTTGCTTCGACGATCTTGCCAAGCGGCAAGCTGCTTCCCACCGCAAATGCTACCAAGAGATACACCACTACGCAGACCGCCAATGAAATGATGATCGCGCGTCCGATGTTGCGGTGTGGGTCCACTATCTCGGCGCCGCTGTTGGTGATTGTCGTGAACCCTTTGAATGCCAGAATTGCCAACGCTGTGGCACCAACAAATCCGCTGAGACCCTGTGAAGCTGTTCCATCTCCTGTTGTGCCAAAAGTAAACCCGCCGGCCCAAAGCGCAGAGATCCCAAACAGAGTGATACCGCCAACCTTCAGTACCGCGAGCAACTGGGAAATCCAGCCTACAGAGCGGTTGCCCGAGATGTTGACGACATAGGCTGCGATAATGAGAGCAACGCCTATTGCCGGAACCAGTAAGCCATCTGGTGCAATGCCCAGTCCACGGAGCAAATAGTTTGCGAAGGTCCGTGCGACTAGGCTTTCGTTAATGACCATTGACAGAGCCATAAGCAAAGCCGCTGCAGCGGCTACGGCGGTTGGTCCATAGGCCTTTTGCAGGATCATTCCAATTCCGCCAGCTGACGGGTAGGCATTGGACATTCTTATGTAAGTGTAAGCGCTGAAGGCTGTAACGATGGCTCCAACGATGAACACAAGTGGAAAGGTAGGGCCGGCCAGTTCCGCAATTTGGCCTGTGAGTGCCAGAATTCCGGCGCCAATCATGACACCAGTCCCCATGGCGACGGCATCCCAAAGAGAAATGCTGCCCGCTTTATAGTCGCTATTCATCGTCGATCTGCTTTCTATTTTTGAGGGTCAAAAAGACAAAAGGCAGTGCTGTCACAACCCCAAGTCCTATCGTGATCCATTCAGCCGTTCCCCAATCCCCTGACATGGCCACAGCTCCAAAATGGGCAAGAACAAAACTCGCCGGCAAAATCCCGGCAAAAGTTGCCAGCATGAAGCGCCATAGATGAAGTTGGCTCAAGCCCGCAACATAGCTGATTGCATCGAAAGAAACGAATGGAAGCAGGCGGGACGCAAACACTGATAACATCAGAGCCTTTTGCGACCCCAACAGCCCGAACTCTGAATACTTACCCAAAAAACGCCGAACTGTGCTTCGACCGAGTTTTCGCGCGAAGACAAATGCGATTGTAGCACCGAGCTCCGAGCCTATGGCTACGTAGGTGGCTCCGAGATAGTGACCAAATGCAGCCCCGGCGGCAAGTGCGATTGGTGCGCTCGGTATGGGGCTTGCGACAATCGCGAGGGCCATGAGTGCAATAACCGCGAGGGGGCCAACGGCTCCGGCATTTTCAATATGGCGCTGCACTTCAGCCTGTGAAAAGGCGACCCCAAGATTGCTCAGAGAAACCGTGCCCGAAAAAAAACCGAAAGCTGCAAGAGACAGAACTGTTGCTATCGCCAAACAACCAATCAGGCGACCATATCCCCATGCTTGCACGATCATGTGACCGTGAACTGCGCCATCATTCCTCCATCTTCGTGTTCAAGGATGTGACAGTGATACATGAAGGGATTGGCGCGATCTGCCGTCTGCTCAAAGCTGACCAGGATATCGACTCGGCCATTTACGAGCACGGTATCCTTCCAGCCAGAATTTTGTATGCTTGGTTTCTTTCCGTTTTCGGCGAGCACCTGAAACCTCACGCCATGAACATGAAACGGGTGCATCATCATGTTTGAGGAGACTTGCCAAATCTCGGTCGCCCCCTTCGAAAGAGACAAGTCTATCCTCCCCATGTCGAAGGACTGCCCATTGATCGCAAACCGATCATTCGACCTACGCATCATCATGCCCATCCCCATTGGCATATCGAGTGTGATCTGACGTGTATTGACTGATCGGGCCTCACCGTCAGGCAGGACGCCGCCCAAGTCGGCGGGTATTTCCAGAATGCGGGCAGGAAGTCTCGCATCCACACCAAAGGGTACAACTACGAAGCTCCCCCCAGCAGTGCTCGCGCCGCCCATCATCCCACCCATCATCTGATTGGGATTTGCAGAGGATACCAGCGTGCCAGCCTCTCCTCCCGAAAAATCGACGAGGACTTCGTATCGTTCGCCGGGAGCGATCACGAGGGACTCAATGGCGACAGGTTGATTGAGATAGCCACTGTCCGTCGCGATGAGGTGCATCTCGCGACGGTCAGAAAACGATAGGGGATAAATCCTCGCGTTCGAGCCGTTGAGCAAGCGCAAACGGACAATACCGCGAGGGACGACAGCCTGGGTGCCTAGCTGACCGTTAACAAGAATGACATTGCCCATGAAACCCATCATCTGATCTGGCATAGACAGGCCATAATCGATGCGGCCCTGCCGGTCGAACCGGCGGTCTTGCAGAACCAAGGTCAAATCATCGACGCCGTATGAGATCGGGAGACCCCGAGCATCGTCCCGACCGTCATCAACGTGGATCACACCGGCCAATCCCCTTTGAACTTGTCGTCCGGTGTCACCATGAACGTGCGAGTGGTACCAAAGAGTAGCGGGTGGTTGTGTCAGATCCAGTTCGGGAAACCAAGTCGTGCCCGGTTCAATGGTCTGGTGTGGGCCGCCGTCAACTTCGCCGGGTATCAGCATACCGTGCCAGTGCACCGAGATTTTCTCTGACAGCGTATTGTCGATCTGTGCTTGCGTCGAAGCTCCTGCGGGAAGACGTAGCGTAGGCCCCAAAAAGGATTGGTTGAACCCCCAGGTCTCACCGCCGCCCAGTCCTGTAAAATCGGTCTTGCCCTTTTGGGCAGTCAGACGGAAATGCCGATCGCGGGTTGCGTCGAGCAATGGTGGCATAGCCAACGCCCTGACACTCCCCTGTGCGATGGCCGCCAGCGGACCTGTGGCGAACGGCAGGCCAGCCAAGCCGGCGATGAAGGCTCTACGATTTGTCATGGTATAGCTTGTGTCTCACGCTAGCTCACTTGGGAGGGCGGCCAGTGCGGCTTCTCTTGTTACTGTCGGCAGACCTTGCTCGATCCAGCCGGATCTCCCCGGGGCGCCAAGCATCCCGCCTACGGCGTCAACAAAGCCGGCAGCTTTCGCTTCACGCAACTTGCTCATTACGAGACCTGAGCGATGGCCGGTCCGACAAATCAGGGCGACCGGGCGTCCCGCAGCAAGATCGCGGGCGTCGAAGAGGCGCTCCCCGAACCGCGGATGGGTCATGTCGATTGGCCACGCCCCCTCCGCGACGCCGGTATCTTGCCATTCCTCGGGTCTGCGGATGTCCACAAGCCTTGCCAAATCGCTTTTCAGCGCATCATGGAGAGTATCGAGCGCCCATACGTCATGGTTGTCAGCCCAAGCTGGCGAATAGGCAAGCAAGGTGCTCGATGCGAACAGGCCAAAAGTTTGACGGCGGCTCAGCATGGTCTGCCTCCTCAGTTTAGTTTATGCATTATCAACCGCAGATCGCAGCATATCGCGCACCTGCGCGGCGACTTCGTGCAGCTTCTCATTCTCGACAGCGGCCATCGAAGCCACTGGATCAACAGCGCTGATTTCAGTGCCGTTTTCGACCGTCCGCAAGATCACATTGCAAGGCAGCATCGATCCTATACGGGGCTCCAGCCCAATGGCCTCCCATGCCATATGAGGGTTGCACGCACCCAGAATGCGGTATCCATCCATGTCGCGGTCAATCTTTTTCTTCATTGTTGCCTGTACGTCGATTTCGGTCAGTACACCAAATCCCTTTTCTTTCAGGGCTTCGCGCAGGCGCATCTCCGCATCATCAATCGCCGTATTGGGCAGATGTCTGTTGTAGGTATAACTCATTTTGAGCCCTCTCGATCTTGTTCAGGCAAACCCAAAGCACCGAACCGTTGACGGGCTTACCTGAATGGGGAATTTCTGAACGACGGGGTTCAGTTGTCTTCGTCCGTCATCATTCCGGGATTTGCGGCCATACCCTGTGCCATGTTGTCGGCAGGGGCGACCATTTCGCCTTGAGAAATCTGGCCGTCGCCATCAGCATCAAGCATCTGGAAACGATCGACCATGGTCTCGCGCATCGCCTTGGCGTGAAGCGACGCGAATTCGTCAATCGAGAGCGTGCCATTACCGTCGGCGTCATAGTCCGACAGCATCGACTGAAGGCCCTCATGCGCCTCTTCGGGAGACACCGCGCCGTTTCCATCCATATCGAACATTGACATCATGTTGCCCCCCATCATCGGGAACATACCTTGACCGGTTGTGCTTGGTCCCATCATGCTGCCGTTTCCGCTCATCATGCCCGAATGCATTTGCATCATCATGCGCATCATGCCGTGCATCATCTGAAGATGCTCGGCCATCTGACTGGGATCCATCATGCCGCCACCCATCATCATTCCGGGCCCGCCCGTCCCTGCCATCGGTTGAGCAAGTACATTGGGAGAGACGCTTTCACCGCCCGCAGCTTGGTGATGGCTGTCATCGGCGAGCGCAGCACCTGCTGTGAGAACGGCAACCAGAAGACCGGTAGAAACTTTTGTTGAGTAGGACATTTTGAAGCCTTTCCTTCTTTTGACCTCATACAACTTGGCATCAAACATTTGAATGTAAGGACGTACACCCGTGGATTTGTATCCGTCTGTCGCAATGGACAGGGGCTGATACAATTGGCGACAAAAAGGAACCTGACCGTCTGATTTCCAATGCTTTAGAAGGGCCCCATGCAACACGCGCCACATATTCTCGTCGTGGATGACCATGAACAGATCCGGAAAAGTGTAACCCGCTATCTGGAAAAGAATGGCATGCGAGCAACCGCTGCCAAGGATGCGGCGGAGATGGACGCGAAGCTGGCTGTCGGAAGCTTCGACCTACTGGTCCTGGATATCATGATGCCTGGCGAGGATGGCCTTTCCGTTTGCCAACGTCTGTCAAGCGAAGGGCGACTGCCGATCATCATGTTAACCGCGCTCGGTGAAGATGCGGACCGTATTGTCGGTTTGGAGATCGGTGCGGACGATTATCTTCCCAAGCCGTTTAATCCACGCGAACTCCTTGCGAGGATCAAAGCCGTCCTGCGAAGAAGCGAGCACAAAGAGGCCTTCACCGGATCTCTGAGCGGCCGCAAAGTCCGCTTTGCACACCTTACCTTGGATGTAGACCGGCAGGTGCTTCTCGACGACGCGGGACAAGAGACCGCTCTTACGGTCGCAGAATTCAAACTGCTGACGGTCCTTCTGGAGCGCCCTCGGATGGTGTTGAGCCGCGATCAGTTGCTAGATCTTTCTCAGGGCATTTCCGCTGGTCCGTTGGACAGGAAAATTGACAACCAGATTTCGCGCCTTCGGCGAAAGCTCGAGCCCGACATTCTCCGTCCACGTATTATCAAGACGATCAGAAGCGGCGGCTACTGCCTGTCGGTCGACGTCGAGGTGTCCGAATGATCTGGCGGCTCCTACGATCTCTCCGGGTCCAACTCGTTCTTCTCATCATTATCGCGTTGGGGATCGCACAGTTTGTCAGCCTGTGGCTCTTCGCCGATGAACGAAGCCTCGCCATACGGGCTGCTCTTGGGTTTGAGGCAGCTGGACGAGCGGCAAATGTTGCGCGCTTGATTGAAGAGGCACCCGCTGACCTGCGCCCATCAATTATCCGCGCGGCGAACTCGCCCCTTGTTCGCTTTGACCTCGGGACGAAGCCGCTTGTGCAACATAGCGACCATTCGGATGGCGGGTTGGTTGAAACCCGCGTCCGCGCACTCCTGAACGACAGCTACAGTCGCGACATTCGTGTGGAGCTTCACCAGATCCAAGGCGCGATCCTGCCGCTACCGAACCTTTCGCACGAAATGACCGAGATGCACTTGGCCATGATGCGAGGTGAACTGTCCGCAATCGAGATGAACCTTTCAATTTCGATCGCCGGCGGCCAGTGGTTGAACGTAAGTACGCGCTTTGAGCGTCCGCCGATCCAGTGGCCGCTTTATTCCATGCTGACATTTGGTCTGACGGCAATGGCCCTGTTGGTCGCAGTGAGCTGGTTTGTCATGACCGGACTGCTGGGCCCTCTGCGGCGATTGGCCTGGGCGTCGGAACGATTGGGGCGTGGAGAAGACATAGACGCGTTGCCAGAACGGGGACCCCAGGAGGTTCGGGAGCTGACCGCTGGTTTCAACCGTATGCAGGACAGGCTGACACGGTTCGTTGCCGACAGAACGAGGGTTCTGGCGGCCCTTGGACATGATCTTCGATCTCCGCTCACCGCAATGAGAGTACATTCAGAAATGGTAGAGGAAGACGAAACCCGAGAGAGTCTCGTCGCAACCGTCGAAGAAATGCAGTCGATGGTGGAAGCAACCCTTACCTTCGCGAAAGGTCTCTCAGGGAACGAACCAATGCAGGATGTTGACCTGCAATCGTTCCTAGAAGCTCTGCGGGGGGATATGGTCGTACCGTTTGTGCTCTCTGACGGCCCCGAAGTCACGGTTCGATTGCGCCCCAATGCCATTCGACGCGCATTGCGAAACGTGATCGAGAACGCGGTGCGCTACGGCGGGTCCGCAACCCTGGGCTGGATATCAGCCGAGGGGGAAATAGAAATTTCCGTCACTGACAGAGGGCCGGGGATTCCAACCGCAGAATTGGAACGCATATTTGACCCATTCTTCAGGCTTGAAGAAAGCCGATCTCTGGAAACCGGCGGGCATGGGCTGGGCCTGTCGATCGCAAGGTCCATTCTTCGTGCGCAGGGTGGGGAGATCAGTCTGGCGAACCACCCGGACGGGGGGCTTATCGCGACAATTCGATTGCCAGTTGCTGAAACATGAAATGACAGAAAAGGAAACCGACATGCTTAGACTTACCAACACAACCGCAGCATTCACACTGTTCGCGACGACCGCCATGGCGGACCCCGGCGGAGATTATTACGGCCACATGTGGGGCGGTGGATTTGGAATGCTGGGAGGGCTGATGATGATCGTGTTCTGGGGCGTGATTATTGCGCTGATATTCTTCGCCGTTCGCTGGTTCAGCGAAAAGGGCCGTGCCTCCGGGTCGAGCGCGCATGACATTCTCAGGGATCGCTTCGCGCGCGGTGAGATTGATGAAGAAGAGTATCGCAAGCGCAAAGCCGCTCTAGACGACTGAGAAAG
Organism: Thalassovita sp.; assembly: GCA_029212905.1. Lineage (GTDB taxonomy): Bacteria > Pseudomonadota > Alphaproteobacteria > Rhodobacterales > Rhodobacteraceae > Thalassobius. The sequence goes on from JARGPB010000012.1 coordinate 24,681, forward strand.
TGATCACCAGTCGACCCCACTGCTAAAGATCGTGAGGCTCCTATGACCCCGGAACTCGGCCATTTTGTGCTGGCCCTCGCATTGGCGTTGGCCCTCGTCCAATCGACTATTCCTCTTTTCGGCGCGGCCCGGGGCAATCTTCTCTGGATGCGTTCGGCCCGGTCGACTGCTTTTGGGCAGGTCGTCTTCGTCGGACTTGCCTTTGCAGCCTTGATGCGCGCTTTTGTTGTCTCTGATTTCACTGTTTTGAACGTTGCGAACAATTCGCATTCGCTGAAACCAATGATCTTCAAAGTCGCGGCGACTTGGGGAAGTCATGAAGGATCGTTGCTTCTCTGGGTCTTCATTCTGACCATCTTCGGTGCTGCGGTTGCTGCTTTCGGCTCAAACCTACCGGAAACACTTCGAGCGCGAACTTTGGCAATGCAGGCATGGATCAGCGTCGGGTTCCTGTCCTTCCTTCTCTTCACATCCAATCCGTTCGAGCGCGTCTTTCCTCCGCCGCTTGATGGCGCTGACCTCAATCCTCTGCTCCAGGATATCGGCCTCGCGATGCACCCGCCTCTGCTGTATTTTGGATATGTCGGTTTCTCGATCGTCTTTTCGTTTGCAGCCGCAGCCTTGATCGAGGGACGGATCGACACAGCCTGGGCAAGATGGGTTCGACCCTGGACACTGGCCGCGTGGATCAGCCTGACTGCGGGGATAGCTCTGGGATCGTGGTGGGCATATTACGAACTGGGTTGGGGTGGATGGTGGTTCTGGGACCCGGTTGAAAATGTCAGTTTTATGCCCTGGCTTCTCGGGACAGCACTTCTCCATTCGGCGATTGTCACTGAAAAGCGTGACGCGTTCAAAAGCTGGACAATCCTACTCGCGATCTTGACGTTTTCGCTGTCACTCCTCGGCACATTTGTGGTTCGGTCTGGCTTGCTGACCTCTGTGCATGCTTTTGCCGTGGATCCGGAGCGAGGCCTATACATTCTTGGCCTGCTTGCGATTTCAATTGGTGGCTCACTTGCACTCTATGCGTGGCGGGCGCCAATGATGGAAGGTGGCGGGTTGTTTAAGCCGATTAGTCGAGAGGCAGGGTTGTTGCTAAACAACCTGATCCTGGCTACAGCGACTGGCACGGTTCTGTTCGGTACGCTTTATCCGCTGTTTCTCGAAGCCGTTTCTGGTGACAAGATTTCCGTCGGTCCGCCGTTCTTCAATGGCGCGTTCGTACCAATGATGCTCCCCTTGGTTTTTGTCATGGGTCTGGGGCCGTTTTTGTCCTGGAAACGAGCCGATCTCGTCGGAGTGCTTCAACGTGTCCGCTTCGTGGTGGTGCTGGCGGTGCTGGCAACGCTCGCAATTTGGTATTTCGCCAAAGGCGGGCCCGTGTTGGCATATCTTTCGATCCTCATCGCGCTTTGGTTGTTTTTTGCTTCCTTACGTGAATGGGCGCTGCGGGTTCGTTTGTTCGAGGTTCCGCTCCAGGAAAGCATCCGGCGTGCCCGCAATTTGCCCCGCGCGGCGCATGGAATGACGCTCGCTCATGCGGGAGTTGCGGTCTTGATGATCGGCATGATTGGCTCTTCGGTTTGGAAATCTGAAGAGATCGCATTTGTAGAGCCCGGCACGAGTGTCAACATTGCGGGATTTGATGTCACATTTGAAGGTGTGCAGCGCGTTCGTGGCCCGAACTATATTGCGGATCAGGGAACCCTGCGCGTCGAAAGGGGCGGCTCTTTCGTGACGGCTCTCAAACCTGAACGGCGCAGCTATCCGGTCGCACAAAGTACGACAACAGAATCGGCGATACGGTCAACCCTGGCGGGAGACCTATACGCTTCGATCACGGAACCCTCTCTGGACAAAGCCGAAGAGAGCGGTGCCTGGACTCTGCGTATTCTCTATGAGCCATTCGTCGGCTTGCTTTGGTTGGGTGCGGCCATGCTTGTCATAGGCGGCAGTCTGTCCTTGTCCGATCGCCGCTTCCGGGTCGGGGCACCCCAAAGCTCCAAGGCACGATCCACGAAACCGGTCGCAGCGGAGTGAGCAATGAAACGAGCTGTAGCGATTATTCCCTTGGTACTGGCAGTGATTGTCGGCGGATTTTTCTTGTGGGGCCTGAATCCCAATCGTGACCCAAGCGAGATTCCTTCGGTTCTCATTTCTCAGCCAGCTCCCTCGTTCATTCTCGGGCCGGTGCCGGGTCTTGATGTACAGGGACTGTCTCGGGAAAACCTGCTCGGAAACCCAACGCCAGTCGTCGTTAATGTGTTCGCTTCCTGGTGCGTTCCCTGTCGTGCCGAACACGCGGTTCTGAGCGCTTTGGTTGAGCGCGATGGCGTGCGTTTGTTCGGGATCAACTACAAGGATCAACCGGTAGACGCGGTCAATTGGCTTCAAAATCTCGGGAACCCGTACGAACGTATTGGCTTGGATCTGTCAGGTCGTGCCGGGATCGAGTGGGGGATTTCGGGTGTGCCCGAGACATTCATTGTCGGAGGCGATGGAACGGTGCTCTACCGATACGTCGGCCCGATCGTCGGTGAAGAGGCTGTATCAACCTTTCGCCAGGCTCTCCGACAAGCGGGTGTGTTAGAGGAGAGGAGCTGACATGCGTCGTTTTTTCCTTGTGTTGGCACTCATCATGCCAATGTCTGCGCAGGCTGTTGAGCCCGACGAAATCCTCTCCGATCCAATCCTCGAGGCTCGGGCACGGGAGGTTTCCAGGCAGCTTCGCTGCGTAGTTTGCCAAAATCAGGATATTGACAGCTCGAACGCCGGCGTTGCGCGCGACCTACGACTTTTGGTCCGGGAACGGTTGGTTGCGGGTGACACGAACGAAGATGCAATTGCTTTCATCCAAGCGAGATACGGCGATTACGTTCTACTGAAGCCTCCGTTTAAACCCGAGACCTACGCTCTCTGGTTTACCCCCCCACTCCTTGGGCTCTTGGCTCTGGGGATCGGTGGCGGCATCCTGATGGGCTCTCGAAAAAGAAAAAAAATCGCAGACCTGAGCGATGACGAGGAGGCCGAGGTCGCACGCATTTTCACTTCATCCAGCGAAGGGGACCACCGATGATATGGATTGCAATGGCAGTCCTCGCCTTGACTGCCTCAGGTATTGTTGCGGCTTCGGCGTGGAAGCCTGCCTTGGTGCAAGGTCCGGCCGAAGACAGGACTCTCGCAGTTTTGAAGGACCAGTTGTCTGAAGTCGATCGGGATGCTGAACGCGGCCTGCTTTCTGTCGCAGAGGCGCATGCGGCGCGACAGGAAATCAAGCGGCGGGTTCTCTCCGTGGGGAGAGTAAAAAACACCGGGGAATCCAACGGCGGCGGCAGGGTCATACTCATGGCTGCTGCGGTCTTTGTGCCGCTGTTCGCGGCGGGGTATTACAGTTTTGCTGGAGCGCCAAACCTATCCAGCATCGCTTTCGAGGATCGCCAGGCAGAGGTCGCGCAAAATCGTGAAATCGAAGCGTTGGCGCAGAAGCTATTGCAGCGGTTGCAGGCGGATTCAGAAGGCGGAGCCTTGGAGGGCTGGATGCTCCTTGGACAGACCTTCATGAAATTGGGCCGCGCTTCGGATGCCGCATCGGCCTACGAGCGTGCAACACAATCCATGAATGCCGATTCTGCTGTGTTTTCGATCTATGCGGAAGCTCTCATCGTTTCCGAACAGGGGATCGTGACACCCCAAGCGAAGCGGGCCATTGCAAGAGCACTTGAGCTCGATCCGACCAATCCTGCTGGAACTTTTTACGATGCTGTCGGGCTTGCGCAAGCGGGTGCGAATGAGCAGGCCTACAATCGTCTTCTCACGCGATTGGACGAAGTGGATGGGTTCGCACCCTGGATGGAAACATTTGTCGCGGAAGCAAACCGGATAGGTGCGGCACTGGGCCGAGCGCCTATCAGTTTGTCGGATTATGCTCCAGTAATGTCAGGCAATTCGCCCGGCCCCACTGCTGCAGATGTCGAAGCGGCCAGCCAGATGGATGATGTCGATCGAGATGCATTTATCCGATCCATGGTGGAACGTTTGGCAACACGCCTTGAGGCTGAACCAGACGATATCGATGGATGGATGCGTCTTGGCAGGGCCTACAGGGTGCTCGGCGAAACTGACCTCGCCTTGAACGCGTACAGTCGAGCCAAAGAGCTATTGGTGCCCGTTTCCTCCGAAGACCCGCGCCAAAGTGTCATTTTGCAGTCCTTGGAAGAACTCCAGTCGGGCCAATAGCCCGCGGAAGCTTCACTCGCGATGAACAAACCATGAGAGAGCACGAACGGCGTATGTGCACGATCCGACCTCACCCGAATGACTAGAAAGAATGTCCATGCCTTTGTCCGCACTTCCGTTCCCAAATATCGGGCCGGATATATTTTCGGTTGAGATCGGCACGTTTACGTTGACTCTCCGCTGGTATGCGTTGGCCTATATCATCGGCCTTCTCGTCGGCTGGAGAATTTGTGTTGCCACGGTCAAACGCGCCGCTCTGTGGCCTGCATCGGGCGCCCCGCTAACACCGCGCCAAATTGAGGATCTTTTGACCTGGATTATCATCGGGGTGATCGTTGGCGGGCGGTTAGGGTTCGTGATGTTCTATCAGCGCGGGTTCTATCTTGCCAATCCGTTAGAAATTCTGAAGGTCTGGCAAGGGGGAATGTCATTTCATGGTGGGTTTGCTGGCGTAACCATTGCCGCGCTTGTTTATGGCATCCGTCAGCGTATGCCGCTCCTGAGCATGGCTGACCTTCTCGCTCTGGCAACGCCTCCGGGCTTGTTCTTGGGCCGGATCGCAAATTTCATAAACAATGAACTATGGGGCCGCCCATCGGACATGCCCTGGGCCGTCATATTTCCCGGTGACGCAGCGCAATCATGCCCGGGAATAACCGACATTTGCGCACGGCATCCTTCGCAACTGTACGAAGCCCTTTTGGAAGGCCTGTTGCTTGGCTTCGCTCTCCTATTCCTTGCGTGGCGGCGCGGATGGCTTAGGACACCAGGGGCAATTTGCGGGCTCTTCCTGGCCGGATATGGTTTTGCGAGAAGTTTTGTAGAGTTGTTTCGCCAGCCCGACGCTCAATTCGCAGACGTGAACAATCCGATTGGGTATGTTGTGCAGTTTGGTGACTGGGGGCTTACGATGGGGCAATTCCTTTCCTTGCCGATGTTAGCCGCGGGATTTGGATTACTTTGGCTGGCGCAGAAGCGGTCCGCCATAGGATCGGCATCTTAGGGCGCAAATGAAACTTTCGACGCATTGCCTTATTCTACTGCGATATCCCCTGACGCTTCAGTCGTGATCCTCCTCACCCATTTGGTGCATCATTTCTTCAATCTTTTCGGGGATGTCGCCGGCAGAGAATGCCTTCTGTTCTTCGGAATCGTGAACGAACGCGATGATATCGGCAAGCTCCTGACCTGTGAATTCAATTTGCCCGCCGAGCTCATCCTCTTGGGCAGCGACCATCGCCGGCGCGCCGCGCCACATTCGGGCGGCAAATTCAAACGGGTTCATTGGCAGGTCCATATACGCTGCATCAAGGGCGGGGGCATCCTCGCCTCCGACCCCGTTGATAGAATGACAAACGACACAGCCTTTCGAGGCGAACAGCGCACGCCCCTTGGCTGCATCCATGTTTGGCAGGAACAGTCCGGAGCTCATCATCTGACTCATCGCCCCATTATCTGTCATATGCCCGCTGTCTTGGGCGCCGACTGGCAGCGCCCACACCACAGCAATGGCTAAGATCATCTGTCTGGAAATGTAGGTCATTTTGGTCTCCTTGGTTTGCAGGTGATTGTCTGAACGCTGTTGCCCCTTCTCCGGCGATGGATTGTACCCAATACTGTTTATTGAACGGTCTGATGGACCTCGCGATCGTTCTTGTTTCCCCTCAAATCTGCGCGCGCCGTAGCCGAAGGGAGTTTAGGACGACCGAGATTGAGGAAGCGCTCATGGCAAAGGCCGCAAACATCGGACTGATCAAGATCCCGAGGAATGGGAACAAGATCCCCGCAGCGACGGGCACGCCCGCAGTGTTGTAGATCAGAGCAAAGAACAGGTTCTGGCGTATGTTCCGCATGGTCGCGCGGGCGAGTTTGCGCGCACGCACGATACCGTCGAGGTTCCCTTTGACGAGCGTGAACCCTGCGCTCTCAATGGCCACATCGGCGCCGGTGCCCATGGCAATCCCGACATCGGCCTGAGCCAGGGCAGGTGCATCGTTGACACCGTCGCCGGCCATGGCAACCTTGTGCCCCTTGGCCTGAAGTTCCTTGATGATCTTCGCTTTGTCTTCCGGCATCACATCGGCGCGGATCTCGTCGATGCCTAGACTGGACGCGACGGCCCTAGCGGTACGCTCATTGTCTCCCGTCGCCATGATAATACGGAACCCAAGTGCGTGCAGTTCCTTCAGGGCGGCCGGTGTGGTCGCCTTTACCGGGTCTGCGACGCTGACAAGACCGGCAACGTCATTCTCGACGACGACAAACATAACCGTTTCGCCATTATCCCGACGGGCATCCGCCTTGTCCCGAAGCTCTGCTGCATCAAGTCCGAGGTCAGTCAGGAGTTTCACGTTGCCGAGCGCCACTACCCGCCCGTCCACCGTGCCTTTGACGCCCTTGCCGGTGACCGCCTCGAAGGCGTCGGCTTTTGCCAGGTCGACGCCACGCTCTTCAGCACCGCGTACGATGGCTTCCGCGAGAGGATGCTCGGAGCCGCGTTCCAGCGATGCGGCAAGCCGAAGCACTTCTACCTCATCGTGACCCGGTTCAGGGTAGACGCCGACAAGTTTCGGCTTGCCTTCCGTCAGCGTGCCGGTCTTGTCGACGATCAGGGTATCGACCTTCTCGAACCGTTCCAGTGCCTCTGCATTCCTGATCAGGACACCCGCCTGCGCGCCGCGCCCCGTCGCCGTCATGATAGACATCGGTGTCGCAAGGCCGAGGGCACAGGGACAAGCGATGATGAGAACGGCAACGGCCGCAATAAGAGCATAGGAAAGGGCCGGGACCGGGCCCCAAATGGCCCAGCCAATGAAGGCCAGCACGGCGATGCCAATAACTGCAGGCACGAAATATCCGGAGACCTTGTCGGCGTATTTCTGGATCGGCGCGCGAGACCGCTGCGCATTGGCCACCATCTCGACGATTTGGCTCAGCATCGTGTCGGCGCCGACGCGCGTCGCCTCCATGATCAGGCTGCCGGTTCCGTTGATCGTGGCACCCGTTACAGGGTCTCCTCCGACCTTTTCTACAGGTACCGGCTCGCCCGTGATCATGCTTTCGTCAACTGAGGACCTGCCTTCGACGACCATACCATCGACCGGCACCTTGTCACCGGGTCGCACACGTAGTCGGTCGCCGACCTGGACCTGTTCCAATGGAACCTCTTCCTCGCTTCCGTCGTCGCGGATAATACGTGCCGTCTTGGCGGCCATATCCAGAAGAGCACGGATCGCCTTGCCAGTGCCTTCGCGAGCGCGCAGCTCCATCACCTGTCCCACAAGGACCAGCGTGACGATCACAGCCGCCGCCTCGAAATAGACGCCGACATGCCCTTCGGCATCCCGGAACCCATCGGGGAATATGCCCGGTGCCAGGACGGCGATGATGCTGAACAGCCATGCGGCGCTTACACCCATGGCAATGAGACTGAACATATTGAGGTTCCTTGTCCGGAACGAGTTCCAGCCACGAACAAGGAAAGGCCAGCCGGACCAAAAGACAACGGGTGTCCCGAGCGCGAGTTCGACCCAGAGGGTGACGCGTTCTCCGAATATCTCGCGCACCCCGCTCAGGCCAAGATAGGGGCCCATGGTCAGCACAAGGAGCGGTACGGTCAAAATGGCCCCCACCCAGAAACGACGGCTGAAATCCACAAGCTCCGGGTTCGGGCCTTCCGCTTCCATGGCGGCCGATTCCAGTTCCAGCCCCATACCGCAGATCGGACAAGACCCGGGATGCGTCTGGCGCACCTGAGGGTGCATCGGACAGGTATAAACCGGGCCAGTGTAGTCGTTGGGAACCGAGTCCAAGTGGTTTGGCTCCACCGCGTCGCCCGTGTGCTGATGATGGGCGTGGTGTTGCGAGGGCTCGCCCTCCGGCACCAGATGCATCTGGCATTTCGGGCAATCTCCCGGTTCGGCGCGGCGTACCTCGGGGTGCATCGGGCAAGTGAAGACCGTGCCCGCGTAGCCAGAAGGAACTTGATCGTCAGATCCGTTGGCATGTTCGTGATGGTTGTTCATTCGGGGATCCTTTCCCGTATTTCTAGCTCATTGCCTCAAACCTAATTCTTCCAGTAACTGGAAGGTCAAGTGGCGCATTGAGCAACTTTCATTTCTGTCGCTAACAGCTCGCCGACGCAGACTGCGTTCGTTGAGTGTGGAATCGTATCGGTACTGACGATCCGCGCGGCACCGGCATGGCGGATTGCTTCCTCTGCGCCGTGTGCGAAAACCGCGTGGATAATTACGCAAGTCGCAGGTCGGGCACCGGCCTGCTCGAGTTGTTCGAGCGTTCGGATCAGCGTGTGTCCGGACGAGGCGATATCATCGAGGATCACGGGTGTCCCCTGTCGGAAAACGGCGCTGCCCGGCAGGCTGATCTCGACCTGCCGATCCCCGGAGCGATGTTTTGTCAGCACTTCGTAGGGGCGTCCGGCGAGCCTGGCGACTTCAGCCACCCATTGCTGGCTTTCGCTGTCAGGCCCAAGGAGCACGGCCTCTGGAACGTTCGCCGCAATCCAGTCGGCCAGCAGAGGGGCTGTGGCGACACGATATGCGGGAATGCGGAACAGCGCTGAAAGGCTCGGGTTGCGATGCAGATGGGGGTCAGCGGTCATCACCCAGTCGAAACATTCATCAAGAAATCCCGCGAAGATCGGGGCGCTCACAGCTTCGCGTGGATGAAACCGCTTGTCCTGGCGCATGTAGCCAAGATAGGGCGCGACCAGCCCCACACGCGCGGCCCCAAGTTCGCGCGCCGTCAGAGCTGCGAAACGCAGAGGCAACGCCAGCCGATCAGGATCGCGCAACGTGGCGAGGAAGGCGATTTCGCGTCCTGCAGGATCGCCGCCGAGCTTCACGAGGGTTTCACCATCGGGAAAATGGTGCAAGTCCACCGGCTGGATTTCGGCACCGGATGTCGCCGCCATTCTGCGCGCCAATGGCTCCATGCCGGGAAAGGGGGCGATAATGGTCATCAGTTTGCCTCCTCAATTGTGCAAAGTCCCAATTGCGCCTCGGCATAGGAGCGGGCGTATTCCAGTTCTCCCAGCGTTTCGGCGTGGATCTCGAACAGCGGCTTGCCAAATTCGATATGGTCACCGATCTGGACCAGAAGGCGCAGCCCTGCGAGCTGCTGCCGCGGTGCGCCGGCGAGTTTCGCTGTGCGCGCGATGCGACGATTGTCAATCGCAATGAGGCGCCCCGCCGTGCGGGAGGTGATCACCGCATGATAACGCGCCTCACCGGGCTCAGTGAAACCGCCTTGTGCATCGCAAATCGCCATGAACTTCGCCTCGGCAGCGCCGCTGTCGAGCAGCTGTGCGGCCACCTTTCGCCCTCCCGCGCTGCCCGTCTCGGGGACAAGGTCCAGCAGCGCTCCAGCGATGTCGAGTGCACGGTCGCGCAGGTCGACAGGGAAGTTCTCGTTGCGGCGTAGCACGGCAAGGACATCTTGGGCTTCAAGTGCGGGTCCAATTCCGCGGCCGACAGGTGCAGTCCCGTCGCTTTGATGGATCGAGAGCGTCAGGCCGATGGCCTTGCCAACGGCGCGGAGCCGCTCTGCCAGCGCAGCGGCGGTTTCCGCCGAGCGGACCTTGGCCGTTGGTCCGACGGGCACATCGATCAGCACGCGCTTCGCACCGACCGCAGCCTTCTTCGACAAGACGCTCGCCACCAGCTGTCCGTCGCTGTCGAAATCGAGTGGCCGTTCAATCCGGATCAGAACATCGTCCGCAGGGCTGAGAGCGAGGTTGCCCCCCCAAACGATGCACCCGCCCTCAGCCTCGACGACGCGTCTCAACGCGGGGATGTCGAGCGAGACGGGAGCCATGACCTCCATCGTGTCGGCCGTGCCTGCGGGGGAAGTGATCGCGCGAGAAGAGGTCTTGGGGATCATCAGCCCCGCCGCCGCGATGATCGAAACGATGATCGGCGTGGTGCGGTTTCCTGGAAGCCCCCCGACGCAATGCTTGTCGTAGATCTCGGCGCCGCCCCAATCCAGCGTTTCGCCCGCCGCCTGCATGGATCGGGTCAGTGCGATGGTTTCCGCAATCGAAAGCCGGTCGCCCGCGCAGGCGGTGATGAAGGCTGCCAGATCGAGATCGGAGAGACGATGATCGAGGACGTCACGAATGATTGCGTCGAACCTTTGCTGCTCAAGGGTTTCTCCATAGACCTTGGCGCGGATCGCTGAGACGGAGTCCGGTGGCTCCGGGTGCGTAAAACTTGCCCGGTCCCCCGGTTGGGGCTTCAGGGCGGCCCAGGCTTCTTCCGACAAGGCGGCAGTGTCGTCGGGCAGCCAGTCGCCATTGGTCAACACGTTCAGCGTGGCAATCACCGACCTGTCGCCGAGCGTGACCTCGATCCGGGTCAGGGCTGCGAAGCCTTCGGCGCGGCAGACGTGGCAGTCTTCGCGCATGAAGACAACGGGTTGCCGGTAAGTGTCGATCCCCGCGCGGGACAGGGCGAGCGTATTGTCGATTTCTGTCATTTTGGATTGTCCAGCCGGATCGTTTCGAGGTGTTCGGGGGCGCGGGCAGGCCAGCCGAGTTCATGTTCGATCCGCCAGCGCAGCCGGTCCGAGGCAGAAGGTTCGCCGTGAGTCACATAGGTCATGCGCGGCGCGCGATCCGACGCGCGCATCCAGGCCAGCAACTCTTCGGCATCGGCATGTCCGGAAAAGGCTTCGAGCTGGATCACCTCTGCCCTGATCGGGAAATCTCGACCGAACATGCGCAGACTGTCCGCGCCAGCGGCCAGTGCCGCCCCGCGGGTACCGCCAGCCTGAAAGCCCGACAGCAGGATTGCGTTGCGCGGGTCGCCGCCGAAGCTGGCGAGGTGATGCAGGATCCGCCCGCCGGTCAACATGCCGCTCGCCGAAATGATGATCATCGGGCCATGCTGCGTGTTCAGCTTCTTCGACTCCTCGACCGAAGTGACCCGCTTGGCGATCTGGAACATCGCAAGGCAATCCTCCCAGGCAACGTGATGTTCTTCGTGATGGCCGTGGTAGATTTCGGTCGCGTCGATCGCCATTGGCGAGTTGAGATAAACCGGCACATATGGGATCTCGCCGCGGTTTTGCAGGCGTGCAATGTGATACATAAGCCCCTGCGCGCGCCCAACCGCGAATGAGGGGATGAGAACCGTACCGCCCCGCCCGAAAACACGTTTCAGGATTGGCAGAAGCTCTTCCTCCGCGTCGATGGCTGCGTGATGGCGATTGCCATAGGTGGATTCACAAACCAACACGTCCGCACCTGAGAACGGTTGTGGTGGTCGCATCAGTGCGTCGTTCTGTCGGCCGAGGTCGCCACTGAAGTGGATTGTCCTTCCCGGCAGTCTGATACGGATCTGCGCCGCACCGAGCAAATGGCCCGCCGGGATGAACTCTGCGGATATTCCGTCACCAACATCGATTGTGCTGTTGAAGGGAACTCTGTGCAAATGCTCAAGCGCCGCCTGAGCATCTTTCAACGTGTAGAGCGGCTTGGGGTTCTTGTGCTTGGAGTATCGGTGCCTTTTGGCAAAACGTGCCTCCTCTTCCTGGATATGGCCGCTGTCCGGCAGGATCAGGCCGCAGAGTTCCTCCGTCGCTTCGGTACACATCACCTTCCCTCGATACCCGCCGCGGATCAGCGCAGGCAGATAGCCTGAGTGATCGAGATGCGCGTGCGTCAGAAGTACGGTGTCAATGGTGGAGGGGCGTACCGGAAACGCCTTGCGGTTGCGGTCCCGCAGCGATTTGAAGCCTTGAAACAAGCCACAATCAACTAGAATGCGGCGATCCCCGGTTTCAATCAGATAGCGCGATCCGGTTACTGTTCCGGCGGCTCCCAGAAAACGAAGTGTTGGGCGAGTGTCCTGTGCCATGATCCTGTGCCTTTCATTCCCATCGGCAGCCCTTCAGGGAAGCGCCACCATCTGATGTCCTTCTCCTTCGACAGAAACTGTTTCACGCGTTTGCAGTGAGCTGGTATCGATGAGCCAAACCACGGGCTCTGCACGGCTTGAGACATAAAGGATGTCGGAGCCTGGAATTACCGTCAGGTGGTAGGGTTCTGGTGCAAGCGTGGCTGTGCGCACTTCCCCGGTAGCGAGTGCAACTGAGGCGAGTTTGTCCTCTCCCCTACCCGCGACGAACAAAGTTGCCCCATCATTTGACAGCCCCAGTCCATGAATCTCGCCGCCAATTTCGAAGGTCCGCAGCTTTTCACCGGTACTCAAAGACAGTTCCAGAACCTGACCTGCGTCCGCGTCTGCCACAAAGAGTCGATCAGTTTCGGGCGAAACCGCCGTATGTTCCGGGGTGTCACCTGCAATGAAGTTGCGACGAACGATACCCCGCGACAGGTCTACTTCGCTGATCGTTCCGTTACCGGTGTTGGAGACGTAGACGAGATTGGGATCAGTTCCGAACGCTGCATAGTTCGGCATCGATCCAGTCGGGACAAATGCCGTCATGCCGAAAGTCGCCAGGTCAATCACCGATATTCCGTCACCTGCCGGATGGGTCGCAACGGCAAAGCGTCCATCAGGGGAAACTGCCGTATGATGTACGGCACCCGGCACCTCTATCCGACGCAGGATATCGCCACTTTTTGCGTCCAGAATCGAGAGAAGACTGATCCCGGCATCGGGTGGCCCCATTGGCGCGGCCTTTGGTGCGTGGTGCGCGGCGTGATCGTCTGCAGACACGGTGGAGGGCTTTTCTAGCGCCGCGACATCCTCGCGCGGGATCTCCGAATAGCTGCCGGCGACCAGATACGGCACGCCGGGTGCGCCTGCGAGACCGTGGACCGCCTCGACATCATTGATCCGACGCAGGACTTTTCCAGTCTCCGCCTGAACCATCAGGACTGAATTGGCGCTGCCCTCTGGAATGAAGACCGTAGGCGGAGCGGCCAAAGCTGGTGCTGACACGAACAAAGTGGCGAGCGTATAGGCGATGCGGGGCGACATGTTCATTTTTGGAACCTTTATCTGGTCGAGATCATGCGGTGGCCGTGGCGAGGGCAGAAAACCGGCGGATCCACGGTTAATAGGAGCGAATGAAGTGAGGAGCGCGGTCAGGCAGAATCCGGACATCCAGACTACGAGCCTGTCGAAAAACCTAAGCGTCACGATTGGCGTAAAAGCCGAAAGGGAGGCGCTTCGCTACCTCGCTGACTGGAATGCTCAGAAGAGAATGGGGACGTGTATGAATTCGTCATCGGCGAAAGACGCCGATTGCCGCCACGACATTACCATTCGCGTGCTACGGTTCGAAACTACTGCGCTGACAAGCCCGTTAGGGATCAGAGCAGCGGCGCAACCGGGATGAATTCCGCAATCCGCGTCCAGAATAACGTGGACGGAGGAATTTGCGTCGGTGACCTGAACAATCTGCGTCTCTAACCCGGCAGGCTCGCCCTCATGCGCATGCAAACCATCGGCAATGAGACCGAAAAACAAGGCTCCGATCAATATCAGGACGAAGCTGACGCGAATACGCGACACTCTTCTGACATCGATATGTGGCCTTGATCGCATGATTTGAGTCCTTCCTAGGTGATTATAACACGCTATCCAGATGGTGTGGTTGATCTAAATCAGGGCGTTAAATGCTGCCTGACTCGGCGTCCTTGATGCGCAGCTTAGGCGAAATTACTCAGTCGGCACTTTGCTCCAAAGTGTTTCCAAATCTGGAAACCTTCACATCGTCCTCGATGAGCGTTGCTTGAGCGGCCCCCGGACGCGCCGCGTGCAGAGCAGCAAGAACATCCTGAGTCGACAATATTTCAGACAGGATAATTCCTTCGGGAGCAGACGGCCCATAAACCGCGTTGAATGGAATGCCGTAACGGTTGTTGGTCTCCAAAAAACGGGTGATCGCGTCATCTGGGCGGGTCCAGTCGGCCAGCATCGGCGTGACACCAGAGCTGTTCAATGCCGAAAGAACCGGGTCGCGTTCAAGAACGAGCGCCTTGTTGGCTTTGCAGGTCAAACACCAATCGGCGGTTACATCGACAAAAACGACCTCTCCGCGTGAAACCCGACGGGCAATATCGCCGCGGTCAAATGTGACCCAGGCAATTTTTCCTGCTTGGGCATCGGGTGCGGCGGGTGTTGCCAAGAATGGCGCGGCCGCGACCGCGAGTGCCGCCAGCGCCAGCCCAAAGGGCCAGCGAAGAGATCTTGGCACCCAGGGCGATGCCGCTATGAAGAGCATAACCGCACCGAGAGATGCAACTGTTAGGGCCGCGCGCGATCCAGCAACGCCGAGCAGGACATAGAACAGCCATGCCGCGGTACCCATCAGGAGGATGCCAAGGCCGGCTTTCAAGGCGATCATCCAGCGGCCGGGCTTGGGCACGAACCGAACAACGTTCGGCACGATGGCCACCAACAGATATGGGCTGGCCAGACCTAACCCGAGAAAGGTGAAAACGACAGCGATGTCTATCACCCGCCCCGCAAGTGCGAATGCGATAGCTGTTCCAAGAAACGGCGCGGAGCAGGGAGTAGCCATGACCGCCCCGAAAAATCCGGTGGCAAAATCCGCTCCATAACCGGCCGTACCTCCTGCTTTCATCAACCGCGTTGTCAGGGCGGCTGGCAAAGAGAATTCGAACAGTCCAAACAGGTTTGCGGTGAACAGACCAAGGATCAGGAGCATCAGAACCAGGAACGTTGGGCTCTGGAACTGGAGCCCCCAACCGACGGCAACGCCAATCTTTTGCAATGCGAAGAGAACAGCCGCGAGTGCCCACATAAAGACCATGACTCCGGCGGCGGCGGCCAAGAAGCCTGCCCTGACTTGGGCATTGCCGCGTCCTTCGGATTTCAGGGCAGAAGATAACTTGATCGACAGAACAGGAAGCACGCAAGGCATGGCGTTCAGGATCAAGCCCCCAAGAAAAGCGATGATGGCGATCCAGATCACTTGATCAATGCCGGGGACCACCCGATCAATACTGAAAGGGGGAGTTGGGGCGGTTGTTGCCCGATCTGGCGTGACGGTGAGGGCGTGATCCGGCCCGTCCGTCACGGTTACCCGTGGCGGCGCGTCTGTATCTGCCATGTAGGCAAGAATTGGGAATTCAGCCCAAAGCGTTCGCCCGCTTGCCCCAAGGCGAATGTCGGGCTTCCCCAACGTGTTGCCATCACCAATTTCAGGAAAGACGTCCGGGGTTTTGAAGGCAGTCGTGGCAGCTATTTCTATCGTTAGGCGGGTGAAATCATCGTTTATATGGGATGTGGCGGCGGTCACGCCTGCCGCTCCTCCTTCCGCCGGAACGCGTGCGAGAAATGCCCCGATACGATTAGCCGAGACTTGATCGATTGAGTTCCCCTGAGGCAACGAAAGTGCCAAGTCAAAATCCTGGGGGACACAAACTGCTGAGCAGGTCAAGAGCTTGACGTTTGCTCTGAGTTCGACAGGTTCCCCAGGATCCTTCAGGGTGATCTGAAGTGGAAAGACAACCTCATCATGATAGCCGAAGTTTTCGATGCCAAAGGCAGTGAACCGCTCGGGCGCAGGCCATAGGAAATCAACGCCCGCGACATTCGTCGACCCGCTCCAGTCGATCTGTGGCGGAATGCCAACCTCGCCAGGCGAACGCCAATAGGTTTTCCATCCGTCAGCAAGGTTCAGATCCAGACCGGCGGAGAGCGTTTGAGCTTCGGCGGAAACGGCATCCTCGGCGGAGATCAGCCGCGCTTCCACCGCAGTGACCTTGTGGGCGACTGATACCTCGGCCGTTGCAGCAAAGGGGATCAAGAGCCAGAACATTGCGGCAGCGAGGGTACCGCAGAAAGCAAGACGGATTGGCGAGCGCCAGATGGTCATCGCACTATCTCCAGGCTTTGAACTTGAGTGGCAACAAAGCCTGATCGGCCGTTTACACAATCCAACTGGCCCACACCGTTGGAGATAGGCCCTGCCAGACGACATCCATTGGGCAGCTCCAGCTCTGGTGACTTTGTCGACAAAGTTGGCGGCGGGTTTGTCGGGCACAGGACTGGTCCGCCGGAACAAGCGCTCACGAAAATCGCTCCCAAGAAGACAGTCGCCAGCCGCGCTCTTGTTCTCATTTCGACTTACCGCCGGACGGCGCTGTCGGTCATATCTTCAATCGGCACTGGCTGGGGGGCGGTCTGCTTGTGCTCTTTGCTTCCATGGCATGAACGCCCCATCATCTTGTGCATCACAAAATGGGCGCCAACGCAGAGCACCAGAGGCGCAAAGACGGTAGCGTTTGCCCAAAGGCCTGCGACGGTGCCTCCGCCAATCAGGAAAGCTGCGATGGGTAGAAGCATGACAGCACAGCAAGCCATCATGCCCCAGTGCATCAACTTTCCGTGGCGATTGCCACCTGACTCGCTATCCTCTTGCATGGAATCCACCTCTGATTTTGGTCAACGCATCCTGTTTAGCTTGATCTCCCGCTGGAAGGTCAAGGATACACTTCGATACAAATCTTGCGGCCTGTTGCGGTTGAGATTCAGCCCCATCTGAGCAATGCCTGTCTCGTCCAATTGAGTAACCAAGGACGAACAAATGGCAGAGAGACCGAGTTTGAACAGGCGGAGCCTGATTGCAATTTCAGGCGCATTCTTGATGACCCCCCACACTCTTCGGGCGGAAGAGGCTGGTGTGGTAAGACGCAATATCTCGTCGTTCGTTCTCCACAATTGGCGTGATCACTTTGACCGTCTCGGGAAGGGCATCATCATTTCGGATACTGTCACAAAGGTGCTCCAACACTGGACAGAGGATGAAGAGATGCGGATTTACCCGACCTCTGTTCCCTTGACTGATGAATTGACGAAGCGCGGGTATACAGAAGTTGTCGAGAAACGGGAAAATCCAAGTTGGGCGCCGACCCCTTCAATGCGGGAACGCAATCCGGAATGGCCAGCCTATGTGCCTGGAGGAGATCCCTCCAATCCTCTGGGAACGCGTGCGCTCTATCTGTCGTGGCAATACTACCGGATCCACGGAACCCAAGACACGCGGAAAATCGGGCGTCGATCATCAAACGGCTGCATCGGCCTTTACAACGAACATATAGAAGAGGTCTTCGATCGCACGCCGGTCGGGACGCAGGTTAAGTTGATCTGAACGGATCACATGCAGGAGAGTAAAACACTATGAATTTCTGGGGATGGTTCGTTAGCGGGTTCTTCGTGCTCGGCCTTGGAGCGGTCGGTTGGCAAGCGTTGCAGCCGGCCCCGGCGCAGACCGCTCAAGGACACTCAATGGTTCCGCCGGACACGAGCGGCATTCCTCAGGGCGCGCCCATTGCCAATGTAATAATTCCCGCTGAGTTTTCGCCGCAAGCCCAAATGGGGCAACGCGCGTTCGAGGCAAAATGCGCCAGCTGTCATGGTGAAAATGCCGCAGGCCAGAATGGGGTCGCTCCTCCGCTTGTTCACAAAATCTACGAGCCGAACCACCATTCCGATGCCGCGTTCCTGAATGCGGCGCAAAACGGCGTCCAATCTCATCATTGGAATTTTGGCAATATGCCTCCCGTTGAAGGCCTCACCCAAGGTGATGTGAAGATGATTGCTGGATACGTGCGCGAACTGCAGCGCGCGAACGGGATCAACTGACTTTGGTCGTCAGGCTGAACATCTTCCGTAGCGCGATCCAGATTCTCCTGCTGGTCTCGATTGCGTTATTTGTCGTTCTCCCGGCGGGATCTCTCGATGCAATTGGCCATGAAACGGTCGCTGCCAAAGTTTCCGAACGAAGTGCGCAAAAACATCAGACCTCTCATGAGGAAGATGCAGATAATCTTCTCCCCGGGCATTGCGATCCGGGGCCGGACTGCTCGAAAAATATGGTAATTGTCATTTTATCAGCTCCGAGAGCTTCGACCAACTTGTCGCAATTGCCTCGCGAACATCCAGATCAGAGCTTTTCTAACCGGAATGTCCTAAGGGACACCCCGCCTCCCAAACACCTATCCTGACCTAGGGGCAACCACGCCTCATCAAATTAAATCTATCAAGCATGGAAATACAGGATACGGAACGATGAAAAGCAAACTGATGATCGGCCTCTTGGCAGGAACGACAATGGCCGCAGCTGCATTTGCACATGGTGGCGCGGAAGGCGTCGTCAAGGAACGCATGGACGGCATGATGGCCATGGGGCAATCGGTCAAAGAACTGGCTCCGATGATGCGTGGTGAAATCACCTATGATGCTGAAGCTGTTCGTGCGGGAGCACGCGTCTTTGTCGAACATAGCGAAGGCATGACCGAATTGTTTCCCGAAGGGTCTGCTGGGAAACCGTCGGAAGCAAAGCCCGAGATCTGGTCGGATTGGGAAGAATTCAGTGCGCTCGCAGAGCAGCTCAAGGTGGTTAGCGAAGGTCTTGCCAAAGCCGCCGACAACGGGCTTATGGCGTCAGCGGCGGGAATGGATGCAGGCTCTATGATGGGCACGCAATCCCCCGGTGGCATGATGGGAGCTTCGTCCATGATGGGAACTTCGTCAGGAAGCCCGATGATGGACTATGCCTCGATGCCCGCAGATGGGGCATTCAACATGGTGACCCAGACATGTTCGGCATGTCACGCGAAATTCCGCTACGAGGCGAAGTAAAGATGGGCCGGATGAAAAAACTGGTCTTTGCTGCAGGGGCGCTTGGCGCCCTTGTGGTCGGCGGCCTTGTGATCTGGCCGATTGGCAAGGTGCCCGCGTCGATCACGCAAACGGGTGATGTCCAGCGCGGCGCCTATTTGGCTCGCGTATCCGGGTGCATTTCATGCCACACCAATTCAGAGGCTGGCGGCGCCGCACTCGCAGGCGGCGCGGGGCTGGCGACAGATTTTGGCACGTTTTTTCCGCCCAATCTGACGACAGACAAAGAGAGCGGCATCGGGGGGTGGACGGTTGAGCAGTTCGCCAAGGCGGTTCGCCAGGGCATTAGTCCTAGCGGAGAGCCGTATTATCCCGCTTTTTCCTATCCGTTCTATGCGGATTTCACGGATCAGGACA
Organism: Thalassovita sp.; assembly: GCA_029212905.1. Taxonomy (GTDB): domain Bacteria; phylum Pseudomonadota; class Alphaproteobacteria; order Rhodobacterales; family Rhodobacteraceae; genus Thalassobius. Next base: position 43,919 of record JARGPB010000012.1, read on the forward strand.
TTGCCGACCTTTGGGCAGCTTTCCAGACCGTGCCACCGGTCGCCGAGGCAGCGCTTGAGCATGATGTCAAGTTTCCTTTCGATCAGAGATGGGGCCTGAAGCTATGGCGGGCGGCCTATCTCTACGATCCACCCACGGAACCCATTGACGAGAAAAACGCACAATGGAACCGCGGTCGCGAGCTGGTTCGAGGTGCAGCACATTGCGGTGCTTGCCACACGCCACGCAATATCGGAGGCGGGCGCCTGCTTGACGCGGTTTTTGCTGGAAATGAGGCATTGCCAGGGGGGAGCAAGGCGCCTTCGATCACGCCGAACTCACTGGCGGAACGCGGCTGGACCGTTTCCAACCTCGCCTATGCGTTGCGTACTGGCGTGACGCCGTCAGGCGACGCTTTCGGCGGCAGCATGGTGGAGGTCGTGCAGGGCAATACGCGCTTTTTGTCCCCCGATGATCTGGAAGCGATGGCCGTGTACTTGCTTGATGGTGACGAACCTCGAGCCGACCGGGTCGCTCAGGGCGAGGGCGCCGCTGCTAATAAAGACATGTGACTGCAATAGAGACAATGTGTGAGCCAAAACTGGCTCGCACAACAAACGAGAACGAAATGACACACACCAGAAGAGCATTCATTCAATCGGGGTTGGCAATGAGTGCGTTGAGCGTCTTCCCTAAGGCTGGATCAGCAGCCACCCCTGAATTTCAGGTGATGACAGCGCAAAGTGGCGCCGTACAACTCGCCCCTCCGGACTACCCCAAGACGGAGATTTGGGGCTATGACGGAAAGTTTCCTGGCCCCGTGATCCGTGTTCGGCAGGGCGCGCGTCTTCAACGTCGGCTCGTCAACAAGTTGCCGCAGGCGACGTCCCTGCACTGGCATGGCGTGCGGATATCAAATGCGATGGACGGCGTGGCCGGGCTCACCCAAGATGCCATCCCCACAGGCGAAACCTTCGACTACGATTTTGCCGTTCCAGATGCAGGAACTTTTTGGTTTCACGCGCATAATCGCTCCGTCGAACAGGTCGCTCGTGGGCTCTACGGAGCGTTGATCGTCGAAGAACCGATAGCCCCGGATGTTGATCGCGATGAAGTCCTTATTCTTGACGATTGGCTCCTCAACCCGGAGACCGCACAACTCGACCCAGATTTTGAAGCCGTTCATGATCGTAGCCATGCAGGCCGACGTGGCAACTTTGTCGCCACCAACGGAAGCTTCAATTCTACGCTCAACGTGAGCCAGGGTGAGCGGATGCGGCTTCGGTTGATCAACGCGGCAAATGCCAGGATCTTTGTTTTGGGCCTGTCAGGTCTAAAGGGGTGGGTGATGGCGTTCGACGGAATGCCACTGGTGACGCCGAGTGAGATCAGCGAACCGATCATCCTTGGGCCGGGCCAACGAGCGGATTTGTTTGTCGACGTCATTGCGGATGAAGGGGAAAGTGCTCATCTGGTGCGGCTTGAAGACGGCCAGGGATTTGCCCAAACCGAGTTTCGCGTGACCGGCACTTTGGCCTCCGCTGTGCGGGATGTCCCCCAAGTTCTGCCACCGAACCCTAATATGGATGTGCCGGGACTGGAGCAGGCGAGACGCATCAGGCTCAACATGGAAGGCGGGGCAATGGGCAACCTTGACGCAGCCATACTTGAGGGTGAGCGAAAAACGTTCCGCCAACTGGTCGACGCGAACCAGTTCTGGGCTTTCAATGGTACCGTGGGCATGACCGAGAAGCCACTGGCTAGCCTGTCACGCGGTGAAACAGCGCGAGTGGAGATCTACAACGATACATCCTTCCCCCACGCCATGCATTTGCACGGGATGCATTTCCGGGAGGTGCTGGAGGGCGGTGAAGTTGGTCCCCTGCGGGATACCTTGCTGATGTTCGGTGGCGAGACTCGCGAGATCGCCTTCGTTGCCGACAATCCGGGAAAGTGGCTGTTTCACTGTCACATGCTCTCGCACGCGGCATCCGGCATGATGACGTGGCTGGAGGTCGCATGAGATCAGCTTACCTGGCGGTAATTTCATCCATTGGCCTGATTGGGCTAGGTGCAACCTGGTGGTTCAGCGGCAATGCCTCCCAGGGTTCTTCCCCGTTTGACGACGTCAATATCGAACTGGGGCAAGCTCTCTATTCTGAAAACTGTGCGTCCTGCCATGGCGCCAATCTCGAAGGGCAACCAGACTGGCGAAGCCCTGGTTCAGATGGCCGCCTGCCCGCGCCGCCGCATGATCGCAACGGTCATACCTGGCACCATAGTGACCAGATTTTGTTCTCCTACACCAAGCTCGGGGGGGCGGAACTGATGCGACAACAGGGCTCAGATTTCGATAGTGGCATGCCGGGCTTCGCCGGCAAACTCACAGATCAGGAAATTTGGAACATTCTCGGCTTCATTAAGTCGACCTGGCCAGAGCGAGAGCGCAATGCTCAGGCCGCACGCACAGCAGCAGAACAAGAGGGATAATGGACATGATTTTCAGAAATTTGATGCTCGTATCGTCATTTGCCTTACTTCCAATGGCAGTGCAGGCCGCAGACCTGGACGAAGCGCGGGTCAAGGAACTTGTATATGAGGCTATCCGCGAGAATCCGCAAATCATCATGGAAGCAGTCGAAATACTTCAACGTCAGGACGCCGAAGCCCAGGCACAAGCGCAGGCAACCGTCTTGCGCGATCAGCGACAATTGCTCGAGCAAGACCCGAATGCACCGGTTCTCGGCAATCCCGATGGGGATGTGACCGTTATCGAATTTTTCGATTACAACTGCCCATATTGTCGACGCGCTATGCCGGAAGTTCAGGCTCTGTTGGAGGCCGATCCTGATGTGCGTCTGGTCTATCGCGAATGGCCAATTCTCGGGGACGGGTCAGTGTTTGCAACCAAAGCTGCACTCGCATCGCGGCTGCAAGGCAAGTATGAGGCATTCCACTGGGCCCTAATGGGTATGAACGGCCGGGCGGAAGAGGCAAGCGTTCTCAGGATAGCACAAGAAGTTGGTCTCGACATCGAACGCCTTCAAACCGACATGGAGCGCCCCGAAATTGAAGAGCACATCGCGACCTCGATGCGGTTGACGCAGTCGCTCGGCTTCAGTGGCACGCCTTCATTTGTGATCGGCGACAATCTGGTTCCAGGCTTCGTGGAGAGCGATAAGCTCACGGAACTGGTCGACAACGTGCGGGCGTCGGCAAACTAGCACTCTGCGGTGGGTTCTGACATCACGCCCGATGAGCAATGATGCAGGCGAATGAGCCGGAGCCCCTACATACCAAAAGACCTAGGCACGGCCTACCACTGAAAGAGGCGGCGAGAAGATGACTTACCTTTGGTATCTTATTGCTGCCTTTGCCGAGATCGCCGGATGTTTTGCTTTCTGGGCATGGTTGCGGCTCGATCGTTCGCCACTTTTGGTCGGGCCAGGTCTGGTAAGTTTGGCACTCTTCGCATGGCTTTTGACGCGCGCAGAAAGCGAAATGGCCGGTCGGGCATATGCAGCTTACGGGGGCGTCTACATAGCGGCGTCCATGATCTGGATGTGGCTAGTGGAGGGGAGCCGACCGGACCGCTGGGACATTGCAGGCATTCTTCTTTGCCTCTTAGGCAGTGCTCTCATCCTGTTGCCTTCGCGCTCATGATCTGCGGAACCTCAGAAAACCAGGCAAATCCGTCGCTAGAAATCGCTAGGTCATCGCACCCGTCACGACGGGTGCGATGACCCATAGATTAGGCAGTCACGGTATTTTCGTACCCAGCTTCACGAAGCAGGGCCGTCAGCCGTTCTGTTGACAGTGCACCTTCAACAGAAACCGTGCGGGCCGGAATGTCGCAAGATACGCTCGCATTTGCGTCAGCTGCCTTGATCGCCTTTTCGATCGTACTGGTGCAATGACCACAACTCATGTCGGGAACGTTGAATTTCATGTCGATGTCTCCTCTGTGACAGCTTGTTCAGTGCAGATGGGGCTTCCAGTGGGGGGAAGGTCAAGGGTCTCCGTAGATTTTTAAAGCGAAGCCAGGAAAGTTCAAATTGGGTATTGACCTTCCAGTCACTGGAACTCCTATTTGGGGTGTCAAATGGGATTCCAGGAGACTGAAATGACAGATCAATCCAAAGTGACGCTCTCGATTGAAGGAATGTCTTGCGCCTCATGCGTAGGGCGCGTGGATCGGGGCCTAGCCGCGTTGAGGGGAATATCCGATGTCTCGGTGAACCTCGCGAACGAGACGGCGCGTTTCAGCGTGGATGGTTCGCCCCACCTGCAAGATGCGGTCCAAGCCCTGAAAGATCTCGGGTATCCAGCGCGAACGGCATCCGTGACGCTGAACATCGCGTCCATGTCATGTGCTTCTTGTGTCGGGCGCGTCGACAAGGCACTTGCCTTGGTTCCCGGCGTGTTGGAGGTCAACGTTAATCTTGCGGCGGAAAATGCGCGCATCACATATCTTGAGGGCATGACCGACCCTGTGGCCCTCATCCGTGCATCCGAGCAAGCCGGATATCCAGCCAGCGTGGCCGAGGCCACGGCAACACAGGATCGCACTTCGCGAAAAGAAGAGGAAGCGCGCGGGTTGGCACGCCGGGTGGCACTGGCCGCAGCACTCGCTTTGCCGGTTTTCCTGATGGAAATGGGCGGGCACCTGATCCCGGCCGTGCATATGGCGATCAACAATACCATAGGACAGCAGGCCAGCTGGTTGATCCAGTTCATCCTCACAACGGCTGTGCTCATTGGGCCCGGCCGACAGTTCTATCTGAAAGGGTTTCCGGCCTTGCTGAAAGGTGCTCCAGACATGAACAGTCTGGTCGCCGTCGGCACAGGCGCAGCTTATCTTTATTCAGTTGTCGCAACGTTCTTCCCGTCGCTGATGCCCGAGGCCGTCCGCGCTGTCTACTTCGAGGCCGCCGCGGTCATCGTGGTCCTGATCCTGATCGGGCGCTGGCTCGAAGCGCGAGCGAAAGGGCGAACAGGGGCTGCAATCGAGAAGCTGCTCGGCCTACAGGCTCGTACGGCGCGTATTTTGCGTGACGGCGATGCGGTCGAGGTCGAGATCGATGCCTTGCGCACCGGAGATCTGATTGTTGTGCGCCCCGGAGAACGACTCGCCGTGGACGGTGAGGTTGTGGACGGCGAAAGCCATGTCGATGAAAGCATGATCACCGGGGAACCCGTGCCGGTCGGCAAGTCGGCTGGTGATCCTGTCACGGGCGGTACGGTCAATGGCGCGGGCAGTCTGACCTATAAAGCAACGCGTGTTGGTGCGGATACCACGTTGTCCCAAATCATCCGCATGGTCGAAGATGCGCAGGGCGCCAAGCTCCCCATTCAAGGGTTGGTGGATCGGATCACGCTTTGGTTCGTCCCCGCTGTGATGACCCTCGCCGCCTTGACGATCCTTGTCTGGCTAATATTCGGCCCTGATCCCGCCCTCACCTATGCGCTGGTCGCGGGTGTCTCAGTTCTCATCATTGCTTGTCCCTGCGCGATGGGACTGGCGACGCCGACGTCGATCATGGTCGGGACCGGTCGCGCTGCTGAAATGGGCGTGTTGTTCCGCAAGGGGGATGCTCTGCAAGCATTGGGGGACGTCAAGGTTGTCGCTCTGGACAAGACCGGCACCGTCACCGCCGGACGTCCCGCGCTGACCGACCTTGTGCTGGCGGAAGGAGCCGAGCGCTGCACCGTTCTTGCGGCAGTCGCATCGGTCGAAGCCAGATCAGAACACCCGATCGCCGAAGCTATCGTGCGCGGCGCGCAGGCGGAAAACATCAGACTGTCGGAACCGAGCGCGTTTACTTCGATTACAGGGTATGGCGTGCGCGCCATCGTTGACGGGGCCGAGGTTGTTGTCGGAGCTGACCGAATGATGCAGCGCGAAGGGATCGATCTTGGTGAACTCGCAGAGGCTGAAACTATGCTCGCACGGCAAGGTCGCACCGCACTCTTCGCCGCAATCAATGGCAAGGCGGTGGCTGCGATTGGCGTCGCCGATCCGGTCAAACCCTCGAGCCGAGCCGCGATTGCCGCACTGCACAGTCTGGGTTTGAAGGTGGCAATGATTACCGGCGACAAACGCGAAACGGCAGAAGCAATTGCCGAAGAGACTGGTATCGACCACGTGATCGCGGGGGTCTTGCCCGACGGCAAGGTGGCGGCACTGGAAAATCTGCGCCAGCAGGGCACATTGGCCTTTGTTGGCGATGGCATCAACGATGCACCCGCGCTCGCCCACGCGGATGTTGGCATCGCCATCGGCACTGGCACGGATGTGGCGATCGAAAGCGCAGATGTCGTATTGATGTCCGGTGATCTTCGCGGCGTTGTGAACGCTTTCGAGATCTCGCGACACACCATGCGAAACATCAAACAGAACCTTGGTTGGGCCTTTGGTTACAATGTGGCTTTGATACCCTTGGCCGCCGGAGCGCTTTATCCGAGTTTCGCCGTGCTGCTGTCACCGGTCGTCGCTGCCGGTGCGATGGCACTTAGCTCGGTCTTTGTCTTGACGAACGCCTTGCGGCTGCGGCGCGTAAGACCGGCGATGGACGAGCGCCAAGAGTCTGGGCGGGTGGAGGACTTCGCCCCCGTCCCGGCCGAGTGAGAGGAGGCAGAAATGAACATTGGTGATGTTGCCGAGCGGTCAGGAGTGCCGGCCAAGACCATTCGCTACTATGAGGATATCGGTCTAGTAACACCTTTGCGCGCTGCAAACGGGTATCGAAGCTTCAGAGAGATCGATTTTCATAAGCTGGCATTCATCGGACGAGCGCGAGCCTTGGGATTTACAATCGAAGACTGCCGTACGCTTTTGGCGCTCTATAACGATGACAATCGAGAAAGTGCGCAGGTAAAGGCCGTCGCAGAGGTGCACCTGCGCCAGATTGATGAAAAGATCTCTAAACTCATGTCGATGAAAGAAACTCTTTCGTCTCTCGTGCACCAGTGTGCTGGCGATCACCGACCGGATTGTCCAATTCTTGCGGATCTTTCTGTCGTAGACGACGCAACTTTCTCATGATCTCCGACGACGAATGAAATCGCGCGCCCTGCGAGACAGGGCGCGCCCCCAGGGGGTTATGGACCAACGAGGTTAAAGTGAGAGTTCCATACAAAACGGA
>JARGPB010000012.1:51052-102959 GCA_029212905.1 Thalassovita sp.
CTTTTTTTACGATTTCTTTCTTCTTTTCCTTCCCACCCCCCCAACATTCCCTCACCCCCCCCCCCCCACACCCCCCCCCCCCCCCCCCCCCCCCCGGCCCCGCGACCTGTAGTTACTGCACCAGCTCTGTAATAGTCAGCTTGCCATTCACACGGTCGGCAACGAAGTTGATCTGTGCGCCTTCACTCAGCCCTTCCAGCATCGCGGGATCGGCGAGAACGAAGACCATTTTCATTGCTGGCATGTCGAGGTTTTCCAGCGGGCCATGGTCGACAGTAATCTTGTTCCACTTGGCATCGATCTTGGTCACCGTGCCCGAGGACATGGCACTATCGCTAGCAGCAATTGCAGTTCCAGCGGTCATCAGAAGGGCAGCGGCGAGCGTCAAAAATTTGGTCATGATTGGTTTCCTTTGATTTGAGATCAGTTGACAGTAAGGGCGCCGTGCATGCCGCCTTCATAGTGGCCGGGCAGCAGGCAGGCGAATTCGAAGTTGCCGGCCTTGTTGAAAGTCCAAAGGATCTCCGCCTCTTCACCTGGTTCAAGGCGCACAGCGTTAGGGTCGTCATGTTCCATCTCAGGGAACTTGGCCATCAGCTCTTTGTGTTCAGCGTTTTGTGCCATCGAATCCATCACGAACTCGTGGGTTTCCTCACCCATGTTCGTGATGCGCAGGCGCACGGTTTCACCCTCAGAAAAAGTCATTTCCGAGGAGGGTTCGAAGACGAACGGTGCGTCCTTGTCGTAGTCCTCACGCATTATCACATCGATGGTTCGCGTGGGTTCATGGCCATGCATCGCAGGCATGCCGATGGCCATTTGACCGTTGCCGTGCCCGGCGTCCGCAATTGCGAGGGCGGGAATCAGGGCCAGCCCCAATGTCAAAAGTGCAGTTTTCATGAGCGTGTTTCTCCTGTGCTCTGGCATCAGCCCTGCCGCACGCCGCCGCGCGGCGTGATCACGGTTTTCGGACTGGTGTTGTATGCATGTTCGGGCAGCTCGCCCGTCCATTCGTAGGCCTGTGTTCCGGGCGGGTTGTCGTACCAGCCAGGATCGCTGTAATCGTCGCGGTCGATGCCCTCGCGAACCTTCACCACGCTAAACATGCCACCCATTTCCAATGGGCCATGCGGCCCCCATCCGGTCATCATCGGCACGGTGTTCTCGGGGATCTCCATCGACATCTCGCCCATATCCGCCATACCCGCCGTGCCCATCGGCATGTAGCCAGGCTGCTGGCGGCGGATCATTTGGGTCAGGCGGGACTTGTCGGCGCCAATAAATGTAGGGATGTTGTGGCCCATAGCATTCATGGTGTGGTGCGACTTGTGGCAGTGGATCGCCCAGTCACCTTCGTGAATCGCGTCGAACTCGTAGGCGCGCATGGCGCCTACAGGAATGTCGATCGAGACCTCGGGCCAACGGGCACTTTCCGGCACCCAGCCTCCGTCAGTACAGGTGACCTGAAAGTCATAGCCATGCATGTGAATTGGGTGGTTGGTCATCGTCAGGTTGCCACAACGCACACGGACGCGGTCCCCCTTGTTGACCACCAGAGGATCGATGTCCGGGAAGATCCGGCTGTTCCAGGTCCACATGTTGAAATTGGTCATCTCGGCCACGCGCGGGATGTAGGTCCCCGGGTCGATGTCATAGGCCGCAAGGAGGAACGCGAAATCCCGGTCCACCGGCATGAACGCCGTGTCGCGCGGATGCACGATGAAGAGCCCCATCATGCCCATGGCCATCTGTACCATCTCGTCCGCATGCGGGTGGTACATGAAGGTGCCGGACTTGATGAGGTCGAACTCGTAGACGAAGGTCTTACCCGGCGGGATGCCGGGATGCGACAAACCACCAACTCCATCCATTCCCGATGGCAGGATCAGTCCGTGCCAATGCACGCTGGTATGTTCCGGAAGACGGTTGGTTACGTAAATACGCACCCGCTCGCCTTCGACCGCTTCGATTGTGGGTCCGGTGGATTGGCCATTGTAGCCCCAGAGCCGCGCAATCATCCCGTCCGCCATAATCCTTTCAACAGGCTCTGCAACGAGGTGGAACTCCTTTACATCTCCGTTCATGCGATACGGCAAAGACCATCCGTTCAGTGTTACAACGGGGTTGTAGTCGAACCGATCCGAAGGCCTTGGGGGAACTTGTGTATAGGGGCTGTCGGTAAAGGCGGCCTCGGGCAGATCGCGAAAGCGTGTTTGCGCGGCCCCGGCGTTCGCCAGCACAGCTCCAGCGCTCGCGGTCAATCCCGCGCCCAGTAATTGACGACGGTTCATCATTCTTCGCTACCTCCGGTCAGAGTAATTGCCCCGCCCCAAATCGCCGCGGTCGCGTCTGTTTCGGCAAGCCAGTAGTCACGTTTCGCTTCTGCGGCAGAGAGGCGCGAAGCGAGCCCCTCCTGGGCATCAGCGATCAATTCAAAGGTCGAGGTCAGCATGCCGTTGTAGGACAGCAGCGCTTCGTCATCGATCTGGCGTCGCAGAGGCAAAACAGAGTCGCGCCAATGCCGCGCGATGCTATGGCGACCGGTGATGGCCCTATAGGCCATGCGTGCGTCCGAACGCGCATCGACGGCCTGCTGGGCCAGCCTGTTCGCTGCCTGCAGATAGGCCATGCGGCCACGCTTCGACACCAGCGGACCGGTGTCGTAGAGCGGGATCTCGAAATCTAGAGCAAGCGCTGGATTGGCCTCGGTTTCTCCGGCTGCACGTTCCAGGTCGAAACCAGCCACCAACTGGACGTCCGAGACCATACGGGTTTGCCCGGTCAGACGGTAGTCCAGCGCGAGCGCCTCGAGTTCCAGCTTTCCAGATGCCAGGTCTACGCGGTTTGCCAGTGCCAGCTGTTCGATATTTCCTGCAACGCGCGGGCCACCAGGCAAGGCGGGCAGCGAGTCCGGCACGAATACAGTGGTGTCGCTACCCCAAAGCCCCATCAGCCGAAGCAGTTTTTCTTTGGCCAATTGCGCCTCCAATTGGGCGGCTGCACGTTCGGCGGCAAGCTCAGCAGTAAAGGCATGCTCTCTTGCTTGATCGGCCTTGCTCATCGCGCCGGTACGGCCCAGTTGCACAGCAAGTTCGGACGCTGCCTCGGCAGTGCCCTGAGTTTGAGCGATCAGTGCAGCGGCTTCGAAAGCGCCAACCGCCTCAATCCAGGCCCGGCGGGTTTCAACGGCCAAGTCTATCGTGTCGGCGAGCGCAGCAAGTTCGGATTGTCTGAAGCGAATCTCCGCAAGTTGGGTCCGCGGTGCGGATGTTGCCACGTCGAGCAGGGAGTTGATTAATGTTGCCTCAAGTGTGCGAGTGACATCGCCAGCCAACCCGGAGATTGACACACCGATCGAGGGCACCGGCCCCATAGCCACTTCCCATAAGTCAGTTGAGGACAGACCTAGCTCAGCGAAGCTGGCTTGAAGTGCGGGACTGTTTATCAGGGCAACCTGCACTGCGGTGTCGGCGCTGACGGTCTTACCATGCACCATGGCGTGAACCCTCTTGCGCGTTTCCTCAAGGTCCGCGGCAGACAGGTTCCAGATCGGTGTGGCCCCTAGAGCCTGGCGTGCACCCGTCTCGACACTGCCAAAGCCCGCGCGATCTGGTTTTGCGCGCTCAAGAACGGCAGGACTGGCGCAGGCGGACACCAGCAACATGGACCCCATGAGAAGAGGCAGTTTCATTCGCCACCCTCCCGTTGTTCATCATTCAGCGTCCGCCATTCGGCCGGTTCTCCGACCGAGTAGCCCGCGTAAGCAACAACAGGCCCGGGTTGCGCAGACGCGACCACAGGCGATGTAACCGCCGCCGTAAGCGCTGGCACGGTTTCAAGTTCAGGAAGCGCCGAGCAGGCGGCCCCGAACAGCGGCAAGGATGCCGCAAGCAGAATTTTCACTTAGATTTCCTCGAAATGTCAGATGCAGATGGTCGCAGTCAAACTGCGGCTACAGGTGCATCAGGCGCGAGGAGGGCGCCGCAAACCTTCGGGTGTGGCCGAACGGACTAGGGACGCAATATCCCAGGACCGGAGGGAAACATTAGCGGACTGCTTTGTGCAACTTTCGGCACCTACGAAGTCTCCGACCACGCAGATATGTGACGCACAGTGGTCTGCTCCATGGTCGATATCTGCAGCCGGAATGTCCGTTTCATGATGGTGGCGCTCGTTTGAAGACTCCTGGGCGAGTTGTTCAACAGAGCACGAAACCATGGCTGATGCATTGGACGGCATCAGGGTCACTGCCACCAATATGGAGGCAATCTGGAGTATCCCAAAAAAGGCCCGAATCCTGTACATCATTTTTGAAGCTGTATTGCTGAAACAAAATGTCGGCAAGTCACCAAAACGTGTGGGCCAATTTTTCATACATTCTTCGTAGAAGTCTGAACAAACTGCTGAAATCCTAATCGATCAATGAATGTGCGAGCGCGGATGTCGCAAGCGGTGACGACATGATCGCCCGCTTGAAAAACATCATTGCGTTAGAGACTGACGGAGCGTTGGTCTAACGGTTGATTTCTACTGGCGGCACAAACCCGTAGTCGCTTACTCGAGAGCATTCAGGAACCTGGCGTAGTCATCACTGACCTCCCTCGCCTCAACAAAGGCGCGAGCGCGCTCGGCGTCGAGACAACGAAAGTAGTCCTGCACATCGGCAATGTAGGTCTCGAAATCGCTTCTGATCAGATCGGCGTAGGCACGCATGTCGTCTTGCGACTGAGGCAAGAACGGTCGTTCGGGAGGTACGCAATCTGCTGCCGCGGCTATCGGCATGCTTCCAAGCAGGAACGCGAACAGCAACGGTGCGTTGCGCGCAATAAACAGCCGCAGGGCAAAACTCCTTTGCCGCCTTTAAGATTATCATTCTGTCGGCTATCACCGTTATCGGAGCAAGGCGAACTTCGTCAACACGTTATTATTGTCTTGCTATCATTAATGTTGTTTTGTATCGCTCACGGTGTTGCGACCCCGTGGGCCTGATACTGCACCCAGGCAGAACAAGGACCCAAGGGAAGGCCATGATTGAAGAAGCCCCGAATGTGGTTACAGAAGACGGACTGCGCGGCTTGCTCGCCGAGGGCTACCTCATTGAGGTGGTCTGCAAGGAGAGAGCAGAGAAGCGCCATAACAGCTGGTACGGCTCGTGGGTCATCCGCGCCGTCGCCACTGATGAGCGTGACGATAAGATGCTCGTCACCAGCCGAAGCGTCCTCAAGCTCCGCGACTTCAAAACCATCGTTGGCCTTGTCAGTTTCCTGGCCGACATGGGCTGTACGACCGCTAGCATCCCACTTGAAGAAGGTGGCCGCGAGCGCCACGCCGCGCCTCCGGTCAAAGGCAGCTGACCGCGCGACTGCGCTCGTCGTTGCTTTGGGTACAGGCGTTTGTTCCGCGCCCCCGGCCCTGGCCGACGGTTTCATCTTTTCGGTTGGCCCAGACGGCCAATTGATTTCCTCTTCTCAAGAGGCAAACGGGCGCCTTTTTCTCTTCGCAGAACCTCGCGTTCCTGACGCAACGAGCGAGACAGCGATCCCGGCTCGATCCGCCGCCCGCGCCACCCCAGAAATCCTCCATGCGATCGAGACCACGGCTCTGCGGTATGCCGGGCATGGTGCGCTGCGTCGCGCAGGGCTTTCAGTCACTGATTGGGCGCTCCTTTACCGGGCCAATATCGAAGTCGAGAGCGCATACAATCCGGCTGCACGTAGCCCTGTCGGTGCCATAGGCCTTGGCCAGCTTATGCCGGATACCGCCCGCGACCTCGGCGTGGACCCACATGACATTGCGCAGAACCTCGACGGATCAGCCCGCTACTTGCTGATGATGCTCGACCAGTTCGGTGAGGGTTCTCTGGCCCTTGCCGCGTACAACGCTGGCCCTGAGGCGGTCACACGCCACGGCGGCATCCCCCCTTTTCGAGAAACCCAAGGGCATGTGGCCCGTGTGACTGCCGTGTTTGAGCGGCTCAGAGGAGATCTTTCATGACATCGAGGAAACGTCAAAGCGTGCTCCGCACGCGGGCGATCGTCGCGCTCGGCGCGACGGCCCTTATCGTGCTGGCGGGTCCAGCGCTTGCGCAAAGCATCGACCTCTCGCCGGTACAGACCCTGCTTCAAGGCATTGTCGATGCGATCACCGGTCCCTTGGGCATCGTGATTGGCACGCTCGCACTGATCGGTGTGTTTCTTTCCTGGCTCTTTGGCATCCTCGACTTTCGTCAGGCGCTTTGGGTCGTGGTTGCAATCGCGGGCATCGCCGCAGCACCCACCATCGTCGCCGCCATCTGGACCACCTGAGCAATCCCGGAGTTCTTGGCCATGGCTGACCAGTCCCGCGTGTTCATCGGCCTTCTCAGGCCACCCAAGCTGATGGGCTTGCCGATCATGTACGCCATGGTCTGGCTCTTCGGCTCGACGCTTCTGTTCCTCTGGGTGCAGAGCTGGGTGGTGGCTGTTTTCGCGGGGCTGGCCTGGCCGGCGCTCTGGAAGGCCGCGGACTGGGATCCGAACTTCCTCGATGTCCTGGTGATCACCCTGCAGGAAACCCCGCCCACGACGAACCGCAAGCTGCATGGAGGCGACAGCTATGCCCCGTGATGGAATTGCCGATGAGATTGAGAACGCCATCGATCCGCTGACCGCGCTACCCGCATGGGTCAAGGGCGAGAAGCGGCTCTCAATGATGCTGCCTTATGTGAGCCTCGTGAACGACCGAACGATCCGGACACGCGGCAACGAGCTGATGCAATGCATCCGGCTCGAGGGGGTGAACAGCACCACGAGCGAGGACGGGCATCTCGACCGGATCGGAGGGTTGCTGGCTGGCATCGTGGCGCAGGTCGGGACCGAGTTCTCATTCTACTTGCACAAGGTCTCGAAAGCGGTCGACGTGACCCTGCCGCCCGTTCCGGGCGAAGGGTTTGCGGCCGCCGTCGACAAACGATGGCACGCGCATCTCGGCCGCGCGAGTTTGCGCGACAAGACGCTGACTCTGACCGTGCTGAAGCGCCCCGAGGCGAGCAGCCGTCTGCCCTTCGGTCTGGGGGCGTCTCGCTCGCGACATGCGGCCGACACCACCCGCCGCTTGCGCAAGCTCGACGAGGTTGTGGGGTTTCTGCTGTCCTCCTTCGATGAGCTGAAGCCCCGCCCGCTGGCCGCAAGCACCGGCGAGCTTCTGGGCTTCCTCGGTTCACTCAACACGGGCGAGGAGTCCCCGCTTTTCCCCCGGTCGCGCCTCGGTGTGATCGCCGAGGACGTAGCCAATACGCGCGTCACCTTCCGCGGCACGACCATCGCACTCTCGGACGGTGCCGTCGGCGACAAGCTCGGGGCGATCTTTGCGGTGAAGAACTACCCGGCCAAGACCGATAGCCTGATGCTCGACGAGTTGAATCTGCCCGTCGACATGGTGGTCACGCACTCTTTTGTGCCGATCAACGCCAACATCATGGCGGGCCGGATCAAGCGGCAGCTGCGGCTAATGCAGGCCGCCAATGACGGAGCCGTCAGTCTCGCCCAGGAACTGGAACTCGCGCAGGACGATCTGGAATCCAAACGCCTGATCTTCGGCGAGCACCACATGACCGTGGCCGTCTATGCCCGCACCCAGACGGCGCTTGACGACATCGCGGCCGAAATCCGCAACATCTCCGCCACTTCCGGGATCAACCTGATCTCGGAAGCTTTCGGGGCGCGGGCGCATTTCATGGCGCAGCATCCCGGGAACACAGGGGCGCGCAGCCGCAAGGCCGCAATCACGAACCACAACTTCACCGATCTCGCCACCTTTCACCGCACCCCGCTCGGAAAGACAGGTCGGGAAGTCCCCTGGGGCGTGCCGATCACGCTCTTTCCGACACCCGAGCGCAGTGGTTTTCGCTTCAACTTCCACGAACAGGGCGCGCCGGATCGCGAGCCCACGGGAGGCCACACGCTGATCCTCGGCCGTCCCGGCTCCGGCAAATCCGTCCTGGCGGCTTTCCTGATGACCATGGCACGGCGGGCAGGTGCGCGGGTCTTCGTATTCGACTATCGCGCGGGCATGGAGATGGCCGTCCGCGCGCTCGGCGGCAGCTATTCGACCGTGCGGGCGGGGCGCCCCACGGGCCTCAATCCGCTCCAGACCGAGATCGACATGCGGGGCCAGGCATGGCTTGCTGATTGGCTCGCGAGCCTCTTGGAGCGGCGCGATCGACCGCTAACCCCGGTTCAGACCAACCGATTGCAGGAAGTCGTGCGCCAGAACGCGAGCGCAGGACATGCGGGCCTACGAAACTGGTCGGATTTCGCCTCGCTGCTGGTCTCGACCGATGACGAGGGCGATCTCTTCGAGCGTATGCAGGAATGGACGGCCGAGGGTCGCTACGGCTGGATCTTCGGGGCCAATGCCGAGGACAGTTTCAGCATCGATGGAGACGTCGCGGGCTTTGACCTCACCGGCATCCTCGATTCCGAGAGCGAGCGGGAACGCATGGCGGTCCTGTCCTACCTCTTCCGCCGGGTCGAGCGGGTGATCGAGGACCGCAAGCCCACCATCATCGTCATCGACGAGGCATGGAAAGCCCTCGACAACGCCTACTTTGCGGAGCGCCTCAGCAACTGGCTGGTGACCGCCCGCAAGCAGAACGCCGTCGTCGTGATGATGACGCAATATGCCAGCCAGCTCGAGCGCACGCGCACCGGCAAGACCATCGTGGAAGCGGTGCCGACGCAGGTGCTCTTGCCCAACATTCGTGCTTCCGCCGCTGACTACGCGATGCTCGGCCTGACCGAGAAAGAGCTCGACGTGCTTCTGGGCGTCGGCTCGGCCTCGCGGCTCGCGCTTGTACGCGACGACCGTGGTTCCGTCGTGATCGATGCCGATCTCAGCGCGCTCGGCCCGCTCGTGACCATCCTTGGCGGAATGGAGAAGGGCGAAGCGCTTGTCGGCGCCGATTATCGCGAACGTCCTGATTTCTGGAGAGTGACATGACCCGTACCATCATTCGCAGCGTAGTGCTGCTCGGGCTCGGCCTGACCCTGACAGCCTGTGCGCAGCATAACCCCCCGCAAGCCAACTGCTTCAATTTTCGCGAGGCTCCTGCGCAGGCAGGAACCGCCACCGCCACGATCTCGACCATGGGGGCGGAGGTCACGCGCCGCGACAGTCCTTGCGATTTCGTCCTCTTGGGGGCGGGCGGCTGAGCCAATGCGGACCTGGCTACCTCTCTCGATGATCGGCTTTGCACTGGCAGGTCCCACGGCAGGGCCAGCGGTCGCCCAAGGCGTGCCGACCTTCGATCTGCGCCTCTTCGCAGAGCGGCAGGCCATCCTTGAGCAGACCGATCGGGACCTGGCACTGCAGCAGGTCCGGCTAAGCCGCGAGGAGGAACTGGCCGAAATCGAGCGCCAGCAACTCGCCTCCCTCGAAGGGCTGATGGATGCCATGTCGCTTGGCGCTGGAGACGTGGCCGGAACCGTGGCGGGGCTCGAGGCGGGGCAGGGGGCGGTAGACGACGTCGAAAGCGCGGCCGCCAGTCTTTATGCGCCCGAGGACACCAATCCAGCGGCAGCGCGGATGTTCGGCGATGCCAGGGAGGGGATCGAGGAGCTGATCATCCGCGCAGCACGCGACACCCATAGTCTGTCCGGGGTCGGCCGCGCAGGTCTTTCGCTCGTGCAATGGCGCTGTCTCTTGCAGGCGCTGATTTGGCAGGAGAGCCGCTTCCAGATCGGGGCACGCTCACCGGTAGGGGCCTTCGGACTTACCCAGATCATGCCCGGTACCGCGGGCGATCTCGGGATCTACCCGGCCTATTACGACGATCCCTATCTGCAGGTCACCGGCGGTGCGCGATACCTCGCACAAATGCTGAACATGTTCGATGGCAACATTATCCATGCGCTCGCCGCCTATAACGCCGGTCCTGGCAATGTGCAGGATTATGGCGGTGTGCCGCCTTTCGCGGAAACCCAGCACTATGTCGTGGTGATCCCGCAGCAGTACAACAGCTACCTCGCGGCCGTGGGCGGCATCGATGCGCTCGGCACCATCGATCCTGTGCTCCTCGCCAACGCGAGTTTCAGCCTCTCGGCCCACGGCGCAGGGGTCTATGGCGACTATTCGCTGGTCTCGGTCCGTGCCGCCGCCCTGCGGGTTCAGGACATCATCACCCGCATTGGTGAGACCGAGGATCTCCACGAGGCCATCGCGCTCAACACCTATGCCCGGGCCGAACTGGCCCGGCTGGTCGCAATCCGGACCCGGATCAAGGCCGCCCGAACCGAGCCACTCAGCGCCGAGCAGATCGCCTTGGCGGCAGCGCAAGCTGCCGAGCGGCAATACATGGATTTTAGTCAGGAGGATTTGCGTTGAACCTGCGCCTGCCCCGTTCCCTTTTCGCCGGTAGCATCGCTCTCGCGCTTGCCCTCAATGTTACCGGACCTGTCGCGGCACAGGGTGTGCCCACGGTGGACACTCAGAACATTGCCCAGGAAATCCGCCAGCTTCAGCAGATGCTGCAGGATTTCGGGATCCAGACCGATCTTCTGGACAATGCGTTGGAGCAACTGGACATGCTGCAAAGCCAACTCGATCAGCTGAACGAGATGTATGCCTCGCTCACCGGGCCGCGCAGCATCCTCGGACTTGCCATGGGCGGGGACCTCGATACCTTGCTTGAGGCCAACTTCGAAGACATCCCCGGCCTGATCCGAGGCATCCAGGCGGGCGATTGGAGCGCGCTCATCGGGCCCAATGCCGGGCCCATGCGCACGCAGATGGAACAGGCGCTGGCAAGCGCCGGGTTCGACGAGGATTCACTCCGCGAGATCGCCACCAGCGGCAATCCGGGCGCCGAAGGCGTGGCCACGCGGGCCACCACAGGTGCTGTGATGTCGGCGGCGGCGCAGAACAGCCACGCAGAGGCGGAACAGTCTCTCGAACGGGTGGAACGTCTGGTCGAGATGATCCCCGACATGGAGGATCTCAAAGCCTCGATGGATCATAACACACGCGTCACGGCGGAACTCGCCATCGCCATGACCCGGATGTGGGAGCTGGAAGCGATCCAAACCCTAGGCGCAGGCAATGCAGGCGTGGTCGACGCCGCCACGGTTGCCGAAGAACGCCGCTACATGGACTTCACCTTGCCGGATCTTGAGCCATGAGTGGGGCAGGGGTGATGACTGCGCGCGAGCTCGTGGAAGAGGAACTTGTCTACGGTGCCCTGCGCCGGGAACAGCTTTGGCGGATGATCGGCATTTCCGGGGCAGGCTTTGGCGTATTCGGCTGTTTGACGGCTGCGGCTGTCGCGCTGATGGTCGAGACGCCGCCTCCCGTGGTTGTGCCCTACGATCCCGCGACCGGGATGGCGCTCCCCAATGCCACGGTTGAAACCGTGTCGCTCGCCGAACGGCCTGCCGTGATCGAAGCGCAAATCTACCGCTACATTTTCGACCGCGAAACCTACAACCAGCTCGACAACGATCTTCGTGTCCGCCGTGTCCTGGCACAGTCTTCCGGATCGGCCGAGGCCAGCATGCGCGCGATGTGGACATCGGGGCAGGACAGCTATCCGCCGACGCGTTACGGGGCTGCGGCCGAGATGGCCGTTGAGATCGCATCGATCACCCTTATTGGCGATAACCGCGCCCAGGTGCGGCTCAGAAAGCGCCTGACCAGCCCTCAGGGGGTACAGGATGGATCGTTCACTGCCACGTTGATGTTCGAATTCCGGCCCGAGCGGACCCGAGCGATCGACGATGTTTGGCAAAACCCTTTCGGTTTCACCGTTACCCAATATGCCATCCGATCGGACCGTTCCGAATGACTCGCACTCCAATCTCTGCGCTGCTGGCCGCCAGTATTCTCGCGTTCGCGGGAACGACTGCTTTGGCCGAAACTACGCCCCGTCCAGGTTCTCATGACAATCGCGTGCGCGTCGCGACCTGGACTGAAGGCCAGGTTTACCGTGTCGTCACGACTCTGACCCGCGTCACCACAGTCGAATTCGGTGAGGGTGAAACCATCCGCTCGATCATCGCCGGCGATACGGTCGGGTTTCAATTCGACGGTGTCCCGGGTGGCCGTGCCTTCGCCATCAAGCCGACAGCATCTGGCGTCGCCACCAACATCACCGTCTACACCAACCGCCGCTCCTACTACTTCCATGTCGTCGAAGCCCGGGAGACGCCGCATTATGTCGTGCAGTTCCGCTATCCTGAAAACCGCGTGCAACCCACCAGGGCGGTTGCGGCCGATGCGCCGAACGCGAACTATGCGGTCAGCGCCCGAGAAGAGTTCACGCCGACGGCCATCTGGGATGATGGTACCTTCACGTATTTCCGGTTTGCACGGAACGCGCCGGTGCCCGCCATCTTCCGATATTCGAACGGCAGGGAACGCGCGGTGAACAGCCAAGCCTTGAGTGACGGCGTCATCCGCGTGTCCGGCGTCAACCGGCAATGGGTCCTTCGCCTTGGCGAAGAGGTGATTTGCGTCCAGGACGCAGGACAGGCCACATCATGACCGAAGGTACGGAAGACCTCGCCGCGCGCCTCGCGGCTCTCGAAGGTTCGACAGGCAAAGCGAAGGCAAACAAGCGGCCTGCACCGCTTGCCGCGATCCTTGGAGTCGTCGGCATCGCCGCAGCAGGTGGTCTGGCGTGGGCTGCCCTACAGCCGTCGGCAGAAGCACCAATGGCGACCGCCGCGCCGGAGGAGTTCCAGAGCAGCGGCCCCGGATTCGGAGATCTGGCGCCGATTTCTACCCCGGAGCCCAGCCAAGCCCCGCCTGCGGACACAGGTCCGAGCGAGTCTGAACTCGCGCTGATGGAAAGTCTTGCGACATTGAGAGCGGAACTCGAGGACCTGCGCGCAAGACCGGCCGAGGCCGCGGATAGCGGGGCGGAGCAGGCTATTGCGGACCTGACGGCGCAAATTGCCACCTTACAGGAAGCATCCGCCGAGGCTCAGCGTGCCCTCGAGCGGCAGCTGACCGAGCGGGACCGCGAATTGGATCAGCTCCGCATGGACTTGGAACTTGCACGGCTTGCACCACCAGAGCCGACCTCATTGGGACCAAGTGAAGAAGAATTGCGGCTGGCCGAACTCGAAAGGCGGCGCGCTGCTGAAGCTGAGGCCCGCGCAGAGCGTATCGCGTCTCCTATGATCGCATTCTCCGGGATGGGCGCGGGTGCGGATAGGGAGAACACGCTGGAAGCCGCACGTTTGAATGCAGATGAAGCCTTTGTTCGTTCGGGCGCACAACCTGCGCAGGTGACACGTGCCGAAGTGATCGCGAACCCATCGAACACGGTTGTTCAGGGCACCATGATTCAGGCTGTCACAGAGACGGCTCTCGACAGCACACTGCCCGGCGCGATCCGCGCCATCGTCTCGGAAGACGTCCATTCGTTCGATGGAACCCGTATCCTGATCCCGCGCGGCGCGCGGCTGATCGGGCGCTACCGCTCCGATGTCGCACTCGCCCAATCGCGCGTCATGGTGGCATGGGACCGGATCATCTTGCCCGACAATCAGACTGTGCAGATCAGCGCCTTCGGTGGAGACGAACTCGGCCGTACTGGCACCACCGGGTTTGTCGACACCCGTTTCGCGCAACGCTTCGGCTCCGCCGCGCTGATCTCCTTGATCGGCGCTCTGCCTGCGGCTGCAGCGGGTCAAATCGACAGCGAGGCGGCGGCCGATGTTGCGAGTGATGTCGGCACCGACCTGCGCGATAGCACGCAAAGCGTGATGCAGGACTATCTGGCGATCCGGCCAGTGATACATGTCGACCAGGGTACACGGATCACGGTCATGGTTGATCGTGACCTCGAGATTTTCTGACATGGCTGCAAGTTATCTGGAAGCGTCGCTCGACCGTTTCGGCCCCGAGGTCCTGCGCGACGACACGATCGAGATCTGTATCAATCCCGACGGACAAGTCTGGGGCGAATTCCAGGGCGACCACTTCATGCGAGGTCTCGGCAGCCCGCTGAGCCAGACCGAGATCAAGGACCTCGGCAACCAGATCGCCTCCGCCGCCTCGACCACGCTCAGCACCAAGAAGCCTATCGTCTCGGTCTCGATCCTATATCGTGATCGCCCGATCCGCGCGCAGGTGATCCAGCCGCCGGCAGTCGAGGGCGGTTTCTCGATTTCTCTTAGGTTCTTCTCCTCCCTGCCGCTTGAGAAGGTCAAACTCGGATTCCTTTTCGGCAAGGAACGCAGCCTTGAGGGTCTGCGCCGGGAACGGAACGCCGCGCTTCGTGATGTGGTGAGGTCCGGCGACATCGACGCTGCGCTGCGGTTTTGCGTCGAGAACAAGCTCAACATGATCGTCTCGGGCGGTACATCTACCGGCAAGACGGTGGCGGCGCGCAAGATCCTTTCGCTGATCCCGCCCGAAGAGCGGATCATCACCATCGAGGAGGCGGCCGAGCTGCGCCCCGAGCAGCCCAATGCCGTGACGTTGATCGCGGACCGGGACACGGATGCCCGCAGTGCCGATGTGCTCTTGGCCTCAACGCTTCGCATGCGACCCGACCGGATTGTCCTAGGCGAAGTCCGCGGTCGCGAGGCGATGACGTTTCTCGAGGCAATCAACACCGGCCACGGTGGATCGCTGACCACGCTGCATGCCGAGACCCCACAACTTGCTGTTCGCCGCCTCGCCATCGCCGCCCTGAAAACCGATGTGCCGATGACCTATGCCGACATGCTCGATTATATCGAGGGCTCAATCGACGTGATCATTCAGGCAGGCCGCCATGAAGGCGCGCGCGGAATCACCGAGTTCTTTCTCCCGGGCCAAACCACTGATTTGAACCTCGACACGGTCGACGGCAGAGGCAACAAGAGCCCCTCCGTTGCCGCTGAGTAAAAAAGGAACCCCCCAGATGCGAAAACCAATCCTCGCAGTCATGCTTGCCGCCCTTGCGGGCCCACTTGTGGCACAGACTTCGCCTCCGATCTCAAACGATCTCACGGTCGATATGTCGCCTCAACAATACCGGATCTGCAACGATCGTCCGGCGCGCCCGACCTGGATGGACGAAATCAATCCGCGGGAAGCCTACAAGGCAGCAGCTTTGATGGAATTGTACGAAATTCGGGCCTGGGAGGAGATCGCTGAATCTGGCGACTGCGGCTGTGAAACCCGCTTTCCCGCTTGGGGTAGCTCCGATGGCGAGTATCATGAAAGGTATGCAGGCCTTAGCCAAGCCGAGCATTCAGCGTTTCGCCGCGACTGGATTGAAGTAAGGAAGCAACTCGAGCCGAGCGTGCGTACAATCTGCGAAGCTCAAGGCAACTGGTAATGGGCGTCGTCAGCTGGATGGTCGGAACGGCAGACGCGTTCCTTGTCGATGCGGCTGAGTCCCAGTTCGGGGCCGTGGCAAGCAATACCGGCACGATCGTCCTGCTGATGGTCACGCTTTCGCTAATCGGCGTCTGCATCAACATGGCATTCCAGTTCCGCAGCATGGATGGGGCCAGCTTCTTCTGGTACCTGATCAAGCTGATGCTGATAGGGCTCTTCGCCTTCAACTGGGCAAACTTCAATGCAGTAGCGAACGCCGTCATTGGAGGCTTGGACTACGTCGCTGGCGCACTAGTGTCTTCGGTTGGCGGCGGAGGAGCCGGAGCCACACACTTTGCCGGCGAATTCGACATCCTGATCGAAAAATTCAGCCAGTACCTGAATGCCATCGGCAGCAATTTGAACTGGATGACGGGCGCGATCCTAGGCGGCATCGGGCTTATTCTTTTGAGCCTCCTTGGCTTCATGACCGGCATCGTCCTCATATTCGCCAAGATGATGCTGACCCTCATGCTCGGCCTTGCTCCGATCATGATCGCTCTGTCGCTCTTCGACGCGACCAAGGATTTCTTCCATAGGTGGGTCTCGACGACGGTCAGCTATGCCTTCTACCCCATCGTCATCGCAGCAATGTTTTCGACCGTCGTCGGCATGGCGAATTCGCTTCTCGCGCAGCTCGGTGATCCAAACTCGGCAACCAACATCGGATCGCTCGTGCCGTTCTTCGTCATGGTGTTCCTAGCCAAGGGCTTCGTCGCTGCAACGCCCCTGATTGTGCGGGGGATCTCTGGGAACCTGATGGTAGCCGCAGCGCCCGCTGTGGTCGCTGGATCGACCGGGATCATGCGGGGGATCTTCAATACCGACGGCGTGAAGGGCCGGGCGCGGATCGGTGCGCTCACGACAAGCGAAGTAATCGGACGAGGCGCGGTGCAGACGCCTGCCGCTGTGCGGAGCGCCGCGGCAACGACAAGCGCGCAGGTGGTCAGAATGGCGGAACGGGCAAAACGTTTGCGAGAGTAGAAAGGAGAAAGCAGCCTTTCGCCGCACTGTGCATGAACTCACACAATGCGGGACTTTCCGCACCTTCTGCTGTTCGACCGAATCAAGCGTGCAGGCCGTGAGGCGTTGACGAGTACGCTTTCAGCCTCCGAAGATATTAAGCGCTGTTCCGTTCTCAACGATGATGGTTGCGCCGATCCATAGCGCTGCTATCCCGATTGCTCCAGAGGTCCCAATTCGAAGCCAATTCGCCCCGCGCTGAGCTAGCAGCAACGGAAAGCTGACCACCGTGGACAACGCCGCCATTCCGGCCATCGAACCCAGTCCAAACACGGCGAAATACGCCAAAGCTTGGCTAATGTTCTGTGTCGCGCTGATTGCTAGCACCAAGAGCGCTCCTGAGCCTGCGGCGCCGTGAACCAGCCCGATACCAAGGGCCTTGGCGTTGGTCCTGTGGTGGCTGTGGTTGTGCCACACCTCGCCGTGAGGCAGCGTCTCTCCCTTGTGCGAATGGGCGTGCATGTGCTGGGAGCCGTCATGTTCGTGCATGTGGATGTGTACGCGGTCTCGGTGCAACCGCCAAAGTGTCTGCGTGCCGAGCGCCACGATCATCACGCCAACCGCAAATTCAAGTCCTGCTTGCATTTGGCCCGAAATTGTAAGGCCCAGCAGCACTACAGCAGCGCAGAAACCGAATAACGCGAGTGTATGTCCCAGCCCCCAGAATGCCCCACGGGCAATCAGCGCTCGGCGGCTGCCCTTCTGAGCCAGCATGTTGGATACGGCGGTCAAGTGATCGGTCTCAAGCGCGTGCCCCATGCCGATGACGAAGGCGAGCAATAGGATCGCGGAGTAACTCATGCCTTAGACCTCATGTATTGAGCCCGGGACGCATCACCGGAATAGGCGCCGTCCCACCATTCCTGCAGGACCAACAGCGCCCTTCTAAACCACCGCTTCGAACTTCCCATGCGGCCCCCTTCCCGATCGCAGTTGTCGACGATGCGCGCAACCCGTCACGCCAGACCGCATCCCGTGTCTGGCATGACGGCCATACGTGCCTTCTGCTACCAATGGCCGGAACGCGGTCAAGACCGCATGTGCAGCTGTCGTCCGCAAAGGGCTCTTCAGTTACATTCGCCGCGAGGAGAATGAACGTCAACTCCTGCGAAACTCATCCGTGCTCCGCGATGATAGCTCTCGTTGTCTGAACTGCCGAAGCAAGCGTTGTCCGGTCTGTGTTCGTGATACCTAGGCCCTCAACATCAAGCGACAGCTGGCCCTGGCCACCGCCGCTTGCAGCGACACGAGCCGCGCGGCCGCGGGCCTTCGCTGCGCTGACAGGGTCGGTTTTCGATACGTTGGGCGCATTCGGGCCGACGTCCCGCGGTCCCGCAGCCGCCCGCACCTCCTGCAGTTCTTGCTTCAGCCTAGCCACCGTCTCGCGGGTCTCGGACATCTGCCGATCCCGCCTCAGTTTGTCCTCGTCTGGATATGGGAAGCTTCCCGATTGACCGGCGTGCAGAATCTGCAATGCCGGATCCTCAAAATACTTCACCCTTCTCCCGCGGATGGGCATCTGCGCGTCGATCACGAGAATGACCTCGTCGAGGTCCATGCGTCGGGCCTCATCCTCGGTCAGGAGCGGGGTATCTTCTGTCCTCTCCGAGACGCTGCGCCCTTCGAATGGATTGCGTCCAACAGCACGGGAGCGGGTCACCACACGCTTGGTGGTCTTGCCGACAGCCTGGCTCAATTCCTCGATGGTCTTCTGCTCGGATGGGGTGAGGTAGAGCTTTACCCCGGCGCCGCCCTGCAGCGACCTGCGGGTGTTTTCACCATAGATCTCGTCCAGCGCCGGGATGGTCTGGGTCACGATGGCGAGGTTACCGCCGAAGGAACGCAGCGTCTTGATGCTCTCGGCGACGATTGGCATTTTCCCGAGCCGGTCAAACTCGTCGAGCATGATCATCACCGGCCAGGGCTCGTCATCGCCGGGTTCCTGTGCTTGCAGCGAGGCAATCAGGTCCGAAAAGAAGAGGCGGATCAGCGGGGCAAGCGGGCGGATCATCTCGGATTCGACCACAAGATAGATCGCATGTGGGCGGCGGCGGATATCCCGGAATGAGAAGTCAGAGGTCGCGGTGGCCGCGTCAATCGCGCGGTTGTCCCAAGTGTCGAGGCCCGATGTCATCAGGAGGGAGAGGTAGGAAGTGAGGGTGTCGTTGTTGGTCGATGCCATACGCTCGAAGATCAGTTTGGCCGACATGTTCTTCACCTCCTGCGAGCGCTTCAGATACTCCTTCTGCTTGTCGCCGCCCGAGGCGGTGATGCGGTAGATCTCGCCGATGGTCGGCACGCCGCGCTCGAAAGCCAGAAGACCGGCCGCCACGAACAAGTCGATACCGCCTGCGAGAAGGCCGCTCAGCTTTTCGTTGTCGGTCTGCAGGAAGAGCTTCGCGGTGAGTTTAAGCTCCATCTGCTGCCGGTCGGGGTTGGTCATGGCAGCAATGCGCGCCAGCGGATTATAGCGATGTGTTGGTCGGTCCCAGTCGGTCGGCGCGAAGCGGAAAACCTTGTCCCCCATGCTGGCGCGGAAGCGCGAGGTCTCGCGGAAGTTCTCGCCTTTCACGTCGAGCACCACGGCGGAGCCCTTGTAGGTCAGCAGGTTCGGGATCACGAACCCCACGCCCTTGCCCCGGCCCGTGGGCGCCACGATCAGCGCGTGGGGGAAGGTTTTTGAGACTAGGAACGGGCGCTTGGATTTCGGGGAGCCGAGCTTGCCCAGAAGGAAGCCGCCGCCGGGCTTGGCAAAGAAACCGTTCCTCTTCATCTCGCTGCGAGTCTGCCAATGCGTCGTCCCGAAGCGGGTCAATGCATCCCCCAGAAGCGTGACGCTCAGCATCAGCGATGCCAGACCGAAGCCGCCAAGTATGAGGTTCACCCAGAGGAAGTCTTTTGGTGCGGACTGAGACAGACCCCGATATTCGCGGGCAAGCAGGGTGACGTCGAAACGCGTGGGAGAAAGCCCATAGCGGAACATGACAAAGCCGGTCGCCACGACATAGCCCATGGCGAGACCGACCAGCACGAGGCTCAACACTCCTAGGGCAATCTTGCCTTTATCCATGGGTGATCCCCTTCTCACCATGTGCCGCGGCGTGGCGTGCGCGCTGCGCCTCTATCTGTTCTTCCGCCAATGCATCGAGAACGCGCTCCATGGCCGGGCCATGCGCAGTGACCTCGCTGCTCTGGAGATAGGTTCTAGCGAGTTCCAGCTGGCGGAGCGGATCCTCAGTGAACTTATCGAGGACTTCTGCGTTTCCGGCCCGCAGCGCGTCGATTGCGTCGGGGCTTAGCCGTTCGTTGACCTGCCGGACGATGTCATGTCGCTCTGCCTCGGAGAGCGGGCCCTCGACGTCTGCGTTTCGCACAAAGGCCATGACGGTTGGCGCTGTCTCTTCCAGATACCGGCGCTCGGCGTAGTCTTGTCGCGCCTGGTCCTCGATCTCGAAACTGCGCTCGCTGATATAGGCACGCGACGCGCCGAGCGAACGAAGGTGGTTGATTTCGTCCTGGACGGCCTGCCCAAACTCGTCATCCGGCATCTCCGTGCGATAGCGGGCGAGGGTACGGAGCTCTTCGGTAATCGGACCGAGATGATCCGAAGGATCCCGCAAGGCGAGGTCCATGTCGCCAGCATGAAGTGTGCGGTCCTGTTCCGATACCGCATATTGCGGCGGCATTCGACTGTCAGTCATCTGTTCCCAAGCCATCGAGGCCAATTCGGCATGCTGCGGAGATCTCTGCGCATAGGCGTCGAACGCAACGCGGGCCTCCTCCACCTCCACGGCGCCCGCCCGCCGCACCGAGGGGTCGTCGGAGAACGGATGATCGAAATCCGTCCGACGGAACTGCGCCACCAGCGCCCTGAACGCCTGCCGCTCCGATGGGGCAAAGATGTCGGACCCGTCTTGCGCGAGATCACTCCTAGGTGTCGTCAACCGCTCACCAAGCGCTGCCTCAGCGTCATCCACCTCGTCGACCTCGGTTGGCGCGCGCAGGACGCGCACGTCAGTCAGAACATCGCCCAACCGAACATGCACGGCTTCCAGCCGGTCGAGCGCGTCTTCCCGGTCCGCAGATTTCTCCAGATCGAGGTCGCTTGCTTTGGCAATCCCCTGCAGATCCTGTGCCAGCCACTGGCGCTCCAATGCGGCATTGCCTGCCCCCTCCCGCAGGCGCGCGGCCACAGCCTCGGCATCGATGCCCGTGCCTTGCAACGCCTCGGCCAGCTTTGATGCCACCTCTCCATCGTCAATACGCGCGAGGTGTTCTTCACTTAAGTTCGGCCTTGCATAGATGCCGTCCCGGGATGGGGCATCGACCAGGGCGGCGGAGCGATCCCCGAGCGGGTTCAAATGCGCGACCGAGGCCAGAACGTCGGTCAGCTTGCGCTCGATCACCGGCCTCTCGGCCGCTGGCGCCCTGTCGATCGCCGCCTCGATCTGGCGAATGTTCTGAGAAAACTCGGTGATCAGCGTGTCGAACGCTGGCTCAACTTGGGACATGTAGATGGCTCCGTCAGATTGAATCTGACCGCCACTGGCAAGGATGGTGCTGGCCCTCTCGAGCGCCTCGGACACGTCTTCGAAATTCGAACGGGACGCCTCCGCCGCGAGCCCGCGATAGATCAAAGCGTTGTGCCGGACGGTTTCCAGAGCGGCCGCCAGGTCAGCACCGGTTCTCTGGCGCTCGACTGGGGGACGACCTTCGTCGCGGGCCTTGTAGATTTCGAGGGTCTCGGCGCGGTAGGTCGTGACGCCGCGATCCAGACGACGCGTTGCCTCGAGCCGGATCCCGTGTCCTCTGGCCGCTTCGACCATCGCCTCGCGAAAGGCGTCGTAGTTGAAGTGATGATCCTTCCCGAGAAAGAACATTTCGCCATCCTTGCTGCGGCGGTTCAGAACGATATGCGCATGTGGATGCGCGCGATCTTGGTGTATTGCAGCAATATAGTCGAATTGCGAGCCCTCACCTTGAAAGAACTTCTCGCAGACGGCCTGGGTGATATCGCGCACCTCTTCACCACTGGTCCCAACCGGGAATGCCATCAGCAGATGCGACGTATGGCCAAGCTTGGGGCTGTAGCGCTCGTTCCACTGGTTCTCGAACCGCCGCGCCACTCGGTTGATCTCGGCTTCCGAGAGCTGCTTCTTCCCGTCATGGGTGCCGCGGCTGTCGAGGATATGGGTCGACTTCGTCGTGAGATATGTGAGCTGCGCCCGTAGCTGCGCCCCGGTGCGGCAGCCCCCTTTCGAGATAGCCTTGAAGATCGCTGGCGAATAGCCGCGCGCGGCCCGGACCATCTGCGCGCCCTTGGAAAGCCCCTGCCAGGATCCCGAAACCCGGCTCCAGCCGCGGTCGAAAAGCGCCGGATCGATGCCACGGACCCGGTCACTCCGCGCCATTCTCATCCCTCTCGGCGAGGCCCGCCAGGGCAGAGCTGATCTCAAGGTCCAGCAGGCTGCGCCGCGCACGCGACATCTCCTGGACCTGGTCGGCCAGATCGAAGACCAGACCCGCAAGGGCGCGGACGTCACGGTGACTTGAGGCCGGGTAGGACAGTCTCTCGCCCCGCACCTTGGCCTCGTTCAGACGTCGCGCGATCTGGTTCACGTTGTTGCCGACCCGGTTGAGCGCGGCGCCGAGGCTGCGCAACTCGTCACACATCTCGTCGTCGGGCAAGAAGACACCTTCGGCCGCCAGCATCAGGCGGCGCATGGCATCAGAGCGGTGCGCAATCCCGCGCCGCGACAGTGCCGCGTCGAACCGGCGCAGGTCGTCGTCCGAGACCCGGATCCCCACAACCCGCGATCGGCTGCCGTTCGCTGTCTGACGCTCATCCCGGTGGTTCACCACGTTGTAGATCGTCTTCAGGCTGACATCGTAGCGCGCGGCCAATGACGCCGCGGAGACGCCGTTCCGGCGCTCCTGGGCGATGGTCGATCGCTCGATCTCTGACAGTCTGCGGCGGCGGGACATTTTGAAGTTAACGTTCCTATTTCTTGCCAACTTCGTACAAGCCCGCCGACTCCCAACGCAAGTGGAGTCGGCCATAAGGGCTTGTACTCAATGTAGAAAATCGCCCTGCAGGGGCGATTTCCCGTCCTTTGTCAAATGGATCGCGCGCCGCGCTCATTGCACCACGCGATGCGGTCTCCGCATCGCGCATCGCGTCTTTTGCGCCCCGTCTCTTGCACCCCGCAAGACGGGTTCTGCCGCGCGCTGACCGTCTCGCGTCACCCGCAGAACGCCATACGCGAGACTGCCTCCCGTCGTCTGGAGCGCGCTATCCGTCACCTGCATTCCGTCCGCAGCACATCGCCGAGCGCATCCCGACATTTGGAGGGTGTGCGGTGCCCCGCGACGAATGCTGACGGCGCCACGGCAGACGTCGCACGGTCATCGCATTACGCCACCCGCTGCATGCCAAACGCAGTTCGCATCCCGACTTCTGCTTGACCCCTCCGCCTCATGCGTTTAGCGACGCTTTTGCATTATCGTTGCGATTCACTATTTTTGCGGAGGATCAGAATGCCGAACGAAAATCTTGTGGTGATCGCAGCGATGGCCCGGAAAGGGGGCAGTGGAAAAACGACGCTTTCGCGCGCCTTGATCAGTGCCGCGATCGCCGCCGGACGCAGAGTGATGTTGATCGACACGGACAGCACGAGAGTACTCGGGGCATGGCATGCTCGGGCGGAAGCCGGTGGGCTGAGTTCGCCGCTTCTCTGCTCGGCCACCGTCGAAAGCGTGGCGGGTGTCGAGGGTCAGATCGATCAGGTCTACATGGCAGGCACGGCAGACTTCATCTTCATCGATACCGCGGGGGTCGGTGCCGAATGGTCAGACGGCATCGCGGTGCTTGCGGACCACATTGTGACGCCCGTCATGCTGTCGACATCTGATTTCGATGTCGGAGCGCAGACGGCTGATTGGTTTGAGAAACTGAAATCCCGTGTTGACGACCCCTCCAGCCTTCCGCGCCACCACGTCGTCCTCAACATGGTCGACCCGAAAACGACCCGTGCTGACGCCGCCCTGATTGAAGAAGCGCTCACCCGTTTTCCGGTGATTGAGACCGTCATGATGCGACGAAACACTTACAAGGAGATGGATCAGAAGGGGCTTCTCCACGCCTTGGCGCTGGAAAAGCAATCTGATCCAAACCCTCTGATGCGTCCACATGTACGTCATGTCGTCGAGGCGCTCGAGGAGGCGACGGACATCCTCAACAATATTCTTGCTGCGTGAGGACAGTCGATTGCGCAAGAAGATCCCGACCATCACCAGGCCCGACCCAGCCTACGCCGCCACCCTGCAACAGGGTGACCGCGAGATTCCCGGGAAGGAAGAAGAGGAACAGGTCACAGCCACAAAGACAGGCACCCCATCCGCTGACGTTGACGCTGATCGGCACGAGTCAGAGCGTGTGCCGGAAGGTGCCGTGGCGCCGCACCAAGTCACGGCGGAAAGCTCTGACCCGCATACCAGCCTGAGTGCTTCCGTATCGGCGCGCGCATTGAGCCCGACCCGGAAGATCGACATCAGGGTCAATGCACTCGAACGACAGGAAGCTGCGCTAGAAACTTGTGGTGTTGAGCCAGCACATGTGGTGCGTGCCGCCCTGCGCCGTGCAGTCAAAGGCTGGCAACTGTCGCCGGTCTTCGCGCCAGTCGCGGAGGAGCGGCGCACTCGAAACACGCAGTGGCAGGCCCGGACATCTCTGGCAGTAGATGCAGCCAGCCTGGGTGTCCTCCTCCGGGACCACGACCCCCTCGACGTCTTGAGTAAATGGGCTCTGATCCGCGGTCAGGTGGAACCACGCATATGGGGCGAGATCGACAGAATCTTGGAAGAAATTGCTGTTCGTGCTGCATCGCCGCATGATCCGTAAGATACCTATCTGAAAAGATAACTTGCATTTCGCCGGTGGATTTTCGCCCACCCGGAACGGTTCATCTTGCAGTTGCAGAAACCTAGTCCTAACACCAGCTAACAGGAATTTCAGACCTCAGTAGTGACGAGTTGCGAGGTCCATTTAGGAGGAACGCATTATGAATACGAAGCCCCGCCTGACTGGTGAACCGATCATGCGCATCCTCTGCAAGACATCTGAAAATCTGGTTGGCTACCTGTACCAATGGAACAATGGTGACGTGCAGCCTGCCTGGTTCGACGGCGCCATGGCGGACGTTCGCTATGAACCATTCTTTCAAGCGCCGGAACAAAACCCCGCCGATCCGAAGGCCCCCAGACCGCGTCAGCAAGGTCTGACGCACCTTGAAAAGGCATAGCTCAAGGCCTCGCGTCGTTTTGTGGGTCACCCCATCGCGCAGGTCCTTTGAGCGATAGAGTTGACTTCTATGCCTCAGAAGTGGTCTAGATGTGAGTTATAGAAAGGATGTCTATAACTCATGGCTTGGAACTGGACGCTGCCTGATTGGCCGGATTTCCGGTATGACGCCTCCGCTCTGGAGCCGTTTGAGCAGACGTTCCTGCTGTCGTCCGGAGAAATCCTCGGCGCGGTCCATCATGTCAGCCAGCCGGAACGCGAGCAACTCCGCATCGAACTGCTCAGCGAGGAAGCGATGCAGACGAGCGCCATCGAGGGTGAAATCCTCGATCGGCTCAGTGTGCAATCTTCGCTGCGCCGCCATCTGGGCCTCGATCCGGACAGCTACCCTGCCAAACCGCGCGAACAGGGCGTCGCGGAAATGATGGTCGACGTCTATTCCAGTTTTGCAGAGCTGCTAACCCATGAGACACTGTACCGCTGGCATCGGATGCTCCTGTCCCATGACCGTCGGTTGGAAACCATTGGGGCCTACCGACAACACGCCGAGGCGATGCAAATCGTTTCCGGCCGCCTTGACCGGCCCACGATCCATTTCGAAGCGCCGCCCTCGGAGCGGGTCATGCCTGAGATGGAGCGATACGCGGATTGGTTCAACAAGACCGGTCCGGGGGGAGCAGAGCCGCTTCCAGCACTGACGCGCGCAGGGCTAAGCCACCTCTATTTCGAGAGTATCCACCCATTCGAAGACGGCAACGGCCGCTTGGGTCGCGCCCTCGCTGAAAAGTCGCTGGCGCAGAACATTGGCCAGCCCACCCTCATCTCGCTCGCCTTCACCATCGAGAAGGAGCGCAAGGGATACTACGATCAGCTTGAGCAGCATCAAAAAACGCTCGACGTGACCGATTGGCTCGTCTGGTTCGCAGAAGTTGTCTTGAAGGCCCAACAGGCAACACTCGACCGCGTAGGCTTCTTCATCAGCAAGGCACACTTCTACGATCGTCACAGAGACCACTTGAACGAACGCCAGGCCAAGGCCATCGCTCGAATGTTTCAGGAAGGCCCTGGCGGTTTCAAAGGCGGCCTCAGCGCCGACAACTATCTCAAGATCACCGGAACTTCACGCGCAACCGCAACCCGCGATCTGCAGGATCTGGTCGAGAAAGGTGCGCTCAGCCGGACCGGTGAGCGACGGCATACGAGGTACTGGTTGAACCTAGACCATATGGAGTAGCGCAAGCGACGATGACTTCATATTGGTATTTATTATCAATATGTTACCAAAATACGCATAATTCGTTTTATGTAATTTTTTTGCCCTATTGATATTTGAATCGGGCTAGCTAAGAATCTGAAAAAACCAGCGCGATAAAATAGCTCCAAGTAGCGCTTTATTGAGAATGCTTCCCCGGATTCAGCCTGATTGAGCTGCAACGAGCATGACGATACAGGACGAAGGCCGCCTGAAGGCGGCATGGAACCAGAAGACAATCCCTGTCGCGCTTCGCCGTGACGGCAAGGGCGAACGGGTCAGGGTCCGCCTTCCTTATGCGGACGACAACTATGCCTGGCTCAGGAATGGCCGGCGCATCCGGCCAAGCTGGAACTCGGCACTGGGATGCTGGGAGAGTCCCAAGGCATGGTTCAATGACCTCGTGAACCGCTGTCTTCGCCGCTGGGGCCTGATCTATGTCATCCAACCCTACCGGGAGCAGGAGATCTGCGCTCCGGCCTGCATGAACGCCATCGGCCATGAGTGCCAGTGTTCCTGTATGGTGGCCAACCACGGCCAGGGCGACGATGGCGGCTGGTTCTCGACAAGCGAGGCCTTCGCGGCCCGATGGGGCGACCGTGAACTCGCCTGTCGTCTCATGACGGTCAGCTCTGAAAAGTAGATGCCCGGCCGATATGGCCAGGCCTGCGACAGACGTGCAGATGATGGTCATGACCAGACAGAGAGGCCCGTCGAGAACAAATCACAGCTTGGGGCGATCCTGTTCTGGAACCTCCCACGGGTCCTCCAGGGTGACGATGCCGTAGCGGACGCCATCGCGGCCGGCCTTCGGAAGAAAGGTGATCATCCCGATATCCAGGATCATCCCCTTGTCGTGCATGTGCTGCTGTCGGAAGTGACCGAAGTGCGTGAGATATCCGAGGCCCTCCAACTCGAGACACAGCGCGGAGATCGCGGCCGAATACTCAAGCCGCTGGCCGGCGCTGCTCATATCCCAGATCCCGTCCAGATCGGTCATCCAGTCCGAAATCGCGGCAGTCAGTTCGAGGGCATTGCCGGCCTCCACCGCGCCGGCGTTGAACAGGAGCCCGTGCCATTCGCGGTTACGGGAATAGAAGTCGTTGGGCTTCCTGATGGGGGACGTGGGCACGAGCACCGTCTTTTTCAGCGCGCGCTCCATTTCTTCCTGCTGGCGCTTCTCCTCCTCGGGGGTGAGCTTGGAGAAGACCGTGATGTCGAACCCGAGGCCGCGCGCGAGGCTTCGCAAGGTCTGCACCTCGGGCACGTGCCGTCCGCTTTCCACCTTCTGGATCGTGCGGACCGTCAACCCGGAGGTGTCCGCAAGGTTCTCCTGGGTTAGAGAGAACATCTTGCGGATATACTTGCACTGGTTGGCGATATACTCGGCGTCTCGTTCCATCGTTTCCATCAGATCACTCCATGTTGCTGACAGGAATAGCATGGCACGCCGGCTCTGGGGGGTCCCCGAACGCAACCCGAACGCTCGACTGCTATCCCGCCCCGGGGCCGCTGTCCTTGCACCAGTCAATCCGCCCCTGCCGGATCCAGAAGTGACACCGGCATTCGTTCGTCTGGCGGACCGACGGCGAGATGGTCGGGCGCCTCAGCCAGTCTGACATGGCCGTCCACCTGGGCCTCCGGTTCTTGCTGAGGGACAGTTTGATGGTCTCGCCGCACCCACCAGGGCAGTGGAAGCAGGCCCATTTGTCGACGCCATCGCGCACGATGGTCATCTCCCCCGGCACGATCTGATCCGGCGTCGGGTGTCTGGGTGTTACCCTGGCAAGCAGGTCACTTCGTGGAATGAGGCGGAAGAGCTCGAGGCTCTTCCGCAGAATGTCGATCATCATCCCGCTCACCCGATGCGATCCAGGAACGGATCGATGTCGCCGAGACCCCAGTATTCCTCGCTGCCGCAGACCGGGCAGTCGGACCGAGGCTGCGCCGCCTGCGAACGCTCTAAACCCTTGTCGAGCTTGCGATAGCGTTGCCATGTCCATCCACCGCCGCCGCGGAAGTCAACGAGACCGGCAAGAAGTTCGTTCACTGCCATGGTGGCGGCCTCGGAGGTGAAGGTCACGACGGCCGGCGCGGGATTACCTCCGCCGCGGACGTAGGCTTCGGTCTTCTGCCGTTCATATTCGACGGGGTCCGATCGCTGGAGGTCCTCCTCGCGAGCCCTGACGCGATCGACTGTGCCGCGGCAGCCGTGGCACGCCGACGTGGGAAACAGCACGCTGACCCGCGCGGCCATCTCGAGGAGGCCGGGCTCACCATCATCACGGGGCATGAGGACCAGCCCGACATCGATGACCGGGATCAGGTAGAAGTGCGCCACGCGGTTCAGGTAGAGGCGCCCGGCGTGATCGTCCGTGCATCCGAAGATGACGTCGCAGGATTTCAGCGCGTCACGGATATGCGGCGCATCCACCCAGCCGTTCATCGACCGGATCTCGACGTCGAGGCCCATCATCGTCACCTCGCGCGCCATGACGTCGACCTTGGGCACCGCGTTTTCAGCATCCTTTCGGGTCGCGCCATACAGGCGGTTCAGGTTGGAATGCTCGACCACGTCATCGTCGATGACCAAGATGCGCCCCACGCCGAGGCGAGCGAGGAGATGGACCACCGGGCTGCCGGTGCCGCCGCAGCCGACCACGGCAACGGAGAGCTGTTTGAGGAGTCCGTTGACCTCCGGCCCGAAGGCCAGTGCCTGCCGGGCCAAGGCTTCCGACGGGGTCGGCACGTCGGTCGACTGGATCTCGAGCCGAGTGCCGATGACGGTCACGCGGCGACAGGGCAAGGGTGTCATGTCGTCTTCCCAGACCCGTGCCCGGTAGAGGCCGTCACCGACTTGCACGACGCTCACCAAGCGTGTCCCCTCGCCGTTACGGTTCCGAGCCATGGTGAAGAGGTCGCGCTCGTTGCGATCGTCCTGGTCCGAGAAACCGTCGAAGCCTCCCGGGTGACTATGAACGATCGCCGGCACCAGGCCTTCCTCCTTGGCCCGGCGACAGAGCTGGGCGAAGGAGTTGGTATTCCAGGTGACGTGCTTGTCGCTGGCATCGACGCGGTCCTCCTGCGGGATCGCGATGACCTCGTAGGAGGTGTAACGGGTCCGCGGCTCGAGGTCCCAGGGGTCCTGCGCGATCTCGCTTTTGCCGAGCAGCATGTAGGCGGCGCCCTCGTGCCCACGGGGGTGCGCGAGCAGCGCCTGCAGCTTGTCGCGGTGACGGGCGTGGAGGGTGATGTCGCTGCGCTTCATGCCGCCACCTCCAGGGCCTCTTCGACCCGCTTCAGCATGGTCCAGATGCCGTCGGTGCCGGGACGCCACTGGTTGTTATGGCGAGACCAGCGCTGCCAGTTCTGGCCATCAAAGGCCTGGCGTGCCTGCGTGCAGCGGGGCTCACGCTGGCCGACAAGGAGCTTCAGATGCGGCACGGCGTAGAACATGTCGGGGGCGACCTCGGGATACGAGGGCGGCAGCAGGATCAGGATATCCACCTGGGCGACCTGATACTTGCCTTCCGGCAGCGTGATCCCGGTGAGGATCACGCCCTTCTTTCCGCCTTCGATGACCTCGCGAACGGTGATGCCGCGACCCTCGAGGTAGCGGCGATCCTGACGGGGGAGGAGGCTCATGCCGCACCCCCTTCCGTGGTCTGGGGCACGCCGGTGAAGAAGTGCTCCAGGCCAGCATCCGCGAGGCAGATCAGATCGGTGTCGCCGACCAGGATGTCATCCTTGCCGGGGATCACCTGCCAGACGGCGAACTTCGCGGGATCGACCCCGGCCAGCTTCTTGAGCACGCGCCCGCTGATGACCTTGTGGCCCCACTCGAGGCGTTTGCCATCGATGTCGAAGCGGAAGGATTCCGCGCTCGGGA
Source organism: Thalassovita sp. (assembly GCA_029212905.1). GTDB lineage: Bacteria > Pseudomonadota > Alphaproteobacteria > Rhodobacterales > Rhodobacteraceae > Thalassobius. The sequence continues at coordinate 80,867 of JARGPB010000012.1, forward strand.
AGACCAGGAAGCGCTCGACCTGGCCAGGGCGCAGATCCGTGGTTTCCTCGAGGCGCAGTTCTTCAAGTTCACCGTTGCGCAGCACCTGGAACACGAGGTGTTCCTCGGCCTTACGGAAGTCGGCCCCCTCGATGATCTGGCGGCCGGTGGGCGTCGGATCGTCGATGACGGCGTCGGTGAACTTCAGGTCGTGGTCGCCGACTTTGACCTTGTAGGGTCCGTGGTCGCGGGGCTTGCGGCCGGCCTTCAGGGCGGCCTGGAGATCTTCGATTTCCATCTGTTCGGTAGTCATGGCAGCAAATCCTTTTCTTGTCTGCTCGACGCCCGCAGCAGGCGCCATCAATGGTGTATGCGCGGCACAAGAGGGTTCGCGTTCTTAGCCTTGATATTTTTTTGAATTTTCTTGACTGCGATAGGTCGCTGAGTGCGCATATGTATATTAAGAGCAGCGAAGATGGCGATTGGCATGGCGAAAGACACACCCCAAGAGTTCAATACCCTCAAGGAATTCACTGACGAACTGGACCTTCTCTTCCGCGATGATGTCGCACTCAGAAAGCTCCTTCAGAAGGCGCGCAACTGGTGCATTCGGAACAACCGAGTCGGCGACGAGGAGGAGGTCCTTCAAGAGGCCGTCATGAGGGTGATGAAAAGTGAGATCACCGGGACACGCCAATGGCCCAAAGGTGTTGCGCTTATGGACTTTCTCTCCGGCGTGATGCGGAGCATTGCATCGGAGCGGCCTAAGATCGGGTTTCGCAAGAACGCCGACAAAGACATGGAGGCCGCGAAGGACATTGCCTCGTCGTGCAACCAAGAAGGGCAGCTCTTCGAGAAAGAATTTATGGCCCGCTTCATGGCGCTCTTCGAGGGTGATGACGATTCACAGCTATACCTCCTGGCTCTGGAGGAAGGGCAATCGAAGTCCGAGATCATGACGGGCCTCGACTGGAATGAAAGGGAATACAACACGGTGGTGCAGCGGGTCAAAAGGACACGCAACGCCCACCCGGAAATGAAAGAGATGCTCAATGGCGAAGGATAAGAAAACCTTTCAAGATCGCCTGGCGGAGGAAATCGACGAAGCTATCACGAACGCTTCAGACGAGGATATTCGAAAAGAGGCTGAAGAGGCCGGGGAGGACATTGCTGCTTTCGGTGATCGCATGAGAGTTTGGCTGGAGACCGCGAAAGACGAGGTCGCCGAAATGGCAATGAAGGAAGCCAAGGCCGCAGCTGAGCAAGGTCGTGCAACGCGCGACCAGAATGTCGTCTCCATGGCTCAACGCAGGCCTGCGAACAGGCCTGGCAACTTCATGCCCGATACGGTGGCCGCTCGTCATGGAAAGAAGCTGTCGGAGAGAGACAGAAAAGGGATCGAGAAGGACTTGGAAGACCTGTTCGACGATGACGCTTGGCCTGACAAAAACGGCGATGAAGAATGACTCATTCTCCGCGTCGTGCTGAGGAGATCCTCCAGGCTTTGCGCCTGAAGCGACCGGAAGACATCAACCTTGAAGCCATTGCCTGGCTTCAAGGTGCCAAGGTTGACTACCGGGAAATGGACGGATGTGAGGCTTGCATCCATGGTCGAGCTGACGTCGGCCGCGCGATAATCGCCGTGAATGACGCGCATGGAAATCTACGGCGCCAGAGGTTCTCCCTCGCACACGAACTGGGGCACTGGGAATGGCACAGGGGAGAACATCTGTTTTGTGCAAAAGAGGATATCGGGGGTAGCAAGGGGCGGGAACGAGGAATGTCCCGAGAGAAGGGCGCCAACCGGTTCGCCTCAGAGCTGTTGATGCCGGAGTTCATGCTCAAGAGCGCACTGAATGACTTCAGGAAATTCGATATGCGCACCGTCCGTCTTCTTTCGGACGCCTTTTCTGTCAGCAAGACGGCCATGGCGTATCGCTTGGTGGATCTGGATTTCGAGCCGAGCCTCCTGGCCTCTTACAGCCGCGGCGGCCTCAACTGGTTCAAGAGATCGAAGAGCGTCGGGGAGCGATGGTTCCTGCGTCGAACACTTGACCCGCAGAGCAACGCTCACGATATCCTGCACAAGGGAGCCCGGGACGACATCTCGCTGTCTCTTATGGACGCGGACACCTGGTTCGATACAGAGGGCGCCGATCGGTATGAGCTTGCTGAGCAGTCGTTCCGTGTGGGTGACGACGAGGTCATGACCTTGCTGGTCCTGAAGAGCGAATACATGATGGCGCGATAAAAATTCACAACCTCAATAGCTTCTTCACCCAGCAAGTGCTCAAGCTGACTTAAATTTACCCACGCTGTATTGACGAGATGCCTCAGACTGTCTCTCAAGCATGCGTTCGTACACCTGCCGCTCCTGCTCTAGATCACGTGCTTGGTCGGCTTGCGCTTCACGTTCACAGCCTTTCGCATATCGCTTCAAAGCAATACATCTCTTGGGAAATGACAGTGCAGCGTTTGAGTTCAAGGTCAGTGGCTGCATCGGGCCGCTTCTTCAAATTTCGCCCAATAATTTGTAGCCCCGCCGCTGCTTCGTCGCCGACAGCTTCATCAGAGCGTTGACCGCCCTGCCCTCGTCATCATGCTGTTCGATTAGCATCTGCCCTCTATACCCGATACGGCCCCATTCCCGCACAAGGCATGCGCCGCCAAACAGGTCCGGCTGAACGCTCATTCGATAGAAGCGCCGCATGTTGAGAGACGGGTCGATCCGCTTGAGATCGACCGTTGTCGGGAACACTTCCATTTGCTGCGATATGTCGAACATGTTGTTGGCGCCTCTCTCCGGACCACAATATCAAGCGCTCTTCGACGTTTCCACAATGTTCTGTGCCGGATTGAAGTCGGGGGCTCACGCCCCCTTCTCGAACTTCATGACCGGGATGCCGAGCTTCTTGGCCTTGTCGGCGAGGTTTTCCTGGATACCGGTGCCGGGGAAGACAAGGACCCCGACCGGGAGCACATCCAGCATCGCATCGTTTCGTTTGAAGGGCGCGGCCTTGGCGTGCTTGGTCCAGTCAGGCTTGAAGGCGACCTGCGTCACGCCCCGAGACTCTGCCCATTTGGCGGCGATGAGTTCTGCGCCTTTGGGGCTTCCACCGTGCAGGAGGACCATGTCTGGATACTTGGTCCGGACCTGGTCGAGCTTACCCCAGATCAGGCGGTGATCATTGAAGTCGGTCCCGCCGGTGAGGGCGACCTTGGGACCAGCGGGAAGCATTACCTCGGTCTCGGCGCGGCGCTTGGCGGCCAGGAAGTCGCGGCTGTCGATGAGCGATGCGGTCATGTGCTGGCGGTTCACCATCGAGCCGGTGCGGGGGCGCCAGGTCGATCCCGTGTGATGGACGAACTCGGTGGCGGCGTGATCGCGCATCATGTCCATGCAGTTGCGCCGTTCGATCAGGGTCAGGCCTTCGGCCGTCAGGCGCTCAAGCTCGTTCGCCTTCACCTCGGAGCCGTCCTGCTCGCGCTGCAGGCGGCGCTGCGCCTGTTCGTTCTCATCGAGCGACCGCTCAACCCTCGCCGTGGCGCGGTGGAAGAGGTTGACCTGGCCCCAGAGCACCTCTTCGAGGTCGGGTTCCATACGGGTGTCTTCCAGGGTCGCGACGAGGGCGTCGAAGATGTCGGCGACGGCGACGGCGAGGCGCTGCCCATCGGGCATCGGGCGCGGATCGGGCTCGTCAAAGGGGCGATAGCCATAGAGCTGAAGCTCGTCGAGCGCATGGGCGGTCTGGGATGCGCTATGGGCGGGTTCATACGCGTCGTCGTGGGTCTGGATCGTCATCGGTTTCTTGCCTCCGGGCCTGTCTCGTCCGCGCGTCATCCCGCGCGGCCTTCATGGGCAGACCCGAGCCGTCGGAGCGGTTGCCCCTTCACCCCGGCTTCACCGGGGCCGGAACAGCGTGGAGGAGGTCGGCAGGGAAGCTATTTGTCTCGCGATGCAAAGGCGGCTTTGCCGCCGGCGGAAATAGGTTCCCTGCCGACCTTGCAGGGGCAAACGCTTTGACGGCCTGCCCATCTCTTGAAGGCCGCGCAGGGCTGACGGGTGGATGCGCAAGGACCGGGATGGGGTGAGGACGACGATCCAGTGCCACGACTGGGATGCTGCCTCCTGCCCCGCACTCCCAGCCCCCCCCTGCGCGATGCAGCTCAGCCCAATAGGCGATGCCGATCCTCTGGCCCGATCTGACCTGCCAGATGCTGGCGCAGCGCGTCCTTGCCGTTCGCCCGAAGATCATCGTTGAAATCCCCGAGCCGCGGTTCCAGCACCCGCACGCGCACCCCGACCTCGGAGGCTCTGGCGCTCAACTTCTCTGCCGCGCGATGCCCGGCCGGATCGCGATCGATCGCGATGTAGAGGCGCTTCAGCCCCGCTGGCAGCAGGACCGCCCCGAGGTGACCCGAAGAGAGTGCCGCCCAGACGGGCAGACCTGGGAACGCCTCGGACAGGGACAGCATGGTCTCGATGCCTTCGCCGATGACGAGGATGTCATCCTGCGGGGTCAGCCTGACAGCATTGCCGAGGAGGTGACCCATAGCCCGACGCTCTGGCTTCACTGCCGCCTTCCCCTGCCCGTCAGCGGCCAACCAGGTGCGATGCACGCCCTGAACGGCCCCTGCCCCATCGGTGACCGCCGCGATTATCGCAGGTCTGGGGATACTCCGGGTCTGCCCCTCTTCCCGATGCCAGCACTTCGGGTGGAAGCGTAAGGCGCCGTTCGCCCCGAATTGGGTGATGCCTCGGGAACGGAGGTAGGTCTCAGCAAGCGTGCCTGTGATCGGGTTCGAGGCCGCGAACAAACGCGCCGCCGCCGCAGGAGTGCCACCGGGCGCCTTAGCCTTCCTCGGCTCTTGCCTATCCGGGACGACCGGCTGCGGACGGCCAAGATGCGCTCGGGCCTCGGCGAGAAGGTCGGGGAAGCGCGTGATCCCCGTCCGGGCGCGGATGATGTCCAGGAGATCGCCATGCTCGCCTGTGGCCCCATCCATAAACTTGCCCGCTGCCCCTCGTCCCGACGCAGGGCCCGTCAACCGCACGAAGAGCGACCGGCCGGGGTTGTTCTGCAGATCGCCGACGATCCAGTAGGATCCTTCCCGCCGTCCGGCGGGAAGGTAGGCACGACAGACGCCTTCGGCATTTTCTGCCAGATCGCGCACGAGGTCTTCGGTCTCGGAATACATGGGTCAACAACCTCCGCGATCATGTAGCCTTGCAACAGGACAACGTGCAAGCAGACGATCCAGTATCGCGATGCCATCGGCGTCGGTCGGGCAAAACAGCCGAAGCTTCCAACTGATAATCTCCGAGAAGAAGCCATCGGCCTTGAGCCGATCCTTGGCTGCCTCCGAGAAGCCCGACAGTTCGATCCGGTTCGCGCCCATGACGCGCGAGCGGTACAATTCCATCCCTTCGGACAGGCACACCACGGTCTTGCCCTCCAGAACGAGGGCATGGATCTGAGCGGCCGAGAGCTTGGGCGCATCGGTGGCCAGCGTGGTCGCGACCCAGGCAGGCGAGACGCGGCGGCCGATGATGCGCTGCCCGTCATCGGTCTGCAGGCGATAGACCCGGGTTTCATCCTGGGGAAGCTGCTTCCAGATCGGCAGCAGCAGACCTGCCACGATGTGCAGCGTGGAGCCCGAAAACTCCGGCACCTCGGCCAGTTCCGCAGTCCACGCCGCAGTGAAGGCCGCGCGGTCGGCCTCGAGCCAGTGGGTGTCCTCCATGACCTTGGCCGGGACCGTGCTGGCATCAAGCGGGCGGATCAGGCGCAGGCGCGGCTCGATGGTACCATCGTCCAGCATGTGACTAGTGGCGGGAACCTGCACGGCAGCCCGGCCCGAGCGGCTGTTGATGAGACACCGCGCCTTCGGGTCATCCAGCCAGTCGAACGCATCCGCGAGCGAGGTCGGCGTGTTGCGGCGTTTCTCCGCGATGGTGAGAAGCTGGGTTTCTGCGCCGGAGCCGGGATGGGCGTAGATGACACGTGCGTCGGTCACTCGAAAGCTCTCGGCACGGAGTGTCTCGAGCCCGAGATCGTAGACCCCGGCGGCGATAGCACCCGCAATTCGCTGATCGAGCAGCTCCTCGAAGGCCGCGAACAGCACGGCCTGCATGTCGATCGTCAGCGCCAGCAGGCGATTGAGGAAAGTCGTGATCGGCGGCAAGTCGTCTTTTAGCCCGTTGTCGTCGGTCAGGCTGAGACCTGTCGCGTCCTCAAACGCCCCGAGCGAGCAGCCAACGACATCGCCACGATAGATGCGGCGGTAGAGTTGGCGCAAAGCATCACGGGCGTAAGGCGACTCGAGGTTGTCCTCGGGTCGGAACAACCCTTGCCCGCCAGTCTGGCGCTGGCCGCGGGTGATCGCGCCAAGCGTGTCGAGACGACGCGCGATGGTCGAGAGGAACCGCTTTTCCGCCTTCACATCGGTGGCGACCGGCCGGAACAGCGGCGGCTGCGCCTGATTGGTGCGGTTGGTGCGCCCGAGGCCCTGGATCGCCGCATCTGCCTTCCAGCCGGGTTCCAGGAGGTAGTGGACCCGCAAGCGCTGGTTCTTCGCCCCGAGATCGGCGTGGTAGCTGCGCCCGGTGCCCCCGGCATCCGAGAAGATCAGGATAGGCTTTTCGTCATCCATGAAGGCGGCGGTTTCCGCGAGGTTGGCCGAGACCGCCCGATTTTCCACGACGAGGCGCGCAGCACTTCCTTCGCCCTTGCGCACGATACGGCGCGACCGGCCCGTGACCTCGGCGACGAGGTCGGTGCCGAAGCGCTGGACGATCTGGTCGAGTGCGCCCGGCACGGGCGGAAGCGAAGCCAGTTTCTCGATCAGCGCATCGCGCCGTCGGACGGCCTCGCGGCATTCGACCGGTTGGCCGTCTCGCGTGACGGGGCGCGACGAAAGATTACCTTCGCTGTCGGTGAAAGGCTCGTAGAGCTGCACCGGGAAGGAATGGGCAAGGTAGTCCAGGACGTATTCCCTGGGGGTGATGTCACAACGGATATCGTTCCATTCGTCAGTCGGGATATCCGTCAGGCGGCGTTCCATCAGTGCCTCGCCCGTCGAGACGATCTGGATGACCGCCGCATGACCCGCAGCCAGATCGGCATCGATGGATGCAATCAGCGTGGGGGTCTTCATCGAGGTGAGCAAATGGCCGAAGAAGCGCTGTTTGGCGCTCTCGAAGGCTGACCGCGCGGCGGATTTCGCCTGACGGTTCAACGTGCCGCTCTCGCCAGAAATGTTCGCCGCATCTAACGCCGCGATCAGGTTGTTGTGAATGATGGCGAAGGCCCCGGCATAGGCATCGTAAATGCCGCGCTGCTCGGGGCTGAGCGCATGTTCGAGCATCTCGTATTCGACACCGTCATAGGACAGCGACCGCGCCGTGTAGAGACCGAGCGCCCGGAGGTCGCGGGCAAGAACCTCCATCGCCGCGACACCGCCAGCCTCAATGGCTTCCACAAATTCCGACCGGGTCTGAAAGGGGAAATCCTCCCCGCCCCAGAGCCCGAGACGCTGCGCGTAGGCGAGGTTGTGGACCGTCGTCGCGCCCGTGGCCGAGACATAGACCACGCGGGCATTCGGAAGTTTGTGCTGCAGGCGCAGACCCGCCCTGCCCTGCTGCGATGCCATGGTATCGCCCCGCTCGCCTTTGCCCCCGGCGGCATTCGCCATAGCATGGCTTTCGTCGAAGAGGATCACCCCGTCGAAATCCGCCCCGAGCCAGTCGACGATCTGGTCGACGCGGGATTTCTTGGCCGCCCGCTCTTCGGAGCGCAGCGTCGCATAGGTGGTGAAGAGGATGCCCTCGGTCAGAGGGATGTCGCGCCCTTGTGCGAAACGCGACAGCGGCGTCACCAGAAGCCGCTCCTGGCCAAGCGCCGACCAGTCGCGCTGCGCATCCTCCAGAAGCTTGTCGCTCTTCGAGATCCAGAGCGCCTTGCGGCGGCCTTGGCACCAGTTGTCGAGCAGGATCCCAGCCGACTGGCGGCCCTTGCCCGCTCCGGTGCCATCGCCGAGGAAGAAGCCGCGGCGGAAGCGGACGGCGTCAGCGGCATCGTCCGGTGCAGCGGAGACCACGTCACCGGTCTCATCGACGGTCCAAGACCCAGTGAGATGCGCGCCATGCGCCTCCCCCGCGTAGATGACGGTCTCGAGCTGCGCGTCTGACAGCAGGCCGTCACGCAGGATGGCCGGGGGCAGCTTGGGGCGGTACGTGGGTTTCGGCGGTGCGACAGAGGCCATGGCCGCCGATTGCACAAGCTTGGTCGGGTGCGATGCGGCGTCTGGGATGTCGATAGCCTGCAAACGGAATGTCTCGTAGATCGCGTCGGACAGCCGTGCGGCATCTTCGTCCCCGGCGACGTCGCGAAGCGCGTAGTTTAGGTCTTCGACCTCGATCGGTATGTCTGATTTCGCCGGTTGAGCTGCGGAGGTCGCGCGGGATCGGCTGACGGGTTTGCGGGGGGTCGGGGCAGGACTTCCCGGGAAGAGGGAAGTGTGGCCCAGACTCACGGTAGCTGCCGGATCAAGCTCCAGGCGCGGCGGGACCTCGGCAGTGACCCGAGACATCAGATGTGCCACGTCCGGGGACGTGGGCTGGCGCAGGTCTGCGGTGGTGCCGCCCGGCTCACCGCCGCGGCATTTGTCAAAGACAGAAATCCGCGTCTCGAAGCTGGTGCCGTGCTTGGCGAAAGCTGCGCCCGACACCGCGCCGGAGAACACCAGATGCGCGGTCTCGGTCAGACGGCCGAAGGTCTCGGCCCAGGCAGGCGCATCCGGCGCGAAACCAGCTCCGGTAATGGCGACGAGCCGTCCGCCGGGGGCCAGACGCGCGAGGGCCGAGCGCAGATGCCGGGCCGTCGCCTCGGTCGACCGACCATCGACATTGGCTTGGGCCGAGAAGGGCGGGTTCATCAGGATGACGCTCGGGCGGGTCTCTTCGCCGAGATGATCATCGATCTGCGCGGCATCGAACCGGGTGACGGGGCGACCCGGGAAAAGCAGCCGAAGAAGGTCGGCGCGGGTGTCCGCCAACTCGTTCAGAGCCAGAGTGCCGCCGGCGATCTCGGCGAGGATCGCCAGAAGCCCGGTCCCGGCCGACGGCTCGAGGACGAGATCTCGGGGCGTGAGCTGTGCTGCCGCCACAGCCGTGAGCCCCATAGGCAGCGGCGTCGAGAATTGCTGAAAGCGCTCCATCTCTTCCGACCGCCGGGTGTGCGTGGGTAAGAGGCCTGCCACCTTGGCGAGGATCGGCAAGAGCGCCGCAGGCGAGCCGGCACGCGCAAGCAGCGCCCGACCGAACTTTTGCAGAAAGAGGATCTGCGCCACCTCACCCGCCTCATAGGCGAGCTTCCAGTCCCAGGCACCGGTCGCATCGGAACCGCCAAAGGCATGTTCCATCTCGCGGCGCAGGTGCAGCGCGTCGATCTGAAGTCCTTGCGCCAGATCGGGCTGCAGCGCTTCGGCAACAGCAACGATCGCAGGGGCAGGATTTGCTGCCAACGGAACAACGGGCGCAGGCAAGGACGCCTGCGCAACAGGGGCAAGATGGGTCATCGGGAAACTCCGGAATGAAGGACAGGATCAGGCCCGGACACCCTATCTCGGGCAGCCTCGGACCTGATCTTTCCCGGCCCCTCTCTCCCTCTCGCACCAAGGTGTTCCCGACGCTTGGCTTGATTTTGTTCTTGTTATGTTCTATTTTAGAACCAAGCCAGAAAGGGGGTTCCACAATGGAAAGCACCAAGCACGCCCTGCCCGTAACGCCCAAGCAGATTGCCTATGCGCGGTCGCTCGCCCTGCGCAACCGAACGCTCCTGCCCTGGGAGGTTCAGCAAGACCGGCGATCTTTGAGCGCTTGGATCGAGGCTCAGGCCCAGATGAAACCGGTATCGGACATGGACCGGCTGCCCACGTCCAAGCAGGTGGCCTTCGCTGAGAAACTCGCCCGGATCAAAAGGCGCGCCGTTCCGGACGAATGCTTCCGCGACAAGGGGCTCATGTCGAAGTGGATCGACGGGAACAAGTGACAGGAACGGGGCGCTCGTCCCCCGACGAACGGGGTCACAGGCCTGCGGTATCTTCACACGTCATAACTCTGAGCTTGGAAAAGCCATTCCTGGTGAAGGTCGACTAGAAGCAGAATAGTGGGATGACCAAGCGCCACCGCACCATATTGGGCTGAGAGTTTGCCTCGCCAAATCTTCTTGGATTTCCGTAAGTAGATGTATAAAAAGCGAAAACCCGCGAGGACCTGTAACGGCTGTCGCGGGCTTCTAAGGGTTTGAAGGCCTGACTTTGCCTTCGATTGCTCTCATATATGGGTATCTTCGCACGACTGTCAAGCGCAGTGTGAAAGTCGTGCGAACAGTCGATCGGAGCATTAAGTACTTGGTAACAAATATAATTTCTCAAGAACGCCTCACGAAGTACCTCATTGCTGCTGGTCACGATCCAGATCACGCTCTCGCCCTCTATGGCTGGAACATTCAGCTCAGTGAGGCTTTCTTCCCTGTACTGAGCGCAGCCGAGGTCAGTCTAAGGAACATAATCGTCGCTCGCCTCATCGCGCTCTATGGTCCGCAATGGTGGGATGACCCTGCCTTTCTCTTGCAGATCAAGAGCGGCGGCAAGCGCATAGTAAAAACAGCACGCGACAAGCTCGTCACAACGGGCGCGGTTACCTCAGGGCGAATGACCGCAGAGCTCAATTTTGGATTCTGGGTGAAAATGCTGCTGCCAAGGCACGAACCCGTCTTCTGGGCAAATCTGCATGGAGACTTCCCTCACCTGCCGGGGCCTGTTTCCTATGCACAACTATACAAGCGCTGTGACGATGTCCGTGAATTTCGCAACCGCGTCTTTCATCATGAACCAATTCATCATCGAAATATCACCGCTGAGTATAGTCAGATCATGGAACTGATTAAATGGTTGAGCCCAGATAAGGCCATCTGGATCAAACAATATTCCCGGGTCATGACGGTCGTGCGGCAGAAGCCGTGAGCATTGCCGACTGACAACACCTAGCCCCCGCTTGTCTGCGTGGAACGAGATCAGCTCACCCAAACCGCCGCCCTCCTTCCGTGAACGTATACTCGTTGACGATGATCCCCTCCTCGATGGCCTCATCCGAAGTGAGGTGGTCGTATTCGGCCTCAAGCCGGCGGTAGAGCCAGCGGGCCAGATCACGCAGCGCCTCGGTCACGACTTCTTCCGCGTCCTCAGTCGGCGGCTGCCAGGTCGCGCTGTCCCGCGTGACGTCGATTGACATGGTACATTCATGGTAATAGCGGCCACGGTGGCTGGCCTCCGCGGCGAGCTGGTAGAAATTCCGCCGCTGGATGGCCTGCAGCCGGTCGGCGATGCCATGCAACGTCGTGTCCGTGGGTACGTAGTCCCGGATGCGCGCGGCCGCGCCCTTGGCGTGGGACCAGTAGCCCTCGAAGCAGGCCCCGTCGCCCTGGCTCCAGAAGCCGGAGAACCAGATGCAAGGCTTGGCCCGCGTCCCGCCACCCATCAGGCGGATGGGTGTGGTTTTCAGGCGGATGCCGAGGATCTCGCAGACCCGCTCAAAATCCTCATAGACCGCGTCCCACCAATCGTCATGGGGGCCAAGCTCGCGATACCAGCTGCGCGCCTTCTCCTTGGCGGCATCCGAGAGTTCGGGGAACTGGTAGACGGTGGTGCAGATCACCTCAGGCATCGATGCCCTCCCCGTTCAATGCTGCGGCCAGCCATTCTTGCGTGCTGGACCAGCCGATGGATTTGCGCGTGCTGAGATCGATGGCATGCGCGCCGCCACCAAAGGCGTCGAGTCGTGGCCGAGAGCAGGTCAGGGCATGCTGGAACCCCCAAAGCCCGGTGAGATCGAGGTCGTCCGCAAGGCGGAGCACGAAGCGGATGACGGCTTCGACATCGCCGTCGTCGTCATCATGGATCCAGAGGGTGCTGCCCTCGGGCGCGTCCTGATGCACGAGGGTGAAACCCGCCACCTCCGGATCGTCGGCGTCCTGATCCGCTGCGCGCAGTTTCTGGAACAGCGCGAGTGCACGAGCAGCCTTGTCGGGGGTGCCGACGTCGAGCAGGCATGAGAAATGGGTGAAGTAATCCGCCATGGGGACCTCCTGAATGAGGAAAACCCGGCCGGGCGGCCGGGCGTTGTGTTGGAATGAAGGGGTGGTTGGGGGCGATCAGCCGGTAGGACTGTCGCCTGCCGCCTGTCGCGCGGCATGCGCGCAGAGCATCTGCCTATAGAAGCGCTTGCGCGCCGTCCGGAAGGTGCGAAGGGCGCGCGTGTCGGGATGCAGCGCCCTGACCGCCGCCCGCAGGACGGCGTAGGGCGAAGCCGTTTCGGACAGGCCGAGGCGCTGATAGGCTGGATCGCTCATCTCAGGTGACCTCGACCACGGGCGAGGCGAGATGCGGATCAACCAGGGCCTCGATCCGCTCGGCCCGGCCCATCCAGGGTTCGGGCCGGATCGCCTTTACCCAGTCGGCGAAGCTCGGGATGAAGCCGAGGTCTTCCTTCACATGCTGTTCCCCGACCCAGCGGGTCGGGATGATGCGCCCGGTCGAGAGCGTGAGAGTCTGCCCGAAAATCGTCTCGGCCATGAAGATCCCCTCCGCATGGTGGCGCAGCGCCCGGTGCCGAAAGTCGGCTGTGATCTCCTTGCTCTGGTCGAACCAGGAATGCACGGCGATGAAGTCGTCGACCGTGCCGCCCCATTTCTTCACCGAGGAGAGGGCGTGGTGATAGGGATGTGCCATACCCGCCCCCTCAGAAATCATGGGTGGTGAGTTCGGACGAGGTGAACCGTTCGTTGAACTCGAGATGGATGCAGCGGGCAGCGGCGTCGAAGCAGAACTCGCCCCAGGCGCCGTCATTGTTCTCCCAACCGCCATGGGTGTCGGAGAGGAAGTCGTAGGCGAGTTGTTCGACAACATCCTCGAGCGACAGGCTGCGCATCTCGACCTCGGGGTCGTCCCAGGTCAGCGCGGCGTATTCGATTTCGGTGGCGGGGAAATCGACGGCGGTATCACCGGACCATGCGCCGATGCTTTCGATCTGGCCGCTGTCGCCGGCACCATCGAACGTCACGGTGACATGGGTGATGCCGGCTGCCATGAGGCCGTCGAAGAGGCGGTCCTTGTTGCCAGGGCGCAGTGCTTCGATGCGAGCCGTGCGTTCGGCATGCGCCGCGATGATCTGCGCCATGTCGACGGTCGGGGGCACCATAGGCGGCGTGAGGGAGGGTTCGGTCAGGGTCATCGGGTGTCTCCGGTCAAGGGAAGGGATCGGAGCTGTCCCGGGCGTTCTCTCTCACCCGGAACAACTCCAATTCCTCCCTGCCCTCCTCTGTCTCTCGGGCCTCACGCCGCGACCTGCAGCGCCCGGGCGGCGAAACCGCGCCAGAGCGGATCGACCAGCCGCGCATCCAGAAGATCGGCGCGGTGGCGCAGCCGCTGCGCCAGATCGGGCTCACCCCAGGTGGCCGCTCGGCCCGCCTGTGCGCGCAGCTGGCTCGCCTCGGTCACCACGCCCCGCGCCTCGGCCGCGCTCGTCACCGGGTGGCACCAGGCGACCGCGTAATCACTGGCGGCCCCGGCCAGCACAAGGCGGGCGTCGCGGTCGAGGATTGCCAGAAGCTGGGGTGCGGCACCCGGGTCGATCCCCTCGGCATGATCGATCGCGCCCTGCATGGCCTCGGCCAGCGAAGCGAAACGGGCGAGGACCAGCGGGGCGGCCCGGCCCGACATGAGGTCAGCCGGTGCGCGGCGCGACAGTGTCAGGGCGAAGGGATGATCGGGATCGGTGTCGCCCAAGGGAAAATGTGGCGGGATGCCCCGCGCGAAGGCGGTCGGGTGGATGGGCAAGTACAGGTCGAACATGGGAGTATCTCCGACGGCGCGGGAAGCCTCTCTCCCCGCCTCATCCGTCAAAAACCAAACCGCCGCCCTCTTCCTCGAAGGGGCGGCGGTGATGGGTCCGATGGGCCCTCAGAGTTTGCCGAGGGCCCGCAAGCTCAGCTCCGTCCCGGCGCCGACGATGATGTGGTCGTGCAACGTCAGGCCCAGGTACTTGCAGCCATTCTGGATCTCCTTCGTCATGCTGAGATCGGACTCGGACGGCGTTGGATCGCCCGATGGGTGGTTGTGGATCAGGATCAGGGCGCTGGCGTTCAGCATCAGCGCCCGCTTGATCACCTCGCGCGGATAGACCGGGACGTGATCGACCGTTCCGGTCGACAGGAGCTCATCGGCAAGGATGCGGTTCTTGCGGTCGAGATAGAGCACGTGAAATCGCTCGATCGGGCCGCGGACGGTAAGCGCGCAATAGTCCAAAAGCCCCTGCCAGCTGTCGATGACGGGGTTTTGGCTAAGATAACGGCCGAGGATGTCTCGGGCCTCGAGGATGACGGTTTTTTCCTGGGGGGTCATGGAGGTCTCGCGAGTTGCCCACCTCGAAGCCCCTGCCCTCTCGAGGCGGGGCCAGTGGCGTGCATGTGGAAGAGGAAAACGCGACCGCCGCGGATGCAGGCGGTCGCTGTGCCGGGCTTCGCGTCAGCCGACCCGGTCGAGGAGCTTCTTGGCGCGCCCTTCCATGTCGAGGCGCGCATCCTGCTGGGTCTTGTCGCGCGCAAGCCGCGTGATGCCCTGCACGAAGTCGAAGATGCTCTCGGGCGGGCGGCCTTCCTCCATCAGCACCTTCTCGATGATCTTGCCCGACTCCGCTTTCGAGAAGCCCCGCTTGCGCAGGAAATCCGCGCGGTCTTCGTCGCTGCGCGCCACGACCTGCTGCCGTGCTGCCTTGATGCCATTCACGAAGCCCTGCGGCGAGGAGTTGGCAAACCGCGTCAGCGCCGGGGCCGCCTCATGGGCAAAGCGCGAAGCGGCGTATTTCGAGTGGCGGATCTTGATCTCCTGGAAGTCCTCGACGCCCCAGAGGTTGCGGTTCTGGCACACCGCCCGCAGGTAGAAGCTCGCCATGCCGAGGGTCTTCGCGCCCACCTCGGAATTCCAGCAATAGAAGCCCCGGAAATAGAGATCGGGGGAGCCGTCGGGCAACTTGCCCGCCTCGATCGGATTGCGGTCGTCGACCAGAAACAGGAAGACATCGCGGTCCGAAGCGTAGAGCGTGGTCGTATCGCGGCTGATTTCGACATCGGGGTTGTAGACCCCGGTCGACCAGTCGAGCACACCCGGCACCTTCCAGCGCGTATCGCCCGTGCCATTGCCCGCGATGCGCTGCACCGCCTCGACAAGCTCGAAGTCATGGATGCGGCCGTAGTCGGGACCGGTCACGGCGCGCAGTTCGGTCTGGCCGTCTTCCGTCTCGAGAGTCTTCACCTGCTCGGCGCGGTGGTTGGTCAGGCCGTATTGCAGGTTGATCCCCGCCAGCGGCGCGGGCAACTGCCGCAGGTAGGAGGCCGGAGCGCCGACAATGCTGGCAAGCTGGCCAAACGCCCAATGGGTAGGCACGACCGGCTCATGCGCCTTCGGCAGGACCAGGTGCAATCGCTCGGCGCTGTCGCGCGCGGCCTCGACGCGGATGTCCGCTGTCTGCACCACGCGGCTGCGGCTGCGCTCGGAGCGACCCTTCACGCTCGCCCAGAGATCGTCGAGCGACAGATACCGCTCGTCATCGGGCCGGTTGAACCATTCGGACGACACCCGCCCGTTCCGCTCACCCCGGCTCACATCCACTTTCCAGCCACCCGCCCGCGCCGGTGCGACCGGATCCAGAACTTCCACAACACCCATCGGTATTCCTCCGTGACAGGCGCCGGAAGCCACTCTCCCAGCCTTTAACCTGTCGCGAAAGCAACCAGCCTTTCTCTCACTCTTCAAAAGAGGCACGAGCGGCGGCAATGCGGGACGAAGCGGGCGCTCGCTGCGATTGCGCAATCGCCGAATTTCCTACCCAGATTCGGTTGTACCAGCGCAGTATGTGTCCATCTCTAGATGTGCGTGGGAATCTCAGACTTAGGGGGTGAAAGGTGAGCAAGTTGCAGGATGAAGAGGGCAAGACCGCCGAACTGCCACAAGGCACTACGATTCCGAGCGATCTTCAGTTTTCCGCCAGAATGTTTCCAGACGAGGACTACGCCAAGGAGGCGATGTACAAGTTGCATTCCGTTCTCAGCGTCATCAGCCAATCCATCGACCTAACCAACCTGGATGGCGTGACGGTCGCCTTCGACTACGACGAAGCACTGGCTGATCTTGATCGTGGATATGAGACAACCTACACACTCACCGCCACCAAAGGTGTCGCCATCGGTGTTGCAATGGCGCCCACGGTAATTCGCGACGGTGTGATCAAAACGCATCTAGTACTTAACGCGAACTACGCGCTCAGCATCCTAGAAGGACCTGGGGAGGAAACCGAATACTTTTGGCAATCACTTCACCTAATTGCACACGAATGCGCGCATGTGGAGGTGACAGCAGCATTTGACAAGTCGTTCCCCGGGTTTCTTCTTCAGAAAACACACAGCAATATCCTAGATAACATGCGCTGGCAGGTTATTCTGGCAACGTGGGATGAGTATGCTGTATGCCGCATCGCAGGCTCCATTGGAGATGATCCCGTAGAGGGTTACCTCGAAACCTTGGTCAAGGTGTTGGGCGATACCAGGGGCCAATGCTATGAGCTGATTAAGGCATATCGGACCCACGGGGATGTTGGGCAGATTGTAGGGGAAGTATATGGGAAGCTCGGCGATCTGCTGAAGTATTCATCTTACTTTGTGGGTGCTGCAGCGGCGCAGGAAACCCCGGAAACGCATCCGCCTGCTCTCACCGATGAGGCTGAGTTTGGGTGGTTTTCTCCGTTCTACGAACGCTTGATTGAAATGCAGGAGGCGCTTTGGAACGAGTTTGGGAGATGGAAGAATTTGGATGCCTTCGAGGCAATCGGCGATATCTTAGAGGACATGGCTGAGAGCATTGGTGTCGAAGCGTCGCGCGAGTCCGACGACCTGATTAAATTCAATATTCCATACCGATCGGAAAGCATGCCCGACATTGCCATGACGAACCCGTTAATGCGTGCACTGCTCGGCAGATAGCTGCATTGCATCATCGGCCAAAGTGGGCTCGAAGCTACATTGTAGCAGTGCAGCGAACCCGGCGGGTTTTCCCACCGGGCCCGAGGGGGAGACCCCGTTCCTCAGAACGGGATCTCGTCGTCGCGGTCGACCAGCTCGGGGTTTTCGTTCTCGGCCGACTTCGGGCGGCTCAGGAAGTCGACCTTCTCGGCGATGATCTCGCAGCCGTAGCGGTCGTTCCCCATGCTGTCGATCCACTTGGTGTAGTGGATGCGGCCGTGGACGAGGACCTTCATGCCCTTTTCGCAATGCTCCGCGACCGTCTTGCCGAGACCGTTGAAGCAGGTGATGCGGTGCCATTCCGTGTCCATGACCCGGTAGCCGTTCTCGTCGCGCAGGACGCGACCTTCCGAGAGGCGGGGGCGGGAGGTGGCGAGGCTGAAGTTGGTGATGTTGGTGCCGCCTTGGGTGGTGCGGACTTCGGGGGTCTGACCGATGTTGCCGGCGAGGATGACGATGTTCTGCATGATAAGCTCCTGTGTGTCCTGTCTTCGGGACCGTCCCTTCGACAAGACCCTGAAAAAGCCCGTCGGATGACGCGTGCACGGTGGACAGCATGGACACCGGACACCCCCAGACGACCGGGGTGGAGCGGGCAGGACGCCAAAGGCGGCCAACACGGCCCGGACTGACGCGGGGTTGCGCGCAGGAGACCGAACGGGATTAGGGGATTGTCAGTCGAAGGGATGGCCCAGGAGACGGAGAGATGCGGGGAGCCCATGCCAGACCATGTCCCCTTGCCAATCGGACTGTTTGACCCAAAGCCCTGCACCCCACCAGCGGCGCAACTGTCGATCACCGGCTCTCGCCCCCCTGCCCTTACCTGTTGGGAAATGCAGGGCCTTGCTGCGACGGGCTATCGATACCGGAATATTCCGGACACGGACCGCACCCAACAGCTGATTGCGATCTCGGGGCGCTGTCGCTCAACGCGTACAGAAAATGCAAAAGGAAGTCGCCGGGGCACTCTCCACGGTCTTGGATTGGTGCATGGTGAAAGGTTGCACCAAGGCGGAAGCCATCGCCACGGTATGGGCCACTTCCTGGCCGAACTGATCGGGGAGAGCGGATACCGCTTCGCGCCAGCATTGTTGGATTTCCGGCTCCCTGAGCTCTTGGCGCCGACCTGGTCAGGTCACGGCCGAAAACTACGGGAGTTCGTCGATGTGGCGGCGATAGATTGACGGCCGACGACATGACCGCGCGGCAAACTCCGGGTTCAGTCTGGGTCGGACGGATCAACTGCGTCTAACTCGAAAATCGTTGCCTCGGGTTTTGGCCCCATCACACGCGTTGGCAGATTGGGCGCAGGCAATTGCCCTCTGTGGTGCCCCTTCACCAAGACAACCTTACCGCTGCGATAGCGCCGCTCATGTTCGCTCACCCAATGGCGAACAGGGCCGTTGCGTCCGTCCTGAGTCCGCCGCTCGAACTCAAGGCGAGCCTGACGCTCTTGCATGTGAGCCGCGGCCTGCGGACCAATGCGGATTGTAAGATGGGATTTCTGCGCACCCAGAATCCAGGACTTCCCGAACTTTCGAGCTGTCTTTGCGTCCTTGGCCGTGAACGTCTCATGTTCCGTGGGAATGATGCCCCCCAAGTCCGGGGAAACCAGCATCGCAAAGAGCGCGTAGGGGATGAAAAGATCGTAGCCTGTTTCAACTTGGTGCACCGTGCGCCGACCGTTGATCATTTCCATCGTATCACCGCTCCGCACACGGAATTCGACCATGGAACGGCTCAACTCGATTTCGACGTTGTCGTAGTTCAACTCGCCTGTCGGAGTTCGCTTCACGAGCAAAGCGCAGATTGGATCGACGACCCTCGAATTGTCGCGGCGATGGAACATCGTGATGCGCAAGTGGCCATTGTTTCGATCATCGATGAGATAGCCGCGTAGACCAGTGCCTATGGGTTTGTCGTCATGTCTCGTTACATGTGAAGCCCGTTCAAAGCGCGCGACACCCAGCTCTCGATCGTCAAATTCGACCCAAACAACGTCGGCGGGGAGCTTTACCTCACCCAGAATGGCCATTGCGGGAAGACCGGTTTCCGAAGCCTGCTTGGCGACTGCGTCATGAAGCGTATCGGCATAGGCTGCAGCCATATGGTCGAGCAGGTATACTTTTGCCTGCTGTAGGGCATCGAGCGCATACTCGCGAAAAAGCCTCAGATCCTCGGACGGCGTAAAGTGCCAAACCAGGTCGTCAGCAGGAGCCGATTTACCCGCAAGCGATGAACCGTATAAGGAAATCAATGATTTGTAGAGCATGCGACGTGACCCGAACCAAATACAACGCAGTGTCCGACGAACCCTGACGATGTTCAAGCTGCATTCATTGCACTGCAATTGACCGCTGATGTCTGTGCAAAGCCAGATTGGCTAACGCTCGAGCTTGTTTTCTTAATGCAAAGGCATGCCGACCATCGTCGGCTCATTCTGCCGGTCGGCCGGAACGGTGGACAGGCGAAAGGCCCGGATCGGAGCCTTGCTCCGAACCCGAGCCGTCTTCGATCCCGTGGGCGTTACGCCCAGGGGTCGATCTCACCCACCACCTGTACCTCGTCTCCGTCGATTTCATCGGCGGGGACGGCGCCAAAGGTTCCATCACCTGCCTGGAAGACGACGATCGAAACCATGAGCGTGGCGGCGAGGGAGGCGGCGAAGGCATGTGCATCTTTGCGGGACATCTGTTTGGCTCCTGTCTTGGAGGCGGAGGACCATCCCCCGCGCGACAGGACCCCGCTGGCCCGAAAACTGGCTGACATCACCGGGTGCGTTCGGCTCGTCCGAATCCACCCGGCGGCACGGGCTCGCCCGTAGTCCGACCCCTCGCGGGTTGATCTCGAAGACTGGATTCGGGGCAAGGAAGGGAATGGCGAGCGGGGGATGGTGCGACCGCTGACTGGAGCCGGGTGTCCCGCTGATGCTATCGCTGCCAGCCTCCCGGCAGACATTTGGTAGAAGACCTCCTTCCGTGTTGGATTGGATCCTATGGTGCTCCGCGATTTCGCGGGACAGGGTCGTGATGGGTGAGAGGCCCGCGCTTTGGCGGGCCCCGTGGGTTCTACGTAGGCTCAGGCGGCAAGCTCCGCGCCCCCTGCCCTAGCAGCGCCTTCTTCGCCGACAATCTCCAGCCGCGCATTGCGATAGCCTTCTTTGGCGATCCAGAGCTCGGCAGCCGTGACAGACTCGGCCAGGTGGAGCAGCTCCGTGCAACCGCCGAAATCCAAAAGGACGCGAACCTGCCCGGGCTGTGGTTCCTCAGCGACCTCGAAGGTCAAGGCGCTGTCAGCCGAATGCGTTCGCATGATCGTCACGAGAATGACTCCGTCCGAAGAGAAGTTCCCCTCGTGCAGCGTGAACGACGCCGGCGCCGCCCGGGTCGGATAGGGTCGCGGCGGCTCCTTCTTGACGAGACGGCCAACGCCGTTCGAGCGTTCCCAGGCCGCGAGCTTCTTCGTGAAACGCGCAGGTGGTTTCGGACTGTTGTCGGTGTAGCGAATGAGCGCCCCTAGCGGCGCGGTGTCGAGAATGGTCGATGCAGACATGATTCCTCATCCTGAATGCGTGATTTTGCATTCATCATATTGATATTGTTGTATTTTATGTGATCTAGGACGGGTTTCCCCGCCCTCGGATGGCGCAGATCACTCCGCAGCTATCATCGATGCCTCATTGCTCGGCAGGTCAGCGGTGAGGAAGGCGGGAAGGTCGACATCTTCGGCTTGCTCAGCGTCGGAAACGAGCTCAGGCGCCCCCTGCCCTT
Source organism: Thalassovita sp. (assembly GCA_029212905.1). Lineage (GTDB taxonomy): Bacteria > Pseudomonadota > Alphaproteobacteria > Rhodobacterales > Rhodobacteraceae > Thalassobius. The sequence continues at coordinate 101,751 of JARGPB010000012.1, forward strand.
CCGCGCCATCGAGTGCTGCCAGATCGTGACGGCGCAGAACCTCCGGCAACCAGCCGCTGCCTTTCAGCAGACGCTCGGCTTCACTCGCCATCTCGCCCTTCTTCAGGTGATCGAGGAGTTGCGCCGTCCCCTCCCCTTTCGCCTCACGCACGGCCTCGAGGATCCGGGCCTTGGGCACGCGGTTCAGGTAGGTATCGGCCGTCGGCTGCCAACCCGCCTCGACCATGTCGAGTTCGACCGCCTGGGCGACCAAGTCAGACTGGGTCATCCGCCTGGTCAACCCGCTGGCGGAGATACCGGCACCATAGGGGTTCACCTTCTCATGGAGCGCGTTGACCCCGAAGCTGAGGCAATGCGCGAGCAACGACAGCCGGCTCCCTTGATCAAGGGAGGTCAGGTAGTCCCAGAGAGCGGCATCGTCGCCGAGCGGCAAGTCGGCCTCCCACTCGGCGTGGCGATCGTCGACCAGCTTGGCCACCACGCTGTCCTTCAGATCGCTCGCCTGCGCCGACATGTAGACGTGACGGACCGAAGCCTCGAGGCAGCTGCCGGCCGAACTGGACGTCTGGAAGGTGTCACCCACGAGCTTCAGGAGCAGCAGCGTCAGCGCGACGTCGGGGGAGCGCCCGACAGCTTCCCGCAGTGCCACTGTCCGGTGCGCCGTCAACTCCATGACCAGCCGCTCAGGCAAGGGCTTCAACGCACCATCGTCCTCGTCGTCGGGCACGTTGACGCCAAGCGCTTGACCAGCAGAGGTGATCACCGTGCTGTGGCCGATACCGTCCACATTGCTCCCCGTTGAAAGCTCCACGCCCGGCCCGTCTGCTGCCTGTTCACCGCTGTGGACGTCGACGTCTGTTTTTGGCTCATCCTCGGGCCGCACAAAGCCCCGATAAACGGCAAGCTCGCCATAACGGTCAAGCGTCACGAACGCCCCTGCCCTCGCGATCTCCCCCGCGTCGAAGATCAGCGGCCGGGTCTCGAGCTTCTCCATCGCGACTTCCAACTCGCCAAGACGCGCGTCGATCTCTTCGGGGAATTCATCCTGGCCCTCGTATTCCTCTTCGAGCGCTCGGTATTCGGCAAGCAGCCTGGCATGGGCCGCGCCTTCGTCCTCCGTCATCGGCGCCGGGTCTCCGTTGAGACGCCGCAAGCCGTGGCTGTAGCCATAGGGCAGGTCGAGCGAGACCTCGATCCATTTCCAACCTT
>JARGPB010000013.1 GCA_029212905.1 Thalassovita sp.
GGCGACAACCTTTGTGGACGGGACGACAGCTGCGACCAGCATGTCATGCAAAGCAGTACATCGGGAGAAAAGCAATGGCCGCGACTGGAAACTAGGGGAACAGCCGATGAAATCGCGTGGAGCCAACGGCCGAAATTGAGGTCAAACCTCCACCTCTGTGGAGTTGGCTGATCGCGCTATCGGACCCAGTACCCAAACTTGACAATGCGATCGTGCCAAACCGCCAGAGGAAGTTAGGCTTGGAGCAATCTGGTAGAGGCGCGAGGGCTAGGGAAGACAAATCTACGAGACTGGGAAATGCATCCGTCCCTGAAACAGCCGTTGAGAGTAAGTGCGGCGAATGGCTGGTAGAGCCCATAGTCACGAGTGCTGCGCCCGACAGGAAAGACCGCTTTACGCAGGCCATGGCTATTCGTCGTGCATCACAATATTGAAGCCTTCGTCCAGCGAGGGCGCAACAAAATGTTCTGAAAACCGAAGGAATTGCTCCTCGGTCACGGTGAACGGGTGATCGCCACGTGCGTTACGTTCGCGAAGTCGAGCAAGGCATAGCTCATCAGACGCATTGAAGACGTGAAGTTGGTCAAGGGCGCCACTTGCCTCAATGATTGCGCGCATCCAGGCACGTTGTTCTAGAGTATTCGCTGCAAAGTCCAAGACAACCGAAACTCCCCCGTTCAGCAGCGACACCACGTGAGGCCCCATGATTCTTCGTAATTTTGACGAACACCGAACGTAGTCAGACGGCGACGACATCTCGCCCGAAAACAGAGCGCTCAGCCAATCATCCTCGGCTAGCAAGACCGTTCCATTCACACGACAAAGTTTGGCAGCAAAAGTTGATTTTCCAGCAGCAATTTTGCCGCACAAAACGTGCAGGGTCGGGGATATGTTATCCATTCAATATGACCTTGATCGGCGCATGAAGCGCGTATGACATTCAGAAATCGATCACCCGGCCTGGACTATCAGACCGGGATCGTAATTCGGTTTTGACGCCGAGAGCCAGTTTTCTGAAGCAAGGTTCTCATACCGGATAGCTCGCACAAAGCAGAGGTTTTGTCCATCCTGAAGCATACATTCACCGCCTTGAACTTAAAGGCAGATAAGTCCCGCAACCCAGACGTTCGCCATTGCCTGAGCGAACTGTGGCTTCTGACGCCCCTTCGAAACATGAACCGGGGCCTAAGCCCCGATCCTCTTGATGCGGATCCCGAGCTTGCGGGCCTTGTCGACGATGTTCTCGGTGATCCCGGAGCCCGGCGTAGCGATCAGACCCTGCGGCATGGTCTCGAGCATCTTGTCGTTGCGCTTGAAGGGTGCAGCCTTGCCGTGGCTTTTCCAGTCAGGCTTGAAGACCACCTGGGTGACACCCCGCGTATCTGCCCAGCGGGCCGCGATCATCTCGGCGCCTTTGGGCGTACCGCCATGCAGCAGCACCATGTCGGGGTATTTCCCAAGGGTGGCATCGAGGACGGACCAGATCAGATCATAGGCCTGATAGTCGCCGCCCGAAAAGGCGATCCGCGTGCCTTCGGGGCAGTGCACCTCGGTCTCCTTGCGGCGCTTGGCCGAGAGATAGGCCCGGCTGTCCACCACGGCGGAGGTCAGGCCGCGATGCGAGACCTTGGATCCGGTGCGGGGCAGCCAGGGCGAGCCAGTGGCGGCCGAGAAGTGGTCCACGGCCAGATCGCGCATCTGCTCGAAAGCGTCGCGATGGTCCCAGAGCTTCAGCCCGACAATCTGGAGGCGCTCGAGTTCGACCGAGGCGACCTCGGAGCCGTCCTGGATCGCAAGACTTTCCCGGACCTCGAATTCGTTGTCATCAAGCAGCTTCTGGATATGGGTCAGCCGGCGATGGAAGATCGAGGTCAGGGACCAGAGCATCTCTTCGAGATTGTCCTCCAACTGGCTGCCCGTGAGAAGGCCGATGGTGGTGTCAAAGAGGGTCGCCATGGCGAGTTCGACCTCATCTGGCTGGGGCAGGGGGCGATGATCGGTCTCGTCGGGCCCGGGCGTTGCGCCATGAAGTGCAAGGTGGTCGAGGATGGCGGAGGTCACGCCGGTCTCCTCTTGGATGTCTGTCTGATGGGGCATTGTCTGGTTCCTCTGTTTGATCTGACCCGATTTGGATGGGGCGATATCAGGACCGGCGGCGACCGGGCCGCATCCGTTAGGATCGGAGCGCAGCGGAGAATGTGACCCGGGCCGGAAAATTGTTCCCGCGAGGAATGCCCTGAAAGGGCAGGGGAATTTTCTGGTTCGGGGCGCATTGCTGCCTGGGCGAGGGGCGCTCAGCCCCGACCCGCTGGTCCATCGCTCCCCTTTTCCAAACGGGATTAGATCGAAACCGCGGAACCTTTGCTCCCACAGTCACCACGAGAGGAGACTGGCGCTCACCCGTCCTCGATCTCCAGAACTTGCGCCTTCATGGCCTTGAGCAGGGACTGGCGCAGCGCATCCTTGCCAAAAGCCCGCAGATCGTCGTTGAAATCGCCCATGCTCGGCACGAGGTCACCACAGGCAATTCCCAGCGATTCCAGTTTGTTACGCAACTTCATTGAAGCGTTACGTCCAGCTTCGTCATTGTCCCGCGCGATCCAGATGCGCTTGATGCCCGGCGGCGGGATGAAGAGGCCGAGATGGGTGGCGGTGAGACAGGAGGCGAGGTCAAACTCGGGCAGAACCGTGCCAACGGAGAGGGTGTTCTCGAGACCTTCGCCGACGATGAGATCAGAGCGCGCCTTGCCGGACCAGAAGCGGATGGCATGGCCATGCAGTTGCCCGAGGATCCGTTTCGGGTTCTCGATCACGGCCAAACCGCCAGTGGACGGGTCGAGATAGAACCGCGCGCATCCGGTGATCTGCCCGCAATTGTCGGTGATCTTCGCGAGCAGGGCAGGGGCCCTTTGCGGCAGATCGGCGCCGTCTTCGCCCTGCCGTAGGAAGACCCTCTGGTGATAACGAAGGGCCGGGCCAAGCCGTTTTATCCCGCGCCCCTGCAAATAGGTGGCGGCCAAGGTGCCAAGAACCGGCTTCCCTGCGGAAAAAAGTTTCCGCGCCCGCGCGATGCGTTTGCTCGAGGCGGCATCTGGTTGCTCACGGGTTTGGGTGTCTCGCGGCACGGCAGGGCAGGGGGCCTCGCCGAGAAAGGACCGGGCCTCCCTCAGCGTTTCCTTCAGCGTCACGGACCCAAGCCGTTCCCGCAGCAGGTCGATCAAGTCGCCAAATTCACCCGTCGCGAAATCTTGCCAGGACCCGGCCTTCCGCCCGCTTTCCGCCTGCAGCCGGATTGCAAGACTCTGCCCCTTTGCGCCCGAGGTGTCGCCAACCTGCCAATAATTGCCCTGCTTGCGCCCCTCGGGAAAATACTGGCGGCAGAAACTCTCGGCGCGGGTCGCTAGATCGGCCGAGAGGTCTGCGATGCTGCGCTGCGCACTCATGCGGCGGCATCCGCGGCGCCGGCGCCCACCGGATGGTCAGCGAGAACGCGCGCCAGCACTTCGGTGCCATCCACCGGGATGAACACCCGCGTCTTCCACTGGATCACTTCGGTGAAGCAACCCAGGACTTTCAGTCCCGGCAGGGCCGCGCCCAAGGCGCCGATCAGCTCACACCTCGGCTGCCCCATGACCAGCGATCGACGCAGCTGGTACCCACCGAGGAGGTTCAGGGTTGTCCTGGCTTCCATCACGGCCGCGAGCACCTCCTGCGGCGACATCTCGATCTGGCAGTCGAGCCCAAGGCGCGCATAGACATTGAGAAGCTGCTCCTGGCTGACCAGTCGACCGATGGCGCGCTCCCCGTCCTCGGTCTGCAGACGATAGATGCGCATGTTGTCAGCGGGGAGCCGGTCCCAGATCGGCAGGAGAAGGCCGCAGATCAGCGTGATCTTCGAGGTGGTGAACTCCGGCACGGCTTCGACCTCGGCCTGCCAGAGATGTTCGAACATCGCGTCATCGACCTCCTCCCAGTGCGAAGCCGAAAATTCGCTGAGCGCGAGGATCTCGGTTCCCATGGGCCGCAGAAGTTTCACCCGCAGGATCGGCATACCATCCTCATCCATGAAGGCCGACGCCTTGACCATCAGCGCGGCGCGCTTGGAGATCTTGTTCCAGCAGAGCGTCGCGCCGTCCGTGTTTGCGCAGATCAATTTGACGCGGGGCAGGGTCAGCGGATCGTTGCGATCGGTGCGCTCCACGGTCAGGGCGGTCGCCGTCGCGCCCGTCGCCTCATGCTCGAAGATCACCTTGCGATCGACGATCTCGAATTTTTCGGCGCGCAGAGTCTCGAGGCCGACATCGAGCGTGCCAGCCTGGCGCGCGTCCTCGATGATGGCCGAAAGAAACCCGCCGAAGGCCTCGAAGATCGCATCCTGCATGTCGATGCGGAGCGCAAGACAGCGGTTCAGGAACTGCTGGATCGGCGGCAGGGTCTCCTTCATCGTGCCATCCGCCTCATCGAGCGTCAGCCCGGTCATCTCCTGGAACTTGGCGTAGGAACAGGCTTCGATCTTGCCCGCGCGCAGCTTGTAGAAAAACTGCCGCAATGCGGCCCGCGCATAGGGGCTTTCGAGATTGTCTTCGGCGCGGAACATGTTCTGCCCACCGGTCTCGCGTTGCCCCTTGGTGATGGCGCCAAGCGTGTCGAGGCGGCGCGCGATGGTGGAGAGAAACCGCTTCTCGCCTTTCACATTGGTCGCGACGGGGCGGAACAGCGGCGGCTGCGCCTGATTGGTGCGGTTCGTGCGCCCGAGCCCCTGAATGGCATTGTCGGCCTTCCAACCGGGCTCGAGCAGGTAATGCACCCGCAGGCGCTGGTTCTTCGCACCGAGATCCGCGTGGTAGCTGCGCCCTGTCCCACCGGCATCGGAGAAGATCAGGATGCGTTTGGCGTCATCCATGAAGGCCTGCGTTTCACCGAGGTTGGAGGAGGCGGGTCGGTTCTCGACCTTGAGCCGCCCTTGCCGCGTTCTCACGATGCGTCGTTTGCGCCCCGTGACCTCGGCCACAGCGTCCCCGCCGAAATGCCAAAGGATCTGGTCGAGGGCGCCCTGCACCGGGGCGAGGGCGCCCAGATGCTCGACCAGATCGTCCCGCCGCCGCTCCGCTTCGCGGCAGATGATGGGATTGCCGTCAGCATCGAGAGCGGGGCGGGAGCGCAGATCGCCGTTCTCGTCGGTGTAGGGCTCGAAAAGCTGCGTCGGGAAGCTGTGCATCAAATACTCCATGACCGCCTCGCGCGGCGTGAAGTCGACCTGCAGATCATCCCAGTCCGAGGGAGGGATCTCTTCGAGCCGGCGTTCCATCACCGCCTCGCTGGTCGACACGACCTGGATCACCGCCGAATGACCCGCCGCCAGATCCGCCTCGATCGCGCGGATCAGCGAGGGGCATTTCATGGCGGTGATGAGATGGTTGAAAAAGCGCTGCTTGTTGCTCTCAAAGGCCGAGCGCGCAGCGGATTTGGCCTGGGCGTTCAAGGTACTGGTCTCGGAGGAAATGCCAGAGGCTTGAAGGGCTGCCTCAAGGTTGGTGTGGATGATCTGATAGGCGTCGGCGTAACTGTCGTAGATCGCGACTTGGGCGGGCGCCAGGTCATGCACCAGCATCTCGTATTCAACCCCGGCATAGGAGAGGGACCGCGCGAGATAGAGCCCGAGCGCCTTCAGGTCGCGGGAAATCATCTCCATGGCGGCGATGCCCCCGGCTTCCATCGCGGCGACAAACTCTGCCCGCGTCACGAAGGGGAAATCCCCGGTGCCCCAGAGGCCAAGGCGGGAGGCATAGGCGAGATTGCCGACGACCGTGGCGCCGGTGGCCGAGACATAGAGCACGCGGGCATCTGGCACGGCATTCTGCAGCGTGAGGCCGGCGAGACCTTGCTGGGACGCCTTTTTGTCGCCGCGGTCGGACTTTTCGCCGGCGGCATTGGCCATGGCGTGGCTTTCATCAAAAGCGATGACCCCGTCGAAGCTCTCTCCGAGCCAGGACGTCACCTGATCGAGCCGAGAGGCTTTGCCCTCGCGTTCTGCCGAGCGCAGGGTGGCATAGGTGACGAAGAGGATGCCCTCGGGCAGGCGGACGTCGCTCCCCTGGCGGAACTTCGAGAGCGGCACAATATCGCTTTCGCGGCCCCCGAGCGCCATCCAGTCGCGGCGCGCATCCTCGATGAGCTTGTCGCTCTTTGACACCCAAACCGCGCGACGACGCCCCTGCAACCAGTTGTCGAGGATGACGCCCGCGACCTGCCGCCCCTTGCCACAGCCGGTGCCATCGCCGAGGAACCAGCCCTTGCGCAGGCGAAACGCGCCTTCATCGCCCTCAGCCGCCGCCATCAGCTGGCCTTCGATCTCGCCACTCTTGAACCAGCCCTTCAGATGCATCTCATGGGCATTGCCCGCATAGATGACGCTTTCGAGCTGCGGCGCGGAAAGAAGGCCGTCAGCGACGAGGGTTTTCGGCAGAAGGGGCTGGTAGGTCGGCACGGGCGGCGGGACCGAGGCCATAGCGGCGGACTGCACGAGCGCAGTCGGATGCTCTGCCGCGCCGTCGATCCGGATCGCCTGCAGATCATAGGCCTCATAGACTGTGTCCTGCAGCGCGCCGTCTGGTTCTCTCCAGGCTTTGGGCAGGTAGCCGAGCGGGGCAGTCTCGATGTCATCGAACGGGTGCTTGGCCCGCTCCACAGCGAGGGCACGGGTTTCCTGGCGCGCGGCATTTCGCAGGGCGTGCAGGTTCGTACGCGTCGGGCCGGACGGAACCGACAACGCCGAACTAGTAGGGCAGGGCGGGGGGCTGTGACGCTCCGGGCAATGAGTGAGCACTGCGGAGAGAAGATCATACGTGGTCGCGCAGAGCGGATGAAAGGCGGTCTCGATGTCGATAGGTGCGGTCCCTCGTTCGCTTGCCACACGCTTGTCGATCACGGTCAGCCGCGTGTCGATCGAGGTGCCGTGCCGCGCGAAGACCTTGCCGTCGATCGCGGCGGAAAAAACGACATCGGCGCTCGAGGCTATCCGCTGGAAGGTTGACTGGAAAGATTTCGTGGAGGGGCGGAAACTCTCGCCCGTAATGACGACTAGCCGCCCACCCGGTGCGAGGCGCTCTAAGGCGGACAACACATGCTGGCTGGTGGCCTGCCGGAACCGGCCCTCGACATGGTTCGCGGCGGAAAACGGCGGGTTCATCACGATGACCGACGGCGTGATGGAACGGTCGAGGCGGTCATCAATTGCGGCTGCATCGTGAGCCCAGACCGTAGCTTCTGGGAACAATTCCCTCAGCAGGGCACGGCGGGTCTCCGCGAGTTCATTCAGCGCCAGCCGCGCGCCCGCAGCTTGGGCGAAGATAGCCAGCATGCCGGTTCCAGCCGAGGGTTCGAGCACCAGATCGTCGGCACGGATCCCCGCAGTCTGGGCGACAATGGCCGCAAGGGGCAGAGTGGTCGAGAATTGTTGCAAACGCACGCTGTCCTCAGAACGCCGCGTGTGAGACGGCGCGAGGCCGGCGAGGCGTTCCATCATGGTGAGTAAGGCACGCGGAGAGGGTGCCTGGCGCTGCATCAGCGCGCCGTAGCGGGCAAGCATCAGGATCTGGGCAACCTCGGCCGCCTCATAGGCGTCCTTCCAGACCCAGGCACCGCTGGTGTCACTGGCCCCAAAGGCATCCTCCATCGCGGCGCGTAGTGCGGTGGCGTCGATAGCTTTGCCCGCCTCGAACAGGGGGACGAGGGTTTTCGCAGCCTGCATCAGGTGCTGAGCAAAACCTGCAGCCTCGGGCAGGGAAGGAGCCTCGGCAAGGGTCGCAAGCGGGACGGACTGGGGGTGAGCGTTCATCGGCAATCTCCGGGGTTGAGGGTTGGCCCCCAGCCCCGCGCGCACTCTCTCACCCGGGAGGGGTCACCCCTCCCGCCCTGTCTCTCGCTCTTTCATGGCATTGCTGATCTCCGCCTTAGCCTCGGAAAGTTATCCCCAGAATCTGGGGATGGGGCTGCGGGAGCTGTCGCGGAAGTCCTTGTCAGCTTGAAGCTTTATCGGTGCGCCCAAGTCTTGGGCAAGGTGCGACCTCGGCATCCAACTAGTGGGCACCTCATTGACCGAACGGCGACCGACAAACCGTGGACAACCTTCAGAAAGAGCTCTGAAAAAGAAAAAGGCGGCATCCGGGAGGAGGCGGATGCCGCCGATTATTCCGGATCGGTTCAGGGAGGAGGAGAGAACCGATCACAACTTCAAGATAGTGGCTATGCTGCAGCCGCACAATAGGCAGGCCATGATATTTCTGCATTGCAGCAATGCGAGACCGATTGGGATTGCTGCAAGAAAGGGAGCGTATGCCACCTGTGCCGGTTCCTAAGGGTGAGCCTGCGCTTGAGCGGAAGTGGACTGGGGTGTTTGACCAGGCGACCGTACTGGCACAGCCTGTCGCGCCTCGGGCAAACAGCCCGTCTCATAGTCGCCAACGAATCCCCAGCAGGCGTCGATCTCCTCGCCATCCTGCTCAATGACATAGCCATAGACCCGGCCGCCGAGATAGGCGTCGTAGCTGACAATTTCGCCGCGCAGGATGTCTTCAGCCTTTTCACGTAGCGCCTTGGTGACGCGTTTCACACCGAACTCTTTCCGGACCACTTCAAGCGTCACGTAGACGAAGCCGACCTGGCCGGAATCCCACGGGCAATGAAACCCTATGGTGTTCATGGCGAGGCCGGAATGGTCGTAGATAAACACAGGCAGAGTGATTGCCTTGTGCCCGGCGCGCTCGCGCAACTGGTCCAGCAAGAGATCACTCTGATCCGAGACATTGGCAAGATTGCGCAGGAACGCTTCGGGGCTGTCGAACTGATGGCTGTCACCCAGCCGGTATCTCCGATGCCAACAGATCAGCGTTCCGAGGTTGGACCACTGCCGCGGGCTTTCTGCATCGGGGTCGTGGTAGATTTTGATGATGTGGCCTTGGTAGGCCTCCTCATAAATAGGGTCATGCATGTCGATGTCCTTTCTTGAAACGCAATCGACCCGCCAGGCCGGTTAAGGCGCAGTCGGGTCGATTGGGACGTGGTCAAGTGGTTGGTGAATGTGCCGCCTGGCGGATCAGGCGGCGGCGCGGTTCTGGCGATGCAGCACGTGCTCGACCGAGACCTTCAGAAGCCAATCCTCGAAACCGAGAATGGTCTGGTGACCCGCAACCGCCTCGACCCAGGCCGCACGCGGATCGCCAACAATCTGCGTCGGATCGTTGTCGATCCGGCCATTGGCCATCCAAGGCTCCGGCTGGATGCGTCCAAGCCAGTCCGCGAGCGACGGGATGCGTCCCTGGCAGTCTTCGCGCACATGCTGCTCGCCGATCCAGCGGATCGGGACGACCCGGCCCGCGCTGTTGATCAGGCTGTGGCCGAACTGTCGTTCGGCTTCAAATACCCCTAAACAGTGGTGACGGTGAGCTCTGTGAACAAAGAGACCTAGGTGCTCTTTGGATGAGTCGAACCAGTCATGCACGAACTGATAGTCATCCGGAACGCCGCCGAACTTTCGGGCCGAGCTTTCGGCGTGGTGGAGGGGATGTGCCATGTCAGAGCCCCTCATGTTCGGTGGTGTTGGTCTCGATGTAACGGTTCGAATGACTGACATCGATCTTGTCAGTCGCGAGCGCCCAGGTCAGCTCACCATAGCCACCCTCGTTGTTTTCAAAACCGGGACTGAGCGCATAGGCGAAATCCCAGCCAAAATCTTCCACCCGACGCCGCATCTCCTCCGTGAGGGCGATCGTGTCGGGCGTCACCACAACATCCTCGACATTGCCGGAATCGCCGTAACCTTCGTATTGCACCTCGATGCTCGTCATACCGAGGGCGCGCAATTCGGTGAGAAGGGTCGCGCGGGTCTCGCCCCGCTGTTCGGCAGCGCGTCTCTGAGATTCGCGCATCTGCGCGTAGAAATCATTCACTTGTGTCACGTCTTTGATCCTTTGGAATTTGGGGAAGAGGAGGGCGACCGTTGCGCGAGGTCGCCCCGCAGGTTTGCTCTGGAGGGTTTCAGGCCGCGGCGTCGCCGCGTTTCTCAGCCGTCCGGTCAACCAGGTTGAAGTACAGATTCTCGGTCGCGCGCTTGAACCCCGGCGGTTTGCGCGGGGCGAGGCAGCGCACCGAGGCGCTGCAGCTCTCGCCATGCTCCATCGCGAACTCCGTCACCTTGTCGATCAGGTCGTCCATGCCCGCGGCTTGAATACGCTTCTCGGGGTAGCTCGCCATCATCTGGAACTGGGTGACAACGAAAGCGCCGTCACGATGCGCGGGATAGAGGGTGATCTGATACTCGAGTGTCTTGGCCATCGCTGGTCTCCTGCGACGGGCAGAACGCGATCATCGCGCTCCTTGGAACCCGCCAGTACGAAAGGACCGCCCTTTGTTTAGGGGCGGTCCAATGGTCCATCAGGAATGGGGCCGTTCAGTATTCCGACGGCAGAAGCAGGGTCAGGACGCGACGGGTTTGCGCGGGATCGGAGGGCTCGTGGGAGCCGTATTGATAGTCGACGTCATAGAGGTCGATCTTGAACCAGACCGTGGTCCCATAGAGGTCGATAACCCCCATCTCGTGCCAGCCATGGGGATCGCTGTCAGTGTTGAACGTGTCAAACGCAGCGACACGGCGGGTGAGAGCAAGCTGGGCGTCCGGTCCAAATGCTGCAACGCCACGGGTCATCACGAACTGGCCTTGCGGCGCATCGGCGGCGACAGTGGTCCCGAGGATGGAGCGGCGAAAAGCATCGTTCTGAGCGGCGATCAGTGCGGCTTCCTTGACGGGATCGAGATCGAGTGTGGTGGTCATGGGATATCTCCGAGACGGGCCCGCCGATCCGATATCGGCTGTGGGCAACCCGTCAGCCGGAAAGGGCCGCCCTCTGCGCGAGGACGGCCCATGGGTCAGTCACGATTCAGATCGCCCCATAGCTTCAGGCGGCATCACCGCTGAAGAACGCGGGCAGGGATGCCGGTTCGTCGGCCATGTCGGACAATGCATCTTCACCGGGCTCGTCTCCGCCCAGTTCGGTTTCGCCTGCATCGCTCTTGAGATCGACGTCAGCATCGGACGAACCAGCAAACTCCATCCCGTCAGGCAGCCACCGCGTCGTCCTTGAAACCGTCGCGGCGTCGAAACCTTCCGTCTTGCTGGCGGTTTCCGAAAAAGCCCGCTCCATCGCGGCCGCGAGATCGCCCTTGCGCTCGCGATTACGATCCTCGGCATAGTCGTCACCGAAGAGCTTGCGCGCCGTGGCCACTGCATGGCCCTTGTTGACGCGACCCCAGTAGTTTTGCGCGGTCGGGCGCCAGCAGGCCACCACATCGACATCGAGCCGCGCGCCAACCTCCTCGATGATCGGGGAAGGACGATTGTCGGAGGTAAGCTGGGGTTTGACCGCCAGACCCGTTGCCCAGGCAAAAAGCGCTTGCTTGTCCGCAATTGGCAACGCCGACATCGCCCGGAAATCCTCAGGTTTCTCGAGCTTCATCCAATCAGTGGCGAGGTCCTGTTCCAGCGCCTCAAGCATCTTTTGGGCGACGGTATCGGCATGCAGCACCTCGCGGTTTTGCGCCTGGAAGGGCCGGATCGAGATGTCGAGCGCCTCGTTGTTGTAGGACCGGCCCAGAGCTTGCTCGCAGAGCGCATAAAGCATCGCATCGAACGCCACCTCGAAATCCGCCGCCAGATGCGCCCTGAGGATGTGCTGGCGGGTGGCACGCAGATCGTCGGCGAGGCTCGCCGAAATCCCGTCCGCCTTGCGCAAAGTCGCCGCCGGGTCCGAGGTCGGCACTGGTGTCGAGGAGGTCGGCGGTGTCACGTGCGGCCGGGCAGGGGAGGGGGCGCCATCCTCATCTGCGGTAGTCTCGTCGGGCTCGCGCGCGGCAGGAATGTCCTCTGGCCGCACCAAGCCTTTCTCGACGCGTAGCGCCCCATCGTGACCGATGGTCAGAACGACACCGGCGATGGCGCGGTCCTCGTCGGCATAGGGCTGCCGCTCACGCTGCAGGGCCTCGATCTCGCGCAAACGCGGCTCGATGGCGTAATATTCTTCGGTCTCGGCGTCAGACCAGTCCTCGCCGTCATTCTGGGCCGCCAGTTCTTCCTCACGCGCGATGAGACGCGCCTCCTCGGCCAGCAGGTCCGAATCGGGTTCGATGTCCTGCGGATAGACCCGACCGAAACTGCGAAACGCGCCGTAATCCACCGAGAGATGCACCTCGACCCATTTCCACGTCCCTTCGAAGGGTTTGGCCGCAGCCTGCAGTTCCTCAATGGCGAGGCGCTCCAGGATCTCGGGGTTTTCCATATGAGCGGTGGCACGGTCGTCGAAGAGATCCCGCAGCAGAATCCCGCCCGCCGCCTCATAGGCCTCAATGCCGACAAAGCGCCCGAGGGCCGAGTTCGCCGAATGCGCGGTTTCGGTCAGATGGCGTTTGATGCTCTGCGGATGGATATGATAGCCGCCTTTCACCGCGTTCCAGACCGCCAGCTGGCGGTCATGATCATCGGTCAACGTGAAAGCCATGACGCATTCGAGGGTCAGATCGCCGGCGCGAAACTGCTCGATGATCTCGGGCGCGACACGGGCGAGTTTCAACCGGCGGCGCACCAGGTCGACGGAGACGCCGAACTTCAGCGCGATCTCATCTTCGCTACGGCCCTCGCCGATCATCTTGTCGAAGGCTTCGAACTGGTCGGCCGGGTGCATCGCCGCGCGCTGGAGGTTTTCCGTGGCAGAGGTGAGGACAGCATTGCGCTCGTCCTCGACCAGGCAGGGCACTGGATGGTCCAACGAAATGATGCCGTCGTCGGCAAGTTGCTGCAGCGCCTTGAGGCGACGACCGCCCGCATCGACGGCAAAACGTGTCTCTGACAGCGCATGAACCACCAGGTTCTGCTTTATGCCGGTCTCGCGGATGCTCGCAAGAAGCTCGGCATCGTCGCTGGCACTGGCGGCCACCTTGCGGACGTTCAGCGGGCTTGGCTCCAACTGGTCGAGCGGGATCAGGCGAATGTCGGCAGCGCCGTCAGGCGTTGCCGATCCGGCGGCTTCGGTCTTCTTCGCGGCGGTGGGTTTCGAGCGTGTTGTGGTCTTGGCCATTGTCAGGGTCCTTGTCACGCCGGACCCGGATGAGCCTCTCTCTATCCTTTCAAGCCCGGCACCCGGGCTTCCCTTCCTCTGGCTCTTTGCAATTGCGAAACACGTCATCAATCGACTGTTTCATGACGTGCGCACAGTCGACACGTTCAACCGAAGCCGCAACTGCTTCTCCATCTCTACGATCGCCAAGAACGCGGCCCCGACGCCAATCAGTATTGCGCCATCTGCCCGCGTGAGCGGTCGCGTGTCGAATATTTCCTGCATGAAGGGGGCGTAGGTGAACAGCAACTGGCCGCCGACGACTATCAAAATGCAAACCCAAACCACCGGCGTTCCGTGTATCGCTTCCCATGTCAGTGATGTGGTGTGGATGTTTCGAATGTAGAAGAGGTGGAATATTTCGGGGATGATCAACATTGAGCACCTCCCCGAAAATCGGACAGTGACGGAAGCTACGATCTGACGTCTGCTGGTCTCCGAGAACGAGGAGATCAGAACATGTCGAAACGCAGGAACCATGACGCGGGCTTCAAGGCTCGCGTGGCGCTGGAAGCCGTGAAGGGCGAGCGCACCGTGTCGGAGCTGGCCGCGGAATACGGTGTGCATCCGACCATGATCCACCAGTGGAAGAAGGCGCTGCTCGAGGGGGCATCGGACATCTTCGAGCGCGGCGGGAAGAAGAAGGCCGAAGTCGACGAGGAGACGGTGCGGTCGCTGCACGCCAAGATCGGAGAGCTGGCAGTCGCCAACGATTTTTTATCACGAAAGCTCAAGCCCTGGACCGGCAAGTGAGGCGCGCGATGATTGAACGCAGCCACCCCACGCTGTCGATCGGGGCACAATGCCGCCTGCTGTCGATCTCGCGGTCGTCGTTCTACTACGCACCGCTGAGCGAGACCGAAATGAACCTGGCGCTCATGCAGCAGATCGACCGGCAGTTCCTCGAAACCCCGTTCTACGGCGTCCAGCAGATGACCTGGCACCTGCAGAACGAAGGGCACCCAGTGAATGTGAAACGCATCCGACGGCTGATGCGGCTCATGCGCCTGATGCCGATCTACCAGAAGCCCAACACCAGCAAGCCCGCGAAGGGGCACAAGATCTACCCCTATCTGCTGGGTGGGCTGCGGGTCGATCGGCCCAACCAGGTCTGGTGCGCCGACATCACCTATCTGCCGATGCGACGAGGCTTCCTCTACCTGGTTGCCATCATGGACTGGTTCACCCGCAAGGTGCTGGCATGGCGCATCTCAAACACGCTCGAAGCGGACTTCTGCGTCGAGGCGCTGAATGAAGCGATCCACAGGTTCGGCCCGCCCGAGATCATGAATACCGATCAGGGTTCGCAGTTCACGTCGTTCGCCTGGACCGACCGGCTGAAACGGATCGGGACCCGGATCTCGATGGACGGCAAGGTGCGCTGCCTCGACAACATCTTCATCGAGCGCCTCTGGCGATCGCTGAAGTATGAGTGCGTCTACCTTCACGCCTGGGAGACCGGTTCGCAAGCCAAGGCCGGCGTTGGCCGATGGATCACCTTCTACAACCACCAGCGGCCCCACGCCGCCCATGGCGGACAGCCACCCGCCGTGGTCTACTTCAACCAAATCGAAACCGACCAGCAGGGGCAGAGAGTAGCTTAAATCACCCAGGAAACTGTCCAAGCGTTGGGGAGTAGCTCAGTTCCGGATTTCTTGTTCATCTTCGCTCCTTATTGGCTGCGATGAACCAGAAATCCTCCGTTGCTCAAACCCTTAAATTTGTCCGGTAGGCGCTGACGTTAGACAGAACGTCATGTAGACGTCATTGAGGTCGACCATGTTGACGACGCGACCGCCCGCGCCCACGACTTCACCCGCATGCGCAAAGATATATTGAACCCGCCCTGTCCGGGGGGCCTTCAGTGTGCTGTCCTCGATCTGCACGTCGACCGCCTCGATCGTCGCCTTGACCGCGGCCTCAGCCCCGATTACCGAAGCCTTGGCCGAAGTTACCCCGACCCGCGCTGCCGCGAGCGCCGCCTCGGCAGAGGCAACCGCCGCCTCGGCCCCTAGCGCGTTCGACCATCAGCCGGGCGTTCTCGACCGCGATCTCGGCGCGGCGCAACTCCGCCTCTGACTGGTGGCGACTGGCCTTCAGCTGACGTGTGTCAAGTTCCACCAGCGGCTGCCCTGCTTCGACCAGCACACCTTCCCGCACAAGGATCGCCTCAATCCGTCCGGGAAGCTTGGAGGCCACGTCGATCTCCACAGCTTCGATGCGTCCGTTGCCTCTGGCGAACCCCTCGGGGACCACGTCGTTTCCGCTGCCCTGCCAGAAGAAGAAGCCGATCAACGCTGCGACCAAGGCAGTTGAAGGTATTAGAAGCGGTCTGACGTTTGGCATATCGTGCTCGATTTTAATGAATTGATCCGACTGCGGCAGGGTATCTTCAAAGGATGTCTGTCTCAAGAGATACCCGCCCAGGAACCGAACCGAATTGATCGAGATCAGTTGACACGAAACGTTCAGGCCAGGACGTTCCTGTCACGATGAGATGAGCGGAAAACCAGGGCAAGTAATCTGGAAGTTCCCGGTTTGGACCGCAGCCTGGAAGTTGCCAAAGCGTTTCGAGAAAAACCTGAATCACTGATTTTTCTCGAAACACGCACAACACTGATTTGTTTCACGGCGTTTCCACTCAAACCTTTGTCAAGTTTAAGCATAAACGCTTCAGTGCGCTGAAGGTCTGGCAACACACACAGCAGCCTTGGGTTCGATGGGTCTGCGTGACCGGTTTGTTCATGCCGTCTTCTCAGAGAACCCATTCAAGAATTATTGCGTAAGTTTGATACAAAGTGCTTTCGCTGACTGCGTTCAGGCGGGGTTTTCTCAGGCGGGATCGTGCCGGTTTTCGTCGGTGCTCGCGGTCACTCGACCGCGATTATCGAGGCCGCGGAAGGCGCCTTTATACCGGGGAAGTCTCTGATGTCGCGTGGGGTTTCTATTCTGGGCGCTCTGCCTTCCGCGAAAAACCTGGAGTCGAATGGGACGGCGTGGATGCCGAAGCCGCAGCTGCCTGTGTGTAGCGCGAGAAAGCGCCCGGCCTTGCCTGTCGGAATCACCGGGAACGCGGGGTCGCCATACTGCCCCGGGCCATCGTCTGCGATAACCGGGCAGACTTGCCGTATCCTATGCCGATCAGTCCGGTCAAGCACCGACAAACCGAATTCACCTGGATAAAAGCTCTCGGACGCGATCTCTTCCGCCATGATAGTGCCATGCCGACGAAGCAGGATCGAGTGATAAGTGACGGCCCGCTTTCCGCGCATCACCCGGACCCCCGGCAACGCGCAGAGCGCTTTGGCAGCAAGGAATACCGGCGCCGTGCCAAATGCGCGTTCCACCACGGGGCCTGCAAGTGCGATCCGATGTTGTGGCGAGACCACGAGATTCCGTTTAGGCATCCCTGCCCCGAGCGCACCGGCAGTGATGAGAACCGGCTTGTAAGGGTCGTTCATACCCCGGAACTCCAGTTTTCGCCGCCCGATCCACAGAATGTCGTTTGCAGTACCTTCTGAGCTGAGCACAAGATCTCCTTCGGCCAGCGCCTCGACCGGCACCGCGCCGCCGGGCGTCGCGATCCGGGTTCCGTCGGCGAAGCAGACGAAAATGCTGCTGTAGGGCATGGAAGGCGAATTGGTTTCGAGCGCGATGATTTCGTATTCGACACCTGGCGCCAGCCACCCGTCCGAAAGGAAGCCGACGATGTCCCCGTTTATGGCGCCCCCAATCTTGACCGCCGTGATCGTCACCTCGTCGGCCGGGTCGGTCGATCCGACGGGACGGACGGTATAGGAATACTCCGGCTCGACATCTGTGTCGAAGGCGTAGGTAACGCCGTTGAGGATATACACGGCATCGGTTTCCTGCTGGATCAGGTCGCCTTCGCCAAAGGTATTGTCGAGAAGCCCATCATCGATGTCGAGTATCGTGTACGTGTGGTTCGGGTCGATCGTAAAGGTGCTACCGATGGCACCGGTCTGACCAACATCATTGGACGAAAACGGGTCGGTTCCCGTGATCGTCAGATCGGATAGCTGCCAGATGCGAATATTCGGCATTTCGTTTTCTCATTTGCCAATGCGCTTAATTAACATAGAGCGGGTAAAATTTGTGCTAACGTGAAGAAAAGGGGAGCTTTTGGGGCAAATCACGGCGGCACGGCGGCGCACAGGCTTCAGGCCGGAACGATCGTAACCGCCTGAACTGTGAACAGCCGAAACCCAGGAAACAAGGGCGCACCGCTTCTGTTCCGATGCGATGATACGCTGGGGCGCCGCGCAACAAATCACTACGATTGCGCGCGTCGTATCCGGCGTTGTTGCGCAAATCCAAGGGGATTCATCTTGTGAATCCAGTATGCTAGCCGGGCAGCATGAGCAGACCTCCGAAGACGACCTACAAGACCACCAATTGGCACAGCTACAATCAGGCTTTGAAGCAGCGCGGTTCGCTGACTGTCTGGTTCGATCCCTCGATGCAGTGGGAGGCGGTGCCGTCCGGGCGGCGCGGTCGCCAGCAGTCATATAGCGATGCTGCGATCCAGGTCTGCCTCGCCCTTAAGGTCGTCTTCGGCCTGCCACTCCGCCAGACGACAGGGTTCGTGGCGAGCCTTCTGAAGCTTTCCGGGCTGGACTGGTCCGTGCCTGACTTTTCCACCTTGTCGCGCCGCCAGAAAACCTTGGACGTCGTTGTCCCGTATCGCGGCACCAAGGGGCCGCTGCACCTGCTCGTGGACAGCACCGGCATCAAGGTGGAAGGCGAAGGCGAGTGGCATACGCGCAAGCACGGTGGCTCACGACGCAGGGTTTGGCGCAAGATCCACTTCGGGATCGACGAGGAAACATTGGAAATCCGGGCGGTCGAGGTCACCTCCAGCAATGTCGGCGATGCGCCGATGCTGCCGGATCTGCTTGCCCAGATCCCGGTGGAGGAGGAGATCGCCACCGTCACGGCCGACGGTGCCTATGACACACGCGCTTGCCATGACGCCATCGCCGCCCGCAATGCGGCAGCTATCATCCCGCCGAGACGGAATGCGAGACCTTGGAAGTCGGACACAGCCGGAGCCCGGGCGCGCAACGAGATCCTGCGGGCGTCAAGGCACTTGGGCCGGGCACTTTGGCGGAACTGGAGTGGGTATCATCGCCGCAGCAGGGTCGAAACGAAAATGAACTGTGTGAAGCAGCTCGGCCAGCGGCTCATGTCGCGGGACTTCGACCGCCAGGTGGCAGAGGTCCAAATCCGCGCGGCGGTCCTCAACCGCTTCACCGCACTCGGTATCCCGATGACCGTGGCCGCAGGATAAGTGCGTCCGGGGAAAGGGGAAGTGCGGTCAGCAGCTGATTTGCGCAACAGCGCCGTCGTATCCAAAACCCGAAACACGAGTTTTGAATGTGACGATTTAAGGGCGCCCCGGCGCGATTCTCAGGATATTGTCCCGGCCTTTTCGCCCTTGGGAGGGCGGATGCCGAAAAGAAGGGCGTAGAGCACGGGCACCGCAACCAGTGTGAGAACCGACGCGAAGACATTGCCGCCCATTTTCGTCACGGCCATCGAGGGAGTTGTTCCTAGTCGGGGTGTAATGATATCCAAAGAATTTTCACTGTGTCCTTTCAAAATCTCGAGTACGGTTTTTGCTGATGCGAGATCGCGAGCGATAAATCCATATGATCGACCCTCTGCCACTGCTTGAACGACCTTCGGTGCCCGCTTGCCTGATTTCGGGCGTTGGCCGTATTGACTCCCGAGTTTCTTGCCGCGCGCCCTGCCAGCGGCGACACCATATTTGGCTCGTCCGCTGAGCAGGTCGCGTTCGAACTGTACGATCTCATCCAGCATGGTCGCCATCATCCGGTCATTGGCGTATCCAGTTCAACGTTCATCCCGCTCATGGCGACGACCGAGACTTTCCAACCAGCCAATCTATTCAACTTGTCCAGTAGGTCCTCGGAGGACCGTGCACAACGGGTTCGCCCACTGACGAGGATGGCATTTTTCTGCCGTACTTCAGCAAAATCGAGAATTCGGGGCCGGGAAATACTATTGGCGGAGTGAACCGCTCCTTGTTTGCCGAAGACCCAGAAGTGAGGAGACTGGGTCATGGGAAAGACGAAAAACCTAACACGTTATCCAGAGGAGCTCCGTGCCCGCGCGGTGCGGATTGTTTTGGGTCAAGAGAATGAATGCCCAATGGACACGCTTAGCTCCATCACACGCCGCTGGGAGGGCGAAGTGAGCGCAGATGCGGCAGATGACGGTGCCTTTCCCGTCCGCAGGATAATCCCGCGCCCGAGAACAACTCAGGTAGACTCAGACCCGAAGCTCATGACGAATTGAAAACGGTGCTAGAAAAAGCCGCCAAGCGGCGCTTGGTGGCGAAAATCCGCACAGCTTTGCGACTTGCTGCTAAATCAACTTCTATCCACTATACTAACTAGACGGTACAGTAAAGTTTGTAACCGCATAGTCCTGCCTGGGATTGGGAGAACGAGATGCCCGAGAGAAAAATGGCCGACGTCATGATTGGTGCGCGCGAGGTTTTCTTCCGATGCGGTTACGAAGGAGCCACGGTCGATGCGATTGCCGCTGAAGGAAAAGTGTCGAAGGCAACCATGTATTCGTATTACCCGACCAAGGAGCAACTGTTCCTGAGCGTGGTTGAATCCGAATGCGGTCGGCTTGCGGACGAAATCCTCCGGCCCTTGATCGCGTCTTTGGAGCCGCGCGCCCAGTTGGAAGAACTCGCCTTGCGCATGGTCGACCTCACCTTGGACGACACCAACACCCGTCTCCTGCGAACGTGCGTTGGCGCCTCCGAGGCACTGCCCGAAGTGGGTGAGGTTTATTTTCGCGCAGGCCCGAAACCTGCCCGCGAACTCGTCGGTCGGATTCTGGAGCGCCTTACGCGCGAAGGCGCGCTCGATGTCGATGACGTCCGGCGCGCGTCCGATCACTTTATACACCTTTGCGTTTCGGGGCTACTTATGCCGCGCCTTCTCGCAGTGAAACGAGCAGTCCACTGCGAGAAACATGCAGGCGAAGCGGTCGCTGCATTCCTGCGACTCTACGGTAGCGGCCACAGAGACAATTTTTCAGATTGACCTCGCTTGCCAAACACGGGGCAGCGCACTAACTCACCCAATGACTTAACCGACCGGACGGTACAGGGTGATTGCAGAACTGAAAAAGCAACCGAGAAACGCATCGCCGAAGATTCTCGGCGCTGCGCGGGCGATTGCGCTGCGAGAAGGCGCGGGAAAGATCACGATCGATGCCGTCGCTCGGGAATCCGGCCTCAGCAAGGGTGGGGTGTTGTACAACTTCCCCACCAAGAAAGCGCTTCTGGCCGGGCTGCTCGACGAAATGCTCGCGGAGCACCGCGAACGTCTGGCGTCCGTCCCGGAAGGGCACAGTTCCCGCACCCTGCGCGGTCATCTCGAGACAGTCCTGCAAGCCGGAAGCACCGATGATGACCTTTCGATGGCTATTCTCGCGGTTTCGGCGTCGGATCCGAATCTTCTGGACCCGCTGAGAAGAGAGCTGTCCCGTGATGTCGAGCGCATCCGTTCGGACGCGCAGGACGACACTGCGGCGATGGTTCTCTTGTTGGCGATCCAGGGTCTTCGTTTCCAGAGGCTCCTTCGCCTCGCGGATGGTGATGCCGATCAGCAAGACGCCGTCATCGACAGATTGAAGGATATGATCGATGAGCTCGAATAGAATCAGATACTTCCGAGGAGGCGCCGCTGGATTGGTCGTCCTCCTGCTCACCATTGTCCTTCTCGTGCAATTCGGCCCAGACCTCGTATCCAAGGTCTTCGCGCAGACAACGGATGAGGTTTCCGGTGCCGATGCGCAAGGGAGCGCCGAGCAAGACATGGCCCAGCCGGTCACAGTCGAAGTTTCGCGCGCTGAGCTTCGCGATAGCGATAAGGCGCGCAGCCTGGCAGGCCGCGTGGAGCCCGCCCGGACCGTGGATATCGCCTTTCAGGTTTCGGGTCAGCTTTCCGACCTCACGATAGATGCCGGGACTCGGGTTGAGAAAGGCGATTTAATTGCCGCGCTCGACCCGGTCGATTTCGAATTGGCCGTGGAGCGGGCGCAGGCCTCTTTCGACCTCGCAAAATCCGAATACGATCGTGCGTTGAGTCTGACCGAGAGGGGGGTGGCGACCGACGCCCGACTTGAAACGAACCGCGCGCAGCTTGCTCAGGCAGAAGTCGCCCTGCGTGAAGCGGAGCGACGCTTGGCTCAAGCCACGATCACCGCGCCCTTCGACGCCATTGTCGCGCGCATCTTTCTGGAGGAGTTTTCGAACGTCACCCCTGCGGCTCCGATTGCCAGGTTGCAGGACATCAGTGAAATGCGGGTGCGGATTTCGCTGCCCGAGGAACTCGCCGCGATGGCACGGGCCCAGCCCGATGCATTCAGGGTAACCGCCTCTTTCCCCGCTGTGCCGGGATATGACGCAACTCTGTATCTGCGGACATTCGTGACCGATGCAGACCCCACAGCCCAAACCTATGACGTCGAGTTTGCAATCGAGGGCGCCATCGACCCGAGATTGCTGCCCGGAATGACGGCGAATGTGCGCGTAGCCGCCGCCGCGGAGGGTGCGCAATCGCGGTTGGTAGTCGTCCCGGTCTCAGCGATCGACACGACGAGCCGGAGCGAGCCGTCCATCTGGCTGTATGACGAGGGGACCGGCCGGGTGTCCCGTAAGACGATCCGCCTGGGGCTGCCGAACGACGACGAAATCGTCGTGCTTGAGGGGCTCTCCGGAGACGAACTGGTTGTGTCCGGCGGGTGGTGGCGCCTGAAGGAAAACGAAACAGTCGCGGTTCGCGGCCTCTGAACGATCCTGGACCGGAAAACCGAAACCATGACAATGAGTATTTCCCGCGCAAGCATCCGACGTCCGGTCGCCGTTTGGCTGGCAATTATCTTTTGCCTTCTTGGCGGTTTGTGGGGGTTGAACACGGTCGGACGCCTCGAAGACCCAAGTTTCACGCTCAAGACGGCGCTCGTTTTCGTGCCCTATCCCGGCGCGACGGCGACGGAAATGGAAGAGGAAGTTGCCGATGTCGTAGAAAGCGCACTCCAACAGATGAAGCAGCTCGACCGGGTGGAATCGAAATCCATGCCGGGCATGACCCAGATTACGGTTGAGATCGAGATGACCTATGGGCCCGACGAGATCCCGCAGGTCTGGGACGAAATGCGCCGCCGCATCCGCGACATCGAAGGAGAGCTCCCCTCCGGTGCCCAGTCTCCGATCATCAATGACGATTTCGGCGATGTCTACGGCATGTTCTATGCTGTGACCGCCGATGGGTTGAGCGCCTCGGAACAGCGAGACCTCGCGACTAAACTGCGGCGCGGCCTTGTCACCGTCGACGGGGTGGCCAAGATCGAGGTTCAGGGGCTGGCGGAAGAGGAGATCATCATTTCGGTCCCTTCGGCGCGCCTGACCGAACTGGGGCTGCCACCGGACCAGATCCTCGGTATCATCGCCGACGAAAACCAGGTTTTCTCCAACGGCGAGATCAGCGAAGGGCTGTCTCGGCTAGGTGTGTCCGTTCCGCCGGGTTATGTCAGCGTCGAGGGCATTGAGGCGCTGCGGCTTGGCGCTCCCGGAGAAGTTGGGCAGATTGCGCTCTACGACATCGCTCGCGTGGTCCGAGAAGAGACGGAGCGGCCGAGCCAGATCGTGCATCATAATGGCGCGCGAGCCTTCACCCTTGGGGTCTCGGCGCTCGTGGATCGCAACGTGGTCGAGGTCGGCAGATCGGTCGAGGCACGGCTGGACCAGCTGAAGACCGAAGTGCCGGACGGCGTCGAGATCGTACCGATCTATGAACAGCATAAGGTGGTCGACGAAGCGGTCTCGAGCTTTCTCGTCGGCCTCGGTCAATCCGTGGCCATCGTTATTGGGGCGCTTATGCTGACCATGGGATGGCGCGCGGGTCTGGTCGTGGGCGCCACGCTTGGCCTCACGGTGTTTTCCACGCTATTCTTCATGTCCGTCTTCGGCATCGAGATGGAACGGATCAGTCTAGGGGCACTGATCATCGCCATGGGCATGCTGGTCGACAATGCCATCGTGATCGCCGAAGGTATGCTGATTGGCATGGCGCGGGGCAAGTCCGCCGAAGACGCCGCCGCCGATACCGAGACCGCGACATCGTTTCCCCTGCTTGGGGCCACCGTGATCGGGATCATGGCGTTTTCGGGCATTGGGCTATCGCCAGATGCCACCGGAGAATTCCTATTCTCGCTTTTCGCGGTTATCGCGATTTCGTTGCTGATGAGCTGGATCCTCGCCGTAACCGTCACACCCTATCTTGGGAAGCTTCTTCTGAGGGCACCGAAAGACATCTCCAAGGATCCCTATGGCGGCTTCATCTATTCGGCCTATCGCGGTTTCCTCAGGCTGGCGCTGCGCGCCCGTCTGATCGTTGTTCTGACGATCGTCGGGATCACGGTCTGGTCGGTTATGGCCTTTGGTCAGGTCAAACAGGCGTTCTTTCCGGCGTCGAACACCCCGATATTTTACGTCGAATTCCAGATGCCGCAGGGCACGGACATTCGAGTCACAAATGAAGAAATGGCCCGGCTTGAGGAGATCCTCTTAGGCGAGGAAATCGTGACGGACGTGACGACGCTTGTCGGGCGGGGTGCCAGCCGCTTCATGTTGACCTACAACCCTGAACAGGCCGATGCGAGCTACGGTCAGTTGATCGTGCGTGCGACCGATGCCACACTCATCCCCGATGTTGCGGCGCGTCTCAATCGCGAACTGCCGGCGCAATTCCCCAATGCTCTTATCCGCGTCGAGGAAATCGTCTTCGGTCCGCCTGCCGGGGCCGATGTCGCCGTTCGTTTTTCCGGACCCGATCCGGTGTTGCTCCGACAGCTGTCAAATGACGCGATCGCGATATTCGATGAGGCCGGAACGATCACAAACCCGCGCTCAAACTGGCGGCAGCGTGAGATCCTCGTCGAACCCATCGTCGACGAGTCACGCATGCGTTTGGCCGGTGCGACTCGCGCTTCGATCGCCGACACCGTGCAATACGGCACCTCGGGCCTGCGGGTCGGCACCCTGCGCGAAGGCGATGCCGAAATCCCGATGTATCTGCGGCTTCCCGAGGTCGAGCGCGACGGGCTGGATCGTTTGCGCGATCTCTCCGTCTGGTCGCCGGGTGCAAATGGCTATGTGCCGATGGCCAACCTCGTCTCCGCCTTTGAGCCCCGCCTCGTCGAGGCCCTTATCCACCGCCGCGACCGTGAGCGGACGATCACCGCTCTCGGCGGTGCCCGCAGCGATCTCACCGCGGATGAGGCCTTCCGAAGCGTCCGCACCGAGATCGAATCCATCCCGCTTCCCGACGGTTATGCAATGGAATGGGGTGGCGAATTCGAAAGTGCGCAGATGGCTCAGGAGTCGCTTGGCAAGCAGCTTCCCCTAGGCTTCCTGGTCATGTTGACGATTTCGATTTTGATGTTCAACAAAGTCCGCCAACCGCTGATCCTGTGGCTCGTGGTGCCAATGTCCGTGACGGGCATGGTCCTGGGGTTGCTGTTCACCGGTCTGCCCTTCACATTTACGGCCCTGCTCGGCTTCCTGTCCCTTTCCGGGATGCTGATGAAGAATGCCATTGTGCTGGTGGAAGAAATCGATCAGCAACGCGCCGAAGGTGTCGAGGACTATCAGGCGGTGATCGATGGCTCGGTCAGCCGTTTGAGGCCCGTCGTGCTGGCTGCGGGCACAACGATTTTCGGTATGATTCCGCTCTTACCAGACGCCTTCTTCGCATCGATGGCCGTGACGATCATGGGTGGCCTCGCGTTCGCCTCGATCCTGACGCTGGTCGCGGTTCCGGTATTTTATGCACTGTTCTTCCGGATCAAGCCGCCCAAAAAAGAAAACGCTCCTTCAGGTTCCCCAGCGACAGCCTGAACGCAGATGCAGTTATAAGCGCTTCTCTGCGCGCCCTCGACCCGTCTTAAGGACGGTGTAGGCATATTCCGCCGCCTCGAGCGCGCCTTCGAGAAAACCGCCGAATGTCGGAGCCACTTCGGAGCCGCCAAAGACGAGCGTTTCGTCCCACAGGCCTGAAAGAACGCACGGCAAGCAATAGTTCGGGTGGGCAAAAAAGACAGCGGAACTGCGGCTGGCAGCACGCCAGGCGCACTCCCGCTCCATGGTCTAGGCCTTCAAGGCATGGACCGAGGCCCAACTGCTACGCATTCCCGGCAAGGGCGATCTCGCGAAGGCCTTCCGCTATGGTCTCAGCTGCTGGCCGTCATTCGAGCTCTTCCTTGGAGATGGCCGCGTCGGCATCGACGACAACACCGCCGAGCGCGTCATGCGCCCGATCAGCATCGGGCGAAAAAACTGGCTTTTTGCAGGCCCCGACAGCGGTGGCGAAACGCTGTCCCGGGCGATGTCCCTTGTCGAGACAGCCAAGATGAACGGCCTCTATCCGCAAGCCTGGCTGGCCGAAATCCTCGACCGCATCCACAATCACATTACCAACCCGCTCAACGAACCGCTTCCATGGAACTGGACGCCAATGAACTGATCCATGGTGACAACCGGGCGGTTACGTTTTCGGGGAGGTGATTACCTTTGAATCTTGAGATCCGACTTCGCCTTTGCTAGGAATCGAACAACCATTAGAAAATTAGCAAAGTCGAAAGTGCAGATGTCTGGACCCCTTGATCAACTGAAGATTATAGAACTTGGTCACGTAATTGCCGGACCACTTGCGGCAGCTTTACTCTCGGATTTTGGTGCAGATGTCATCAAGATCGAAGCCCCCAACCGGACGGATATGATGCGCGACCTTGGACCCAAGGCAGAGGATGGGGTGGGCGTCTGGTGGAAGACTTTGGGCCGTAACAAGAAAACACTAGGTCTGGACTGGAAGTCCGACGAGGGCCGGGACATCCTGCGAAAGTTGGTCGAAGATGCCGACGTGCTGATCGAGAATTTCCGACCGGGTGTGCTGGAACGTGCCGGTGTTGGGCCAGACGTCTTGCACGATTGGAACCCGGACTTGGTTGTCTTGCGGGTTTCAGGTTACGGACAGGACGGTCCGATGCGCGACCTGCCAGCGTTTGGGCGTGCTGCGGAGGCCATGAGTGGATTAGCGCATCTGACCGGTTTTCCCGACGGGCCGCCGATGCACCCCGGCTTTCCGGCGGCTGACAGCACGACAGGGCTAATGGGCGCTTTGGGAATCATGATCGCGCTATTTGCTCGCGAAAAGGGGATAGCACGCGGTCAGGTCGTCGATATTGCAGTATTCGAGGCCCTGCTTCGGTTGATGGATTATCCTGTTCCCGCATTGACTGGCGCGAACCTCTCGCCGCGACGCAATGGGCTGCGCCAGCCGATGGACTTTGCTCCGGGGGGGATGTTCCGAACGTCCGATGGGGTGTGGCTGACCGTTTCCGCAGGAAGCGCGGAAACCGCGCACCGACTGTTGCGGGCAGTCGGCGGGGACGCCCTTGCCGATGATCCGCGGTTTGCGACACTCGGCGAGATGTCGCAGCACATGACGGTGGTCTTTGACGCGATCAATGATTTCGTCACGCAGCACACGGCTAAGGAAGTGGAGGCGGTATTCGCCCGCCATGATGCCGTTGCCTCGCGTGTCTTGAGTGTCGAGGAAATCGCGACGAACGAGCAGATACGCCATCGCGGGGACATCGTGTCGGTCGCTGGCGAACAGACTCAGGTCATTGGTCCGGTCCCTCATCTCAGCGCGACGCCCGGTCAGCTTCGTTGGCTGGGACGACCGCCTGGCGCAGACAGTCAGAGCATTCTGCGTGATCTTGGTTTTAACGATGAGCGGATCGCTGCCCTATGTGAGGCTGGGCTCGTAAGATTGGAAGGAGGGCGTGCGCTATGACATTTCGATTGACCGCCGACCAACAAGAGATTCGCGACCAGATTCTGCGGATTTGTGCACAATTCGACGATGACTACTGGCTGGACCGGGATCGCAACGGTGGTTTTCCCCATGATTTGCACAGGGCAATGGCCGATGGCGGCTGGCTTGGCATCGCCATGCCTGAAGCGGTCGGCGGCGCCGGCCTGGGGATCACTGAAGCGACGATCATGATGCAGGCGATTGCTGAGTCAGGGGCTGGCGCGAGCGGGGCCTCGGCCATCCACATGAACATTTTCGGGCTCAACCCGGTGGTGAAGTTCGGGACCGATGAACAGCGCGCGCGCATGCTGAGCCCCCTGATCGCAGGTGATGAAAAGGCTTGTTTCGGCGTCACCGAACCGACGACGGGGCTGGATACCACAAAGCTGAAGACCATGGCGGTGCGACAGGGAGACAGGTATGTCGTGCATGGTCAGAAGGTCTGGATTTCTACCGCGCAGGTGGCCCACAAGATGCTGCTTCTGGCCAGGACAACGCGGCTTGAAGATGTGAGCAGCCCGACCGAAGGGCTGAGCCTGTTCTATACAGATCTCGACCGAAATTTCGTTGACGTGCGAGAGATCGAAAAGATGGGTCGAAAAGCTGTCGATTCGAATGAAGTTTTCATCGACGGGTTGCCGATTCCGGCTGAGGACCTGATTGGGGAGGAAGGCAAAGGGTTTCGGCAAATTCTGCATGGGCTGAATCCAGAACGCATCCTTGTGGCGGGCGAATGCATCGGCATCGCACGCAACGCTCTGACCCGCGCGGCGCAATATGCCAATGAACGAGTGGTTTTCGACCGGCCCATCGGTCAGAATCAGGGCGTTCAGCATCCGCTCGCTCAGGCTTGGGCGCGGGTGGAATCGGCCAATCTCATGGTGATGCACGCCGCCGCCCTTTACGATTCGGGGGAGCCCTGCGGCATCGAGGCGAACGCAGCCAAGCTATTGGCCGCCGACGCCGCGGTTGAGGCGACCGAGGCCGCACAGATCACCTTTGGCGGATTCGGTTACGCAAAGGAATATCACGTGGAGCGTCTGGTCAGAGAAGCGCTCTTGTTCCGCATTGTACCTGTGACGCCGCAGATGTTGTTATCATTCATTGCTGAAAAAGCGCTAGGACTTCCAAAGTCTTACTGACCGCGAGACACGGATTGGGATAGCGCGTATTCCCTACTTGATTATTTTTCTAACGTCCGTTAGATTATCAGACAAAGCCCCGCAATAGGGGAAAAGGGAGGAGGCGTCATGAGTGAGACGCAGTTCGGGTCTTCGCGAGAAGACCTGTCAAAACGCACAACCGTTTACGCACATGATTTGTTCGCGGGCAAAACCGTCGTTGTAACCGGCGCAGGCGGAGGTTTGGGGCTGGCGATTGCGGCTCTGTTCGCCAGGCTGGGCGCCAATCTGGCGATCAATGGACGCAACGAGGAAAAGCTGGCCTCGGCCAAAGAGTACCTCGAGAGTTTTGGGGGCAGAGTTTTCGCCGTGCCCATGACCATCCGTGACCCTGAACAGGTCGAGGATTTTGTCGCTAAGACGAATCAGGAATTCGGCTCCATAGACGTTCTGGTGAACAATGCGGGGGGGCAGTTTCCACAGGCTGCGCTGGATTTTTCCCCGAAAGGCTGGACCGCCGTCATTGACACCAACCTCAACGGAACCTGGTGGATGATGCAATCCACGACGCGCCACTGGGTTGAGAACAAGCAACCGGGTTCCATCGTAAATATCGTGGCGGATATCTGGCGCGGGATGCCTGGCATCGCTCATACCTGTGCAGCTCGGGCGGGGGTGATTTACCTGTCCAAATCGGTGGCGGTGGAGTGGGCGCCGCATGATATCCGCGTGAACTGCGTGGCACCGGGTTGCTGCGAAAGCAACGGTTTCGGGAACTACCCTCCAGAGGGTGCCGCAACTTTCCAGGATTCCAATCCGATGCGGCACGCCGGGGACGAATGGGATGTCGCTGAAGGTGTTGTCTATATGGCGGCCAACTCAGGAAAGTTTGTTACCGGTGAAGTTCTGAACATCGACGGTGGGCAGCAATTGTGGGGGGACCCATGGCCAACGGGTCGACCGGACCATTTCCTGATTTCCTGATGAAAGCCATGAACCTTAATGGGGACAATAAGATCCAGATGACAACGAAGAATAAAATAGCAGTTGGTACCGATGGCGGGGCGCTTCTGGAGTGCAACGGGGTCGAACGACGGTTTGGCGGCATCGTTGCTGTCACCGGAGTTGATCTCGTCATTCGGCAAGGTGAAATCTTTGGGCTTGTCGGACCGAATGGTAGCGGCAAGACAACGCTAACGAACGCAATTACCGGGTTTTATCCGCCAAACGTAGGCACTGTCCGGCTGGCGGGAAAAGACATCACGGGCACAGCGCCTCATAAGGTTGCCAAGCTCGGGGTTGCGCGGACGTTCCAGAATCTTGCCCTTTTCAACGGGATGAGCGTTCTGGACAACATCCTGCTCGGGCGGCACATCCACATGAAACCGGGCGTCTTACGCACGGCGCTTTATTGGTGGGCGGCGCGGCATGAAGAGATCGAGAACCGTAAGATCGTCGAGGAGGTGATCGAGTTTCTACAGCTTGAAAGCATCCGACATGAGTTGGTCGATGGTCTTCCGATCGGGCTGAAAAAACGGGTCGAACTTGCGCGGGCATTGGTGGCCGAGCCGCAAATGTTGATACTCGATGAGCCGATGGCAGGCATGAATCAGGAAGAGAAGGGGTATATGTCCCGCTTCATTCTGGATGCCCGTGCCGAACGCGGCGTC
Source organism: Thalassovita sp. (assembly GCA_029212905.1). Taxonomy (GTDB): domain Bacteria; phylum Pseudomonadota; class Alphaproteobacteria; order Rhodobacterales; family Rhodobacteraceae; genus Thalassobius. The sequence goes on from JARGPB010000013.1 coordinate 29,904, forward strand.
AGCGTTCTGCTGATCGAGCATCATATGGATGTCATCACCGGCATCTGTGATCGGATGCTGGCGCTTAATTATGGCGAAATGATCGCCAGTGGCATCCCCAAGGAGGTTGTGAAGGACCCGCGGGTCATCGAGGCATATATCGGAGGGTCGCATGACTGATTTTACAAAGAACCGGTCTTCAGGCGGCGAAACGGTTGGTGCACTTCTGGCGAAGAACGCGTCGCTCCACGGAAAGGATATCGCGCTTCGCGAAAAGGAACGCGGGATCTGGAAAGAAACCACTTGGGCGGAATACGCCGAAGAGGTGCTTGCCTGCGCGGCCGGACTTGAAAAAATCGGCGTAAAGCCGGGCAAGGCAGTACTTATTCTGGGCGATAACCGTGCACGGTTGTACGGCGGCATGCTGGCTGTTTCGTTGCTGGGCGCCTATGCAATGCCTGCCTATCCGGGCGCGACAATCGAAGAACTTCGGCACTTTCTTGGCGAAGTCGAAATCGTCGCGGCCATCGCCGAAGATCAGGAGCAGGTAGACAAGATCCTGGAACTGAAGGACGCGGGCGCCGAGGGTATCGACCACATCATTTATGATGAAGCGCGAGGCCTCGGATTCTATGAGGTTGAAGGGCTGATGTCCTGGGATCACCTGATCGAAGTCGGTCAGCACGATCTTAATGAAACCCCGGGCTTGCGCGAAGATCTCTTTGGTCGGGCAAAGCCCGGCGATCCGGCCATTTTCATGCATTCGTCAGGGACCACGGGAAAACCGAAAGGTATCGTTCTGAGTCAAAAGAACGTTCTTGCTGCGGCCAGGAACGGGCATGCAGCGGGTGCATTCGACGACAATGAGGAAATCCTCGCCTATCTGCCGATGGCCTGGGTGGGCGACTTCGCCATTACCGTCGCGGCGGCGCTGCTCTGCCGGTTCACCGTGAACGTGCCTGAACGTCAGGAAACCGTCGTTCGCGACATGCGCGAAATCGCTCCGACATTCTATCTGGCGGCGCCGAGAAGCTGGGACCAGATGCTGACGACGATCCAAGTGGGTATCGAGAACTCGACCCCGGTCAAAAAATGGCTGTACCATTTCTTCATGGACCGGGCGATTGCCGCCGAGACACGCAAGCTGAATGGCATTAGCGGCGGTGCACTAGAGCCTTTGGGCCGACTTTTGGGCGAGGCGATCGTTTTTGGTCCGATCAAGGACCAGTTCGGGATGAGTCGTCTGAAGAACGCGTTCACTGGCGGCGAAGCAATCGGCGAAGACACGTTTGTTTTCTACCGAGCCCTGGGAATCAAATTGCGCCAACTCTACGGCCAGACCGAAAATAGCGCGATCAATGCGATTCAGTCTCCGGGCGAGGTGCGCCTCCATACCGTTGGCAAACCCGCGCCTGGCGTCGAGGTGAAAATTGCCGAAGACGGAGAGATCCTGGTGCGTTCGGACAGCGTGTTTGAGGGGTACTTCAACAAACCCGAAGCGACCGCCGAAGCGCTTGAGGACGGGTGGCTGCATACCGGCGATGCCGGTTATCTGGAGAATGACGGACACCTGGTTGTTCTGGGCCGTGTCTCCGAGGTCATGCATACAGCCGGAGGCGAGCGTTATGTGCCAAACTACATTGAGAACCGGTTGAAGTTCAGCCCCTATATCAAGGATGCGGCTGTTATCGGTGCCGGCCTGGATGAATTGACCGCCATGGTCTGCGTGGATTTCGAGGCAGTGGGACACTGGGCCGAAGTGAACGGCGTGCCTTATGTGTCCTATTCCGATTTGTCGCAACGTGACGAGGTCGCGGCGCTGCTGCACGGGGCATTCGAACGGGTAAATAAGGCCGTCACAGAGCCGTTGCGCCTGCAACGCTTTGTCAGTCTGCCGAAAGAATTCGACCCGGACGATGGTGAAATCACGCGGACCCGAAAACTGCGACGCAAGGTTGTACAGGAACGCTATGCCGACGTGATCGCGGCGCTCTACGACGGTTCAAAAGAGGTCCATGTAAGCGCGCAGGTGACTTACGAGACCGGGGAAGTAGGGAAGGTCGAAAGAAGCCTTCCCATCAGGGAGGTATAAATGGACTGGGTCTTTCTATCTGAACTTGCGATCAATGGAGCCTTGACGGGTCTCTTGTATTCGCTCTTCGCTATCGGCCTCGTGCTGATCTACAAAGCGTCCTCGGTGCCCAATCTGGCGCAGGGCGGGTTGACCATGGTAGGGGCCTATGTGGTCCTGGCGCTGGCACGCGACGTGGGTTTACCCTTGTGGCTGGCCATTCCTCTGGCTGCGGTTGTCATGTTCGGCCTTGGGTTCGGCATTGAGCGTGTTGCTCTGCGCCGTCTCGCAGGTCGGCCGATTGTCATGATCTTGATGCTGACACTCGGCCTCGACATCTTCCTGCGGGGTACAACGCTTGCGATCTGGGGCGGGACGTCGCGTTCGATGGAACTGGGCGTCAGCTATGATCCGCTGTTCCTGGGCGACATCTTCATCAGCCGCATCCATCTGGTTGGTGCCGGTGTTGCGCTCGCCTTGTTTGTCGCATTCATGCTGTTTTTCCGAACCCGGACCGGGATCAAGTTGCGGGCGATCGCGGATGATTACATGGCTTCGTGGTCGGTAGGTATCTCGGTTGAGCGCGGCGTTGGGTTGTCCTGGGCATTGGCATCCGTTGTTGCCGTCGCCGCTGGCGTCATCTGGGGTGAGATTCAGGGTGTCGATCAGGCGCTGTCGCTGTTGCTTCTCAAAGGTCTGACGGTTGCCGTTCTCGGTGGTCTCGACAGTATCCTTGGCGCCGTGATCGCAGGCATCATCCTAGGCGTCGTCGAAAACGTTGGCGCTGATTTCCTCGATCCGCTTGTCGGAGGCGGAAGCCGTGAGCTTATCGTCGCTGCCGTGCTCATTCTTACCGTCATGATCCGTCCGCACGGGCTGTTCGGTCGTCACGACATCGAAAGGGTGTAAGTCATGTTTTACAGACTTTCTGGCGTCCATCACGCCAACTACGTTTCGGATAGCCGAATCTTCAAGGTGCCTGCTGACCGGAAACTGACAGCATTCATCTTCTTGATTGGCCTTGCCGCGCCATTCATCATCCCGTCGCTTTATCTGAACAGCTACATGCTTCCCTGGCTGATCTGGACGGCCGCCGCTTTGGGGCTGAACCTGGTGACAGGTTGGGCGGGTCAGCTTCACCTGGGCTATGCCGCGGTCATGGCTGTCGGCGCCTATTCTGCGATCCATGCCGCGCGTTTCGGGGTGCCGTGGGAATTCGCCCTGATCATCGGCGGGTTGACGTCATCCGTGATCGGCAGCCTGTTCGCTTTTGCCGCTTTGCGGGTCAAGGGGCTGTATCTCGCCCTTACCACTCTTGCGATGCAATTCGTGATGGACTGGGTTCTGACCCACTCGCCGGCGATCTCGGGGGGCTCACACGCATCGCTTCAGTCGCCGACGCTGGCGTTGTTGGGGCAGGATATTACCACTGATACCGGCTTCTACTATGTTGCCTTCGGCTGGTGTGTGCTGGTGACGATCTTCATGCTCAACCTCAAACGCACGGGGCTTGGTCGCGCCCTGGTTGCGGTGCGGGAAAAAGATTTTGCCGCCGCGATCCTGGGTGTGAACAGTTTCTACTACAAGATCCTGGCCTTCGCGACGTCGTCTTTCATCGCGGGCGTCAGCGGTGCGTTGCTTGTCGCCACCTTCTTCTTTCTTGCCGCGCCCGAACAATTCTCGGTTGCCGTTTCGATCCAGGTTCTTGCGATGGTGATTGTTGGCGGCCTTGGCAGCATTATCGGATCCTATTTCGGTGTTGCCCTGATCCTTCTTGTTCCGGGCATCGTGAACGGTCTCGTCGTCACGGTGAGCGAGGGACTTGGTATGCAGATCAACGTTGAAACGCTCGCCCATATCCCCAACGCGGTCTATGGCGCGCTGATCGTCATAATCCTTCTGATCGAACCGCTTGGTTTGGGAAAACTCTACGGCAACATCAGAGACTACCTGATGGTCTGGCCCTTCGATCAGTTCAAGAAATAAGGGAAATGCCGATGCAAGAAAAAGTTGAAGCCGAGCACATTCTGTCCATGAACAGTGTCGAGGTGCTGTACGACAATGTAATGCTGGCGATCAAAGGTGTTTCGATCCAGGTTCCAACAGGCGAGATGATCGCGCTTTTGGGGTCGAACGGAGCGGGAAAAAGCACCACGTTGAAAGCGATCAGCGGTCTTTTGAAGGCCGAGCGCGGGCGCATCAGCCGAGGTAGTATAACGTTCCAGGGAACGGAGATTACCGAAACGCTTGCGCAAAAACGTGTCGAGATGGGCATCTGTCATGTCATCGAAGGGCGGCGGGTCTTTGAACATCTGACCCCCGACGAGAACCTGACCGCCGCCGCGCCGCGCGGAATGTCCCGATCGACGCTGAATGCGGAAAAGGACAAGATCTACGCCTATTTCCCACGGCTTGCCGAACGCAAAAGTTCGCAGGCGGGCTATTTGTCGGGTGGTGAGCAGCAGATGCTTGCCATCGGGCGGGCCCTGGTGACTCAGCCCAAGCTGTTGATGCTTGACGAGCCAAGCCTTGGCCTTGCTCCGTTCCTGGTCGAGGAAATCTTTGGCATCCTGCAAAAGATCAATCGGGAAGAGGGCCTGTCCGTCCTGCTGGTGGAACAGAACGCTCTGGCCGCTCTGGAGATCGTTTCGCAAGGGTATCTGATCGAGAACGGCCGCGTTGTCATGCACGGAACGGCCGAGGCGCTGAAATCCAACTCCGACATTCAGGAGTTCTATCTGGGTGGTGGGGAAGGCACCGATTTCCACAACGTCAAGCACTATAGCCGACGCAAACGTTGGCTGAGTTGAGGTACTAATCAGAACTTGTTCAGGGAGGAACAAATGAAGAAACTTACCAAAGCATTGGCTGTATTTTCAGTGGTTGGCGGGGCGCTGTTCGGCACCCAGGCGCTGGCCGAGCCTTTCAAGATCGGCATCTGCTACGATCTCAGCAAAGCCTATACCTTTGCCACGCCGCAGGTTTCGCAGGCCGCGATGGACCTTGCCAAGCTCATCAACATGAAGGGCGGCATCGGTGGCGAACCGGTCGAAGTCATCGTGCGTGACCACGGGAACGAACCGCAGCGCGGGATCGAGTGCTACTCGAAACTCAGCCGCGAGGGCGTCTTTGTTTTCGATACCCTGTCCACTCCGGTGTCTCTGGCTATCCTGCCGCGGGCCATGGAAGACGGGCGTATCCTGATGCAGTCGCTTGTCGGCCGAGGCGATGCCGTTGACGGCACCGTTTTCGAATGGGTCTATCCGGTCGGACCGACCTATTGGGGACAGGCAGCCAATGATGTTGCCTACATAAAGCAATTGCATGATGGCGACTTGTCGGACGTGAAGGTGGGGTTTGTGTATTTCGATTATCCTTTCGGACAGGAGCCGATCGAGATTCTCAAAACCTTATCCGAAAAAGAGGGTTTCAAGCTTGAGCTTTACCCTGTGCCACTGCCTGGCAGTGACCAGGCCGGTGTGTGGTCCAAGGTGCGCCGGGACAACCCAGATCATGTGATTGTCTGGATGCTGGGCGGTGCGCATGTGGTTGCGTCGAAGGAAATGCAGCGCAATCGCATCCCGATGGACAAATACATTTCCGTCAACTGGCTGAACGAAGTCGATATCGCCAATATTGGCAACGAGGCCGCCAAGGGCATCAAGCGCGGTACCAATGTTGTAGGCGGTCAGAATGTCGCTTTGTATCAAGAGATCATGGCCGAACTCTACGACAAGGGCGAGGGTGCCGGCCCGATTGAGAAGACCCAGGACGTTTTCTACAACACTGGTCTGGCCATGTATTCAATCATGTTCGAAGCCGCGCGCAAGGCGGCAGAACTCGAAGGCCTTCCGATTACCGCAAAGTCCTACAAAGCGGGACTGGAGTCGCTTGAGGGATACGACGCGAACGGGCTGATGGCACCCATTACGGTGACGGCCGAAGATCATGGCGGCGGTGGCAAGACCCGGATCGAGATGTGGGACGGGGCGGCTTGGGTGCCACAAACCGACTGGATCTCTGAATACGCCGACGTCGTGTGGGACGTGGTTAAGGACAGTTCCTCAAAATACGAGCAGTGAAAGACAGGTAGCAGGAAGGGTGACGCTACGCAGGGCGGCAGCGGCGCTTACGAAACGGTATCATCGCCCTAAACCCAAGCAACGGGAGAGAGAAAACATGAAAGTCAAACAGCACATTAAGGCAGTGGTCCTTGCTACTGCGCTGGCAGCAAGCGCGACTGTGGCCTCAGCGCAGGACAAGGAGCCGATCCGCTTCGGACTCTGCTTCGACCTCAGTAAATCCTACACGTTCATTTCGCCGCAGGTGGCCCAGGCCGCTCAGGATCTCGCGATGTACACCAACGAAAACGGTGGTATCGAAGGGTATCCGGTTGAAGTAATCATTCGCGATCACGGCAACGAACCGCAGCGCGGTGTGGAATGCTACGAGCAGCTCAAGCGCGAAGGCGTTTTCCTGTTCAACATGCTCTCGACGCCTGTCACGAACGCGGTTCTGCCGCGTGCGATGAAGGACGGCAGCGTGTTGATGCAGTCCTTCGTTGGTCGCGGTGATGCCGTGGACGGCGATGTGTTCGAATGGGTTTTCCCGGTGGGGCCGACATATTGGCAGCAGGCGGCAAATGACGTTGCCTTTATCAAAGGCCAGATGGGCGGTGACCTGAGCAAAGCGAAGATCGGGTTCATCTATCTGGATTATCCCTTTGGTCAGGAACCGATCGAGATCCTCAAAACGCTTTCCGAAAAGGAAGGGTTCGAGTTGGAGCTGTATCCCGTACCGCTTCCCGGGTCGGATCAAGCCGGCGCATGGAGCAATATCCGCCGCGACAAGCCTGACTATGTGATCAGCTGGCTTCTGGCGGGTGGCCATGTGGTCGCCTCGAAAGAAATGCGTCGTAACCGTTTCCCGATCGACCGCTATCTTTCGGTGAACTGGCTGAACGAAGTCGATATCGCCAACATCGGCGCGGAAGAGGCGAAAGGCATCCTGCGCGGGACCAACGTGGCCGGTGGCCAGGAAGTTCCGATCGTAAAGACGATGCTGGACACCTACTATGCCAATGGCAAGGGCAGCGGACCCGAGAACCTGGTGCGAGACGTGTACTACAACACGGGCATGGCGATCTACTCGACCGGTTTTGAAGCTGCGCGTATCGCGATTACCGAAAATGGCTGGCCGATCACACCGGAAAGCATGAAAAACGCCTATGAATCGATCGAGAACTTCGATGGCAACGGGGTCATGGCCCCGGTCACAGTGACCGACAAAGATCACGGTGGCGGCGGCAAGACCCGGGTCGAGCAGTGGAATGGCGAAACCTGGGTTCCGCTGACCGACTGGAGCGCCGACTATCTCGACGTTGTGTGGGAAGTCATCAAGCACAGTTCCAAGTCGTTCTCTGTCGAATAAGCAGGAACTTCCCCGCGGCAAACATGTCGCGGGGAAGCTTCGCATCAGAATTTCCCCAGTTAAAACGAAGCAGGTATCATGAGCCCTATTGATGTGAAAATCGAAGACGGCATTGCAACCGTCTGTATCAACCGGCCCGAACGCAAGAATGCGCTTTCCGTGGCCGCGACGAACGGGCTGACGGATGCCTGGGAAAAGATTGAGGCGGATGACAGCGTTCGTGTGGCCATTCTGACTTCGGCCGATTGCGGTGTTTTCAGCGCCGGGCTGGACCTCAAGGAAGCCACGCAAATCGCGCGCGACGAAGGCGTCGATATCCTGTCAAAGATGCGCGATCCATTTCACGAGACCATGCGCGCCTGCAAGAAGCCGATCATCGCGGCGATGACGGGGTCGCTGATGGCGGGCGGCATGATGCTGACGCTGAATTGCGATCTGCGGGTCGGTCTCAAGGGGACCAAGGTTGGCATTACCGAGGTAAAGATCGGTCGTGGATCGCCTTGGGCGTCGCCGGCGCTGTCCATGCTGCCGCAGCCCATCCTTATGGAAATCGTTCTGACCGGCGATTTGATGCCGATCGAGCGTCTGCACGAATACGGGTTTACCAACTATATCGAGGACACCCCCGATGCCGTTCGCGCACGGGCATTCGACCTTGCCAAACGCATAGCCAGCGGGGCCCCGCTTTCGGTGATCGCTGCCAAGGGCGGCGTTCGCGCGACCATGGACCTGGGCTGTGCGGGTGGCCTCGAAGAGGGTAAGCGCCTGCACGAGGTTGTATACGCCAGCAACGACGCGATTGAGGGCCCCAGGGCATTCGCCGAAAAACGCGCACCGGTCTGGACTGGAACCTGATGGAGACTGGAATGACTGAACTTATTCGTCTGGACAGGGATGGCCATGTCGGAATATTGCGTTTTCTTCAGCCAACTAAACGCAACCCTTACAGCATTGCATTCGTAGAGGAATTAGTGACACTCCTGCGCGAAGCCGAACGGGACGATACGATCCGTGCCGTTGTCATGACCGGTGGCGATCATTTCAGCAGCGGCGGCGATCTCGTTGGATTTCAGGCTGAAATCGCGAAAGGCGCAAGGGCGACATCGGAAATGGTCGACCGGGTTCACGATGGCGGACGCGCGGCCTATCTGTTTCGCAAGCCTCTGATTTCTGCTGTATGCGGAGTAGCATTTGGTGCCGGCCTCAGCCTGGCCCTGTCGGCGGATATCGTCGTAGCGGCCGAAGATGCCCGGCTGTGCGAGGTTTTTGCCCGCATCGGCGGCTGTCCCGACACCGGCTCGAGCTGGCTGCTTCAGCAACGTGCCGGCGCGGGCGTGGCGCGGATGCTTGTTCTCACAGGTCGTGAAATAGACGGGCGCACCGCCAAGGAACTGCGCGTCGTGGAAGAATGCGTACCCGCCGACCAGGTCGAGCAACGCGCTCTGGAAATTGCCCGCGAGATCGCACCACACCCGATGTTCGGTGTCCAGACAACCAAGCGCGTGATGCGCGCCACGGCGGAGTGCAGCTATCTGGAGGCTCTGGACATCGAACGCGATTCCCAAAGCGTTCTGCTGTGCGCGCATGATTTTCCAGAGGCCATGAAAGCGTTCTCAGAGAAAAGAAACCCCGAATTCAATGACCGATAGGTCGGTGGAAACCATATCGAAGAACCAAAGGAGAACGTAGATGAAGGTGCTTGTGCCTGTCAAACGCGTGATCGACTACAACGTGAAGGTCCGCGTCAAGGCGGACGGAAGCGGTGTCGATCTCGCCAATGTCAAAATGTCGATGAACCCGTTCGACGAAATCGCGGTCGAAGAGGCGATCCGCCTGAAAGAGGCCGGCAAGGTCGAAGAAGTCGTCGTCGTGTCGATCGGCGTCAAGCAGGCGCAGGAAACCCTGCGCACCGCTTTGGCCATGGGCGCCGACCGTGCCATTCTGGTTAACGCCGCTGATGACGTCCACACCGACATCGAACCGCTGGCCGTCGCCAAGATCCTCAAGGCCGTCATCGCCGAGGAGAACCCCGGTCTGGTGATCGCGGGCAAACAGGCCATCGACAACGACATGAACGCCACCGGCCAGATGCTGTCGGCGCTGTTGGGGTGGTCGCAAGGCACCTTCGCCTCGGAACTGGACATCGACGGCGACAAGGCCGTGGTGACCCGCGAGGTCGACGGCGGTTTGCAGACCATCAAGGTCAACATGCCTGCAATCGTCACCGTGGACCTGCGCCTGAACGAACCGCGTTACGCTTCGCTGCCCAACATCATGAAGGCCAAGAAGAAGCCGCTGGACGAAAAAACCGCCGCCGATTACGGCGTCGACACTTCGCCGCGTCTTGAAGTGGTCAAAACGACCGAGCCGGCAACACGTGCCGCCGGCATCATCGTCGGCTCGGTTGACGAGCTGGTTTCGAAACTCAAAGAAGCGGGGGCTGTGTAATGGCTGTTCTTCTACTCGCCGAAGTCAACAATGGTGAACTGGCGCTGGACGCCACCGCCAAAGCCGTCACCGCCGCCCGGGCACTGGGCGACGTGACCGTTCTGGCCGCGGGTGCTTCCGCCGCCGCAGCTGGCGAAGCCGCCGCCAAGATCGACGGTGTCGCCAAGGTGTTGGTCGCTGAAGATGCGTCGCTGGGTCACCGCATGGCGGAACCCACCGCCGCGCTGATCGTGTCGCTGGCCGGTGACTATTCGCACATCGTGGCACCCGCCACGACCGACGCCAAGAACGTCATGCCGCGCGTTGCTGCGCTGCTGGACGTGATGGTGATTTCGGACGCCTCTGGCGTTGTCGATGCAGACACGTTCGAACGCCCTATCTATGCCGGCAACGCCGTGCAAACCGTCAAATCTTTGGATACGACCAAGGTCATCACCTTCCGCACCTCGACCTTTGATGCCGCTGGCGAAGGCGGCTCGGCCGCAGTCGAAACCATCGGTGCTGCCGACAACCCCGGCCTGTCCGAATGGGTCGAAGACAAGGTTGCCGCATCGGACCGCCCCGAGCTGACCTCGGCCGGCGTGGTCGTGTCCGGTGGCCGTGGCGTCGGATCTGAAGAGGATTTTGCCCTGATCGAGAAGCTGGCTGACAAGCTGGGCGCCGCCGTTGGGGCTTCGCGCGCTGCTGTCGACTCGGGCTACGCCCCGAACGACTGGCAGGTGGGTCAAACCGGCAAGGTTGTTGCCCCCGAACTGTATGTCGCCGTTGGCATCTCGGGCGCCATCCAACACCTGGCTGGCATGAAGGACTCGAAGATCATCGTCGCGATCAACAAGGACGAAGAAGCACCGATTTTCCAGGTTGCTGACTTCGGCCTGGTCGCCGACCTGTTCGAGGCCGTCCCGGCCCTGACTGACGCACTGTAAATTGCGTCACATCAAATGCGAGAAGGCCCGCCATCCGGCGGGCCTTTTTGTATGCTCATCTTGTTACTAATTGAAAGGGAACCGCTTTTTTGAGGTGCCCATAGACTCTAATTCATATGGCTTCTATGGCTAGGGCAATCCCCTGCCCACCACCGATACACATGGTAATCAGCGCGCGTTTTGCGCCGGTACGCTCCAGCTCGTAGAGCGCTTTGACAAAGATTATGGCCCCCGACGCCCCGATAGGATGTCCGAGAGCAATTGCGCCGCCGTTGGGGTTCACCTTGTTGCCATCCAGACCAAGAGTTTTACTCACGGCCAAAGCCTGAGCCGCGAAGGCTTCGTTTGACTCGATGACGTCGAAATCAGAAATTGTCAGGCCTGTACGTTTCAAAAGTCCTTCGACAGCCGGAATTGGCCCGATTCCCATGATGTCCGGGCGTACTCCTGCAACATGATATCCAAGCAGGCGTGCGCGCGGTTTCAACCCTGCATCTGATGCAGCATCTGCCGTGGCCAGCACAACTGCGGCGGCCCCATCATTGAGACCCGAAGCATTCCCCGCCGTCACGGTGCCATCCTTCTGGAAGGCCGGACGCAGTTTGCCGAGCATTTCAACTGTGCTCGCCTTGGGGTGTTCATCGGTGTCAAAAGAAGCAGTGTTGCGTTTGACCTTGACCTCGACGGGAACGATCTGGGATTTGAAATACCCCTCTTTGAGCGCGTTCAGAGCGCGCTCCTGGCTTTGAAGGGCAAACGCATCCTGAGCTTCGCGCGTGATGTCGTATTCGGCGGCGACGTTTTCCGCTGTTACGCCCATATGCCCGGTGCCAAACGGACAGTTCAACGCGCCGAGCATCATGTCAGTTGCACCCGTGTCACCCATTTTCTGCCCCCAGCGAATGGCTGGCACGATATAGGGCGAGCGGCTCATGCTTTCGCTGCCACCGGCAAGAGCCATTGTTGCATCACCCAGCATCAGCGACTGCGCCGCTGACACAATAGCCTGTAGCCCAGAACCGCAGAGCCGATTGACGTTCATTGCGGGCGCCTTTTCTGGCACGCCAGCGGCAATAGACGCCGCGCGGCTAAGATACATGTCGCGCGGCTCTGTGTTAATAACATGGCCAAAAACAACGTTTCCAACCTGCTTGCCTTCGACACCTGAACGCGCAAGCGCCTCTTTCGCCACTATGCTACCCAGTTCGATCGGAGACGTGCCCGAAAGAGAGCCGCCAAAGGTTCCGATGGCTGTTCGCACACCATCCAATACTACGATATCTTTCATTTTCACTCCGGTTCTTCATTTTTTGCGTCACGCAGGCCGTGTACTGCCCAGTGTCAGCCCGTTACCCTGACCTGCGCGTTCGGTGCCTTGGTGGAACTTGCCTGGGAGTAGGAAGTTGATACCGCGCCAGTTCAGGAAAGCCGTCTCGAGCAAAATAACGCGGCGTTTGCCTTGAGACTGGGCCATTGCCGAAAAAATAACAGATGTTAGATTTATGGCAATACCAACCTTAGGAATGGATTCCAAAATGTCTCTGATTACGAATAGTTCGGCCTGGGCCGCAGATGAACATAAGATGTTCGCGGATAGCACACGCAAGCTTTTCGATGCCGAAATGGCTCCAAACATCGAAAAATGGGCGGAGCAGGGCATTGTTGACCGCGACTTCTGGAAAACAGTCGGTCAACAGGGTGTCATGGGTGGCTCGATTGCCGAAGAATATGGCGGGTTCGGTGGCGGCATCGGGTTCGATGCGATTACCGTTTACGAGCAAGGGCGCACCGGTGACACGGGTTGGGGCTATGGCATCCAGTCCATCGTAATCCATTATATCAACGCCTATGGCAGCGAAGAACAGAAGAAAAAGTGGTTGCCGAAGCTGGTCAGCGGCGACAGTGTCGCGGCGATCGCGATGACCGAGCCAGGAACGGGCTCTGACCTCCAGAACGTCCAGACCCATGCGGAAAAGGATGGCAACCATTACAAGATCAACGGCTCGAAGATCTTCATCACCAACGGACATACAGCCGATCTGGTTGTCGTCGTGGCAAAGACCGACCGTAACGCTGGCGCCAAGGGCGTTTCGCTGATCGTTCTGGAAACCGAGGACGCCGAAGGCTTTCGTAGGGGACGGAACCTGAAGAAGTTGGGCATGAAGGGATCGGATACGGCTGAGTTGTTCTTCGAGGATGTGCGCGTGCCTACGGCGAACCTGCTTGGCCCGGAAGAAGGGCAAGGTTTCTACCAGTTGATGAAGCAGCTCCCTTGGGAACGGCTGATGATTGGCGTTACCGCGCTAGGCTTCATTGACTTTGCCATCGATGAAACTGTGAAATATGTACAGGACCGCAAGGCATTTGGTAACCGCATCATGGATTTCCAGAACACACGCTTCAAATTGGCGGAATGCAAGACCAAGGCCGAATTGCTGCGCACCTTCGTCAATGACGGGCTCGTGCGCCTCGAAAAGGGCGAACTTGATGCGGCCACGGCCTCGATGGCGAAATGGTGGGGCAGCCAGACGCAAAACGAGGTCATGCATGAATGCCTGCAACTGCACGGCGGTTATGGTTTCATGATGGAATACCCGATCGCGCGCCTTTATGCCGACAGCCGGGTCCAGATGATCTATGGCGGCACCAACGAGATCATGAAGGAACTGATCGCACGTTCGATGGATGTTTGATCCGTTCGGTGCCGGGGGGGTTATTCTTCTCCCGGCCCGAGGATATCTTCGCTGTGCTCCCCCAGTCGAGGGGCAGGGCGGTGATCATGCCGCGCCGGCGTTGCCGAGAATCGTATCGGCGGGCGTGTCGTCCAGATCGCACCTTCGGTTGGGTGATCAATCTGTTGAAAGAACCCGGTCGCGGCAAGATGGGGATCGTTCGGCAAATCCGACAGGTTGCGCACCGGCATGGCGGGTATGTCGGCATTCTCCATCAGGGCAAGCCAGTCATCTGTTGTCCGAGTTAGGGCAATCTGCGCCACCATATCGTATACAGCGCCGATGTTGCGGCTACGGGTGTCCATGTCAGTGACCCAGACGTGGTCGATCATGTCATCGCGCCCGACCGCCTTGAAGAACCGCGCCCATTGTACGTTGGTGTAGGGCAGAATTGTGATATATCCATCTGCCGTCTTAACCGGACGCCTATGCGGAACCAGCATCCGGGCATAGCCGAAATCCTGCGGGGTCTCTTCGAAGGTGGCACCATCCAGATGTTCGGCCAGCAGGAAGGCGGCCAGCGTCTCAAACATCGGCACCTCGACATGCTGGGCTTCTCCCGTACGCTCGCGGTGGAACAGGGCTCCCATCACGGCATAGGCGGCCGTCACGCCGCCAAGCTTGTCGGCTAGAATCGTAGGGGCATATGCGGGCGGCGCTTCGGGATCGCGCAATGTTGCCAGGCTAGCTAACCCGGAAACCGACTGGACGGCATCGTCGAACGCGGGTCGGGCGGCATAGGGTCCGTCCTGCCCGAATCCAGTGGCAGATACCGTGATCAGGTTCGGATTTTCCTGGCGTAGGGTTTCGGGATCGAGAGACAATCTGGCTAGCGCCGCAGGCCGTATGCTTGAAATCATCACGTCGGCATCGATAAGCAGCTTGCGCAATCGATCCCGACCGGTCTGCGTCTTCAGATCGAGTACGACACTGCGCTTGTTACGGTTGGTACCCAGAAAAGCGGCGCCCATCTGTTTGTTGCGTGATGGCTGGACCTGGCGAAGAAGATCGCCCTCTGGGCCTTCCACCTTGATCACATCGGCCCCCAGATCGCCCAGCATTTGCGTCGCCAAAGGTCCGAAAACGACCGAAGTCAGATCCACGATCTTCACGCCTTGAAGGATCGCGGGTTTTTTCTCAGCGGTCATTTAGTTGCCCAACCTTTTTTTGAACGAGGGTAGAACTCGGCGCGAAGGGCTTTGCCTTCCGCATCGAAGGCCGGGCAGGGGCCCAGTGTCGTTTCGCCGACGCTGCGCCGGATCGGGGGTGTCGGGACCTTGATCTCGCCGGAGGGTGTGCCAATCACGGACCGGTCAAGCTGAGGGTGATCGGACAGGGTCGCCACGTCGTTCACGGCCCCGGAGGCAATGCCCGCAGCGTCAAGCCGCTTCAGCATCTCGGCGCGGTCATGAGAGGAGAACACGGCCTTGATGAGCGCTTCGAGCGCGGGCTTGTTTTCAATTCGCGCCGTGTTGTCGTGAAACCGGGGGTCGGTTGCCAGAGGCGCGTCGCCCAGTATGTGTTCACAGAACCGTTGCCATTCGCCGCTGTGCTGCACGGTAATGACGACAAGCTGACCGTCCTTGCACGCATAGGCCCCGTACGGGCAGATGACCGTGTGGTTCAGTCCGACACGGGGTGTCGGCTTGCCAAGGTAATCGTGATATAGCAGCGGAACCGACATCCAGTCGGCCATCACGTCAAACATTGCCACCGAAACACCGCTGCCCTTGCCGGTGCGATCACGCCCGACAAGTGCTTCGCAAATTCCGGCATGGGCTGTCATACCGGTGGCAATATCGCAGACGGAAACGCCAACCCGCCCCGGTCCGTCCGCCGTGCCGGTCACCGATGCCAGACCGCTTTCGCATTGCACCAGAAGATCATAGGCCTTGGCATTGCGCATCGGACCGTCCTCACCGTATCCGGTGATGTCGCAGGTCACGAGACGCGGGAACCTCTCTCGCAGCGTGGCGGAATCGAGCCCAAGCTTGACCAGCGCGCCCGGCAGCAGGTTTTGAATAAACACATCCGCGTTTTCCAGCATCCTGAGCAGGATTTCCCGGTCCTCGCCGGCTTTAATATCCAGGGCGACCGATTCTTTCCCTCGGTTCAGCCATGTGAAATAGGCGCTTTCACCATTGGCGGCGGTATCGTAGGCGCGGGCGAAATCGCCTGTGCCCTTGCGTTCGATCTTGATCACGCGCGCGCCGGCATCGGCCAGTCGCGAGGAGCAAAAAGGCGCGGCGACTGCCTGTTCCAGCGCAACTATGAGTTTGCCAGAAAGGGGGGCTAAATCTGAACCTGACATGAGTTTCCCGAAAATGTTCCAAAGAGGTTGACTAAATCTAACATTTGTTAGATTTATTATCAATACGCTTAACCAGAGAATTGATTACTTGAAGGAGAACGCCGGTGCCGGACGCCAAAGGACCAGACCAGATTTTCCAGGGCGCACTGACAAAGGGAGAGATCCTGCTGCCAAAGTGCGAAGACTGCGAGGCCTATCATTTTTTCCCGCGCGTCCTGTGTCCCCATTGTCATGGCGCCGCGATTTCATGGAAGCAGGCCACCGGCAAGGGACGGGTCCACACCACAACCGTCGTGCGCCGAAAGCCCGAACGGGGAGGTGACTACAATGTGTGCGTTGTCGAGCTGGACGAGGGCGTTCGGATGATGAGCCGGGTCGAGGGCATTGCTCCAGGTGAGGTCGCCATCGACATGGCTGTAACCGCTTTCGTGAGCGAGGCCGAGGGCGCTCCGGCCGTGCTTTTCAAGCCATCGGAGGGATAAGATATGACCGCTGAACTTCGGGGAAAATCCGCCATCGTGGGAACCGGTCATGCCGGTTTTGGAGAGGCACATGGTCTGACGGCATATGATGTCATGGCGCAGTCCGCACTTGCAGCGCTTGGCGATGCCGGGCTGAATCTGTCCGACGTCGATGGGCTGTTCTGCACCATGATGGAAGACAGCATGCCGGCGCTTATGGCGGCTGAGTATCTGGGCATTCAGCCGCGTTTCATTGATGGCACGATGTCGGGTGGATCATCCTTCGTGAATTATCTGACGTCAGCGACCATGGCGCTTGATGCCGGCCTGTGTGATGTCGCCCTGATTGTTTATGGCTCCAACCAGCGCACCGCGTCGGGCAGACTGGTGACCGCCTCGCGCCCGCCGGCCTATGAGGCGCCGTACAATCCGCGCTATCCGATCTCGGCATATGCGATGGCCGCGGCGCGGCACATGCATGAATACGGCACCACCCGCGAACAACTGGCCGACGTGGCCGTTGCCGCGCGGGCCTGGGCGCACCACAATCCCGAAGCGTTCGAGCGCGGCCCGCTGACCCGCGAGGACGTGTTGGGCGCGCGCATGGTGGGCGATCCGTTGACCGTGCGCGATTGTTGTCTTGTCACCGACGGCGGCGGCGCGATCGTAATGGTCCGCGCGGACCGCGCCCGGGATTTCCCAAAGGCGCCTGTCTATGTGCTGGGCAGTGCTGCGGAAAGCTCGCACCGGCAGATTTCGCAGATGAAAGATTTCACCGTGACCGCCGCCCGCGACTCGGGCGCGCGCGCCTTTGCTGCGGCCGGAGTGACCGCTGCGGACATCCAGGCGGTCGAGCTTTATGATGCCTTCACCATCAATACCATCCTGTTTCTTGAAGATCTGGGGTTCTGCGCCAAGGGCGAGGGCGGGGCCTTCGTCGAAGGCGGGCGCATCGCGCCTGGCGGCATCTTGCCTGTTAACACGAATGGCGGGGGCCTGTCCTGCGTGCACCCCGGGATGTACGGAATCTTCACCGTGATCGAGGCTGCGCGTCAGATCCGTGGCGACGCGCCGGGCATTCAGTTGAAGGATATCGACCTGGCGCTGGCGCATGGCAACGGCGGTGTGCTGTCCAGTCAGGTCACGGCAATACTTGGATCGCAAAACACGCTCTGACGGCAATTAAGGGAGGAAAGATAATGCCATTGGATTTCGAGGCACTGTCGAACTGGGACTTTGAGGAAATCGAACAGACGCTGACCGAGCGGGATACCATCCTGTATGCGCTCGGCCTAGGGTTCGGCGAGGATCCGACCGACAAAAAGGAACTGGCCTACGTCTATGAGGACGGGCTGAAGACGGTTCCATCGATGGCGGTCACTATGGGGTACCCCGGCTTCTGGCTGCGCGATCCCAAGACCGGTGTGAACTGGCAGCAAGTGTTACATGGTGAACAGTGGCTGGATATCTACAAGCCGCTGCCGACCCATGGCCGGATTGTCGGCCGCAGCAAGATCGACTTCATCTCCGACAAGGGCGAGGGCAAGGGAGCCGTCATCTACCAAAGCCGCGATATCATCGACGCGGACAGCGGTGAAAAGCTGGCGCGCGTGGCGATGTCGGCCTTCTGTCGCGGCGATGGCGGCTTTGACGGTGAAAATAAGGCGGGCCCGGCACCGGCAGCGCTGCCTGACCGCGCGCCCGATCACGTCTGTGAAATCGAAACCCTGCCGCGCCAAGCGCTCATTTATCGCCTCAGCGGCGATTTCAATCCGCTTCACGCTGACCCGGATGTCGCCCGTTCTGTCGGGTTCGACCGCCCGATCCTGCACGGTCTGGCGACCTATGGTCTGGCCGCCCGGGCGATCCTCAAGTCGGTGCTGGATTACGACGCCGCCCGGCTTGTCGGTCTGGATGTTCGGTTCTCGGCACCGGTCTATCCCGGCGAAACCGTGCGGTTCGAAATTTGGGAAGAGGACGGCGAGGCCCGGTTTCGCGCGTCGGTCCCGGCACGCGACGTCGTTGTTCTGAACAATGGCGCCGCGCGCTTCGCGTGAGGAGCAGAAGATGACTCAACCGCTCAAGGATATTCTGGTGTTGGATTTCAGCACCCTTCTTCCCGGTCCGATGGCGACGCTCATGCTTGCCGAGGCCGGGGCAGAGGTTATCAAGTTCGAACGGCCCGGGGTCGGTGAGGACGCACGCCACACGGAACCCATGATCGACGGGGAGAGCATCGGCTTTGCTGTGTTGAACCAAGGCAAGCGGTCGGTGGCCATCGACCTCAAGTCAAAGGGCGCGGTAGATGCTCTGCGGCCTTTACTTGAAAAGGCCGATGTTCTGGTAGAGCAGTTCCGTCCCGGCGTGATGGACCGGCTCGGGCTGGGATATGAGGCTGTGCGCGAGATCAATCCCGGTCTGATCTATTGTTCGATCACCGGCTATGGCCAGACCGGACCAAAGGCCAGCGCCGCTGGCCACGACCTTAACTACATCGGCGATGCGGGTATCCTGTCGCTGAGTCGCGGACCCGATGACCAACCGACAATGCCGTTCGGGCTGGTCGCCGATATCGGAGGCGGAACCTATCCGGCGGTGATGAATATCCTGCTGGCCCTGATCGCGCGGCAGGCAAGCGGGCAGGGGACGCATCTGGATATCGCCATGTCCGAGGGGGCGTTCGCCTTTGCCTATTGGGCCCATGCCGAAGGTGTGATCGCCGGGCAAAACATCGAAAGCGGCGGCAGCCGCCTGACGGGCGGCCTGGCCCGGTATCGGCTTTATACGGCTGCGGACGGGCGTCAGATCGCCGTTGGCGCGTTGGAAGAAAAGTTCTGGCAGTCGTTCTGCGATGTCATCGGTTTGCCGTCGGCGCTTCGCGATGACTGGTCCGAGCCTGATTCCTGTGCTGCGGAAGTTGCGCGTCGTCTGGGGAAACAGCCCTCGACCCATTGGGAGCCTTTGCTGGCGGCGGCAGATTGTTGCTGTTCGGTCGTAAAAACGCACGCCGAGGCGTCGCGTGACCCGCATTTCAAAGCGCGTGACGTTTTTGGGCGAACCCTGAGCATATCCGGCCAGAATGCGCCCGCATTGCCGCTACCAATTGCGCCGGAGTTCCGGTCTCCGGCCAACTCGGTCGGAGTTGCGGCCGCCTTGGGAGAAGACAATGCGCGTTACGGGCTGGACGCGCCGGACACAGATTAAATCCCGTTGACGTGCTGGTGGTGAATCACTATTCTAACAATTGTTAGAAAAATGGAGAGATCCAATGGCCGAGTCCGATGACCACCTGCCTGCAGAAGCCGAGCGCTTTGTCATGCCGTCGCACTATGTCGAAAGCGACAGCCTCGAAGTGCAGGGGTTTGCGACAGCGGCTTTGCGCGATCTTTCGCTGGATGCAACCAAGCGGGACAAGGCGATCCGTCTGTTTGAAGCGGTTCGCGACGACATTCGTTACGACCCATATTGTTTTGCGCTGGATGAAGATTCTTACCGTGCCAGCCGGATCGCAGGGGCAGAAGCGGCATTTTGCGTTCCCAAGGCGATCCTGCTTGCGGCCTGTTTGCGTGCTGTGGGTATCCCCGCCGCACTTGGGTTTGCCGATGTGCGCAACCACCTGAACACCCCTAAGCTGCAGGAGTTGATGGGGACTGACCTATTCATCTATCACGGCTACGTTCAACTGTGGCTGGATGGTGAGCCCTACAAGGTAACACCTGCATTCAACATGGAGCTGTGTGAAAGATTCGGGGTCAAGCCTCTGGTCTTCGACGGGTATCACGATGCGCTGTTCCACGAGTTCGATGAACAGGACCACCGGCACATGGAATATGTGAACGATCGAGGGCTCTATTTCGACGCGCCCATGGACGAATTCCTGGTGGCGTTCAAGGAAACCTATCCGAAGCTGGAAGAATTCAACCGCGTACGGATTTCCAGGGATGCAAGCGGATACGATTCCGGTTTCGCAAAGGAGGATGCTTCTTGAGGTATTTGGAGGATTTCGCGCCGGGCCAAGTCTATCACTTTCGCAGCGCCCCGATGAGCGCAGCCTCAATAAAGGCATTTGCCAAGGAATGGGATCCGCAGCGGCTGCACACCGACGAAGACTATGCGGCCACCATACATGGCAGCCTGATCGCCTCGGGCTTTCAGACGATGCTGGAGGTGTTCAAGCCTGTCATGACCGAGATGATGGTCGATGTTGCCAATATCGGTGGCATGGGCTTTGACAATTTGCGCTGGCTGCGGCCAGTGCGCCCGAACGAACCCCTTGATGTTGATATGACGGTCAATTCGGTCACGCCGTCCAAAAGCAAGCCCGACAGAGGTATTTTGCACTATACGCTCAGCGCCAAAAACCCCAAAGGCGAGATCGTTTTTTCGACCGACACCCCTGTGATGATTCAGCGAAAACAAAATGACACAGACTGATACAGTTTCCAGCGAACAAGAAGACCTTCGCCTGTTGCGAGAGAGCGCGCGCACCCTGTTCGAGCGCGCGGGCGGAAGTGGAAGAGCCAGAAAACTACGTGATGCCGACGGCGGTTTCGACCCGAAAATGGTCCGGGAATTGGCCGAGGCCGGCGTATTCGGCGTGGCGGTGCCCGAAGATCAGGGGGGTCTTGGCATGGGCTTGGCCGCCGGGGGCGTCATCGCAGAAGAGGCCGGTCGCGTGATTGCACCGGAACCGGTCGTGCTGACGATCGGTCTGAGCCTCGGCCTTCTGCGCCGCCTTTGCCCGGAACATCCGAAGATGGCGCAGCTCATCGGCGGCGAAATTTCACTGGCGGTTGCCTGGCAGGAACGTGGCCCGGGCGGAGCGCCCGCCAATGCGACCTGCCGATACGCAGACGGACGGCTGACCGGCAGCAAGGCTTGGGTGGTCGGCGCGACCGGATCGCACGGCTTCCTTGTTGTGGCCAAAGGAGATGATGGTCCGGTTCTGGTTCTGGCCGAGGCAGACGCGGACGGGCTTGTTACGACCAGGCGGGCGCAGGCCGACGGCAGTTCCCTGGGCGAGCTTTCGTTTTCAGGAATACCGGCCGCGGAACTGGCCAGCGGCGACGCGGTTCAGGCTGCGCTTGCCGAGGCTGTCGCCGATGCAACGGCGCTAGCCGCGGCAGAGCTTGTCGGCCTGAGCGAGTGCGCCTTCGAGATTACGCTCGACTACATCAAGACGCGCGAGCAGTTCGACAAGCCGATCGGGTCATTCCAGGTCATCCAGCATCGAGCCGTCGACCTTAACGTGATGTGCGAGGTTGCACAGGCGGGCGTCCGCGAAGTTCTGGCGCTGATGGACCGTGAAACCGATCAGAAGGTTCGGGCACAGCTTGCCAGCCGTGCCAAGGCGCGTGCGGTTACGACCGCCAAAAGGATTACCCGCGACGCGGTCCAGTTGCACGGGGCGGTCGGTTACACCGATGAGTTCGATATCGGGCTCTACCTGAACCGGGCGCTGGTGCTGTCGGCCTGGTTGGGCGACGACGCCTATCACAGACGGATTTGGTTCGATGCACGCGAAGCAGAGGGGGCAGCACAATGACCGACTGGAACGCAACGAGCGATGCGGACTTCCGCAAAGAAGTGCGCCAGTTCTTCGAGGCGGAATATCCCGAGGAACTGCGCCACCTGCCGCATCGTCCCAAGTTCGCCGAGATCGAACATTGGCACCGCAAGCTGCACGCCAAGGGCTGGGTCGCGCCGGCCTGGCCTGCGGAATACGGCGGCATGGGGCTGAACGCCGCCAAGCTTCTGATTTTCTACGAGGAGCAGCAACGCTGGGGCGTCAATCGTGGCCGCGACATGGGCGTGCAGATGGTCGGCCCACTGATTATCAAGTTTGGCACCCAGGAACAGAAAGACTATTGGCTGCCGCGTATCCTGAGTTGTGAAGACATCTGGTGTCAGGGCTATTCGGAACCCGGCGCCGGATCCGATCTGGCCAACCTGCGCACACGCGCAGAGATTGATGGCGGCGAATTTGTCATCAACGGACAGAAGATCTGGACCACGATGGCGCATGATGCCACGCACATCTTCATGCTGGTGCGCACTGATCCGGATGCGCCCAAGAAACAACAGGGCATCAGTTTCCTGCTCGCTCCGATGGATCAACCCGGAGTCGAGGTGCGCACGATCACTACCCTGTCGGGCGAGACCGAGTTTTGCGAGGTCTTCTTCGACAATGCCCGTACGCCCAGTGAAAACCTCGTGGGCGAGTTGAACAAGGGCTGGACGATGGCCAAGGCGCTTCTGAGTTTCGAGCGCATCTTCATCGGCTCACCAAGCCTGGCCCAGAACGCACTGGGGCAACTGGAAAGCTTTGCCCGGGGCCGTGGCGCTTTCGATGATCCGGTGTTCCGCGACCGCTTTGCCCAAGCCGCACTCGATGTTGAAGATCACGCCGCGCTATACGCCCGTTTTGCCGATCAGCTCAAGCGAGGTGAAACGCTCGGCGCGGATGTCTCGATTCTCAAAATCTGGGTGACTGAGTGCTTTCAGCGCATTACCGAGCTTATGATCGAAGCTGCCGGCCCCGACGGCGGTACCATCGGGCCACTTCAGGTCGGCAACGTAAGTGTCGATGTCCTTGCGAGCTTTTATAAGGCCAGGCCGACCACGATCTACGGTGGGTCGAACGAAATCCAACGAAACATTCTGTCCAAGGCCGTCCTCGGACTGCCTGGCTGAACCCATACTCATACCCACACCCTACGGAGGAAAAGAACTATGTCGGAGCGCTATGCAAAGTACGACAAACTGAAATTTGACTACCCGGCGGATCGCGTCCTGCGCATCACTTTTGACCGCCCTGAGTCCTTTAATTCCGTGGACGCGGAAACCCATACCCAGATGACGGACATGTGGATCGATATCGACCGTGATCCCGACATCAACGCGGTCATTGTAACCGGCGCGGGAAAGGCGTTTTCCGCCGGCGGTGATTTTAGCTTGATTGAAAAAATGATCGGCGACTCGCACGAGATCATGAAGACTTGGAAAGAGGCCAAGGACCTTGTCTACAACATCATCAACTGCAACAAACCCATCATTTCCGCGATCAACGGACCTGCGGCCGGTGCCGGTCTTGTGGTTGCCATCCTCGCCGACATCTCGATTGCCGGGAAGAAGGCCAAGATTGTCGATGGTCACCCGCGCCTGGGTGTTGCCGCTGGCGATGTCGCGGCGATCATCTGGCCGCTGCTGACTTCGATGGCCAAGGCGAAATACTATCTGATGACTTGTAAGCCGGTTTCGGGCGAAGAGGCCGAGCGCATCGGCCTTGTCTCAATGTGCGTCGAAGATGACGAGTTGCAACAAATCGCTTTGGACACGGCCGTCGAGCTGGCCAACGGCTCGCAAAGCGCAATCCGCTGGACCAAGTATTCGCTGAACAACTGGCTGCGCCAGGCTGGCCCGATCTTCGATGCGTCGACCGCGCTGGAGATGCTCGGTTTCATGGGTGAAGACGTCAGGGAAGGCGTTCTGTCACATCGGGAGAAGCGCGCGCCGAACTTCCGCAAGGACTGCCCGCTTTAACGCCTGATTGGACGAGGAGGCATGGAAATGTCTGAAGATATCTACCAAGATATAGCGCAAGCCTATGCCGCTGCGGCCGAAAAGGCTCCTGGCCTGAAATCGCGATTTACGGCTGCCGGATTTGATCCGGCAGCCGTCACATCGGTGGCGGACCTCTCGCGTCTTCCAGTGATGAAGAAGGAGGAGCTTCTGAAGATCCAGCGTGACAATCCACCCTTCGGCGGGTTCCTCGCATCGGATCTCAAGGATATCGGGCGGATCTACGTATCCCCCGGCCCGATTTTCGAACCGGCCCTATCGGGCGGTGGCGGCCACGGTCTGGACCTGCTGTTCAAGGCGGCCGGCGTGGGGCCCGGGGTTATCATCCTGAACACCTGGATGTACCACCTCGTGCCGGCAGGCTTGCTGTTCGACGAAGCGGCACAGTCCGCCGGCGCCACGGTTATCCCCGGAGGCGTTGGCAATACCGAGCTTCAGGCACAGATCATCGTCGAAACCGGCGTGACCTCGATCTGCGCCTCGACCGCGTTTTTCCTGACGCTGGCGGACAAAGTGATCGAAACCTATGGCCGCGACGCATGGAAGGTAAAGACGGCCTTCCTCGGCGGAGAGATGGGCGATTGGATGGCCAAGCGCCGCCGGATTGAGGCCGACTATGGCGTCTCCACCTGGGCTGCCTATGCCACTGCGGATCTGGGCCTTGTCGCCTATGAGGATGGCGGCGAAGGCTATGGAGTTCATCCCGACCGCGTGGTGCAAATCTGCGATCCGGACAGTGGAGAACAGGTCGCTCACGGGGAACCGGGCGAGGTTGTTGTGACCGCGCGCGATGCAACTTGGCCGATGATCCGGTTCGGTACCGGCGACAGCGCCTTTGCGCTGGAAAGCAACGCGGATGGCACCGTCAGCCGGATTTCCGCACTGCAGGGCCGGGTCGGCGCAGCGGTCAAAGTGCGCGAGATATTCGTTTATCCACGCGTGATCGAAGAAGTTGTCATCGGTACGCCCGGCGCAACGGCCGCGCAGGCCGTGGTAACGCGCGAGAACGATCGCGACATGATCCGCCTCTCGCTTGTGCTGGAAGACGGTGCCGACGCTTCTGCTGCGGAAACAGCCGCCATCGAAACCTTCAAACTGCATGCACGAATTCGCGCCGACGAGGTGAGCATTGTTGCGGAACTACCCGAGAATGCAGAACTGATCGTCAACCAAAAAGACGGCTGAGATCGGCTGAAACCGGAAAGCGTTCCAACAGACTTGGGAGCGGCCAGGACATCCTGGCCGCTCCCAAGTCAGTTCAAGAGTCAGAACGCGTTCAACCCGGTCAGGTTCCGGCCGATGACCAGCTTCTGAATCTCGGTGGTCCCGTCCGGGATCGGCATGACCTTGGCATTGCGAAAGTGCCGTTCGACTGGAAACTCTTTGGTGATGCCGTTGCCGCCGTGGATTTGCACCGCTTTTCCGGCGATCTCTACCGCCATCTCTGTCGCATACCATTTCGCCATCGAGGTCTGGGTGTCGCAGCGCACGCCCAGGTCCAAAAGTTGCAGCCCGCGCTGACACAACAGGCGCGCTGCATCCAGGTGCGTGGCCATGTCGGCCAGGTAGCCCTGGATCAACTGGTGCCCGCCGATCGGCTTGCCATGCTGTTCGCGATCCTGCGCATATTTGACGGCACATTCCAACGCTGCCTGGGCAATGCCAATGCTCGTCAGGCCGACAAACACGCGAGCGCTTTCAAACAGCTTCAAAGTCTGGAACAGGCCTCCGCCCGCATTACCCAGAACATGCTCGGCGGTGGTTTCCGCCCGGTCGAAAAACAATTCGCAGGTCGAAGCACCGACAAGCCCCATCTTGCGCAATTCGCGGCTTTCGTATCCGCCGGTGTCACGGTCGACGATGACCATGGAAATACCGTCGTCCAGATTGCAGACAACGATGGCGAAATCCGACTGGGCCCCATTGGAAATCCAGAGCTTCTGGCCGGTGACGAAAATCTTGTCGCCCTCGCGGTCTGCACGGGTCTTGACCTCGCGCACGTTCGAGCCGACCTCTGGTTCGGAAATACACGTGGCACAGATCCGTTCACTGCGCAGGAGCGGCTTCAGATAGGCCTCTTTCTGCGCCGCATTTCCCAAAAGGTTGACGGCGAACACGGCATGACCCTGGATCAGGACCGCAATTGCCAGATCGGCCCATATCCGGGCCAGTTCCTCGTAAAGGATGCCATAGGTCATGCGGTCGATTCCGGCACCGCCGTCTTTCTCGGGTATCAGGCCGCTGATCAGCCCGAATTCCTCGACCTTGGCGAACAGGGACTTCAGCGTTTTCGCATCGGGCGGGTGTCCGAGGTCTTCGTATTTCTCGGCCAGCGGAGCGAACTCTGCCTCGGCCATCTTGCGGAAGTGCTCCAGCAACATGCGTTGCTCGTCTGTATAGATTGCCTGAGCGGCGGCGATCACGTTTTCCATAGTTTTTTCCTTGTTTCAGCGGCCGAGAATGGTGACGCAGGCGGCAGCTTCTTCTACCCCGTGCAAGCCCCCACCGTTTTCGGCAATGGCGTTCTGTGCCCCTTCGACCTGACGCGCGCCGGCTTCGCCGCGCAGCTGCGTGACCAGTTCAAAGACCTGCCCGATACCGGTGGCCCCGACCGGGTGGCCCTTGGATTCCAATCCGCCCGAAGGGTTCACCGGAATGCGTCCGCCGATCTTTGTGTCGCCGCGCAGGCTGGCCGGGCCGCCCTCACCGAATTCGACAAACCCGAGGTTCTCGATCTGGATCACTTCACCGACGGCCGTGGCGTCATGCACTTCGGCAACTGACATATCCTCGGGGCCGAGCCCGGCCTGTTCATAGGCCTGAAGCGCGGCCAGCCGGGTCAGGTGGTTCTTGTAATCTTCCGGCGGACGGTCGGTGCCCGAGCGCAGGATCGCGGCCTTGACCTTGATCGCGCGGGCGGGATCGAGCCCCAGCCGCTTGAGCCCTTCGCCCGTGCACAGCACGGCCGCCGCGGCACCGTCCGAGATCGGGGCGCACATCGGCAGGGTCAGCGGATAGGTGATGGGCGGCGCGGCCAGAACCTGATCGACACTCATGGCATCGCGATACTGCGCCAGCGGATTATGCGCGGAATGTGCATGGTTCTTGGCGGCGACGGCGGCGAACTGTTCCTGCGTGGTGCCAAAGGTCTTCATGTGCAACCGCGCGAAGCCTGCGTAGACATCCATGAACACGCTGTAGGGCTTGGGCGATTTCGATCCTTCGGGTTCCTCGACCCCTGCACCCAGATCGGCCAGCCGTTGCGCGACCTCTTCGCCGTTGCTGACGTCCCAGCCGCTGTCGAAGGCCGAAAACATCAACGCACGGTCGTCGGAATACATCTTTTCGGCACCCACGGCGAGACTGCAGTCGCCATTGCCCGCCTTAAGGAAATCGACCGCCAGCTTGAACCCGGTCGAGGCGCTGGCACAGGCGTTTTCGACATTCACCACCGGAATGCCCTGAATGCCCATCTCGCGTAGCACTATCTCGCCCCGGATCATGTGCTGGCCTTCCATGTGGCCCTGCACTGCGTTCGAGAAGAACGCACCGTCGATGCGATCAGCCGTCACTCCGGCATCAGAAAGAGCGGCAGCTACGGCCTCGCCGGTCATGTCCTTGATGGTTTTGTCCCGAAACTTTCCGAACGGCGTCATCCCGACGCCAACGACGTAAATGTCCTGCATCGTTTGTCCTCCTGATCTAGTATCCGCGAAACTGCGGTTTTCGCTTTTCATTGAACGCCGACAGGCCCTCGTGCATGTCCCAGGACCGCATGTGCGCGCGCAGGTTCAGCATCTCTTCGGACAGGGCGGCGGTTTCGTCCACATCCAGCGACCGGTTAGCAACCGCCTTCATACGGCGCAAGACCGCCGGGCTTTTGTCTGCCAGCCTGTCGGTAAAGGTCTGCACCGCGTTGCGCAGGTTTTCGTCCGTGACGACCTTGTTGACCAGCCCCCAGTCCATCATGTCCCGCGCCGAAACGTTCTCGCCCGAGAACAGCAGGTATTTCGCGCGGTTCAGTCCAATCCTGCGCGGCAGGATCGCCGCACCGCCTGCTCCAGGAAAGACCCCGAAATTGGAATGTGCGTCGCCCAGTTGCGCGCTTTCGGCGGCAAAGACCAGGTCGCAGGCCATCACCATTTCCAGACCGCCCGCCATGGCCAGCCCGTTCACGGCGGCGATCACGGGTTTGGGCCCATGTCGCATCAGTCCAAACGTGTGATCGACAAGATCA
This sequence comes from Thalassovita sp., assembly GCA_029212905.1. Lineage (GTDB taxonomy): Bacteria > Pseudomonadota > Alphaproteobacteria > Rhodobacterales > Rhodobacteraceae > Thalassobius. The sequence goes on from JARGPB010000013.1 coordinate 58,080, forward strand.
ATCAGATCCGGCTCGCCCGGTGCATGTTTGGTGCCAGCAACTTCTTTCAGATCGGCACCGGCGCAGAATGCCCGGCCAGAACCGGTCAGGACAATTGTGCGAACCGCATCGTCGGCCAGCGCCGATTCCAGCGCGGCCGCGATCTCTCGCAACATCTGCGTTGACATCGCGTTGAGCTGTTCGGTGCGCTGGAAGGTAATCCATTCAGTTTTTGCCACCCGCTCAACAAATAGCGTCTGCTTTGCTTCATTCATGCTAAGATCCTGAAAAATAATGGAAGTTTGGTTTTTTGTCTTGTCTTTCCCGGCGATCTGCGCTGCACTGGGTCGGACCCGCACGCGGACAAAACAAGAGCTGGAGACTGATATGAGTAATGCACCCCTGGCCGGCCTGAGGATTCTCAGCCTTGCTGAACAATTTCCCGGCCCCTACGCGACAATGCTGTTGTCCGACATGGGGGCCGAGGTGATCATGATCGAACGTCCGGGCATCGGTGATCCGGCCCGGCAGTTTCCGCCGTTGTTCCGGGCTCTGAACCGGGGCAAGCGCAGCGTCGCGTTGGATCTGAAATCGGTCGACGGGTTGGCACGGTTTCGCGAACTGGCCAAGGTTTCGGATGTTATCGTCGAAGGGTTCCGCCCTGGAAAGCTCGCGGCCTTGGGCGCCGGGTTCGAGGACATGCGTGGCGTCAACCCGCGGCTGGTCTACGTGTCGATTTCGGGCTACGGGCAGGACGGCCCCTATCGTGACCGTGCCGGCCACGACCTGAGCTACGAAGGCGTTGGCGGCCTGCTGGCCGATCAGGCCGATGCAGGGCAACCGGGCCCTGTTCCGGCGATCCCCCTCGCGGATGTGGGCGCGGCGTTGTTCGCGGCGATCGCAATCCTGTCGGCGGTCGTATCGTGCCAGCGGACGGGACAGGGGCGTTTCGTGGACGTGTCCATGTCGGACGCTGTGGTTTCGATGTTGACGGCATTCCTTGTTCCGGCGGCCAACGGCACACCGCTGGGCGAGTTCATCGCCGAGCCGGGCTACGGCGTGTTCACCTGCAAGGACGGCAAGCTCATGACCTTGTCCATCGCGCATGAGGACTGGTTCTGGCAACCGTTCTGCGATGTGATCGACAGAGCGGATCTTGCGCCGTTGACAGGCCGCGACCGTGTCGCCCGCAAGGACGCGCTCCGCGAAGAGATCGCGGCGGTTCTGGTCGGCAAGACGCGCGCCGAATGGGGCGATCTTCTGGACAAGGCGGGCGTGCCTTGGGGTCCGGTCAATTCCTTGGTCGAAACGCTGGACGACCCCCATGTGCGTGCGCGACAGTTGCTGCGCACGATCGCGCATGACAGCGGCAGGACCGAGACGTTCCTTGTCCAGCCTCTGAAGTTCGATGGTTTCGAGACCGCAGCCCCTGACCTGCCACCAGAGCTTGGCGCAGACAATGACAGCGTTCTTTCGGACAGCGCCAGCTAGAGGCGGCTTCCGTCCGCTTTCGGCTCTAGCAGGCAAAAGAATACCCGCCATTCACCGGATAGGTCTGTCCGGTGATCCAGCTGGCGGCATCCGAGCAGAGAAACAGGATCATTCCGGCGGGATCTTCCGGCTCGCCCAGACGGCGGATCACATATTGCGACAATGCCCGCTTCTCGGTCTCTGCATCCGGGATCAGGTCGGCAACAGCCGGCGTTCTCGTTCCCCCCAGGGCGACGCAATTCGCGGTGATCCCGAACCGGCCACCCGCCTTGGCGATGGCCCGCATGAAGCCTGCCGCACCGGCCTTGGCACCGGAATAAACCGCCAGATGCGGCTCGCCGACGCGACCGGCGTCGGAAATGACGGTCACGATGCGCCCATAGTCACCTTTGACCATCAAGGGCATGGCGTGACGGGTGCAGTTCAGAACCCCATCGAAATTGGTCGCCATCCAGCGGCGCCATTCGGTGGGATCCGACTCCCAAAACGGGACAAGATCGTCAAGACGCGATGTCGGCCCGGCGTTGCCTGCATTGTTGACCAGAATATCCACGCCGCCGAAGGCGTTCTGAGCCTCGGCAAACGCCGCGCCGACCGCGTCGAAATCCGACACATCGAACGCGAGCGGCATCGCCTTTGCACCGGCTGCCTCCACTTCCGCGGCAACGCTTTCGGCCCGTTCGGCGTGAAAATCGTTGACGATGACGGCACCGGCCCCGTGTTCAGCCAGATAAAGCGCGACTTGTCGGCCCACGCCCTGACCCGCTCCGGTTACTACTGCGGTACGACCCTTGATGGATAGCAGTTCACTCATCTTCGTTCCTTTCCTATCCCAGCCACCTCTTGCGGCGGCGATAATGTTTGATTGCACGATAACTTTTGCGTTCGCCGGACGCGGTGACACCAAGATAAAACTCCTTGATGTCCTCGTTGTCAGCGAGCTTGTCTGCCGGGCCATCCATCACGATACGGCCATTTTCCATCACATAGGCGTAGTCGGCGATCGACAGTGCAGCAGCGCTGTTCTGTTCGACCAGGAAAAAGGTAGTGCCTTCTGATTTGAGTTGCTTGAGCACTTCATAAACATCCCGGATCATCATCGGGGCCAGACCCAGGGACGGCTCGTCAATCGCGATGATCTTGGGCTTGGCCATCATGGCCCGACCAATCAGCAGCAGTTGCTGTTCGCCACCAGACATGAAGCCAGAGGTTCGATTTCGGAGGTCGGCAAGCCGAGGCATCAAGGTGTAAACATGGTCCAGGCGGTTTTTAAGCTCGGCGGAATTGGGCACCATGTGTCCGCCGACGATCAGGTTCTGCTCTGACGTCAGATGGCGCAACACGCGCCGGCCTTCCATCACGTGGATCAGGCCATTCTTCACGACTTCCGAGGCTTCCATGTTCTGAACGGGGGTTCCGTCCAGAACGATGGACCCTGCCGAAACGGTTCCATCCTCGGATTTGAGCGTTCCCGAGATGGCCTTGAGCGTCGTGCTTTTGCCCGCGCCATTGCCACCGAGCAGAGCAATACATTGACCTTCACTGACTGTCATGGACACGCCTTTGAGCGCCAGGATGACGTCGGAATAGGTCACTTCTACATTATTGAGTTCCAGCATGGTCATATTGCCCGGGGCCAAGGATCAGGACGGGCGCCGCGACTGCGGCGCCCGGATTAATTCACCACTTCTGAACGTCAGGAACGTCGACGCCGATCGCTTCGATGGTGATCTTGCCATCTTTGACAGTGCCCACATTCACCTTGAGACCTTCCAAAGGGAAAGGCGCTTCGGGAGTGAACGTGAGGGATGGAAGAAAGCCGTGGGTTTCTTCGGTCGTGATCGGCCCGGCAAAGAGCGCCTCGCGTACCATCTCTCCGGTCAGGCCCTCGGCACCGTTCGCCGCAATCGCGTGATCGATCACGGTCGCGACAAAGAGGCCCTGAGACACGCCCATTGCGGTCACGACGTTCCAGGGCGCCTTGAGCCCATAATCGGCAACCAGTGTTTCATAGAATTGCCGCGCGGGAGTGTCCTCATCGGCCGCGATCGCCATGCCGTAGGCTTCAAAATCGCCCTCCAGTTGATCAAGCCCGCCAAGCGCGCCGCCCGAGGCCGGAAGCCCGTTATGCGAACTCATCATGATCGGGATGTTCGAACCGTTGGCCTGCAGTCCACGTTTCGCCGCAACTACGATAGAAGTGTTCGTCTGGATGATCAGCGCCTCGGCCCCGGCCCGCACGACGCGGCGCATTTGCCCCGTCAGATCGGTCGGTTGCACTTCGGTATAGATGACCTCGACGAGGTCAATCTCCTCGGGGTGCTCTTCGGCATAGAGTTCGAGGCCCTTTGCCATATCGACATAGGCAGGCGAGGCCTCGGAAGCCAGGATCGCAACCTTAAGCGGACCGTCTCCACCTCGCTGTTCACGCATCCAGTTCAGAAAGCCGGCGCTTTCGTGCGAATAGGTCGGACGCGGGTTGAAAATCCAAGAATTCGGTTTCCAGGCAAAACCGTAGCTGGCCGTGGCCATGAACATCGGAATCTTGTCTTCCGGCAGGCGTTCGGAAAGGGCGGCAACGTCAGGCCCGCCAAGGCCGACGACCGCAATCGGATCCAGTTCCGATTTGATCCCGGGCCAGAGGCTCGCCACCTGTGCCGCGTCATAGCGGGTTTCGTAGTTCTTATAGTTCAGCGTAACGCCAAGTTCCTTGCCCCGGGTTTCATTCCACCAGGTGAACACAGCCTCGCGTCCGCCCGCCAGAATGGGCATGATGTCAGCATAGGGGCCGGAAAAGTCCGACAGCAGGGCGAGATTATAGGTTGTCTCCGCCTGCGCTTTCAAAGGCATAGTTGCCGCAACAGCTATGGCACACGCTGCCAGCAGGCCGCGGAGGCCTTGTTTCGTTTGGTAAGTCATATTTTTCCTCCCAGGTTAAGAGCCGCTCTATTTTTTCAGTAGGGAAACGGCCAGATACGATAAGATGATTTCATTATGTTCCAGCGGTGCATCAGCCCCTTGGGTTCGAGGATCATGAACAATGCGATCACGCCGCCAAGAACGACATTCATGCCGGCGAACACGATGTCTCCGCCAAGGAATGATACCGAGTCGGCAATATTGGGGCCGACCGTCGCGATGATTTCCTGGATGATGCGGATAATGAAGACACCGACCAGGGCTCCCACGATTGATCCCATCCCGCCGACGATGATCATCGCGACAAAGAAGATCGAGTGAAACAGGGTGAACTGGTCCACCCCCACGAAGCGGATCAGATAGGCCCACAGCGCCCCGCCGACACCCGCATAGAAAGCGCCGATCAGGAAGGCATTCGCCTTGGTGGCCGCGACATTGATCCCCATGATACCTGCGGCCACGTCATCATCCCTGACCGCCACGAAGGCACGGCCAAAGCGTGACCGGACGATCCCGAATGCGCCCGCGACCATGATCGCGGTGACCGCAAAATTCATGTAGAACTGCGCAGTTTCGCCAACGAAGCGCAGCCCAAAAAGTTCTGCGGGCGGCACGGTGATACCGTTTGATCCACCCATCCAGGTTGACGGCAGGTTTAATACGGCAAAGTGGAACAGGAACTGTGCCGCAATCGTGGTCAGAGCCAGATAAAACCCCTTGATCCGCGCCGCGGTCAAACCAAAGAGAAAGCCGAATAGCGCAGCCGAGAGGCCGGCCAGAGGAATCGTCAATAAGAATGTAAGGCCGGTCTTCGAGGCAAGTATCGAGGCCGTATAGGCCCCGACCCCCATGAAAGCCGCCTGACCCAGGTTAATCTGGCCCGCATAGCCGGTGCAGATCTGAAGCCCTACGGCAATGACGGCGCTGATCATCATCATGTTCAGGATAGCGATGATACGCCCGCTTACCAGATAAGGCGCTAACAACAGCAGAGCCATGAACAAGACGAGGGCAAGCACCTGCCAGCGCGTTCGGATAATACGTCTGTCACTGCGATAGCTTGTCGGGAAAATACCGGAGGGATCCATGGATTACACCCGCTCGATTGTGCGCCAGCCGAACAGGCCGGTCGGCCGGATCAGCAGAATGGCAAGCATGATGATGTATGGCACGACACTGCCAAGTGAGCCGCCAATCAGCGGGTCAAGATAGTTGGTGGTCAGGCTCTGGGCGATTCCGATGATTATTCCTGCCAGAATAAGCCCGCCGATGGATTCCAACCCGGCAAACAGCGCCACCGGCAGGGCCGCGAACCCGATATCCGAGGCCAGGAAGGTCAGCGATTTGCCGCTGAGAAAGATCATTGCACCGATCGTGGACAGGATTGCCCCAAGCACCCAGGCAAAGGCAATCGAGCCCTTCACTGAAATCCCCATCGAAGATGCCACGACGTGATCTTCTGCCACTGCGGTCATCCGCAGACCCGACCGGGTCCGGTTGAAGAACCACGACAGCCCGACGGCGGCGACAATGGTGATGATCCCACCCATAAGGAGGTTCATCGGGATCAACATATCACCGAGGAACAACGGTTTCAGCGGGAAAATGATCGGGAAGGGCCGCACGGCGGGACCGAACACAAGTAGCACCAGCCCGCGCAACAGGATCAGCAGGCCGACAGTGACCATGACCATCGAAAAAACCGATTCACCGATCAGCTTTGTCAGAAAAATCCGTTCGATTGCGTAGCCGACCAAGCCAGCCAGAACCAGCGAAAGCGGTATCGACAACCAAAGGCTAAGCCCCGCTTGCATCGTTGTGAACCAGACGATGAACCCGCCGATGATCACAAGTTCGCCCTGCGCGAAGTTGAATACCTTGCTGGCGCGGTAAATCACGACAAAGCCCATGGCCACCAGCGAATATAGTAGGCCGATCAAAGCCCCGGTTATAATGTCATTGATGAAATAAACCATCTTCGCCGACCTCCCTTAGGTTTTGGACTGCCGCTTGGCAGCCTTCGATGCGTTTTCGACATCTGATACGCGAACCGTGGCCTTGAGAACGCCTTGACGGCCATTCTGATAGGTCACGGCGATTTCAAGATCGGTCTTGTCACCGCCGCCATAGATCGCTTCGACAAGGTTTGCATATCGTTCCTCCAAAAAGGCCCGCCGGAGTTTCCGGCTGCGGGTCAACTCGCCTTCATCCGGGTCGAGCTCTTTAGGGAAATTCGCAAACCGCGCGATGCGCGAGCCTTCGGGTAGAAGGCCATTGATGCGCGCCACTTCGCCTTTGATAAGCTCCAGAATTTCGGGTTTTTGCGACAGATCGGTGTATGTCGAGAAGCTGATCTTGTTCTCTTCCGCCCAACGACCCAGAACTTCCATATCGATATTGATAAGCGCGCTGACGAAGTCACGGCTTTCGTCGCCCAGGGTCATGAGATCCTTGATGAAGGGGCTGTAGCGCAACCGCGTTTCGATGAACTGCGGCGGATAGCTGTGCCCGTTTGCCAGGCGGCGCATGTCCTTGACACGATCAAAGAACAAAAGCTCGCCGTCGTCGGTCATGGACACCGCGTCACCGGTCTTGTACCAACCGTCTTCGGTCAGCTCCTCTGCGGTCTTTTCGGGCTTGCCGTGATAGCCGCCGAAGCCCGATCCGCCCCGCACCTGAAGCTCGCTTTCGTCCGAGACTCTGTAGTCCAGCGGTTCGCCGTAGTTCGTGTTGCTTTGCATCCAGCTGCCGCTGGTTTCCAGCTGATAGCTTTCGCCGACATGCGCAGTCAGAAGGCCGATTTCGGTCGCGCCATAGACGTTGCGCAGTTTGACGCCCATTGCGTGGAACATGCGAAAGACGTCAGGTGCCATCAGGGCGCCGCCGCTCATTGCGTTTTTGGCCTTACCAAGGCCAAGATTGTCGCGCAGGTGATGCAGCACCAGCGCCTCGGCAAAGGGAAGCTGCAGGCGTGCGGCAAGGCTGGGGCTGCGCCCTTCCAGCCGCTCGACATAAACGTTGCGGCCGACTTTCATACCCCAATTGTACATCGCATTGCGGAACTTGCCCGCACCCAACATCCGGGCCTGGACGATAGAGGCGAGGTTCTCCCACTGGCGCGGGCTGAACACCAGCGCGTCAACCGCCAGTTCGCGAATGTTGGTCAGCACGTCTTCGGGGCCTTCGGGGAAATTGACGACCATGGGCGCGATCAAACCGATCGACAGGCCGAAAATCTGTTCCGTGACCCAGGCGGGGGAAATGTAGGTCAGGTATTCCGTGCCTGGCGCGATTTCGATTGCCCCCATCACCCGCGAGCAGTTGTCGAACAGGTAACGATGGCTGATGACAACGCCCTTGGGTTTTCCCGTGGTCCCGGAGGTATAGGACAGCAAGGCGGTATCGTCCGCCCGCCCGCGTTTGACGTGTTCTTCAAATCTGGCAGGCTCTTTGGCGTGGATCTGACGTCCAGCCGCGCTCACACTTTCAAAGGAATGCAACAGGGGATGATCATAGCCCCAGAGGCCGGAATCATCCCAGTAAACGATCGCCAGGGCACCCGGGTATTTGCCCGCGATCTCGATGCATTTATCGACTTGCTCCTGATCCTGCGCCAGAAAAATCCGCGTTTGCGAGTCTTCGGCCAGATACAGAATCTCTTCGGCGTTCTGATCCGGATAGACGGACAGGACTTTGCCGCCCAATGACTGGACGGCGTATTCAGCCCAGAAATGTTCGGGTTCGTTTTCGCCGATCATCATGACGGAATCGCCCGCCGACAGGCCCAGGTTCTCCAGCCCGAGAGCCAGGGCACGAACCCTGTCAAGCACATCGGCCCAGGTGAATTCACGCCAGATACCAAGGCGCTTGTGGCGTTCGGCGAGGTCGTTCGGCGAGGAGATTGCACGCGCGAGCAACACCTGTGGCAGGGTTTCGCTATGTGTCACTGCCGGGTCTGAATAGACCATTGCTGTTCTTTGTTTGACCATCCCGCTACCCCAGATATGCCTTGATCACAGCCGGGTCCTTCTGGATTTCTTCCGGGGTGCCTTCGGCGATCACCCGCCCGAAATCCAACACCACAATCCGGTCGGCAAGGTCCATAACCACGCCCATGTCGTGCTCGACCAGAACCACCGGAATCTTGCGCGCTTCCCGCACATCGAGAATGAAGCGCGCGAGGTCTTCTTTCTCTTCCGAGTTCATACCGGCCATCGGTTCATCCATCAGCAGGATCGACGGTTCCTGCGCCAATGCACGGCCCAGATCGACACGTTTGCGCAGCCCGTACCCCAACGTGCCCACGGGCCGGTTGCGGATTGCCTCGATCTCCAGAAAGTCGATGATCTCTTCAGCGGCTTCGCGATGTTCCGATTCCTCGCGCATCACGGGACCGAATTGGAAAAAGGCCTGGATCACATTCGATTTCATCAGCATGTGACGGCCGATCATGATGTTTTCCACCACGGTCTGCCCGGCAAAAAGATGGGTGCCCTGAAACGTCCGCGCCAAACCGCGCCGGGCGATCTGGTCAACACGCAGGCCGGTCACGTCCTGACCAGACAATTCGACACGGCCTTTCTGCGGACGGTAGAAGCCCGCAGTAACGTTCAGAAGTGATGTTTTTCCGGCACCGTTCGGGCCGATGATCGCAAGCAATTCATCGTCGTTTACAGAGATGCTCACATCGTCGAGCGCCGTCACACCGCCAAATTTCAAAGTTGCACCACGCACCGCAAGCGGCGCTGAGACGATCCCGCCATTCGTAGTCATGATGCAGCCCGTGTCTTTTCCCGACACGTCATGGAGTCGCGCACAGCCCTACCGTAGGGTTGTCCGTTGAGAACGAGTTTTCCTCGCATCGTTTCTCCTCCCACCTCTTTGTTCAGAGGTTTGCCTGGGCTGTTTACCAAGTTTCCCCGCACAATCTAACAGATGTTAGAAAATTTAGTCAACAACTGAATTCGCTACCGAAGAAAACCGATCAGACAGCCGCGTACTCTGCGGAAAAGCTTCGAAGACCTTTTTGATCCTGACACCAGACTGTCCCGGAGGCACCGGTCCCTTCATTGTGCAATTGCAATTCGCAGGGCAGGGTCAGCGGTGCGAGTCCGCGGAAAGAAAACCGGTGGGGCGACGTCTTCAACGCATTCGCCGCCAGGTTCAGAAGCAGCGTCGCCTGCAATGGGCCATGCACAACAAGCCCGGAATAGGCTTCGGCTTCGGTGGCGTAGACATGGTCATAGTGGATGCGATGGGCATTGAACGTCAGCGCCGAATAGCGAAACAGCAGCACAGGATCCGGAGTCAGGCTCGATCTGAGCGTGGCGGGGTCGCCCGCGCCGGGTGCGCTCTTCACCGGGCGGGGCGCGGTGATCTTACGAAAGACAATCGACTGCTGTTCCCGGATACAAAGCCGGTTGCCGCTAAAATACTCGTGTTCGATGGTCACAAAGACCAACGCTCCGCTGCGGCCCTGCTTGGCCGTTATATCCCCGATCGACGAGCGGCGGGTGAAGGTTTCACCGATCGTCAGCGGCGCGATATGTGTAACATCGCCGCCGGCCCACATGCGGGCGGGCAGCGGTACCGGGGGCAGAAATCCACCCCTTGCGGCATGGCCATCTTCTGACAGGGCGGCAGCTGGCACGGTATCAAGGGCAATACACCAATGAATTCCCAGCGGAACATCACCCGCTCCGCCCCAAAGGTGCGGGCCGAATGTGGCACGGAATTTGTCGATCAGCCCCTGCGTCAGAACATCTTCACTGGTTTCGGTGCGTCCCAGCCAGGGCGCAAGCGCGTCTAGGTCGATCTCACTCATGGTCGCGAACTCAGAAGGATCGCGGCATGCCGAGGATATGCTCGCCGACATAGGACAGGATCAGGTTGGTCGAGATCGGGGCCACCTGATACAGTCGGGCCTCGCGGAACTTGCGCTCGACATCGTATTCCCGCGCGAAACCGAAGCCGCCATGGGTCTGGATGCAGGCATTGGCCGCTTCCCAGCTGGCTTCCGAAGCCAGCAGCTTGGCCATATTCGCCTGCGCCCCACAATCCAGCCCGGCATCGAAACGTCTGCAGGCCTCAAAGCGCATCAGATTGGCGGCCTCGATGTTCACATAGGACCTGGCGATGGGGAATTGCACGCCCTGGTTCTGGCCTATAGGACGGTCAAAGACCACGCGGTCGCCGGCATAGGCGCGGGCCTTGTCAACGAACCAGTATCCATCACCGATACATTCCGCTGCAATCAGGGTCCGTTCGGCGTTCAGCCCGTCAAGAATATGGTAAAACCCGCGCCCTTCGGTCCCGATCAGGTTTTCAGCGGGGATTTCCAGGTTGTCGAAAAACACTTCATTGGTTTCGTGGCCGGGCATATTGGCGATGGGGCGGACCTCCATGCCGTTGCCGATTGCCTCTTTCAGATCGACCATAAAGATCGACAGGCCCTGCGACTTTTTCTTGACCTCGCTCAGCGGCGTGGTGCGGGCCAGAAGGATCATCAGGTCAGAATGCTGGATACGGCTGATCCAGACCTTCTGGCCATTGATCTCATACCGGTCACCCTTCTTGACCGCGGTGGTCTTCAGTTTGGTGGTGTCAGTTCCGGTTGTCGGTTCGGTCACGGCCATGGATTGTAGGCGCAACTCGCCGCTGGCAATACTGGGCAGGTATTTCTGCTTTTGCGCGTCCGACCCGTGCCGCAGCAGCGTGCCCATATTATACATCTGCCCGTGGCAATGACCCGCGTTGCCACCGCAGCGGTTCACCTCTTCCATGATGATCGAGGCTTCCGTCAAGCCCAGTCCCGAGCCACCGTATTCCTCGGGGATCATCGCCGCGAGCCAGCCCTCGCGGGTCAGCGCATCGACGAATTCCTCGGGGTAGGTTTCGTTTTCGCCGAACTTGCGATGATATTCTGGCGGAAACTGCGCGCAAAGTGCGCGCAAGGCGTCGCGCAGATCGGTGTGAGTGTCTGGGGCTGACGTCTGCATTGGTTACTTCGCTCCCGGTCCCGACGTTTCAAGAATTTCCTGTTCGGCGCGCTGCCACAGCTCATAGGAAATCGGGTTTTCGCTCTCTTCGAGGATATGACCGACCAGACCGATGGCACGCGCCATGACGCCAAAGCCGCGCACGATCTTCCAGGGGAAGCCGAATTCACAGCAGATTGCACCGATCGCACCAGTGGCGTTGATCGGCAGCATCTTGCCCGATTTTTCTTCGGCGACGGCCTGAATTTTCTGGATCAACGCGATGTATTCACCGGATTTTCCGTTTTCGGCGGCGATCTGGAACAGGCGCGGCGTGCGCGGATCGACGGGCTTGTGCACCGGATGGCCAAGCCCCGGCACGATGGCCTTGCGGGCGCGGAATTTTTCAACTGTTTCGACGGCAAGCGCATCCAGATCGACACCGGTGCCCAACTTGTCCTGCGGCAGCGCCTCGTAAAGCATTTTCGAGGAACCCTCCATCGAACCGACAAAGACGGTGCCAAGCCCACACAGCCCGGCCGCAACGGCCGCCTGAAGCGATTCCGGCGCACCCATGTAAGTCATCCGCGCCGCCAGAGCCGAAGGCGTGATGCCATGTTCGACAAGGGTAATGACGACGGCGTTGAACACCCGGCTTTCCTCGGGCGTGGCTTTCCGTCCCGTCAACTGCAGGAACGCCAGATCGCCGAGGTTCATGTGCCCGAGGATCTCGTTCGGCAGGTCGAGGCCACGCACGCTGATCTTGTCAGAGGTGCTCCAGGCAATATCGGAGCTGATTTTTTCTTTGCGTTTTTTCATTAGACCGGATCCCATGAAAAGACATCCGCCGAAACTTCGAGCGGCGTGAACTGTGATTTGAGCGCGGGAATGGCGCGCTCGGCGATTTCATCGGCGGTCCAGCCATCACCGGAATGGACCGACCGCACGGGGCGGGGCTGATTGAAAAGGAAGATCTCGTTTTTGCGAACCGCAAAGATTTGACCGGAAACGTCAGACGCGCGGTCGCTCATCAGAAAACAGGCCATTGGCGCGACCTTGGCCGGTGTCATTTCCTTGATCTTCTCGACACGCGCCACCTGTTCCGGGGTGTCTGTCTTGATAGACGAGATCATCCGGCTCCAGGCGAAGGGCGCGATGCAGTTCGAACGCACGTTCCAACGTTTCAGGTCGAGCGCGACCGATTTCGAGAAGGCCGCGATGCCCAGCTTTGCGGCCGAATAGTTCGCCTGCGCCAGATTGCCGATCAGCCCCGAGGTCGAGGTCATGTGCACCAAAGCACCGCCCTCCTGTTCGCGGAAATAATCGGCCGCCGCGCGGCTGGTATTGAAGGCGCCGTACAGGTGGACCTTCACCACCGCGTCGAAATCCTCGTATGTCATCTTGTGGAAGAACCCGTCACGCAGGATGCCGGCGTTGTTCACCACCGCGTCGATGCGGCCGAATTCCTTGACACCGGCCTCGATCATCGCGCGGGCGGCGTCGGGGTCGGTGACGTTGCCGCCATCGGCAATGGCGTCGCCCCCGGCGGCCTTGATTTCTTCAACGACTTTCTGCGCCGCAGTTTCCGTCTGTCCGGTGCCCTTCAGTGACGCGCCCAGATCATTGACCACAACGGCAGCGCCTTCGGAGGCTGCCATCAAGGCGATGTCACACCCGATCCCGCCCCCGGCCCCGGTGACCAGAACAACCTTTCCATCAAGTGCCTTTGACATTCTCATCTCCCTCAGCTTGCCTTGCGATATTTGTCCAGGCCGCCGGTATGCATGACCCGGCCCATGAGCGGTACGCCGATGATCTCTTCCGCCTTGGCCGCCGCTGCGATCAGCTTGTCCAGATCAATGCCGGTTTCGATGCCGAGCTCGTGACACAGGAACACCGCATCCTCAGTGCAGACATTTCCTGCGGCGCGGGCGTGGCCGTGGCCCGCGAAAGGACAACCGCCAAGACCGGCGACCGAGCTTTCGAACATGTCCACACCCATCGACAGGGCGGCATGGAGATTGGCGATCCCAAGCCCCCGCGTGTCGTGGATATGCATACCGATGCGCGCCTCGGGCGCCATTTCGCGCAGGGCGTCGATCATGCGTTTGACCGCCTCGGGGTTTCCCCAGCCCATGGTGTCGGCGATCACAAGGATTGGCACGGGGATGTCCTCTTCTTCGCAAAGCTGAAGAATGAAGCGGAAATCGTCCAGAATGCGTTCTTGCGGGATGGGGCCTTCGAGGTTGCAGCCGAAGGCGGTCATCACATAGGCCGCGTCGACCGTATATCCCTCTTCCTTGTAAAGACGAACCCAGTCGCGTTGTTTTTCCCGCATGTCTGCGGACGAACAATTGTTGTTCGATTGGGCAAATGCCTCGGAAGGATAGAACAGCAGGCGCGGGTCGATATCGACCTCATGCGCCGTCAGGGCCTTGCGAAACCCTTTGTCGTTCAGCCACAGCGACGTGTAATTCACGCCCGGCTTGCGCTTGATACGCTGGAACAACTCCCCGGTGTCTGCCATCTGCGGCACATATTTCGGGCTGACAAAGCTACCGACCTGAATGCGCTTCAGACCGGTTTCGCTGAGCATGTCGATCAGTTCGATCCGTTCTTCGATCGGATAGATCTTTTTTTCGATCTGAAATCCCTCACGCGGGCCTTCTTCTCGAAATTCGACGAATTTGGGAAAGTCGCTCATGTCATCACTCCTCGGACGGTAGAATCTCGGCGATGACCTGGCCGCGATCGACCATGTCCCCATTCGAGACGGAAATGTTGCTGGCGATCCCGGCTGCAGCCGCCCGGATCGAGATTTCAAGTTTCATCGATTCCATCACCGCAACCACGTCACCCTCTGCGACAGCCTGGCCTTCGGCGACCTTGATTTCGACAATCATCCCTGTCAGCGGAGAGGTCACGGCGCGATCTGCCACCGCATCACCGCCAGCAAAGGCGAGGGGCGCGGCCGGACGGAAGACCAGGCGGCCTTCGGGCGTGTCCAGTTCGATCACGCCGGCGCTCAGACGTGCTTCGATCAGGTGGACGGTGTCGCCTTCACTCAGGCGCCAGCGGCCCGGCGTGATTTCACGGGCGGACAGTGTCAGCGCTTCGCCGTTTTCCGAATGGACGGTGTATTTGGCACCCGGTTTGACAGGTCCGATGCGCAATTCCTCGGATTCATCGTCTGAATCGGTGAGCGTCACACTCGGCCCCGCTTCGATCGCATCACCGCCCAGGCCAAGCCGCCAGCCGGTAAAGGAGTCACGGTTGGTCCAGGGATTGGCATCAGTACCGCCACGCGACTTGGCCACGAAGAGAATGGCGGCTGCCGCCTTCCACAGATCGGGACGGACAAGGGGGGCTGCCTGTGTCAGTTCGTCCAGCCTGCCGTCGATCCAGCGCGTGTGAACCTGCATCCGTTCGAATTCCGGGTTCCGCACCAACGCCGTCAGGAAGGCGCGATTGGTTTGCACACCCTCAACCGCGACGTGGTCCAAGGCTGTCGCCAGCCGCGCCAAGGCGGTTTCCCGGTCGGGTGCATGCACAATCAGTTTGGCGATCATCGGATCATAGAAGGGCGTCACTGCGTCGCCTTCTTCGACACCGCTGTCGATGCGCAAACCTTCCGGCAGGCTGAGCGTGGTCAAGGTGCCGGTTGAGGGGGCGAACTGCATCGCCGGATCTTCGGCGTAAAGCCGCGCCTCGACCGCGTGGCCATTGATCGCCAGATCATCCTGCACCAGACCAAGGCCTGCGCCTTCGGCAATGCGCAGGTGCAGAGCAACCAGATCCAGGCCGGTGATCGCCTCGGTGACGGGGTGTTCCACCTGGATGCGGGGGTTCACCTCAAGAAAGAAGTAATCCTCGCCCGCGACCAGAAACTCCACCGTGCCGAGGCCGCGATAGTCAAGCGTTTCACCCAGGCGCACCGCGTCATGCGCGATCTCGTCCAGCAGCGCACGGGGCAAGCCCCAAGCCGGAGCCTCTTCGATAACCTTCTGGTGACGGCGCTGAAGCGTGCAGTCACGTTCGAACAGGTGCACCACGTGCCCCTTGCCATCACCCGCGATCTGCACTTCGACATGGCGCGCTTCTGGCAGGAAACGTTCCAGCAACAGCCCTTCGGAGCCAAAGGTGGATTTCGCCTCGCGAAGGGCGCCTTCGATGTCTTCCACAAGGGTGGCCTCATCGGTGACAAGCCGCTGGCCGCGCCCGCCACCGCCGCCGACGGCCTTGAGCAGAACGGGCAGGCCCATTGCGCGGACTTCATCGGCAATCTCTTGCGGATCGGACCACGCGCCTTCGGCACCCGAAATAACCGGGACGCCGGCGGCCACGGCAGCCTCTTTGGCGCTGGCCTTGTCGCCGAAACGGTCAAGCGTGTCCGGGGTCGGCCCCATGAAGACCATGCTGGCGGCCTCGACCGCACGGGCAAAATCAGAGTTCTCGGCCAGAAAGCCATAACCGGGATGGATCGCATCCGCGCCGACCGATTTCGCGGCGGCAATCACCGCGTCGATCTTCAGATAGCTCTCGGACGCCGGTCCGGCACCGATGCAGACTGATTGCCCGATCTCGCGGACATGTAGGGCATTGGCGTCGGCTTCGGAATGCACGCCAACAGGGGTGATACCGCTGGCCCGCGCGGTGCGCGCGATCCGGCAGGCAATTTCGCCGCGATTGGCGATTAGAAGCGTTTTGATTTTCATGATTCGCTCCTCACATCCTGAACACGCCGAAATTGGTTTCGGCCTTGGGTCTGCGCGAGGTCACATCCAGCATGAGCGCCATGACATCGCGGGTTTCACAAGGCTCGATCACGCTGTCGATCCAGAGGTTAGAGGCAAAATTGTAAGCACCTTGAAAATCCTCGTATTCCTTGCGGATGGGCGCCTTGAAGGCTTCCTCCTCTTCGGGGGTCCAGCTTTTGCCTTCGCGTTCGTTGATCTGTGCGCGGACCTGCGCCAGCACGCTGGCGGCCTGTTCCGGCCCCATGATCGCGGACCGTCCTGTTGGCCAGGCGAACATTGCGTCCGGCTGGAACGGGCGGCCCAGCATTGCCAGGTATCCCGCCCCGTAAGAGCCGCCGGTGATGATGGTAAACTTTGGCACCCGGGCCGAAGACATGGCCGTGATCATCTTGGCACCCGCCTTGGCGATGCCCATCTGTTCGACCTCGCGGCCAACCATGAAGCCGTTCACATCCGCCAGAAACAGCAGTGGAATGTCGCGCTGTACGCAGAGGTTGATGAAATGCGTCGCCTTCAACGCGGCCTCGACGAACAGCACGCCGGTATTGGCGAGAATGCCCACTTCGTGGCCGTGGATCCGGCCCCAGCCGGTCATGATCGTGTCACCATAAAGCGGCTTGAACTCGTGGAAATCGCTGTCATCCACCAGCCGTGCGACAATCTCGCGGTTGTCGGTTGGCACCTTGGGGTCGCGGCTGACGATGCCGTAGATTTCCTCGACCGGATAGGCGGGCGCGCGCGGCGTCTTGGGCGTCTTGCGGGGCAGGGGTTTTTCGCCCAGATGGCTGACGATCTCGCGGGTGATGGCCAGCGCGTGGGCGTCATCCTCGGCAAGATGGTCGGTCACACCCGACACGGACGAGTGCATCTTGCCGCCGCCAAGTTCTTCGGCATCCACCTTTTCGCCGGTGGCAGCAAAGGTCAGTTCCGGTCCGCCCAGATACATAAAGCCCTGACCGCGCACGATCACCACCTCGTCGCAGAGCGCCGGGATATAGGCACCACCCGCAGTGCAGGGGCCCATGACCACCGCGATCTGCGGCACACCGTCACCGGACATGCCGATCTGCTGGTGAAAGATCGATCCGAACTGCCCCTCATCGGGGAAAATGTTCTCCTGATCCGGCAGAAACGCGCCGCCGGAATCGACCAGCGTGATCACCGGAAGGCGGTTCTTCCACGCGATCTTCTGGGCGCGCACGTGCTTGCGGCAGGTCATGCCGAAATAGGTGCCGCCCTTCACGGTGGCATCATTGGCGATGATCATGCACTGGCGGCCCTCGATCACGCCGATGCCAGTGATGATGCCCGCCCCCGGCGGTACACCATCATATTTGTTCAGCCCGGCAAGCTCCCCGACTTCCAGAAAGGGGGTGCCCGGATCGATCAGCCGTTCGACGCGTTCGCGCGGCAGGATCTTGCCTTTCGACACGTGCCGTTCGCGGGCCTTTTCAGGGCCACCGACACGTTGTTGCAAGCGAAGGGCATGCAGCTCGCCGACTTTGTCGCGATACTGTGTATCGTTTTGCCGGAAGTCATCTGACCCGGTATCGAGCAGGGATATCATTTTTGTCATGGCAGGTCGGGATATTCTCTCAGAACAAAGGCAACCTTGGCGGCGCCGGGTTTTTCAAAAGTGTCGGGCGCGACCAGGTGAACGTCGGCCTTGAAGACCAGGGCATCGCGCAGGCGCTGTTCGATTTTCTTCTTGAGGGCAGCATCGTCCGCGGTATCGCGGTCGGGTCCGCGTTCGACGATCACTTTCAGCGCGCCCTGCGTGGTATGACCTTCGAAATCGGCCACGATGCGCATGACGCCGTTAGTGTCCGGCACCATCTCGGTGATCACGCTGTTGATGGCCGACGGGAACACATTGGCCCCGCGCACGATCAGCATGTCGTCGGTCCGGCCGGTGCAGCGGATCTTGGGTCCGGTACGCCCGCAGGAACATTCGGTGTCGATCACCTCGATATAGTCGCCGGACCGGAAACGCACCACCGGGCTCGCCTGACGGCCAATCGCGGTATAGATCATCTCGCCCTCGGCGCCTTTTTTCCAAGGGATGATGTCGCCGCTCTCGGGGTCGAGCAATTCAGTGATGATATAGTCCATGTTGACCATGTGCATCCCCGACTGGGCGTCGCATTCGGCCCAGTAGGTCACACCCAGATCGGTGCCACCCAGCATTTCGGTGCATTTCGCACCCCAGGCCGCTTCGATCTTGGCGCGAATTGCCGGGATGCCACCACCGGGCTCTCCTCCGACGATCACCTGTTCCACTCCCAGCTCACTGGCCTTGCATCCCAGCACCTCTGGCGCGTTTTCCGCCAGGTGCAGCACGAAGTTCGGCGCGCCGACGATGCAGCGCGGACGCGTGTCGGCGCAAGCGCGCAGCAGCCGCTCCGCACCGCCATCCGCCCCCACCGGCACATCGATTGTGCCCATGTACTGCAATCCCTGCATCACGGGGATGCCGCCGACAAAGCCCTTGGCCAGCGAAAACGCGTGCAACACCATGTCGCCGGGGCGCACGCCATTGGCAAAGAAGCAGCGCGCTGTCATCTCGTGCCACATTTCGGCGTCGGATTCGGTAAGGGCAACATATGAGGGGCTGCCGGTGGTGCCCGACGAGGCCTGCATCTGAATGATGTCGGCCATCGGCGCGGCGCGGTGTTTGCCAAACGGCGGCTCGGCGGCCAGGCTTTCGCGGATCTCGGTCTTGTAAGTATAGGGCAGCTTTTGCAGGTCTTCGATGGTGCGAATATCGTCGAACTCCACGCCCGCTTCGGCTAACTTTTCCTGATAGAAGGTCGAGTTCGTCTTGAGATAGGCCATCTGCGCACGCAGTCGCTCTTCCTGAATGCGGCGCACTTCGTCAAGCGGCGTGCCCTCGATTTCGTGCCAGAAACGATCGTTTACCTTATCGGCGGCATCCTCCCGCCGGAAGCGCATTCCAAATTGCATATTGTCCTCCGTTCCGGACCGGGCGATCAATAGGACCGCGGCAGACCCATGACCTTTTCGCCGATGAAGCTGAGGCACAGCTCGCGGTTCACGGGTGCCGTACGCAACAGGCGCACCAGCGGATACATCTCGTAAAGTCCCGTATCCTCGGTGAAACCCGATCCGCCATGCGCCTGCAGCGCGGCGTCCACCGCTTCGATCCCAGCTTCGGCGGCGGCATACTTGGCCATATTCGACGAGGCCCCCGCGGGCAGCTTGTTGTCGAATTCCCAGGCCGCGCGACGGGTCATCAGGCTGGCCATCTCGACCGCTGTGTGCGCCTTGGCCATCGGGTGCTGCACGCCCTGGTGTGCACCGATGGGTTGGCCGAAAACATTGCGCTCGGAGGCATAGGCCACGCCCTTGTTCAGCGCGAAGCGGCCGATGCCGCAGCACAAAGCGGCCAGGATGATGCGTTCGGGGTTGAGACTGTCGAACAGGATCGAGAACCCTTCGTCCACCTCGCCGACCACATCCTCGGGGCCCAGATCCACCTCGTCGAAAAACAAGGTCCACTGTTCTTCGGGCAGGGGGATCGAGATCTTCACCCGCTGCTTGTCGACGCCTTTTTTCTTCAGATCTACGGCGAACAGGGTAAAGCCGTCGGTCTTGCGGCTGACTTCTGTGTGCGGCTTGGTGCGCGCCACCACCAGACAATAGTCCGACACCTCGGCGCCGGTGATAAAGGTCTTTTCGCCCGACAGGCTGAACCGGTTGCCCCGACGCTTAGCCAGCGTGGTGGCCTTCATCGTGTTCGACCCGGCACCCGGTTCGGTGATCGCGAAACAGAACTGGATATCACCGCGGCAGGCAGCCGGCAGCAGCTCCTTCTTGTGGAATTCGCTCCCGTGGCTGGCGATATGGGCCAGCGACATGGTCGGCCCGACCACCATCATCAGAAGCGGTATGCCGTGATTGGCGGTGCCCTCCATGAACAACGCCATTTCGGTCATGCCAAGGCCGGCGCCGCCGTATTCCTCGGGCACCATGATGCCCAGAAAACCATCGTCAGCAATCTGTTTGAACATCTCGTGCGGGAACTCATGCCTGCGGGCGTGGTCGAGCCAATACGCATTGTCGTATTTCTGCGCCAACTGACCGCCGTATTCGTAAATCTGGCGCTGTTCGTCGTTCAAAGTGAATTCCATGTTTCGTCCTCAGGCCTTGAATTCAGGGGTGCGCCGGTTCTCGAACGCGTCGAGCCCTTCGGCGACGTCATCACTGGGCAGCGCGCGCACGGCGGCGTCACGTTCCAGCCGCATTTGCTGGTCGATGCCCAGGTCCGTGCCTTCCCGCGCCAGCCGCTTCATCTCGGCGATACCGGGACGCGAGCGGGTGGTGATTTTCTGACAGTATTCCAACGCGGCCTGATGCAGATCCGCATCCGGCACGATATAGTTGACCAGACCGGCCTCTTTGGCCGCGCCCGCCGCAAGCCAGCGGGCTGAGAACATCAGGTCGAGCGCCCGGCGCTGCCCCATCAACCGCGTTAGCCGCTGCGAGCCGCCCCAACCGGGAATCAGTCCGAATTGTGCATGCTGATCGCCAAACTGAGCGGTTTCGGCGGCGAAACACACATCGCAAGCCAACATCAGTTCGATCCCGCCGGCCAGACACAACCCCTGCACTGCCACCACGACAGGGAGGGAGGAGGTTTCGAGCGCACGCAGGTTTTCCATGCCAAAGGCGATGAAGTGATCCAGCGCGGCGGGATCGTTCAATTTACCTTTCACTTCCACCAGATCGGCACCGGTGCAAAAGTTCTTGCCCTGTGCCCGGATGAGGATCGCCCGGATATCCGGGTTCGCCTCGAATTCCGAACGCGCGGCAGATATGCGCTCATGCACGTCAAGTGACAGGCAATTGAATTTCTCGGGGCGGGCCAGCTCGATGATGCCGGTGTTGCCCTCGGTCGTGACGATAATGGGATTGCTCATTTCTGAGCTCCCGTCGCCTTCTTGTCATATTGCAGCGCCATCCGTCCGACCTTCTCGCGGGCAATCACCAGCTTCTGGATCTGCGCGGTGCCGTCACCGA
Source organism: Thalassovita sp. (assembly GCA_029212905.1). Lineage (GTDB taxonomy): Bacteria > Pseudomonadota > Alphaproteobacteria > Rhodobacterales > Rhodobacteraceae > Thalassobius. Next base: position 79,243 of record JARGPB010000013.1, read on the forward strand.
TCTGCAGACCAAGCACATCGTTATAGCGCTGGTGGTGAGGCAGGTCGGTGGTATAGCCGTAATGTCCGTGCAGGATCAGGCACTGGTGCAGGATCTCGCAGGCGGTTTTGGGCAGGTACCATTTGCACATGGCCGCCTCGGACGTATGCGGCAGACCACGGTCGCGCAGGTCCAGCGTGTAATAGCAAAGCTGGCGCATCATGGTCAGTTGAGTTTCGGCTTCGGCCAGCGGGAAACTGACGCCCTGATACTGCACAATCGGCGCACCAAAGGCTTCGCGTTCCTGGACATAGGCCCAGGTTTCATCCACCGACGCTTGCGCGGCACCCAGGCACTCCAGCCCGATCAGTGCGCGCGAATAATCAAACCCGGCCATGATCGTTCCGAAGGCGCGATCCTGTTCGGCCATCATGTTTTCGGCCGGCACGAAGACGTCGTCAAAGAACACCGACCCACGCCCGACGGGCTTGGTGCCGATGTCGTCAAAATGCGTGCGCTTGATGCCGTCCTGGTTCAGATCGACAAAAAAGGCGCTGACCCCGCGTGAGCCACCGTTAGGATCGCCGGTGCGGGCAAAGACGACCGCCGCATCGGCCTGACTGGCAAAACTCATGGATGTCTTTTCACCGTTCAGCCGCCAACCGTTTCCGGATTTCTCGGCCTTCAGAATCAGGTTCGCCGCGTCCGATCCGCCGCGCGGCTCTGTCAGACCCAGACCAATGACGGCATCACCCGAAACAACCTTGGGCACCCATTTCGCCGCGATGTCGCGGGAGGCATGCTTGGCAACCATTCCGCCCATGAGAGAGCCGAGAAGCTGCACGTAACTTGCGTTGAAATCAGCATAGGCGATCTCTTCGACGATCAGCCCTGACGCGACAGAGCTTTCACCCAGTCCGCCGAATTCTTCCGGCAGATCGGCCCCGATCAGACCGAGTGCGCCCATCTCCTTGATCAGCGCACGATCAAAGGTATGGCCGCTTGCGCGCTCCTGATATGTGGGCGCAAGCTTTTCAGTTGCGAAGCGCTTCGCGGTTTCGCGAAAAGCCTTCTGATCGTCTGTTGGCTGGAAATGCATCGGTGCTCCTCCCAATGACCGAAATTTATCTTTCCAAAAATCTAACATTTGTTAGAATACAGATCAAGCATAGTTTTGAGGAGGATGCCCACAATGGAAAATAAGCCAACGGAGAGCTTCGGGACCATGCTCTCGCCGATCCGCGCAGGCCAGCATACATTGCGAAACCGTGTCATCATGGGGTCGATGCACACGCGGTTGGAAACCGAGCCTGACGGCATAGCCAAACAGATCGCCTTTTATTCTGAGCGGGCGCGGGGGGAGGCGGCGATTCTGGTCACCGGCGGGTTTTCCCCCAATGCCGAGGGCATATTCGATCCCGAAGGTCCGCGAATCGACGACCCGGAAGAGGCGCGCAGCCTGCGCCCGATCTGCGAGGCGGTGCAGGCCGAAGGCAGCCTGATCTGCGCGCAACTCCTCCACGCCGGGCGCTATGCAAAAATCGAAGGTTGTGTGGCCCCGTCGCCGATCCGTGCACCGATCAACCGTTTCGTCCCGCGTGAAATGTCCGATGCTGACATCCGCCGCACCATCGAGGATTTCGCCGCGGCAGCCGCCAACGCGCAGGCGGCCGGGTTCGATGGCGTCGAAATCATGGGGTCCGAGGGATACCTGATTAACGAATTCACCGTTACCCACACCAACAAGCGCGAAGACGACTGGGGCGGAAGCGCCGAGAAGCGCCATCGATTCCCGGTCGAGATCGTGCGCACGGTGCGTGAACGCTGCGGGCCCGACTTTCTGGTCATCTACCGGATTTCCGCCGCCGATCTGGTCGAGGGCGGCGCGCCCGCCGATGAAATCGCCGCACTGGCGCGCAAGATCGAGGCGGCAGGCGCGGATATTCTGAACACCGGCATCGGCTGGCACGAGGCGCGCGTGCCGACCATCGCCTATCCGGTGCCGCGCGGCGCCTGGCGCAAGGCAGCGGCCAACGTGAAAGCGGCGGTATCGATTCCGGTGGTCGCCTCGAACCGAATCAATACGCCCGAGCTTGCCGAAGACATCCTTGCCTCTGGCGATGCAGACATGATCTCGATGGCGCGCCCGTTTCTGGCCGACCCGCATTTCGTGAAAAAGGCGCGCGACGGCCGCGCGGACGAAATCAACACCTGCATCGCCTGCAACCAGGCCTGTCTGGATTTCATCTTTTCGGACCGGCCTGTCGGGTGTCTGGTCAACCCACGCGCCGGGCGTGAAACCGAATTTCGGGACACGCCAACTGACGCGCCGCAGAAAGTGGCTGTGGTTGGCGGCGGCGCGGCGGGCCTGGCCACGGCGGCCGAGGCGGCGCGGCTGGGCCACGATGTCACGCTGTTCGAAGCGCAGAACAAACTGGGCGGCCAGCTGAATCTGGCCCGCGCGGCGCCGGGCAAGGACGAATTCGACGAAACCCTGCGGTATTATGCCGGTCAGCTGAGAAAGCACGGGGCCAAACAGCGGCTGGGGCAGCGGGCCGACGTGAACGATCTTGACGGTTTCGACCATGTGGTTATCGCCACAGGGGTCACGCCGCGTATTCCCGACCTGCCGGGTATCGACCATCCCAGCGTCGCGACTTATGCGGAAATCCTGTCCGGCGACCGCGAGGCGGGCGACCGTGTCGTGGTGATGGGGGCCGGTGGCATTGGCCATGATGTGGCCGAATTCCTGGTGACCGAACCCGCCGAGGCCGCCAACACAGACGCCTTTTGCGAAACATGGGGCGTGGACCCCGAGTTTGCCACCCCGGGCGCCCTGGCTGGCGATCCATTGGCACCGAAACCGTCGCGACGCAAAGTCGTTATGCTTCAGCGCAAGACAGCAAAACCGGGCGCGGGGCTTGGAGTTTCAACAGGGTGGATTCTGCGCAACGCGCTGCGCAAACACGGGGTCGAGGCGATGGGCGGGGTGACCTATGACCGCATCGACGACGCGGGGCTGCATATCCTCACGGACGAAAGCCCAATGATCATCTCGGCCGATACGATTGTGCTATGCACCGGCCAGGAGCCGGAACGCGCCCTGGCAGAGGAGCTTGCCGCCCGCGGTGTCACGGTTACGATGATCGGCGGGGCAAAGGAGGCCGCCGAACTTGATGCTCTGCGCGCCATTGATGAAGGGGTGCGTCTGGCGCAAAGTCTCTGAACCGAAGCCCTGGCAAGGGAGGAAACCATGCTGACCGACGTCATCCGTGCAGGGCGCGCTGATCTGTATTCGATCTTTCGAACCCGCGCACAGGACTGCGCCGGGGCTTTGGCCATTGAGGACGGCAGCAAGAAACTGACCTACGGCGAATTGGGGGGGCGCGTCGAGCGGCGGGCTGCCGTCTTTCGGGCACGCGGCGTGGCCCCGGGCCACTGGATCGCGACCCGGCCGCACAACCGGTCTGAATACCTGGAGGTCGAACTGGCTGCGGCGGGAATCGGCGCGATCGTCGCTTGCCTGAACTGGCGGCTTGCTCCCGATGAACTGCGGCATTGCATCGATCTGGTCGCGCCGGTTCTCGCCGTCGCCGAACCGGATCTTTCAGAAGCCTATCGGGCCGTCGCGGCGACACCCTGTCTGACCGTCGGGCCAGACCTGGACACGGCCATTGCCGGGGTCGAACCGGACCCGCGCACCGGAACCATGGTAGACGATCCAGAGGCCGGTCTGACGATCCTTTACACCTCGGGGACCACGGGCCTGCCCAAGGGGGCGCTCATCAGCCACCGCGCGCATATCGCCCGATCCATGGCTTTTGCGGCACAACTGGCGCTGGATCCCAGCGACGGGTTCATCGCCTGGGCACCGATGTTCCACATGGCGTCCACCGATCATGCGCTGGCGACAATCCTGCGGGGCGGGACCGTGGTGATGGTGGATGGTTTGCAGCCTGCGGTCATCAACGAGGCGCTGTCGCGCCACAGGATCGGCTGGTTCGTGATGATGCCGGGTGCGCTGGACGCCTTTATCGCAGACCGGCGCGCCAACCCTCTGCCGGTGAAGGGCATCAAGGTTTGCGGCGCAATGGCCGATCTGGTGCCGCCGCATCAAATCGCGGAACTGACGGGCCTTCTGGACACGCCCTATCTGAATTCCTTCGGGGCAACCGAAACCGGCCTGCCGCCGGGGACCGCCGATCTGATTGCGCCGGGTGTTACCCCGCACCGGCTTTCCAAGCGCATCAGCGCATTTTGCGAGGTTCGGCTGGTCGATCCTGACGACCGCGAAGTCCCCGATGGAACGCCGGGCGAAATGGCAGTGCGGGGCCCAACGTTGTTTTCAGGGTACTGGAACGCCGACGACACCAACGCCCGCGACTTTCGCAACGGCTTCTTCCACATGGGTGACCTTTTCCGGCGCAATGTGGACGGCACGGTCGACTTTGTGGACCGGGCCAAATACTTGATAAAGACCGGCGGCGAGAATGTCTATCCTGCGGAAATCGAGCGTGTGCTTCTATCCCACCCCGGTGTAGTCGATGCTGCGGTGGTGCGGGCATTTGACACGAAATGGGGGGAAAGCCCGGTGGCCTTTGTCGCCTGCGGCAATGACGGGCCGGATGCCGAGGCGCTGATGAATTTGTGCCGCGAAAGCCTCGCAGGCTACAAACGGCCGCGCGAGTTTCGCTTTATCGCGTTCGAGGACTTTCCCAGATCGACCAGCGGCAAGGTTCAGCGGCATGTGCTCGAAACATGGATCGGGGACGAGAAAGCCGAAACCAGTTGATACACCGGCGCACAATGGATGTGAGGTCATGAACATAACATCCCGTGAGCCCGTCCGGTGCTGATATAATATTAATGTATTCCGGTGACTTACACCGAAGATGGGAATTCCCCTGCCGATGATTGTCCGGATCATCGCGTTGGTGTAAAATAATTATCCGCTTTCTTTTTGTAACCGTCAATCCCAAGCCGTCAGCATTGCGTTTCAAACCGAGAAGGAGACCGAAAACATGACGAGTGTCGCAATTGTCTATTTCAGCGGGTATGGGCACACGGAGGTTCAAGCGAACGCCGTGGCCGAAGGGGTCAGAAGTGTTGAAGGCACCGAAGCCAAGATTCTGAAACTGCCCGAAAATGGGTAACTTGACGAAGCCGGCTGGGCGGCGCTGGATGCTGCCGACGCCATCGTCTATGGCAGTCCGACCTACATGGGCGGCCCCGCGTGGCAGTTCAAGAAGTTCGCCGATGCCAGCTCGAAGCCCTGGTTCACGCAGAACTGGAAGGACAAGATCGCCGGTGGGTTCACCACCTCGGCTACAGTCAACGGTGACAAATTCTCGACCATCCAGTATTTCATCACGCTGTCGCAACAGCATGGCCAGATCTGGTGCGGCGTCGGGCTGATGGCGCCGAATACCAAGGCCGACGGCCCGGAAAAGATGAACTGGACAGGTGGTTATTCCGGCCTTCTGGCAATCGCGCCCTCCGACAGCGCGCCCGAAGAGTTCCCGGCCGGTGGCGATCTGGACACCGCGCGCGCCTATGGCAAGCGGTTGGCCGAAGTCACACTGCGCTGGCAGGGCTGAACCAGGGCCACGGACCGGTGACCGGCCCCTGCGGCTTGGGGCGGTCGAGGCGGGAACGCAGAGTCCCGCCCGGCCGCCCGTTATCCGGCCACGCCTGTCAGCCCGACAATCGCCGTCAGGTCACTGGACGAAAGCATCCCGGTTCTGGGCAACGAAATCAGCAAATCGGCGGGCAGGGCGCCCCAGCACGTCGCTGACCGTGGTCTCGATACCGGCAAGGTAGCCCTTGGGCGCGATGGACGCCAGTTCGACCATGGCCCCGGCGACCTCGTCCTGCATTCCGCCGGCGATCATGGACGCCTTGGTATCCTCGGCCGACAGGGGCGCGCAGGTGACATTTCGCCCTGTCACCTCGGACAGAAGGGCCGCGATATCATCTCCGGTCAGCGCTTCGGGCCCGGTCAGACCAAGACCCTTGCCTGCGTAACCCGGAGCGGTCAGCGCCTCGGCGGCGACATCCGCGATGTCGCGGGCGTCGATCCAGGCAACGGGGCCGCCCAGATCATCGTAGTACACCGCATTCTTCGCAATGCTGCCGGCCTGCCAGAGCAGGTTCTGCATGAAATAGGTCGGCTGAACGAAGGTCCAGTCAAGGCCGCTTTGCTTCAAGAGTTCCTGGGTGTCGGAATGCCATTTGCCAAAGGTCAGCCCCGCCTTGGGTGACGCACCCAGCCCGGTGGCCACAACGACATGGCGCACCCCCGCGACCTTGGCCGCCTCGATCACGTTCGCCTTCCATTGGCGCATGTCCAGATGGGCAGGCGTGACCAGGTATATCTTTTCTGCCCTGTCACAGGCCCGCGCCAGCGCGGCGGGATCGGTGAAATCCGCGGCGACCGCCTCGCATCCCTTGGCCTTGAGCGTGCCAACCTTTGCCGGGTCACTGGTGACAGCGCGCACGGTAGCGCCCTTTGCCAGAAGCGTGTCGACAAGAGGCGCGCCGGTGGTGCCCGTGGCTCCGAATACAGTGATCATGGCTTTTCCTTTTGCAGGTCTGCGATGGGTTGAATGGTTTCAGGGTTGCTGATCGACGACAGATCGCCTGGATCTTCGCCGAGGAAGGCGGCGCGCACGACCCGGCGCATGGTTTTCATACTACGCGTCTTTGGCAGCGCCTCGACAAAGTGGATCTCGCGCGGGCGGAAGGGTTTCGAGACGATCTCTCCGACCCGATCCTTGAGCCGGTCCACGAGGTCCGCGTCCAGCGACACATCCGGTGCCGCCACGCAGACGCAGACGACGGCCACACCCTTGATGTCGTCAGGTGCCGCGATGGCGGCGGCATCCACCACCTCTCCGCTCTCGGTCAGGGCCGCCTCGATCTCGGGCGGGCCGATCCGTTTACCGGCGATGTTCAGCGTGTCGTCAGACCGGCCCAGGATAAACCATGTCCCGTCCGGATCGTAGCGCACCCAGTCGCCGTGCCGCCAGAGGCCGGGGAAGGTGGACCAGTAGGTTTCAAGGTAGCGATCGCGGTCGCCCCAAATGGCCGGGGTCAGCCCCAGAGGCGGCTGGGTAACGACCAGTTCGCCCACCTCGCCCGGCGCGGCTTCGCTGCCGTCCTCGCGCAGCACTTTCGCGCCGACCCCCAGGGCCTGGGCGGAAAATCCGCCGGGCTTGATTTCGTGCAGCACGGTCGATGTCAGAATAGCACCGAACAACTCGGTCCCGCCCGAGATGTTCAGCGGCACCGCGCGGCGGCGGCAGATATGATCGAGCTGCCAGAGCCAGGCATCCTCGGTCCAGGGCTCGCCGGTCGAGGCGACGATGCGCAGGGACGACAAGTCGTAGCCCGACAAAGCTTCAGTATCCTGCGTCATGAACTGCCGTACCAGGGTTGGCGCCACGCCGAGATGCGTGACCTTCATCTCGGACGCAAGGCGCAAAAGTCTGAACGAATCGCCGGGCATCGATGGTGCGCCTTCAGCAAGCACCAGCGTTGAACCCGACAGCAGCACCGACAAAAGGGTGAGCGGTCCCATGACCCATCCCATGTCGGTCATCCACAGGTGCCGGTCATCCTGTTTCATGTCGAGACAAAGCAGGAAATCAGCCGTGGCCTTGGCCTGCACCCCCAAATGGGTATGCACGACGCCTTTGGGCCGCCCGGTGGTGCCCGATGTATAGGCGATAAGGAAGGGATCTTCGGCCTTGACGGGAACAGCGGCGAAATCCGGACTGGCGGGGCCCACGGTTTCGGTCCAGTCGAGATCGCGGGTCGGATCGGCCACCGCGCCGCCGAACCGTCGCAGGCTGACCACGGTGTGCACCGATGGCACGTCGGTCAAAGCCTGGGCGAGGCTCGCCTCCATCCAGACCGGCTTGCCTCGCCGGGGTGTGGCATCCGCTGTCAGCACCGCCACGGCATCCGCGTCGTTCAGGCGCGATACGATGGCATGAGGCGCAAAACCGGAAAACAGCGGCACCGCAACCGCGCCCAGCCGGGCAATCCCCAGAAGCGCGGCCTCGATTTCGGGGATCATCGGCATATAGATGCCCACCGCCTGACCGGGCCTTACACCGCGCGTGGCAAGGGCCGAGGCAACGCGGGAGGCTTCGGCGGTAAGGTCGGAATAGGTCCAGCGGCGGCGGCTTCCGTCTTCGCCGACCCAGTCGATTGCGACCTTGTCGCCCAAGCCATCGGCAATTCGGGCGTCAAGACAGGTTTCCGTCAGATTCAAAGTACTCCCGACGGCCCACCGGATCGATTCGGGCCCTTCGGAGATATCTCGCAACCGGCTGTAGGGCCGCGCGAACCGTATCCCGGCATGGTCAATGATCTGGCCCCAGAACCAGTCTGGGTCTTCATTAGAACGGCGGACGAGTTCCTCGTAACTGTCAATGCCGCAGCCCTTCAGAAATGAGGTCAGCGTGCTTGTCCGCTGGATGTCAGAGCCTGGCTGAAACATTCGCAACCTTTGTAGAATGAAAAGGGCCGCACATAAGGCGCGGCCAGTCGGGGAGGTAACTCTTGGCACGGTTTGGCAGCAGCGCCTTGAGTCCGGCGCTGCCGCCAGCGTTTTAACCGTGCATGGACAGGCCGCCCGAAACCGAAATCACCTGGCCGGTAATGAACCCTGCGTCGTCCGACGACAGGAAGCAGATGATGCCAGGGTAATCCGTCGGCTGCGCAAGACGCTTCATCGGAATCGCCCGCTTGAGACCTTCGGCGATCTTTTGACCGGCCTCGCCTTCGGCAACCTGAGCGAACAGAGGCGTATCGGTCGGGCCGGGGGCGACCGCATTCAATTGAATACCTTTACGCGCCAGTTCGCGCGCTACGGTTTTGGTGAACGAGATGATGCCACCCTTGCAGGCAGAATACACGGCTTCGCCGGATGATCCGACGCGTCCGGCGTCGGACGCGATGTTGACCACACGGCCGCCGCCGTTCTTGACCATGCCCGGAAGCACCGCGTGATGCATATTCAGCGGACCGTAAAGATTGATGTCGATGACCTTCTTCCAAAGGTCGGGATCGGTGTCGAGGAACGGTTTGATCACGTCCCAGCCCGCGTTGTTCACCAGCACATCAATCGGTCCGCCGGATTCGAACTCGGCAACGGCGCTGTCGACCTGGGCACGATCGGAAATATCCACCTGAAATGCCGTCGCTTTTCCGCCGGATTCAGTGATTAGTTTGGCGGTTTCATCCGCTCCGGCTTTGTTCAGATCGAAAACGGCGACTTCGGCACCCTCCGCGCCGAACCGTTCGCAAACCGCTCGGCCAATGCCGCTCCCACCGCCGGTCACAACGACCCGTTTTCCACTCAACCCTCGCATGTGGAGGTCCTCCTCTTCCGTTGCACCTTGAAAAGAGCTTGATTCGACACTCTCTCCGATGCATTCTAACAGTTGTTAGATTTATTGCAATGGACAGCCTCATCTACGACAAGTATCGATAATGGATGGCACGACAGATTGAAGATACCAGGATAGTGAATGACGATCTAAGCAAGTCGGAGAGGACCCGCGAAGCCATACTCGCTGCGGCCGCGCGACTTTTTCGGTATGAAGGCTATCACGCAACGACTATGCGCGACATCGCGCAGGAAGCTGGCATTGAGGCCGGCAGCATTTATTATCATTTTCAATCCAAGGACCAGATTCTGAGCGAAGTTCTCGATTTTGGCGTCCGTCAACTATATGAGGCGGTCAGTGAAATCGTTCGGTCGGCACCGACAAGTTCGGAGGATTTTCGCAAGACTTTCGGACTGCTGATTGAAACACACCTTACCTACCTATTGACCGACAGCGACTTTACGTCAGCCAATATTCGGAACTATCCGATGTTGTCGGACGAAACACGCGCCCCGCATCGCGAATTGCGTGCATCATATGCGGGTGTCTGGGGCAAATTCCTGAATGACGCCAAACGCGCCGGCCACCTTCGAAGCGACATATCCACTGCTGTGATCCGCCAGTTCATCCTAAGTGCCATGAACTGGACCGTAGAATGGTACGATGTCGACAAGTATCCGGTGCGCATCCTCGCGGAACGAATGAGTAAGCTGATACTTGACGGAATGTGTCCACATCGCAAGGCGGATACCGAAGGCTTGAAGCTGTGCCCCGCCACTCCCGCCAAAACCCCGGATCCCGACAGCAAGGCGGCTAAGACCCGTGCAGAAATTCTAAAGGCCGCAGCGCGCTTTCTGAGGGACAATGGCTACAAGGCGACCACGCTGAGAAAGATCGCGGAAGAAGCGGACATGAAAGCGGGCAGCGTCTATTACCATTTCAACTCCAAAGAAGCGATCGTTGACGAAGTTCTAAACGCCGGACTGAGGGACTTGCTATCAGGTGTCGAAGCCGCCGTTCGGAAATTCGATGCCCCGTACGATCATCACGCCAAGATCGCGACTGCAATCTGGGCGCACCTGGATTTCCTCTTCAAGGCAAGCGAATTCACCTCGGCGAATATCAGAAGCTATGGAATGCTCCCCAATCATTTCAGGGAGAGGCACAGGGGTATTCGCCATGAGTATGGAAAACTCTGGGATCGGATACTCCTTGAAGCTCAGGACGACGGTGCCATACGGTCGGATATCAAGATCGTCCCCTTGCGCCAGGTGATGTTGGGTGCCTTAAACTGGACGGTGGAATGGTTCGACCCGAACAAGGCAGGAGTGGAAGGATATCTATCACTGCCTGAATTCTCCGGTATGCTCATCAAGCTTCTGCTGGAAGGAATTTGCAACCGGGAAACCGCCCCGTCCACAGGACAAGGCACGACCTGAAAGCAGTCGCAGTGGTCAGACCAGAAGGAAGTGATACAGCCCTTCCGCAACCGCCTTTTCCCGGTCCGTCTGCCAGGTGATCACGCTGACGCTCGCCATCCGCTTGCCCTTGCGCGTCACGTTGGCGCGGGCAAAAAGCGGGCCCTTCACGCCAGGTCGGAGGTAATCGACGGTCAGGTTAATCGGCTTGGCCGGGACATCCGCGAAGTCGGGCTGTACCGCGATCGCGGCCGTGGCTTCCATGAAACTCGCGATGATTCCGCCATGGTAGTACTCCATGATCGGGTTACCGATATGGCGGTCATCAAAGGTCATTTCCGCCTCAGCATGAAGGTTGTCCAAGCTTCGGATCTCAAAATTGAGAAATCGGAAGAACGGCACCCTGGATACATTGGCATTGGCAGTTTGCACATCCATCACGAGGTTTTTCCTTTAGTCATCGCATCAAACAGGTCAGTGCCGCCGCGCGTCAAAGCAAACGAGGCGGTTCCACGGGCTATTTCAGCATTCTCATGGCCCTCGAACCAGACGCTGCCGGAATTGAAGGCAATATGGCGGGTCTTCCGAAAACAATGCGCGCGAACGATGACATCCGCGCGCGAATAGGCGGGGCGCAGGTAATCAACTCTGAGGTCGAGAGTGGCCATGGTGCTGACGCCCTCGATTGCCACAAAGTTTGCCAGTCCGAAGACACTGTCCAGGAGAGCCGTCAGGATACCACCATGAAGCAGGGTCTGGTCCGCATCGACGCAAAAATCCGGATTAAACGGCATCCGAACCCGAACACCTTCGCTCGAAACCTCTTCGATCTCAAGCGCCATATGCGTAATCAGGCCCTTGCCGCGCGCATTCCACATTTGCGCGATTTGCTCCATCTTCTTCTTGGTGATGTCAGACATGCGATCTTTCCTTTAACGCCCAGTGAAGTTGGGTTTTCGTTTCTCGATGAAAGCAGCAACCGCCTCGTGGTGGTCTTCGGTCTGATGCATGAGTGCCTGATAGGCCGCCGCGGAATTCAGGAAATCCGGTAGGTCCATCCGTTCGGCATTGCGCATCAGACGTTTGGCGACCCGCACCGCGCGCGGTGGTTTCGCTGCGATGACGGCGGCCCGCTCGCGGGCCCGTTCCATCAATTTTTCATGGGGCACAAGTTCAAGCACCATGCCAAGCTCCAGCGCCTCTTCGGCCTCGACCATGCGCCCCGAGAAGGTCAGATCGGCGGCCATCTGGTGGCCCAGACGACGCAACAGGAACCAGCTGCCTGCATCGCCCGGAATGATCCCGAGATTCAGAAACACCTCGCCGAACTTTGCTTTCTCCGAGGCGATGCGCATGTCGCACATCATGGTCAGGTCGCACCCCGCGCCGACCGCGGGTCCGTTGACCGCGGCGATCGTCGGAACATCCAGGTTATAGAGCGCCTGTGGCAGGCGCTGCACCCCATCGACATAGCTCTGCGCCGCCGCAAGCGGCTCCTTGCGGAAGACGCTGTCGGGGTCGTTCATCTCCTTGATGTCGCCGCCGGCACAAAAGGCCGGGTCGGCGCCGGTCAGGATCATGACGCTGACTTGCGGGTCTGCCTGCACCTTGGCGAATGTGTCCAAAAGAGCGGCGATCATTTCATTACCGGTGATCGGGTTGCGACGCTCGGGATCGTTCAGCGTGACCGTGGCGATCCTGTCGGAAATGTCCAAAAGGACGGGTTGCTTACTCATTCTTTCCATCTCCGCGTTCGCGTTTTTCGAACATGTCGGGATTGATCATGTCGCGGGCATCGTGGCCCATATGCAGGGTTTCCCCACCGTCCACATAGATATCTTCGCCGGTGATGAAATTCCCCAGATCGGACGCAAGGAAGATAATCGTCCCAGCGATGTCCTCGGCCATACCCATCCGGTTCAGGACCGAGCGGTTAAGCTCTTTCCATCGATCCGGTGAAATGGGGTAGCGGCCAAGCGCCTCGGTCTTGATCGTGCCCGGCGCGACACAGTTCAGACGGATGCCATACTCGCCCCATTCGGCGGCCAGCGTCTTCATCATGCCGGTCACACCGGCGCGCGCGGCGACGGTGTGTGTAAAGCCGCTGAGCGCGGTGCGCGCCGAGATGGCGGTGACAAACACGACCGATCCACCGTTGTCATACATGAAGTGATCGGCGGCGGCGCGGGTCATCTGCCATGACCCGATCAGGTTGTTGCGGATCACGGCTTCGAAGCCCTTGTTGGTGATATCGCGGGCGGCCGCGATATACTGGCCGCCGGCATTGTTCACCAGAACGTCGAGCTGTCCGTAGTGGTCCTTGATGCGTCCCATCGCGGCTTCGATACTGTCCTCGTCGCGGGTATCGCCGGGCACCACAAACGCCTCGCCCCCCGCAGCCCGGATCATCTCGGCGGTCTCCTCCAGCGGCTCTTCCCGGCGCGCAAACAGCGCAAGTCTGGCCCCGCAAGAGGCCATTTCAAGCGCCGTCGCCCGGCCCATACCTGATCCGGATCCCGTGACCAGGGCAACCTGTCCCGCCATGAGGTCCGCTGCGTAACGTCTTGATTTTTCTTCGCTCATGTTCAGCCCCCTTAGTTTTTCAGAAGTTCGCCAGAGATGATGAGCTTGCGCACCTCCTGGGTGCCCGCGCCGACCTCGAGCACGCGACCGGTACGGTAGAGCCGGTTCACTTCGGTATCGCGCATATAGCCCGAACCGCCGTGAATCTGGACGGCCTTGTCCAGCACGAAGGATGTCGCCTCGGCGGCCTTGTAGATTGCCGCAGCGGTGAGCTTGTGGATCTCGCCACGCCCGCCTTCGCCCTCTTCAAGGCCCTCACACATGGCCGCGGTACGCAAGGACAGGCTGCGCGCCGCCTCGATCTGGGTGTACATGTCGGCCAGCATCGCCTGCACCATCTGGAAACTGGCGATCGGCTTGCCGAATTGCTGCCGTGTCTTGGCGTAGTCGATGGAAATATCCAGCGCCCGCTGCGCAATGCCCATTGCGTTGAAGCAGACGATGGCACGTTCCAGATCCAGCCCGGACATCGTCACGGCAACGCCGCCATCCAGTTTGCCGACCATATTCTTGGCCGGAACGCGGCAATCTTCGAACACCAGTTCCCCGGTGGGCGAGCCACGGAAGCCCATCTTGTTGAGCTTCTGGGCAACCTTGAAACCTGGCGTGTCGGTTTCAACGATGAAGGCGGAAATTCCCTTGGCCCCTTTTTCCGGCGAGGTCTTGGCATAGACCAGGACCAGATCGGCAATCGGTCCGTTGGTGATGTAGATCTTGGAACCGTTCAGGATGTAGTCGTCTCCATCCTTTTTGGCCGTGGTCCGCATCGAACCGAGCGCGTCAGACCCCGCGCCGGGTTCGGTCAGACCCAGGGCGCCGATCAGCGTGCCGTCGCAAAGGCCCGGCAGATACTTGCGGCGCAGGTCGTCACTGGCGTTGCGATAGATGTTGTTGACGCACAAGTTGTCGTGGGCCACATGGGTTAGCCCGATGGCGGCAGAGGACCGCGAAAGCTGTTCGGTGATGATACAGGCCGAGGTAAAATCCAGCCCCGCACCGCCGAATTCAGGCGGCACGTTCAGGCCCAGATAGCCCATCTCGCCAAGCTTGGGAAAGACCGAAGGCGGCAGGTCATCAGTGTCGTCCATTTCCGCATTCAGATGGTGAAACTCGGACATGAAGAACTTGCCGGCCTGATCGGCCAGAGCCTGTTGCTCCTCCGTCATGAAATGTGTTGGCAAAGCGGTGTCGTTGCGAAGTTGCTTGTTCATGGTTTCGTCCCCCCCTCAGGCGCGCAGAAGTTCTTCGGCAATGATGATCTTGCGGACTTCGCTTGTGCCCGCGCCGATTTCCAACAACTTGTTGGCGCGGAACAACCGGTTGATCTCGGTGTCCTGCATGTAGCCAGAGCCACCATGGATATGGCAGGCTTCGGTCACCGCCTTGTTGAATGCCTCGCCGGCGTACAGACAGGCCGCCGCAGTCAGTTTGTGAATTTCGCCGCGGCCTCCGGCCCCTTTTGGCAGGCCCGTACAGGCGGCCAGCGCTCGATACCCGAAGGCGCGCGCCGTCTCGACCTCGATGTAGATCTCGGCCAGTTTCGACTGCATCATCTGGAAACTTGCGATCGGCTTGCCGAACTGTTCGCGAATTTTGGCGTATTCCAGACCCAGTTCCAGCGCGCGTTCGGCCATGCCAACGCAGACTGAGGCAACCATAGCACGCTCCAGATCCAGCCCGCTCATTACCACCGAAACGCCGGTGTTTTCCTCACCCACCATGGCGGATGCGGGCACGCGGCAATCTTCGAACACCAACTCTCCGGTCGGAGAGCCTCGGAAGCCCATTTTATCGAGCTTTTGCGCCACCTTGAAGCCGGGATTGTCGGTCTCAATGATGAAGGCGGAAATGCCCTTGGCGCCCTTCGATTTGTCGGTCTTTGCGTAAAGCAGAATCACGTCGGCAATCGGGCCGTTGGTGATGTAGATCTTAGAGCCGTTGATGACGTAGTCATCACCGTCACGGCGCGCGGTGGTCGCCATGGACCCAAGCGCATCGGATCCCGCACCCGGTTCGGTCAGACCCAGAGCACCGACAAGCTCGCCCGAGCAAAGGCCCGGTACGTATTTCTTTACCTGCTCTTCGGACCCGTTGCGCAGCAGGTTGTTCAGGCACAGGTTGTCATGCGCGCCATGCGACAACCCCACAGCCGGGTTCCATTTCGAGATCACCTCGGACACCAGCGCCTGGGTGAATTCATCTTGTCCCGATCCGCCCAGCTCCTCGGGAGCGGTGATTCCCAGCAGGCCCAGCTCACCCATTTGCTTGAACAGGTCTTCGGGCCACCATTCTTCCTCGTCCATGCGCGCCTGCAACGGGTGCAGTACCTCGCGCGACACACGATCCACGTGATCGACAATCTGGCGTTGCTCGTCGGTCAACGAATAGTTTGCCCTGATGGCTTCCAGGTCAGCCGCGATAGCCTCACTTTGAGTCGTCATATCATCCTCCCGAGAAATGTCGTTTGTGGTGTTGACCAAAATCAAACACATGTTAGAAAATAGATCAAGCCAAGCTTTTTGCGACCTGACGTTAGAAGGCACGGCGCACAAACTATTTTGGGGGAGCTTCGGAAATGGGTGAGAGCGTTGTTCAATCGCAGATGCGTGGCGACGAAGTTCGTATCACGATTCGACGTCCTGAGAATCGAAATGCCCTAAACCGTGAAGTCGCAGACGGGATCATGGCCGCCATATATGCTGCCGAGAAGGACAGCGATTGCCGTGTGATCGTTCTGACCGGCGAGGGAGATCGCGCCTTCTGCGCCGGCGGCGACATCAAGGCGGGTGCGGACGGTGGTCCGTTCGTTCAGGATCCGGCCGATCCTGATCATTTCGCCGGAAGGTTGTTCGAAACGATACAGGCCTGCCGAAAGCCGACGATCGCGCGTGTCAACGGCGTCGCGATGGGGGCAGGGGCGGGCATTATCTGTGCCTGCGATCTGGCTGTGATGGCGGACCACGCCCGCATCGGAACGCCGGAAGTGAAGGTGGGTTTGTTTCCCATGACGATCGTACCACCGATGATGCGTGTTTTGCCTCGGCGGAGGCTGATGGAGATGTTCATCACCGGCGTTCCTCTGACGGCCGAGGAAGCCCTGCAATTCAATCTGGTCAACTATGTGACCGATGCCGCAGGGTTGGACGACAAGGTTGCAGAACTGGTTGCCCAGATTGCTGCGCAGTCGCCGAGCGCGATCCGGCTGGGAAAATACGCCTGTCACGCGATGGAGGACATGACCTATCCGCAGCAAATGCGGTTTGCAGAAACACTTTTACCGCGAGTAGCACAGACCGAAGACGCGCGCGAAGGCTTTGATGCCTTCATTGCGAAGCGCAAACCTGAATGGACAGGCCGCTAAACAAGCGGGGAGGAGAAGCATATGTCAGATCGAAAACTGCGCATCGGATGCGCATCGGGATTCTGGGGCGACACGCCTGAAGCGATCGGTCAACTGGTCTCCAAGGGCGAGATCAACTATCTGGTGTTCGACTATCTGGCCGAGGTGACAATGTCGCTGATGGCGCGTGCCCGCGCAAAGACGCCCGAGGCGGGTTATGCGCCGGATTTCGTCAAGGCGCTGGTTCCGTGGCTGCCTGAAATCAAACGTCAGGGCATCAAGGTCGTTACCAATGCCGGGGGCGTGAACCCGCGCGGCTGCCGCGATGCGCTTGCCAAAGCCGCCGCCGAGGTCGGGATCGATTTGTCCATCGGAGTCGTGCTGGGCGATGATTTGTCGGCGCGGGCCGACGACATCCGCGCCGCCGGCCAGACGGAGATGTTCTCGGATGTCGCGTTTCCGGGCGACATCTGGAGCATGAACGCCTATCTGGGTGCCCGCCCCATCGCGGCCGCGCTGGATGCCGGGGCCGACATCGTAATCACGGGGCGCTGCGCCGACAGCGCGGTCGCGCTTGGCCCCCTGATGCACGAATACGGCTGGGGCGATGACGACTGGGACAAGCTCAGCCAGGGATCACTGGCCGGCCACCTGATCGAATGCGGCCCCCAGGGAACGGGCGGCAACTTTACCGACTGGCAGGACGTGCCGGGGTGGGACAATATGGGGATGCCCATCGTCGAGGTGTCGGAAGACGGCAGTTTCGTCATGACCAAGACGCCTGACACCGGCGGGCTGGTCGTGCCGGGATCGGTCGGAGAGCAGATGCTCTATGAAATCGGTGATCCGCGCGCTTACCTGTTGCCCGACGTGACCTGCGACTGGTCCGGGGTTACCCTTGAACAGGTCGGACCCGATCGGGTGTTGGTCAAGGGCGGCAAGGGTCTCGGGCGCACCGACAGCTACAAGGTGTCGGCGACCCATGCCGATGGCTGGCGCGCGGTCTCTACCCTGACACTGGCCGCGATTGATGCCCCCGCCAAGGCCGAGCGCGTGGCCGAGGCGATCCTGACCCGCTGCCGCCGAATTTTCCGCGACCGCAACATGGGCGATTTCCGGCAGGTTAGCGTCGAAGTGCTGGGCGCCGAGGCCGCCTATGGCGCCAACGCCCGCGCCCTGACGCGCGAAGTGGTGCTCAAGATCGGCGCGGTCCATGATGATCGCGCCGCGCTGAACATCTTTGCCGGAGAAATCGCACCCATGGCGATTTCGACCGCGCAGGGTCTGACCGGGTTCTTCGCCGGACGGCCAAAGGTACAGCCGGTGGTCCGTCTGTTCTCCTTCCTTCAGGACAAGGCCGACACCCCCGTCGCGGTTGAGGTTGATGGCAAGGATGTGCCCGTCACAGTGGCCACCAAACCTGTGCAACTTGATCCGCCTGCCGCGCCGCCGGCAGATTGCCGCGCGCCCGGTTCGGACGCGGTCAAGGTGCGCCTCGTCGATCTGGCCTGGGGACGCTCAGGCGACAAGGGGGATATCGCCAATATCGGCATCCTCGCGCGCAAGCCGGACTACCTGCCATATATCCGCTCGGCTCTGAGCGAAGAGGTGGTAAAAGACTATTTTGCTCATGTTTGCGACGGCAAGGTCGAGCGGTTCGAACTGCCCGGAAGCCATTCGCTGAACTTCCTGTTGCATGAATCGCTTGGCGGTGGCGGCATTGCCTCTGTCCGCATCGATCCGCAAGGCAAAGGGTTTGCGCAGATGCTGCTTGATATTGAAATTCCTGTGCCGGTCGATCTGGCCGCGCGCGACGGGCTGAACGCCTCGGACCGGAACTAAAAGGACAATACCATGACCATTTCAAAACTCCTGGTCGCCAATCGGGGTGAAATCGCGGCGCGCGTTTTGCGTACTGCCAAGGCCCGCGGCCTTGCGACGGCTGTGTTGCGCCACGTCGCTGAACAAGAGGGGCCGGCCCATCTGATCGCAGACGAGATTGTGATGATCGACGGCCCGACGCCTGTGGCCGCCTATCTCGATATTCCGCAGATCGTCGATGCCGCAAAAAAGATCGGCGCTGATGCGGTGCATCCCGGCTATGGCTTTTTGTCCGAGAATGCGGCCTTCGTCGCGGCGCTGGAAGAGGCCGGTGTGACATTTGTCGGCCCGACGTCCGAGACCATCGACCTGATGGGCGACAAGATCCGTGCGCGCGCCTTTGTTGAAGAGCGCGGCTTTCCGGTGGCGCCTTCGGCCATCGAGGATGACGATCCGGCGACGTTTGTCGAACGCGCCCGCGCCGTTGGCTATCCGCTACTCATCAAACCCTCGGCCGGAGGCGGCGGCAAGGGCATGCGCGTCGTGCGCGAGGATAGCACGTTGGAGACCGAAATCGAAACCGCGCGCCGCGAAGGCCAGCGGTATTTCGGCGACGGTCGTCTGTTCGTCGAATGCTATATCGAACGTCCGCGCCATATCGAGGTGCAGGTGATGGG
>JARGPB010000043.1 GCA_029212905.1 Thalassovita sp.
GTGCGTATTCCGGAGCATCCGGCCACCTGTGACGCGTTGCCGTGAGGCAGCGTGTTTTGGTTATCAGTCCTGATGTGTTTCGTCACCCATTTTGGTGATGGTCTTGCGCATGGACTGACCCTCGAGTTCGAGGCGGTAGGCGTTGTGAACGATGCGGTCCAAGATGGCATCTGCGAAGGTGGGTTCGCCGATGACGTCGTGCCAGGCTTTGACGGGCAACTGGCTTGTGATCATGGACGAGCCGCGGCCATACCGTTCTTCGACGATTTCCATCAGGTCGCGGCGCTGAGTGGCGGTGAGCCGGTCCGGTCCCCAATCATCCAGGATCAACAGCTGCGCCTTGGTGATGCTGCGGAACAGGCGGGGGAAGCGCCCGTCGCCATGGGCCAGTTCCAACTCTTCGAAGAGGCGCGGCATTCTCTTGTAGACCACGGTGACGCCGTTGCGACAGGCCGCTTGCGCCAAGGCGCAGCCAAGCCAGGTTTTGCCGACCCCACAGGGGCCGGTGATGATCAGGTTGCGCTTGTCAGTGATCCATCTGCCGGTGAGCAGGCTCTGGAACAGCGCCTTGTCGAGGCCGCGGTGTGCGCGGTAATCGACATCTTCCGGGCTGGCCCCAACATGGCGTAGCCTGGCAGTACGCATGCGGGTCTCAAACCGCTTTGTCTCTCGGCTTGCGACCTCGCGGTCAACGAGCAGGCCAAGCCATTCAGCGTGGCTGAGACCGGCAGCTGCGTCCTGCATCTGCAGCTCGGCAAAGGCTTCGGCCATACCGTCCAGCCTGATGGCCTTGAGGTGATGAAGGGTTGGGTGATCAAGCATTGTGTTCCTTTCAATGGAAGTAATCAGCGCCACGGATGTTGGGGTGGGTAATGGCAGGCTCTTCCGCGGCGCGCGTACGGGGCCTGCTCTCAAGCCCATTCTTGAGAATGGACAGGAGTGATGAATAGGATCTGGCATTGATCTCCAGCGCGCGGCTGCAGGCCGCATCAAGTCGGTCGCGTCCAAACTTGTCGCCCAACCGGATCACCCCAAGGCAGGTGCGATAGCCCTGTTCAGGATGCTTGCGGTCCCGCATCACGACCTCTGCGAAGATGGCCACGTTCGGCCCGACGCGGGCCGCACGTGCTATGATGCGCTCTGGCGTCCAGTCATCGCGGAATTGGTGATGCGCTGGCATGTGGTCGCGCAGTGTTGAATGCTTGCCGTTGCTGGACGTCCTCACATGAGAGGCGACACGCTGGCCGACATGGAAGACCTCGATGGTGCGGTCTGTGATGCGTGCCCACAGCTCTTTCTTCAGCAACTGATAAGGCACGGAGTAATAATGCTTGTCGATCGCGACGTGGTAATCGAGCCCGGCGCGGCACTTCTTCCATTCTGCATACACGTAGGGGGCTACCGGCAGCGGCTTCAGGGCCGGCTTGTCCAGTTGTGCAAACAGCTGCCGACGGCTGGCCCCGAGATGACGCGAGATCTTGTCGTTGAGCCGGTCAAGCAGGGGACGGATGGCCGCATTCACCTCTGCGAGGCTGAAGAACTGGCGATTGCGCAGCCGTGCCAGTATCCAGCGTTCAGCCAGCAATACCCCACCCTCTGCCTTCGCCTTATCTTTGGGCTTATATGGCCTGGCCGGGACAACGGCCGTGTCATAATGCGCGGCCATATCTGCGTAGGTCCGGTTGATCGCGGGGTCGTAAAAGCACGCCTTGGTGACCCCCGCCTTCAGGTTGTCGGACACGATCTGCGCCGTTACACCCCCGAAGAAGCCAAAGGCGCGCACATGACTTGCGATCCAATCCGGCAGGGATTGCGTCCAGGTCGCCTCGACAAATGTATAGTTCGATGCCCCCAGAACGGCGACAAACACCTGTGCCGTGCGCACCTCCCCGGTCTGGGGGGCAATCACATCGATCGTATGGCCGGCGTAATCGACGAACAGTCGTTCACCTGCAGGATGACGCTGTCGCATCACCGGCGACAGCTTACCTTCCCAGCGCGTGTACAGCTCGCAAAACCGCGAATAGCCATATCCATCAGGATGGCCAGAACGATATTCTTCCCACAGGAGCATCAACGTCACGCCCTTGCGGCGCAACTCACGGTGAATATGTGCCCAGTCAGGCTCGGACGCACGGTTCGCAATATCACGCGCCGTGCGGGGGTAAATCAGGCGCTCAAGGTCCGTATCGGACATATCTGGCGGTAGCGGCCAGCTCAGATCAACCGCGGCAGCCCGATCCAGATAGGCCTGAACCGTTGTCCGCCCAATCGGCAGGCTGACCCCAATTTTACGGGTCGAAAGACCCTCGGCAGACAGCCGCAAAACATCTCGTATCTTCCGCATCGGCAATCTCTTCATCGGGCTTCCTTCCAGACCAAAAAGCCAGACGGTAGCCAGTTACAGATTGCCTCGCAGCATCACATCACAGGGTGGCCGGATACTCCGGAATCAGTGGCCGGATAAAATCGGAATGGGTGGCCGGATACTTTCGGAATCGCTGGCCGGATGGCCCCGGAATACGCA
>JARGPB010000014.1 GCA_029212905.1 Thalassovita sp.
GAGGTCTTTTAGCGATACAGCGCGCGGGGCCCCACGCAGAAGGTCTATTTCATCAGAGCCGAGCTTCGCACCAGCGGCAACCATACGCTCAATATGGCGCTTACTGACCCCAAATTTTTCCGCCGTTGAGGCAGCAAACGACACGATGTCGCTTGCTGAACCTTGTCGTGCCAACCCACCTGCCATCCCTCGTCGGGTCTCAGGGTGCATTTTCTCGTACACCTGTTTTCGTGTGGCCAAAAAGATTGCATTGTCCAGCGCATTCATCTCCGCGCCGGCCAGGTTGTCATCGATCTCCATCAAGAGCGACCAGTCATCGGTGACATCCGTCCAGATCTTGGCCTCAATGTCCGGCCACCCCAGCTCGCGGGCCATGCCCATGCGGTGCCCCCCCGCAAGCAACACCAATTTGCCCGCTTTGGTGCGGCGCAAATCGATCGGGTCTTTCATGACCCCAAGCTCATTGTATGAGGCGACAAGAGCATCCACCCCGACCTGACTGACGGGCCGGAGACGCTTGCTGTCATCAATATCGGCAAGAGGGACTCGGCGGATTTCCACAAGGCGCGGTTCAGGCATTGGAGGCGTCCTCCGATGCGCTCGAACCACCCGACGCAAGCTTCCATTGCGCCGGGTGGTCGCCCCCGTCGGCAGGGCCAACTAACCGACAAAGGATCTGAGAAGCCGAGTTCCGGCCTGATAGGATAAAGATGGTCTTTTTTCTTTGGTCACACATGTTTGGCCCTTTCATCTTGTGTGGTTATGTCGATTTGTGAGGGCGGCTCACTTCAGCAGCCCGGCAAACAGTCCGACGACCATGATGAGGCCGATTCCGGCCACACCAATCAGGTCGCCCCAAATTGAGTTTTGAATCCTGTCGCTAACAGCTTTCATCCACACCAGAACCGCCCGCGCCCTGCTCTGGCGCGGGGGTTCCAGTTCCCGACTCTGATTTTCGTGAGTGGTGACTGTGGTCGGGTGTTCAGGGATGGACGTACCATCCATGCTGGCCCTGCAAAGCAGCGAGCCGTGCTCACCCACAATGCGGCCAGCGTAGTTCACCAGAATAAACTGATTTGGCTCAGTGATTTGCTGAATGATCGTTACGCCAAGGGCTGCGCGTTCTAGTGGGGACAGGCCCATCGCAGCATTTTGAGCGATATCGCGTATTTCATGCTGACTTAGCATCCGAAACCTCCTCCTTATTCGGTACTTTGGGACGAGGGATTTCGTCAGGCCACTCGAGGTCGATTGGCCAGTTGCTAGAGAACCAAAGAAATGTCGCCTCGGCTGTTTTTACCGTACAACCTTTGCCGTCCCGCAACCGCTTGAAGAACTGCCCATCGCCTCGGGCACGGTACGACACTCGCCAATGTGTCACATTCGCGTGTGAGGCAAACGTATCGGCTAATTGAAGCAGGTGTTGAGAGAGCGTGTTTTTCATACCCGCACATTGCGGGATTATCTTATCCCGGTCAAGATAAACTTATCCCTATCCGAATCAATCAAGATAATTTTATCTTGCTCAAATGCGTAGCAAAATTTCTGACAAAAAATCCTTTACCTCTGAGCTACTTCAACACCTGAAGTCGCGCGCGACTTCATTAGGCGAGAGTGAAACCCAGTTCGCAGCACGGGTTGGCAGCAGTCCGGCGCTTTTTAAGAATTTGCGCAAGGGGAGCTTGCCAACGGCGGACCGTCTCGATTCATTACTTAAAGAAATCGGTGAAACGCTTGCATTGGGCCGCCAGGACAAATTGGACTCGCAGCTGCCGCCCACTGCTTCAAATGGGACCACCCCCCCCTCTTCTTTCAAATGGGGCATGAATGCACCACACCACGGTTTCGCCACTTGCAGCGTCCAGGGCTGGGGCAAAGACCAACCGGATCTGCCAGCGTTGCCGCTCCCCAGCTTTATCAACGATCCTCGTGCTTTCTATGTCACCGCGCGCGGCAGCTCTATGCGGCCCGAGGGCATTCAAGAGGGCGACCACTGCTTGGTCACGCCCGCACAGGATATTTGTGAAGGCGACCGTATTTGGATCAAAGACAAGGGCGGCTCCACTTCAATCAAACGCCTCGAAAAGATGACAGGCAAGAGCCTAAAGCTGCGCGGATGGATGCCGCCCGAAGATGGCAAGCAACAGTCCTTCGATGAGGAGCGGCTGTCTAATTATGTCGATCAGGCGTATCCGATCGCAGCGGTGTTTCGCGGCCCCCCCGGAACCGATCGCGCGCGTTTCATTCCCGACCCAAAGCACATCAGCTTTCCATTCGCAGGACCCGCAGTGGCTGGTGACTATGGGGTCATCGCGCTCCATGATGTTCAGGCCGCAGCCGGAACCGGCCGCTTGAACTGGACAGAACAGGTCATCTCATCATTGGCCTTCCCTATGCCCTGGCTTACGGCTAATGGCATATCCCCCGATCATGCATCGCTAATTTACGTGGCTGGCGCGTCGATGGAGCCTACGCTCAAAGACGGGTCCGTGGTCATGATCAACCACAATCGCACGGCCATTCGCGGCCGCCGGATTTACGCGTTCCTTCAGGGCGGCGAGCTACGGGTCAAAAGGCTGGAACAATTGCCCGCCGGGCAGGTCTTGGTTCTTAGCGACAACGGCACATATTCAAGTGAAATTATAAAAGAATCGAACGGCTATGATTTCCAGGTGATCGGAGAGGTCGTTTGGTCAGCCGGAAAGATCGAGCAAAAAGGGATTTAGATATGCGAATTATACCACCCATCATGGTTGTTTTTGCGGCCTTCAACGGCGCCGCCCATGCCGATCAGGATCAAATATGCAAGGGCGATGGTATGATTGCCGACACGATCGCGGCGCACCGACAGTTTGGTGGGTACACCATCGCAGAAATGATGGATAAATTGGGGTCCGAGCCCGGTCTGCGCGCTATGATCCTGGACGCATATGGACAACCGCTCATGCTGACGGCCGAAACACGAAGGATCGCAGTATCAGAATTCGCAAACAAGTGGACTGTTAAGTGCTATACGGACGGCCCGGCAATTCCTCGGAAAGAGTGACGAAACGCGAAATCGCGTCCCAGTTCAATCCAGCGACCAGCCACCAGACAAGCAGGCTAAGCATATATTTTCATTTACATATTCACATTCTGGGACGCCTATTTCTTTCTGGGACGCTGGCGTCCCAGTTCCGCGCCCCCACCGCACCCTCAAAATGCCCTGTTTTCTGGGTATCCACATCATTTTATTGTTT
Organism: Thalassovita sp.; assembly: GCA_029212905.1. Classification (GTDB taxonomy): domain Bacteria; phylum Pseudomonadota; class Alphaproteobacteria; order Rhodobacterales; family Rhodobacteraceae; genus Thalassobius. The sequence continues at coordinate 3,240 of JARGPB010000014.1, forward strand.
ATTTAATAAAGCTTAGATTATTTTCGCGCAGAAACCCACCGGGGCGGGTGCCAAACGTAAAAGCGCCTCCGAAGCCCCATTTAGCGTGATTTTACGTGACAAAAGATATCGCATAGAAAATCCCGGCGCCCTCTAGAAACACCCTTTGTTTTCAGTACCTTCCGATGTCTTCCGCCTTCTTCGAGCCTCTTCCGATATCACTGCAATAATAAGTGTCAACTATCACCAAGCTCACAGATCGACACTTGGACACAGTTATCCGCGCGCCGTTCAGAACGCCCCGCGCAATGCCTTCAGGCCGGCACGCAGCACCCCAACATCCGAGCCGACAGCCAGGAATTCGACCCCCATGTCCGCATAGGTTTTCGCCAGGGCCCGATCCGATGTCAGAATGCCTGCCGCCTTACCCGAAGCCTTGATCCGGGACAGCGCATTGTTGATTGTCTCCAGGACCTCGGGCGCGCCGGGTTGTCCCAGATACCCCAGGTCCGCGGCCAGATCCGCAGGCCCGATAAACACACCGTCGATGCCCTCGACCGCAAGGATGTCGTCCAGCGCCTCTAGCCCAGCGCGGTTTTCGACCTGAACCAGAACGCAGACCTGCTCGTTCGCGGTCTGAAGATAATCCGCGATACCATTGTAATCCGACGCGCGCGCCAACGCGGCGCCAACACCACGCACCCCTCCGGGCGGATATTTCATGGACCGGACAACCTCGGCCGCCTCTGCGCCGCTTTCGATCATCGGGACAAGGATGGTCTGCGCGCCGATGTCCAGCATCTGTTTGATATCCGCGCGGTTGTCGTCCTTGGTGCGAACGATAACCTGCGTTTTATCACCGACAGAACGCAGCTGCGCCAGCACATCGCGCAAACCGTTCGGGCCGTGCTCTCCATCGACAAGAACCCAATCGAAACCCGCCCCGCCGCACAATTCGGCCGCAGAAGGATCGCCAAGCCCAAGCCAGAGCCCGATCTGGACCTCGCCATTCTTCAGACGAGTTTTGAAGCTATTATGTGGTGCGGGCATGAGTTTTCCTCACTCAAAATTGACAGATACAAGACCGAAATCGCCATAGTCAGCTTCGATCCGGGTCCCCGAGGGACACTCGATTGGTGCAATGAATGAACCGGCCAGAACCACCTGGCCTGCCTCGATCCGCTGGCCATATTGGCTCATGCGTTCGGACAGCCAAACGATTCCCATCACCGGATCGTTCAGAACCGCGGCCCCCAGACCCGTTGCGACGACCTGCTCATTCGCTTTCAGGATCGCACCAACCCATCGCAAGTCAACTACCGAAGGGTCATGGCGTTGCGGGCCCAAAACGATCCCACCGTTGGCTGCATTGTCGGAAACCGTATCGAATATTTTGCGGGTTTGGCCTGTCGCCGCATCCACGCGTTCAATCCGTGTATCCAGAATCTCAATCGCCGGAGCCACAAAATCCGTCGCAGCCAGAACCTCCTCGCGCGAGGCTTTGCCGTCTAGGGGGGCTTTCATGACAAATGCTATCTCGGCTTCGATCCTGGGCTGGATAAAGCGCGTCGCAGGCACGGTGCTGCCATCTGCGAAATCCATATCGTCGTAAATCACGCCACTGTCCGGGGTCGAAATCCCCAAAGCATCCTGCATCACCTTGGACGTCAGGCCGATTTTCCACCCGATGATGTCCCGGCCCTGCGCCAGTTTTTGCACCATCTGCGCGGACTGGATCGCATAGGCGTCATCCAGGGTCATCTCTGGGTGGCGCACAGACAAATGCCCGATCTGTTCGCGTGTGCGCTCGGCCATCAGCAGGTCCGAGGCTGCGGTCTTGATGTCGGTTTGGTTCAGCATTGTTCGTCCTGAATACCGTTGCGCAGGATGCCGATGCCTTCGGCCTCGATTTCGACCACGTCGCCGGGTTCCAGCCAGATCGGGGGGTCAAACCGTGCACCCGCGCCGGTGGGCGTGCCGCAAACGATAACATCACCCGGCACCAGCGTGCAGAAGGTCGAGATATAGTTCACGATATAGCGGAAATCATACATCATCCGACCCGTTCGGTCGTTCTGGCGCACCTCGCCATTCACGCGCGTGGTCAGTTCGATATCGTCCAACTGGTCGGCCGTGCGGAACGGCACCAACCACGGACCAATCGCGCCTGTGCTATCCCAGTTCTTGCCCTGAGTGACGTTGAACTTGGCGTGGCGCACCCAGTCGCGGATCGTACCTTCGTTGCACAGCGTCAGCGCGGCGATATGATCATAAGCATCCTCGCGCGCAATCCGGCGGCCGCCTTTGCCGATCACGATGGTCACTTCGCCCTCATAGTCCAATTGCGGGCTTTCGGGCGGGCGCACCAGGTTTCCCTCGTGCCCGGTAAACGAGCGCGGGAAACGGATGAACATAGACGGTTTGCCGGGTGCGGCCTGGCCGTCTTTGTATTCTGCATTGCGATCCGGGAAATTCACACCGATACAGATCAGTTTTTCGGGGGTCGCGATAGGGATCAGATAGGTCACGTCCTCTTCGCGATAGGTTGGCGCGCGCCCTTCGGCGGCAGCGATCACCTCTTCCAACGCACCGGCCTCGATCACCTCTTTCAGGCCTTTGAAACGGGCACCGTACTCGGGCGTCATGTCAATAATACCGGCGTCAGTGACAACGCCATAGCGATCGGTACCGTTTGCATGGAATGCGGCAATGCGGGCTGGGATGGGTTTCATGTGTTTCTCCTCATGCGGGTCCGCCGAAGCAGAGATATTTCGTTAAAGCTTGTGCCCTCAGGCCGCAGCACCGGACAGGTTGTCAGAAAGACCGCTCATGTGTTTCCCTTCACTTGCGGCCAGACAGACGGGCATGAATTGGTGTATCTTTCCAGCTGAGGTCCGGGTTAATCACGCGGATTTCAAGCGAAAGAGCGAAATGCTCGGTTCCCAAGGGCCCCGCCAGTGCCGCCTGCACCGCAGCAAAGATATGATCGCCGGCGGCTTTCAATGCTTCGGTCGTGCGGCCTGCGCCAGCCGACAAGGTCATCGCGGCAAAGTCGTTTTCGGGTAAACCATCAGCCACAATCGCGTAATCCGCCCGAAAGGCCCGCACACGAATGCCCGCAAGCGGGAAAATTCCAGCCTCCTGCATCGCTGTATGAGCAGCCTTGCAAACGGCGTGCATGTCGACGCGGTCTTCCAACCCAGACGAATATTCGATCGCAAGATGTGGCACGATTCCCTCCCGTTATTGCTTAACATGTTAAATTAATCACATACTGTCAAGACCCATCTCCGTATTGCGGCTGGCCCGCCCCCCAGCGCGCAGAAAAACACCCAGCCCCCTGACAACAGGGACTGGGTGTTTGTTCTTCTTAAATTCCACGAGACCGACAGACGACACGAACCGCGTCAAACCGCGGCCCAGATACCCGGCCCGGGCCTAGGCGGCTTACTTGGCAGCCTTCTCCAGCGCATCCAGGCGTGCTTTCAGCGCTTCGTTCTCTTCGCGGGCTTTTTGGGCCATCAAACGCACCGCGTCGAATTCTTCGCGGGTGACAAAATCACGATCGGCCAGCCAGCGGTCCATCATGCTTTTCATCGCCGTTTCGGCTTCGTCCTTGGCACCCTGAGCAACACCCATGGCGTTGGTCATCAGCTGGGACATATCATCAAGAAACTTGTTCCGGGTCTGCATCTGCGTCTCCAACGTTACAATTTGACACCTATATGGGCCTCAACGGCGTCGGCCACAAGGTTGACTTCCCCCAACAGGCAGAGGCACACAGACGCACATGATCGCAGCCATACCTTTCCCGCAGATTTCACCCGAGATTTTCTCGATTTCCCTGTTCGGAATCGAATTCGCCCTGCGTTGGTACGCGCTGGCCTATATCTCGGGCATCCTGATCGGCTGGAGAATCGTCCTGGCCGCCATCCGTCGCCCAAACCTGTGGCGCGCTGATGCCCCGATGACCGCCGCCCAGGTCGAGGACCTGCTAAGCTGGATGATTCTGGGCATCATTCTGGGGGGGCGGCTGGGTTTCGTGCTGTTTTACCGCCCCGGATATTACCTGGATCACCCCGGTGACATCCTAAAAGTCTGGGAGGGCGGCATGTCCTTTCACGGTGGTTTCCTGGGTGTGGTCATCGCAGCGCTGATCTTTACCGCGCGCCACCGCATTCCGCGCCTGTCCACCGGCGACCTGCTGGCGCTGGCGGTGCCCACCGGGCTGATGCTGGGCCGGATCGCCAACTTCATCAACGCCGAGCTGTGGGGACGCCCGACCACCGTGCCATGGGGCGTGGTTTTCCCCGGCCCCTCGGCTCAGGCATGCGAGGACATCATTGGCCTGTGCGCGCGCCACCCCTCGCAGCTCTACGAGGCTGCGCTCGAAGGGATCGTGCTGGGGACGCTCTTGCTGTGGCTGGCCTTCCGCCGTGGCGCACTAAAAAGGCCCGGCCTGATCATGGGCCTGTTTCTGATTGGCTATGGTGCGGCCCGCGTCATCGTCGAGCATTTCCGCCAGGCTGATGATCAATTCATCTCGGTCGACAACCCTCTGGGGCATGTGCTGCGTCTGGGTGATGTCGGTTTGAGCATGGGGCAGCTTCTGTCGCTGCCAATGATCGCAGTGGGCCTTGGGTTTGCTTTCTATGCACGGCGGGTAAAATGACGCTGACCGACCATCTGCTGACCCGTATCCGCCGCACCGGGCCGCTGACAATCGCGGATTACATGGCTGAATGCCTGCTGCACCCGGCCCTTGGCTATTACACCACGCGTGATCCGCTGGGCGCGGCTGGCGATTTCACCACAGCACCGGAAATCAGCCAGATGTTCGGCGAGTTGATCGGACTGTCGCTGGCGCAATGCTGGCTGGACCAAGGCGCGCCCGAACCGTTCATCCTGGCCGAGGCCGGACCCGGTCGCGGAACCCTGATGGCCGACATCCTGCGCGCCACCCGCGCGGTCCCTGGTTTCCACGATGCCATGCGCCTGCATCTGATCGAGGCCTCGCCCACCCTGCGCACCGCTCAGTCCGAGCGGCTATCGCAATACGGACCCGTATGGCTGGATGATATCACCGCGCTCCCTTCGGGGCCCCTGTTCTTTGTCGCAAACGAGTTTTTCGACGCCCTGCCCATCCGTCAATTCGTCCGCGACGGCGACTCGTGGCACGAACGCCGCGTCACCGAAACCGATGGCCAGCTAAGCTTTGCCCTGACCGATGCCACCCCCATCGCGGCGCTGGACGACCGACTAAGCGATACCAAAGACGGCGACCTGATCGAAACCTGCGCACCGGCCACCGCGATCTCGGCCCAGATAGGCGCGCGGATTGCTCAACACGGAGGCGCCGCGCTGATCGTGGACTATGGCGATTGGCGCAGCCTGGGCGACACGCTGCAAGCCCTGCATAAACACCAGCACTCGGACCCGCTGGACAACCCCGGACAAGCAGACCTGACCGCCCATGTCGATTTCGAGGCGCTCGCGATTGCTGTGCCGTGCAAATACACCCGTCTCACCGCGCAAGGCGTATTTCTGGAACGGCTGGGTATCACCCAACGCGCGCAGACACTTGCTCAACAGCTTAGCGGTCCGGCGCTGGACAGCCTGGTCGCCGCACATCGGCGCTTGACGCACCCATCGGAAATGGGGACGCTCTTCAAGGTGATCGGGCTCTATCCCGATGGACAGAATCCCCCACCCGGACTGGAGCCGTGAGAGAAGCATGACGCTTGAAATCCTCAAATCTGATTTGCTGCGTGGCGCCCAGCATGGGTTCTTCACCCGCAAGGGCGGCGCGTCTTCGGGGATTTTTTCCGGTCTGAACTGCGGGTTCGGCTCGTCCGACCAACGCGAGATCGTGTCGATCAACCGGACGCGTGTTGCACGCGCAATGAATGTCCCTGACGCCAGCCTTGTGACCATCCATCAGACTCATTCCCCCGATGTCCAGATCATCACCGACCCCGCGCAGGAAACAAATCCCGCCGACGCGATGGTCACGAATGTGCCCGGCATTGCACTGGGGATTCTGACCGCTGATTGCCAGCCGATCTTGTTTTCTGACCCTCAGGCCGGCGTCGTTGGTGCCGCCCACGCAGGGTGGCGCGGGGCGCGGGACGGCGTTCTGGGCAATACACTGGCCGCGATGGAATCGCTGGGGGCGTCGCGTCACAACATCAAAGCAGCCGTCGGCCCCAGCATCAGCCAGCGCGCCTATGAGGTCGGCCCCGAGTTCTTTGATGACTTCCTTCTACAGGACATGGACAACGCCCGCTTCTTTGCGGATGGCAAGGACGATCGGATGATGTTTGATCTGCCGTCGTATGGCCTGCACCGCCTGCGCGAAGCTGGTGTGGGCGAGGCGGAATGGATAGGGCACTGCACCTACTCGGACCCTGCCCGCTTCTTCTCCTATCGGCGGACCACACATGCAGGCGAGGCCGACTATGGCCGCCTGATCTCGGTCATTCGCCTATAAGCACGCGGCGAGCCAGCGCCACATTTGTTCCCCATTGTGACAAAGCTCACGCCCAAACAATGCCGCATTGGGCGCGCAAATTGTTTCCAGAACAATAGAAATGTTGAGAGCTGGAGCACCCAAAATGGCCCGCAAACAGAAACGCTGGATGAAATTCGTAATCGAAACGTCGAAGTCCGACATGCCAGCCATGCCATGGGCACGCGCGAAACGCGCTGCCAAGGCGGTCGCGCCACAGCCTCAGCCCCTGAAACGCCGCGTGGGATAATCCACGCCAGACAGAATCAATGCGCCCAAGTGAGACTATGGCCGCCCTTTGGGGCGGTCACTTTTTTCACACGCCGCGAAAACGTCCCGCATGTTTCGCAGCCGGAAACAATCACGGTTCAAGGCAGCAATTCACGCGCAAAGCAGGACACAATAGATTGAAATCTTTGACAATACCCTGTGCCATAAGGCATTATTTCCTAACTAGCAGATGGAAACCTGTCCTTCTGTCGTTGTCGGTGGGGGCCGACGCGGATGTGACGAACCTAAATAGGTGCGTTCATGAATAAGTTTGCCCCCGTGTACGACACGGTCGCTCGTCCTTCTCTTTCTGGTCGTCCCCTTCCGGGCGTCGCGCAACAGCGGCCTGGCATGTCGCGTCGGTTCGACATCGCCTATCTGTGCGACGACGGCTCACCCGAATTCCGGCAGATCATTGCCCCGTCGCTTCCGTCGTTTGAGGCCGCCTTCTCGGCCTTTGGACGCGGGCTGTTGATCAACACCGTCGAAGGCCCCTGCGCCATCGAAGACCTGCAACCCGGTATGCGTGTCGAAACCCAGGAATACGGCGCCCTTCCGGTGAAGTGGATCGGGTCGATGCAAGTCATTCCCAACGTGCCAGCCGATCGGCCCGAGCTTTCCAAACTGGTGCGAATCATGGCGGATCGGTTTGGAATCGGTCGGCCCGTGGTGGATATGATCCTGGGGCCGGGCGCCCGCCTGTTGCAGGGGGATGGATCCGACGCCACCTATGTCCCCGCCAAGGACATCGTGGATGGGGACGGGGTGTTTCAACTGACACCGCCCGCGCCCACACGCGTCTATCACATCGTTCTGCCGCGTCAGGCAACGATTCTGGCTGGTGGGTTGCAGTTGGAATCCTATCACCCCGGCGCGCACAAAGCAGAATTGTTGGGCCCCGAGATGCTACGGCAATATCTCAGCCTGTTTCCTCAGATGACGAACCTGTCTGGATTTGGACCGATGGCCCATCCGTGCAGCGATGACGCGCGTAAACTGCACGCCCACCTGTACTAAAGGGACCTCAGGCAGAGCGGCCCAGCCGCTCTTCCAGGACGTCAAAGGGCACGCCCGGATCGTCCTTGGCGCAGCGGATCACCAACGAGGTTTTTACGCTTCCAACGTTTTCGGCGGCGGTCAGCTGTTCGGTCAGGAACGACTGAAAGGTGCTCAGGTCAGGCGCCACGCATTTCAGGATGAAATCGACCTCGCCATTCAGCATGTGGCATTCACGAACCAGCGGCCATTCGCGGCACCGCTGCTCGAATGCGCTCAGATCGGCCTCGGCCTGGCTCTGTAGCCCGACCATGGCAAAAACCTGCACCTCAAAGCCCAGCTCTCGCGAATCAACTTTGGCATGGTAGCCTTGGATAAAGCCCGCCTCCTCCAGCGTCCGCACACGGCGCAAGCAGGGCGGCGCCGAAATCCCGACGCGTTTGGCAAGTTCTACGTTGGTCATACGACCGTCCGCCTGAAGCTCGGCCAGTATTTTGCGATCAATGGGGTCAAGACGCGAGGTGGGCATAACTATCCTCCTATGGAACGGTTTCTTATATCACCCGCCCCGGACGCGCAATATTCTTTCGCCCTGCGGCAAGATAGTTTCACATTGAACCGCTTACCTGCCTAAATCCTGATCTCACTCAGATTGGTCCGCAGGGGGTTTTCGACAGGGCCAGTGGGGCTTATATGCAAAGCAACCTAAAACGCTGCGGAAAGAGGATGCCATGGCCGAAACGCGACACACCAAGGTTCTGATCATTGGGTCTGGCCCTGCGGGCTATACGGCGGGGGTCTATGCCAGCCGCGCCATGCTTAGCCCTATTCTGGTTCAAGGGATCGAGCCCGGTGGCCAGCTGACCACCACCACCGAGGTCGAAAATTGGCCCGGTGAATCGGAAATCCAGGGCCCCGACCTGATGATCAAGATGCAGGACCACGCCAAGGCGATGGGCTGCGAAATCATTGGCGACATCATCAGCTCGCTCGACACGTCGAAACGCCCGTTTACCGCCGTGGGTGACAGCGGCACGATCTATACAGCCGACGCCGTCATTCTGGCCACCGGCGCCCGAGCCAAATGGCTGGGTCTGGACTCCGAGGAAGCCTATAAAGGGTTCGGTGTCTCGGCCTGCGCGACCTGCGACGGGTTCTTTTATCGCGGGCAGGAAATCGTGGTCATCGGCGGCGGCAACACCGCAGTCGAAGAAGCCCTGTTCCTGACCAACTTCGCCAGCAAGGTCACGCTGATCCACCGCCGCGACGAACTGCGCGCCGAAAAGATCCTGATCGACCGGCTGATGAAAAACGAAAAGATCACGCCGCTGTGGCACCATACCCTGGACGAGGTCGTCGGCGAGGATAACCCCAAAGGCGTCACCGGCGTTCGCGTCAAACATGTCGAAACCGGCGCGATCACCGAGATTCCCTGCAAGGGTGTTTTCGTCGCCATCGGCCACGCTCCCGCCAACGAGCTGATCAAGGACACGCTAGAGCTTCACAACGGTGGCTACGTCTCTGTAAAGCCCGGCACGACCGAAACGTCGATCCCAGGCATCTTTGCTGCGGGTGATTTGACGGATCACAAATATCGCCAGGCCGTAACCTCGGCCGGGATGGGCTGCATGGCCGCGCTGGATGCTGAACGCTTCCTAGCCGAACAAGACTGACACGCAAAAGGGGGCTGCGGCCCCCTTTTTTGCGCACCGTGATCCACGTGATTTCACGTCGCTTGCGCCATTTCGGGCCGATATAGGCCATTTTTCACCGATTCAGCTCAGATTTTTCTTTGACGTCTAAACTTTTCATGTATGTGTTCACCCGTGAACACACTTTGAGTCGTACGCCATGACCTCGCCCAAGACCAAATCCAACATTGCGGAAGAAGACCTGCTCTTCCGTCTCCTGCGCCAGCTCGACAAGGCGCCGGAGGCTTCGCAACGGTCTATCGCTACGGCGCTTGGCATCTCTCTCGGGGGGTTGAACACTCAGCTGCGCACAGCGGCCGAGGCCGGCTACATCAAAATCAGCGAACGCTCCGGTCCCGACAAACGCCAGCGCTTTGCCTATGCGATCACCACACGGGGAGCCGCCCAGAAGGCGCGGCTTACAGACCAGTTTCTGACCCGAAAACTCACCGAATACGACGCCTTGCACGCCGAACTTACGGGCACCTCCAGCGGCCTTATTCCTTTGAAAAGTAGGATAAAATTCATGCAAAACAACCTTGCTCCCATCCCTGAGCTTTATGTTTCCTATGACTCGTCTCAGAAACTGAAGGTCGAAGCGGCCGACCTGATCAGCTGGGATCTGACCCCGCGTCAGATCTGTGACCTGGAACTGCTGATGAACGGCGGTTTTAACCCGCTAAAGGGCTTCTTGACCGAGGAAGACTATAACGGCGTTGTTGAAAACATGCGTCTGGCCGATGGCAGCCTCTGGCCCATGCCGATCAACCTGGATGTCTCGGAAGAGTTCGCCTCAAAGCTGGAAATCGGCCAGGACATCGCCCTGCGCGACCAAGAAGGCGTGATCCTGGGCACCATGACCGTCACCGACCGCTGGGAACCGAACAAAGCGAAAGAGGCCGAGAAGGTCTTTGGCGCCGATGATCTGGCCCACCCCGCTGTGAACTACCTGCACAACCAGGCTGGCAAGATCTATCTGGGTGGCCCGATTGTTGGCATCCAACAGCCCGTGCACTATGATTTCAAAGCCCGCCGCGACACACCGAACGAGCTGCGCGCCTATTTCCGCAAACTGGGTTGGCGCAAGATTGTGGCCTTCCAAACCCGCAACCCGCTGCACCGTGCGCACCAGGAACTGACCTTCCGTGCCGCCCGCGAAGCCCAGGCTAACCTGCTGATCCACCCCGTTGTCGGCCTGACCAAACCCGGCGACGTCGATCACTTTACCCGCGTCCGCTGCTACGAGGCCGTTCTGGACAAATACCCCCAGTCGACCACCACCATGTCGCTGCTGAACCTGGCCATGCGGATGGCTGGCCCGCGCGAGGCCGTCTGGCACGGTCTGATCCGCGCCAACCACGGCTGTACCCACATCATCATTGGCCGCGATCACGCGGGTCCGGGCAAAAACTCGGCAGGCGAAGATTTCTACGGCCCCTATGACGCTCAGGAATTGTTCCGCGCGCACGCCGATGAAATGGGCATCGAAATGGTCGATTTCAAACACATGGTCTATGTGCAGGAACGCGCCCAGTACGAACCCAACGATGAAATCGAAGATCGTGACAATGTCACCATCCTGAACATCTCGGGCACCGAACTGCGCCGTCGCCTGCGTGAAGGCCTGGAAATCCCCGAGTGGTTCTCGTTCCCCGAAGTGGTGAATGAACTGCGCCGCACTTCGCCTCCACGTGCGAAACAGGGTTTCACTGTGTTCTTCACCGGCCTTTCGGGTTCGGGCAAGTCCACCATCGCCAACGCGCTGATGGTCAAGCTGATGGAAATGGGCGGTCGCCCCGTCACCCTGCTGGACGGCGACGTCGTGCGTAAGCACCTCTCGTCCGAGCTGGGCTTCTCCAAAGAGCACCGCGACATCAACATCCAGCGGATCGGCTATGTTGCTTCTGAGATCACCAAGAACGGTGGTATCGCCATCTGTGCGCCCATCGCACCCTACACCGCGACCCGCCGCACTGTGCGTGAAATGATCGAGGCCTACGGCGCCTTCGTCGAGGTTCACGTCGCCACCAGCCTGGAAGAGTGCGAACGTCGCGACCGCAAAGGCCTGTACAAACTGGCCCGCGAAGGCAAGATCAAGGAATTCACCGGGATTTCCGATCCCTATGAAACCCCCACCCATGCCGAGCTGGTCGTGGAAACCGAAAACGTGGACGTGGACAACTGTGCCCACCAGGTTCTGTTGAAACTGGAATCGATGGGTCTGATCTCGGGCGCCTGGGCCTGATTTCGGCCTGTTCCCGACCACATGAAACAAAAACGCCCCGCCAAATTGGTGGGGCGTTTTGCGTTTGCGTCGGTGTGATCTGCGTTAGTGGACAGCCACCGGCGCCAGATCATGCTGGCGCGCCAGAACAAAGGCCAGCTTGCGGTCCTTAACCAGCGCCAGACGTTCACCATCGGGGCTGTGTACCGAATATACCGTCTGCTCGTCTCCGACCTGATCGCGCAGGTCCTCGGGCAAATCGGCGACATTCACCTGACGCACATAAACGATGCCATTCTCGCCATCCGCGCCGAAATCATACTTCGTATCCATGACTTACCCCTTTTTGATGTTGATCGTTTGCACGACTGTTTCGGGCTGAGAGCGTGTCAGATCGACATGCAGCAGACCGTTTTCCATCACGGCCTCGCCAACTTCGACCCCGTCGGCCAGCACGAAACTGCGCTGAAACTGTCGCGCCGCGATTCCACGATGCAGATAGACGCGCCCGTCGGCATCGTCCCGTTGCCGCCCGCGGATCACCAGTTGCCGGTCCTCCAGCGTGATCGCCAGATCCTCTTCGGCAAAACCGGCCACGGCCAGCGTGATTCTGTAAGAGTTTTCCGAGGTTTGCTCGATATTAAAGGGCGGATAGCCCTCGTTGCCGGATTTGGCATTGCGTTCCAGCAGGCGTTCCAGCTGGTCAAACCCCAGCAAATACGGGTGCGACCCCAATGTAAGTTTCGTCATCGACACGTCCTTATGCGTAAGCGACAGTCCAAAAGCCGGGTCCCAAAGCAGGCAACCCGTTACATGAAATATGGGCATGGTGACGCAGCGGTGCAAGGGCTTTGCGAAACGCCGCCATTTCAGTATGTTAGAGACATAGCCAACAATAAGAATCAGAGCCATGAACGCCCCTAGCGACATTTCGATGAAAACCGATGACGTCCTGCTGGTCGAGCTTGAGGTCTTTCGCCAGGAACACCGGGATTTGGACACGGCGATCACCGCCATGGTTGAACGCGGCACGGGCGATCAGCTGACCATCCGTCGTCTGAAAAAGAAAAAGCTGCGGCTAAAGGACATGATCTCGATGATCGAAGATCGCCTGACCCCAGATATCATTGCGTAAAGCGCGGCCTTGGCTATAGTGCGCGCTCTCAAGTCAAAGGGGCGCAGAATGACGGACGTAAAAGTTGGCATCATCATGGGCAGCCAGTCGGATTGGCCCACCATGAAAGAAGCAGCCGATATTCTTGATGAATTGGGCATCGCGTTCGAGGCAAAGATCGTCTCGGCACACCGCACGCCTGACCGTCTGTGGTCCTATGGCAAAACCGCTGTGGATCGCGGGTTGCAGGTGATCATCGCGGGCGCCGGCGGCGCAGCACACCTGCCGGGCATGATGGCCTCGAAAACGCGCGTGCCAGTGATCGGAGTCCCCGTCCAGACCAAGGCCCTGTCGGGTGTGGACAGCCTCTATTCCATCCTGCAAATGCCCCGCGGTTTCCCCGTTGCCACCATGGCGATCGGTGGTGCCGGCGCGAAAAACGCAGGCCTGATGGCCGCCGCGATCCTCGCCAATGCTGATCCCGCCATTGCCGACCGTCTTGACGCCTGGCGCGACGCCCTGTCGGCCTCTATCCCGGATGAACCCACCGATGACTAACCCTCTTGCTACCGGATCGACCATTGGCATCCTCGGCGGCGGCCAACTGGGCCGAATGCTGTCTGTTGCCGCCTCGCGCTTGGGCTTCAAGACCCATATCTTCGAACCCGGCGCCAATCCACCCGCCGCCGACGTGGCCCACGCCGTGACCACCGCCCCCTACGAGGACGAGACCGCCCTGCGCGCCTTTGCGGCCTCCGTGGACGTGATCACCTACGAGTTCGAAAACATCCCCACCTCGGCGCTGGACACGCTCGAAGCGCTCAAACCCCTGCACCCAAATCGCAAGGCCCTGGCCGTCAGCCAGGACCGCCTGGTAGAAAAGGCCTTCCTGACCGATCTGGGCCTGCAAACCGCCCCCTTCGCCGCAGTCGATGACGAAATTGACCTGGCCGAAGCCATTGATGAAATCGGCACGCCCGCCATTCTGAAAACCCGCCGCTTCGGCTATGATGGCAAAGGCCAAGCCCGCCTGAAATCGCCTGCGGACGCCACCCAGGCACTGGCCGACATGGCCGGCGCCTCCGCCATCCTCGAAGGTTTCGTAACCTTCACGCACGAGGTCTCGGTCATCGGCACCCGCAGCGCCGACGGCCAGGTCGCCTGTTTCGATCCCGGTGAAAACGTCCACCGCGATGGCATCCTGCACACCACCACTGTGCCCGCCACCCTGACCGCCGCACAGAAAATGGACGCCGTCCTGCTGACCGCGAAAATTCTCAACACGTTGAAATACGTGGGCACGATGGGGGTCGAACTGTTCGTGACCCCTCAGGGCCTCATCGTGAACGAGATCGCCCCGCGCGTGCACAACTCTGGCCACTGGACCCAGAACGGATGCGCCATCGACCAGTTCGAACAGCATATCCGCGCCGTGGTCGGCTGGCCTTTGGGCGATGGCAAACGCCATTCTGACGTGGTGATGGAGAACCTGATCGGCGACGACATGGACCGCGTGCCCGCCCTCGCCGCCGAGCCCAACACCGCGCTGCACCTCTATGGCAAGGCCGATGTCAAACCCGGCCGCAAAATGGGTCACGTCAACCGGGTTAGAACCTAACCCATTCATCTTGCTATAAATACTCCCCGCGGAGCGTCCCGCACGCTCCGCCTGCACTCACGCCAGAAATCGCGCGGCCACCTCACCGGCCAGATAGGTCACGCGCCCCCCTGCGATCGTGGCGCCGACGCGCCCGTCACCGTCCAGAACCACCAGATCGGCGCGTTTTCCAGGGCTCAGTTCTCCCCGGTCGGTCAACCCCAACACCCGTGCCGGCCCCGAGGACACAAGCCCCCAGGCCCCCAATGTCAAAGCCGCCTGCCGCAGCGCGGGGTAGTGATAGTCCGACGCCAAAGCGTCCCCAATCCCGTCCGCGATCAACGCCGCCGCGCTGACATTGCCGGAATGTGACCCCCCTCGCACCACATTCGGCGCCCCTAAAATGACCGGATCACCTGCGTCTGTCGCGGCCTGAGCGGCCTCTTGGGTTTCTGGGAATTCGGACAGGGTCACGCCCATCGCCCGCCATGTGTCCCGCGCCGTTGCTGTTTGATCGTCATGACTGCCCAGCAACACGCCGCGCGCACGCAGCCGCGTCGCCAGCCCGGCCAACGCCTTGGGCACTTCGGCGCCTTGCTCGTGCAATCTATGCAACAGCTTCAGATGAGCCTCGGGGCTGCGACCACTTTTCAGCGCCTGCCCGGTCAAGCGCGGCGGCCGCTTGCCTTTGTCCAGCGCCGCATGCGGCAGGTGGTCGTTGAACACCACATAGCCGATGCCGTAATCCGCCACGATCTGCTCGACCTCGGGGTAATCCGCCAGCAGATGAGTTTCGAGCCGCAATTGCACGCGCATATCCGTGCCCATACTGCGAAACCCGGCCAGCGCCGCCAGAAACCGTTTCGCAAAGGCAGGACCGCGCATTCCGCCCTCCCAGCTCCAAAACTGTGCCAGGACCGCTGTGGTGATCCCATTTGCCGCCAAATCCGCCTCGGTCGAGGCCAGCCCCACCGCCAGATCCGTCATCGCCCCACGACGCGGCGCCAGATGCCGTTCGAACCCGTCGCCATGGATATCCACGATCCCTGGCATCACGCGGAACCCGCTTAGATCCACATGCCGCCCGGCGCTGTCCTCGACAATAACACCGCCTTCAATCGACAGCGCGCCTCGGTGCATCCCGTCCGGGCGCAAAACGTCAGCATTGTTCAGAGTCAGCGAAAGAGTCATCATTCCTCGGGCAGGGTCAGGATGGCCTTTCCCCATGTCATGTCGTGATCGAAGGCCCCTTTTTCGATGAATTCCAGCGATTGCGCAATCACCAGCAGGTTGTTCATCATGAACGTATGCGTCACCGGCAACACGATATGATCAGCCATACCGTCAACCCGCGTGGACACGACCGAGACCTTTCCGTCATCTGGCCCCTCGATCAACGATGAAAACACCGGGTTCAGTGACCGGTTCCCCGCGATCACCCCCAGCGGGAAATCCACCTTGGGCAGATGCGCCGGCAGCCCCTTTGGACCCGTCCGCAACTGCTGCCCCGCCGGGCCGTTAAACCAGTCGAATGCCTCTAGCTGTCCCAACGCATCCACAATCTCGGACCCGCCATTCGGGGGCGCCAGCATCACCACCCGGCCCAGATCCGGCACCTCGTGCCCCACCAGCCAATAGCGCAGCAAAATCCCGCCCATTGAATGGGTCACAACATGGGTTCGATGCCCGGCGCAGCCTTCGATCGCCCGCGGCAGTACGTTCAGCGCCAGATTGCTGATCGTTTCCCGCCTCGAGGCATACCCCGGCCGCACGACCTTGTACCCTTTGGCCTGGAACACCTTTTCCATCAGCAGAAACGAGGTCTCGCTCCGGGCCAACCCGTGCAGCATGACGACGCAGTCGGCCGCGGCCGGCAACGGAAAGAGCAGCAAGAAAATCAAAACAAATCGCATTTGCATCAGATATGCCTGATCCGCCGCGAAAATAGAACTGACGTTACATCACATCCAAGAATAGGCCGCAGGGTACTCCAGCCGCGTCTCGATCCCCGCGTTCTCGACCCGGATCGGATACATCAGGGTATTGTCCCCGGCCAAGCTGGCCTCCAGCCCTTCGGCGGCGGTGCGCGTGAACCCAAACCGCTGATAATATTTCGCATGGCCCAGAACGGTCACCGCCCCGGCGTCGGCCTGACGCGCGGCCTCCAACGCGGCGCGCACAAGATCGCTCCCGATTCCCTGGCCCCGATATTCGGGCGCCACCGCGACTGTATTCACGATGCACCAATCCTGTGGGTGCTGGTGCCGCCCCAAACACGTGTGGCCCAACACCTGCCCGTTCTCGTCCCAGACGAATTCCGCCTGCACATCCCCGGCCTCTCGCAACGCCTGCACCAGCGTCGGTTCATAGCTGCGCCCATAGGCGCGGCCCAACAGCGTTGCCACGTTAAAACGGTCGGAAACATCAAAGACCCGGATCATACTGAATTCTCTTCTTTATCAGCCAGATAAGCCTGACACCTAGATCCTAGCCCGTTGTCGTGGCGCGACAAACCGCGCTTTTGCGAACACCAGCCTATGCTGTCGCGACCGGGGTTAGGATGCTTGAAAATCCAGCAAATCGTGCCTCAAATCACCCCCTCTTTGATCAGGCGATCATGAATTTGTTCTGCGATCACCTGGTGCGTCCTTGGGTTTGGTAGGTCAGCTGCGGCGAACGCCTCCATCTGGCCGAACACCATGCCCAAGGTCCCAGAAGCCTGTGCAGCGCCATCTGGCACCACTTGCACCACGCCGACGCAACGCTTGCGCACAGGTTCCAGTAGCCGCTCATTCAGGAACGGGTCCGGCAGGATGCTCCCGTCCCGAGCAGAGACCCGCGGCAGCCACAAAACCAGTGTTGGCCGGTCAATCCGGCGGATCATCCCAATCAGGGACGTCAGCCAGGCCTTGCGACACTCCTGCACCACCTTCTCGAATGCACGCGGCGAGCTGCGCTTCAGTTTGCGCAGCAAATGCCCCACAAAGTGGAATTCCGTGAAATCAATCTGTGGATACAGCTGCTCCAATGCGGGGCGGGCCCGGATGAACCGATCATTTCGCCGCGGGTGCACTGCATAAAAACTGTTCGAAACGTATTTCGGGCTCAACGCCTGAAGCACCACGAATTCCGCACCTCGCGCAATCCCAAGCACCGCCGGATCCGCACGAAATGTTTCCACCCCGGCGTTCACAGCCCCCAAATTCACGCTGGTCAGGCCGCTATGATCCTCGACCAGGGACGGAAATGGCCGGGCCACAAATTTCCCGTAAGTCTCTGTTCCTCCGATAAAAACCCCATATGGATCATTTAGGTTTCGTTCCGGTCCACGAAAATGCAGCCGCTCTTGGCCATAGCCGCACGAAAGATAGTCCAGGGCCCCAGCCCCGTTGTTTTCATAGGTCATCTCACCCACCATATTTTCACCCATGGGCAGATTCGCTGACAGGAATTGATAATTTGCTAATGGGCAAATTTGAGTAACATTTTCCCCATATGCTGCGGTTGCAGCATAGTCCGGGGTGTGAAACAGTTTCCCCGAACCGAGGAAGGAAA
Organism: Thalassovita sp.; assembly: GCA_029212905.1. Lineage (GTDB taxonomy): Bacteria > Pseudomonadota > Alphaproteobacteria > Rhodobacterales > Rhodobacteraceae > Thalassobius. The sequence continues at coordinate 21,174 of JARGPB010000014.1, forward strand.
ATGCGAATGGAGATCAAGACAGTTGGCGTTATCGGCGCCGGCCAGATGGGGAACGGGATCGCGCATGTCATGGCGGTGGCGGGATTTGATGTCCTGCTCAATGATGTGCAGCAGGACTCGCTCGACAAGGCCATGGCCAACATCGACAAAAACATGGACCGGCAGGTTCAGCGCGGGCAAATGACAGCCAAGGCAAAAGACATCGCATTGGCCCGCATCACCCCGACTCTGACCTTGGCGGATCTGGGTCCGACCGATCTGGTCATCGAATCCGCGACCGAGCGCGAAGAGGTCAAAAACGCGATCTTTGCGCAGCTTCTGCCGCATCTGGCGCCGCACACGATTTTGACCTCGAACACCTCGTCTATTTCGATCACACGCCTGGCCAGCCGCACCGACCGCCCCGAGAAATTCATGGGGTTCCACTTTATGAACCCGGTGCCCGTGATGAAACTGGTCGAGCTGATCCGCGGCATCGCGACCGACGACGACACCTACCAAACCTGTCTGAAAATCGTGGCCCGGCTCGAGAAAACCGCCGCCTCGGCCGAGGATTTCCCCGCCTTCATCGTGAACCGCATCCTGGTCCCGATGATCAACGAGGCCTGCTATACGCTCTACGAAGGTGTGGGCGATGTGGCCTCGATCGACAGCGCGATGAAACTGGGCGCGAACCACCCCATGGGCCCGCTAGAGCTGGCGGATTTCATCGGTCTGGATACATGCCTGTCGATCATGCAAGTGCTGTACGAGGGCCTGTCGGACACCAAATACCGTCCCTGCCCGCTCTTGGTGAAATATGTCGAAGCCGGGTGGCTGGGGCGCAAGTCCAAGCGCGGGTTCTACGATTACACCGGCGAAACTCCGGTGCCGACGCGCTAACCTATTGGGCACGCCTCGGAAAACCGGGGCGTGTCAGTCCTGTAGCGACAGCGTATGTTCGCGCAGCCAGGCCATGAACCCACGCGGATCTCTTTGCAATTTATCCATCTGCTCGTCTGTCAGCGGGTGCCCAACGATGGGGCCCAGCGGCTTGTTACAGCTGTGGACGATTTCATGCAGCAGCAGGCTTTGGCGCAATGTCGCCGAAACCCGGTTTGCGATCTGATACAGGCGCGAATTCGATCCAGGAAAGAAAATCGGCACAACCTTGGCGCCAGACCGGCGGATCATCTGAGCGGTGAACACGTTCCATTCCGCCTCGATCGCGGGGCCGAACATCGTTTCGGACGACATCACCACGCCGGATGGGAACACGCTGATCACGCCCCCAGCTTTGAGCGTCGCCATCGCCTGAGCGCGCATTTCCACGCTTTTGCGCTGTGCGTCTTCCTCGTGCGGGAATGGCACCGGGATCAGATAGGACGAGGCCACCTCGTCAATTCCCGTCAACAAAGCCCGCGTCAGGATCTGATAATCGTCGCGCCGACGCCCGATCAGCTCGGCCAGGATCATCCCGTCCACCAATCCATGCGGGTGGTTTGCCACCACGACAACGGGGCCCGTCAGGGGGATGCGGTCAATCTGTTCCTGGGGCGTGATCAGCGGAATGCCCATCACATTCAGCGCCGCGTTCCAGAATGCCTGACCTTCGGGCGCGCCCTGCTTTTCGAATTTGCGGATCATGCGCAGGATCGTCAGCTTGCCGGTCAGCCATTCGATCAGCTTGATCGTTAGCGTTTTCAGCGGGCTGTCGAATGTATTGGCATAGGTCAGGCTGCGCCGGTCATACGTTGTATGATTGACGACGGGTGTCTGCTGCACCGTGTTGTTCTGAGGAGTATCTTCCACCTTGGTCGCACCATTTCTGCTACGCCGCGTGGCGTTTACATGTCTTCTCCGAACCGATCAGCCACCAGCACGTCCAGCGCATCGGCCAGCGCGGCGGCATCCGGGCCCGAAGTTCGGACCTCAATAGAGCTTCCCTTGGAGGCTGCCAACATCAAAAGCCCCATGATACTGTCCCCCGAGGCTGACATGCCGTCACGTGATACCTCGGCGCGGGCATCAAAGCCCTCGACCACCTCGACCAGCTTGGCCGAAGCGCGGGCATGAAGCCCCTTTTCGTTGATGATCTGCAAAGTGCGCGTGAAATTATCGGTCATATGTACTTAGTCTTTGGAAATGTTCTGGCTGTCGATGTATTTGCGCCCAGCCTCGGTTGCGGCGCGTACGGCGTCGCCGACGTTCAAGTGACGGCTTTTGGCAAGTTTGATCAGCATTGGCAAGTTAGCACCGTAAAGAATGCGGCGCCCTTCGGGCTGGCAGGCCAGCAATGACAGGTTGGACGGCGATCCACCAAACATATCCGTGACCACCACAACCCCCTGGCCATGATCCACGGTATCGGCGGCTTCGCAGATTTCGCGCTGTTTTTTGCCACGGTCGTGCTCGTTCTCGATCGAGATCGCCTGGATCCCGCTTTGTGCGCCAACGACATGCTCTACGGCGGCCAGATATTCCCTGGCCAGCCCCCCGTGCGCGACGATGACGATACCGATCACGCTGTTCCTTCCTTTGGTTCCGCGCTTGCTTTGCTGGGGTCCGACGCGTGTGGCGCAGCATTGGCCTTTCGCTCGATTTCCCGGTGCCTAGTTGACACCTGCCAACCGCGATCTGCAAGGGCCTTCGACAGCTTTTCTGTCATTGCAACCGACCTATGTTGCCCGCCGGTGCACCCGAACCCGATCGCGAAATGCGCTTTGCCTTCATCGCGATAGGCCGGCAGCAACATTTCCGTAAGGTCAAGTACACGCTGGAAAAACCCGTCGAACCGGTCGTCCTGCGCGACATAGTCCGCCACCGCCCCGGACCGTCCGTCCAGCCCCCGCAACGATGCATCCCAATATGGATTTCGCAGGAACCGGCAGTCGAACACCATGTCCATCCCGCGCGGCAACCCGCGTTTGTACGAAAACGAATTCACCGAAATCGCCAGATGCCCCTCGGTCTTGGCCGAAAACAGCCTCTCGACCTCGGCCTTCATATCGTGCGGCGTCATTTCCGAGCTATCAATCAGAATATCGGCCCGCGCCATGATCGGCACCAACAGGTCACATTCGCGCTGAATGCCCTGGTCCGGGCTTTCCGCCGGGGCCAGGGGATGACGTCGCCGCGTTTCAGAAAACCGCCGCAGCAGCACGTCCTGACGGCAGTCCAGATACAGAACTTCGGGGCGCAGATTTGGCAGGCCAGACAGATGATCAATGGTTTCGATCAGCCCGTTCACCGAAAAATCCCGGTTCCGCACATCCAGCCCCAGCACGATGTCATTGCCCAGCGGCGGGCCATCTAACAAGCGCGGAAGCAAGGAAAATGGTATATTATCAATGGCTTCAAAGCCCATATCCTCAAGCGTTCGGATCGCAGTGCTGCGGCCAGCACCAGAGGGGCCCGTCACCAGGACGATGCGTTTACGTGGCTGAATATGGTCTTGCTCGGTCATTCTGGGATGGGTTCAGGCATGGCGCCCGGCCTTGAGAAATTGAAGAATCGCCGCAGCGAAATGCTGCGCGTGCGCATTGTGAACGATTGGGCGCGAAACACCCAGATAAACCTTCTGCCGTTGGGGCGGCAGCCTGTGTTCTTCGGTTTGATCCAGGTCCACCCACAACTCCAGCCGCGCCGGAGGAGCGGGCACAGCGTTCAGAATGCCCACCCCGCGCGCCTCGATTTTCCCGCGGATGGTTGCGGGCGCACCGACCCACAGGTTTTGGCTTTCAACCCAAATGCGGCATCCATCGTCGGAAATCAGCTCGGCGCCGAACGCCATCAGCTGCAACGCCAACGCCGACTTGCCGGTCCCGCTGGCGCCACAAATGCAAACGGCGGCTCCGTTCAGAGCCACCGCGCTTGCATGAAGAATCTTCGCCCCGTCCACCGCGTCAGACCGGCAGGCCCACCACAAACCGGGCGCCCAGAGGTTCCGAGGTCGGATCAGCGTCTGTCGGGCGGATATTCTCGGCCCAGATGACGCCGCCATGGGCTTCGACAATCTGTTTCGAAATCGCCAACCCAAGCCCCGAATTGTTGCCAAACTGATTTTCCGGCCGTTCGGAATAAAAGCGTTTGAACACCTTGGTCAGCGCCTGTTCGGGAATGCCGGGCCCGGTATCTTCGATCACGACCAACACGCGATTATCGCGCTGACGTGCCCAGATCCGGATCGCATCGCCATCCTCACAAAAGCTGATCGCATTGGTGATCAGGTTGACAAAAACCTGCGCCAGGCGCGCCTCGAGCCCGTGAATGGTGATCGGGTCGGCGGGGATGTCCATGATGAACTCCACGCCTTTTTCCTCGGCCTGCTGCCCCAGATACTCTCCAAGGTTTCCAATCATTTTCAGCAGGTTAAAGCTTTCCTGCTCTTCCTTGACCAATTCGCTATCCAGCCGCGACGCGTTCGAAATATCGCTAACCAAGCGGTCCAGACGCCGGACATCGTGGTCGATCACATCCAGCAGTTTTTCCCGCTGATCGGGGCGCTGTGCAACGCGCAACGTCCCCACCGCAGATCGCAAACTCGCCAGGGGGTTCTTGATCTCATGCGCCACATCAGCCGCGAATTGTTCATTACTGTCGATCCGGTCGTACAGCGCCGAAACCATGCCCCGCAACGCCGAGGACAGGCGCCCAATCTCATCCGGGCGCGCGGTCAGATCCGGGATGCGAATACGCCCGGCGGCGTTGTTGCGACGGTCCCGTGCGCCGCCCAGTTCGGCGGCTGCGGCCAGGTCGGCCAGCGGGTTGGCGATGGTCGAGGCCAGAACGATGCTCAGCCCAATCGACACCAGCGTCGCAATCAGGAACATTTGCAGGATACGCTCGCGCTCCCCGCGCACGAGTTTATCAATTTCTCCGGCTGCGCTGGTCAGCGCGACCACGCCCACGTTCTGCCCGTTTTGCATGATCGGCGTCGCGGCGGCGAAGTAGCTTCCCTCGGCGGTTTGCAGGCCGGTCTCGATCTGCGAGCCCCCGCCCACCGTCGGCGGCACCATTTCCCCAACCAGTTGTTGGATCGTGGGCATTGTCCCATTGTCCCGCGGACCGTTGATCAGCGCATCGAACCGGTCCCAGACACGCGCCAGCGCGTCAGAAATCAAGGTCGAGCCACCGTCATCGGGTGCGTTCGTCCGCACGACTCCCCGGCCCTGGTCCGATGCGATCAGCCCGCCAGTGGTATCAAAGACATAGACCTCGACCCCTTTGCGCAGGTCCAGCCCGCTCAGCGTCGAGGCCACATCGACCCCATCGCCGGAAATCAGGCTAACGGGGGCACCTTGGGGCATCTGCGCTTCGATGACATCAGATACCAGTTCGGCCTGCGCGATCAGCGCATCGGCCCGGTCGCCCACCAGTGAATCCCGCGAGGAATTCAGCAGCAGCACACCAGCCACAAGAACGTTCAGCGCAATCAGGTTGAACGTGATGATTTTGCGGGTCAGAGGCGAACGGTTCAGTGTGAAAAAGCCGCGACGCGCACGTCTGGCGCGCAGCTCTTTTTCCACAGTGCTGTTGGGGGCGACGAATTCGTCCCCCAAAACGACATCACCGTCGCGTTTTGCGCCTGTATCCCGCAAGTGAATCCCTTCAGCGAGAGCCATCATTCCTCGTTGTATCTGTAGCCGATACCATAGAGCGTCTCAATCGCAGAGAACTCTTGGTCGACAGAACGCATTTTCTTACGCAACCGTTTGATATGGCTATCAATTGTGCGGTCATCAACGTAGACTTGATCGTCATAGGCCACGTCCATCAGCTGGTCGCGCGACTTGACGAAACCGGGCCGTTGGGCCAGCGCCTGCAACAGCAGGAATTCGGTTACGGTCAGGGACACGTCCTGGCCTCTCCAGGCGACGGCGTGACGCAGCGGATCCATCCGCAGATCGCCGCGTTCCATCACTTTGGTTTCCTCGGTGTCGCCGACGATGTCCCCGGCCACCGCATCCTGGCGCCGCAACAGGGACCGGATACGTTCGACCAACAAGCGCTGCGAGAACGGCTTTTTGACATAGTCATCCGCGCCCATGCGCAGGCCCAGAACCTCGTCGATTTCATCGTCTTTCGAGGTCAGGAAAATAACCGGCATCGAGGTTTTCTGGCGCAGTCGCTGCAACAGATCCATACCATCCATGCGGGGCATCTTAATGTCCAGCACAGCCATGTCGGGCAATTTCTTGTTAAATGCATCCAGGGCCGACTGGCCGTCATTGTATGTTTCGACCTCGAACCCTTCAGCCTCCAGGGTCATGGCCACGGATGTCAGGATATTCCTGTCATCGTCCACAAGGGCGATCTTAGACATCTCCGAATTCCTTGTACTGCTCTATTTATGTGATTTTTCTTTTCATTATGACGCCCTTTGGCCGGATCAATCAATCCAAATCTGCGAATCAGCCTTGTTTTCGCCATAATTCTGCGCCGAATTCCTCAATGGTTTGATAATTTATGCCCGCATCATCAAAGATCGCCGGCCCACATCGGTCAATTATTGCCGTGATTGCGCTAACCTGCGACTGGTTGCGCTAACTGCGCTAAACCGTCCTGTTCCTTCATGGAAACGACATGTTAAGAGGCCCGTGTCGAAGGATGCTTCGACCCGCTGTGGGAGGGAGCCCACACCGAGATTAAGAACAACGCCGCAGATTTCGCGGCTACAGGAGCTTGGCAATATGGCATTTGGACGGGTAAACCCGCAATTCCGGCTTGAGGATCAGGGGATCGAAGGGCTGGGCAATGTCTTTTACAATCTTATGGAGCCTGCGCTGATTGAAGCGGCTCTGAAAAAGAATGAAGGCACACTAGGCAACGGCGGTGCCTTCCTGGTGTCCACCGGCAAATTCACTGGCCGGTCGCCCAAGGACAAGCACGTCGTCAAAACCGACAGCGTCGTCGACAGCATCTGGTGGGAAAACAACGCCGCCATGTCGCCCGAAGGGTTCGACACCCTGCACGCCGACATGCTGGAGCACATGAAGGGCAAGGACTACTACGTTCAGGACCTCGTGGGCGGCGCCGACCCGGCCTATGCGATCAACGTGCGCATGGTCACCGAGCTGGCCTGGCACAATCTGTTCATCCGCCACATGCTGCGCCGCCCCGATCGTTCGGCGCTGGACACCTTCCTGGCGGATTTCACCGTCATCAACTGCCCCAGCTTCCAGGCGAACCCCGAGCGTCACAACTGCCGTTCGGAAACCGTGATCGCGATGAACTTCGATAAGAAGCTGATCCTGATCGGCGGCACCGAATACGCAGGCGAGAACAAAAAATCGGTTTTCACCCTGCTGAACTATCTGCTGCCCGAAAAAGGCGTCATGCCGATGCACTGCTCGGCCAACCACGCCATCGGCAACCCGGTCGATACCGCCATCTTCTTTGGCCTGTCCGGCACCGGCAAAACCACCCTGTCGGCAGATCCGTCGCGCACCCTGATCGGTGACGATGAACATGGCTGGTCGGATCGCGGGACCTTCAACTTCGAAGGCGGCTGCTACGCCAAGACCATCAACCTGTCGGCCGAGGCAGAGCCGGAAATCTACGCGACCACGTCGAAATTCGGCACTGTGATCGAAAACATGGTCTACGACGAAGAGACCCTAGAGCTGGATTTCGAAGACAGCTCGCTGACTCAGAACATGCGTTGCGCCTATCCGCTGGAATACATTTCCAACGCGTCGGCCGAGGCTCAGGGCGGTCACCCGAAAAACATCATCCTGCTGACCTGTGATGCATATGGCGTTCTGCCTCCGATCTCGCGTCTGACCCCTGCGCAGGCGATGTACCACTTCCTGTCGGGCTTCACCTCGAAAACCCCCGGCACCGAGCGTGGCGTTCTGGAACCTGAACCCACCTTCTCGACCTGCTTCGGCGCGCCCTTCATGCCCCGCCGCCCCGAGGCCTACGGTAACCTGCTGCGTGAAAAGATCGCCACCTTCGGCGCGACCTGCTGGCTGGTGAACACCGGTTGGACCGGCGGCGCCTTCGGGACTGGCAAGCGGATGCCGATCAAGGCCACCCGCGCCCTGCTGACCGCAGCGCTGGACGGTTCGCTGAACGACGCTCAGTTCCGCAAGGACGAAAACTTCGGCTTCGACGTTCCTGTGTCGGTTGCTGGTGTTGACGATACCCTGCTGGACCCGCGCCAGACGTGGGCCGACGGTGCTGCCTATGACGCACAGGCCGCCAAACTGGTTCAGATGTTCGCGGACAACTTTGAACAGTATGTCCCGTTCATCGACGAAGACGTGAAAGCAGCCGCCATCGGCTAAGCCTTCCGATTTCGATCAAATCAAACGCCCCGGCCCCCAAGCCGGGGCGTTTTGTTTTGTGTGCTCACCCCCCAAGCGCAACCTAGGCTGCGACCGGGACTTTCTGTTCCAACGGCACGTGCATCACGTGGCGAATGTCTTCCAGGTCCATCCAGACCATATTGCAGTCCATCGGCTCATTCCGGCCTTCGATTTTCCAGCTCAGGCAATAGGGATCGCAATGCATATATCCCTCGCGCTCGGCCAGTCCCCGCCGCGCGATTGACCGCAACATGAACCCGAAAACAAAATCCGGCTGCCAGTGCAACATTGCCGTCAAAAAGGCAAAGCGCGCGAGATAATCAATCAAACCGCGCCCACGATAGACCGGATCGGCCCGCACCCACATCTCTCCATGATAGCAAGCGCGCCCAGTGATTCGCTTTGCACCGGGTCCAGCGCGGAACCAAGAGCCATCCATATCAATGTCCACGCCGCCCGGCGGAAACTCGCCATAGCGCGCGCTCATGTAGCGTGCCAGAGTTTGATCACATAGATCCAAAAGCCGCATGGCCTGCGTGTGGACCAGTTGCCCTTGGGCGTTGTGCCCAGCCACCCAAATACCTCTGGAGGAAGGCAAAAATTGCTTCTCCGGGTCAAAGGGCGGGCCTAGCGGCTGTTCGGTCCGACCCTCAGAAACGATACGTGCATATTGCTCAAAATCATCACCAACCGTCAAAAAAATCTGGTTCGCCTGAAGCGTCTGAACGGCCTCCGTCAGCAGGCGCGAACCATCAAAAACATCATTAACCGTCATTTGGTCTCTCCTTAGTGTTTCAAGTCCACTCAGGATGACCAAAACCGAGGAAAGAGTCTTTTCCTTGTTATTTTAACGCCCTACCGGGGTCGCGCCCCTCCATGACCTCTTCTTCTGGCATCGAGCGGATTTTCTCATCGCTGACACCAAAGATGGACAGGTCATAGGTTCGCTCTACCAACGACGCCAGCGCAAAGCTGTCATCGGGGTAGCGGCACCCCATCAGCAATCGCTTGTAACTGATCGGATGCAGCCCCGCACCGTCGCCCCGTGCCATCAGCGTATACACGTGGTCATGTCTCAGCCCCCGCGTGGCCCGGACGTCTTCGAACGGTTGCGACAGCAGCCTCGCCAGGGGGGTTCCCCCCGGCAGCCCCGGCACGCTGCGTCCGACGGCGCTGCGCTCCCAGGCCCAGCCGTACCAGGTTGCATAGGACGATTCACTTCCGACTTCGGTGCAGACCCAGTCTTCGTCAAAGCGCCGGAACACCATCAGATAGGGGCGGATCACCTGAAACGCGTCGTGCTCCAGTTGCCCCTCGGCTTCGGCCCAGGCCTTCAGCCCGCGTTTCATCAGGCCCGATCCCCCGGTCCAGATCGACGAAATCGGGTGCTGTTGCAGGTAGAACTCCCAGTCGCTCTCTTCGTCTTGCTGCGCGACATGGAACAGCCCGTCGATGTGCCGGGCCTCGTTGTTCAGCCAGGCTTCGCCCCGCGCCAGGATGTCCTCGGCCTCGCGCAGTGACCGCCGACCGGCGTCGCTCAGACGGTATTGACGGTCCTCCAGATAGAAAAGAGACTCGCCTTTGATGTCTTCCAGGATGTTAATATGGCGGCGGACGGTCTGGCGCGTCGATTCCAATTCTCGCACAGCACGCGATAAATTCAGCGTCCGCGCCAGCGTCACGAAGGATCGTAACAGTTCAAACAGTAAACCAGCGTTTTGATCTTTCGCCATACCTGACGCTTCCTCACCATGTAACGCGTTAAAGTTATGTCATTTTTTTAGGGCACGACAAGTCCACGCATACCAATACGACAGCACTTCGCACATATTCTCCAGTCTGATGGTATATTTATCATCCATCAAGGGTAAATGCGCATACCTTAAGTTGAAACAGGTAACAGATTGAACGTATCAGGGGTTTCTATATCTCTCAATGAACGAATAGATAGTGGAAGGTACTTATGTCACATCCTGTAGACGAACATGTCGGCAAGAAACTGAAGAACCTGCGCGTGCTTCGGGGTCTCACCCAAACGGACGTCGCTAAGGGTCTGGATATCTCTTTTCAGCAAGTGCAGAAATACGAACTGGGCCGGAATCGCATTTCGGCCAGCAAACTGTTCGAAATTTCGCGCATTCTGGATGTCCCGCCGTCGTACTTCTTTGACGGCCTCAGCGATAACGACGACAACGGCGGCCCCGTGATCGACGAAGAAACAGCCCGCATCGCAAGCGTGATCTCCAAGATCACGGACGAGCGCCTGAAAACTCAGATCCGGTCGTTCATTGACGCGGTGGCGAATTACTCGCCCGCAGCCTAAGGCTCTGGGCTGAGGGTCACACCATCAGCCCACGCCGCACCAGGTTCAGTCCTGCGACCAACAGAACGATCAGCGTCGCCTTCTTAAAGGCGGCCTGGTCGATCTGGTCATGTATGCGAAAGCCCAACCATGTCCCTGCCAGCGCTGGCACCAACAGCGCCACCGAAAACGGCAAGGTCTGCGCCCGCATCACCCCAGAACCAATATGCGCGCCCAACAGCGCAATCGCCCCCAGCCCATAGATCACGCCCTGGATGCGGATCTGATCATGTTTGGGTGTGTTGATCGCTGTCAGATACATCACCGTGGGCGGGCCCCAGATCCCTGACAATCCCCCGATGAATCCGGCGAATCCGCCGACTCCGGCCTCGACCGTATGGTGGCCGTCTGCGGGCAGCTTGACCGTGATGCCGAACAGCTGGATCACCGCGAAAACCACCACGACCGCGCCGATCATCAGCAACAGAATGTCGCCGGGCAGCACGCGCACCAGTTGCGCGCTCAGCAGTAGCGTGACCAGACCACACAGCAAAAACACCCGGAACCGCTTGACCGAGGCCCAGGCCGCCCCCCGCCCCTGCCGCAAGGCTTGCCACATATTCGTCAGCACCGTCGGCAGGATCAGCCCTGCCAGCGCCCATTCTGCCCCCACGATGCTGGAAAGCCCGGAAATCATGATCATTGGCATGGCGAATCCGACCATGCCCTTGATAACCCCTGCCCCCAGCGCCACCATTAGGCACAGCCCCAGAGAAAGCGGTGATAACCCTGCGAAAATCATGTCCATGAATCCCTCTTATCAGCTTTGGGGCGTGCTGCATTGCAAAATATCCACCCGCAACATTCGTGCATTTCCCAGCAAACAAACGTATTTTTGTTGCGCTGCACTTGCAAAATAGCTAGGACAGGGCGGACGAAAGTTAGGATATGAATCAAGCCTCCAACGGACAGGACTCAGCAATGACCAACCCGATCATTCTTCCCGATCTCATGACGCTGACCGCAGCGTCGATTGCCCCGGCCGAAAAGGTGCTGGAAACCGCAACCGCCACGCTGCGCGATATGGTCACCAAGGACGGCCGCGTTTCGGCTGGTCTGATCGAAGCCAACCAAACCGCCGTGCACGGCCTGTCCTGGCTGGCCACCTATGTGGAATCCCTGCGCCAGATGCAGAAATGGGCCGAGAACCTGCAAGGTGACGGCAAATTCGGAGAGGTCGAGCAGATCATCCTGCAAATCGCGTTCGGTGAATACCTGCACCACATCGCGGGCGGCATCCCCATGAGCCAGAACGAAATGTTCCGCCTGGCCGATATGGGCCTGGGCTGGGACGCGCTGGCGCCCTTCCAATGTGCCGAAATCCAAACCCTGATGGCCAAGGGCAACACGCAAAACGCCCGCACCCGTCTGGTGGACCTGATGCAGGAACACTCGGCCAACATCACCGTGGGCGCCACCGGCCTGGACGATGAACTGGAGATGATTCGCGAACAGTTCCGCCGCTTTGCCCTGGAAAAGGTCGAACCCTTTGCGCACGAATGGCACCTCAAGGACGAACTGATCCCGATGGAAATCATCGAAGAGCTGGCCGAAATGGGCGTCTTCGGCCTGACCATCCCCGAGGAATTCGGCGGCTTTGGCCTGTCCAAGGCCTCGATGGTTGTGGTGTCCGAGGAACTGTCGCGCGGCTATATCGGCGTCGGTTCGCTGGGCACCCGGTCTGAAATCGCGGCCGAGCTGATCCTGGCTGGCGGCACCGACGATCAGAAAGAAAACTGGCTGCCGAAACTGGCCTCGGCCGAGATCCTGCCGACCGCCGTGTTCACCGAACCCAACACCGGATCGGATCTGGGCAGCCTGCGCACCCGCGCTGTCAAAGGCGAAGACGGCGATTACACCGTCACCGGTAACAAAACCTGGATCACCCACGCCGCACGGACCCATGTGATGACCCTGCTGGCGCGGACCGACCCCTCGACCACCGATTACCGTGGCCTGTCCATGTTCCTGGCCGAGAAAACCCCGGGCGACGACGCAAACCCCTTCCCGACCGACGGCATGACCGGCGGCGAAATCGAGGTCCTGGGCTATCGCGGCATGAAGGAATACGAGCTAGGCTTTGACAACTTCAAGGTCAAAGGCGCGAACCTGCTGGGCGGCGAAGAGGGCAACGGCTTCAAACAGCTGATGCAAACATTCGAGGCCGCCCGCATCCAGACCGCCGCGCGCGCCATCGGCGTGGCACAGTCGGCGCTGGACGTGTCGATGCAATACGCCCAAGACCGCAAGCAGTTCGGCAAATCGCTGATCAACTTCCCGCGTGTGTCGGGCAAGCTGGCGATGATGGCCGTCGAAATCATGGTTGCCCGCCAGCTGACCTATTACTCGGCATGGCAGAAAGACCACGACAAACGCTGTGACCTGGAGGCCGGCATGGCCAAATTGCTGGGCGCGCGCGTAGCCTGGGCCGCAGCCGATACCGGTCTGCAAATCCATGGCGGCAACGGTTTCGCGCTGGAATACAAAATCAGCCGCATCCTGTGTGACGCCCGTATCCTGAACATTTTCGAGGGTGCCGCGGAAATTCAGGCTCAGGTGATCGCACGTCGCCTGCTGGGCTAAGCCCCCAGTCGGGTTTTGAAAATTGGGCGGCCCCTGGCGGGGCCGCTCTTTTTGTTTGGCCAGACCTGCGGTCCGGCCGTATGAGTATTTCAGGCAAGATGAAACGCAGCGGCGGCGCAGAGCCAAGGCTGGACGCGGCGCCCTGATATGTGGCAATGTCAATCAAATTCGCGCAAACAGGAATACCCAATGACAAAACCTTGTATCATCTGCTGTGCCATCACGGGCAGCGTCCCGACCAAAGCCGATAACCCCGCCGTTCCGATTTCGGTGTCCGAACAAGTGGAATCGACCCAGGAGGCCTTTGAGGCGGGGGCTGCGATCTGCCATGCGCATGTGCGCAACGATGACCAGACGCCCTCCTCGGACCCAGAGAAATTCGCGCTTCTGAAGGAAGGTCTGGAAAAGCACTGCCCCGGGATGATCATCCAGTTTTCCACCGGCGGCCGGTCTGGCGCGGGGGAAACGCGTGGGGGAATGCTGTCGCTGCGGCCTGATATGGCCTCGCTTTCGGTGGGGTCGAACAATTTCCCGACCCGCGTCTATGAGAACCCACCGGCCCTGGTGGATTGGCTGGCCTCCGAGATGAAGACCTATGAGATCCGCCCAGAAATCGAGGCTTTCGATCTGTCGCATATCCATCATGCAGCGCGGATGTATGCGGATGGGCGGCTGGTGGACAGCCCCTATGTGCAGTTCGTCATGGGGGTGAAGAATGCGATGCCCGTGGATCGGGATGTGTTCGATTACTACATTAAGACCATGCAGCGCCTGCTGCCCGACAGCGAATGGTGTGCCGCCGGGATTGGCCGCGATCAGATCACGCTGAATGAATGGGTTGTTCGTGCCGGCGGTCATGCGCGCGCCGGGCTGGAGGATAACGTCCGTCTGGATCGCGACACGCTGGCGCCGTCGAATGCGGCGCTGATTCAGCGCGTTGTGGATCTGTGCGAGAAATACGAGCGCCCCGTTGCCACCGTTGCTCAGGCGCGGGACATTCTGGGACTGCGCACTGCCTGATCTGTGCGGGCCAGGACCGGGGTTCCCCGGTCTTGGCAAAGCCTGGTGCTGTCGCTAGGCAGGACGGGATTTTTCCTGCCAGATAGGTGCCTGCCATGCCCGCTCGGGTTCCTGCCAAGGTCGTGTTGCTGATCTGTATTGCGACCACGTCGATCGTCGTGGGGGATGCGGCCGGCAAGCTGCTGACTCAGAGCGGTGTCAGCCCGTTTTTCATCGCCTGGTCGCGGTTTGCATTGGCGGCGGGGCTTCTATTGCCGCTGTCCGGCATGACACGAGCCGAGCTGCCCCAGCTGTGGAATTGGCGTGTGGTCTTGCGGGCGGCGCTGATTGCCGGGGGGATATCCTCGATCCTGACGGCCCTGCGCACCGAACCCATCGCCAATGTCTATGGCGCGTTTTTTATCGGGCCGGTGGTGGCCTATGCCCTGTCCGTCCTTCTGCTAAACGAGCGGGTGACGCGGGCGCGAACCGTCCTGTTGGCCATCGGGTTCCTGGGCGTTTTGATGGTCGTCCAGCCCAGCACGCAGATGGGGCCGGGGATGCTCTTCGCGCTGTTGGCGGGCATGTGCTATGGCAGCTATCTGACCGCGACGCGCTGGTTGGCCGGCCAGTACCGGCCGCGTTTTCTGCTGACAGCCCAGCTGGTGATCGGAGCACTCTTGTTGGCGCCCCTGGGCCTGACCCATTTGCCCGGCGCGGGCAGCCCTGCGATCTGGGGGTTGGTGTTGCTCAGCGCGCTGGCCTCGGCCTTGGGGAATTTCCTGCTGGTGCTGATCAATCGCACCACGCCCGCGACGATCTCGGCTCCGTTGATCTATTTCCAGCTGATTGCCGCCGCCGTTCTGGGTATCGTGGTGTTTGCCGACTGGCCCGATCTGCTTAGCCTGTTGGGGCTGGGGGTTATCCTTGCCTCGGGCCTGGGTGGGTTCGTACTGGCCCAGCGGAATAAATAGGGGCCGCGCCAGACAGACTTGGCACGGCCCCCGCATGAGCAACCTGGTCAGGGAAGGAGACGTCAGAAGCTCATGATCTTGGTGTTTTCATCCAGCATCGCGCCCGCAATCGCCGGGGGCTTTGCGGCGGTGATCCCATCCAGCAAGGCATCGGCGCCCAGGCCCTTGTTCGGCAGGTAGATCGCGCAGACCTCAACCTTCGTCGGGGTTTTTTCCATGATGATTTTCATCAGACCCTGGGGGCTCATGCCCTTGGGGGCTTGCGGCGCGGTGGCGCTGGCTGGGGCGTCCTTCAGGGCCAGATCCGCGGCCGGACCACACAGCAACACCCGAGCCTGCGCCCCTGTCTGCACGGCACTCATCGTCAGCACCATCGCCATCAGCTGAGTCTGCGCGTCGGGCGCAGTCAGCATTGTCAGCAGCTTGGACTGATCATCATCGGCCAGCGCCGGGCTGGTCAGGGTGGTCGCAGCCAAGGCAGCGGCGGTCAGGATACGTTTCATGGATACCTCTTTCAGGTTGGTTAAGAAATCATTCGGGAACGCAGACCTCACCCGCCGCCATGGCGCGCAGCGTCCGCACCACCAGCGCAGCGATGATCACGACCAACACGCCCAGCAGACCCGTCCCCAGATACAGATGCGCCGCGCTGCCGGTCTTGGCCGCAAAGTTGAAGCTGGCGATTGTCACCGCCGCAAAAGGAAAGCTCAGCGCCCAGAAACTCATGGCAAAGGGCAGTTTCACAATCCGGGGCAGTTGCACCGCCACGATCAGTGTGAACAGATACGCCCCGTTCAGCAGGATCCGCGCCAGGCTATCGACCTCGCCGATCAGCCGCACCCAGGCGACAAACCCCACGGCAGGCGGCGCAATCAGGATCACCAGGGTCGGCTGCAACCGGCCCGGCAGCGGATCGTGAAAAATCAGCCGGTTCATCACCAGGGTCATCAGGACGACCCAGAAAATCAGCCCGACGGACATGAAATACCAGCTGATTTCCGGGTGGCCCAGCGGCACGCCCGCGATCGGCACGATCACGTTCCCCACCGCCGGGATGAACCACGCCGGGTTCAGGTGCCCCGTCTGGAACGACCGCGCGCCGATCCAGCCCGACACCACTGCGATGGTCAGAACGCCCTGCAACAACATGCCTGCGTACCACATCGGCTCGGCGATCGAGGGTAGCCGCTCGATGCTGGCCACTGCCAACAGCAGCAACGAAATCGAGATCGCCGGGAAAAATGCCATCCGCACCGGGTGGTTCCACTCGTGCCCCACGGCATGCGGATATTTCACCGCCTTCGCCAGGTATCCCAGCGACACCGCAGCGAACATCGCCATCGCGACATAGTAAATCACGGTCGAGCCCAAATCCCCGACTTTCCATGCCCCGCCTGCCGCGTGCAGCGCCAGTGCAAGGCCGCTCATCCCCATGATGGTGGCGAAAAACGTGACCGGGTAATGCTCTAGGCTGCTCTCGGTCGGTTCTTTTGTCGTGTCTGTCATGTGCGTGTCCTTCCCTAAACCCGCAAATCAGCAATATATGCCGTTCATTGCATGCGATTCCGGCAATGGCTTTGACCTATGTCAAAAGATGTTTTGCCCGCATATCTTTTTCACCTCCCCAAACGCCAAAGGCCACCCCAAAGGGTGGCCCGGCAAATCGTCGTTCAGTGTGGTGCGTCTTAGCCCGCGCAGATGCGATCCGACAGGACCGCCCCCATATAGTCGTTACGCGCCAGATAGGACGCAATTTCCGGTGCTGCCGCGTGGCTCTGGAACCGGGGCGCCAATGCCCGCAGCAACAGCCATTCCGACAGCGCCATGAAATCGGCTGCCTTGGCCGCCGCATCCGTCGATCCTGCCAGCGCCGCGCGGGCCCGTGTCCAATGCGCCACTGCCTCGGCCGGTGCATTCGCCCCGGTAAAGGCCGCGAACCGGTCGGCGGCCTCGGCCGCGCGGCCCTGCAACAGGCGCGTCGTCAAGGTCAGCGCGTGGATGCCGCTGGCCCCTTCGTAGATCCGGCAGATCCGCGCATCACGCCAGACCTGCTCGACCCGGTATTCCTGCAAATAGCCATAGCCGCCCAGACATTGAATCCCCAGATCCGCCGCACGCGAGGCCGATTCCGTGCAGAAATGCTTGGCGATTGGGGTCAGGAATTCGACCAGCATCGGGTCGCTCTCTTTCTCTAGTTCGACAATCGCCAGATGGCAGATCGCACGGCCCAACAGGGACAACGCGCGCATTTCATTCAGCATGTTGCGCACATCTGCGTGCTGATCCAGCGTCACGGGCTGCCCATCGGCACCGCGCCCCTGCACCCGTTCGGCGCAATAGGCCGCAGCAATATCATGGGCGCGCGTCGCATGCGCCACCCCTTGCAGCGCGACATCAATCCGGGCGTGGTTCATCATCGTGAACATTGCCTTCAGGCCCGCGCCCTCTTCGCCGATCAGCTCGGCCTGGGCCCCGTCAAAGGCCATCTGACATGTGGGCGAGGCATGCAGCCCCATCTTTTCCTCGATCCGGGTAACGGTGATCGGGTTGCGGCTCCCGTCGGGCAGGTGCGACAGGCAAATAAACAGCGACAGGCCTTTGACGCCGCTGTCGGCATCGCCCGTCCGTGCCAGAACCAGATGGAAAATCTCATCCGTCATGTCCTGATCACCGCCCGAGATAAAGATCTTCTCGCCGGTGATTTTCCACGCGTCGCCGTCCTGTACCGCCCGCGCGCGAATGCGTCCCAGATCCGAACCCGCCCCTGGCTCGGTCAGGCACATGGTCGACAGCCACTCGCCCGAGGCCATGCGCGGAATATAGGCCGATTTCTGCGCCTCCGTGCCATAGTCCAGCAGCGTGCGCACGGCGCCCGGCACCAGCCCGGTCACCATCTGCATCGAGTGGTTCGCCCCCGAGAAAACCTCGGACACACAGGCCAGCGCGACGCCGCCCATGCCCTGCCCGTCGTATTCCTCGGGAACGGTCAGCCCCGGCCAGCCCTGTTCAGCATAATCCGCATAGGCCTGTTTGAACCCGTCAGGCATGATCACCCGACCGTCCTCCAATCGGCAGCCCTGCGTGTCGCCGACCTCGTCCAGGGGGGCGATTTCACCCTCGGCAAAAGAGGCGAACGCCTGCGTGATTTCACGCATCAAATCCCCGTCCCAATCGTGCAGGGACGCGGCACCGCCGACCTCGGTCAGCGTGAAAAGAATGTCATCGACGGGGGCTGCAAAGGGTTTCATCGCAAACGGTTCCTTAGGCAATAGAGGGGCAGTCCCGCCCCACAAAGGGGCGGGCGATTGGCGTCAGATCTGGGGCCGGGGCCTTACATCAGGCCCAGCAGACGGGCCCCGTTGTTTTTGGTGATGTCTTCACGCAGGTGATCCTTGATGTCGATTTTTTCGAAATCGGACAGCCAGCGTTCGGGCGAAATCATCGGCCAGTCCGAACCGAACAGCACCTTTTTCTTCAGGATCGAGTTGCAGTATTTCACCAGGATCGGCGGGAAATACTTCGGCGACCAGCCCGACAGATCAATATAGACGTTGGGTTTGTGCTGAGCGACCGACAGCGCCTCTTCTTGCCAGGGGAAAGACGGGTGCGCGAGGATGATTTTCATCTCGGGGAAGTCCACCGCGACGTCATCCATATACATCGGGTTCGAGTATTTCAGGCGCATCCCGTTGCCGCCGGGCATACCGCTGCCAACGCCGGTCTGGCCGGTGTGGAACAGCGCGATGCCGCCCGCCTCGGCGATGGCCTCGTACAGTTCATAGGCCATCCGGTCGTTGGGATAGAACCCCTGCATCGTCGGGTGGAACTTGAAGCCCTTGATGCCGAAATCCTTGATCAGACGGCGTGCCTCGCGGGCGCCCATCTTACCCTTCCAGGGGTCGATCGACGCAAAGGGGATCAGAACGTCATCGTTCTCGGCGGCCAGCTCGGCCACCTCTTCGTTCTTGTAGCGGCGATAGCCGGTTTCACGCTCGGAATCGACCGGAAAGATCACCGCGGCGATGTTCTGTTCGCGGTAATGCGCGGCGGTTTGCTGGATGGTCGGCGGGTGCGACCAGGGCGCGCCAAAATAGTTGGCCATCGTCGCCTGCAGATCGTCATAGCCATCATCCGAGTGACAGCCGCAGGGCTCTTCGGCGTGAGTGTGGAAGTCGATCGCGCGGACCTTTGTGATATCCACCATGGAAATTCCTCTCAGTCTGTTGTGCCGGTGGCAAGTGCGGGAGCCTCCGGCGGGAGTATTTGTGGCAAGATGAAAACGGTCAGACCCGGATCACATCCGCGTCGGCATCGTCATAGATCCGGGCGACCAGATCGGCGCGGCGGGTCAGGACTTTGCGCATGTTCAGGTTGCCCTTGGCGGTGATTTCATGATCAGCCAACGAGGGCGGCTCGGCCAGGACCAGCGCGCGCCCGATACGGGTGGAGCTGCCGGTGGCGTCTTCTGCCAGCGCGGCCAGACCGGCGCGCACAGCATCAATAACCGCAGGATCGGTGATGATCTCGCCGGGGTTGCCGTTCGCAGGTTCCGCCGGGAACAGCAGGACGCCGATTTCCGACTGGTCCTGCCCGGTGATCACCAGATCGCCAATGACGCCTTCGAGAGCGGTCATCAACTGGCCGCGCAGCGCGGCGCAGCGCACCCAGGTGCCCGAGGTCAGCTTGAAATCCTCGGAGATTCGACCGTCAAAGCTGAGACCGCGATCCGGGTTTTCCGCGTCGACAAATTTAACCGCATCCCCGGTGATCAAGAAGCCCTCGGAATCAAAGCTTTCCTTGGTTTTTTCTTCGTCTTCGAAATAGCCGGGCATGATGTTCGGCCCTTTGCAGCGCAGCTCGTAGCGGGCATCGTCATCGGGGATCAGCTTGATCTCGGAGCCCGGCACCGGCACGCCGATGATGCCCGAGCGTTCCACCCGTTCATGCACGATCAGCGTGGCGGGGGCGGTTTCCGTCATGCCCCAGCTGGACACCATCAGCGGCACCTGGCCGGTGACTTCGGTCGCCATTTCACCCAATGCCTGCCAGATTTCCTGCGGCAGCGATGCGCCCGCATAAAAGGTGAAATCCAGCCCAGAGAAGAAATCGCGGCGCAGTTCCGGGTCTGCCTTCAGGGCTTCGACCTGACGGGCGAACCCGATGGGCACGTTAAAGGCCAGCGTGCCGGTGTGCATCTTCATGTTTTCCAGCGTGCGCGGGAACAGCTTGTCCGTGGGTTTGCCGTCGTCGATATAGATCGACCCGCCGTTGGCCAGCATCATGTTAAAGTTATGCGAGCCGCCGAACACGTGGTTCCAGGGCAGCCAGTCCAGGATTTTCGGCGGACGGGCGCGCAGCACCGGAAAGGCATCCGCGATCTGGGTCTGGTTCACGCACATCATTTTATGCGTGGTGATTACGCCCTTGGGGTTCGACGTCGACCCCGAGGTAAACAGGATTTTCGCCGTCGTGTCCGGGGTCACGGCTGCATGGGCGGCATCCACATCTGCGTCGCCGCCTTTCAGCGCCTCGGTCATCGAGATCACGTCACGCGGGGCGCCTTCGGGATTGCTGGCCAGGATGTCAAAGCCCTTCAGCGCTTCCATGCCGACCGCGCCGCTATAGCGGGCAGCGTCATCGACGAACAGCAATCCGGGGCGGACTTTCTCGATTACATACAGCAGCCGGTCATGCGCGCCGGGGATCAGCGAATATTGCTCGGCCACCGGGACGCTGGCCATGCCGATATATTGCGTCGCCAACGCCAGCAGACCATGATCCACCGAGTTGCCCGACATGATCACCACCGGGCCCTTTTTGTCATAGCCGTTTGCCAGCAGCCAGGCGCCCAGGGTGCGCACGATTTCCAGCGCCTCCTTAAAGGTGACTTCGCGCCAGCCGGGGCCGTCACGTTCGGCGATGAACACGGCGTCGGGCGTTTTTTCGGCCCAGGCATGCAGCCAGTCCCCAGTCGAGCGGGCAACCTCGCCCATCGGGTGCGACGAACGCAGGACAAGCGAACCATCCTCGCGGGTTTCGGTCAGCACATCCTGGGGTACAGTAATCGATGCGGTCATGTCGGTGGATCTCCTCAATCCAGGGGGTCGATGCGGCTCAGCAGATTGACCAGCTGTGCACGTTCTTCGAGGCTCAGATGAACCAGTCGTTCCTCTTCCGAGCTGGTCAGAGCCTGCGCGGCAGCATCCCGTTGCTTGATGCCGGCCAGCGTGGCCCGCAAGGCATAGGACCGCCGGTCCGTTGGCACCCGGAAACGCCCGATCAGGTTCGCCTCTTCCAGGGCGTCGATGATCAGCACGGTGTTGGACCGTTCCATGTTCAGGGCGGCGGCCAGTTGCGACTGGGTCACGTCCGGGTTGTCCACGATCACGCAGAGCGCGGAAAACGTGGTGATCCGCAGCCCGAAACGCTCAAGCGTGCGGGCCGCGTTGGTTTGCATGATGTTTGACGCGCGCTTGACGTTATACCCGGCATAGCTTCGCAGATGCCGATCCAGCAGGGCAGTCCGGGCAGCGGCGGGCGTGGTCGCGGTTTTGGCAGGTTTGCGTCCCATCTGCGTCACCGGAACGTCGGTGCGCGTTTGTCCAGAAAGGCGCGCAGCCCTTCTTCGGCGTCGGGGCTGGTTTGGGTCAGCGCGGCGCACAGGCTCTCGGTGAACAGGCCGTCTTGTTTGGACATGTCTTCGATCCGGGCCAAGGCGTGGATCATGACATAGTTCGACAGACCGGCGTTTTTCGCGATTTTCCGGGCCAGATCCAGCGCCAGCGCCAGCGCTTCGCCTTCTCCGACCGAATAATGCGCCAGACCCAGGGACAGGCCTTCGTCGGCGTTGTATTTGCGGCCGGTCAGCATCATTTCGGTCATCCGGTCGGCGCCCAGGATGCGCCCCACACGAACCGAGGCCCCGCCGCCGACATAGATGCCGCGACGGCCTTCGGGCAGCTGAAAGATGGTCGAGGGTTCCGCAATCCGCACATGGGTCGAGGTCGCCAGCTCCAGGCCGCCCCCGATTGCCGCGCCAAAGATTGCCGACACGACCGGCAGACCGCCGTATTGGATTTTGTCCATCACGCCGTGCCAGTTGCGCGAATGGCGCATGGTGCCTTCGGCGTCACGGGCGACGTGCTCGCTCAGATCCAACCCCGAACAATAATGCCCGTCCGTCCCTGTCAGCACGACGACCTTGGCCTCTTTCGGCGGGTTCGAGAAAAACCCGTCCAGCGCCGCCAGCAGTTCGTCATTCATGGCGTTGCGCTTGCCGGGGCGGTTCATCGTCACAACGGCGATATTGCCCTGTAGCTCGACCTTAAGGATTTCGGTGTCTGTCATTGCTATCTCCACTATTAGCTATGATTCATAACTATATCCGCACAAAGAGTCCAGAAATTCCTTCGCTGCGGCTGCGAAATTTCCAGACAAAAAAGCGCCCCGAACCAAGGGCTGGGGCGCTTCTATTTTGTTTTGTTTCAATCGCTTATCAGTGCAGCAACCGCACCAGGAACAGCGTGATACCGGGGAAAATAACCAGCAAAGCCACCCGTACAATGTCCGACCCGACAAAGTACATCACGGCCTTGTAGGTCTCGATCATCGGGGTTTTCCGGTCCATCGAGTTGATGACGAACAGGTTCATCCCCACCGGCGGTGTGATTAGACCGACCTCCACTACGATCAGAACGATGATACCGAACCAAATGGCGACTTCCTCGGTGGTCATGCCGAAATCCAGATTCGAGATGATCGGAAAGAAGATCGGAATGGTCAGCAGAATCATCGACAGACTGTCCATGACGCACCCAAAAATCAGGTACAGCGCCAGGATCAGCGTCAGGATCAGCCACGGGCTCAGCCCCAGTCCGACAACCCATTGCGACAGCTCTTGCGGGACTTGGCTTTGGGCCAGGAACCCGTTGTAGAACCCGGCGCCCAGCACGATGAAGAAAATCATCGCCGTGCCGCGTGCGGTCGCAATAAAGCTCTCGACCATGGTCGATTTAGTCAGCCCGCCATTGATCAGCGCGATCAACCCGGTGCCAAACGCCCCGACGGCCGCGCCTTCGGTTGGCGTGAAAACACCCAGATAAATCCCGCCGACGACGGTGACAAACACGATCAGAACCGGCCAGACTTCGGCCAGGGCACGGAACCGTTCCGACATTGGCTGCGGTTCACGCACGCCTGCCGCATCCGGGTGCAAACGCACATAGATCGAGATGGTCAGCATATAGCCCAGCGCCGCCAGGATGCCCGGAATGAACGCCGCCAGGAACAGTTTGGCGATGTTTTGCTCGGTCAGGATCGCATAGATCACCAGGATCACCGACGGTGGGATCAGGATGCCCAGCGTCCCGCCCGCGGCCAGCGTGGCCGTGGAAAACCCGCCCGAATAGCCATAGCGCTTCAGCTCTGGCAGGGCGACCTGGCTCATGGTGGCGGCAGTGGCCAGCGACGATCCGCAGATCGACCCAAAGCCCGCACAAGCGCCAACAGCCGCCATGGCGACCCCGCCCTTGCGGTGCCCCAGAAAGGATTCCGCCGCCTTGAACAGTGCCTGGCTCATCCCGCCCAGGGTCGCGAAATGACCCATTAGGATGAACATCGGCACGATCGACAGCGAGTAGCTGGAGAACGTCGAGTATGTTTCAGTTTTCAGTTTGGCCAAGCCTACGACCCAGCTGCCGTTGATGAAATACAGGCCCAGCAGACCGGCCAGGAACATGGCCAGCCCGATCGGCACCCGCAAAAAGATCATCACCAGCAAAAGAGGAAAGGACGTCAGTCCGATTTCAAGATTGGTCAATGCTCAGCCCCTCCGCCGACATGGATGATTGTGCGCCCCGAGAGGAACTCGGCGATCCGCACGACGGCCATATAGACCGCAACAACAGCCGATACGCAGGCGGCGACCAGACTGGCGGCATAGGCCCACCAGATCGGGAATTGCAGCAAAAACGTCGTCTCTTGATACCGCATTTTCGATTGCATGCCTTCGTACAGGCGCCAGGCGATCAGGATCAGCACGATTGCAAACAGGATCTCAACGATCATCTGGATGAAACGGTTGATCTTCACCGGCAGCGCCGAGGTGAAAATATCCACCGAGGCATGCCCCCCAGTGATCTGACACAGCGGAATAAAGGCGAAAATGGCAAAGGCGATGCCCGCTTCGACGATTTCGAAATCGCCAAGCACCGGACCCACGCCGGTGTCCAGCAGGGTCTGTGCGAAGTCGCCCAAAATGGTATTGGCAAACCCGGAATGGAAAATCGAATTCAGCGTCCGTCCCAGCACTGACACACAGGTCAGAAGCACCAGAAAGGTCAGAATGATTCCGCCCAAGATTGCCATGTACCGGGCAAGTTTGTTCATGAACTGTTGCATGAATGTCCTCGTCCTTGATGAGAGAGGGGGGGGGTTCAGCGACGCCACGACAGGAAACCCCCTGCCGTGGCCGCGTTAGGGTAATTTGGCCCTTACTTGGTGTGCGATGCAATCAGGGATTTCGCCTGATCCAGCAAAGCCTTACCATCATAGCCTTTTTTGGTCATTTCAGCGACCCAGTCGACCTCTTGCGAGGCGGCAGCGGCTTTCCATTCGGCGACCTGAGCTTCGTTCAGTGCGACGATGTTGTTGCCCATCTCGACGGCTTTGGCGCGCGACGGTGCGTCCGACGCAGCCATGGTTTTACCCGCCCAAGCCGAGACTTCAGCACCCGAATTGGCGTCGATTACGGCCTTCAGGTCGTCGGGCAGCGCGTTGTACTTGTCCTTGTTCATCGCGAAAATGAACGTGGTGGTGTACAGCGATGCATCGCCGAATTCGGTGTGGTTGTGCACCAGCTCAGGCACTTTCAGCGCGCCGGTTACTTCCCACGGGATGACGGTTGCGTCGATTACGCCTTTCGACAGACCCTCGGGGACGGCAGGCACAGGCATGCCGATCGGGGTTGCGCCCAGTTCGGTAAAGAACTTGTTGGTGACGCGGGTCGGGGCGCGCAGTTTCACGCCATTCAGATCAGCAGGCGCGGCGATCGGCTTTTTCGAGTGGATCAGACCGGGGCCGTGCACCCACAGGCCGATAACCTTGAAGGGGGCGTATTCCTTGTCCAGCATGTTGGCTTCGGCATATTCCCAATAGGCGCGGCTGGTGGCTTCGGCGTTGGTCATCATGAACGGCAGCTCGAATGCTTCGCCCTGAGGGAAACGGCCGGGGGTGTAGCCCGCAACAGTCCAGACGATGTCAGCGATGCCGTCTTCCAGTTGGCCGATCAGATGCGGGGGCTTGCCGCCCAGCTGCATCGAGGGGTAGCGCTCGATCTTGATGCGGCCTTCGGATTCCGCTTCGATCTTGTCAGCCCAGACGTCCAGGATCAGCTTGGGCACATTGGCTTGCGCTGGCAGGAACTGGTGCAGTTTCAGCGTCACGTCCTGAGCATAGGCCGTCGCCGCGGTGCCTGCCACAATGGCTGCTGCCGCTGCGGTCCGCAGGGTTGTTTTCAAAAGTTTCATTGGTCTTACCTCCCGTGGTTAAGATCATTGGTGGTCGGCTGATCCGACCATACGCGGGCCTCAGAAAGGCCCGGTATTCTTGGTCAGGCGATACGAACGCGTCACCTACTCCTACAGCAGGGCGTGACGCGTTGGTTACGCCTCGAAATCTGGTTGGTTCTTTGGGTGGGCCTCAACAAAGGCCGGGTTCGCTTGGCACTGTTCGTAAACGGCGTTGACGCGCGCAAAGCTCGATATATCGACGTTGAACCTCTCGGCCGAGAACACCTGCGGCACCAGGCAGATGTCCGCAAGGCTGGGTTCGTCACCGAAACAGAACCGGGTTGCCTCGCGTTTTTGCAGGATCTCCTCGCAGGCCTGCAAACCGTCCGTCAGCCAGCGCGACAGCCACGCGTTCACCGCGGTTTCGTCCAGCGCCAGGTCGTTTCGCAGGTATTGCAGGACCCGCAGGTTTTGCAGCGGATGGATTTCGCAGGCGATCACCTGGCTAAAGGCCCGGACCTGTGCGCGCAGGTCTTTGTCCTGGGGGATCAGCCGTGCACCGCCATAGGTTTCGTCCAGCCATTCGATGATTGCCAGCGACTGATACAGCTCTTGCCCGTCGTCAGTGATCAGCGCGGGGACCAGTTTCTGAGGGTTCACCGCGGCGAAATCCGGCGTTTTGTGCTGGCCGGTTTTCAGGTGGACGCTTTCGAAATCATACTCCAGCCCCTTCAAATTAAAGGCGATCCGGCAGCGATAGGCTGACGAGCTGCGAAAGTATCCCAAAAAACGCATCAGTTTCAGGTCTCCATCAGGGGCAGGGGGAAAGAGGTGCGTCCCAGGGCCGGGCCGTTGCAACAGCGCAACGGCCGGAATTCTCCGGGTTGCGTATTTTTTGCGGCGGTGGCCAATTGGGTCAACACGGGTCCTCCTCCCAGGATTTGTGTCGGTCCGATATTAAATATGTATTCATATCGTTATGGATCATGTCAATCTGTTAGCACGGAAGTATTTTCGAAGCTACCCGCTCACAAAACTGACCATACGGTCGACTATAAGGAAAAACCAGAGGAAAAATGGCTGAATTTCACGACATGCCAGGGCACCTTGTGCGGCGCGCACATCAGGTTGCGACGGCCCTGTTCCACGAGCATATGACGCGCGAAGGCATTGATATTACGCCGTTTCAATATACTGCCTTGTCCGCGATCAATCTACAGCCGGGCCTGGATCAGGCGACGGTTGCGGCTTGGACGGCCTGCGACCGCGCCACGATCGGTGGCGTGGTGGATCGGCTGGTCGAAAAAGGCTATGTCGCGCGAAATGTTTCTGCGAAAGACCGGCGCGCGCGGGTGTTGAACCTGACTGATTCGGGGCTAAGCACCCTTAAACAGGTCGAACAGATCGCCCGCGGCATCCAGGACGAGATCACAATGGGCCTGACCGAGGACGAAAAATCCACCCTTGTGGACCTGCTTCGACGGATCAGCGAGAACCACCCGAAATAGGCCCCCGCCAGCCGGCCGAACAAAAAGGCCGGTCACGCGGACCGGCCTTCTGTGTGGACAAACTCTGACAGGGGATCAGTTCAGGGCTTTGTCCGTGATTGCGTGGGTCCATGCGCCCTCAGGTGCTTTCGAGATCACCGGATCCGACCCGCCCGACAGCAGCGATGCCACCGTGCGCTCGTAATCCGCGACGTCCAGCGCGCCATTCGATCCGGCGGTCAGCTTGGCCACTTCGCCCATCATGCGTTTCTGGTGCATTTCGGTCTGAGCCCCCGAGGCATCGTTATCCAGCACGATCATCGCGGCTTCGTCCGGGTTCGCTTCGGCGTATTTCCAGCCCTTCATCGAGGCACGCACGAATTTCACCATCTTTTCAGCAAAGGCGGGGTCGTTCAGGTTTTCTTCCAGCACGTACATGCCGTCTTCCAGCGTTGCGACGCCCTGATCTTCGTATTTGAACACCACCAGGTCGTCGGGCGACAGGCCCGCGTCGATGATCTGCCAGTATTCGTTATAGGTCATGGTCGACACACAGGCCGCCTGGCCTTGCAGGATCGGATCGACGTTGAAACCCTGTTTCAGCACCGTGACGCCGCCCTCGGAACCATCCGTCTCCAGGCCCAGTTTGCTCATCCAGCTCAGGAACGGGTATTCATTGCCAAAGAACCAAACGCCCAGGGTTTTCCCGGCAAAATCGGCAGGGCTTGCGATACCCGCGTCCTTACGACAGGTCAGCATCATGCCCGAGGATTTGAACGGCTGCGCGATATTCACCAGCGGCAGACCCTTTTCGCGCGACGCCAGCGCCGAAGGCATCCAGTCCAGAACCACGTCGGCACCGCCGCCCGCGATCACCTGAGCCGGCGCAATATCGGGGCCACCCGGCTTGATCGTGACATCCAGGCCTTCCTCGCCATAGAATCCTTTGTCCAGCGCCACATAATAGCCCGCGAACTGGGCTTGCGTGACCCATTTCAGCTGTAGCGTCACCTCGTCAGCGGCGGCGGCCATTCCGCCCCACAGGGTCAGAGCCGCAACGCCCAGTGTTTTTACCATGGTTTTCATGTTTCATACTCTCCTAGTTAGTCGTTGATTATCCGTTAATCCGGTATTGTTTTTGCTCAACCTCGTTGCGACGGGTGCCAAAAGGTCACTGCTTTTTCCAACAGTGCGACCCCGCCATAGAATGCAGATCCCACAATCGCGGCGACGACAATTTCGGCCCAGACCAGGTCCAGCGCCAATTGCCCCACGCTTGTGGAAATTCGGAACCCCATCCCCCGGATCGGCGATCCAAAGAATTCCGCCACGATCGCGCCAATCAGCGCCAAAGTCGTCCCGATTTTCAGCCCATTAAAGATAAACGGCATGGCGGCGGGCAGCCTCAGCTTGCGCAGCGTCCCCCAATAGCCCGACGCATAGGTCCGCATCAGATCGCGCTGCATGTTGTCCGTCGCCTGAAGCCCCTGCACCGTGTTCACCAGCATCGGAAAGAACACCATCACCACGACCACGGCCGCCTTGGATTGCCAGTCGAATCCGAACCACATCACCAGAATCGGCGCCATCCCGATGATCGGCAAGGCCGCCACGAAATTGCCCACCGGCAGCAGCCCGCGTTGCAGGAACGGGAACCTGTCCACGATCACCGCCATCACAAAGGCCGATCCGCACCCGATGACATAGCCGCTCAGCGCGCCCTTCAGCACCGTCTGCACAAAGTCCTCCCACAGGATACCCGTGGATGCGGCGAACCGCACGGCGATCGCGCTTGGCGCAGGTAACAGCACCGGCGAGATGCCAAAGCCCCGCACCACGCCCTCCCAGATCAACAGCAGCGTCAGTCCGAAAATCACCGGCACTGCCAGCCCCGTCGCCCGGTTACGGGGCAAGCGCGCCAGCCAGATGTTCAGCCCCCAGCCCAGCCCCCAGGCCGCAATCGCGAAAACTATCCAGCCCATCACGCCATCCCCATCCGTTTCAAGCTCACCCGCTGGATCACCCCGATCAGCGCCACCAATCCGGCCGCCAATGCCGCCGCCATGATCAGCGCACTCCAGATCTGGATCGTCTGGCCATAGTACGACCCCGCCAGCAGACGCGCGCCCAACCCGGCAATCGCCCCGGTCGGCAGCTCACCCACGATGGCCCCCACCAGCGACGCCGCCATGGCGATCTTCAGCGAGGTAAACAAATACGGCATCGAGCTGGGCAACCGCAGCTTCCAGAATTCCTGGCCTCGGCTCGCGTTCCAGGTCTTCATCTGGTCCAGCTGCATCATGCCTGGGCTCCGCAGCCCCTTCACCATGCCCACCACGACCGGGAAAAACGACAGATACATCGAAATAATCGCCTTCGGCAAAAGCCCCGAAATCCCGATCGCGTTCAGCACCACGATAATCATCGGCGCAATCGCCAGGATCGGGATTGTCTGGCTGGCAATCACCCAGGGCATGACACTCATGTCCATCACCCGGTTATAGACGATGCCCACCGCCAGCCCGATTCCCAGCAACGTCCCCAACGCAAACCCCAGCAAGGTCGAGCTCAGCGTGATCCCCGAATGATACACCAACGACCGCTTCGAGCTCACCTTCTTCAAAGCCGTCGTTTTCCAAATCTCCTCGGCCACCTGATGCGGCACCGGCAGCTTCGGCTTGTCCTGCGACCAGGTGTCGGCGACCAGCTCGCTGAAAGACAGCTCCAGGCCCGCGCGCTTGGCCTTGTCCTCGGCCCAGGGCGCGTTCAGCACCACGGCCATCACGTACCACAGCACGAACAACACGGCGACGACGGTCAGAACCGGAAAAACGCTCTTTCTCATGCGCCCGCCCCCGCGTTCATCTTGCCCAAAATACTCACTGCGCCGTCCGTTGCCTCAGCCCCGACAGGGCTTATGTGCGAAACCAAGGTACAAATTGTACAAAAGCCCCCAAACTCAATCATCATACGCATGTCCCGCCCGCAGCCCTTCGCGTACCCGGTGCGCGATTTCCAGAAACTCCGGCGAGTCGCGAATATCCAGCGGCCGATCATGCGGCAAACTGCTCTCGATCACGTCCGTGATCCGTCCCGGACGGGGGCTCATCACCACGATCTTGGTTGACAGATACACCGCCTCGGGGATGGAATGTGTAACGAATCCAATGGTTTTGTTGGTCCGCGTCCACAGTTTCAGCAGTTGCTCGTTCAGGTGGTCGCGGACGATTTCGTCCAGCGCGCCGAACGGTTCGTCCATCAGCAGGATGTCCGCGTCAAACGCCAGGGCCCGCGCGATCGAGGCCCGCTGCTGCATGCCCCCCGACAGTTGCCAGGGGAATTTCTTTTCAAAACCAGTAAGTTCCACCAAATCCAGCACCCGCCGAACGCGGTCGTCCTGCTCGGATTTGTCATAGCCCATGATTTCCAGCGGCAGGCGGATGTTGCCCCCGATGGTGCGCCATGGATACAGGCCTGCGTGTTGGAAAACATAGCCATAAGCCCTTGATTTCCTGGCTTCTTCCGGGCTTACCCCGTTCACGGTGATTGTCCCGGCGGTTGGTTTTTCCAGATCGGCCATCACCCGCAGGAACGTCGTTTTCCCGCACCCCGAAGGCCCGATGAAGCTCACAAAATCGCCCTTATGAATCTCCAGATTCACGTCTTTCAGCGCGTGCACTGGCCCGTCGTTGGTCTGGAACGTCAGGTCCAGACTCTTGGCGCTGATCACTGTTTCGGTCATTCTGTCCCCAGGTCTTTCTTGCCACGATTGCCTCGTGGCCATTATTTTTCAATAGGTTACGCCCCGGCAAGCACGCCGGGGACGCCGTATCAGATCCCCGCCGGGATGTTCATCGGATCGCGTTTGATCATCTTCGGCGCGGTCAGTTCCTTCCATTTCGACAGCGCCACGCTGGCCGAGTTGAACGCAGGCCGCGGGATGAAACGTCCGCGTCCTGGCTGTGGCTGGCTGTTTTGCCCCCAGGCCCAGATCACCTCGCCCCGGTTCAGGGTGTACCGCGCCTGCGCCGTCACGTCGAAACCTTCGAACACATTGTAATCCAACACAGAATGGTGGTTCGCCACGCTGATCGTTTTGCTGATTTTCGGGTCCCAAACCACGATATCCGCATCTGCGCCTTCGACGATTGCGCCTTTCTGCGGATAGATATTCAGGATCTTCGCCACATTGGTCGAGGTCGCCGCGACGAATTCGTTCGGCGTCAGCCGCCCGGTCTCCACGCCTTGGGTCCACAGAACGGCCAGACGCTCCTCCAACCCATTGGAACCATTCGGGATTTTCGTAAAGTCATCCACGCCCATACGTTTTTGCGCGGTTGAAAACGCTGCATGGTCCGTTGCTACCACCTGCAAAGAACCCGATTGCAAACCGGCCCACAGGCTGTCCTGGTGCTCTTTGTTGCGGAACGGAGGCGACATCACCCGGCGCGCCGCGTGGTCCCAGTCTTTGTTGAAATACTCGCTTTCATCCAGCGTCAGAAACTGAATCAGCGGCTCGCCGTAAATCCGCATCCCTTTTTGCCGTGCCCGGCGGATCGCCTCGTGCGCCTGCTCACAGCTGACATGCACAATATATAGCGGTGTCCCCGCCGCATCAGCAATAGTGATAGCGCGGTTCGCCGCCTCGCCTTCGAATTCGGGGGGGCGGGAATAGGCGTGCGCCTCGGGGCCTGTCTTGCCCTCGGCCAGCAGTTTTTCCTGCATTGCCGCGACCAGATCGCCGTTTTCGGCGTGCACCATCGGCAGCGCGCCCAGCTCGACGCAGCGCTTGAAGGACGCGAACATCTCGTCGTCCTCGACCATCAGCGCGCCTTTGTACGCCATGAAATGTTTGAACGAGTTCACGCCCATGTCCACGGCGTCTTTCATCTCATTGAAAACATTCTCATTCCAGCCGGTGATCGCCATGTGATAGCCGACGTCAGAACAGATCTGCGGCGCCGATTTTCGGTGCCATTCGTTGATCGCATTCTTGATTGATCCATCCTCGCCCGGCAGGCAGAAATCCACCACCATCGTGGTGCCGCCCACCGCCGCGGCCCAGGTGCCCGACTCGAACGTCTCGGCCGCCGTCGTCCCCATAAAGGGCATCTCCAGGTGGGTGTGCGGGTCGATCCCGCCGGGGATCACATAGGCGCCTTCCGCGTCGATATATTCGTCGCCCTTCAGGTCCTCGCCGATCTGTTTGATCTTTTCGCCTTCGATCAAAACATCGGCCTTCCAGGTACGATCCGCCGTGCAGACCATGCCGCCTTTGATGACTTTAGTCATTGTCATAAATCCCTGTCTTTATTCATGAATGTCGGATCACACCGATCCGAAACACCCAATCGCATCCCCGTGCACCCCGATGTCCAACGGACCGAAATCCGATTCCACACAGAGCGAAAAATAGCCTGCTGTCGGCAAGAAAATCACCCGGTACATCCCGTTTGATCGCGTCACGTTCCAGCATTTCTGAGTAAATCCGCCGCTGAAATTCACGGTGACAAGGCGCGGATCAACCACCGCCTTTTTGAAGTCCGCAAGCGTCGCCACGTCCGACCGATTGGCGGGCCGGAACCCGTCAATCGCCTGTGCGACCTGTGCTTTGACCTCTTCTTTTGTCACCACGCCGGAACCCTCCGGGCCTTACTCGACGATCTCGGCGGTTTCGACCACCGCGTGCAGCAGAACATCCGCCCCCGCCGCGGCCCAGTCCTTCGAGATCTCTTCAGCTTCGTTATGGCTCAGCCCATCCACGCAGGGGCACATCACCATCGCCGTGGGCGCGACCTGGTTGATCCAGCACGCATCGTGCCCCGCCCCCGAGATGATATCCCTGTGGCTGTAACCCAGCCGTTCGGCGGCCGAACGAACGGCCGTCACGCATCCCTCGTCAAAGGTGACAGGATCGAATCCACCCACCTTTTCAAACTCTACGCCCAGCCCCATCTCTTCGCAAATTTTCTGCGCACCAATTTTCAGGCGCGCCTCCATGTCCTCGATCACCGACAGATCGGGGCTGCGGAAATCGACAGTGAAAACCACCTTTCCGGGGATGACGTTGCGCGAGTTGGGGAAGACATCGATATGCCCGGCGGCCCCCACCGCATGAGGCTTGTGTGACCAGGCGATTTCATCGACCAATTCCAACACCTTAGCCATCCCAAGCCCCGCGTTCTTGCGCATAGGCATCGGGGTCGATCCGGTATGCGCGTCCTTCCCCGTGATCGTGACCTGAGTCCAGCTCAGCCCTTGGCCATGGGTGACAACGCCGATCTCCTTGCCCTCGGCCTCCAAAATGGGCCCCTGTTCGATGTGCAATTCGAAAAACGCGTGCATTTTGCGGGCGCCGACTTCTTCTTCGCCCTTCCAGCCGATCCGAACCAGTTCGTCCCCAAAGCTCAGCCCCTCGGCATCCTCGCGCGCATAGGCCCAATCCTGCGTATGCACCCCGGCGAACACACCCGAGGCCAACATGGCGGGCGCATAGCGCGTGCCCTCTTCGTTGGTCCAGTTGGTAGCCACGATCGGGTGTTTCGTCTTGATGCCCAGGTCATTCAGCGTGCGGATCAGCTCCAGTCCCGCCAGAACCCCCAGCACCCCATCATATTTTCCGCCCGTCGGCTGTGTATCCAGATGCGAGCCCACATAGACCGGCAGCGCGTCGGGATCCGCGCCAGGGCGCATCGCAAACATGTTGCCCATCTGGTCCAGCCCCATCGAGCAGCCCGCCGCCTCGCACCATTTCTGAAACAGGGCGCGGCCCTCGCCATCCTCGTCGGTCAGGGTCTGGCGATTGTTCCCACCCGCCACACCTGGCCCGATCTTGGCCATGTCCATCAGACTATCCCAAAGACGGTCCGCATTGATTTTCAGATTTTCACCGGGCGCAGGCATTGGTCTTTCCCTCGTCATTCATTCTTCAGACAAGAGAGCACTATCCGGCTGGAGAGCCACGGCCCTCTTGCTGCTTTTTTACCATTTGGTAAATTGACGATTGCGAACAGACCCCCGCATGTCAAGAAAACTCTTGGCTACCCCTTCTGACCAGATAGTCTAAAATGGGCTGCGATGAATTTTGCATCACTTGGCCGAAAGGGGTTTTGATGAGTGTTAGGGAAAAAACGCCAGCGAAGAAACCAAGCCGGATTCAGGTGCGAAATCGCAAGAAAATCCTGGATGCTGCACTCGAGGTGTTTTCTCAGCACGGCTATCGCGGCGCGACGCTGGATCAGATCGCCGAGTACTCTGGCCTGTCCAAGCCCAACATCCTGTATTACTTCGACGGCAAAGAAGCGATCCACGTCGCGCTGCTGAACAAGCTGATGGAAACATGGCTCGATCCGCTCGAGGAAATGGACCCCGAAGGCGACCCGCTTGAAGAGATCTGCGGCTACATCCGCCGTAAGGCGCAGATGAGCCGCGAATTCCCCCGTGAAAGCCGCCTTTTCGCCAATGAGATCCTACAGGGCGCCCCACGCATGGGCCCGCATCTGCAAAGCGACCTGAAACCCCTGTTCGACGAAAAAGTCGCCGTCATTGAAAACTGGATGGACCAGGGCAAATTGAATCGCACCGACGCCCGCCATCTGATTTTCTCGATCTGGGCGACCACACAGCACTATGCGGATTTCGAGGCGCAGGTCTCCGTCCTGACCCCAAATGAAACCGGCATCCTCAAGGGCGCCGAATCCTATCTGGATACGCTTTTCCGCAAGCTCCTGACACCCTGACCCCACTGCCGGGCGCGACGCCACCACACGCACCAACCGCAGGGATTTTCGGAACGAAAACCCTGCTCACCCTGCGCGCGAAAGGCGCTCAATTAAGAAAGCCCCAACCGTCAGGTCGGGGCTTTCACCAGTTTCTTACTCTGCGGCGCAGCTATTCCCGGGATTGTTGGGATGCTCCAGCCAGTTACGCGGCTCTTCCGACACCACTTCCCCTGTGCGCTCATCCAGATCTCCGGGCGCCACACGTTCCATGGTGATGCAGTCCTCGACCGGACAGACATTGACGCACAGGTTACACGCCACGCATTCCTCGTCTTTCACGCTGAACACGCGGTCCTCGGACATGGCGATTGCCTGGTGGCTGGTGTCCTCGCAGGCCGCATAGCACCGTCCGCATTTGATACAGGCGTCCTCGTCGATCTTGGCCTTGGTGACATAGTTCAGGTTCAGATACTGCCAATCGGTCACGTTCGGCACAGCCCTCCCAACCAGCTCATCAGTCGAGGTCATCCCCTTGCGATCCATGTAATCGCTCAACCCCGAGATCATCTCGTCCACCACCTTGAACCCATAGGTCATGGCCGCCGTACAGACCTGCACATTGCCCGCGCCCAGCGTCATGAACTCGGCCGCATCGCGCCAGGTGGTCACGCCACCGATACCGCTGATCGGCAGGCCATGGGTTTCCGGGCTCCGCGCAATTTCAGCCACCATGTTCAGCGCGATGGGTTTCACCGCAGGCCCACAGTATCCGCCATGCGTGCCCTTGCCATCAATCGTGGGTTCGGGCGCGAAATCATCCAGATCGACCGAGGTGATCGAGTTGATCGTATTGATCAGGCTCACCGCATCGGCGCCGCCACGCTTGGCCGCCTCAGCGGGCTTGCGGATATCAGAAATATTCGGCGTCAGCTTGACAATACAGGGCATCCGGCTGTGTTTTTTCACCCAACGCGTCACCATTTCGATGTACTCGGGCACCTGCCCCACGGCCGCCCCCATGCCCCGCTCGGCCATCCCATGCGGGCAGCCAAAGTTCAGCTCCACCCCGTCGGCGCCAGTGTCCTCGATGCGCTTCAGAATGTCGGACCAGCTGTCCTCGTCACACGGCACCATCAGGCTGATGATCAGCGCCCGGTCCGGGTAATCGCGTTTCACCGATTTGATTTCCCGCAGGTTGGTTTCAAGCGGGCGGTCGGTGATCAGCTCGATATTGTTCAGACCCAAAAGACGGCGATCCGCCCCCCAGATCGCCCCATACCGAGGGCCGTTCACGTTCACCACCGGCGGCCCTTCGGACCCCAGCGTTTTCCACACGACACCGCCCCAGCCGGCCTCAAAAGCGCGGCGGACGTTGTATTCCTTGTCCGTTGGCGGGGCCGAGGCCAGCCAGAACGGATTGGGGGATTTGATCCCGATGAATTCTGATGTGAGATTGGCCATTCGCTTATCTCCCTCTGCTTACGCCATCAACGTGGCGTGAATGTCTTCGGCGGCGTCGCGCCCTTCGGCCACGGCCGTCACGGTCAGATCGTCCCCACCCGAGGCACAATCCCCCCCGGCCCAGACACCTGACTGGCTCGTGCGGCCCGTGTCCGTCACGGCAATCTTACGGCCGTCCAGCTCTGGCAGGTCCGTGCGTCCCAGGGTCTGCCCGATCGCCTTGAACACCTGATCGGCGGCCAAACGAAAGGTCTGACCCGTCGGCGTCAGATCGTCAGCGGTGTATTCAAACTCGATCTCGCGCACGGCACCGTTCCCGATGACCGCCTTGGGCGAAGCATTCGTGATGATCCGCACGCCCTTGCTGGCCGCCAGGTCCTGTTCGAACTCGGACGCATTCATCCGGTCCTTGCCCCGGCGATAAACCAAGGTGACATTCAGCGCGCCCAGCAATTTCGCTTGCACCGCCGCGTCAATCGCGGTCATGCCGCCGCCAATCACCACCACGTCACGCCCAATCGGCACCGTCCCCATATCCGAGGCCTGCCGCAACTCTGCGATAAACTCGACTGCGTCCTCGACGCCATCCTTGTCCTCGCCCTCGACGTTCAGCGCGTTCACACCCGCCAGGCCGATCGCCAGGAAAACCGCATCATACCCAGACGTCAAAGCCTCCATGGACAGGCTGACCCCCAGGGCCTGGCCGGTCTGGATGGTGATCCCGCCAATCTGCAACAGCCACGCCACCTCTTTTTCGGCAAAGCCATCCACGGATTTATAGGCCGCGATCCCGAATTCATTCAGCCCGCCGGCCTTGGGACGTGGATCGAACACCACGACGTCATGCCCCTTCATTGCCAGACGGTGTGCACAGGACAGGCCCGCCGGGCCCGCGCCCACAACGGCCACGGTCTTCCCGGTCGAGGCTGCCCGCTCAAACGGATGCACACCCGCCCCCATCAAGGTGTCAGTCGCAAAGCGCTGTAAACGCCCGATCTCAACTGGCTTGCCCTCGGCTGTTTCACGCACGCAGACTTCTTCGCACAGGGTTTCCGTCGGGCAGACGCGGGCGCACATTCCGCCCAGAATATTCTGCCCCAGAATGGTTTTGGCCGCGGCCTCGGGCGTGCCCGTGGCGATCTGCCGGATGAACAGCGGGATATCAATGCTGGTCGGGCAGGCCGTCATACAAGGGGCGTCATGGCAGAAATAGCAGCGGTCCGCTGCGACCAGTGCTTCGTGATCGTCCAGACCCGGATGCAAATCCGAGAAGTTTCTGGGATAGGCTTCGGCCGGCAACCGCCCTGCGGCAATACCTGGCGTCAGGGTGTTTGAAGTCATTCCAACCTCCACTGTGCTTGGTTTTTGTTGAACTCAGTATTCCATGGTTTATTTTTTTATCAACTGGTAAAATTTGATCGCGTGGGAAACTATGGTTTTCCGGGGCTTATCGCCTAGATTTTCATCATCCGGCTTGCGCGGTCCCGTCAGACCGCTAGGTTTTTCCAGAACAAAGGGGGAAATGACCGTGGGAATGAAGCTCTTCTCGGATCGAAAGCGCGCCGTGCACGAAGGCCCCTACCCGCTGGATCGGCTCAAAAGGCAACCGCACGCGGAGCTGTCGGGCGTCCCGCCTTTTGCGCCACTGTCCTTTCGCCGCGACGACCATCCCGAAAGCATCGTCAACGCGATGGGAGAATATCAGGCGATGCTGGATGCGATCCGCGACGGGCTCGTGGCCTCTGTGCCGTCCGAAATCCCCGCCGACCCGGCCGAGCGCGCCGCCCACCTAAAGGCCTTTGGCTATTTCAGCGATGCCAGCATGGTCGGGATTTGCCGCCTGACGCCCGACACCCTTCTGCCCACGCCCGTCCGCAATCCAGACGTCGATCGGCTGGCCCAGGAACTGCGGACCAAACAAACCAAGACGCTGGCTTCGGGGATCGACGTGATCATGGCCGAACTGCGCGACACGATGGAGACCCCACCCATCGGGATCGACACCCACACCCATGCGATCGTGTTCCTATATGAATACCCTCGCGATCCCAGGCCCGACGAACCCGGTAGCGACTGGATACAAGATGCCCAGGCACAGCGTGCCTGCCTCAGGGCGGCCGAAACCGCTGCCGTTCTGGGGAACTATATCCGTGTACTGGGATGGCAGGCCAAAGCTCATACGCAGGCCGCCTCGGACGTCAATCTGAACGCCTTGGCCGTGGCTGCCGGGTTGGCCGTCGTCCAGGATGGCGCGCTGTCTGCACCGTGGCTGGGGTCCCGGTTCGGACTGGCCGCTGTCACCTGCACCTTGGAAATGGAGCCGGATCAGCCATTAGCGCCCATGACCCGACAGCCCAACCAACGCCGCAAACCCGCCCGCGCGGCCGACCCCTTTGCCAACCGTGATTTCAGGCTGGGGGGCCATCCCTTTGAGCGCCTGAAACGCGTCGACAGCCCAACCACCTATATCGACGAGGCCAACGTTGCCCGTGTCCCAAAACGCGCCGATATGTTCGCCCGCGCCCTGTTCGGGGATATGGGGCAATTTGTACAAAACAGCACCAAAAATGGGCAATATGTACGAAAGTCCGCGCCCAGCATGGCGCAGCGGCGGGCGCTTGGGGCCTTTACCGTGATCCAGAACGGCGATCCAGCGGATGGTCCGCGCCCCTCGGATCCCGCCCGCAATGCCACCAACATCAAAGCTGCCTGCTATTTCCTGGGTGTTGATGCGGTGGGACTGTCGCGTTGCCCCGAATGGGCCTGGTATTCCCATGACGCCACAGGCGAGCCAATTACGCCCACCCATGACCAAGCCATCAGCATGATCATCGACCAGGGCTATGAGACGATGGAGGGCGCCTCGGGGGATGACTGGATCAGCGTTGCCCAATCTATGCGAGCGTATCTGCGGTTCTCATTGCTGGGGGGCGTACTGGCAAAACATATCCGAAATCTTGGATATAATGCAAAGGCCCACACCGTGATGGATGGCGAAGTCTTGCAGCCCCCTTTGTTGTTGCTGTCCGGCCTGGGCGAAGTCAGCCGCATCGGCGAGGTCATCCTGAACCCCTATTTGGGGCCGCGACTAAAATCGGGCGTCGTGACAACGGACATGCCGCTAAGCCATGATAAACCCATAGATTTTGGCCTGCAAAAGTTCTGTTCGTCGTGCAACAAATGTGCGCGCGAATGCCCCTCGGGTGCGATCACTGCCGGGCCGAAACTGATGTTCAACGGCTACGAGATCTGGAAATCTGACAGCCAGAAATGCGCGACCTACCGGATCACCACCCAAGGCGGCGCGATGTGCGGGCGCTGCATGAAAACCTGCCCGTGGAATCTTGAGGGGCTGTTCGCCGAGGCTCCTTTCCGATGGGCGGCGTCGCATATCCCCGCTGCGGCACCTGTGTTGGCGCGGCTGGATGATGCGTTGGGAAATGGTGGGCTGAACGAAGCCAAGAAATGGTGGTGGGACATCGAATTAGATACCGACGGCGCGTATCGGCCGACCTCGGTGCCAGTAAACCGCCGCGATCTGCAAACCGACCTGAAACTGCGCTATTCCGATCAGACACTGGCCGTCTATCCTGCGCCGTTGGCGCCGCCCCCCTGGCCCTATCCGTTCCCCATGGACCGCGAGGCAGGGATCGCCGCCTACCAGGCCATGATCCCCGCCGCGGAATACCGCGCGCGGCTGGCGCGCGGCGACATGTCGATGGTTCACCGCTACGCAGTGCCGGGCGATGCGCCAGTGATCCGGGCACTGGTCTCGGAGGTCGAAGCTATGACACCAGAGATCACCAAATACGAATTCGCCAGCCTGGACGGGTCGCCCTTACCAGACTGGACAGCGGGGGCGCACCTGGACGTTCTGGTCGCGCCCGAGTTCCTGCGCCAGTATTCGATGTCAGGCGACCCGGCCCGCACTGACCGCTATCAGATCGGTGTCCTGCGCGAGGACCACGGCCGTGGCGGATCCGCCCTGATGCACCGCATTTTCCAACCGGGGCGCAAGATTTTCCTGTCCAAACCGATCAACCACTTCGAACTGGAGGAAGCTGCGACCAAGACCTATCTGATGGGCGGAGGGATTGGCATCACCCCAATGATCGCCTTTGCGCACCGGCTGCACGCCCTAGGGGCCAAGTTCGAGCTGCACTATTCCTGTGCCTCGCGCGCCAGCGCCGCCTATCTGTCCGATCTGAGCGCGGCGCCCTGGGCCGCCAACGTTCAGCTGCACTTCAGCGATGACGGATCGCGAGCCCAGCTGCCTGCGATTCTGTCCGGCTACCGGCCCGGCTGGCACGTCTATACCTGCGGGCCGGATCGCTACATGCAAAGCGTGATTGAGGCAGCGACCGGCGGCGGCTTTCCCGAAGAGGCCCGGCATCTGGAATATTTCAGCCCGCCAGAACACCCCGAGCACGTAAACCACCCCTTCTGCCTGCGCCTGAAAGACGGCCGAGAGCTGACCGTTCCCGCAGACAAGACAGCGGCGGATATCTTACTGGAGAATGGCGTCCATGTGGATGTTAAATGCGCCGATGGAATCTGCGGAGTCTGCAAGTGCGGCGTGCTGTCAGGAGAGGTCGATCACCGTGACTTTGTCCTTTCGCAGTCGCAGAAAAAATCAGCGATGATTTTGTGCCAGTCTCGGGCCAAGGACCGCGACTCCATGCTGAAACTGGACATTTAGCACCGTTTATCGCCCAAAACCGGGCAAAATCGCCACTATAGAAGCGACAAATCCGCCGCAGGCTTTTTCTGCGTTTGCGAAATAGAGCGACTCCGCGTATCTCGGGCTTATGACGAAAAAGCCTCGCCTCACAAAGACCGACTGGTTGCTTGCCGGTTTTGCCGCCCTCGCCGAGGATGGCCCTGAGGCGCTGAAAGCAGAGCCTTTGGCCCGCCGTTTGGGCACCACGAAGGGCTCGTTCTATTGGCACTTTGCCGATGTTCCCGCGTATCACGCGGCCATGATGGACCTGTGGGCCGATCAGGCCGTTAGCCACATCCCCGCCGCGCTGGAGGTCGAACCAACCCCCACCGCCAAACTGCGCAAGCTGAGCCAGATCATCGCGGCCCATCGCAGCGAAACCCTGGGCGGCGTAAAGCTGGACGCAGCGATCCGCGCGTGGTCTCGCGCCAATGCCGAAGTCGCCAAACGGTTGGCCGACGTGGATGGGCGGCGTCTGGGGTTCTTGGAAAACCTGTTGACCGAGACCGGCATTTCCAATCCGGAATGGGCGCGGATCATTTACTCCGCCGACATCGGGATGGAGGACCTGTCCTCGCGCGATGCCCGTGACAACACCAACGCAATGGGCTCACTGGTCGATCTGGTTCTGGCCCTGCGCTAAGCGCCTCTGAAACAGGTCGATGAACCGTTGCCGGGCGGCTGGCAGAGGCCTGTTGCCCAACCCGTGCGCCAGACGGTGGGTCAGGAAATACCCTGTCGTCCGCAGCCCATCCCCGATTTCCGCGTCCGACGCGCCGCCCTGTCCCAGCATACAAACCGGCAAAGGCAGCAGCCGGTCCGCCCAATTCCCCGCACCTTCGGCCGATACGGCCCGCCCGGTTCGCGGCGACACGTAGGTCAGGTTTTCACGGCTACCGTTGACCGCGCATTTGCGCAGGTCCAACCCGAACCCCAGCTCTTCGAGCAGCGCCATTTCCCACTTCAGATAGGCCAGCGGCCAAATTTCAGTTTCGTCCAGAATATCCAGAAGCGCCTCGGTCCGGTGATACAGCGACGGGTGCGTTTCGCGTTCGGGCAGCAGGAACATCAGCATCGCAGCCACTGCATTCAGCCCCGCCAGCGACAGCCGATCCCCCAGGGCCATCGCCGAACGACTGCGCATAGGTTCCACCGTATAGCTGCCGATGTGGTCATCCAGCCGGGCGCGCCAGGTCAGATCCAGCTGGGCGCCGGGTTGCAATATCGGAGCAATCTTACGACTGGTCGCCCCGCGCATCACCCCAGCATGACGCCCATGAGACTGGGTGAACACCTCGAGAATAGCCGAGGTTTCCCCATGCCTGCGCACGCCCAGCAATATGCCCTGATCTCGCCATTCCATGCGCTACTATCCAACGGACGGGCGGATCACGCCAGCCCCGGTTCATCCAGCAAATGCCGACCGGCGCGATCTTCGACCTCGATCACCCACAGGTCGGGATCGAAACCGCGCTGACGGGTGATCGCGGCGTCCACATCCGGTTCCGGCCCCGAGGACAGCTCGATCCATTTCCGATCACCGCTCATCAAATCGAACGAGCGCTGAAACACCTGCGCGACCCCATCCAGCGTATTCAGCTTCACCAAAACGGCACCAGCGGTGTCATCCCCATGCGCGACCACGAAAGCCGGAATATCGTATAGCCGCAACCGGGTCATATAGGCATCGACCCAGAACCGCGCTGTCAGGCGGTCGGTCATGTCAGGTCAGCCGCCGCCAACAGGTTGCGGGTGTATTCGGTCTGCGGGTTGGCAAAGACCTCTTCTGCGACGCCGGCCTCGACCACATCCCCGTGGCGCATCACGATCATCTGGTGGCTCATGGCGCGGACGACGTTCAGGTCGTGACTGATGAACAAATAGGCCAGCCCGTATTTCACCTGTAGATCGCGCAGAAGGTCCACAATCTGTACCTGCACCGTCATATCCAGCGCACTGGTCGGTTCATCCAGCACCACCAGACGCGGGCGCAGAACCATGGCGCGCGCGATGGCGATCCGCTGGCGTTGCCCGCCGGAAAATTCATGCGGATAGCGATGCATCAAGGCCGGGTCCATCCCCACCTCGGTCATGACTTCGGCGACCAGATCGGTTTTGCTGCGGCCAGCGGGGGCACCATGCACGCCCAGACCCTCGGCGATAATCTGTTCACAGTTCATTCGTGGCGACAGACTCCCAAACGGGTCCTGAAACACGATCTGCATATCCTTGCGCAGCGCGCGCAGCTCGCGTGTGGACCACTCGCGCACATCCTGCCCGTCAAAGGTAATCCCCCCCTCCGAGCCGATCAGCCGCATAATCGCCAGCGCCATCGTGGTCTTACCCGAGCCGCTCTCGCCGACGATGCCCAGCGTCTCACCGCTGCGCACCGAAATCGAGGCATCGTTGACGGCCTTCACATAGCCAACGGTTTTCTTGGTAAAGCCCTTCTGGATCGGGAACCAAACCTTCAGGTTATCTGTGCGGATCAGTTCTTGGGCCGTGTCCGGCACCGGGGCGGGCTGGCCAACCGCGCGGGCGGACAGCAATTTCTGCGTATAGGGATGCTGCGGATTGGCGAAAATGTCAGCGGTGGCACCGGCCTCGACGATTTCGCCGTCTTTCATCACACAGACCCGATCCGCGATCCGCTTCACGATGCCCAGATCATGGGTGATGAACAACAGGCCCATGTCCTCGCTGGATTTCAGCTCGGCCAGAAGCTCTAGGATCTGCGCCTGA
Source organism: Thalassovita sp. (assembly GCA_029212905.1). Classification (GTDB taxonomy): domain Bacteria; phylum Pseudomonadota; class Alphaproteobacteria; order Rhodobacterales; family Rhodobacteraceae; genus Thalassobius. Next base: position 65,022 of record JARGPB010000014.1, read on the forward strand.
ATGGTCACGTCCAGCGCCGTCGTGGGTTCGTCTGCGATCAGAATGTCAGGTTTATTCGCCAGCGCCATCGCGATCATGACACGCTGTCGTTGCCCACCCGACAATTGGTGCGGATAGGCGCCCAGCCGGGTTTCCGCATCACGGATGCCGACTTTGGCCAGAAGCTGTAGAATACGGGTGCGTGCTGCCTCTCCGACCAGCCCCTGATGCAGTGCGATGCTTTCGACCAGTTGTTTTTCGATCGTGTGCAACGGGTTCAGGCTGGTCATCGGCTCTTGGAAGATAAAGCTGATGTCATTGCCCCGAACCTTGCGCAACAGCCTGTCCTGAGCCCCGATCATTTCCTGCCCATCATAGGTGACGGACCCGCTGACTTGCGCAGCTGCCCCCAGCAAGGACACCGTGGACAGCGCCGTCACGGATTTCCCCGACCCGGATTCGCCCACCAAAGCCACGGTTTCCCCACGATCCACGGAAAAGGACACGCCTTTGACTGCCATGGTCAATTCGCCGTCCTGACGGAACGACACTGTCAGATCCTTGACCTCAAGTATGCTCATTGAAAGGTTTTCCTTGGGTCGAACGCATCTCGGACGCCTTCGAAAATGAACACCAATAGTGACAGCATCACCGCGAAAACGGTGAAGGCGGTAAAGGCCAGCCACGGCGCCTGAAGGTTTTGTTTCGCTTGCAGGGTCAGCTCGCCCAGGCTGGGCGACGACGAAGGCAGGCCGAAACCAAGGAAATCCAGACTGGCCAGCGTGGCGATGGTGCCCGTCACGATAAAGGGCAGCATTGTCACCGTCGCCACCATCGCGTTGGGCAGCATGTGGCGGAACATGATCACCGCGTTGCTGACCCCCAGCGCCTTGGCCGCGCGGACATATTCCAGGTTCCGCGCCCGCAGGAATTCAGCCCGCACGACCCCCACCAAAGAAGTCCAGCCAAACAACACCAGAATGAACACCAACAGCCAGAAACTTCGGCCCAGAATCGCGAACAAAATGATGATCACATACAATGACGGAGTCGCGCCCCATATCTCGATCACGCGTTGAAAAATCAGGTCCAGCCAGCCGCCGAAATACCCCTGTAACGCGCCCGCAACGATCCCCACAACCGAGGCCAGCGTGGTCACGATCAGCGTGAACAGGATCGACAGCCGGAACCCATATAGCACCCGCGCCAACACATCGCGTTTGGTATCATCAGTCCCCAGCCAGTTCTGAGCATTCGGAGGCAGAGGGGCCGCACCCGGTCGATCCACCGTCGTATCATAGGAATAGGGGATCGGAGGCCACAGCGCCCAGCCTTCTTGGAAATACTCCAGGCTTTCTTGCAGGCTGCCGCGGTCGATCGCCTCGATCATGCCTTCGGGATCATCGAAACAGTCCTCCATCCCGCCCGAAGCAATCAGGCACTGAACCTCGGGATCGCGATAGGCGGCCTCGGTCTGGAAATCCCCACCAAAGGCGGTCTCGGGATAGAACTTGAAGATCGGCGTAAAGTATTCGCCCTGGTATTTCACCAGGATCGGTTTGTCGTTGGCAATGAATTCGGCAAACAAGGAGACGCCGAACAGCACCGTGAAGATGATCAAGGACCAGAACGCGCGCCGATTACGTTTGAAGTTGCTCCAGCGGCGTTGATTAAGAGGGGACAGCGTCATCAGCCTTCCCTCCGTTCGAAATCAATCCGCGGGTCAACGATCACGTACATCAGATCCGACAGGATGCCGACCACCAGACCGATCAGGCCAAAGATAAACAGCGTACCAAAAATCACCGGGTAATCGCGCGCGACGGCGGCCTCGAACCCCAGGCGGCCCAGCCCGTCCAGGCTAAAGATCGTTTCGATAATCAACGAACCGCCAAAGAACACCCCGATGAACACCGCAGGGAAGCCCGCAATCACGATCAGCATCGCGTTACGAAACACATGGCCGTACAGGACGCGGCGTTCTGACAGCCCCTTGGCGCGGGCGGTCATGACATAGTGTTTCTTGATCTCGTCCAAAAACGAGTTTTTCGTCAGCAGGGTCAGCGTCGCAAAGGCTGCGATGGTCGAGGCAATGACCGGCAGCGCGATATGCCAGAAATAGTCGCCAACCTTGCCCAGCCAGGACAGCTGATCGAAATTATCGCTGGTCAGCCCCCGCAGCGGGAAAACCTGCCAATAGGATCCGCCCGCGAACAGCACCAACAACAAGATACCAAACAGGAAACCGGGGATCGCATACGCCACGATGATGACACCACTGGTCCAGGTGTCAAAGGTGGACCCATCGCTGACGGCCTTTTTGATCCCCAGCGGAATCGACACGATATAGGCGATCAGCGTGGACCACAGGCCCAGTGTGATCGACACCGGCAGTTTCTCGATCACCAGATCAATCACGCTGATGGATCGGAAATAACTGACGCCGAAATCCAGCCGCATATAGTTCCACAGCATCCCGATGAACCGTTCCAACGGCGGCTTATCAAAACCGAACTCTTTTTCCAGCTGCTCGATAAACTCGGGCGGCAGTCCGCGCGCGCCGACGTATTGCTCGTCGCCGACAGGCTGGCTGCCGGCATCATCGCCGGAACCGGCGAAGCCCTCGAACACGTCGCCCTGCCCTTGCATCTGGGCGATGACCTGTTCAACCGGGCCACCCGGCACGAATTGCACCAGCGCGAAATTGATAACCATAATGCCGAGCAACGTAGGGATGATCAGCAGCAGGCGTCGTAGGATATATGCTCCCATGCGGGCGTTACCTCAGCGCACCCGCCGCCTTCAATGCGGCGGCTTTGTCGGCGTTGTACCACCAGAAATCCAGCACACCCAGCGAATAGGTCGGCAGATCGGCGGGGTGCTCGAACATGTCCCAATAGGCGACCCAGCTTGCATCGTTGTACCAGACCGGGATCATGATCCGTTCGTGCCGCAGCACCCGGTCCAGAACGCGCAAGGCGGTGTCGCGATCCGCCGAAGTCGTGGTATTCAGGGCGACATCGATAACTTTGTCCACCAGCGGGCTAGCCAGACCGGCCGGATTGAACAGGCTAAACGCGGCCTCGGCGGACCCGAATTGCTGACGCAGGCCCGTCCCGACGTCCAAAAAGGCGCGATAACCATCAAACACCAGGTCGTAATCCCGCTCACGATTTCTGAGCGTGAACTGCGACGGGTCAACCTTTTCAAAGGTCGCGTCGATCCCCATGGCCTGTAGGTTCTGGGTAAAGGTTTCCACCACGGATTCAAGCGTGGCAGACCCGCTTGAGGAGATCGGAAAATCAATGGACAGCAGTTTGCCCTTGGCGTTGCGGCGCTTACCGTCTTTGCCCACGGGCCAACCAGCTTCGTCCAGCAATTTCATCGCCTTGCGCAGATTACGGCGATCACTCAGCCTGTCCGGCTTGGAGCTGTGCGCCATCACGGCTGGCTCTGTCAGCAGCGCAGGTGGAACAAGATCCCCCAGTGATTTCAAAAGCGCCAGTTCATCGGTGTCGGGGACGCCCTTCGCCTCGAGAGGAGAGCCCTGCACAAAGGAATGGCGCTGTTTGAACAGCCCATATTGCAACGACTGGTTGGTCCATTCAAAGTTAAAGGCCAAGGCCACAGCCTGACGTACGCGCACGTCTTTAAGTTTCTCGCGGCCCAAATTGAACACGATCCCCGACGGCGCAGGCGGTGTCCCGTCAGGCAGAGTTTCCAGCTTTACCCATTTGCTATCAACCGCCGGGAAGTCATACCCAGTGGCCCATTGTTTGGAGTTTCCTTCAGAGCGGAAGGTGTATTCGCCCGCTTTGAAGGCCTCAAACGCGGCCGAATCGTCGCCGAAATACTCGATACGGATACGATCAAAGTTATGGCGCCCCTGGTTGATCGGCAGGTGCCAGCCCCAATAATCGGGATTGCGCTTATACACGATCCGCCGGTTCACATCATAGCTGTCCAGCATATAGGGGCCCGATCCGGGCGCCGCATCCAGGCGCGGTTCATCCAGACGGGCGCCTGTGGCCTCGTACCAATGACGCGGCCAGACGGGAACGCCGCCGACCTGATCAATCAGGCTGCGACGGGAAATCCCGGTCGCAAAGGTAAATTTCACGGTGTGATCGTCCAGAGCCTCGGCCGTCAGGACCAGTTTCTTAACGGCCTGCGCATAGGACGGCAGCCCCTGTTCCAACAACAGGTTATGCGAGAACACAACGTCATGCGCCGTCACCGGCACCCCATCCGAGAACCGCGCCTCGGGACGCATGTGGAAGATCACCCAAGTCTTGCCCTCATCATATTCCAGGCTTTCGGCCAGCAGTCCGTAGCTTTCGCCATATACGTCCGCTGGGGCACCACCGCCTGAGGCTGGCTCTTCGCCCAGCAGGCTTTCGTAGACCATCCAGCTATAGCGTCCGGCCCGGCCCTTGCGGCTGTAGGGGTTCATCGAATCGAACGTCCCCGGTGCCCACAAGGCGATTTCACCGCCCTTGGGTGCGTCCGGGTTCACATAGTCGAAATGCGAGTAATCCACCGGGTATTTCAGATCACCGAAATAGGAATAGCCATGGCTTTTGATGATTTTTCCATCCTCGGCCCAGGATGGCATGGCCAGCATCAGCGCGGCCAGGGTCATCATCAACGTAGCAAACCACGCTTTGCGCGGGAACATCTGCGCCGTGGCGCCTGGGCGATGGGGTTTCAAGTGCTCTTTCCTCCTCGTCGATCCGTTCAACCGGCTTATCTGACCTTACCTAAGCTAAAGGGGGGCACTGACCATGTTCAAGCAGCGATTCTGCGAAATCACCGGGATTTGTCCGCCTGCGATCACCCGCGCAGCAAAAAGGCCGCCACCCAACCTGGGTAGCGGCCCTGAAATTCGAAACTGCCGGGATTAGTCGTCCAGGCTGTCCAGATAGGCAATCACGTTCGCACGGTCAGTGATTTTCTTCAGACCGGCAAAGGACATTTTAGTGCCCGGCGCAAAGCCTTTGGGGCTGGCCAAAAAGGCATCTAGGTGCTCTGGGGTCCATGTGTCCGCCACAGCCACCAGCTTACCCGAGTAGCCAAACCCAGCCTCAGTGCCGACGGTGCGGTTAACAATGCCATACAGCGACGGGCCGGTTGCGTTCACGCCTGCTTCCAGTTTGTGGCAGGCTTTGCACTTGCCAAAGACCTTGGCGCCTTTTTCAAGGTCTGCCTCGGCCAGCAGAGCAGCAAAGTCGGGACCTTCGTCCTCTTCGGCGCCGGGGGCGTCTTCTTCGCCGGTATCAATCACATAAGCCTGCGCCGCGTGATCGCCGTGACCGCCGCCACCGACGTGATACAGCGACTCGGCCGCCCAATTGCCCAAAAGGAACACAAGAAGAGAGCCGCAGAGCGCGCCGCCGATTTTGGTAAGGGTCATCGTGTCAAACATGGTTCGCCCGTTTATTTCGTGTCTGTCGGCGCGTATGTATCCGCTTCCCCTTGCCTTACGCAAGGTGTAGTTTCCGCGACCAATCGCCCATCGGGCAGAAAAACCACAGGAACGACCGAAAATGACCAATCGTATCGCATTCCAGGGAGAGCCGGGCGCGTATTCCCACCAGGCCTGCCGACAGGCCCGCCCCAACATGGAGGCCCTGCCCTGCCGCACGTTTGAGGATGCGATCGACGCCGTAAACGAAGGCAAGGCTGATCTGGCAATGCTGCCGGTTGAAAACTCGACCTATGGGCGGGTGGCGGACATCCATTCTCTGCTGCCCAAATCCGGGCTGCACATCATCGAGGAACACTTCGTCCGCGTGCACATCAACCTGCTGGTTCTGCCGGGCACCAAACTGGAAGACATCGACACCGCCATGAGCCACACAGTTCTGCTGGGCCAGTGTCATGATTTCCTGCGCGACAATAACATCCACCGTAGGGTTGGCGCGGACACGGCGGGGTCGGCACGTCAGGTCGCGGAAATCGGTGATCCGTCTCTTGCGGCCCTGGCCAGTGAACTGGCCGGTGAAATCTATGGCCTGGACGTTCTGGCCCGCCACATCGAAGACGAGGGCAACAACACCACCCGTTTCCTGCTGATGAGCCGCGAAGAAGACCGCACGCGCCGCGGCACGGATGGTATGATCACCAGCTTTGTCTTTGAGGTGCGAAACATCCCCGCCGCGCTGTACAAGGCAATGGGCGGCTTCGCGACCAACGGCGTCAACATGACCAAATTGGAAAGCTATATGGTAGGCGGGTCTTTCACTGCTACGCAGTTTTATGCGGACATCGAAGGCCACCCGGAGGACCCCAATGTGAAACTGGCGCTGGACGAGTTGGAGTATTTCACCACCAACATCAAGATCCTCGGGGTCTATCCGGCAGACGAGCGCCGCAACTGACGGTGGGCGAATCAGGCGCGGCAGTCCCGCGCCTGAATTCAGGTCAGGCGGGCGTGGCGTTTTTCCAGCTGCCGCGCATAGTCCGCCATCATTCCTTCGAACCGTTTGTTGATCTGACCCTTGGCCAGTTTCAATGACTGCAACAGCAACCGCGCTGACAGGGTCTTGGCGTCCATGCTGACCGTTGTCACCATCCGCGTCCGGGTGCGCGACATCGGCACCAGCTCGATCTGCATGACCGCCTCCATACCTTGACCGATCGCTTTATAGGCCGCTTGCTCGGACGGGGCGTACTCGACCAGCTCAACCTTGATGTCGCGCGGCTTCCCGCGAAAGCTGAAGCCAACCTCCCACTGGGCGCCCTGCCCTAGTTTTTCGGCCTCGTCCACACGCTGTACGTTCGCACCACGCCGCAAAGCGGCCTTCTCGAAGCTTTGGAAATCGGACAGGCATTCGAACACATAGTCCGACGGCGCCGCGATGTCTTCGTTGGTAGAAATTTCCATCATTCACTCGTTTTGTTTTGCACTAGCCCCAGCCGGGCCAGTTTTGTCCTCAATTCACCTGATCAGCAAGCCAGTTCCGAAGCAAAAACTGCGCGATCGCGCCTTTTCGCGCAGGCATCAGTTCGGGATGCTGCCCCGAGAACGCAAGCATGATGTCTTCGCGGGAAAACCAGCGGGCGTCCTCGATTTCCTTGGGGTCAATCGTGATCTCTTGCGTCGTCGCGTAACCATAGCACCCCATCATCAAGGACGATGGAAACGCCCAAGGCTGGCTGGCCAGATACCCTACCTCTCCGACCTTTACGCCGGACTCTTCCCAGACTTCGCGGCGCACGGCGGCCTCAATCGTTTCACCTGGTTCGATGAAACCGGCCAAAAGCGAATACATCCCCTCGGGCCATCCTGGGGAACGGCCCATCAGAACATTGTTGCCATGCGTGATCAGCATGATCACAACCGGGTCCGTACGCGGGAAATGCTGTCCGCCGCAGGACGGGCAATTCCGCTGCCATCCGGCCATCGCCATGTTGCTTTCGGCGCCGCACATCGCGCAGAATCGGTGCGAGCGGTGCCAACTGAACAAAGCCCGCGCCGTGGCGGCCAGTTCAGCGTCCCGTGGGTTGATTCGGGACATGATACCGCGCAACTCGGCGAACAGGTGGTCATCCGGCAAATCCGGGTGACGCTGTTCGCTACGATCCAGAAAGCTGTCCATTTGCGCCTGATCCAGATCGTCGGGGTCCCAGCCTGAAATATCGTAGGCAAAGACGGGGCCTGTTTCCTCTTGTCCCAGGAATATAGGGGCACTCGCGGCCTCGGCCAACACGGGATGATCCAGCGAGAGCCGGGCAAGGCTCGCACCCCGATCCGCAGAGGGAACCGTCAACGGCTTGCCTCGCCACAACACGATGGCCGTCGCGGCAGAATCGCGCCGCGCCGCATCCAACGCTGCGTCGTCTCCGCGTAGCTCGGCAGCCCGATCCAGCCCCGACCCACCAAATGTTACCGTTTCCGCCAGTTTCATCTGCTCGCCCTTTCACTCGGTCCCCCGAGATGTATGCGAAAAATTGAGACGATTTCACCTCAAATCTGTCTCTACACGCTATGCGGTCCGAATGACGTCACATTGGCGCTTCAATAACACCAAATTTCCCTATTAATACACTGCTGGACGCAGGCAATTCGCGCAGCAAGACAACCTTAAGGCGACTAAATTAAATATGAAGGCAATTTCGAACTCCCCATTTAGACCACAGAATTTTCCTGTGAGTGATGACGAGACTCATCTAAGAATCCTGCAAACCACGGATATTCACGTCAATTTGCTCCCCTATAACTATTTCACCGACACGCCGGATCCGGGGGTTGGGCTGTCCCAATTGACCGGGTTGATCGCCGCTGCCCGGAAACAAGCCGACAACACCCTGCTGCTGGAAACCGGAGACTTTCTTCAGGGAACCCCGCTTGGGGATCTCTATGCACAGCGAAACCCCACCGGCGGGCCAAGCCACCCAGCGATGATCATGATGAATGCGCTAAGGTATGACGCTGGCACGCTGGGCAATCACGAGTTCAACTATGGGCTGGATTTTCTGACAGCCGTCGTCTCGGGGGCGGGGTTTCCTATTGTGCTGGCCAACGCCACCACACGTCTTGGCGAAACACCCACCGAAGATGAAACGCTATTTCCGCCGTATGCATTTCTTGACCGTATGGTCCTGGATGCCTCGGGCCAAAGTCGCCTGCTGAGGATCGGCGTCATCGGATTTGTCCCCCCACAGATCGCTGTGTGGGATAGGCGCCACTTGGAAAACCGCCTGTTCATGCGCGGCATTACCGAGGCCGCCCGTGCCTACGTCCCGCAAATGAAGGCGGAAGGCGCGGACCTGATCATAGCGCTCAGCCATTCCGGTATCGGCCACCCCCAGGACATTGCCCTGCAAGAAAACGCCAGCATTCCGCTGGCCGCCATTGACGGAATTGATGTTATTCTGTGTGGCCACCAGCACCGGCGCTTTCCCAGCGCGCATTTCACCGGAATCGATGGCGTGGACCCGGACAAAGGAACGCTTCACGGTAAACCCGCTGTTATGGCCGGTTTTTGGGGGTCGGATCTGGGTGTGATCGACCTTGCGATCACACAAAACCCAGACGGAGAGTGGAACGTGCGCCGCCACCTGTCGTATCTGCACCCAATCCCTGATCAGCCACAGCCTCCCGAGGATGTCTCGCTGAATCTGGAGCAAGAGCATTCGGACACGCTCAGCCATATCCGCACAAGCGTCGCCACGCTCAACTGCCCGCTGCATTCGTATTTCACCTTCGCAGGGTACGATCTGGCCACGCGGGCTGTTGCCATGGCGCAGCTAGATTATGCGCGCCAGAAGCTCGGCCCGCAGGAGCTGCCGCTGCTGTCGGCGGCATCGCCCTTTCGCGCCGGAGGTCACGCAGGCCCCGCGAATTTCACCGAACTTCACCCCGGCCCGCTGACGCTGCGCGGCATTGCCGATTTGTACCAGTTCCCAAACACGCTGTCGGTTCTGCGCGTGGCCGGCGCTCAGCTGCGGGACTGGCTGGAACGCTCGGCCGGGAAATACCTGCAAATACGCGCCAACGTCGCGGATCAATTGCTACTGAATGGCGATTTCCCGAGCTACTACTATGACATGATTCTGGGGGTCGAGTATGAGATCGACTTAACCCAGCCAGCCCGCTTTGGCATTGATGGGCAGTTGGCAGAGCCTGGGGCAAACCGGATCGTGAACCTTCGCTATGCCGGTCGCCTCGTCGAAGACGACCAGGCCTTTTTGATCGCCACGAACAGCTATCGTGCCGGGGGCGGGGGCGCATTCCCAGGGACCGGCGAGGGGAGTGATCAGGTTCTTACCTCACCCGATGAAATTCGAACCATCCTGACAGAGTGGGTCCGCAACCGGCGCGAACTGGACATCGAGCAAGTCCAAAACTGGCGCTTTGCCCCTATTTCCGGTGCCAGTGCCCTGCTGCATTCCTCGCCCAAGGCGCGAGCCCATTTGCCTGAAACGCCTTTGCCGCTGGAACCGACGGGGACGACCGATGGCGGCTTTGAACTGTACCGCCTGGTCCTGTAACTGCCGTACAACAGCGCCGCTTGCGAATCCGGTCACAGCCCCCTATATGAACGCTTGAGAGGTTGGCGCGGGCAAGCTCCTCGCCAACCCGGTCAGATCCGGAAGGAAGCAGCCGTAACGAGTCCCGCTTGGGTCGTTGTCCAGCCTCTCACCTATGTCTTGCCGTTTTCAAACGTTTTCGGAGGGTTCTTGATGATTGTCGCTCAGATCGCCCTTCGGGCAGCCGCAGCTTAAGGCTCAGGCCATTTACGGATTGCCCGAAACCGCACGTTCCTGCCGCCGGATTGGCGCGGGACCTATTTTTGCGTTTTGCAAGGCAGACCAATGACATCTGATCTTAGAGCTCTGGGCTGGACCCAACATTTTACCGGCCAGCTAACACCCGAAGAATTCGAAACCCAAACTCCCGTTCGCATTTCCGAAGTGCGCAGGCGCGATGTGATCACGCTGGATGCCGGGTTGAACCGGCATCAACTGGCGCTGACAGGCGAACATGTCGCCAGCCAGTTCGCTGTGGGTGATTTCGCCCTCTCTGATGGCGAACGTATCACCCGCCTGCTGGACCGGCGCACGCTGATCTCGCGCAAGGCGGCGGGGCTGACTTCGGACACGCAGTTGATTGCGGCGAATATCGACACGCTGTTCATTACCACCTCGTGCAACCACGATTTCAACGAGGCCCGGCTGGAACGCTATCTGGCCCTGGCCATCGAGGCCGGGATCGCACCTGTCATCGTCATCACCAAGGCTGACAAGCCCGAGGACATGGACGCCGATGCCTATGTGGATCGCGCCCGCGCCCTGTATCAGGACGCCGATGTGATCGCCCTGAACGCCAAGGATCCAGACAGCATCACGCGTCTGGAACCCTATTGCAGCAAGGGACAAAGCGTGGCCTTGGTCGGGTCTTCGGGCGTGGGAAAATCCACCATCGCACGTGGCCTGACCGGCGAAGATCTGGCCGTCGCGGACATCCGGGATGATGACGCCAAGGGCCGCCACACCACCACCGCACGGTCCATGTACCGGATGCACGCAGGCGGCTGGCTGATCGATACCCCCGGCATGCGAGAACTGGCACTACATGATGCCGCCAGCGGTATTGAAACCCTTTTCGCGGACATCACCGATCTGGCTCTGTCATGCAAGTTTTCGGACTGCCAGCACGACTCGGAACCCGGCTGCAAGGTCCGCGCTGCCATCGAAACAGGCGTGCTGGAACAGGATCGCGTTGATCGTTGGCGCAAGCTTCGGGACGAAGACGCCCGGAATTCGGAAACTCTGGCGGAATCGCGCGCCCGCGGTCGTAAATTCAGCAAAATGGTCAAATCAGTCACCAAGGCCAAACGCGCACGACGCGGCGAGTAAGCGCCACAGCGTCAATCCGGCTCATTGCCGTAGAACTGACCACCACGCATCATCGGCACCTGCATCACGCGAGAGGGAGGCGCCGATGACCCGTTTTACAATGATACTAACCCTGATGATGAGCCTGCTAGCCCGGCCCTTGCTGGCCGATATGCTCGTGACACAGATCGCCACGGACACCTATGCCCTGGTCGGGCCGCTGGGGAACCGCGACCCGGAAAACCTGGGGAACAATTCGACCCACGGGCTGGTTGTTACTCCTGAGGGCGCAATTTTGATCGACGCCGGCGGCAGCTATAAGGGCGCGCAGGCGCTGGACACCATGATCCAGGGCATTACCGATCAACCTGTGAAATTCGTGATCAACACCGGCGGGCAGGACCACCGCTGGATCGGCAACAGCTATTGGAAGGACAAGGGCGCAGTCATCATCGCCTCAAACGACGCGGTTGCGGATCAGGCCTCGCGCGCGTCCATGCAGCAGACCGTTCTGGCCACCCTGATCGGCCCCGAGAACCTGAGCGGCACCACACCCATCCACGCCGATATCACCTTTGACGAATGGTACGATCTCAGCCTTGGCGGCACGACGCTACAGATCTCTCATCTGAGCGGGGCACATACCCCCGGTGACAGCTTTGTCTGGCATCCGGCAGCTGGGACCGTCTTCACCGGCGACATCGTCTATATTCAAAGAATTCTGGGCGTGCTGGAATTCTCCAGCTCGGCCAATTGGTTGGAAAGCTTTGACGCGATGGCGGCGCTGAACCCCACCCATATCGTGCCCGGCCACGGGGCAGTCACCGATCTGGCGACCGCCACCCGCGATACACGGGACTATCTGGCCAATCTACGGGGCCAGATGCGCGACTATATCGACGAAGGCGGGGATATCATCGGCTCGGTCGAGGTGAATCAATCTGACTTTGCTTATCTGGCGAATTTTGACATTCTGGCGCGACGCAATGCGCAACAGGTGTTCAGCGAGATGGAGTGGGAGTAACTGCCCAGTTCAACTGAGCCTCTGTTTCCACCGCGCAGGGACGAATGCGGCGCAGCCGTTCCAGCGCGGGACCAGGTTTTTCACCAGCGTCAACCATCAACCGCAGCGCGACCATCCCCGAGCGTCCGCACCCGCCCATGCAATGCACCAGCACACGCCCACCGCCATGCAGCGCCTGCCGGGCCAGACGGCTGACCTCGGGCCATTTTTCATCGAAATCAGCGTCCGGGGTTCCGAAGTCAGGCACCGGCAGATGTACCCACCGCGCGCCTCGGTCCTGCATGTGCTGACCCAAGTCAGCGGCGCCTTTGTCTACCATTTCCGCCAAGGTTGTCAGCGAAATCAACAGCGCCGGCTGCCATTCACGCAAATGTTCAAGGTCCGCAGCATAATCCCCACTGCGCCCTGGCATCGGGGACAGGGCCAGAATGCCCTCGTCCAGTTGCAAAGCGTGAATAACGAAATCAGGCATGCGCTCTCCTTGGGTCAAATCGCCTCCCAGTCTGGCAGCGCTAGACGGCGCGCTTTGCGCTGAACTAACCAGGACATAATGGCCCCAAACATCAGGCTACCAATCACCGCAGAAATGACCACGATCATGACATCCACGTTCCTCTGGATCAGCACCATCGCAGGCACAAACCCCAACCCGAACAGCCCGGCGTAAAACACGAATAGCGGCCAGAATTTCTGGAAAAGTGGCGGCCTTAGCCCGATCCCGGCCCGACGCAACAGGCGATATGCCGGTGGGTTTGCGTCGCTCCACCGTACGCCCTGTTCCCTCAGAAATTTCACAGCGCGATCATACCGATCCATATCCCATCCCTTTACAAGCGGTCCGCGTTCCACGTGTCACAAGAGGCGATCTGGCCACTTTTATAGCCGGTCCCAAACCAGCGCGCACGCTGTTCAGATGTGCCGTGTGTGAACGTATGTGGCTGAGGCACCCGCCCGGAACGTTTCTGCAGATGGTCATCCCCAATCATCCGCGCGGCATTCAAGGCCTCTTGCAAATCTCCGGGCTCCAACAGCCCGTCAACGTTCCGCGCCCAGACACCGGACAAGCAATCCGCCTGAAGCTCCAACCTGACAGTCAGCGCATTTGCCCGCGCCTGACTTGTTTTCTGGCGCGCTTCGTTGACCTGTCCCAAGATTCCCATCTCGTTTTGGACGTGGTGGGCCACTTCGTGCGCAATCACATAGGCCGCAGCGAAATCACCTTTGGCGCCCAGCTGGCGCGATAATGTGGCAAAGAAATCCGTATCCAGATAGGCCTTCTCGTCCGCAGGACAGTAGAACGGACCCGTCGCTCCGCTGGCTCCGCCACACGGGCTTTGCGTTACGCTTGAATACAGCACCAAAACTGGCGGTTGGTACTCGACACCCAGCTGTTCGGGAAAAACCTGATCCCAGACGGCCTCGGTCGTTGCCAAAACGCGCGAGGAAAACTCGGCCGCGCGCTGCTCTTCGGCTGTCGGTTCGCGCTGCGTAGTGGCGGTCTGGCCGACCTGCCCCTCGAGTAACGGCGATACATCAACCCCCGCGAAATATCCGATCGCCAACACGATCAGCAGGCCTACACCTCCAATTTTGGCCTTGCCGCCAGCAGCACCGCGACCTCGGCGATCCTCGATATTGCGACTGCCGCGAACACCCTTCAAACGCATAAAAAACCTCTCAAACTGAAGTACCGCCAATATTACCGCCTTTGCGACGGTCTGAATATGGAAAAGACCGCGCGACGTTCCCCCCTAACGTCCGGGCGCCCCGCTCTCTGCGCGGCGCGGACGCGACATTGCAGCAGGCATTCCGGTAGACGCGCCGCCCTGTCCCGCTTACTTTACCCCAAACCCCGAATCCAAAGGCCCCCGCATGAGCGACACCCCCGACACAGGTTACCAGGTTCTGGCGCGCAAATACCGGCCCGAAACCTTTGCGGATCTCGTTGGGCAAAGCGCCATGGTCCGCACCCTGAAAAACGCTTTTGCGGCGGACAGGATCGCCCAGGCTTTTATCATGACCGGTATTCGCGGCACCGGCAAAACCACCACGGCCCGGATCATCGCAAAAGGCATGAACTGCATTGGCCCGGACGGCACCGGCGGCCCCACCACTGAACCTTGCGGCCAGTGCGAACATTGCACCGCCATCATGGAAGGCCGCCACGTCGACGTCATGGAGATGGACGCCGCATCACGCACTGGCGTGAATGACATCCGCGAGATCATCGAAAGCGTCCACTATCGCGCGGCCTCGGCCCGCTACAAGATCTACATCATCGATGAGGTCCACATGCTGTCCACCAGCGCGTTCAACGCGCTGCTAAAAACGCTCGAGGAACCGCCTGCCCACGTAAAATTCATCTTCGCCACGACTGAAATTCGCAAGGTTCCGGTCACGGTACTATCACGTTGCCAGCGGTTCGACCTGCGCCGGATTGAACCCGAGGACCAGATCGCACTGCTTCGCAAGATAAGCACCGCCGAGGGGGCAGACATCACCGACGACGCACTGGCGCTGATCACCCGCGCCGCCGAAGGCTCTGCCCGTGATGCGACCTCGCTTCTGGATCAGGCCATCAGCCACGGTGCCGGCGAAACCACCGCCGAACAAGTCCGCGCGATGCTGGGACTTGCCGATCGCGGTCGCGTGCTGGACCTGTTCGATCTGATCATGAAAGGCGACGCGGCTGGTGCGCTGACGGAACTCAGTGCTCAGTATGCCGACGGGGCCGATCCGATGGCCGTTCTACGCGATCTGGCCGAAGTGACCCACTGGATCTCTGTCGTTCAGATCACCCCCGAGGCCGCCGACGACCCAACCGTTTCGCCCGATGAACGCGCTCGAGGTCAAGAATTGGCCAAATCCCTGTCGATGCGGATTCTGACGCGGATGTGGCAAATGCTGCTCAAGGCATTGGACGAGGTTGGCCATGCCCCGAACACAATGATGGCCGCCGAAATGGCCGTGATCCGCCTGACCTACGTCTCGGACTTGCCCACCCCAGAAGAGCTATTGCGTACGCTCAAAAACACCCCAACTCCGCCGCCCCCAGGCAGCGGCCGCCCCGCCCCCCAAAACGGGGCACCGCGCGAACAGATGACACAGGCCTACACGCCCGGCCCTTCTGGTGCATCTGGCGGCGGGAATGGCCCAATGATGGCCCTGGCCCAGGATACGGATCAGGCGCTTGCGCATTATCCGACATTCGAACATGTGGTCGAACTGATCCGCCTGAACAGGGACGCCAAACTGCTGGTTGATGTGGAAACCGGTGTCCGCCTTGCCGCCTATCGCCCCGGCCGGATCGAATTCCAGCCTTCAGAAACAGCCCCCAACGACCTTGCTCCGCGCCTGAGCAACGCGCTGCAACGCTGGACGCACAACCGATGGGCTGTCAGCGTCGTCAACACAGGCGGTGCCGAAACCATCGCCGAGAAACGAGACGCCGCCGATCTTGCGATTAAACGCAAAGCCGCCCAACACCCGATGGTGCAGGCCGTGCTTGCCGCTTTTCCCAAGGCCAGGATTGCGCAGGTCCGCACGCATTCCCAAATCGCAGCCACCGCTCAGGCCGATGCCCTGGCCGAGGTTGAGGACGAATGGGATCCCTTCGAACAAGACTAATCAGGCCCTCGCCTTCTCTTGTTTCCAAGCACTTCGAAACGTATCTAGGTTCAACACGCAAACACAAAGGAACACCCCATGCTGAAAGGACTCGGCGGCCTTGGCGACATGGCCAAGATGATGAAAACAGCCAAGGAAATGCAGGAGAAAATGGCAACCCTGCAAGAAGACATGGGCAACATGACCGTCACCGGTGAATCCGGCGCCGGCTTGGTCAAAGCGACCTGCACGCTGAAATCAGAACTGACTGCGCTGGAAATCGACCCCTCGATTTTCCACCCGGACGAAAAAGAAGTGGTCGAGGACCTGATCCTAGCCGCCATCAAAGAGGCGCAAGCCAAAGCGGCAGCCAAGTCCCAAGAAGAAATGGCCAAACTGACCGAAGGTCTGGGCCTCCCCGCAGATATGAAACTTCCGTTCTGACACGCTTGTGATGGGGCGCAGCCGCCCCTTTCATCTTGCCCAAAATACTCAAATTCAACAGCACCGCAGGCACCAACGTTTGAGCAGCAATCGCGACATCGAAACCCTGATCGACATGATGGCCAAGCTGCCGGGCTTGGGGCCGCGCTCGGCCCGCCGCGCGGTGCTGCATCTGATCCGCAAACGTGCCCTTCTGCTAGCACCATTATCAGAGATGATGCAGACCGTTGCGGCCACCGCGCGTGAATGCTTGAATTGCGGCAACATCGGTACGGGCGATATTTGCGATATCTGCTCTTCTGAGGTCCGTGCCAATGGTATCCTCTGCGTTGTCGAGGACGTTGCCGACCTGTGGGCCATGGAGCGCTCGGGCGTTTTCAAGGGCCGGTATCATGTGTTGGGCGGGACACTCTCGGCGCTGGATTCTGTCGGGCCTGATCAACTGCGCATTCCCCGCTTGGTTGATCGCGTGAAATCCGAAGGCATTACCGAAGTCATCCTCGCCCTGAATGCCACTGTCGATGGCCAGACCACCGCCCATTATATCGCAGACGAGCTGGAGGGGCTGGCCACGCTCAGCTCTCTGGCGCAGGGCGTGCCGATTGGCGGCGAGCTGGACTATCTGGACGACGGTACGATTACCGCCGCCCTGAACGCTCGGAAACGTCTGTAGCAGACGGAACCGCAGCAAAAACTGTCAGATAACCACGACGTCCAATGGCGGGAATCCGTTGAACCCGACCGAGGAATAGCTGGACGTATAGGCGCCACAGCTGCGGATGATGATCCGATCCCCCGCCCGCAATCCAACAGGCAGCTGAACCGGGCGTTTTTCGTACAGCACGTCTGCACTGTCACAGGAAGGACCTGCCAAAATGCAGGGGGCGGTTTCTTCGTGGTCCCGGTCGGTGATGAATTGATAGCGGATCGCCTCGTCCATGGTTTCAGCCAGACCCGAGAATTTCCCGATGTCCAGGTACACCCAGCGATGCAGATCGCTGTCGGACTTCTTTGACACCAACAGAACCTCGGCGGAGATCATGCCTGCCTCGGCGACCATACCACGACCAGGTTCGGCCATGATACGAACGGCACCTTGAAAACGGGCTTCGACCATTTCAATTACACGGGCAGCATAGATCGAAGCCGGCGCAATCGCGTCGCCATAAAACGCAGGGAAGCCGCCGCCGATGTTGATCAGCGTCAGGTCAAACCCGTTTGCGCGCGCCTGGCTCCAGACCTCGGCCACGCTATCCAGCGTTTCGACCCACATTTCTGGGCGCTTGGTCTGGCTGCCGACATGAAAGGACAGGCCAACAGGGTCCAGTCCCAAATCGATCGCGCGCGCCATCAGATCCAGCGCCATGTCGGGCGAGCAGCCGAACTTGCGGGACAGGGGCCAGTCGGCCTCGGTCGAGCCAACCAAAAGACGGATATAGACCTGTGCACCGGGGGCGTTTTCAGCGATCTTTTCCAGCTCTTCTTCGGCATCGGCCGCGAACAGGGTGATCCCGGCGTGATACGCAAAAGCAATATCCGAGGGACGCTTGATCGTGTTGCCAAACGAGATGTGATCCGGGTGCGCGCCCAAGCTGAGGCAAAGCTCGATCTCGCCGCGCGAAGCCGCATCGAAATGCGAACCTTCGTTCACCAGAACCTCGAGGATTTCACGCGCAGGGTTTGCCTTGACCGCATAGTGAATATCGGCCCGGCCCAGGCCGGACTTCAGCGCGCGATACTGTTGAGACACGGCCTGACCGTCCAAAACCAGCGTGGGGCGGTCAAACTGTGTGGACCGGATGTAGGTTTCGATACGGGTGGTTGCACGGATGGCTTCACCGCCCGAAAAGGGTGTTACGTAGGCGTTCATGGTCATCTCCAATAGACCCGGCCAAATATGACCGCTCACTTCCAAGGGAGACGTTACCGTCGCTACGTAAACACGGGGGCGGAGATCCGTCCCGGCCAGAGGCGCGTGCGTTGGCGTCTTGAGAAACGCATTTAGGCTCGAAATATCCGCCGATCAAGAAAAATTTCTCGTCGTTGTAATTATTTCTGGCGCCAGAATTTTCGCGCGGTTTTTGATCATATTTCAAGATCTTACATGGATTTCCCCAAACACCGGACTGAGAGCTAAAATCCATATATTTCAATCATGTGAGCGACTGCGCCGCCCAATCATCGAGGGCGGGAAAGCAAAGTTTCGATCAAATCAGACCCCAGACGACTGTGGCAAACCAATAGAACCAAAACCTCGGCAGGGGCTGCGGGACTGGTCGCACCTCAGAATCATAGGCACAGAATCGCAAAACAGAACCAAGCAAAAAGGCCCAGGAATGATCCCAGGCCTTTCGCATCCCTCGTGGGGCAATCTAACGTCTGACAGATCAGGGCTGTTCGTCGTCGGTGCCGCTGGGCAGGTTGAACAGGCTGTCGGCGTCCAGAATCTCTTCTTCTTCTTTTTCTTCTTCGTCATCCTTCAGGCTGAACGTCTCCAACCCTTCGATGGCGGTGGGGACTTTCGGCTCGGCGCCCATGGACAGGCTCTGCTCGGTCGACAGAAGCTTGCGACGCTCGTCGTCGGACATCGCGGCCCCATCAGCGGCACGTTTCGAGGCGGCCTTCTGCACAGAGGCATCCAGTTCGCTTTGCTTACACAGACCCAGGGCAACGGGGTCGATGGGCTGCATGTTGCTGATGTTCCAGTGAGTACGTTCGCGGATCGACTGGATGGTTGGCTTGGTGGTGCCCACCAGTTTGGAAATCTGGCCGTCGGTCAGTTCTGGGTGGAACTTCACCAGCCACAGGATCGCATTCGGACGGTCCTGACGCTTGGACAGCGGGGTATAGCGCGGGCCACGGCGCTTTTCCTCGCCCGAGGCGGCCGGGTTGAACTTCAGCTTGATCTTGTGCATCGGGTTCTTCTCGGCCGAGGCGATCTCTTCTTCTGTCAGCTGGTTATTCGCAACCGGGTCAAATCCTTTGACGCCCGGAGCCACGTCGCCATCGGCGATCCCCTGGATCTCCAGCTCATGCATACCGACAAAATCGGCAATCTGCTTGAAGCTGATCGTGGTGTTGTCGATCAGCCAAACGGCGGTTGCTTTCGCCATAATCGGTTTGGCCATGTCATCTCTCCTTGACGCAAATCTTCCCCGATGCCCGAAATCAGGCTGCCCTTGGCGGGCGGGTTTCCATTGTCGGGGAACTTGGCGCCTATATAGTGCCGATAAAGACAGAAGGAAAGTGTTTATGCGATTTGCCCTAATGGCCCTAATTCTGGCACTTAGCTCAGCCACCGCGCTGCGTGCAGACGGAGAGAAAGCCGGCGTTTTTGACTACTATGTGCTGTCGCTCAGCTGGTCACCGACCTGGTGCGCGATCGAAGGCGATCAGCGAAACTCCCCGCAATGCGACGACCGCGAGGATTTTGGCTGGGTTCTGCACGGGCTGTGGCCTCAATACCACCGTGGCTGGCCGTCCTTCTGTCGCACAATGGAACCACATCCAACCCGCCAGATGTCCAACACAATGGAGGACATCATGGGGAGTTCAGGCCTGGCGTGGTACCAATGGAAGAAACACGGCACGTGTTCAGGCCTGTCCGCGGCCGCGTATTACGAAACCTCCCGACGCGCCTATGAGCAAGTGAACCGCCCCGCAATTTTCCGCAAACTGGATCGGTCGGTGAAATTGCCGGCATCTGTCATCGAAGAGGCATTCCTCAAGGCTAACCCGGAATGGGAACCCGATATGCTGACCATCACCTGCCGGGATGGCCGCATTCAAGAAGCACGGGTATGCCTGTCAAAAGACCTGCGCCCTGTACCTTGCGGCCAGGACACAGTCAGAGATTGCCGTCTAAAGGATGCTCTATTCGACCCAATCCGCTAAAGCGGATCAGAGAGCCAATTCTTCGGGCGATTTTCCCGCTGCCATTGCAGCAACAAACCACTCGGGTCGGCGACCTTTGCCGGTCCAGGTCTGTGCAGGGTTTTCGGGATTGGCGTATTTCGGGATGCCCATCGACTTTACCTTGCCACGACCACTGCCCATTGCCCCGGTCAGCTCTGCTAAAGAGAACCCCATCTCTTTGGCTTTCTCTTCCAGCGCGGCCAGAGCCGCCTGTTTCTGACGGGTTTCAAAGGTAGAGATCGCCTTGGCGACCTTCTTTTCCAGCGATTTCAGCTCTTTCAACGGCAGTGTAGCCAGATCCTCGGCCGAGATGTTTTCCGCGTTAGACATTCAAATAATCCATCTATTTGTAGAAGACTGTGTAATCGCTATGCAGAATAATATCAGTAAATGCAATTACGTACTGGCTCACGCTTGCAGTACTCTACCCAAGGATATGAAAATAGAAATCAATCAACCTAAAATAGGTATATTCTGAATGTTGCGAATATTGAAACTCCCTGCTCGGGACTCTGCCCAATGGCTGCGGCACCATTTTCCAACATGCCCCATCAATGTCGGAGGAGAGGTTTTAAGAAACCGCTTTTGCCCCGAAAACGCCCTGGGCACGGTGCTCGTCAAGCATCACTATTCCGGGCTGTATTTTCTCAATCAAGAGCGGCGGTGATTTCAATCCCGACGGCCTGTTGTGAAAACGCAATGTACCGGTAAGTTTGCTCGGGCAGACACTCTTGCAGCGCTTTGTATTCGTGATTTCGCCATCCTGGATAGCCGTACAGCTCGTCGAACAGCAGTACGCTTCCTGCCACCAACTGCGGGCGAAGCGCATCCAGTACAAACCGTGTGGGCGAATAGGTGTCCAGATCCAGATGAGCAAAGACAACGGGCTGATCGGCGTTTTCCGCCAACCATTTCGGCACGGTATCCTGCACCCGCCCTTTGACCAACCGAACAGACGGCTCGACCTCGGGCGACACGCCCTTTAACGTAAAGCGCCCGGCCTGACCGCCCCTGGCGTGCCCGGTCCAGTCCTCTTCCAGCCCTTCGAAGCTGTCAAAGCCCCAGACAGTGGCGTTTGTCCCCTGCAACTGGCGTGCGAACAGGTTGACCCCGCTGCCTTTCCAGACGCCAAACTCGGCCACCAGCCCAGCAAAGCCCAACCGGTCCACCGCCCGTTCCAAACAGTATTTACGAATGGCGCGTTTGCTGGGCAGCAACATCGCAGCCGCCATTTGGTCCCGAAACGTCTGAAAACTGTCCTGCACAGAGTACTCGACCAGCAGATCTATCGGGGATTTTTCACTGCTGTCTTCGGACATTACTCAGCCACCGACTTTCAACACGATTTTGCCGATGTGGCCGCTGCTTTCCATGCGCGCGTGTGCCTTGGCTGCGTCGGCCAGATCAAACTCGCTGTCCATGACTGGCGCGATTTTTCCCGTATCCAACAGGGGCCAGACCTGCGCCAACAGGCTTTCGGCGATCTTGGCTTTGGCCAGGTCGCTTTGCGGGCGCAAGGTAGACCCGGTGACCGTCAGACGACGCGTCATGATCTGAGCAAAGTTCAGCTCGACCTTGGGGCCCTGAAGAAACGCGATCTGTACCAAACGTCCGTCATCCGCCAGAGCGCGAATGTTGCGCGGAATATACAGCCCGCCAACCATATCAAGGATCAGGTTCGCCCCACCCTCGCCGCGCAACACATCGACAAAATCTTCGTCATTGTAGATAATCGTGCGTTCCGCGCCCAAGGCAGCGCATGCCGCTGCCTTGTCCTGGCTACCGACAGTCACAAAGACCCGTGCGCCGAATTCGCGCGCCAGCTGAATAGCGGTCGTTCCAATGCCAGACGACCCACCGTGGATCAAGAAGCGCTCGCCGGCCTTCAATGCGCCGCGCTGGAACACGTTGGACCAGACGGTGAAATAGGTTTCCGGCAAGCAGGCGGCCTCTTTCATACCCATGTCTTTGGGGACGGGCAGGCAATGCGCGGCAGGGGTCGCCACATATTCGGCGTAGCCGCCGCCGGGCAGCAACGCGCAGACCGGATCACCAACGGACCAGCCGCTGACACCTTCGCCCACAGCCGAGATATGCCCCGACGCCTCGAGCCCAGGCAGATCGCTGGCCGTCGGCGGCGGCGCATAGGCCCCTGCCCGCTGCAAGGCATCCGGGCGATTCACCCCGGCATACGCCACCTTGATCACCACCTGGCCAGGCAACGGCTGAGGCACCGGGCGCTCGCACAATTTCAGCACGTCGGGTGCACCCGGTTCGGTGATTTCCACCGCCCGCATCATGTCAGTCATCTTGCTCTCCTCAATTCTCGCCGTGGACATGTCCAGGCAGATCATCCCGTGCGCCCGCTGGCGCTTTGATCCGGCTCAGCACAGCCATTGGCCCAGCCAAAAGCGCGCTCAGCGGCTTGTTATTTCTTACGCTGGCTTTGAACTTCTCAAACCGCATGACGTCGTCGATCCGGCGATCCAGAAAGTCCCAGGTTGCTTGATTGCCCAGCGAATCATCCCCCAGCCAGTAAAGTACCGTCGCGCCATAAACACCGCTGAGTGTCGCGCGTTTCGTGTACCAGTTCACATCATCCGAGACATCGCCCAACAGGGTCCAGATCGCGTCGCAAGTGTTCCAGATCAGGCGTGTTCCGTCGCCCGCATATTGCGGCAGCGCGAACAGGGTCGTGCCACGACGCACGGCCTCTTTGTCATCTGCGGCCTCGATACGGAACCGGACCAGCGCCGCGACTTTCTCGGAATACCGCAACGCAGAAAGGTCTTCGGCCTTGGCACGCTCGGCCATCAGCCGGTCCCCGCGCAGGTGATAGGCCACCGCCAGATCGACCGCTCCGCGTGGACACACCGCCCGCGCCACCGCCATTTCCACCCCGGTTTCCGCGACCGCCGCGGCGAATGTCTCGGGCGTCCATCCGTCGAACGCCACATGAATCAATGCCGCGTCCAGCAGGGTTTCCTTAAGGTCTGGCAGGCTCATGGCGGGCTCCTATTTCCGTTCTGGTGTCACCCTAGACATATAGGGCCGTCTTTGCTATACGGCCACTTCCTGCAATTCCTTGCAATCTCAAACCTAGAAAGGTGGTGAAAACCACATGCAGGTAAGCGTTCGCGACAATAACGTCGACCAGGCCCTCCGGGCTCTGAAGAAAAAGCTGCAGCGCGAAGGCGTGTTCCGCGAAATGAAGCTCAAGCAACATTTCGAGAAACCCTCCGTCAAAAAAGCGCGCGAGAAAGCTGAAGCGATCCGCCGTGCCCGTAAACTGGCACGCAAGAAAGCACAGCGCGAAGGTCTTCTCTAAGACCTCTCTCTACAGCTTGAATGCTAAAGACGACCCCCGAGGCAAACGCCCGGGGGTTTGTCGTTTCAAGACCCCTGAAAACGTTCATCCGCGACGAAAAACGCGCCCGGCCTTTCGGCTCGTGCGCGTCAAATCACCTGTGCAAAACGCTGGGTGGATATGCCCGGCCCCAACCTGGCCGCCCACACCGTCACCGGAAGAAGAGCGAGGAGGGGCAACGCCGCGAAACGGCAGGTTAGAACCGGGTCAAAGGGGCCAATCTGGGAAAGGCCCCCTTATGAGCCTCAGAAGAAGCCCAGTTTGTTGGGGTTATAGCTGACCAGCATGTTCTTGGTCTGCTGGTAGTGATCCAGCATCATCTTGTGGTTCTCACGGCCGATGCCCGACTGTTTGTAGCCACCGAATGCCGCGTGGGCCGGATAGGCGTGGTAGTTGTTGACCCACACACGGCCAGCCTCGATGCCGCGGCCAAAGCGGTAGGCGCGCGAACCGTCACGGGTCCACACACCGGCGCCCAGGCCGTACATGGTGTCGTTGGCGATTTCCATGGCTTCGGCTTCGTCCTTGAAGGTCGTGACCGACACAACCGGGCCAAAGATCTCTTCCTGGAAGACGCGCATCTTGTTGTGGCCCTTCAGGATAGTCGGCTGGATGTAGAACCCGTTCGCGATGTCACCGTTGAAGCGTGCAGCGTCGCCACCGGCCAGAACTTCGGCGCCTTCTTCGACACCGATCTGCAGGTAGGACATGATTTTGTTCTGCTGCTCTTCGCTGGCCTGTGCGCCAACCATGGTGTTGATGTCACGCGGGTCGCCCTGGATGATGGCTTCGACGCGCTTGATGCAACGCGCAATGAACTCTTCGTAGATGTCTTCTTGGATCAATGCGCGCGACGGGCAGGTGCAAACCTCGCCCTGGTTGAAGGCGAACAGAACAAAGCCTTCGACGGCTTTATCAAGATATGCATCGTCTTCGGCCATCACGTCCGAGAAGAAGATGTTCGGCGATTTGCCACCCAGCTCCAGCGTGACGGGGATCAGGTTGACGGTTGCGGCTTCCATGATCTTGCGGCCAGTTGCTGTCGAACCAGTGAAGGCGATCTTTGCGATACGCTTCGAGGTCGCCAGCGGCGCGCCGACTTCGGCACCATAGCCGTTCACGATGTTCAGGGCACCGGCAGGCAGCAGATCAGCGATCAGCTCGGCAAAAACCATGATCGCAGCAGGGGTCTGCTCGGCGGGTTTCAGCACGATGCAGTTACCAGCAGCCAGGGCGGGCGCCAGTTTCCATGCAGCCATCAGGATCGAGAAGTTCCACGGGATGATCTGGCCAACAACGCCCAGAGGCTCGTGGAAGTGATAGGCAACGGTGTCGTTGTCGATTTCCGACATGGTGCCTTCTTGGCCACGCAGAACGCCAGCAAAGTAGCGGAAGTGGTCGGCCGACAGCGGGATGTCAGCGGCCATCGTCTCACGGATAGGCTTACCGTTGTCCCAAGTCTCAGCCGTTGCGATCAGCTCTAGGTTTTCTTCGATCCGGTCTGCGATTTTCAGCAGGATATTCGAACGCTCGGCCGCCGAGGTTTTACCCCAGGCATCTTTGGCGGCGTGGGCGGCGTCCAGCGCCAGCTCCAGATCCGCTTCGTCGGAACGCGCGATTTCACACACTTTCGCACCAGTGATCGGGGTGATGTTGTCGAAGTAGCGGCCGTTTACGGGCGGCACAAAGTTGCCACCAATGAAGTTGTCGTAACGGGCTTTGAACGGCGAGGCATACTGCGCTGCGCTGGCTTCGGTCATGTCATTCATTTGGAATCTCCTCCTCAGGGGCCGGATAGTCGGCAAGTGGCCAAAGCCTTCCCCGATTCGAAGATCGAAACAGCCCCCGCACCCCGGCGGATCGGCGCAATGTGTCTCAGAACTGAGACAGGGGGACATGAAATTACATTAAAGCAGGAAAATGGGACTGAAAGTTGTTCCAGATCAATCCAGGTCCAAACGCTTCATCCGGCGGTAAAGCGTTGCGCGACCAATACCCAGGGCGCGTGCGGCAGCGCTTGCATTCCCTCCGGCCCGAGCCAGCGCCCGACGCAAAGCCGCCCGTTCGGCATGCTCCAGCCCACGACGGCCCTGCGCCATGCCGAGGACGTCAGCCGCGGGCATCGGGCTGGCAAAGCTCTGAGCGTCCAGACCCAGCTTGCGGCGGGCGGCGCGCGTCGCACCGATCACCAGATCATCTCCATCCACCGCCAACAGCAGCGCTTCTTCGGGGCGATCCGTTCCAACATCCACAAACCGAGCCCCGGCAAAGGCAGCCCGGAAATGCTCGGTCTCCATTTGGCGGGCGGTCTGCGCAACGGCGCTGGCGATCAGGCGGGTATACCCCTCGGTCTGATCAGCCCGGCACGAGGACACATCCAGCGCGGCCATAACCTCGCCGTTTGCGCCATAGATCGGAGCGTCCATGCAGCTCATCGAGGTGTTGCGGCTGTGGAAATGCTCGTCTCGATGAATGACAATCTGTCGTTTTTCCGCAAGGCAGGTCCCGATACCATTCGTACCCTCTGCCTGTTCGCTCCAGACCGCGCCGGACCATAGACCCCAGCTCTGAAACACAGCCCTGTCCGCGTCCGAGCATCTCTGCTCCAACACGACACCCTCGGCGTCTGTCAGCAGAACACAGCACCCCGTGTTGCCGACCATACGGAACAGTTGATCAAGCTGCGGATTGGCCAGCGACAAAAATACGCCCATCGCATCGCGCCGCTGTGCAACGTCCTGCATTTCCAAACGCTCTGGCGCGTGGGTATTCCGGGGGTCCAGACCATATGTGACCGCAGAGCGCCGCCAGGACGCCGCCAGACGCGATGTCGCCGCAGCGCGGGTCGAATGCGCGTTCTCAAGCACTTTGTCAGCGTGATGTAGCATCGTCATATGAGCCCCCTCCGGTCTCCTCAGTGCGTGAATTTACCATGCAAGAGACAATAAAACAAAGGGCTTCACGCCTATATAGACCAACGTCGTACAGCGCGCGCAATGCGTTTGCCAAAGCGATGGGCCGTTTCCAGATCCCCCTCGGACACCATCAAGGATTTGTCCCGAACGGTCGTGGCCCCCAGACCCAGCCAAACGCCGCTTTCATTGATCCCGATCTGGTCACGGTTCACCGGAGCACCGATTTGATCCTGGCCGACCCAGACCATGCCGTGCTGCATCGCAAAGATACTTAGCTGCATCAGAGCATTCAGTTTGTCGCCCCCTGGAAAGGTCGCAACGGTAAAGCCAGCGGCCAGCTTGTCTGCCCACCGCTGGTCGGTCCAGATATCGCTGCTCTGATCCATAAAGGCCTTAAACTCGGCTGCGACGCTGCCCATATAAGTTGGCGCGCCGAATATGATCGCGTCGGCGGCCTCCATCGCCTTCCAGTCCAGTTCGGATATCTGCGTGACATCAATCAGCCGCGCGGCGCAATCTTCCGCCCCAAGTGCCAACGCAATGGCATCCGCCAGCTTGCGGGTGTGCCCCCGCCCCGAGAAATACGTGATCGCTACATTCGCCATATCTTCGATTGCCACGGGTTTGTCGACGGATGCAAGGCTCATGTGGTTTGGACCGATCGCATCATACCGGCAGTGCCGTTGTCTTGAACACAGTGCGCAACGCAAACGAGGATTGCATCTGCGCGACCCCCGGCAAACGCGTCAGGTGCTGACGGTGGATACGGGCAAAATCCTCAGTGTTTTCAGCGACGACCTTCAGGATATAGTCCGCAGTCCCGGCCATCAGATGACATTCCAGCACATCCGGAATACGTGCGACGGCCTTTTCGAACGCATCCAATATCTCGTCCGCCTGCCCCTGAAGCGTGATCTCGACGAACACGGTGGTCGGAACATTCATTTTCCGCGCATCCAAAAGCGCGACATAGTTCTTGATGAATCCGTCCGCCTCTAAGCGCTGCACCCGCCTGTGACACGCCGAGGGCGACAGGTTCACGGCTTCACTCAGTTCGGCGTTCGAAATACGCCCCTTCCGTTGCAGTACCCTAAGGATACGCTGATCTGTTTCATCCAGCGTCATTTGCGCACGATCCTTCGCGAAAAAATTCATTTGTCCGAAGAATATTCACAAATTTGGTTGCTTGGCGACCCATTTCTCAAAGCACTTGCAAAGGACCTGCGACATTCTGACCAAAAGCAGGAAGGAATGCTCAAATGAAGATCGGTTGCCCCACCGAAATCAAACCTCAGGAATACCGAGTCGGCATCACCCCAAACGCCGCGTTCGAGGCCATTGCCCGCGGGCATGAGGTCGTGATTCAGAAGGGCGCGGGCGTTGGCTCGGGCTTTGATGACGCCGCGTATGTTGCCGTTGGCGCGACGGTTTTGGATACCGCTCAGGAGATCTTTGCCACCGCCGACATGATCGTGAAGGTCAAAGAACCCCAGGCCATCGAGCGCAAAATGCTGCGCGAGGGGCAGCTTTTGTTCACCTATCTGCACCTGGCCCCGGATCCCGATCAGACCCATGATCTGCTGGATTCAGGCTGTACCGCGATCGCCTATGAAACCGTGACGGACCGCACCGGCGGCCTTCCTCTGCTGGCGCCGATGTCCGAAGTCGCAGGCAAACTGGCCCCTCAGGTGGGCTCGTGGACTTTGCAAAAAGCAAATGGAGGGCGCGGCGTATTGATGGGCGGTGTGCCCGGTGTCGGTCCCGCCAAAGTCGTCGTCATTGGTGGCGGCGTTGTCGGCACCCACGCTGCCCGTGTCGCCGCAGGTATGGGTGCGGATGTAACCGTTTTGGACATGTCGCTGCCCCGGATGCGCTATTTGGACGATGCCTTCCGCGGGGAGTTCAAAACCGGATATGCCTCCAAGGGGAACACGGCCGAACTGCTTATTCAGGCTGATCTGGTCATCGGCGCCGTACTGATCCCTGGCGCCGCCGCGCCCAAGCTGGTCAGCCGAGCTCAGCTCTCGACGATGAAGCCCGGCTCCGCCATTGTGGACGTCGCCATTGACCAGGGCGGGTGCTTTGAGACATCCAAAGCCACCACGCACGAGGACCCGATTTTTGAGGTGGACGGAGTCATGCATTACTGCGTCGCCAACATGCCCGGAGCCGTGGCCCGCACATCGACCATCGCACTGGGGAACGCAACGATGCCCTTCATGCTGGCGCTGGCCGACAAGGGATGGAAACAGGCCTGCGCCGATGATCCGCATCTTTTGGCCGGGCTGAACGTCCATGCCGGGCAGCTGACCTATGCCGCCGTTGGCACCGCGCTGGGGCTGGAATCGGTCGATCCCAAAACGCTGCTGAGCTAGCACCCTGCGCCGCAAGGCAAAACCCAGAATTCCTGGTAGCAGACGCCTCTTTGACGTCTGCCACCTTGATCCCTGCACCATATGGTGCATCCTCCCTTGGCCCGGCTTCAGGCACTCCCTGGAACCGGGCTCTTTTTTGCCTAGCCGTGCGTTTGACGGCAGTTTTGTGATCTAGAAAATATCAAAGGCATGATTGGCTGGTCTGGGAAACCCAGCCTCGCATTTTTGAGAGCTAGTCCTTTTGGAACTCACCGCACTCTTCTTTCGGAATTCGTCCGGGGCGTGAGTACGCGCCAACAAAAGGCATACACTCGCACGAAAAGATAACTGTCATCGTCGCGGAATTCTCATCTCGAGGATGATGGCATTCTGTATGATCGGCACATGCAACGTCCATCACGCGGGAGCGTCATGCAAAGTGTTTGCACGTTCATTTCTGCCTGACCCATCGCATATGCGTTTTTGATGGGGACCAGCCCGGTGACATATTCAGTCTCCACCGCGCTGACCCGGTTGTCTTAGCGTCCCCTCCAAGAACGGAGGGGCGGGGAATCCACTACGACTTGTTCAACGAGTCGCGGATTTCCAACAGAACGTCCAGTTCGCTGGGGCCTTTGGGGGCCTCTTCCACCGGCGCCGCTTCTTCTTCGCGCTCGGCCGCCTCTTTCGCACGGTTCACCATTTTCACCAGCATGAACACCACGAAGGCGATGATCAAAAAGTTGATCACGGCCATGGTGAACGCACCATAAGCAAAGATCGAGGCCCCTGCTTCGCGGGCGGCCTCGAGGCTGGCCCCATCGGGAACCTCGCCGGCCAGAACAGCGTATTTATTGGTGAAATCCATACCGCCGGTAAACAGACCGATGATTGGATTGACCAGATCAGCCACCATAGATTTCACAATCGCGGTAAAGGCTGCTCCGATGATAATCCCGACAGCCATATCCATCACATTGCCCTTGGCAATGAAGCTCTTAAATTCCTGAAGCATATGTCCCTCTCCTTCAGTTATTGTTGCCGCAAGAGAAGTATTGCGCGTTTCTCAACAGCGGGTGGGTCGATTTTCCACAGTTTCACCTCTGTTGCATCGGGAAAAATGCTCTAATTTCCCCCTCAATGAACAACAGGAGCAATCATGACCTTTCCCGAGGACTTCCCGATCAATGCCCGCTGGCCCGCTCAAGACCCTTCTGTGCTGCAACTATACTCGTTTCCCACGCCCAATGGCGTGAAGATTTCGATCATGCTTGAGGAAGTCGGCCTTCCCTACGAGGCCCACACCGTACCTCTGTCCGACAAAGACGTGAAATCGCCCGAGTTTCTGTCCTTGAACCCTAACAACAAGATCCCCGCCATCATCGACCCGAACGGACCGGGTGGTGCGCCTTTGGGGCTGTGGGAATCCGGGGCAATTCTGATCTATCTGGCCGAGAAGACCGGCAAGCTGCTACCGACAGACCCGGCCGAGCGCTACAAAGTCATTCAGTGGGTGATGTTCCAAATGGGGGGCGTCGGTCCGATGTTTGGTCAGTTGGGCTTCTTCTATAAATTCGCTGGCAGTGCCATCGAAGACCCTCGCCCGCGTGAACGCTACATCAACGAAGCCAAGCGCCTACTGGCTGTGATCGACAAACAGCTGGACGGCCAGGATTGGATTTGCGGTGACTATTCGATCGCAGATATCGCATTGGGTGGCTGGCTGCGCTCTTTGGATTTCTACGGCGCAAAAGAGGTTGTAGGTTGGGAGGACTTCACAAATGCTGTGGCCTATCTGGACCGTTTCCTCGCCCGGCCCGCCGTTCAGCGCGGCCTGGTGATCCCCCCGCGCGAAGGCTAAGCAACGTCCCTGACACGCCGCGCCCAGCTACCCGGGCGCGGCGTTTATATCCTCTGCCAGTTTTTCGGCCATCACCTCTGTGGGCGCATTCGTGTTGCCGCGCGCATAAACCCCGCCCGCACGTTCAACCCTGACATCAGGTCGTTATGTTGGTGCTGTTGAACCCATTTGTTCAGCTGAATAGGCCCTAGCTATCCTAGACACCTTCTTGGTTGACGTTGCGCTGTCTGTT
>JARGPB010000015.1 GCA_029212905.1 Thalassovita sp.
CGGCCGCCTTGCCTCAAAATTACGGAAGAAGGTGCCTAAAAATATAGGGGCTATTTAGAGCGAGAAATCCTCAATGCAGGCAAAAACAAATGTCTCATCTCGAAGTTTGGGTGGATTGGCTATGTCGAGGTGGCTGTGTGTCAGGATAAGACGCATCGGTTTCTTCTCGGAGAGGCAAGCTGTTCGTGACTTCCTAGCAGACATTGCGCCACGATACAGCATCGGTAGGTTTGGGCTCAGAAGGACAGTAACCGCAAAAGAAAAACCCGACCACTAGGGCCGGGTTTTCCAGAATTTCGTATGGAGCGGCGAAGATTAGTTCTTCGCGTAGAATTCCACGACCAGGTTCGGTTCCATCATCACCGGGTACGGCACGTCGGACAGGCCGGGGGTGCGCACGAAAGCGGCGGTCATTTTCGAGTGGTCAGCGTCGATGTAGTCAGGCACATCGCGCTCGGGCAGTTGAACGGCCTCCAACAGGACGACCAGTTGTTTCGACTTCTCACGAACTTCGACAACGTCGCCTTCTTTGACGCGGTAGGACGCGATGTTCACCGGCTTGCCGTTCACCAGGACGTGGCCGTGGTTTACGAACTGACGTGCAGCGAAAACGGTGGGCACAAACTTGGCGCGGTAGACAACGGCGTCCAGGCGGCGCTCCAGCAGGCCGATCAGGTTTTCACCGGTATCGCCTTTGACACGCTCGGCTTCGCCATAGATGCGACGGAACTGTTTCTCGGTCAGGTCGCCGTAGTAACCCTTCAGCTTCTGCTTGGCGCGCAGCTGGGTGCCGAAATCGGACAGCTTGCCCTTGCGGCGCTGACCGTGCTGGCCGGGGCCATATTCACGACGGTTGACGGGGGATTTGGGGCGGCCCCAAATGTTTTCGCCCATGCGGCGGTCAATTTTGTACTTGGCAGTCGTGCGTTTGGTCACGGCTGTTCTCCTTCTAAGGTCGAGGCCCGGCTGGGCCACTATGAAGGGCGTTGTCCTCTTGGGTTTGATCCCATGACAGGCATCCCCTTGCGGGGGCCACCAACACCAATGAAGTCGCGCTTATAGCCAAGTCCCGTACGGAGTCAACAGCCCATGATCAGGCTGTTTCGTGCATCAGGATGGCGGCCTCGGACCGGTTCAACGTCCGGCGGGCATAATCACCATAAAGCGTGGGATCCCCCACCACTTCGGGGCGGGCAATTTCCAACCTGCGTCGGTCACTGTCCTCCAGCGCGTCAAAGTGTGCGCTGGCTGGGTGGAAGCTTTCAGTCTCGACGCCATTGGCCCGGATCACATGGTGGCTGGGCAGCAGGATATGGACATATGTCACCTCGCGCAGGCCCATATCCACATTCACCGAATGCCCGTTCACCAGATCACGCGCCGCGACCAGAACCTCAGGGGTATTGAACAAGGCCCGCGCCGCGTCCCCGCGCAAAAGCATCCGGTGATCAGGCGAGACCAGCAGTTCCTGGTCGGGGCGATCCGCGCCAAAGGCCTCGGCGCGAATGCGGATCGGGCGCAGATAGGGCATCGTGTACAGGCGTGCTCCGGTCATCCGGCGGCGTCCCACCCATTGGATTTCCTGCGCTCCGCTATCTTGAGTCTGAACTTTGTCGCCCTCGCGCAGCTCTTCGACCAGACGTGGGCCATCCGGCGTATCTATGCGCGTCCCAGGCGTGAAACAGATAACGCCACGCCGCGTGTCAAACACCTCTCCGCTGCCTTCGGGGCGCAGGGCGGTATGTACCACCCATAGCTCGCGATTTTGGGGAGGCACTTCACCGACGAACATTGCCAGAGGGGCACCGCGGGGGTCAGGTTCGATCAAAGTGACAGTAAAGGACCGCTGGCCATCTGTAACAATAAAATACCGATCACGCAGTGTTTGGTCCTGCTCGGCGGGGGGGTGTGGCTCGCGCTTGTCCGACATGGCAACCCCAACCAAACGAGACACCATACGTGCCGCGCTACGTCTAAGATTTTCTTGTCCGTCCGCATTCTCCAGTCGCAACAGATCGTTACGGCCATCCACGCGAAGCGCCTCTCCGTGCCAGGACCACAAGGCCCCAACGGCCAAGTGCCTAACAGAGGCGGCCCGCAAGCCGTCTAGTTCCGTTTGCGACCAAGAGATGACGAACGTGCCTCGATAGCCCGTTCTCATTGCCTGTATGCCTGCCGATTTATTTTTTTATTACAGACAGAATAACAGAACAGCGAATCGCTGCCTAGCCCGAAACCTGATCAGAAAATGGCGGTTCCGCATGAAATTGCGGGGAATTTTCCATATTACGCTCCAGAATGCCCCCGAACCTGTGATCCGCTCTTGCCGACCAGCTGTTCGTACAGCACCGCATCGGTGTCGCCTTCGGTTCCGAATAATAGCACGCGTGCGCTGTTATCCAGGCCCAGCATTCGGGCAGCATCCGCATCGGACAGCGCGGCGCGCAGCCCCGACAGCCCAGCCACTGCGGACTCGCCTGCCACAATTGCAGGGTCCATCCCCACGGGATGCGCCAAGGCACGCATATCCGATACCGCAGCCGCGTCCGTGACCTCCATCACTGCGTCGCCGTGATCCCGCAGAATTTCCCACGCCAGCGCAGAGATTTCGCCACAGGCCAGCCCCGCCATCAACGTATCCAGATCCCCATCAACAGGGGTCGGCGCGCCAGCGCGGTACGACGCCAGCCAGCAGGCCGACTGGTCCGGGTCCACCAACACGATCCGAGGGCGGGCTGCCCCCCAACGACGTTTAGCAAGCGCCGTCACAGCAGCGGCCATGCCTCCGACGCCCGTCTGCAAAAAGATATGTGTGGGGGCCCGCTCCAGTTTGTCAAAAGCTTCGCCCGCCATGACCTCATAGCCCTGCATGACATCGCGGGGCACCTCCATATAGCCCTCGTAGGACGTATCCGAGACCACGAACCATCCTTCGCGCGTGGCCACGTCCTGTGCCTCGCGGACACTATCATCATAGTTCCCGACACAACGGCGCACCTCAGCGCCATAGGCTTCGATCGCCTTTTTGCGCGCATCAGAAACACCCTCGTGGATGAAAATCACACACCGGCATCCAAAGGTCTGAGCCCCCCAGGCCACAGATCGCCCGTGATTTCCGTCCGTTGCACAGCACACCGTAATGCCTGCGGCCAGATCGGGATGCACGACCGAGGTCACCTCATCCATAGACACGTCGCGCCCCACCGCAGTCGTCATTTTACCGCGCAGCAAACGGGCGACGGCATAAGCCCCGCCCAGCGCCTTGAAGCTGCCCAACCCGAACCGGCCGCCTTCGTCTTTGTAATGCAGTTTAGCCACACCCAACTGTTTGGCCAGCGACGGCAAAGCAACCAGGGACGTTTCCTGATACCCCGGCCACCCGCTGATGGTCTCGTGGGCTGCGGCCAGGCCGTCATCGCTCAGGATCGCGTTTTGCGCCTGGGTCCAGGGCTTATCAGCAGCCCCCAAAGGGTTCAGGCAGACCGAGAAGGCCTCTTCGGTCCCTGCGTTCCGGCTCATAACTTCGACCATCGGCTCTTCTCCCTTCTATACTTGTTCCCGGATTTTGACTGGGAATCGCGCCTCGCGAATGCTTGGTTGCGACGGAACAGACCACGCTGACGCCCCTGCCGATAGGGTTTTCGGACGAGTTATTCGACAATTCCTGCTCTGAAAGCCCGTTTTTTGGGCAAAATTCGAACTGTTCTTCGCCAAAGACTCGAAAAATGCCGCAACGCAGCAGGTGCACCCTTGCAGAACGGACGGCTGCTCCTAATAACTGTTCCCAACGTCTGAATGACGCCGCCACAATGTCGTGGCGATTCTATTTTTGGTCCGCCGTGCGGATCACTGCGGCAACGGCGCTGCATCTTCAATCACAGCAAAACAACGAGCCCAAATGGCTCTTGTGAAGATGGAGTGCCGAAATGCCCAAACAACGTCTTGTCATCATTGGAAATGGAATGGCTCCGGGTCGGATGCTGGAACACCTGCTCGACCTGACCGACGCCTACGATGTAACAATCTTCAACGCCGAGCCCCGCGTGAACTATGACCGCATCATGCTGTCGCCCGTTCTGTCCGGCGAAAAATCCTTTGAGGACATCATCATCCACGGCGAAGCCTGGTACGCAGATCATGGGATCACCCTGCACAAGGGCGAAAAGATCACCAAAATCGACCGCGACATGCGCACCGTCACCAGCGAGAGCGGCATCACCGCCGAATATGACAAGCTTGTCATCGCCACCGGATCGAACCCCTTTATCATTCCCGTGCCGGGGCATGACTTGCCCGGCGTTCTGGCGTATCGCGATCTGGATGACGTCGATGGCATGATGGAGGCCGTCGACAAAGGGGGCCGCGCTGTCGTGATCGGTGGCGGCCT
This sequence comes from Thalassovita sp., assembly GCA_029212905.1. Classification (GTDB taxonomy): domain Bacteria; phylum Pseudomonadota; class Alphaproteobacteria; order Rhodobacterales; family Rhodobacteraceae; genus Thalassobius. The sequence goes on from JARGPB010000015.1 coordinate 4,388, forward strand.
GCTGGGCCTTGAGGCCGCAGCGGGTCTGAAGGCCCAGGGCATGGACGTGACCGTGATCCACCTGATGCCGTCCTTGATGGAGCGCCAGCTGGACCCGGCTGCCGGCTACCTGCTGAAACGCGAACTAGAAGGCCGCGGTATTCAGGTCCTGACCGAAGCGAACACCAAACAGATCATGGGCACCGACCAGGTCGAAGGCGTAGAGCTGGCCGACGGCACAGTGATCGAAGCCTCGCTGGTGGTGATGGCCGTAGGTATCAAACCGAACATCCAGGTCGCCTCCGAGGCAGGCCTGGAGGTCAATCGCGGCATCGTCACCACGCCAACCATGCAAACCTCGGATCCTGCGATTTTCTCGGTCGGAGAGTGCGTCGAGGTGGGTGGCATGGTCTATGGTCTGGTCGCACCGCTGTACCAGATGGCCCGCGTTGCAGCTGCGCATCTGGCCGGCCCAGCAGATGCCGAATTCAAACATGCCGAAACGCCCACCAAGCTCAAGGTCACAGGTTGTGATCTGTACTCGGTCGGGGATTTCGCTGAAGGCCCGGATCGAGAGGATATCGTGCTGCGCGACGCCACGCGCGGCACTTATAAGCGCGTGATCCTTCAGGACAACAAGGTGATAGGTGCGGTTCTATACGGCGACGTGGCCGATGGCGCTTGGTACAATGAGCTACTGAAATCCGGCGACAGTATCGAAGATATGCGCGAAACGCTGATCTTCGGCCAAGCATATCAGGGCGCTGGGATTGATCCGTTGGCAGCGATTGCCAATCTGGCCGATGACGCTGAAATCTGTGGCTGTAATGGCATCACCAAAGGCCAGATCGTCACCGCAATCCAGGACAAAGGCCTGACCACCCTGGCCGAGGTCCGCGCCCACACCAAAGCGTCGGCCTCGTGCGGGACATGTACCGGCCTCGTCGAAGGCGTCATGGGTATCGCCCTGGGCGACGATTTCGTTATCCCCGCAGCCGAGGGAATGTGCCCGTGTACCACCCACGGCCACGGCGACGTGCGCCGCCTGATCAAGGCCAAAGGGCTGAAATCCATCCCCGCCGTGATGCAAGAACTGGAGTGGTCCACCCCCGAAGGCTGCGCCAAATGCCGCCCCGCGCTGAACTACTATCTGGTCAGCGATTGGCCTGGCGAATACGTCGATGACCAACAAAGCCGCTTTATCAACGAACGCGTCCACGCCAACATCCAGAAAGACGGCACCTATTCCGTTGTGCCCCGTATGTTCGGCGGCATGACCACCCCGGACGAGCTGCGCGCCATCGCGGATGTGGCCGACAAATACGAAATCCCCTCGGTCAAAGTGACTGGCGGGCAGCGGATTGACCTCTTGGGCGTCAAGAAAGAAGACCTGGTCCCGGTCTGGGCCGACCTGAACAAGGCTGGCATGATCTCGGGCGCGGCCTATTCCAAGGGCCTGCGCACGGTGAAAACCTGTGTGGGTACCGATTGGTGCCGCTTTGGGACCCAGGATTCGACGGGTTTGGGCATCAAGCTGGAAAAGGCCCTGTGGGGCTCTTGGGCGCCCGCCAAGCTGAAGCTGGCTGTCACCGGCTGCCCGCGCAACTGCGCCGAAGCCACCTGTAAGGACATCGGCGTTATCTGTGTCGATAGCGGCTATGAAATTGTCTATGGCGGCGCCGCTGGCCTGCATATTCAGGGCACCAGCCCGCTGGGCAAGGTCGAAACCGAGCAAGAGGTGATCGAGACCATCTGCGCGCTGACCCAGATGTACCGCGAGCAGGGCTTCTATCTGGAGCGAATCTACAAATGGGCGGATCGTGTCGGATATGACCATATCCGCGAGGTGATCCTCGACGATTTGGATCAACGCGCGACCTATTATCAGCGCTTCGTCTATTCGCAGTCGTTCTCGCAGGTCGATCCCTGGGCCGAGTTCGTCTCGGGCAAGGACGCCCACGAATTCGCCCCCCTCGCCACTCTTAATCTGGAGGCCGCCGAATGAACATTCAGGCCACACAATGGGTTGCCGTCGGGCAGCTCTCGGACATCCCTCGCCAAGGGGCGCGCTGTGTAAAAAACGGTGACATGACCATCGCCATTTTCCGCACCACTGACGACCGGATTTTCGCCCTCGAAGATAAATGCCCGCACAAGAACGGGCCCCTGAGCAACGGCATTGTGCACGACGGATGTGTCACCTGCCCGCTCCACAACTGGGTTATTTCGCTTGAAACCGGCTCTGCGCAAGGCGCGGACGACGGTGCGACCCTGACCTTCCCAGTCAAGCTGGACGGCCAGACCGTTTTGCTTGGCCTCTAATTCAGAACCAACAAGGGACAGACCAAAATGGCTTATGTACAACCCGCAGAATTCGCGGCCAAAATGATCGAGGCTGGCGAATCCAAAGTGATGATGTCCACAAAGGACACGCTGATCCGCTCTTACATGGCGGGCGCGATCCTCGCACTGGCCGCGGCATTCGCCGTTACCATCGCTGTAAACACCGGCAATTTCCTGGTGGCATCGCTGCTTTTCCCCGTTGGCTTTTGTATGCTGTATCTGCTGGGGTTCGACCTGCTGACCGGTGTGTTTACCCTGGCGCCTCTGGCACTGCTGGCCAAACGTCCCGGCGTGAACTGGGGCGGCGTGCTGCGGAACTGGGGGCTTGTCTTTGTCGGTAACTTTGCAGGCGCGATGACCACCGCCGTGTTCATGGCCATCATCTTTACGATGGGGTTCAGTCAGGAACCAAATGCGGTCGGACAGAAAATCGGCCTGATCGGTGAGGCCCGCACCGTGGGCTACGCCGAAGCAGGTGCCTCGGGGTTTCTGACCGTATTCATCCGCGCCGTAATGTGTAACTGGATGGTGTCCACCGGTGTCGTCGCCGCGATGATGTCGAGCAGCGTATCCGGCAAGATCATGGCGATGTGGATGCCGATCCTGGTGTTCTTCTACTTGGGCTTCGAGCACTCGATCGTAAACATGTTCCTGTTCCCATCGGGCATCATGCTGGGCGGCAACTTCACCTGGAGCGAGTACCTGCTGTACAACGAATTTCCGGTCATCATCGGGAACCTGGTTGGCGGCCTGACCTTTGTGGGCGGCATGATCTACGCCACACACTATAAGACCTCGCCCAAGCGCAATGCAGGCGTCAGCACCCCTGCTGAATAAACACACCCTGCCCCCGTCCAATCTGTTGGGCGGGGGTTTTCCCTTTCAAAACGGACAGCCTCTTGCCCAAGGATACCACCTCCGCGTTACAGATCAGTATTGGTCAGGCCACATCGGCCGGGGCAAAACCGATCAATCAGGATTTCCATGGTGCGTTGGTACCCACAGGGCAAATCTTGGCGCTAAAGGGCGCGGTGCTGGCAATTGCCGACGGGATTTCCACCTCGGACCATAGTCACATCGCTTCGGAAACCGCCGTCAAGGCGCTGATGACCGACTACTACGCCACCCCCGATGCCTGGACCGTGAAAACCGCCGCCAGCCGCGTAATTGCCGCCACCAACAGCTGGCTTCATGCGCAATCGGGATATGCTGGCATTTCGGACGCGGATCGCGGGCATGTCTGCACACTTGCCGCCCTCATCGTAAAAGCGCGCCATGCGCATCTTTTCCATGTGGGTGACAGCCGGATCTGGCGCGTTTCCGGCAGCAGTCTGGAACCTCTGACCCAGGACCACCAAGTCGCATTGGGAGGTGGTGAAATCGTGTTATCCCGCGCCATTGGCGTGGGGCACAGCGTAGACATTGACTATAGCGCGCTACCGCTGGAACTCGGAGACACCTACCTTCTGACGACCGATGGCGTTCATGAACATTGGCACCCCAGACAGGTGGTTGAGTTGCTGCAAGGAGCGACCGATCTGAATGCCGCGGCCGCCCAAATCATTGAGGCCGCGCTGGCCTCGGGCAGCCCCGACAACCTGACCCTGCAAATCCTGCGAATTGAGTCCCTACCCGCTGCATCGGACCAATTTGATACAGGGATGCAGGCCCTGCCAGTCCCCGAACTGCCCAGCGACAATGCGCAGATCGATGGCTATACGGTCCTGCGCAAACTGCACGGCAATCACCGATCGCATATCTATCTGGCCAAGGCCCCCGGCGGTGACAAGGTTGCCCTGAAAATCCCGGCTGCGGACATGCGCGAGGACCGCGACGCGCTGCGCCGCTTTGTCATGGAAGAATGGGTTGCCCGGCGCCTGTCCAGCCCTCATCTGCTGGGCGCGCCACTGAGTCAAAACGACCGCAAGAGCCTCTATGTCGTCACCGATTACATCGAAGGCCAGTCCCTGCGCCAATGGATGCGGGACAACCCCAAACCCGAATTCGAGGATGTCCGCTCTATTCTGGAACAACTGATCCAGGGACTACGCGCCATGCACCGGCGTGAAATGCTGCACCAGGATTTGCGCCCCGAAAACATCATGATCACACGCGACGGCGTGGTGAAACTGATTGATTTCGGGTCTACCTATGTTGCTGGCGTGCAAGAGACCGCACCACATGTCGAAGAAGGCATTCTGGGCACGCTGCAATACACCGCCCCCGAATACTTCGCCAATGAACCCGTCAGTTGGCGCGCCGAGCTGTTTTCAGTCGGGGTGATTGCCTATGAAATGCTGACTGGCGCGCTGCCCTATGGCACGCAGGTCAGCAAGGTGCGCAATGCCCGCGACAGGATGCGCCTGCGATACCGCAACGCCCGCGACGACGCTCACCCCATGCCCGAATGGCTGGACGAAGCCCTGCGCCGCGCGGTTCACCCTGATCCGATGCGCCGTCATGATGCGCTGTCCGAATTTACCGCCAACCTGCGCGCGCCCAGCCTGACGTACCGCACGCGCCACCGCAAACCGCTTGCCGAACGCGACCCCGAGCAGTTCTGGAAAACGGTTTCTGGTCTGCTGGCGATCCTTTGCATTCTTCTTGCAACGATGGCCCTGAACTAACAGCCACATCCCCCAACAGGAAAGGAAATCCCCATGATGACCAAAGACGACGTAGCCCTGATGATCCTAGAGGCCAAGAAAACTGCGGGGCTGACCTGGGAAGGCATTGCAGAGAAAATCGACATGTCGCCTGTGTTCACCCATTCTGCCTGTGTGGGCATGAACGCCTTTCCCCCGGAAAAAGCTGAGCTGCTGGTCGCAACGCTGGGCCTGCCGCAAGAAGCTGCTCTGGTTCTGTCGGAAAGCCCGAACAAGGTTTTCGCTCAGACAGTGCCCACTGACCCGTGCATCTATCGGTTCTATGAGATCGTCGGCGTATATGGCCCCACGCTAAAGGCGCTGATCCACGAAAAATTTGGCGACGGCATCATGTCCGCAATTGATTTTGAGATGTCGGTCGTCCGTGAACCGAATCCCAAAGGCGACCGGGTCAAGGTCGAGATGTCAGGCAAGTACCTGCAATACAACGCTTGGTAACTGGGCGGGGCGACGGTCTCGTCGCGCTTAGACCCTCGCCGCGGAGAGAGCGGCGGGGGCGGATTTGAGTATTTTTGGCAAGATGAAACTAAGGGCACGCACAAGCGTGAACGCTTAGCGGGTTGTGTCGCGTTCGAGCATGTCCAGCTCGTTCAGGAGATCAAGAAGCGCTTCGAGCTTTTCGGAACCGAAGCTTTCTTGGAGCCAGACATTCAACTGTTGGCTTTCTTGCAGGTTATCCTGGATGAGCTGACCGCCACTATCTGTGATGCTGACCAGTTGCTTGCGCCGGTCCGTCGGATGAGGCGCGCGCGAGATCAGTTTCTTGCCTTCCAGCGTCTGCAAGATCCGAGTGAGCGACGGTAAAAGCAGACAGGATCGCTCGGCGATTTCGGTTGGGTCCAGCGTGCCGCATTCATTCAGCACCCGGAGCACACGCCATTGCTGTTCGGTTACCCCAACATCCGCCAGCATCGAGCGGATCGGCCCCATGACTTTTTCGCGCGCACGGAGCAATGCAATCGGCAACGAGCGATTCGTTTCAGGTGTCGGTGTATTTCGTGCGTCCATACCCTTCTTTGCCCGTGTTTTTAGGGGCTGACAATATGGGGGCTTGACGCAGGCTTAAAATATACCTCGCACGATATGCGAAATACGCGCGAGGTTACCACCGAGCATTTGAGGCCGTCCGGCACCCGCAGACCAACGTCATTTGCCCTCGTTTCTGAAACGCTTAGGGGCGCTGACCGAACCCGGCCAGCCCCCCCAGGCGCAAACGCTGCAATACTGCGTCCAGCGCCAAGGGAACCACGATGCCCATCAACGTTCCCAGCACCAGATGCGGCCATATCTCAGCGACCCCCAGCTTCAACAATGCGGCACGCGTTCCTGCCGTCAGAATGATGTGGACCAGATAGATGGGCATTGTCCGCTGCCCTAGCCACGCCAAAGCGCGCCCCGTTTTGCTGTCACCAATCCGGGCCAAAGCGCCGACAAACCCCAACACCGCCACCAGTGCGGTTAGCTGGAACCAGCGCGCATCGTTGCCATCGCGGAAATGCAACAGCTCGGCCAGGCAAAAGAGCACCAGTGCGAGCACGAACGGCAGGACCTGTCGGCTGGTCAGGCTTGCGCGCATCGGGGCCAAGATAACCCCAATCAGAAAGTACGGTGCATTTTCGATGATTGTCACAGCGCGGCCCGGATCCAGCCCCAGCAGGAACACTGAAACAGCCGCCACAGCCAGCGCGAACAAGAGCACCCGCGACACTGCGGGCGCCGCGCGTTGCACCACATACGCAACGACCTGCAACACGAACAACGCCCACAAGAACCAGAACACGCTTTTGACCGGAACGGGATAGGCCAGAACGTCCAGCGGCCCCACCACACCGCGATCCACCCCCTGCCCTGAAATCCACAGCGCCGCTCCTTCGATCCAGCTCCATAGCAGCAGAGGCCACAAAAGCGTCTGCACCTTTTGCCAGGCAAAATGGCCCGGTGCAGCGCGGGACGAAAAGAACAGCCCCGAGACAAAGAAGAATACCGGCATGTGGAACAGGTAGATGGCGGATTCTACGGTCTGAAAAAGGGTTGGGCTGGCGATCAGCCCGGCCCCGTTCAGGCCCAACCAGACATGTCCGAACACCACAAGGATGATGGCCGCGCCTTTGACTGCGTCGAACCCATATTCACGTTGCGCCATACCTGTCCCCGATTTGTACACTACTCAGCATCGTCGCAGGTTTCCCCAAGGGTCAACCCGCAATCACTGGACAAGCTGCTCTGTCCCGGTCAAAAAGTTCGCAGAGTGAGGGGCATCATGATCGAAAAACTGACGCAGATTGTTGGGACGGCCAATGTGCTGACGGGGCAGGACACCGCGAAATGGTCCCGCGATTGGATCGGAAGCTATTCTTACACGCCTATGGCCGTTGTGCGCCCCGGCACGACCTCCGAGGTTTCTCAGATCGTAAAGCTGGCCAATGAAACGGGCACACCCGTGGTGCCTGTGTCTGGCAATACTGGCCTGGCGGGCGGCGCTCAGGCCGAGGGCGCGATCATGCTGTCGGTGGACCGGATGAACGCAATCCGCGAGATCCGCCCTGCCGCACGGATCGCGATTGTCGAGGCAGGCGTGATCCTATCCGCCGTCCATGACGCGACAGAGGCCGAAGGGCTAATTTTCCCGCTGACTTTTGGAGCGAAAGGCTCGGCCATGATTGGCGGCGTTTTGTCCACCAATGCGGGGGGCTCGAACGTGCTGCGCTATGGCAATACGCGCGATCTGGTGCTGGGCATCGAAGCCGTCCTGCCCAATGGCGACATCATGAATATCATGTCTGAACTGCACAAAGACAACTCTGGCTACAACCTCAAGCACCTGTTGATCGGGGCCGAAGGCACATTGGGCATCATCACCGCCGCCGTGCTGAAACTGCACCCCAAACCGCGCGCCTATGCCACCGCGATGGTGGCAGCCCCCAGCCTGCCCGCTGCCTTGGATCTACTGAACCGGCTGCAAGAGGCCACCGGCGGTGCGGTCGAGGCATTTGAATATATGCCCCGCCACCACATCGAGATTCACAAAAGCATCAGCCCGAACACCCGCGAGCCCTTTGATGCCCCATATGAGATAAACCTGCTGGTCGAGGTCGGCGCCACCTCGCCGCGCGATTCAACCCCTGGCCCGGACGGCCAGGTCCCCGTCTCGGCGTATCTGGAACAGGTTCTGGCCGAGATGTTCGAGGAAGGCGCAGTTCTGGACGCCGCTGTCGCCCAAACCGAAGCACAGCGCCGCGAGATGTGGGAGCGCCGCGAGGCTGCGGCCGAAATCGCCATGTCCAACCCGCCTGTTGTCAGCAATGACATTGCGGTACCGTTGGACAAGGTTGCAACCTTTCTGGACATCATGGAAACCCGTCTACCCCAGGTCGCCCCCAATGCCCGACCAATCATTGTCGCGCACCTTGGAGACGGAAACATCCACTATACCGTCTGGCCCGGATCACAGGACCCTGCGGTATTGGACGCCATCATGGAGGCCGTCGAAGACGAGGTTCTGACCCTGGGCGGAAGCTTCTCAGCCGAACATGGAATTGGCACGTCCAAGCTCGCGTCGATGCGACGTCGCAAGAACCCGGCTGCGTTGCAAGCCATGCGCGCGATCAAAACCGCGCTGGACCCCAACAACATCCTGAACCCCGGAAAGCTGCTGCCTTAACGCCAGCTAAAGAAGTCCGGCCCGGCCTGCGCCAGCATATCACGCGCCATGTCCTGTCCCAGCTTCGCGCCGTCCTCAATGGGACAGGTGCGATCCTCGGCGATCACCTCGGATCCGTCGGGACGCAGCACTTCGCCACGCAAACGCAGGGTACCGCCGTCCAATTCCGCCAGACCGGCAATCGGGGTCTCGCAAGACCCGTCCAGCGCCGCCAGAAAGGCCCGCTCGGCCGTCAGGCGTTGGCCGGTCACGCTGTCGTGCAGCGCCTCTAGCAATGTTGCGGTATTGGTATCGCTCATCCGGCGTTCGATCCCGATGGTGCCTTGGGCCACAGCGGGCAGCATATCATCAGGTTCCATGGTCGAGCGCGCAACATCCGCCATGCCCAAACGATTCAGCCCGGCCATCGCCAAGAAAGTTGCATCCGCAACACCATCCCCCAGTTTCTTCATTCGCGTCTGCACGTTCCCACGGAATTCCACCACCTTCAGGTGCGGGAAGCGATGCAACAACTGCGCCCGGCGACGCAAGGACGAGCTACCCACTTCGGCGCCTTCGGGCAGATCCGCCAGCGTGTCCACCTTAAGCGACACAAAGGCATCGCGCACGTCCTCGCGCGGAAGATAGCAATCCAGAACCAGCCCTTCGGGTTGCAATACCGGCATGTCCTTCATCGAGTGAACAGCAATGTCGATTCCACCGTCCAGCATGGCTTGTTCGATCTCGCGGGTGAACAGCCCCTTGCCGCCAATGGTTTTCAGCGGCTGGTCCGCGTCGATCAGGCGCTGGTTGTCGCCGGTCGTATGGATCACCACGATTTCAAACGCCTCGGGCGGCAGATCAAAGGCTTTGGCCAGTCTATCACGCGTCTCATGTGCCTGCGCCAAAGCAAGCGGAGAACCACGGGTGCCGATTTTCAGCGGTGCAGCGGGGGTGGGCAGGGTCAATGTCATGCGCCCAGCCATAATCGCGGCGTGTTGTCCTGACAAGCACCCGATGCTTGACATCTTGTCGCCATGGGGGGACGAACCACGGGAACGAAAGGAATTCCGATGTCCGAACAGAAAAAAATCTTGCGCGCGCTGGCGGGTGAAACGCTGGAGACACCCCCTATCTGGATGATGCGTCAGGCCGGACGGTACCTGCCCGAATACCGGGCCACCCGTGCGCAGGCAGGCGATTTTCTGTCGCTGTGCTATAACAGCGAACTGGCCGCCGAGGTCACGTTGCAACCAATCCGCCGCTATGGGTTCGATGCTGCGATCCTGTTTGCCGACATCCTGCTGTTGCCGCAGGCCTTGGGCGCGGATTTGTGGTTCGTGACTGGAGAAGGCCCGCGGCTATCCACCACGACGACCGCAGATCAGCTGGCCGCACTCAAAGACAAGGATGCGATTCACGAGGTTCTGAACCCGATTTATGACACCGTCGGCATCCTGTCGCGAGAATTACCCAAAGAAACCACGCTGATCGGTTTTGCCGGCGCGCCCTGGACCGTTGCCACCTATATGATCGCTGGCCGCGGCACCAAGGACCAAGGGCCTGCCCACGCGCTGAAAGCCGAAAACCGCGCCGTGTTCGAAGGGATCATCGACCTGCTGACCGTCTCGACCATCGAATACCTGTCCAAACAGATCGAAGCCGGGGCCGAAGTGGTCAAACTGTTCGACAGCTGGGCCGGATCCCTGAAGGGCGAGGACTTCAACCGCTACGCGCTGGAACCCGCCAAAAAAATCATAGCCGCCTTGAAAGAGCGCCACCCCGACACGCCCATCATCGCCTTCCCACGCGAAGCGGGCGACAATTACATCGGGTTTGCCAAGGCCACTGGCGCGGATTGTGTGGCCGTTGACAATTCCGTAGCGGCGGAATGGGTGGCCGAGCACGTTCAACCCGATGGCTGTGTTCAGGGCAACCTGGCCTCACGCCATATGGTGACCGGCGGACAGGCGCTGGTGGATGATACCCGCCGGATCGTGAAGGCTCTGTCCGGTGGGCCGCATATCTTCAATCTGGGTCACGGAATTACCCCGGATGCGGATCCGGAAAATGTTCAGTTGATGATTGAAACCGTGCGCGAAGCTTAATCCGGTGGAGCGCGCAAGCGCGCGCTGAATGAGCCCTTCGGGCGGAATGGGGGCAATGCCCCCAAACCCCGAGGCGTTTTCCAAAGGAAAACACCGAGATAAACCTGCGTGCCCGGAACGGGCACACAATCGGATTAAGTCCACTTGGCCAATGGCGGAAGGCTCATGAGAACCGCATTCGCGTCATGTCCTGTCTCTAGGCCAAATTTGGTCCCCCGATCATACACCAGGTTATATTCTGCATAGAGACCACGATGCACCAGCTGTGCTTCTTTGTCGGCCTCGGTCCAAGGCATATTCCGCCGCTTTTCAGTCACAGGAACAAAGGCTGGTAGGAACGCCCGCCCCACGTCCTGAATAAAGGCAAAATCAGTTTCCCAGTCCCCGGAATTGTGGTCGTCCAGGAAAATCCCACCGACGCCACGCGCACGCCCGCGATGAGGCACATAGAAATACTCGTCCGCCCATTCTTTGAAGCGCGGATAGAATCCAGCGTCATGCTTATCGCAATGCTCTTTCTGGACGGCGTGGAAATGCGCGGTGTCTTCTTCATATTCAAGGCAGGGATTTAGATCTGAACCACCACCAAACCACCAGGCATGAGGCGTCCAGAACATCCGTGTATTCATATGAACGGCGGGCGTATGCGGGTTCTGCATATGCGCAACCAAGCTGATACCGCTGGCCCAGAACCGAGGATCATCCTTCATCCCGGGGATTCCCTTGCGCGCAGCCATTGCGGCCTGCGCCCGGTCGCCCAACTGCCCATAGACCGTAGAAATATTCACACCGACCTTTTCGAACACGCGGCCTCCGCGCATCACGCTCATCAGGCCACCACCCGCATCCGAGCCATCCTCGGACGAACGGGTCGTCTCGCTGACTTCGAACCGGCCCGCAGGCTTATCGGCATATGGGCCTGTGGTTTGGCTGTCTTCCAGCGCTTCGAAACTGGCAACGATTTGGTCACGCAGAGAACGGAACCACGCACTGGCGCGGGCTTTTTGGTCAGAGAATTGGTCGGTCATCCTGGGCCCCTGTTGGTCTATGACGTCAGACCTAACAGGCACGACGCGCCAGCGCCACTCCCTGCGGCATCAATGCGCAGGGGCGGTTACCGGGTCAATCAAGGTGCGCCCACCATCCAAGGTCAGAACCTGCCCTGTCATAAAGGCCGACGCATCCGAGGCCAGGTATTGCGCCGAATGCACCAGCTCCATCGGCGAGGCGATCCGATGCATTGGGGTGTGCTTCTCGATATCACCCCGGTACTCGGAATGATCCTTTAGCGAATCTTTCAGGCTGTGAGACATGACCGATCCAAAGGCCAGCCCGTTCACACGAATCCGGTTAGGTGCCATCGCCACGGCCAAGGACCGCGTCATCTGATCCAGCGCGGCCGTAGACACCGAATACGCCAGTAGCTCGGCGTTGGTGCGACGTGCGGCGATACACGACAGGTTCACGATGGTGCCGTTGCTGCCCTCTTCGCGGCCTTTGGATTGCTTGATCATCCGTTTGGCCACCATCTGAGACAGGCGCAGCGCGTTCAGCATATTCTGCTGCAACAGCGTCTCGACCGCGTCGTCGTCCGCATTCAGCGGGTCCACAGCGATCATCTGACGCGAGGCGTTCACCAGAATATCAACGCTATCAAACGCGTCGATCGTTGCGGACAGCAGGTTCGCCTGAGTCAGCTTCTCGCGCAGGTCCCCAGCAAAATAGCGATAGCTGTTGCCATCGTCATTTTCACCGAATTCCTTGACCAGCCTGTCCTCGTCCCGATCGACGAAAATGACATTCGCACCCTTGTCGATAAAGTGGCGGCCAATTGCCAAACCAATCCCATTGGCCCCGCCCGTCACGATGGCGGTCTTTCCGGCGATAGAGAACGTCATGCAGGACTCCGTGATTCTGTCGTTCCGAGCCTAGCCTCAGTCATCGCTTGTGACGAGTGGGCCGTGCTGCAACAAGTATTTTGAACCGATTATCGCCACCCACATCCTCGACCGAGGCGAAAGAGGCAGCAAGTGCCGCCTCGTAGGGCAGATGCCGGTTCGCCACAAGCCACAGCTGACCCGAAGGCGCCAGTGCCGCCGCCGCCGTTGCAATGAACGCGCGCCCCAGATCCGGGTCCGCTGCGCGGCCAGTGTGAAACGGCGGGTTCATGATCACCCAATCCAGCTTGGACGCAGGACGCCATTTGGCGGCATCGGCCCAGTGAAATTGAGCGCGTTCATCGGGCACATTTTCACGTGCGCACAGCAGCGCATCGTGGTCAGCCTCGACCAGGTGCAGTTGCTTGATACCCGGGTGATCTGCCAGCATACGCGCGGAAAGATAGCCCCACCCGGCCCCCAGATCCGCCACCTTGCCCGCCAATTTTTCCGGCAACGCCGCTGCCAATAGCGCTGAGCCCGGATCAATCCCATCCGCTGAAAATACACCAGGGCGGGTCTGAAACCCTTGGACCTGTTTGGGCTGGGCCATCCAATCAGCATAGTCACCCGCAGGCGCAAACCAGAACAGTTTGCCATGCGATTTCGAGATCACACCCTCGACCGTCTCGCGTTTACGCAACTCTTTCAGCATCGATTCCGCGCCGTCGGTCTTTTGCCCGTCCACCAGAACCAAATCTGCTGTGCTGGCTTGTGCGATCATCGCCCGCGCCAGTGCCTTGGCCCGCGGCAGCACCACAATGGCCACAGCAAAGTCGCCCTCAGGGGCCAGTGCGCATTCGTATCCAGAGGCCGCAAAGGTTTCGGTATCCGGCTTAAACCCGGTGATCAGCACACAGCGGTCTTTGGGCAAGGCCGACAGATCCATCCCGGCACGCGGCCCGAAAACAGCGATCTTGCCTTCGGCGGGCAGGCTCAGGCTGGCCTCTAGGGCCAGGGAAATACGGCTATCGGTCATTGCGTGTCTTTGGAATGTCGGCGCGGGGCCGGGTCATTCCTTCTCCATCGTGCATTGCAGGGGGTGCTGATGGCGTCGGGCGAAATCCATCACCTGCGTCACCTTGGTCTCGGCAATCTCATGGCTGAACACGCCGACAACCGCCAGCCCCTTTTTGTGGACCGTCAGCATGATCTCAAAGGACTGCGCGTGTGACAGGTGGAAAAACCGTTCCAACACATGAACCACGAATTCCATCGGCGTGTAGTCATCGTTCAGCAGCAGCACCTTGTACATCGGCGGGCGTTTGGTTTTCGGACGTGTTTTCAGCGCCAGAGACGGATCGCCCCCGTCTTCTTCGTCTTGCGACATACGCACCTTGAATTCTGTCATCAGTTCGCTTTGCATGGTTTGACCAGGCTTACCCTGCCTGAAGGGTCTATATAACCTGTGAACCCAATTAGAAAAGAGGGCGAACAGATAGAGGAGGCGAAGAGTGGCCAAACTTACCACCATTGGCTTCGATGCCGACGATACACTTTGGCAAAACGAGCGGTTCTTTCGGCTGACCCAGGATCGATTCGCCGATCTACTGCGGGACTATGCTGACCCCGACCACCTGATGGACCGCCTGCTCGAGGCGGAAAAACGCAACATCCAGCACTATGGATTTGGCATCAAAGGCTTTGTGTTGTCGATGATCGAGACCGCGTTGGACGTCACGGACGAGCGCGTTCCTGCCCCCGTCATCCGGGCTCTTATCGACGCGGGTCAGGACATGCTGCGCCACCCGATCGAACTGTTGCCGCACGCGGCAGACGCGGTTCAATCCGTCGCGGATACGCATCACGTATTGCTGATCACCAAGGGTGATTTGCTGGATCAGGAACGAAAACTGGCGCAGTCCGGCCTGGGAGAGTTGTTCGACGGGGTCGAAATCGTATCCAGCAAGACCCGACCAGTCTACGAGGACATATTCCAGCGGCATGGCGACGGGGCGATCTGCGGCATGATGATCGGCAACTCGATGAAATCCGACGTCGTCCCCATGGTGCAGGCAGGTGGCTGGGGTGTTCACGTCCCCCACGGCCTGGAATGGGAAATCGAGCGCGCGGATCCCCCGCAAAACGCCACACGTTTTATCACCCTACCGGATTTGGCCAGCCTGCCCGCACTGATCCAGCAGATCGAGACTGGGGGGGCTTGACGGCACCTCGCCACATCTCAATTATGGAAATATGTTTCATATTTGAGAATCACACGGATGAACGACCTACGCCTTGCCTCTCATCTCGCCAGTCTGCGCGCTGACCGGGGGTGGACGTTGGCGCAGCTCTCCGACCGTTCGGGGCTTAGTCGCGCGACCCTTTCGCGGATTGAAAATGCCGAGGTCAGCCCGACCGCGCAGGCGCTCGGCCAGCTTTGCGCGGCTTTCGACCTGTCGATGTCTCAGGTATTGGCGATGGTCGAGCGGGAGTTTCGGCCGGTCATCCCTGCCGAACAGCGCACCACATGGGTTGACCCTGCCACCGGGTTCCAGCGCAGCGTTATCTCGCCTGCTGCCGCCCCGTTGCGTGGCGAGGTGCTGCTGTGCGATTTCCCTGCCGACGCGGACATCTCCTATGACGCCCCGCCCCATCCGGGGCTCGAGCACCACCTATTGCTCCAGACCGGCCAGCTGACTGTGACCGTCGAGGGCCGCAGCCATACGTTGGCCGAGGGCGACTGCCTTAGGTATCGGCTGTGGGGCAGCACCCGATTTCAAAGCTCGACGGGCGCCACCTACTTGCTCTTTCTGACATGAGGCCCGGCATGCAGATCACCCAATGGACCGCCAACGACCTGACCACCCATCTGGATGCAATGGCATCCATCCTCCATGCCTGTGTCCACACGGGCGCGAGCGTCGGGTTCATCCTCCCACATCCAATGGACGAGGCCCGTGCGTTTTGGGCCCAAACCACTCGGGCCATCGCCGCCGGGGACCGCACGCTTTTTGTTGCCCTTGAGCGCGAAAGACCGATTGGAACCGCGCAATTGGTAATGGGCACCCCAGCCAACCAACCCCATCGCGCAGAGGTGTCAAAGGTGTTGGTCCACCCGGATGCGCGCCGCAAGGGTGTCGCACGCGCCCTGATGAATGCACTCGAGGCACACGCCCGGTCACAGAGCAAGTCTCTCCTCACCCTGGACACGCGTACCGGCGACATGGCGCAGCCTCTCTATCAATCATTGGGGTTCACAGCAGCGGGCACCATCCCCGGCTTCTGTTTGGACCCGGACGGGAAGTCGCTGGACTCGACCACCTATATGTACAAACAGCTACGCTAGCTTGCCGTGACGACATGGGGATGCGTCACAGACAACCCCGTCAGCACCGTTTCGCCTATGTTCTTGGGGCCACCCCATTTTGTAGAGGCCGGTCAAATCTTGCCCCCAACATGTGGTCTTTTCACGTTTCGCGAGTCTTCAAATCGTTAAAAATAAACACTTTATCGGTATCTTTTCCTGTGCTAGCGTTATTGAAAATAAGTAAGAACGCCGACTGAAAAATCAGCGGCTTGAGGCAGAGAAGGCAGTGATCGTGAAAGATCAGCGGATAAAGCAGGCCCCATTGGGTCTGTTGATGATCGCATTTATGTGGCTTTTGGTTGTGGTGCCCGTATCCGTACGGGCAGCCCCTTATGCTGCGATGGTGATGGACGCCCGAACCGGAGAGGTTCTGCATTCCGCGAATGCTGACACCCGCCTGCACCCGGCCTCTTTGACCAAGATGATGACGCTATACATTGCGTTTCAGGCGATCGAGCGTGGGGAAATTTCTCTCGACACCAAAGTGCGTGTTTCGCGCAATGCTGCGGCAGAACCGCCGTCCAAGCTGGGCCTGCGTGCCGGACAGAAAATCAAACTGCGCTATCTGATCCGCGCGGCGGCCGTGAAATCAGCCAATGACGCAGCCACTGCCATCGGCGAGGCGATCTCGGGCTCCGAAGCGGCATTTGCCCGCCGCATGAATCGCACCGCGAAATCAATGGGCATGACCCGCACGACCTTTAAGAATGCCAACGGGCTTACCCGTAGCGGTCACCTGTCCACCGCCCGCGACATGACTATCCTAGGACGGCACGTTTTGTATGACTATCCGCAGTACTATAACCTGTTCAGTCGTCAATCGACCGATGCCGGTATGCGCACGGTGAACAATACGAACCGCCGGTTCCTGCAACAGTACCGAGGCGCAGACGGCATCAAAACAGGCTACACGCGCGCTGCGGGCTTCAACCTTGTGGCCTCGGCTGAACGTGGCCGGGAACGTGTGATTGCTACGGTATTCGGTGGACGCTCAACCGCGACCCGCAACGCCAAGGTCGCCGAGCTGCTGGATCTTGGGTTCCGCCGCGCCCCCAGCCGTGTCGCCTTGCGCAAGCCCTCTAAACCCACCTATTTTGGATCAGACAAAAGCACCAAAGGCGGCGCAGGAAAAACCATTCGCCTGGTCACTGCTGTCAAAAAGAGCCTACGCCCACAGGCACGCCCTGGCAGCGCGAATGCCCCCGTTTTGGTCGCCGTCAAGGATGACATCAACGATGCCCTCAAAGAAGCGCTGACCGAAGGGAAGAAGCCTATCGCCGTCGCCGCGCTTCCGAAGGAGGATCTGCCACCAGTAAAACAGGCAGATGCAAAAACGCCGTCGCCGCGAATGCGCCCGTCGAATCTGGTCCTGGCCGGCACTGGAAAACAAGATCAGGAAAACGAGACCACGCTGACCTCTGAGGACCAACAGCGCGAGGTTGTAACGCGGCTGAGCACCTCGGGTGGTCGCCACTGGGGAATCAATGTTGGGCGCTATCCCAGCCATTACGCCGCTGAGAAAGTCCTGGTCAAAACCGCATTGGCCGAGATGGCCACACTTGAGGGGAGCCTCCGCAAAGTGGTGAACCGCAAGGGTGGATTTGACGCCAATTTCATGGGTTTGACGCGGGAGAAAGCAGATCTGGCCTGCCGTCGCCTGCAAGCCCGACAGACCACCTGTTTCATGATCGGACCGGGCTAACTCCTGACACATGTCTTTCAGCGAGACCTGAGCAGAAAATTCATAATTTTCTGCGCCTTCGGCGTGAGTATTTTTCGCAAGATGAAATCAGGGTTTGGGGTGATCATCCCATTCGCCGGACAGGATGCGCTGACTGTTCCCTTCGGGGTCGTCATACTGGTCTGATCTAACCGTATAGACGAACGCCAGAAGCCCAACGGCGCCCAGGACCAAAGAGATCGGAATTAGGTAGGACAGGACTTCCATGGTGGCATTACCTCAGGCGAAGTGCGTTCAGCGAGACTGTAATCGAGCTGGACGACATCGCCAAGGCCGCAACCAGCGGTGTGGCCAGACCGATGACAGCAATCGGAACAGCAATCACGTTGTAGATGGTTGCGATACGGAAATTCTCGCGGATGCGTTTGGTCGCCGAGCGCGCCGTATCCAGCGCGTCGTTGATCGGGGTCAAATCCCCCCCCAGCAACACAATATCAGAGGCCACGCGCGCGGCATCCAGCGCCGACGCCGGCGAGATAGACACATCGGCCGCAGCCAGCGCGGCCGTGTCGTTCAGGCCATCCCCGACCATCAAAACATGTTTACCCTGCGCGGAAAGCGCTGCAATCCGTGCGGCTTTGTCTGCGGGCAGGGCTTCGGCCATCCAGTGGCGGATGTTCAGGCGGTTGGCGAGCGTTTCCACTGCACGGGTTGCGTCACCTGAGATCAGAATGACCTCTTTACCGCCATCCAGAAGGGCTTTGACTGCGTCTTCTGCACCGTCACGCAGACGGTCCGTGAACGTAAAAGGTTGGGCGGGTTCGCCGCCGAGGGACAGCCAGGCCGCTGTCTCGGACTGAGCCTCGGCCCCGACCCAGGCAGCGCGGCCCAGACGGACGCGGGTGCCATTCCAGCTGCCTTCGGTGCCGTAGCCGGGGACCTCGGTGATGGCTTCCACGATTGCCGGTTTCACGCCTGCTTCGCGGGCTGCTTTGGCCAGCGACATGGACAGGGGGTGAGATGATCCGTCGGCGAGGGCCAAGGCGATGCTCAGATCACGGGTGTTGTGAAGCGCCAAGTTGGTCAGCTCTGGCGTACCAGCGGTAAGCGTGCCGGTTTTGTCGAAAACGACCGTATCAACCAGAGCCAAACGCTCTAGCGCCGTGGCATGTTTGATCAGCATCCCCTTGCGAAACAGACGCCCCGAGGCGGCGGTAGTCACGGCAGGCACGGCCAGCCCCAATGCGCAGGGGCATGTGATGATCAGCACAGCGGCGGCGATATTCAGAGCGGTACGCATATCGCCCGAATAGATCCACCACCCGACAAAGCTGGCCGCCGACAGGATATGCACGCCGGGCGCATAGAGCTTCGCCGCCTTGTCTGCCAACGACGTATAACGCGAGCGCCCGGATTCCGCGATTGCCACCAAATCAGCCATTTGATGCAGCGAGGTGTCTTTGCCCACAGCCGTGGCCCGGATCATCAGCGGCCCGGTCAGGTTCACCTCGCCTGCCGAAACACCATTTCCGGGTTCGGCCAGCACAGGCAAAGTTTCACCCGTCAAAAGCGAGCGGTCGATCTCGGACATGCCTTCGATAATTTCACCGTCCACCGGCATTCTGCCACCGGGACGGACAAGTATCATGTCGCCAACCGCGACCTCGGCGATGGGGACTTGTTGTTCCTCTCCGTCACGCAGCAGGATCGCCCGAGGAACCTCGAGGGCGGCCAATTCTTCGGCCGCTGAGCGGGCGATGGCGCGAGTCCGGTGATCCAGATAGCGGCCCGCCAACAGGAAAAATGTCAGCGTCAACGCCGCATCAAAATAGGCATGGTGCCCTGACAGCGACGTTTCCCACAGCGATGTGACCAGCGCCAGCACGATGGCCAACACGATCGGCACATCCATGTTCAGCCGCTTGTGTTTCAACGCGCCCCAAGCGCTGGTAAAAAACGGTGTCCCGGCAAAGGCAATCGTCGGCAGAGTTATCGCCGCAGAGATCCAATGGAACATATCCCGCGTGGCATCCGCAGCACCGGCCCAGACCGATACGGACAGCAACATCACGTTCATCGACGCAAAACCCGCGACGGCCAATCGCATCAGCAGATCACGCCCGGCCTTGTCATTTTGCGTTGCAGACAGGGCGCCGGCGTCCAGTTCATGCGCCTCATAACCGACGTGTTCCAAAACGCGGATCAGGTCCTCGGGCATGACGTCCGGTTCGGCCTCGATCTGGGCGCGCTTCAGCGTCAGGTTCACACGCGCGGAATGTACGCCCGGCACCTTGGCCAGTTCGCCTTCGACCGTTGAAATGCAGACCGCGCAATGAACCGCCGGAACCGACAGCGCGATCTTTGCCTCTGTGGGGGCCTCTAGTTCAGCCAGGGCCTCGGCGGCGGGGGCCGCGGCGCAGGCAGGACATGCCGAAGGAGTGGGGCGCATCGTGGCGGTCATCTGCAAACCTATTTCTTGATGTGAAGAATGACCCGTTGGGTGAATTCGGTGCCATCCTCGGCGATCGCAGTCATACGGATATTCCAGTTCCCGCCACCCAGTTCGACGGGGGCGACATGGGCTGTACCGTTGAAGGCAAAGACGGGCTCAACATCCTCGGCGATTGAGGTCGCGCGCCCAACGACAGCGTGCAGCACCTTGGGGCGCACCGGATTTCCATCCGTATCGTTGATTTGCAGGACCAGCATCCCGTCGGCATGATCCGCCCGGATCGTCCACCCCAGAGCCTCTTGGGCCGACTTGCGTTCGTTGAACTCTTGGCTGGCCACATAAGAGTTGGCCACTTCCAGGCCGGGAAATGTCTTAACGGCTTTCACCGCCATGAACACGTTCACGGCGATGATAACTCCGAATGCGGCAGCAAATCCAAGAAAGACTTGCCGCCCAGTGATCTGGCGTTCAGCCATTAGTTTTTCCTTCCGTGGAACACGGTGTCTTTGGAAGCCCGGTCCCCGTTCGAGTTATCCTCGACCCAAAGCCGGATTTCTACACGTTCGCTTTCTGCCGGGGCCGAACCTTTGGGCGCCAGCACATACACCCGTTGTAGCTTCATCGAGTCCGCAGGCACAGTCACCGATGCGTAGGGCGTTCCTTCGAGCTGAATACGAAGGGTCGGGTCACCCTTGACCGAGATCTTGAACGGGCGGTCCTCGCCATGCTTGTTGCGCAGACGCACATCATAGGTGTTGCGAATGGTGCCGTCAGACATGGTCACAAAGGTCGGGTTCCGTACGGGAGCAACGGTCAGATCAATGTCGGTCCGCATAAACAAGGCAACAACCAGACCCACACCCACCAGCGACCACAAGGCCGTATACATAATGGTGCGCGGACGGAAGATGTGCTTCCAAACGGATTTCGGCGCATTGCCCGCACGCTCGGCCGCTTCGTCTGTCAGAGCCATATAGTCGATCAGACCACGCGGTTTGCCGATCTTGTCCATGACTTCGTCACAGGCGTCGATACACAGGGCACAAGTGATACACTCCAATTGCTGCCCGTCGCGGATATCAATCCCCATGGGGCAGACATTCACGCAGGCCATGCAGTCGATGCAATCCCCCAGATTTTCAGCCTCGGCCGATTTGCGGTGCTTTCCGCGCGGCTCTCCACGCCAGCTGCGATAGCCCACAACCAAGGAATCCTCGTCCAGCATGGCGGCCTGAATACGGGGCCAGGGGCATGCATAGATACAAATTTGCTCGCGCGCGAAACCACCAAACAAGAAGGTGATCCCGGCCAAAACCACGATCGTGGTATAGGCAATCGGGTGCGCGTTCAGCGTCACCAAATCCACCAGCAGTGTCGGCGCATCGGTGAAGTAGAAAACCCACGCCCCCCCGGTGGCCAAAGAGATCAACAACCACGAGGCCCACTTGGTCATCCGCAGGCGTGCCTTGCGGAAATCCATCTTTTTCTGTCGGTGCAGTCGCAGGCGCGCATTTCTGTCGCCCTCAATCCAGCGCTCGACCAAAATAAATAGGTCGGTCCACACTGTTTGCGGGCAAGCATAGCCACACCACACACGCCCCAAAGCCGAGGTAAACAGGAACAGCCCCAAGCCCGCCATCACAAGCAAGCCCGCCACGAAATAGAATTCGTGCGGCCAGATCTCGATCATAAAGAAAAAGAACCGCCGGTTCCCAAGGTCCACCAACACCGCTTGGTCCGGCAAGGCCGGGCCCCGATCCCAACGAATCCAAGGCGTTACATAGTAGATCCCCAATGCCACAATCATGATCAGCCACTTGAGATTGCGGAACGCCCCCTTTACGCGGCGCGGAAAAATAGGTTCGCGGGCAGCGTAAAGGCTTGGCGGGGCTTCGGGTTCGTTTTGCGACACGGAATCACTCCGGTAAATTGCTACTGGTTCGGGACGTTTTCACAGGGTTAGGACGTTCCGGCTTTGACCTGTATCAAATCTGCATTTTTCAGGCATCTATAGCCCTTGAATGTCTTTTCGCGCCTGGCGCAACGCCCACTTGTGAAAGGCCCGAACCGCAGGGCGGCGCACACCGGGGCGCGACAACAAATAGTACCCCTTCTCGATCTGATCCTGAAACAGCACGCGCAGTCGCCCGGCCTGAATGTCAGCCTCGAAAAACGCGCGCGCAGTCACCGCGATCCCCTGCCCGTCCCGCGCGGCATCCGACAACAGATTGCCCGGCAACGAGGTCAGCCCCCGCGGCAGCGCTTGCGCCACACCCTGCTCCCGCATCCACGTGGTGGCCTCGTTTGTCCCCATTTCCTGTAGCCAAGGATATTTCAGCAACTCGGCCGGGTCCTCAATCGGCCCGTGCCCGATCAGGCTGGGCGACGCGATCACCACGATGGCAGATTGCACCAGCAAATGCGCCTCCAGCCCTGGCCACCCGCCTGCGCAGTAGCGCACCGCCAGATCAATTCCGCCCGGCTGCAACGGGCGCAGCTCAGGGGACGGATCAACCATCAGGCTGATTTCGGGGTGTTTCTGACGGAAATCAGCCAAACGCGGCATCAGCCAACTGGCAGCAAACAACGGTGTCGTGGATAATTGAATGGGCCTGTCGTCTTCAAGCTGCGTTAACTGATCTACCATGTTGGCAATTGCGCCAAAGCCCAGAAAACACGCGTCCGCCAGCTCCCGCCCCTGCTCGGTCATCTGCATTTGACGGCCCGTCCGATCCAAAAGGGGCACACCCAAAAAACCTTCAAGTGACTTAATTTGTTGAGAAATTGCAGCGTGACTCACATTCAACGCACGTCCAGCCTGGGTCACGGACCCTGTTTCAGCATAGGCTGCGAAGGCGCGCAGCGCTGTCATCGGGGGCATTCTCTGCCATTCCATATGCTACACTACCTTACATATTGTGATTTTTCCTGAGTCGCATTTTCCTGACAGAAACGCAATATGACAGGGACCTCAAACCTGAAAGGCTCTTCTGATGTACAGCATTTTGGCGCAGATGATGCGCACCGCCACCCTGACCGACACCACCGACCGCTGCTTGCGCCAATACGACAGTCGCGTTGACCGCGTAAGGCTGCGCGCGCCAGAGCCTCGGCGTCAAAGTTAACTCCCGCTCCGACGCACCCCGTTGTCGGAACGTTCCTGCGGCCCCCATTTGGGGGCCGTTTTTTTTGACGCCCGCGCCTGACCATGCAACTCTGAGAACCCGAGGAGCGAGAAACAAAAAAGAGGGGGAGGCATTGAGCGCACTACCAAAAGAACACCGCACATCGCTAACATCATCCGAAGTCACGGCAATTGCGCATCTCTATCGCGGCGAGGTCTATCGCAGCACGATCTGGCGCACTCGATTGGACACGACGACAAATTGGGCAGTGGTGACATTGGGCGTCGCACTGTCGATCTCTTTTGCCTCGCCTGACGCATCACCGTTGCCGTTGGTCCTGGTCGGTGTGCTGATCATCTTTTTCCTAATGCAAGAAGCCCGGCGCTATCGCTACTTCAACGTCTGGCGCGCCCGCGCCCGCTGGATGGAAACCCATTTCTATGCACCCATGCTGTATGACGGCAATCTCCACATGGAGGAAAACTGGCAAAAGACCCTCTCCGAGGACTACCTGCACCCAACCTATCACGTGTCGATGATGACTGCGATCGGGCGGCGTATCCGGCGGAACTACCTTTGGATTTTGCTGATCCAGTCGCTGGCCTTTGCAGGCAAGCTGGCCGTCCACCCGACCCCGGTGGAGAACCTAGAGCAGGCCTTCAGACGCGCTGATGTCGGCCCGCTGCCCGGAGAGATCATCGTGGCCTTTGGCGCGTTTTATATGCTCAGCTGGGCCGGAATTGCCATCTGGAGCGACCAAAACGACAAAAACCGTGCGCGCGGACGCAGCACGGACAGCTCTATGGGTTGATTTTTCGGAAAGGTGCCTAAATTAATTGGCACCGGCCTTCCAGGAAACGCGCGAACAGGACGGAAGGGCCGGTGCCGAACCCACGGGCGCGGGAACGCCCATGGGTATTCTTATGCGAGGTTACTCGCCGCCGCCCAGCTGGTGGACGTAGGTTGAAACCGCGCGGATCTGCGCCTCGGTCAGACGGGTGTTCCAGTTCGGCATAACGCCGGAACGAGAGTTGGCAACCGTCTCTTTGAGGGTGGCGTAGTCACCACCGTACAGCCAGATGGCGTCGGTCAGGTTCGGTGCACCCTGTGCACGGTCACCGGTACCGTCTTCCATGTGGCAAGCCGCACAGTTTTCTTCGAACACCACGGCGCCTTCGGCAACCATGGACGCGTCCATGGCAGTCCCCGACAGCGACATGACATAGTTCACGACCTGGTCGATCTGCTCAGGCTCCAGCAGCTCATCGCGGCCAAAGGCAGGCATCTCCGAGAAACGTGCTTCCTCTTCAGGATCGTCCTCGTTGCGCACGCCGTGCGTCACGGTGAAGTGGATATCCTCGATCGAGCCACCCCACAGCCAGTCATCGTCCAGCAAGTTGGGATAACCTTTGGCACCGGCTGCGCCCGAACCGTGGCACTGAGCGCACCAGGTTTTGAACACAGCAGAGCCTGCCGAGGTCGCGTAACCGGCTAGCTCGGCGTTTCCGGCGATCTCGGTCAGCTCGGCCGCGGCCAGCTTCTCGTTGATCGGACCCAGTTTGGCCGCGTTAGCATCGATTTCCGCCTGAACATCCGCCCGCGTCGACCAGCCAAGGAAGCCGGACGTTGCGCTGCTGATACCAGGCCACGCGGGATATGCGACCGAATAGATCACACCCCAGACGATACAGGCATAGAAGGTCCACAGCCACCAGCGTGGAAGCGGAGTATTGAGCTCCTCAATGCCGTCCCACTCGTGACCGGTCGTGCCGACCTCTTGCTTTTGGTTTGGTTTTTTAGCCATTTCTCACGCCTCCTTGGCGTCACCGCCGCGCGCGGCGGGCTTGTCTTCATGCCGGAAGGGAATGTCAGCGACGTCGCCGTACACTTTCGACGAACCGGGGCGGAAAGCGAAGATCACCACCCCGATGAAGAAAATGAACAACGCAATCAACATCCAGCTATCCGCGAACTCTCGTAGGATCGAGTAGGTTTCCATTGTGGTCCCCTCCCCTTACCGGCTCGCGTCCGGGGTGAAGGTCGAGAAATCAACCAGCGTGCCCAGCATTTGAAGATAGGCGACCAGAGCGTCAGCTTCGGAAATTCCGGGCTGTCCGTCGAAGTTGCGGATCTGCACCTTCTCGCCATAGCGTTCCAGCAGACCATCGTAGTCGCTGTCCGGGTCGGCCTGAGCAGCAAAGTCTGCCTGGGCGTTTGCCAGCATCTCTTCGGTGTACGGGACACCGATCAATGCGTGCGTGGACAACAGATCCCCAATGTATTTGCCGTCGATCATACGATCTTCGAGGTGGCCGTATTTCGGCATAACGGACTCAGGCACCACCGACTGCGGGTCGCGCAGGTGGTCAATGTGCCATTCGTCCGAATACCGCGCGCCGACACGAGCCAGGTCAGGACCTGTCCGTTTCGACCCCCACTGGAACGGGTGGTCGTACTGCGACTCCGCTGCCAGCGAGTAGTGGCCGTAACGCTCGACTTCGTCGCGCATCGGGCGGATCATCTGGCTGTGGCAAACATAGCAGCCTTCGCGGATGTAGACATCGCGCCCAGTCAGCTCCAGCGGGGTGTAGGGGCGCATGCCTTCTACATCCTCGATGGTGTTTTCCAGCCAGAACAGCGGTGCAATCTGCACGATGCCGCCGATCGTGACCACGAGGAAGGCAAAGATCGCCAGAAGCGTGATGTTCTTCTCGAGGATTGCGTGTTTATCAAGAATTGCCATTTGTCAGGTCCCTCTTATTCTGCCGGGACAACGGAGTTGTCAGCTTCAACAGCCGGGCTCCGTTTGACGGTCATGAACAGGTTATAGCACATGATGATCGCACCCAGCAGGAACATGATCCCACCTGTACCGCGCACCACATACATTGGCAGTTTCGCAGCAACGGTGTCAGCGAACGAATTCACCAAGAAGCCATTTGCATCAACTTCGCGCCACATCAGGCCTTCCATGATGCCGGTCACCCACATGGATGCCGCGTACAGGATGATACCGATCGTCGCCAACCAGAAGTGCCAGGACACCAGGCTCAGCGAATACAGGCGTTCCTTGTTCCACAGTTTGGGAACCAAGAAGTACAGCGCACCAAAGGTGATCATACCGTTCCAGCCCAACGCACCCGAGTGCACGTGACCGATGGTCCAGTCAGTGTAGTGCGACAGCGAGTTCACAGCGCGGATCGACATCATCGGGCCCTCAAACGTGGACATGCCATAGAAGCCGATCGAGATAACCATCATACGGATGATCGGATCGGTACGCAGCTTGTCCCAGGCGCCCGAAAGCGTCATCAGACCGTTGATCATACCACCCCAGGACGGCATCCACAGCACGATCGAGAAGACCATACCCAGCGTCGAAGCCCAGTCAGGCAGCGCGGTATAGTGCAGGTGGTGCGGACCAGCCCAGATATAGATGAAGATCAGTGCCCAGAAGTGGATGATCGACAGTTTATAGGAATAAACCGGACGCTCGGCCTGCTTCGGCACGAAGTAATACATCATGCCCAGGAAACCCGCAGTCAAGAAGAAGCCCACGGCGTTGTGGCCGTACCACCACTGCGTCATGGCATCTTGAACACCCGAGAAGACCTGAACCGATTTGGAACCGAACAGCGACACCGGGATCGACATGTTGTTGACCAGGTGCAGCAGGGCAACCGTCAGGATAAACGACAGGAAGAACCAGTTCGCCACGTAGATGTGACGCTCTTTGCGCTTGACGATCGTGCCTACGAAAACGGCCAGATACGACACCCACACGATGGTCAGCCAGATATCCACGTACCATTCGGGTTCTGCGTATTCTTTCGACTGGGTTGCGCCCAGGATGTACCCGGTTGCGGCCAGCACGATGAACAGGTTGTAGCCCCAGAACACGAACCAAGCCAGATTTCCGCCCCAAAGGCGCGCTGCCGACGTCCGCTGAACCACGTAGAACGATGTCGCGATCAGGGCGTTGCCACCGAATGCGAAAATCACGGCCGAGGTATGCAGCGGGCGCAGTTTGCCAAAGTTCAGATAGCCCAGAGCCCAATCAAAGTTGAGCACCGGAAAGGCCAACTGGAATGCGATGAAAGTCCCTGCCAAGAAGCCAACGACCCCCCACAGAGCAGTTGCGATCACGCCGGCGCGCACAACGCCGTCGAGATATTCATTTTGAGATGCAGGTTTGCTGGCCTCGCCAGTCCCCCGCAACACGTACAGGAACGCGACTGCAGCGGCCAATGCCACCGTCACCGCGTTTACCTGATAAGCCACGTCACGCCCGTAATTGGCCGCGATCAACGCCAGAAGCGTGACCAGACCAAGCGCGATCAGCTTGATGTAATTTACCATTTTGCGTCCCTTCGTCTCTGAACCCGCACGATTCGTATGCCGCGCGGGCGGTTCCAGACTGGCCGTTTAATGCGATTGGCGGCTTGGTCTTGCCTTGATCTGTATCAAACCTCTGCAGGGCATTTCTTGACACGGGTCAAAGTGTCTCAAAATTCAACGGTCTAGGGTGCGAATGAAGCGGTCAATTGCGGATGGGAGAGATTCATGGCCTACAAGAATATATTTACGGTGCTCACAAACACCGAATTCGTTGCTCCGGTATTGGAGCAAGGCATTGCGCTGGCGCGATCAAACGACGCCCACCTAGAGGTGCTGTGCCTGGGCGTCGACCGAACACAAACGGGGTTCTACTATGCCGGTGCCAACGCAATGGTGCTGCAAGAAACCATCACCCGTGCCCAAGAAGAGGCACAAGAATTGGAGGCTTTGGTCAAAGCCCGTCTCGAGAAATCTGAGATTCGCTGGAGCACGGATCTGGGCGTCTCGCAACTGGCTGACATCGGTCGGCACGTTGCCCCCCATGCCCGATTCTCGGATCTGGTAATTTTGCCCCAACCGTACGGCCAGAACCACGGTGCCGAGATGGAGCCGGTCATGGAAACCGCGCTGTTCGAAGGCAAGATTCCCGTGATCATCCTGCCGGATGGCGTCGAAATGGTGACAACGCCAAAAAATATCACCGTCGCATGGAACGAAAGCAACGAAGCACTAGCGTCTGTACGCGCGTCCTTGCCCATCCTGCAAGCGGCCGAAAATGTCCGCGTCGTGGTGATTGATCCGCCAACCCATGGGCCGAACCGATCGGATCCCGGCGGGCTTTTGTCGCAATTTCTTGCGCGCCATGGCGTCCGGGCGGAAATTGACGTCCTGTCAAAAACCCTCCCGCGCGTTTCTGACGTTCTATTGCGCCATGCGTCGGACACCGAGGCCGATCTGATCGTGATGGGCGCATATGGGCATTCGCGCTTCCGCGAGGCGATCCTCGGCGGGGCCACCCGTTATATGCTTGAGCAAGCACAACTGCCTGTCCTGATGGCACACTAAGCAAACCCTGGGGCCCAAGCCCCGGACCGCAAAAGCCCCGGGTCATACGAAACGATCCGGGGCTTTCACGTATTTCTATGGGATGAGGCAGATATTCAGCCCCCTAAATGGGCCTTAGGCGAAAATTCCGCCGTCGCTGTCATCCCCAGCTTCTTCCATAAGACGCGTGAAATCGGGCACCGTCACATGACGCTTGCCTTCCAGATGGATGACACCATCACGCTTCAGCGCGGAAATCTGTCGGCTGACGGTTTCCAGCGTTAGGCCCAGATAATCCGCCATCGCCTCGCGCGTCAGGGGAAGATCGAACACCAACGCCCCTTGGGCAGGACGCAGATTCAACGATGCGTCCCGGCGGGCGATGATCGACAACAAGGACGCGATTTTCTCTCGGGCGGTTTTGCGCCCCAGAACCAGCATCCACTCGCGCGCGGCATCCAGTTCGTCCAACGTCATTTCCAGCAGGCGCTGCGCAACATGAGGCGTGCGAACCATCATCTGTTCGAACGGTTTCTTGCGGAAACAACACATCACCAGATCCGTCGTCGCGACCACATCATAAGCCGAGCCTTCGCGGCCAGGGCGCCCGACGAAATCGCTGGGCAGCAGCAGACCAACCATCTGGGTGCGGCCGTCTTCCATAGTTTGGGTCAAGGTCGCGATGCCGGATACGACGGAGCCAACAAAATCCATCTTGTCGCCCGACCAGATCACAGTCTGGCCCGCCTCGAAGCTGCGATAATATTTGATTTCCTCAAGCAGCTCCAGCTCGTCGCTTTCGCAACGTGCACATACAGCCCTATGGCGAATGGGGCATTCCTCACAATTGTGGTTGTGAGACAAAGTTTCATCCTGAAGCATTTTTGTCCGTCGCGCGCTTGATCTGGGTCAAAGTTGACCCGCCTGATTTCCACTAGAGGCTAGGCTTATGGAAACGAAAACGCAACTTGCAAAACTGGGGCTGTTTGACGCGAAGGTACCTCGTTATACGAGCTACCCTACGGCACCCCACTTCTCAAATGACGTTGAAAAAGCTGATTTTTCTAGCTGGATCAAAGAGATAAAGCCTGGCTCAGACATATCACTTTATTTGCATGTGCCTTTTTGTCGCCGCCTGTGCTGGTTCTGCGCCTGCCGCACCCAAGGGACACAATCCGAATCCCCCGTGCGCGCATATTTACAAACACTAAAAGCAGAACTGCAGCTTCTGAAGCGGGATCTGCCGGAAGGTGTGCGCCTAAATCGGCTGCACTGGGGCGGGGGCACCCCCACATTGCTGTCTGCCGGAATGATGACCGACCTAGCCGAAGCTGTTCTGGATGTCGCCCCTTTCGCCGAGAATTACGAATTTTCAGTTGAAATTGATCCAAACGAGATCGACGACAGCCGCCTGACCGCTCTTGCTGCGGCGGGAATGAACCGCGCTTCGATCGGGGTACAGGATTTCGACGATGAGATCCAAAAAACAATCGGCCGCATTCAGGGCTATGACGTGACCCGCGACGCCATTGAGGCGATCCGCGCGCATGGGGTTTACAGCCTGAACGCCGACATCCTGTTCGGCCTGCCGCACCAATCCAAAGAACGCATCACCGAAAGCGTCCAGAAACTGCTTTCGCTGAATCCTGATCGCGTCGCGCTGTATGGGTATGCGCATGTGCCGTGGATGGCCAAACGTCAGCAGATGATCCCATCCGAGGCCCTGCCGACCCCACAAGAGCGGCTGGAACTGTTTGAAACCGCCCGCCGCCTGTTCGTTTGGGACAATTACGCTGAAATCGGCATCGACCATTTCGCCTCGCAGTCCGATGGGCTGACCATTGCGCAAAAGACCGGCAAGCTGCGCCGGAATTTCCAGGGTTATACCGACGACACATCCGAGGTTCTGGTGGGTATTGGGGCGTCCTCAATATCGCGTTTCCCGCAAGGCTATGCGCAGAACGCGCCCAGCACCGGTGCCCATACCGCCGCCATTCGCGACGGCCAGTATTCGACATCGCGCGGGCACAAATTCTCAGCTGAGGACCAGTTGCGTTCTCGGATCATCGAGATGCTGATGTGCGATTTCCGAACCAACGATGCAGAGCTGAAAGAAACGTTTCAGCTGCCTCAGGCCGCGCTGAACCGCATGTATGAATCTGCAAAAACCGAGTTCCCGAACATTCTGGAACAAACTACGGATGGGCTGTTCATTCCTCCGTCCGTACGTCCGCTGACTCGTATGATCGCCCGTTCCTTTGACGCGTATGATCTGTCCAAAGCAGGACATTCCTCGGCCATCTAAGGCGCGAAGGATGGGCTTCTGAAGCCCATCCCTGATACTTGGAAATTTCTCCTACCTCGGGCAGAGGCTCAGGTATTTCCGTCGCGGAAATCCAGGCCCATCTCGGAATAGCGCTCGGACTCTTCTTGCCAGTTTTCGCGGACTTTCACCTGCAAAAACAGGTGGATACGGCGCCCCAGGAACTCTTCCAATTCCAGACGCGCGGCTTGACTTACGGCCTTAATCGTTTCGCCCCGTTTGCCCAGCAGGATCCCCTTGTGGCCGTCGCGACTGACATAAACGATTTGATCAATCCGGGCCGATCCGTCTTTGCGCTCTTCCCATTTTTCGGTCTCGACGGTCAGCTGATACGGCAATTCCTGATGCAGGCGCAGGGTCAGCTTTTCGCGTGTGACTTCGGCAGCGATCATCCGCAAAGGCAAATCGGCAATCTGATCTTCGGGGTACAGCCACGGGCTCTCGGGCATCTGTTCCGCCAGCCAGGCTCGCAGATCATCGACGCCATAGCCGCGTTCGGCTGAGATCATGAATGTTTTCGCGAACGAGAACCGTTCGTTCAGCTTCTGAGACAGATCCAGCAGGACTTCGGCTTTGACCCGGTCGATCTTGTTGATCGCCAGAGCAAAAGTTCGGTGCTCACCCAGCTCGGCCAGACCATCCAGGATGCGTTCGACGCCCTCGGTGATGCCGCGGTGGGCCTCGATCAGCAGCACGATCACGTCCGCATCCGCAGCCCCGCCCCAAGCAGCCGCAACCATCGCGCGGTCCAGACGGCGGCGCGGCTTGAACAAACCCGGAGTGTCCACAAACACGATCTGGGACTCGCCCTCCATGGCCACGCCCCGAATGCGCATCCGCGTCGTCTGCACCTTATGTGTTACGATCGACACCTTCGCCCCCACCATGCGATTGGTCAGGGTGGACTTGCCGGCGTTCGGCTCTCCGATCAGGGCAACGAAGCCTGCGCGCGTGGTCATATGCATCTCTCCATAGTCAAGTCACGGCCATTAGCCGAAAACCGTCCGGTGTACTAGCCCGCTTTGCGTTGACGCAGCAAAGAGTAGAGCCCGCTTCCTACGATCACAGCGCCGCCGGTCAGCGTCAACTGATCGGGGCGTTCTCCGAACACCAGAACCGCCAAAATCAGCGCAAAAACCAGTCTGATATAGCGGAAAGGCGCCACAAATCCGATTTCACCCATGCGCATGGCGTGCGTCAATGCCGCATAGGCCAGAACGCCAAACAGTGACGCTCCGGACAACCTGAGCAAAACCGAGGCCGCAGGAGGCGCAATTTGCTCCCCTCCGACAACAGCCAGAATGGCCCCAGCCAGGGTCAGCACCGCAAAGCCCAGCGTCCCCAGTTGCGGCATAGACATCGACGGCGGGCTGGCACGCGTGGCAAGGTCGCGTCCCGCAAACCCGATCATGCCCAGCACAGCAAACAGCGACGTCACCTCAAAGCTGGCAGGCGTCGGGCGCAGGATCAACAAGACCCCGACGAACCCGATACCCATCGCGATCCACCGACGCCAGCCGACAGTCTCGCCTAGGAACAGCACGGCGCCTAGCGCTACCACCAACGGGGTTGCTTGCAAAATAGACGAGGTGCTTGCCAGTGGTGTCATGGCCAGCGCCAAAGCGTAGAACAGCCGTCCGCCCAGTTCGAATCCTGATCGGATCAGCAACGGTTTGGTCAGCACCGCCGCGTGCCAGATTGGTTCCCCACGCAAACGGGACATCAAGACGAAAACCAACCCGCCCAGACCGCCGAAAATAATCAGCGCCTGCCCCGGTGGGTAGGCTTGGCTGGCAGATTTATAGAGAACGTCCTCCACAGCAAAGGCCGCCATGGCCAAAACCATGTAACCCGCTCCGCGGGCGTTTCCGCCGGCCGGGCTCACCCGTTTTCCGATGTCAAACGGTCTAGCAAATCCTTGGCAGCGGCCTGTTCTGCCTGCCGTTTGGAGCCAGCGGTCGCCATGGCCTCTTCGCCCGATTGCAACGTCACAGAGATGGTAAACACTGGGGCGTGATCCGGGCCAGAACGGGCGACTTCGGAATATTTCGGAGGCTGTTGCGCACGGGCCTGTGCCCATTCCTGCAGGCTGGTTTTGGCGTCACGGGCATCGTCCTCGACCTTGTCGATCCGCTTGCCCCAATGTTTGACGATCAGGTCGCGCGCCGGTTCAATGCCACCATCCAGATAAACCGCAGCAATCACCGACTCCATCGCATCGCCCAGCAGTGCCTGTTTACGTCGGCCACCTGACAACATTTCCGAGCGGCCCAGCTTTAGCACCTCTCCCAGCCCGATCTGTCGGGCCACATCGGCGCAGGTTTCCTTGCGCACCAGCGCGTTGAAACGAGGGGCCAACTGTCCTTCGGAGGCGCCTTTGTCCTTGGCCAGCAGGGTTTCGGCCATGATCAGCCCCAAAACCCGGTCACCCAGAAATTCCAACCGCTGATTATCCTGCCGCGAGGGCGACGAAACAGACGAATGGGTTACGGCCCGCAGCAGCAGTTCGGGCCGCTGAAACGCATAGCCAATACGGCCCTCAAAGGCCTTCAGATCCGCCGAGATTTTCACTCGATCCCCTTGAAAAAACGGTCGCCACGCCATGTCCAGACTGCGAACAGCGAACGCCCCGCAGACGAGAACATGATCCGGTCTGCGCGGCCAATCAGGTTTTCGAAGGGCACGAAACCGACACCGCCGACGGTCTGCGGCACACGGCTATCGGTCGAATTATCGCGGTTATCCCCCATGAAGAAATAGTGCCCGGCAGGCACCGTATAAACGGGGGTATGATCAGATTGCTGATCCCCGATGTTCAGGATCGCATGTTCTACCCCGTTGGGCAGAACCTCGATCTGGCGGGTCTTCAGGCAGGCGCCACCAGTCCCCACCGGACCATTTTCACAACGCGGGCGCAGGCCTTGCGGACCTTGTGGTTCAGCCAGTTCCTCGAACTGACCGCCATCCTTCAGCTCTACAGCTTTGCCGTTCAGATGCAGCACGCCGTTCCGAACCTGTACCGTGTCACCGGGCAGGCCGATCAAGCGCTTCACATAGTCCATTCCCGAAACCGGATGCCGGAACACGATAACGTCGCCGCGCTCGGGCTCCGAGGCCAGAATACGCGAATTGTCACCGTCGATAACGCTACAAATATTCTTGGCGTCGATCACGAACCCGCCCAGACGGATCGTCGGGCAGGACGCATAGGAATAGCCATAGGCCATTTTGTTGACGAACAGGAAGTCGCCAATCAAAAGCGTATCTTTCATTGACCCGGATGGAATCCAGAACGGTTGAAAAAACAGCGTGCGGAAGACGCCTGCGATCAGCAGAGCATAGACAACGGTTTTGATCGTCTCGACGATCCCACTGTCCTTCTTTTCCTTCTTGGCCATCCCGAAAACTCCTGAGTTCTGTTGCTGGCTACATGCGGGGTGGCTGACGGGCTGTCAACCCAGAGGCCGTGCCTCGATCACCACAAAGGCCTGTGCCCAAGGGTGATCGTCGGTCAAGGTTACGTGAATGATCGCTTCGTGGCCTGGCGGTGTCATCTGATCCAGCCGTTCGCGCGCCCAGCCAGTAACCTCCATGACCGGCTGGCCGGTCCGCAGATTGCTGACGGCCATGTCCTTCCAGGCAATGCCCATGCGCAGCCCGGTGCCCAAAGCCTTTGAGCAAGCCTCTTTCGCGGCCCAGCGTTTGGCATAGGTACCCGCAACATCTTTGCGTCGCTCGGCCTTACGCTGCTCGATCTCGGTGAAAACGCGATTGCGGAACCTGTCACCGAACCGATCAAGCGTTCCGGCAATACGGTCGATATTTGCCAAATCCGTACCGATTCCAAGGATCATGTCTTAGCGCCTGTTCAGGGCCGATTTGGCGCCGAGCCCAAGAAAGAAACGCGTCACAAGAAATGCCACCAGCGCCTGCACCAACACGGCCGCCATCAAAATGCCGCCGCCCATACGCTGCGCCATCAGGTTGCGCAATTCGGGGATAACAAAAGTCATCACCGCAGTGAAAACCATCGAAATGGCCAACACAACCAATGCAGCAATCCGCGCGAATTTCCACATGTCGCCCTTCTCTGGCAAGCGACCGTTTTGTTGGGCGAACTTGTTGCCTTCGACCATGGCAGCCACCATCGGGGGCAGGATCATCATCCCGCCATTGGCAATGTCGAACTTGAAAATCTGCATCACCAGAAGTGACAGAACCCAAAGCCCAACGCTGACTCCCACAAACACAAGGGTATAGCGGCGGATGTTCATAATATCTCTCCTGTTTGGCACCACGTCATGCGCGCGCGCCATCCATTAGACGACGCATTTCTTGAATGGCCGGGGTCAGGCCACGGAAGATCGCCTCGCCGATAATAAAGTGGCCGATGTTCAGCTCCATCACTTCGGGGAAGGCGGCAATCGGGGCCACGGTGTCATAGGTCAGGCCGTGGCCTGCGTGGACCTCTAACCCCAGCGAATGAGCAAAGGCCGACATGTCGCGCAGGGCGACCAGCTCGGCATCGCGATCCTCGAACCGTCCCTCGGCATGAGCGTCGCAATAGGCCCCCGTGTGCAGTTCAATCACCTGAGCGCCGATACGCGCGGCGGCCTCGATCTGCTTTTGGTCGGCGGCGATGAAAATCGAAACGCGACAGCCAACCTCGCGCAGCGGGGCGATGAAATGCGCCAGGCGGTTTTCCTCGCGCGCGACCTCCAGGCCGCCCTCGGTGGTGCGTTCTTCGCGTTTTTCGGGCACCAGGCACACAGCATGCGGCCGGTGGCGCAGCGCAATTTTCTGCATTTCTTCGGTTGCCGCCATTTCGAAATTCAGCGGCACCGTCAGGACATCCATCAGCCCATCAATATCCGCATCCGAGATGTGCCGACGGTCCTCGCGCAGGTGCGCGGTGATTCCGTCTGCTCCGGCCTCTTCGGCCAGCTTTGCCGCACGCAGCGGATCGGGGTAGGCCCCACCCCGCGCATTCCGCACCGTGGCCACATGGTCGATGTTCACACCAAGGCGCAATTGTCCCAAAGGCTCCATCGCCGTCTCCTTCGTTCTGAGTCGTTCTTCTACCCCGTGGCGCCGACCCTAGTCTGCCTTTGGCGCGTCGTCAGCCTGTCGTTGAGCTTTTTTCTTCAACGCGGCAAGTTTCGCTTTCAGCGCGCCTTTGCGGCGATGCTGATAGGCACGGATCAGCGGAACGCTGACGTAATATGCCACAATGCCAGCGACGATACCGGGAATAATCCCGCCAATCATGTACGGAAAAAACACCTCGTCATAAAAGGCGTGCAGCTCGTGCCATTCGACGTCTTGGCCGGTGAAAACCGCGAATAGATTATCCTTAAGGTTATCCCCTGCGGCCAGAAATTTCCCAGCCAAAGACCGATGAACCTCGTGATCGTCTTCTGGCCCACGTCCCAGCAAGAAATAGCCGGTTTTCATGCTGATCACACCAATCGGCACATAGGTCAGCGGGTTCCCAAAGAACGTCCCCAAAAGGGCCGCCAGAATATTGCCCCGCATGATAAGCGCCAAAGTTCCGGCCACAACGAAGTGCATGCCGAAAAAGGGGGTAAAGGTCGTGAAAACCCCGGCAAAAATACCGCGCGCGATCTTTTCTGGCGAATCAGGAAGACGGTGCAGCCTGTGCTTCACGTACATCGCTGCGCGTCCCCAACCACCACGGGGCCAGAAAAATTCGAACAGGATCTTCCAGATCGGTCTTCTGTCCCGGCGCTTGAAAACCAAAGGGGCGTCCCTTCCTTTTAACCTGCTTGCGAACTCAGCCGCGATGGATCCCGATGGCGCTGAACAGCGGCAACATCGCTTTCCGCCTCCAGAGCTGAAACAACAGAATGCAAATGTTCGGCGTCCCGCAATTCGACATCAATCAACAGTCGAAAGAAATCCGGTTTGCGATCAACAAAATGTAAGTCCGAGATATTGGCCTTCTGCTCTCCGATCAATGTGCAAATCCGTCCCATGACGCCCGCATCATTGCCGATGGTCAGCTCCAGCGTTGCCGTGTGCACGGCCGGATGCTTGCCCGCATGCCAGTGCAGGTCCATCCAACGCTCGGGCTGGTCTTCGTATGCGGTCAGCGCTTCGCAGTCGATGGCATGGACGACCACGCCTTTGCCGCGATAGGTGATGCCCACGATACGCTCTCCTGGCAGTGGCTGGCAGCACTTTGCCAGATCAAAGCGTTGATCTGATGACAGACCGACAACCGCCCGATGCGGTTCGACCTCTTCCCCCTCCCGCGAGCTAAGCTCGGGGTAAACCGCATGGATGACTTCGCGGGCGGTCAGCTCGGCGCTGCCGAGGCGCGCCAGCAATTCATCCCGCCCTTCGATTCGCAAATGCCGAGCAGCGGTATCCAGTGCCTTGTCTGTCGATTTCTTCCCGACATGTTCAAATGCCGAACGCGCCAGTTCCCGGCCCAGCTTGATAAAGCGTTCCCGGTCTACTGCGCGCAATGCTCTGCGGATGGCGGACTTCGCCTTGCCAGTGGTTGCAATCTCCAACCAGGTTCCCTGAGGGGTCTGGCCCTCAGCCGTGATGATTTCAACCGACTGGCCGTTTTTCACACGTGTCCACAAAGGCACGCGCATCCCGTCTACCTTGGCGCCAACGCAGGCATTGCCGATCCGGGTGTGGATCGCATAGGCAAAATCAATCGGCGTCGCGCCCTTGGGCAATTTGACCACTTCACCTTTGGGGGTAAAGCAGAACACCTTGTCCGAGTACATCTCCAGCTTTACCGCTTCCATGAACTCGTCATGGTCTTCTTCTCCGCCCATCTGCTCGGTCAGGTTGGCGATCCACTTTGCCGGATCTACGGCAAAGGGGTTCTGGCTGCGGACACCATCACGATAAGACCAGTGCGCCGCCACACCGGTTTCGGCCACGTCATGCATTTGACGGGTGCGAATTTGCACCTCGACCCGTTTGCCGTCGCGCCCAGACACCGAAGTATGAATCGAGCGATAGCCATTCGATTTGGGCTGGCTGATGTAATCCTTGAATCGGCCCGGAACGGCGCGCCAACGTTGGTGGATCACCCCCAGCGCCCGATAGGCGTCCATTTCCGAGTCGGTAATCACCCGAAATCCATAGATGTCGGACAGGCGGGAAAATCCCATGCCTTTTTCTTCCATCTTACGCCAGATCGAATAAGGCTTCTTGGCGCGGCCAAAGACCTGAGCCTCGATCCCGGCTTCTTCCAGCTCGTGCCGCATATCGCCGGTAATCCGATGGATCACATCACCGGTTTCCTTTTGCAGCATCACAAAGCGGCGCATGATGCTGGCGCGCCCCTCGGGATTCAGCACCTTAAAGGCCAGATCCTCCAGTTCTTCGCGCATCCACTGCATACCCATCCGGCCGGCCAGCGGAGCGAAGATGTCCATGGTTTCGCGGGCTTTTTGGACCTGCTTATCCGGGCGCATGGCCTTGATCGTGCGCATGTTGTGCAGACGATCGGCCAGCTTGACCAGGATCACCCGCAGGTCCTTGGACATGGCCATGAACAGTTTGCGAAAGTTCTCGGCCTGCTTGGTTTCTGAACTGGAAAGCTGGAGGTTGGTCAGCTTGGTCACACCATCGACCAGTTCAGCGACGTCCTTGCCAAACCGCTTATCCACCTCGGAATAAGAGGCTTTGGTGTCTTCAATGGTGTCGTGCAGTAGGGCGGTGATGATGGTCGCATCGTCTAGCCGCTGTTCCGTCAGAATCGCGGCGACGGCAACGGGGTGGCTGAAGTAGGGCTCGCCAGAGTGGCGGAACTGCCCTTCATGCATCAGGCGGCCATAGTCATAGGCCGCCCGGATCAGCTGTTCATTCGTTTTTGGGTTATAGTTGCGGACCAGTGCGATCAGATCATCAACCGCGATCATATTTCCCGCTTCCCGTGATAGAGGCGCTGCCTCAGCCCTGACCCTGTGCTTCCATCAACTGGCGCAGCAGCATTTCTTCGGACATATCGTCCTCGGCGGGTTTGTCCGCAGGTTCGCCACCGCCCATCAACAGGGCCATGTTGTCGTCCTCGGGCATATCGACTTCGATCTGTGTCTGGTTGTTCTCAATCAGACGTTCGCGCAGCTCGTCGGCCGATTGGGTTTCCTCTGCGATTTCACGCAGGGCGACAACCGGGTTTTTGTCGTTGTCACGATCTACAGTGATCGGAGCGCCGGCCGACACTTCGCGCGCACGATGGGCGGCAAGCATCACCAGTTCGAACCGGTTCGGGACCTTGTCTACGCAGTCTTCAACGGTAACGCGGGCCATTGGGGCACTCCAGTCATAGGGGTAGGGTATCTGAAAGGCGGTTTCTATGTGGAAAAATAGGGATTGACAACCCAATATTCAAACCGGCCGAACCTCTTTTATTGCGTCCTCGCTCAGAGCGGCACAGAATTGCCGAACGCTCTGCCCCAAAACCGGATGATGCCAGTCCGGTGCCACATCCATCATCGGTACCAAGACGAACGCCCGCTCGTGCATACGTGGATGCGGTAAGATCAGCTCTTTGGGGGCGTCCTGCTGTTGTCGTTCTGGGGGTAAGTTATGCCAGAGTTCAAAGCCCGCGACATCGGGCAAAACCCTTTGACCATAGGCGACCAGGTCAATATCCACCGTCCGCGCTGCCCAGCGCCTGTTTCGCTCTCGGCCCAGCCCGGCCTCGACCTGATGCAGGACCGTCAGCAGATCGGTGGGCGCCAAATCTGTCTGCACCACAACCACCGCATTCACATAGTCAGGCCCTGCCCCCACCGGGAAGCATGGCGTGTGGAAAAATCGGCTTTGTCGCAGGACAATAACTCCTTTTAACGCCAAACTTTCCAGCGCCATGCCCAGAAGTTCGGCTGGCGCAACGTTTTCGAAGGTCTGATTCGATCCAAGCGCCAGCACGATCTCTTGATCAATTTTCATGGCAACCCTATCCTTTCGAGCGTGCTAACCCACTTGCGCACTGTTTCCGATAGACCTAATTCTTCTCAGATCCGCGCTGTTCTTATTTACACTCACTCACGGACGAATTGGCACGGTAATACATTGGAAGGGAATTTTAATGTTCTACAAAGACGAACGGCTGGCGCTGTTCATCGACGGCTCGAATTTATATGCCGCTGCCAAAGCCCTTGGGTTTGACATCGACTACAAGCTTCTACGTCAAGAATTTATGCGCCGGGGCAAACTCCTGCGGGCCTTTTATTACACTGCCCTGCTGGAAAATGATGAATATTCGCCCATCCGCCCATTGGTGGATTGGCTACACTACAACGGCTTCACCATGGTGACCAAACCCGCCAAGGAATATACCGACAGCCAGGGCCGCCGCAAAGTCAAAGGCAACATGGATATCGAACTGACCGTAGACGCCATGGAACTGGCCCCGCGCGTCGATCATATCGTGCTGTTTTCCGGCGACGGAGATTTCCGCCCTCTAGTCGAAAGCCTTCAGCGTCAGGGTGTGCGTGTGTCTGTGGTCTCGACGATCCGCAGCCAACCTCCGATGATCGCTGACGAGCTGCGCCGCCAGGCGGATAACTTCATCGAGCTGGACGAGCTGAAAGACGTGATTGGCCGACCTCCGCGTGAGGTGCCAATCGAACGTGAAGGCGTCTATACGCCTAGCTAATCCAAAAGGCCGGGGCCGCAATGCCCCGGCCTTTTGCTATTCGGATTGTCGGCCTACTGATCGGACCCCGCGTTGATACGGTTATGAGTATCAATCACCCGTTTTGGCCACGTGCTTTTGATATAGGCCAGCACCACGGCGATTTCCTGATCGCTTAGCACCTCCTGAAACCCAAGCATCCGGGATTTGTACCCCTGTCCGACCATCGCTTCGGTCCCATACTTAGTGGTCAGAAATAATTGGCGATCCGGGTGGTGCCAAGTATGCCCCGTTTCATCATGCGGCGGAGCAGGAAGGTAGCCATCTTCGTCCCGGCTGCGCCAGTTCGGCTCTCCTTCAAGTGCCACCCCATGGCAACTGGCGCAATTGTCGGCATAGAGGTCCTGACCGATCTCGATTGCTTTGGGGTTGTCATAGGGAACAAATCCCTCGGCCCAGGCGGCCTGCGCCCCAAGCAACCCAATCGCCAGCCCTGCCAATTGTCTCGGATGCATTGCGCGCCCTCCCTGTGCTCTGTTCGCAGCAAATGACACCACACCATCCATCCGCCAACAAGTCACCCTTGCGTGACCGCAAGGCACTGGACCACGCAGCGCCAAGCGCGTACCTCTGTGAACAACAGGAGACCCCGCATGACGAAACCACCGCTAACCGTTTACCTTGCCGCACCCCGCGGGTTTTGTGCAGGCGTAGACCGCGCCATCAAGATCGTCGAAATGGCGATTCAGAAGTGGGGCGCGCCAGTCTATGTGCGGCACGAAATCGTTCACAACAAATACGTTGTCGATGGGCTACGCGACCTGGGGGCTGTCTTTGTCGAAGAGCTGGAGGATTGCCCCGATGATCGGCCCGTGATCTTCTCGGCCCACGGCGTGCCGAAATCCGTCCCCGCCGAGGCGGCCAAGCGTCAAATGATCTATGTCGATGCCACCTGCCCGCTGGTGTCCAAGGTCCATATCGAGGCCGAGCGCCATTCCGAGAACGGACTGCAAATCATCATGATCGGACACACCGGCCACCCCGAAACCATTGGCACCATGGGTCAGCTCCCTGATGGCGAGGTCCTGCTGGTCGAAACGGTCGAGGATGTCGCCACCGTGCAGGTCCGCGACCCCAATCAGCTGGCCTTTGTGACTCAGACGACGCTGTCGGTCGACGACACCAAAGACATCGTGGCTGCACTTCAGGCACGGTTCCCCGCCATCCAGGGCCCCCACAAAGAAGACATCTGCTATGCCACCACCAATCGCCAAGAGGCCGTCAAGGCGATGTCCGGCAGGATCGACGCGATGCTAGTGGTCGGCGCGCCGAACTCGTCCAATTCCCGTCGGCTGGTCGAGGTCGCCTCGCGCAACGGCTGTGAGTATGCGCAATTGGTACAGCGGGCCTCGGACATTGATTGGCGTGCGCTGGACGGTATCCGGTCCATCGGGATCACGGCCGGGGCCTCGGCACCAGAGCTGCTGGTGGACGAGGTCATCAACGCCCTACGCGACCGGCACGACGTCACAATCGAAGAAATCGAAACCGCAAAAGAGAACGTAGAGTTCAAAGTCCCCCGCGTGCTGCGCGAAACCGTCTGAGGCCTGATATGATCTCTTTACAATTTCTGCTGACCGCTCTGGTCGTTGTCATCGCGCCCGGAACCGGAGTGGTCTACACTCTGGCAATGGGCTTGGGTCAGGGGCCACGCGCCGCCATTATCGCGGCCTTGGGCTGCACCTTTGGTATCATTCCCGCGATGGCTGCTGCGATCCTGGGGCTGGCTGCGGTGCTACACACCTCTGCACTATTGTTCCAAACCGTGAAATTCGCGGGTGTTGCATACCTGTTGTGGCTGGCATGGCAGGCAATGCGTTCTGGTGGGGCGCTATCTGTCTCGGGTCAGAGCGCCCGTCAATCCGCACTGACCATCGCCCGGCGCGGCATCTTGATCAACGTCCTGAACCCGAAGCTCTCAATCTTCTTTCTCGCGTTGCTGCCGCCATTCCTGTCTGGCACCCCCGAAGCAGCCACATCCGAAATGCTGACGCTTGGCATGGTTTTCATGGTCATGACATTCGTGATTTTCGCGCTGTACGGTGTCTTTGCAGCATCAGCCCGACGTCTGATCCTTTCCAGCGAACGCACCATGCGCTGGCTCAACCGTTCGTTTGCCGCGATCTTCACCCTGTTGGCGGGCCGTCTGGCGCTGGAACGCGCATGAGCACCGATTCCAAGACAATCCGCACCTACGACACCCACGCAGACGAATATGCCCGCGTCACCTTCACGGACAAACCTGACCCATTTCTGCAAGCCTTCATTGATGCCGTCCCCAAAGGTGGGCGTGTACTGGATCTTGGCTGCGGCCCCGGAACCTTTGCCAATCTGATGGCACAAACAGGGCTGAGTGTTGACGCCACAGACGCCTCGGCAGAAATGGTCACCCGCGCGGCCCAGCATCCGGGTGTCTCTGCCCAGCAGGCGACATTTGACGATCTGACCGCCCGCAATCTGTACGACGGTATCTGGGCCAATTTCAGCCTGCTGCACGCCCCGCGCGCCGCCATGCCACACCACTTGGCCGCAATCCACACGGCACTGCGCCCTCATGGGGCCTTTCACCTGGCCGTTAAAACCGGCGAAGGTGAACACCGCGACCGTTTGGGCCGCTTCTACACCTACTACTCACCCGAAGCATTGACCGCCCTGCTGGAAACGGCTGGCTTCACCGTTCAGAAAATCACACCCGGCCGCGACAAAGGTCTGGACGGGTCCTTGTCCGATTGGATATCCGTAGCCTCCCATGCCTGATCTCTTTGCATATACCGACGGAGCTTGCTCCGGTAATCCCGGCCCTGGCGGCTGGGGTGTTCTGCTGCGCGCAATGGAAGGGGACGCAATCGTCAAAGAACGCACCCTATACGGTGGCGAACCCGACACCACCAACAACCGGATGGAGCTCCTGGCTGCGATCAACGCGCTGGAAGCACTTGCGAAATCCTCGTCCATCACAATCGTCACCGACAGCGCCTACGTCAAGAATGGCGTCACAGGCTGGATTCATGGCTGGAAACGAAACGGTTGGAAAACCGCCGCCAAAAAACCCGTAAAAAACGTCGAGCTCTGGCAGCGTCTGGACGAGGCCCAGGCCCGTCACAGTGTCACATGGGAATGGGTCAAAGGTCATGCAGGCCATCCTGAAAACGAACGCGCCGATGAACTCGCCCGCGCGGGCATGGCGCCGTTCAAACCCACAAAGGCGCGGTCGTGACCCCGCTGGGGTTGCTGGATTTCGCCTCGGTCGCCGTTTTCGCACTGACCGGGGCGCTCGTCGCCTCGCGCGCTCAGCTGGATCTGGTCGGCTTCGCGTTCATCGCCTGCCTAACCGCCGTCGGTGGCGGCACCCTGCGCGACCTGCTGCTGGACCGAAACCCAATTTTCTGGATCGCCCAGCCTGCCTATATCGGCGTGGCTGCTGGCGCGGCTCTGTTGGTATTCTTCACCGCCCACCTGCTGGAATCGCGCTACCGAACCCTGCTGTGGCTTGACAGCCTTGCGCTGGCCGTGGCCGTTCCAGCCGGGGTCGGCCTTGCGCTCAGCCAAGCACAGCCAGCGCCCATCGTGCTGATCATGGGCATCATTACGGGCAGCTTCGGCGGCCTGATGCGCGACGTCGTCTGCAACGAGGTCCCCCTGATACTGAAACAAGGGGAACTCTACGTCACAGCCGCCTTCGCAGGATCGGCCGCAGCGCTCGTGGTGCAATATTTCGGCCATAGCCCCACACTTAGCCTCGCGACCTGCGCGCTCTGCACCTGGGCGCTCCGCGCGGGGTCGCTTGCCTTCGGATGGCGCCTACCCGTCTACAAAAGCCGCCCACC
Source organism: Thalassovita sp. (assembly GCA_029212905.1). Classification (GTDB taxonomy): domain Bacteria; phylum Pseudomonadota; class Alphaproteobacteria; order Rhodobacterales; family Rhodobacteraceae; genus Thalassobius. The sequence continues at coordinate 48,855 of JARGPB010000015.1, forward strand.
AAAACAATAGCGCCCGCGCTTTCATCTTGCCAAAAATACTCACTGCGCGACCTTGCCGGTCACTTCTTCACATATGTCTGCCACAGCCAAATAAGCAGCAACGACCCAAGCACAGCCCCCACCAATCCCGCAGCCATACCCATCACGCCCAGCAAGAACCGCAACACAAGCCCACCAACCAAAGCACCGGCCATCCCGATAACGACGGTTGTGATAATATCCGTTTCCAGCTTCATCATACGCGTCGCCAGGAAACCGGCGGCCGCTCCGATAATCACTAACCAAATAACACCCATGTCAGCCTCCTATTTCCGAAAATGCGTGGGCACGATGATCAACGCACCGATTGAGGACAAAATCGCGTCGCCCCCAGCGCTGCTGAACTTTATCCCAAACATGATCCGCACAAAGTAAAACAGAAATGCGCCACCGATGCAGATAATAATCGAGGGCAAATATCCGTTCCGTGTGAACCCGGTCTTTTCAGACATATAGCCCACGATACCTGCGATCACGACTGTGCCAATCAGTGTCGGGAACATTGTTTTCTCCGGTTACAGGCGGGCACCCTTTGACACGGGCATCCCACGCAGGAATTCCTGCGTATCCTGCGCGCCCTTCCCGGCCCGTTGCAAGCGCAAAAGCTGTACCGCCCCTGTCCCGCAGGCCACTGTCAGCGTGTCATCCAGCACCTCACCCGGTTGCCCAGCGCCGTCGGCCAAACGCGAGCCAAGTAGCTTCAGCCGCACACCATCAACCTCGATCCAGGCGCCAGGAAAGGGCGACAGGCCTCTAATCTTGCGGTCGATTTCTTCTGCCGGAGCAGTCCAGTCCACAGCGGCCTCGGCCTTGTCGATCTTGTGGGCATAGGTCACGCCGTCCTCTGGCTGAGCCTCTGCCTTCAGGTCGTCCAACCGCTCCAAGGCCTGAGCAATCAACACCGCGCCCATGCCGGACAGGCGATCATGCAGCTGGGCGGTCGTTTCCTCGGGGCCGATCGCAGTGACGTCCCGCAACAAGACTGGCCCCGTATCCAGCCCAGCCTCCATCTGCATGATGCACACGCCGGTTTCCGCGTCCCCGGCCATGATCGCCCGGTGGATCGGCGCTGCCCCGCGCCAGCGCGGCAGCAGGCTGGCATGAATATTCAGGCAGCCTCGTGCGGGCGTATCCAGCACCGCTTGCGGCAGGATCAGCCCATACGCCACCACCACGGCCACGTCTGCGCCTAACGCAGCAAACTCCGTCTGCATCTCGGCTGTTTTCAGCGACACAGGATGGCGGACATCCAGCCCCAGCTCTTGGGCGCGCGCATGGACCGGCGTTGGCCGATCCTTCTTGCCACGCCCCGCCGGGCGCGGAGGCTGGCAATACACGGCCGCGATATCGTGCCCCGCTGCCACCAGCGCCTCAAGCACCGGCACCGAGAACTCTGGCGTTCCCATGAAAACGATCCGCATATTCTGTCCCCTCATGCGTCTGCCAGTCTGCGCCAATCCTAGCGCAGCTTGCGTGACTTTCGGACAAGCATATCCCGTTTCATCTTGGACAGATGATCGAAATACATTTTGCCATTCAAATGGTCGATCTGATGCTGGACGCTGGTCGCCCACAATCCGACGAAATCCTTTTCCTCCAGCTCGCCATTTTCATTCAGAAACTGGACGGTCACAGCGCGCGGGCGTTCGACCTTGGCATGAACACCTGGCAGGTTCGGGCTGGCCTCGTCGTGGGGGCGCAGCTGGATGCTGGCGTGCAGGACCTTGGGGTTGGCCATCTTGATCGCCTGCCCCCGCGTATCCGAGGCATCGACAACCGCCAAACGTTTCATTTCACCAATCTGCACAGCAGCAAGGCCGACACCGGGCATTGCCTCCATGGTGTCGATCATATCCGTCCAGATATCGCGGATCTCTTGGGTGATTTCAGTCACTAGATCGGCCGGTGTACGCAGTCGCTTGTCCGGCCAGGGAATACACTTACGAGCGGTCATGCCAGCCCCTTATGGTGTGGCGACGCGCGGCCATCAGGACCGGCTACGCTCGCGCTTTAGTTTCTGCATCTTGCGGGTAATCATCTGCCGTTTAAGAGGCTTCAGGTAATCAATGAACAGCTTGCCGTTCAGGTGGTCGATCTCGTGCTGAACGCAGGTCGCCCACAGGTCTGCAAAGGTCTCTTGCTGTTCATTTCCGTCGCGGTCGATCCATTTGACTGTCACTTCGGCGGGGCGCGTCACCTCGGCGTATTGCTCGGGGATGGACAGGCAGCCCTCTTCGTAGACGCTGGTGTCGTCCGAGGTTTCGATGACTTCGGGATTAAACATAACCAGCGGCCGCGGAGTTTCGCCTTCTTCCTTGACGCAATCCAACACGATCAGGCGGTCCAGAACACCGATCTGAGGCGCAGCCAGGCCAATGCCGGGGGCATCATACATTGTCTCCAGCATGTCATCGGCAAGAACGCGCAATTCATCGGACAGGTCCGCAACCGGAGCGCAGACTTTTTTCAAGCGGGGATCGGGGTGGATCAGGATCGGACGTTTCATAGACCGGCATTTAGGATATGGTCATACTTCGCGCAATGGGCCAAAAACTCGCGGCGGAGTGCAGCCCAGACCAAAGCCACACCGGCGCCCCCACGAAAAGCGCAAAAATATGGTATTTCTCCCACATTTCACACCCAAATCAGAATCTACCACTGCCATTTATTGATAAATCAGAATCTTCGGGCCGCGCATTCAGGCACTTGTCCATTCTGAACTTATCTGACTAGGCTGCGACGAAATCCACAAAGGAGTCACCACATGAGTTTCGACGAGATCATCAACCGTTTCGGCAGCCATTCCGTAAAATGGGACATGATGGAGAAACTCTATGACGTGCCTCAGCAAGACGGGATTGCGATGTGGGTCGCTGATATGGATTTCCGCGCCCCGCAATGCATCCAGGATGCGGTGGCCAAGCTGCATGAACACGGCATCTACGGCTACTACGGTGACGACAGGTCTTACCGCGCTGCGATTTGCTGGTGGATGCAAAACCGACATGGCTGGACCGTCGACCCCGAGGCGATCTTTACCACCCACGGGCTGGTCAACGGCACTGCGATGTGTGTCGAAACCTTCACTCAGCCGGGGGATGGCGTGATCCTTATGACCCCGGTCTATCATGCCTTTGCGAAAGTCATCCGCGCCAATGGTCGCCGTGTCGTCGAATGCGAATTGACCAATGGCAATGGTCGATACGAGATGGATTTCGAAGCCTGGGACGCTCAGCTTGATGGGTCCGAGAAGATGGTCATCCTGTGTTCGCCCCATAATCCCGGTGGGCGCGTCTGGACCCGCGAGGAACTAGAAGGCGTCGCCGCTTTTGCCAAACGCCACGACCTGATCCTCGTGTCGGACGAGATCCACCACGATCTGGTTTTCCCCGGCACCACACACACCGCTATGTCGCTGATTGATGGAATCGAAGATCGGTTGATCATGATGACGGCCACGACCAAGACCTTCAATATCGCAGGCAGCCATGCGGGCAACGTGATCATTTCTGACCCCGCCATGCGCCAGAAATTCGCCAGCCGGATGATGGGCCTTGGGCTATCGCCGAATGCATTCGGCCTGCATATGGCCGAGGCTGCCTACTCCCCCGAAGGCGCCGCCTGGGTGGACAAGCTGGTCTCCTATCTGGATGGCAATCGCAAACTGTTCGACGACGCGATCAATACCATTCCCGGTCTGAAATCCATGCCGCTGGAGGCCACGTATCTGGCTTGGGTGGATTTTTCAGGCACCGGCATGAACCGCGAGGAATTTACCAACCGGGTTCAGCAAGAAGCAAAGATCGCGGTGAACCATGGTCCCACGTTCGGATCCGGCGGCGAGGAATTCTTGCGCTTCAACATCGCCACACCGCGCGCCCTGGTTCAACAGGCCGTCGAACGGATGCAAACCGCATTCGCTGACTTGCAGTAACGGTTTCGCGCCCTTTTAGGGGCGCGCCACGCTCTCAAGCAAAGCAACGGCTTCACGGTCTTCGATGGCGAAATCGACCGGCGCGCTGCTATGTGTGGCCGTCAGCCGTTTGAACTCATAGACCATTTCCCCGCTCTCTTCGGCGGAGGCGACGATCAAACACTGATACACGTGAAACCCGCGATCATACAGGTCAACGAAACCACGCAGTTTGGGCGCGTTTTCAGCCTCCAGCGCGAATCCGCTCCCCCAAAACCGCAGCACGCGAAAAGACTGGCCATTTGCCTCGACCATCATCCGGCCAGAGCGTTTCTGCCCCGCAGTTCGCGCAGCATCGAGGCCCGCCTGCACCTCTTTGGAAATATATGTCGACATGTGTGTGCTCCTGTCAGAAGCCTAAAGCATGGCGCAAAGATGGTTTCGGTCAAGTTAACGAATTTGACGCACCGCAGCATGTTGCAACGCCATGACTGCAAGGGCGACCCCCGTGAAATTTCGACAAAGCTGCACCAGGTTCGGTCAAATCAGCCAGAATCGCTCGCATGTGCAGAAATGCAGGTGAGCTGCGCTTGGGTAGACGTTTCCCAACCGAACCGCCGCCCGTAATGTGTCCATCAGAGGAGACGACACATGGGACATCTGGTCGAAGGCACGTGGCATTCCAATCAAAACGGCTTTGCGAATTCCGAGGGGCGCTTTGTGCGCACCACGTCAGGGTTTCGGCGCTGGATTACGCCTGATGGGCGGCCCGGTCGCAGCGGGGACGCAGGCTTTGCTGCGGCCTCGGGGCGCTATCATCTATATGTCTCCTATGCCTGCCCATGGGCCCATCGAACGCTGATCTTTCGCGCCCTAAAAGGCCTGACCCAGCACATCGGTGTCTCGGTTGTGCACCCGGATATGCTGGAGGATGGTTGGACCTTTGCGACGGATTTTCCGGGGACTACGGGGGACGTGCTGTATGGCCTGCCATTCCTAAGGGACCTCTATGTAAAGGCCCTGCCGGACGTGTCCGGGCGCGTCACTGTTCCGGTCCTGTGGGACACGCACACGCAAACCATCGTTTCAAACGAAAGCGCCGAGATCATCCGCATGTTCAACTCGGCCTTCGACGGGCTGACGGGCGATACGCAGGATTTCTGGCCCGAAGACATGCGCACCGAGATCGAAACGATCAACGCACGCATCTATGACACCATCAACAATGGCGTGTACAAGGCGGGTTTTGCCACGACGCAGGGCGCATATGATGACGCTGTGGCCGCGGTATTTGACAGTCTGGAATGGCTGGAGAACCACCTGTCCAACCACCGCTATCTGTTGGGCTCAAAAATCACCGAGGCCGATTGGCGCCTGTTCCCCACGCTGATCCGGTTCGATCCGGTCTATCACCTGCATTTCAAATGCAACCGCAAACGGCTCGTCGATTATCCGAACCTTTGGGCCTATGCGCGAGAACTGTATCAATGGCCCGGCGTCGCCGAGACCACTCATTTCGATCATATCGTCAGGCACTACCATTACAGCCACGACGGGATTAACCCGCACCGGATTATCCCGGTCAATCCCGTGATCGACCCGTCCGCGCCGCATGGCCGGGATCACCTGCCATCTGACTAGGCCCAAGGCTGCTGCGGGGCGGATTGTCCTCTTGTGCTTGGGGCGCAAAACCGGGCATTGAGCCCCTATTCGGAACGCAGAGGGCGCATAGGTGAGCAGCATCCCAAGAGACCATGGCGGTGGTATCGACGCCGCAGCAGCCCAATATGGTGGCACACGCGACGCATGGGTCGATCTGTCCACCGGGATTAACCCGGTACCCTATCCTTTGGGAGAGATCCCGCTAAACGCTTGGGCCGCCCTTCCTGATGCCGGGGCCATGGAACGTCTGCTGACTGCTGCACGCAAATTCTGGAACGTCCCCGATCAGGCCGAGATCATCGCCGCCCCAGGCGCATCCGCTCTGATAGCCCGGATGCCAGCACTGGCCACGGCGCCAGGGGCCTATATCCCCAGCCCTACATATAACGAACATGCTGCGGCCTTTCGCGCACATCACAAGCTGGGGGATCAACAGGACCCGGCGAATACCACCCATATCTACGTCCACCCCAATAATCCCGACGGGCACCTGTGGCCGACAAAGGTGATTGGCGGACGCCCCCTGACCGTCGTGGACGAGAGTTTCTGCGATGTCATGCCCAGCGCCAGCCATATCGCACGTGCGGCTGATCCCGGCGTGATTGTCCTCAAAAGCTTTGGCAAGTTCTGGGGGTTGGCGGGGCTGCGTCTGGGCTTTGCTATCGGGCGGCGCGAGACGTTGTTTCCCGACACCAGCTTGGTGGATATGCTGGGGCCTTGGGCTGTCTCGGGACCGGCGCTTGAAATCGGCGCCCGCGCGCTGGAGGACACAGATTGGGCCGCAATCACCCGCACACGCCTGCAATCAGCAAGCGACCGGCTGGATGCGCTGATGACCAAAACCGGGGCCACACTCTATGGTGGGACGTCGTTGTTTCGACTGTACGAGGTCGATGACGCTGCCGCATGGCAAGACCGCCTGGCCCGCAATCAAATCTGGACCCGCACTTTCCCGTATTCGGACCGCTTTCTAAGGCTGGGCCTGCCCGCGCCGGAACACTGGTCCCGACTGGAAGCCGCTCTATGACGCTTTTCCTGGCTATGCTGCTGGACGCCGCCATGGGCGAGCCAAAATGGCTGTGGGATCGGGCTCCTCATCCAGCCGTATTGATGGGCCGCGCGATTGCGTGGTGCGACAATCGCTATAACACCGGAAATTTCCGCCTGCTCAAAGGCCTGTTTACTATGATTGCGCTGGCAATCGGCGCGATGGGACTGGGCTGGGTGCTGTCCTTTCTGGGACCGATCGCAGAAATCCTGATTGCCGCCGTCTTGTTGGCGCAAAGATCCCTTGTCCAGCACGTTCAGGCTGTCGGAAACGCCCTGCGCATTAGCGTGGGGGACGGACGCCGCGCTGTCGCGATGATCGTAGGACGAGACACCGCCCAAATGGACAGCCCCGCCGTCACCCGCGCCGCAATCGAATCCGCTGCCGAGAACCTCTCGGACGGGGTGATCGCCCCGGCCTTCTGGTTTCTGGTGGGGGGGCTGCCGGGACTTCTGTTGTATAAGATCACCAATACCGCCGACAGCATGATCGGCCACCGCACCCCCCGACACGGCGAATTCGGCTGGGCCGCAGCCCGGTTCGATGACCTGCTGAACCTGATCCCCGCGCGGCTGACTGCTGTGCTGATTGCCGTCCCGCATCACGTTCTGTACGCATGGCCCAGCATCCGATCCGAGGCGCGGCAACATCGGTCCCCCAATGCCGGCTGGCCCGAAGCCGCAATGGCCCGTGCCCTGAATACCGCCCTTTCAGGCCCCCGCGCCTATGGTGGCCAGATGCAGTCCTTTCCTTGGGTGCATGGCTCTGGCAATCGCACGCCTGGCCCCGACCAGATCGACGCGGCCACAACCGCCCTTTGGCGCGCATGGGGTTTGGCGCTGGTAATCGCATTGGTCGTCGGGTTTTTCTGACTTTCGGTCCCAAGGTCAATCCTGCTAGGTTTACCCAAAGATTTCAAACCTCCGAGGATTTCATGCGTTTTCCCATTGCTCTCTCTGCCTTTCTTTTCTCGGCGACAACAGCGCTGGCCGCGCCGCAATGCGGCGGTAGCTTTTCAGGCTTCGTCGACGGCTTGCGAGCCGAGGCAATTGCAAAAGGTCACGCCCCCAAAACCGTCAAACGCTTTTTCGCGGGGGTCAAAAAGGACGGCAAAGTGCTCAAGGCTGACCGTGCCCAAGGCGTATTTCAGTTGGATTTCACGACGTTCGCCCGCCGTTTGATTTCGCAGGATCGTGTCAAACGAGGCCAATCCAACGCCCGCAAATATAGCGCGATTTTTGACCGGGTCGCCCAAGATTATGGCGTCAGCCGCGGCGTCTTGCTGGCCTTTTGGGCCTTCGAGACAGACTATGGCGCCTTCCAGGGGGACTTCAACACGCTGAACGCGCTGGTCACGCTAGCGCATGATTGCCGTCGCCCGCATCTGTTCCGTCCACAGGTCTTTGCTGCGCTTGAGCTCTATCAGCATGGTGATTTCGACCCGGCACGCACCACTGGTGCCTGGGCAGGCGAAATCGGCATGGTACAAATGCTTCCCAAAGACATCTTGGAAAACGGCGTCGATGGGGATGGCGACGGCCATGTAAACCTGAAAACTTCGGCGCCCGACGCGTTGATGTCCGGCGGCAAAATGCTGAAACACTTGGGGTGGAGCGCAGGTCAGCCCTGGTTGCAGGAAATCACTGTGCCCGCCAAAATGGATTGGTCAAAAACCGGTAGCCACACAGCTTTGCCCATCGCCAGATGGGAATCTATGGGCGTTCGCCCCCGGTCGGGGAAATGGGCCGCAAACCTTCCCGCCAGCGTGATCCTGCCCCAAGGCCACAAGGGTCCGGCTTTCGTTGCCTACCCTAATTTCCATGTCTATTTCGAATGGAATCAAAGCTTTACATATGTTCTCACCGCGGGATATTTTGCCAACCGGCTCATGGGTGCGCCCGTTTTCAAACCCGGAAACCCCACACCTCCGCTGTCAGGGTCGCAAATGAAACAGCTTCAGAAAAAGCTTCAGGCGCGCGGTCATGACGTCGGTAAAATCGACGGCATCCTTGGTGCAGGCACCCGCAAGGCCGTTCAGGCCGAGCAAACACGCCTCGGCCTGCCCGCCGACGCCTGGCCAACAACCACTCTGCTAGGGAAGCTATGATGCACCCCACAACCGCACAGCTCCGCGCCCAGATGGGGCACATTCTGGCCGCACCAAAGGACAACGCGCCTATCGAAATGCTCTGCCTGCGACCCGGTTTTGGCGAACGAGAAGTCGTGCAGGAACTGACCCTGACAGTGGATCAAGGCATCCCCGGTGAGCGCTGGACTACCGCCCCATGGATTCGTCGCCCCGACGGAAGCCCTGACCCGCGAATTCAGATCTCTATCCTGCCCACACGCGTCATGAATGCCGTTTGGCTCGACCGCGAAAACCAGCCCCATCCCGGCGATCCAATTGTGGCGGATCTCGATTGCTCTTACAGCAATTTGCCCGTGGGCAGCCGCCTTCAGGCTGGCACCGCCGTCCTCGAAGTCTCGGACGTGTTCAACGACGCCTGCGTCAAATGGAAGGCCCGATACGGCACACCAGCCAAAGACTGGATCACAGATCGGGAAAACGTCCATCTCCGCCTGCGCGGGCTGCTATGCAGCATCGTACAGGGCGGCACACTCACAATGCAGGACGAACTCACCAAGCTCTGAGCCTCGGGACGGTGGGCGGGGCGATGTTGCCGCCCTGCGCGGCGACGAGCGGCGCACGTCCGTCACGCCACCAACTGCTCGGCTTTCTTCAGATCAACGGAGACCAACTGGCTGACCCCCTGCTCCTGCATTGTCACGCCAAACAGCCGATCCATCCGCGCCATTGTCACAGCATGGTGCGTGATGATCAGGAACCGCGTATCCGTCCGACGACACATCTCGTCTAACATGTCACAGAACCGGGTCACGTTGGCGTCATCCAGCGGCGCATCCACCTCATCCAGCACACAAATCGGGGCAGGGTTCGCAAGGAAAACTGCAAAGATCAGCGCCAGCGCAGTCAGCGTCTGCTCTCCCCCAGACAACAGCGACAGCGTCGACAGTTTCTTACCCGGGGGCTGACACATGATCTCCAATCCCGCCTCTAGCGGATCATCGGACTCGACCAATACCAGGTTCGCCTCCCCGCCTCCGAACAGATGCCGGAACAGCGTGCCAAAGTTTTCGTTCACCTGCTCAAATGCAGTCAAGAGCCGCTCGCGCCCCTCCCGGTTCAAACTGGAAATCCCGGACCGAAGCGCTTTGATCGCTTCTTCCAAGTCAGCCTTTTCGGATACCAGCGTCCCGTGCTCCTCGCGAACTTCCTTGGCATCTTCCTCTGCGCGCAAGTTCACGGCACCCAGCGCATCCCTTTGGCGCTTCAGACGGTTCACATCCGCTTCAATCTCCGCCGAAGCGGGCATGGTTTCCGGGTCAGCATCCAAGGTCTCCAACAGCTTCTGCGGTGTGGTTTCCTGCTCTTCTGCGATCCGTTCGGTCGCATAGGAAACTGTCTCGCGGGCCGCATCTGCCCGCGCCTCAGATCGGGCACGCGCCTCGCGCGCCTCACTGGCTGTGCGTTCTGCATCTCTCTCGGCTTGCTCGGCGCTACGCGCCAGGGCCTCCGCTTCGGCCAGCGCATCGGCGGCTTTCCGGCGACGGCCCTCGGCCGCGTCGATCGCCTCCCCCAATTCCTCGCGCTTGATCGCGATCTCTTCGGGGGCAGCGCTCGCCTCCATCAGTTCGTCTTCTGAGGCGGCCTTGCGCTCTTCCAGCTCTGCGCTCCGGGTCGAGGCCGTGTCCAGCCGGTGACGCCAACCGCTCAGTTCCTTGGTCACTTCCTGTGCCCGACGGGTCCGTGCCTCGCCTTCTCGGCGCAATTCATCATGCCCCGAACGCCGCGACATCATTGTGATCCGGGCGGCCTCGACCGTCATTTTCACATCTTCAACCGAGGAGCGCGCCTCCTCCAAATCGTCCAGATCGGCAACGGCCTGTTCTGCCTCGGAAACCTGCGCCCGAGCGGTCATCGCATCCTCTTCATGGCGCGTAACTGCCAGCCCCAAAGACTCCAACTTGGACTGGGCCAGGTTACGATCTGCTTCGGCGCGGCTCAGCTTTCGGTTCGCTTCGTTCACCAAACGGTCCGCATCCCGGCGCGCCTGGCGGGCGGCCTGATCTGCATGGGTCAAATCAACCAAGCGTTCGTTCAGCGTGTCATGCGCCTGACGCGCCGCATCCGCACGAGACGTGGCCCGCTCCATCTGCTGTTTCAACTCTTCAAGCCGGTTCAGTTGCTGCAACCGCAGCGCCGCAGCCGAGGGCGCATCCTCGGCCCAGGCCCGATACCCATCCCAGCGCCATAGGTCGCCCTCAACGCTCACCAGCCGTTGACCGGGTTTCAAAAGTGGCTGCAATCTGATCGCATCCTCGGCCTCGATCAGACCGATCTGCGCCATCCGCCGTCCCAGAACATCAGGCACCGACACATGTTGCGACAAGGCCGTCACCCCACCCGGCAAGGGCTGCGCGTCATCATATTGGGGCAGTTCCGTCCAGCCTGATGGGCCGTCTTCCTCGACCTCGGGGGCGCGCAAATCGTCCGCCAGGGCGGCGCCCAGCGCCTTCTCGAACCCCTGCTCGACCTGAAGCCGATCCATAATCTGACCGCCCTCGGCCGTATCGCGCTGCAACAGTTTGGCCAAGGCTGTCACTTCGGCCCGCAAGGCGTTCAGCTCGCCTTCAGCCTCCGAGCGTTCGGCGCGGACATCTGCCTCGCGCGCCTGCGTTTCGGCCCGTGCGGCTTCGGCCTCGATCAGGGTCTCTTCGGCCTGCGCTGCGGTATCGACCGAAATCGCCTCTTGCTCTTCTGCTGCCTCGAATTCAATAGCGGCATTTTCCAGAGTCATGCGTGCGGCATCTACCGCCTCGTTCGCCTTGGCCGCTTCGCCCTCGGCGCGCGCCAGCATCTTGAGGCTGTCGTCCAGCATCCGGTTCACCGATTGGTGCCGCGCAGCCAGGCGTGCCACATCCTCTGTCCGCTCTGACAGGGCCGCCTCGCGGTCCTGCAACACACTTGCGGCCTCGCGAGATGCCTCGGCGGCCATCTCCAGCTTTTCAGCCTGGCCTTCGCCAGCTTTTTGAAGCTCGCGTGTTTCCCACTCCAGCCGCTCGATCATCTCGATCGCATCGCGATTCAACCCGGCCTCGCGTTCGATATCACGGGCCAGTTGGATGATCCGATTGCGCAGAGTCTCGATGGTCTGAACCGCCCGCGTTTCCTGATCGGACAGCGTGTCACGTTGCACCTGCAACCGCTGAAGCACAGCCGCCGCGATAGCCTCTTCCTCGCGCAGCGCCGGAAGAGCGTCTTCTTTTTCAACCCGCGCCTTGGCGGCTTGACGGGCTGCGGCTTCGGCCTGGGCCGCGACTGTCGTGCGTTCGCGCAGCTCACTCTCTGTCACCAGTCGGGCTTCGTCTGCTTCGCGCCAGCGGCGGTACAGCAGCAACCCTTCGGCGCGACGCAATTCTTCACCGATCGCGCGATACCTGGCCGCTTGTCGGGCCTGACGTTCCAGTTGCCCCAACTGATGCGCCAATTGCTCAACAACATCGTCCACCCGCGCCAAATTCTGTTCGGCGCCCTTTAGCTTCAGCTCAGCCTCGTGGCGGCGTTGATACAGCCCCGAGATCCCTGCGGCCTCTTCCAGAACACGCCGCCGGTTCTTAGGTTTTGCGTTAATCAGTTCGGAAATCTGCCCCTGACGCACCAATGCAGGCGAATGTGACCCGGTCGAGGCATCCGCGAACAGCATCTGTACGTCGCGCGCCCGGACGTCCTTGGTGTTGACCTTGTAGGCGCTGCCAACATCACGTGTGATCCGACGGATGATTTCCAGCTGGTCGTCATCATTGAAACCTGCCGGCGCAAGACGTTCCGAATTGTCGATAACCAGCCCGACTTCGGCAAAGTTGCGCGCAGGGCGCGAGGCCGCGCCGGCGAAAATCACGTCTTCCATGCCGCCACCGCGCATCGCTTTGGGGCGGGTTTCACCCATCACCCAGCGCAGGGCTTCCAGCAGGTTCGACTTGCCACATCCATTCGGCCCCACGACACCCGTAAGTCCCTCCTTGATCAGAAGGTCCGTGGGGTCCACGAAGCTTTTGAAGCCAGTCAGTCTGAGTTTAGTGAAGTACACGCGCGAATTGATCCCGTGATTCCAAGCTAACCTTGATCCTGAGCTGCCAAAGCCCTCCGAGTCAACGCCAAGCCCCCGGATATGGGGAAACGCACCAAGTTATCCACAAGATATTGCGAAAATTCGCCGATCCGCGTGTCTTGCCCTTGGACCTGCCCCATGGAACAATCAGGGCTTCGGCACAGCCAATGGATCTGTTCATGCCCTTGACCATCACCACAGAAAGCCCCCTGTCGGTTTCCAGCCGCGCTCTGATTGACGGCTCGGAACAGGCCCTGCGCTCGGTCTATTCCAGCGACGAATGCTTTACCTTTTCGGCGGATGAACTGGACGCCCCAGAGATCACCTTTCTGGTGGCCAACAATGGATCTGACGCCGTAGGCTGCGTCGCGTTGGTGAATTGCGGCACCTATGGCGAGGTCAAGCGCCTGTTCGTTTCCCCCGCAGCCCGAGGGACCGGAACAGCCAAAGCACTGATGGATGCGCTTGAAACTTGCGCCGCACGGATGGGCCTGCCCGAGATCCTGTTGGAAACCGGCGACAAGTTGGCCGCGGCCGTTTCTCTCTATTCCGCACGCGGATATGTGAAGCGTGAAAAATTCGGCCCCTACGAAGACCATCCCGCCAGCCTGTTCATGGCGAAGCGGATCGCCTAGGTCTTTTTCTCGGCGGCTTTCTTCATCCGCTCCAACAGCTCGGTTTTAACCGGCTTTTTGGCGAAGGGTGCCTTGTCCGTGCCGCGTTCTTTGTGGCGAGGTTTGTTCGAGCCGGATTTACCGCCGCCCATTCTGCTGTAGTCCATCCGCTTCATCCTGTTCTGTTTCACATTGGGAATGCCAAAGCCGGCAGTCACACGCAAGGGGTTAGGAGAGGGAGCAGGCTGACGACAGCGCGATCAGTGCTGAAACTCCGCCCTGCGACAACCTGCTCTATTATATTCCATTATTTGCATATTATATTGAATTCCAATTACAGAATATTTGGATGTGTAAAATGACGTCATCTCTCAAACGCCCCGCGGATTCCTATTCGCCACTTTACTTTCTCGCCTCTCTCGGGGCCGGGGGTCTGTCCGTTACATTCTTTATGTACCTGATGTTCTGGGTCCCGCACACCGGCCGCCCCGTCCCGATTTTCGAGGACCTGACAGCCGCCTTTCAGACAGGAAGCATCACCCTACAGATCGCCATCACGACCGCAGTCCTTGGGATCGCAGTTTTCGCCTTTCTGAACGTGAAAATGTTGATCTGGAATTTTTCAGCTCTGTCCAAGTTCAAATCGACGTCGGCATATCAAGAGCTTCGCAACTCGAACGGTGAAACCACTTTGTTGGCCGCGCCTCTGGCGACGGCAATGACTGTTAATGCCATGTTCATAGTGGGTCTTGTCTATGTGCCTGGGCTCTGGGGTATCGTAGAGTACCTGTTCCCGCTGGCCTTGATCGCCTTCCTGCTGATTGGGATTTGGGCGCTTCGGACAATCGGTGATTTCCTGGGGCGTGTCCTAACCAAAGGTGGCGTGTTCGACGTCACGGCGCATAACTCATTCGCCCAGCTTCTGCCGGCCTTTGCTCTGTCCATGGTCGCCGTTGGACTGTCCGCCCCCGCCGCAATGAGCACCAATACTGTCACCGTTGGCATCGGTCTGGTTCTGTCGACGTTCTTTGGGTTTGCAGCGATCATCTATACAGTTGTCGCTGCGGTCACCGCGTTTAGTTCGATGCTGCACTATGGAACCGCCAAAGAGGCGGGGCCAACACTGATGGTCATCGTTCCAATCATGACCGTTCTGGGGATCATGTTCCTGCGTCAGGACCACGGGCTGCATGTCGGTTTCGACAGCCATACCACAGCAGGGGAAACCATGGTCTTCCTCGCACGGATGCTGACCGTCCAGGTGGTTTTCCTAATGCTGGGAATTCTGGTGCTGCGCCGTCAGGGGTATTTCACGGACTTCGTTTTCGGGACCAAGGCCTCGCCCGGTTCCTATGCGCTGGTGTGCCCCGGCGTGGCCCTATCGGTGATGATCCACTTCTTCCTGAACAAAGGCCTGACCGCCGCCGGAGTGCTGGATAAATTCTCTCTCGCTTACTGGATTGTAACTGCAATCGCCCTGCTGGCTCAGTGGATGATGATTGTGTTGGTTTTCCGTCTGAACCGTCAGCATTTCGGCAAGAAATCCGCGACCGTTGCTGTGCCCGCCGAGTAATGACTTCCTCCTGCTCGGCGGAAAGGAAGGGGCGGCCTGTCATGGGCCGCCCCTTTTGACATGTTCAACCGCTTGTCAGATCGGCGCCGTGGTCATATGATTTGACCAAAAAGGCCCACCATGCCGTTTCAAAAAGTTCAGCCCGAAAAATTGTCTGCTGCCGTCACTCGGCAAATTGAGTTATTGATTCTACGGGGAATTTTGCGCCCCGGAGAACGGCTCCCGTCTGAGCGTGAACTCTCCGAGCGCCTGGGCGTATCGCGTCCGTCACTGCGCGAGGCCATTGCCTCGCTACAGGACAAAGGCTTGTTGACCACCAAAGCCGGGGCGGGGATCTATGTTGCTGACGTGCTGGGCTCCGCTTTTTCCGAAGCACTGGTCAAGCTATTCGCATCCCATGACGAGGCGGTGTTCGATTACATTTCTTTCCGACGGGACATGGAGGGCCTCGCGGCAGAACGCGCGACGCGCCTGGCATCAGACACCGACCTGAGAGTCATCCAGACCATTTTCGACAAGATGGTCACAGCACATTCCAAACGTGATCCAGCCGACGAAGCACGACTTGATGCGGACTTTCACCTGGCCATCATCGAGGCCAGCCACAATGTGGTCATGCTGCACATGATGCGGTCGATGTACCAATTGCTGCGCGAAGGTGTGTTCTACAACCGTCGAGTCATGTTCAAGCAACGCACCACACGAGACACCCTGCTGGACCAGCACCGTGCGATCAACGACGCGCTGCAAGGTCGCGATCCGGTTGCCGCGAGGAAAGCAGTCGAGGCTCATCTGGATTACGTCCGCGCGTCGCTGTCCGATCAGCAGAAAGCTGAACAGAACGAACAGATCGCTCTCCAGCGCTTTGAGCACGAAAAGGAGCGCTAGCCCCGCCTTGGCATGAATGCCTGAAACGAAAAAGCCCGGCCAGAAAGGCCGGGCTTTTTGTTCGTCGATAAGACCGACTTAGTGCAGCTTCGCGTTCACTTCGGCGATAGCCGCGTCGATCAGCTTGTTGCCTTCGGTTGCGGTCATCTTCTTCGCAATCACGTCGTTCGCAGCGCCAATCGCGATGGCAATCGCCTGATCGCGGACTTCGCGAACAGCCGAAGCCTCGGCCGAAGCGATCTGATCCTTAGCAGCCAACAAACGACGTTCGATTGTTTTCTGCAGATCCACCTTAGCCTGTTCAGCGGCCACACCGGCCTCTTCCTTGGCATGGGCAACGATGCGATCAGCCTGATCTTGAACCTCTTTCTGCTTGCGCTCGTACGAGGCCAGCAGTGTCTGAGCTTCTTCGCGCAGAGTGCGCGCTTCGTTCAGCTCGGATTGGATATCCTCGGCGCGTTTGTCCAACATCGTGCCCAACATGCCGGGCACTTTGAAGTACATCAACACCAGGATGAACAGGATGAAAGCCAGCAACACGATGAAGTTCGTGTTGTGCAGCGAAAAGAACGGGCCCGATGCGGCAAAAGCGGGGGTGGCGGCCGTCAGGGCCAGCAGAGTTGCAAGTTTACGCATATCCCTTAGCCCTTCATCCGTGCAGCAACGGCTGCGTCCACAGTTTTTGCATCAGCTTCACCGCTCAGAGCGGCGATGATTTCTGCGGTCGTGTCCCTGGCAACGTCTTTGACGCTTTCGAGGGCATTCGCGCGAATCTCAGCAATGACAGTTTCGCCTTCGGCCACTTTCGCAGCGATCTCGGCGTCGGCCTTAGCGGTCGCGGCGTCCAGATCGACCTGAATTTCGGCCTTAGCTTCGGCAACGATGCGCTGAGCTTCGGCACGGGCATCCGCCAGCGCCTTGTTATAAGCTTCTTCAGCCTCGATTGCCTTCGCCTTCAGCTCTTCAGCTGCGGCGATGTCATTTGTAATTGTCCCCTGACGCTCGGCCAGAACCGCGGCGATGCGCGGCAGCGCGATGCGCGACAGGACGAAATAGATCACGACCAGCGTGACCAGAAGCCAGAAAATCTGGTTGCCCCAGTTCGAAAAATCCAACTGCGGCATGCCGGGTGCAGCTGCCTCAGCGGCTCCGTGCGTTTCAGTCGCCATAACGTCCTCCTTGGGAACTTCCGGTTACACCGGGCAGGCGCGCTGCGCCCACCCGGCCGTAAGGATGTGTTCCGTAAGGATTAGACGGCGAACATCAGCAGCAGAGCGACGAGGAACGAGAAGATCCCCAGGGCTTCTGCAAATGCGATGCCGATGAACAGAGTCGCGGTCTGCGACGCGGCTGCCGAAGGGTTGCGCAGTGCGCCTGCCAGGTAGTTACCTGCAACGTTACCCACACCGATTGCGGCTGCGCCGGAACCGATTGCTGCCAGGCCTGCGCCGATGTGTGCCAGATCGCCTTCCATGATGTATCTCCTTACGATTGGAAGTTAGAATTCAGAGTTGTTTAGTATCGTACCGTGCGTCGACAGGGCGGACCGCCCTGCCCGTTTGTTAGTGCGACGGATGCAGTGCATCCTTCAGATATACGCAGGTCAGAATGGTGAACACGTAGGCCTGGATAAAGGCCACCAGGACCTCCAGACCGTACATTGCGGTGATCGCGACCACCGAAACCGGGCTGACGACAGCAATTGCTGCGAAGCCGGCGAAAACTTTGATAACCGCGTGCCCCGCCATCACGTTGCCTGCCAGACGAATGCTGTGGCTAACGGGGCGCACGAAGTAAGAGATCAATTCGATGATCGCCAAGATCGGACGCAGCGCCAACGGGGCGCTGGAAACCCAGAACAGGCCCAGGAAACCGATGCCATTCTTGACGAAACCAACGATGGTTACGGTCAGGAACACCAGCAGTGCCAGAACAACGGTCACGGCGAAATGCGAGGTCGTGGTGAAGCTCATGGGCAGCAGGCCCAAGAAGTTCGCAAAGACGATGAACATGAACAGCGTCATGATATAGGGGAAGAACTTAATCGCGTCCTTACCGGCCACGTCTTCGACCATCTTGTAAACAAAGCCATAGGCCAGTTCACCGATCGACTGAGTACGCGAGGGGATAACAGCACGGCGCGAGGTTCCCAGAACCATCAGACCGATCACGGCCAGAACAGCCAGCCCCATCCACAGAGTCACGTTGGTGATGGTGTACCACTCGATCGTGTCACCACCGAACAACGGCTTCACGATGAACTGATCCATCGGGTGGAAAACCAGACCGCCTTCTTCTGCGCCATGTGCTTCGCTTGCCACGTCTACGTCCTCTCGTCGTTCTTGGCCTCTTCGGCCAATGTCTGTGTCTGTATCTCGTTGGCGGTACGGATCATCGTCTGTATCCCCGCCGCAAGACCCAACAATGTGAAAATGACAAGGAAGATCGGGATAGTCCCAAACAGGCTGTCCAGCCCAAATCCTATGCCAAACCCGATCCCAAGACCGGCAACCAACTCGACAACCATGCGCCATGCGTGATTGGCCATCGAATAATGTTCGTCCGCTCGGGGTTTCGGAGACTGAGCCGCTTTGGCCTCGGCGATTCTGGCCTCTAAACGCTCCAAATCGCGTTTCTGGTCAGGATCGGTCACACGCAAAACCCCTTTTGAACTGTTGGCGCCTTGCTACGGTGCGGCAAGTCCCGAGTCAAGCGCGCAAAACGCGCACTTCAAACGCCGCAAGTCACTGTAAACAAATGATATGTGGAATGCTCACATTGGTTCCGCGCCTGGGACCGCCCAATGTTAGCGCCCCCATCGGCGGTTTCCGTTATTCAACTCATTGGTTGATCTTTCAGCACAGCCCGCCCAACCTGTTGACCAGACGCTTCCCCATAGGTAACGCAGGCGGCATGACATTGGCCCCGAAACTCGACACTGTTTTTGCCGCGCTGGCCGATCCGACCCGCCGCGCGATTCTGTCGATGCTGCTAGAGGATGACATGGCCGTCACCGATGTGGCGGAACCTTTCGAAATGTCGCTGGCGGCGATTTCAAAGCACCTGACCATTTTAGCCAGTTCAGGATTGATCAGTCAGGAAAAACGAGGCCGCGTGAAATGGTGCAAGCTAGAGCCCGACGCGCTACGCGAGGCCAGCATATGGATGCAGAGTTTTGGCCAGTTCGAAGCGGTCAATCTGGAGGCCTTCGAACGATTTCTAGAGGCTGAACTGGACACCCCACAGGACTAACGCCCCCTAGTCGTCGCCCTTTAACAGCATGACCAGCGCGATAACGCTGAGAACGACACCGCCCAGCACAAGCGCAGGGGGTGTCCCATGCCCCAGGGCAAATTCCCACAGCAAAACCCAGCTGGGTGTAAGATAGGTATAGGCCATCACCTTGGCGGACGGCAGCCTAAGCGATGCGTATTGCAGCAACACAAACGTCACCGCGCTGGCGAATACCGCCACATAGATGATCGTGATCCAGACGATTCTGGGCAAATTCACCCAATCCGTGGCCATAATATCGGACCACCCCCACGCGGTGACGACCAAACAACAGGCCACCAGCATCCCAAAGGTAAACACGACGGCTGGCTCCCCCCTATTTAGCTTGCGTACCATCGGCGTATAAATTGCATGTGCCACGCAGCCCCAGAAGTAGATCGTTTCCCCCGCCCCCATGTGGAAGTTCAGCAAGGCGTTCACGTCCGCGCGGAAAATCACCCAAACAGCACCGGCGCCTCCGATGGCCAGCGCCAAGGCCATCCATCCGGTCGTGATCTGGCGCAGCATGAAATACCCCGCAAAGGCCGTCAGGATCGGAGTCAGTGTGAAGACCGCCGCGGCCGAAACAGGAGCGGCAGTCTTCAGCCCCTCGAACATCAGAACAAAGTAGATCGCAAAGGTCCCGCCCAGCGCAAAATAGCGCCAAGGCGCGCGCAATGCCGTCCTGGGTATTCCCGTCGTCGCCAGCGCGGCCACCCCAACCAGGACAGAGGCAATCGCAAACCGCACTGCATTCAATGCCGTCGGCGCCAAATGAGGAGCCGCCAGCACCCCCAGAGAAAATGACCCCGCAACAAGTGCCGAAAACAGCAGCATTGCCACATGGCCGCGCGCCGTTTGGGTCATATCAGGCCCAGCCCTTGATGCGCTCTTTCAGGAAGTCCAGGAATGCCTGGACTTTGGTTGTCCTGTGCAGCGCCATATGTGTCACCAGCCACAATGGGGCCTCCCAGTCTTCGCTAGAGGGGAAAACTTCGATCATATCGGGATAGCGGCTTGCCTCCCATTTCGCCAGAAATCCGATCCCGACACCTTCAAGCACAGCAATCTGCAGCGCCCGCATGTCTGTGCTCCGGAAGACGATGTTCTCCAGGGGAACCTGCTCGCGTAGCCAGCGATAGAACGGCGCCTTGGAATCCTTGTCATCCGCCCCAATAAAATGATGGTGGATAAAGTCCTCCGCACCCTGCGGGACCCCCTTGCGCGCGACATAGCTGGGCGACGCATACAACCCGACCTGCTGGCGCAACAACGGCTGAACCACATTGTCCGGATCCTGAGGCGCCATCCCCGCACGAATGGCCACATGAGCTTCGCCGTACTCCAGGCGGAACAGGCGGTTTCCTGTCAGATACCGCAGCACCACATCGGGGTGCGCCTCGCGGAACTCAGCCAGAATTGGTGTCAGAAGCGGAGCCAACCCGGAAAGAGAGGTAATTACCAACTCCCCCGAGACATCCTGGCCGCGCCCCTTGATCCGCCCGGCCAGTTGGCTGAACTGATCGTCCGCCCCCTGCGCGACGCGCAGCAGGTCCTGCCCCGCCTCGGTCGCCGTATAACCTCGCGCATGACGCTGGAACAATTTGACGCCCAGCCGTGCCTCTAGGGCATCAATATGCCGGATGACGGTGGCATGGTGGACGCCCAGAACCTCGGCGGCGCCACTGACCGTCCCCATACGTGCCACTTGATAGGCGGTGCGAATCTCGTCCCAGTTATCCATGCGAACCCCTGCATCTGTGCGCCAGCAAACATCACCTGTTACTTTCGGCGGATTGCGTTCATCTATGCAACAAATATCTCTTGGTCATCAGAAAGCAATCCACGGAGACAAACAAATGACCAACATTCTACGCATCGATTCCAGCATCAAGACACAGGGCTCGATCTCGCGCCAACTTACCACTGACATCATGGCCCGCCTCGAGGCCGCGCATCCCGGTGCCACGGTTGTGACCCGTGATCTCGGCGCGAACCCTTTGCCCGTAACCGATTCCGATTGGCTGGTGGCTGTAAATACCCCCGCGGATCAGCGCAGCCCCGAGCAAGCAGAAATCGCCGACCTGTCTGACACGCTGATCGCCGAGATCAAAGCAGCAGATGTCGTTGTGATTGGGCTGCCGATCTACAATTTTGCCATGCCAGTACAGCTCAAGGGGTGGCTGGATCAGATGGCCCGCGCCGGAGAGACCTTCAGCTATACCGAAAATGGTCCCGAAGGTCTGGTCAAAGGCACCCGTGCGATCGTGGCTTATTCTTCGAACGGAACGCGTATCGGGTCAGAGATTGATTTCGCCTCGGGGTACCTGCGGCACATGCTGGGCTTCTTTGGGATCACCGATGTCCAGTTCGCAGCCTCGGACCACTATGCGATCGACCCCGAAGATTCGCTGAAATCCGCAGATAGCGACATTGCAACGCTCGCGGCCTGATACCGGCACCAACCAGTAGGCAAAGAAAAAGCGACAGAAGGATAATCTTCTGTCGCTTTCACTATTTTTAGTAATCAGAACCGCAGTTCAGATTAGTCGGTCGAGCCGCCCGAGCTGCTTGCCAGGCCGGCAACAACAGCAACACCAACGACTGCTGCAACAGCAGCGCCACCAGCGCCCAGCGAGCCAGCGGCCAGCGACGACGGTGCGAACGGATCGGCCGCTGCGGGCTCGGGTTCGGTGGTTGCGGGCTGTGCGCTGCCTGCAGCAACGATACCAGGAGCCATAGCGGCACAAATGGTCAGGGCCAGAGCGAATTTATTCATAAGACTATTCCTCGTCTCTACAATGTTACAGGCCGAAGGGAATCAGCCGTTCTCTGGTTTATATAGCCAGATAAATTCAGGACACCAATCACGAATTTGCCCCTATAGGCGGAAAAACGACGCTTTGACGCACTATTACCACGCTTTTGCTCAGCATTTCACCGTCTCAACCGCGAATCCAGGGCTCCGTATATATTGACTCAGGACTCTAACAGGACTAAACGCGCAGCAACCAATCCGGGAGCCTCTATGTCTTCCGGTCCTTTGCATTGTGCAAGGATCGCCCCCCGTCAGCGCGATGCGCCCACGGGGGACATTGGCATTTGGGCCGGTTCTGCTTACCTGTAGGGCCATATTGAAACGGGGTTAAAGGAGCCACGGGAATGTTTGAAAGTCTATCCGAACGCCTTGGCGGGGTCTTTGATCGCCTGACGAAACAGGGCGCCCTATCCGAGGACGACGTCAAAACCGCCCTGCGAGAAGTGCGCGTCGCCCTGTTGGAAGCGGATGTTTCGCTGCCCGTCGCCCGTGAGTTCGTTAAGAAAGTCCAAGATCAGGCCACAGGCCAATCCGTCACCAAATCCGTGACCCCCGGCCAGCAGGTTGTGAAAATTGTCCACGACGCGCTGATCGACGTCCTGCGCGGCGAAGGCGAACCCGGCGCACTTAAGGTCGACAGCCCGCCCGCGCCGATCCTGATGGTCGGCCTGCAAGGCTCCGGCAAAACCACGACCACAGGTAAATTGGCAAAGCGCCTGAAAGAAAAAGACGGCAAGCGGGTGCTGATGGCGTCGTTGGACATCTATCGTCCGGCCGCTATGCAGCAGCTTCAGGTTCTGGGCACGCAGATCGGGGTGGATACCCTTCCGATCGTTCCCGGTGAAACCGCGCTGCAAATCGCCAAGCGCGCCAAGACGCAGGCCAGCCTGGGCGGCTATGACGTCTATATGCTGGATACTGCGGGCCGTTTGCAGATTGACCAGACCCTCATGCAAGAGGTCGAGGACGTCCGCGATGCCGTAAACCCGCGCGAAACCCTGTTGGTGGTCGATGGCCTGACCGGTCAGGTCGCCGTCGAAGTGGCCGAAGAGTTCGACGCCAAAATCGGAATTTCAGGTGTTGTCCTGACCCGGATGGACGGTGACGGCCGTGGTGGTGCCGCCCTGTCGATGCGCGCCGTGACCGGCAAGCCAATCAAATACGTCGGGCTTGGCGAAAAAATGGAGGCGCTTGAGACTTTCGAGCCCGAACGCGTCGCGGGCCGTATCTTGGGCATGGGCGACATCGTGGCCCTGGTCGAAAAAGCGCAGGAAACCATCGAGGCCGAACAGGCCGAGCGTATGATGCGCCGCTTCAAAAAGGGTCAGTTCAACATGAACGACCTGAAATCTCAGCTGGAACAAATGCTGAAAATGGGCGGCATGGAAGGCATCATGGGCATGATGCCCGGCATGGGTAAAATGGCCAAACAGGCCGAGGCCGCCGGAATGGACGACAAGGTACTGAAACGTCAGATCGCCCTGATCCAATCCATGACCAAGAAAGAGCGCGCCAACCCGCAGATCCTGCAAGCCAGCCGCAAAAAGCGCATTGCGCGCGGTGCCGGCCTAGAGGTCAGCGAACTGAACAAGCTGCTGAAGATGCAGCGCCAAATGGCCGACATGATGAAGAAAATGGGCAAGATGGGCAAAGGCGGTATGCTCAAGCAAGCCATGAAGGGGATGATGGGCAAGGGCGGCGCACCTGCCGACATGGCCGGAATGGATCCTTCGCAATTGGACCCCAAAGCCATGGAAGCCGCAGCCAAGGCCATGGGCGGCAAACTGCCCGGTGGTCTGGGCGGAATGGGCGGCGGCATGGGCCTGCCTCCGGGCCTGAGCGGTTTTGGCAAGAAGAAGTAACATGCTAACCAACGCACCTATCCTGGAAACTGATCGACTGATCCTGCGAGGCCCACGTCCCGACGACGCGGAGCCGCTGATGGATTTCTTGTGCGATCAGGTCCGGGCCAAGGGCTTTGGCGCCTCTGACAACCGGTCCGACGCGTGGCGCTGGTTTGCGTTGAACATCGGACACTGGCAGTTGCACGGTTACGGCTATCTGATGATCGAGGACAAAGCCTCGGGTGCAGCGGCTGGGATCACCGGCATCTGGAACCCGCATGGCTGGCCGGAACCCGAACTGGGGTGGGTCGTCTTTGCCGGATTTGAGGGCAAAGGCATCGCATACGAAGCCGCCCAGCGCGCCCGTGAATGGGCCTATGCGCCCGATGGGCTGGGCTTTACCACGCTGACCTCGAACATAGTGCCGGGCAACACACGGTCCATCGCGCTGGCCGAACGGCTGGGCGCCACGTTCGAACGCAAATACCAGAACGTCCACATGGGCGAGGACCTGCTGTACCGCCACCCCGGCCCAGCGGATCTGGATACCGATGGATCGGTGGAGGCCTACGCATGATGTTGGCCAACGCCCCTGAACTAAGCTCGGATCGTCTGATCCTGCGCGTGCCTGGTGCGGCGGATGAAACCGCCATTCTGGACTTTCTGCGCTCTGATCGGGCGGCATTTTACGGCGGGCCCATGGATCTGGGCACCGCCTGGAGCAAGTTCGCCGCCTATACCGGACAGTGGCTGCTGCGGGGCTATGGCATGTTTGCCGACGTGCTGAAATCTACCGGGGACACCGTAGGGCTGGTTGGCCCATATCATCCGACGCACTTCCCTCAGGCAGAAATGAGCTGGCTGGTGACGGCCGACAATGAGGGTCAGGGCCTAGCGCGTGAAGCCTGTAAAACCGTTTTGATGCATTTGTTCCACGATCTGAAGTGGAACCATGTTGTCAGCTACATTGACCGGGACAACGCACGGTCTCGGGTATTGGCGCAACGTCTCGGCGCGCAAATCGCCCCAGAGCTGATCGCCCCAATCTCTAACTGCGACACGTTTCGCCATCGACCAAGCGAGACCACCTGATGCCTGTTCAAATTCCCGTTCTGGAAACCCAACGCCTGATCCTGCGCGGCCCCGAGCCCGAGGATTACCCGAACTTCAAGTCGACCTTTACCAGCTACCGCGCGCGTTTCATGGGCGGGCCGCTGAACGACTATGAGACCTGGATGCTGTACGCCGCTGAAATCGGCCACTGGCATATCCGCGGGTTTGGCATGTGGATGATCCACGACAAAACGACAGACAAACCGCTGGGCATGGCAGGCGGCTGGAAACCGGCAAAATGGCCCGAGGCAGAATTGGCCTGGATCATCTGGCCGGAAACCGCAGGCCATGGCTATGCGTTGGAGGCCACCCATGCCGTGCGCACTCATCTGTATTCGCAGATGGGCTGGGAAACCGCTGTATCTTATGTGGACCCGAAAAACCTGGACTCGATCCGGCTGGCTGAGCGTTTGGGGGCGACCCGTGACAAGGACGCCGTCACCGTGGACGGGCATGATCACGTGTTCCGCCACCCCTCGCCCGCGCAGTTGCGCGACTCGCAGCTTACACATGGGATCGAGATGGAGATCGCCAACTACGCCGACCCATTGTTCAAACCGAAGGGGATGCCAATTGACTGATGCAGTGACACGCGCCGCAGAAATCCTGAAGGAACACCGCGAAAGCATCGACCGGCTGGATGCGATCCTTGTCTATACTCTGGGAGAGCGCTTCAAACACACTCAGGCGGTTGGGCGGCTCAAAGCCGAACACGAACTGCCCCCCTCGGACCCGAACCGAGAGGCCTCGCAGATCGCACGCCTAGAAGATTTGGCAAACCGGGCAGACCTGGACCCCGATTTCGCCAAGAAGTTTCTGAACTTCATCATCGCTGAAGTCATTCAGCATCACAAGAAACACCAGGAGTGATCCTGGGGATCAACAGAACACCGAAATAACCGGTCCGATACCGGTCAACGCCATCAAAGGAGAACTAAACCAATGGCAATGAAAATTCGTCTGGCCCGTGGCGGCTCGAAAAAACGCCCCTTCTACCGTGTTGTCGCAGCTGACTCGCGTATGCCGCGCGATGGCCGTTTCATCGAGAAGCTGGGCACCTACAATCCCCTGCTGCCCAAAGACAGCGAAGAGCGCGTCAAGCTGGACATGGAACGCGTGCAGTACTGGCTGAGCAAAGGCGCTCAGCCCACCGACCGTGTTGCTCGTTTCCTGGAAGCAGCCGGCGCCCTGTCCAAAACCGAGCGCAGCAACCCCAAGAAAGCTGTCCCCGGCAAGAAAGCTCAAGAGCGCGCTGAAGAAAAAGCCGCCAAGGCCGCTGAAGCAGCCGAGGCCGTCGAGGCCGCAGCCGAAGAATAAGGCCAGTGGCGCAGGTTTTGGCCTGCGACCTCCTGTTGCCGACACAAAGGGCACTGCTATGGCGGTGCCCTTTTGCATTGCAAGGATTTGCTGCGCCCCACAGCAACAGTCGAATTGCCCCGCCCTCTGCAACAAGGTATCACCAAACATGAACGACAAAGGACATCCCCGCATGAACGAGTCTGACGATCTGATTTGTGTTGCCACCATCTCGGGCGCTTTTGGCGTCCGTGGCGAGGTGCGCCTGAAAAGTTTCACCGCCAACCCCGAAGCGATCGAAGACTACAACCCGTTGCTTACCGAAGACGGTAGCCGCAGCTTTGAAGTTGGGATCATCCAACCCATCAAGAACGGCCTCTCCGTACGTCTGTCCTCGGTCGCGACCAAGGACGAGGCGGACGCGCTGAAGGGTGTTAACCTCTATGTGCCGCGGTCACGCCTGCCATCGTTACCGGATGATGAGTTTTATCACACCGACCTGATCGGCCTGGAGGTGTTCGACACTGGCGGCACGAAACTGGGCAAAGTGAAATCCGTGATGAACCACGGCGCGGGCGATCTGCTGGAAATCCATGGGCCGGGGTTAAAGGCGTCTGTGCTTCTGCCCTTTACTCGCGCGGCGGTTCCTACTGTGGACCTGTCCGCAGGCCGCGTGATTGCCGATCCCCCCGAGGGCCTGTTCTCGGAATGACGCGGATCATTGTGCATGCTGGGTTTCACAAAACCGGCACGACAACGCTGCAAAAACACCTTGCACGGCTGCGCAAACCGCTGGCGCCGTATTTCACCTATTACGGTCAAAATGATTTCAAGAACGCAGGGGCACGGGCGCGGATCTATGCCCAACGCCCGTTTTGGCACCGACGTATTCGGTTTCGCCTGTCCTTTCGCAAATTTCTGAATACGATTCCCGATTCCGACACGATCGTTCTCTCGCGTGAAACGTTTTCAGGTGTGATGCCCGGCCACCGGGACTGGCGCGGACGGTTGGTGACAGACTATGCCCCGATCACGATCACCCTGTGCCAAGAGGTGATCCGCGAAGTGCGCCGCCGCTTTGGCCCCAATGCACAAATCGAGTTTGTCTTGACCACCCGCGAACGCGAGCCTTGGATCAGGTCGGTCTATGGGCACCTGCTGCGCTCTATTCATCTGCGCGACACCTTTGAGGAGTTCCGCGCTCAATTTCCCGGCCTCATTGATCTGAAGGAAGAATCCCAACGCATCGCCAGGGCACTCGCCCCCTATCAGACCCATGTCTTTGCGCTCGAGGACTATGCAGATGATCGACATGGCACCGCCGCGATCATCATGAAGCTGGCTCACGTCCCCGCCGCCCTGCGCAGTGACCTGCCCGCCGCCGCCCGCGCCAATACCGGCCAAAGCCGCGCCCTGGAAGAGGCATTTTTCGAGCTCAACCATTCTGGCAAATCCAAAGGCGAGCTGCGCCGCCTGAAGGACGCCATGCTGAAAACCCAGTGACCGGTCGGCCTGGTTTGGAAAATCTCCCTTGGCGCAACACCCCGGAACCGGATAAGACCGCGCCATGACAGACGCCCCAAAATCCCACGGCCGCAAATCCATACGGCTCAGCGCAAAACCGCAAGACCTGATGAGCGAGCCTCCGGTTCTGGCTAACGTCTGGTCTGCGCATATCATCACCCTGTTTCCTCAGGCCTTTCCCGGCGTGTTGGGCGAAAGTCTCACAGGCAAGGCGCTCAAGGACGGCAAATGGCAGATGGAAACCACCGATCTGCGTGAATTTGGCGTGGGGCGGCACCGGAATGTTGATGATACGCCAGCGGGCGGTGGCGCTGGCATGGTGCTGCGCCCAGATGTTTTGGGCAACGCCATCGAACATGCCATGCAAAACGCGACGGGTAACTGGCCGCTGGTGTACCTGTCCCCGCGCGGCCGCCGCTTCGATCAGCAAATGGCGCGAGACTGGTCACAATGCGACGGGATCACCCTGCTTTGTGGTCGGTTCGAAGGCGTGGATCAACGCGTACTGGATCACTACAACATCCAAGAAGTCTCGTTAGGGGATTTTGTTCTGACCGGCGGTGAAATCGCGGCACAGGCCATGATCGACGCCACGGTGCGACTGCTGCCCTCGGTTTTGGGCAACGCCGACAGCATCGAGGACGAAAGCCATTCCCACGGCCTGCTGGAACACCCCCAATATACCCGCCCCGCAGAATGGAACGGCCTCTGCATCCCCGAGATCCTGATGTCAGGCCACCACGGCAAGATCGCCAAGTGGCGCCAACAGACCGCCGAAGAGATCACGCGCCAGCGCCGCCCAGACATGTGGGCCGCCTACGAGAAATCAAAGCGCAAATAGCGCGCGTTGCCCTTGCCTTGTTGGGAATTCTTCCATACAAGCCCGCCAAGTTCGACCGGGAAACCGACTCGGACGCTTTGGCTATTTGTATTCGGATCTGGCGCGCCTCCTTCTGCGTGTATCACAACCGGATGATCGCAAAGACCAAAGCACCCCAAGTAAAGACGACCTGAACTCTGTCGGGCGCGGAATGCGGACCCGGTCGAAGGACAAGAGCTCTGAGGACGCAACAGACCTTTGTGGATTAAACCACAAGCATAATTAGGAGAATCGCGATGGATCTGATCGCACAACTCGAGGCGGAACAAGTTGCCGCTCTGGGGAAAACCATCCCCGACTTCAAAGCTGGCGACACCATTCGCGTCGGCTACAAAGTGACCGAAGGCTCGCGTACCCGTGTGCAGGACTACGAAGGTGTCTGCATCAGCCGTAAAAACGGCAACGGTATCGCCGGCTCGTTCACTGTTCGCAAAATTTCGTTTGGCGAAGGTGTGGAGCGTGTGTTCCCGCTGTTCTCGACCAACATCGACAACATCACTGTTGTTCGCCGTGGCCGCGTTCGTCGTGCCAAACTGTACTATCTGCGCACCCGTCGTGGTAAATCCGCACGTATCGCAGAAGTCACCAACTACAAGCCCAAAGCTGGCGCCGAAGCATAAGGAACGGACCGATGAAAGAAGGTATCCACCCCGATTATCACTTCATCGAAGTGAAGATGACCGACGGCTCCACCGTTACCATGCGCTCCACTTGGGGCGCCGAAGGCGAAACCCTGGCGCTGGACATCGACCCCTCGGTACACCCTGCCTGGACCGGCGGCACCTCGCGCCTGCTGGACGCTGGCGGCCGTGTGTCGAAGTTCAAAAACAAATACGCTGGTCTGGGCTTCTAAGCACACACCACAGTATTTATTCGGAATGCCCCGCCTTTGGCGGGGTTTTCTTTTTTGGACCCCAGTTCATTCCCCGCCAACGCTGCATATCTGGACGATCTTGCTCTTCTCTCTTCCAAATTCCTGCAACAGATGCCAATGAAGGCTTCCAAACAGGCAACAAAGCTTTGAAAAACGATGTGACCCACAATATCCTGTGGGCGCATGGCAGGCACAAGGCAACTTATAGCGGGATAGGGGTGCAATGGCGCATATCATTGTCGTCGGGAATGAAAAGGGTGGCGCAGGTAAGTCCACCGTATCGATGCATGTCGCCACGGCGCTGGCCCGGATGGGAAAGCGCGTCGCGGTTCTGGATTTGGATTTACGTCAAAAGACCTTTGCGCGGTACGTTGATAACCGTCAAAAGTTTCTTGAACAATCCGACGTGGAACTGCCCAGCCCCACGTATCACGACCTGCCGCAGATTGATCAGTCGCAGCTTCAACCGGGGGAAAACCCCTATGATCACCGCCTGTCCAAAGCGATTGCAGCGGTCGAGCCTGAAAACGATTTCATTCTGATTGACTGTCCGGGGTCACACACACGGCTCAGCCAAGTCGCGCATTCCTTGGCCGACACGCTGGTTACCCCCCTCAACGACAGCTTTGTGGATTTCGATCTGTTGGCGCATGTAGACACGGACGGCAGCAAGATTCTCGGGCCTTCGGTCTATTCGGAAATGGTTTGGAACGCGCGGCAATTGCGGGCACAGGCGGGACTGAAGCCAATTGACTGGATCGTCCTGCGGAATCGCCTGGGCGCCCAGAACATGGTCAACAAGGAAAAGATGGAAAAGGCGCTGGACGCTTTGGCCAAGCGTATCGGGTTTCGCGTCTCTCCGGGGTTCCACGAGCGCGTGATTTTCCGCGAGCTTTTCCCCCGCGGCCTGACGCTACTGGACCTGCGCGACATCGGTGTAAAGCAGCTGAACATCTCGAATGTTGCAGCCCGACAAGAGCTGCGGGATCTGATGAAGGCGCTGAACCTGCCCGATGTCGAGATCAACTTCTGATCCGGTTCACTCCATTCGGGCCAGCTTCATCAGCGCCTGCCTTAGCACCCGGTTTTCATCAACGGTCAGGGCGGATGCCAGTTTGACATCGTATTTCTCCGCAACGGCTCGCAGGTCGCGATAAGCGGCCTGACCGGCGCTTGTCAGCTCCAGGTGTTCTAACCGGCGATCCTGTTCGTCCTGATTCCGCGTCAGGAACCTGCGCTGCGCCAAACGCTGCACCGCACGGCTGATCTTGGTTTTGTGCATTTTGGACCGCTGGCCGATTTCTTTTGCAGTCATCCGGCCATAAATGCCCAGGTGGAACAGCACACGCCATTCCGTCCGCAGCATCCCATATCGATTCTTGTATATCTGCTGGAACTCAAGACTGCTCTCCTCGGCGGCTTGATTCAGCAGATACGGCAGAAATTGCTGTAGCGGAAATTCATCATTATTTTCCATAAGACCTACTCCATCAGTTGTTAGTTACAAAATCAACCATTAACCCCGCAACGAGTACTGGAGGACGCGCGATGAATCAGCATACCCAACCCAAGCCAAACCCCATTGTTCAGGCTCCGTCGGGCACGGGGACGACGCCGGGATATATGCCCGGTTTCGGAAATGACTTTGAAACCGAGGCCCTGCCCGGCGCCCTGCCACAAGGGATGAACAGCCCACAGAAATGCGACTACGGACTGTATGGCGAACAGCTGTCGGGAACAGCCTTCACCGCGAACCCGCCCGAGCGCACCTGGTGCTATCGCATCCGCCCCAGCGTGAAGCACTCGCATCGCTATACCAAGATTGATCTGCCCTTGTGGAAATCCGCGCCCTGTGTGGACCCGGATGTGACCAGCTTGGGCCAGTATCGTTGGGATCCGGTGCCGCATACCGGCGAGCATCTGAATTGGCTGACCGGGATGCGCACCATGACCACCGCTGGTGACGTGAACACGCAGGTTGGCATGGCCACCCACGTGTATCTAGTGACCGAATCCATGGTGGACGAATACTTCTTTTCGGCAGACAGCGAATTGCTGGTCGTCCCCCAAGAAGGCCGCCTGCGGTTTTTTACCGAATTGGGCATCATCGACCTGGAACCCAAGGAAATCGCGATCATTCCGCGCGGCCTGGTCTACAAGGTCGAAGTTCTGGAAGGGCCCTGCCGTGGCTTTGTCTGCGAAAACTACGGTCAGAAGTTCGAGCTGCCGGGCCGAGGCCCGATCGGTGCAAACTGCATGGCCAACCCGCGCGATTTCAAGGCCCCCGTGGCCGCATTCGAGGACAAGGAAGTGCCCTCGAAAGTGACGATCAAATGGTGCGGTCAATTCCACGAAACCCAGATCGGCCAGTCCCCGCTGGATGTGGTGGCCTGGCACGGGAACTACGCGCCCTACAAATACGACCTGCGCACCTATTGCCCGGTCGGCGCCATTCTGTTCGATCACCCGGATCCGTCAATCTTTACCGTGCTGACGGCGCCCTCGGGCCAACCTGGCACCGCGAATATTGATTTCGTGCTATTCCGCGAACGCTGGATGGTAGCCGAGAACACATTCCGCCCGCCGTGGTATCACAAGAACATCATGTCCGAGCTGATGGGCAATATCTACGGTCAGTATGACGCCAAACCGCAGGGGTTCATCCCTGGCGGCATGAGCCTGCACAACATGATGCTGCCGCATGGGCCGGACAAGAACGCGTTTGAAGGCGCGTCGAATTCCAACCTGGGACCAGAGAAGCTGGAAAACACTATGTCCTTTATGTTCGAAACCCGATTCCCGCAGCATTTGACCGAGTTCGCAGCGAATGAGGCACCGCTGCAAGATGATTACATCGACTGCTGGACTGACCTAGAAAAGAAATTCGACGGCACACCGGGTAAGAAGTAAGGGGCCAGCCCCTCTTGGCCCCACGGGGCCAATTCACCCCGGAGTATTTTTGGCAAAATGAAAGACTGGGCGAATGCTCAGCACCGCAACAAAGGACGCACTATGCCCCTGATGACATCCTGGGTCGCTTCGGCCAACTCTGCCGATTGCCCCTTCCCATTGAATAACCTTCCGTATGGTGTTTTTGAAACCGCAACGCTGGATCCACGTTGCGGAGTTGCCATCGGCGACATGATCCTGGACTGCCGCGCGGCCGAAGAGGCTGGGCTGCTGGAATTGTCGGATCTGCCGCTGTTCGACGTACCGTTCTGGAACGAGGTCATGGAAGAAGGCGCCGAGCTGTGGGCCGCATTGCGGACACGTCTGGTGGCGATTCTGGCCGAAGGGAGTGCGGACCAGGCTGTGGCCGAGGCAATGTTGGTGCCGCAAGCCGAGGCCGCGATGCTGATGCCGTTCCTGGTGTCGGAATACACCGATTTTTACGCGGGCCGTCAGCACGCCGCGAATATGGGGGCGATCCTGCGTGGGTCGCCGGATCTGCCGGCCAACTGGCTGCACATCCCGATCGGGTATAATGGCCGCGCCTCGTCTGTGGTGATCTCGGACACGCCGATCCATCGCCCTAACGGTCAGCGCAAGGCTCCGGATGCGGAAATGCCGTCGTTCGGTCCGACCATGCGTCTGGATATTGAGCTGGAAATGGGGGCTGTCGTTGGCTCTGGGTCGGAGTTCGGCCAGCCGATCACCGTTGATCAGGCCGACGATATGATCTTTGGCTATGTGCTGCTGAACGACTGGTCGGCGCGCGATATCCAAGGGTGGGAGTACCAACCTTTGGGCCCGTTCCAAGGCAAGGCCTTTGGCACGTCGATTTCACCTTGGATCGTGACATCCGCCGCGCTGGAAGAGTTCCGCGCCCCGACGCCCGAACGAGAAAAAGAGCTGCTGCCCTATCTGGATGGTACCAAGGACGGGTTGTATGACATCGAACTCGAGGTGCTGATGCAGCCCGAAGGGGCAGAAAAAGCCTCGGTGGTTGCCAAGACCAACTATAACCGCATGTATTATTCCGCCGCCGAACAGCTGTGCCACCATGCGATTGGCGGCTGCGCGATGAACACAGGTGACCTGCTGGGGTCTGGCACGATCTCGGGGCCGGAAAAGGGCGAATATGGCTCGCTTATGGAAATGAGCTGGGCAGGGCGTGAGCCCTTCACGCTGGAGACTGGCGAAACGCGCAGCTTTATCGAAGACGGCGACACCCTGACCCTACGCGGCAATGCGCACGGGGATGGGTTCACCATCGGGTTTGGCGACTGCACCGGAACAATCCTGCCCGCCGTGGCATGGCCCGCAAAATAAGGAACGACAAAAATGGCAAAAGCTTTCG
Organism: Thalassovita sp.; assembly: GCA_029212905.1. Taxonomy (GTDB): domain Bacteria; phylum Pseudomonadota; class Alphaproteobacteria; order Rhodobacterales; family Rhodobacteraceae; genus Thalassobius. The sequence goes on from JARGPB010000015.1 coordinate 82,705, forward strand.
CATCCCAAGGCGACATGACCGAAAAGACAATCAGCTTCACCGAGGTCGGTGAGGGCCTGTACGCATTCACCGCCGAGGGCGACCCGAACTCGGGCGTGATTATCGGCGACGACAGTGTGATGATCGTCGAGGCCCAGGCTACCCCGCGCCTGGCAAACAAGGTGATTGAATGCGTGCGCAGCGTCACCGACAAGCCGATCACCCATGTGGTTCTGACCCACTATCACGCCGTGCGTGTTCTGGGCGCCAGCGCGTTCGGTGCGCAGCAGGTGATCATGTCCGACGCCGCCCGCGCAATGGTCGTGGAACGCGGGCAAGAGGACTGGGACAGCGAATTCCAACGTTTCCCGCGCCTGTTCGAAGGGCATAAATCCATCCCTGGCCTGACGTTTCCGACCACGACGTTCAGCGACTCGATGACCGTGTATCTGGGCAACCGCCGCGTGGACATCCGCCAGATCGGTCGGGCACATACGGCAGGAGATTCCGTGATCTACGTACCCGACCAGAATGTGATGTTCACCGGAGACATCGTGGAATACCACTCGGCCTGCTATTGCGGTGACGGGCATTTTGGTGATTGGGGTAACACTCTGGACAAGATCAAGGCCTATGACGTGGACGCGATTGCGCCGGGACGTGGCGATGCGCTGGTCGGCAAAGAAATGGTGAACGCCGCCATCGAAAACACCCGTGATTTTGTCGAAAGCACCTACCGCCCGATTGCCAAGGTCGCCGCACGCAATGGCACCTTGAAAGAGGCCTGGGATGCCTGCCGCGAGGAATGCGACCCCAAGTTCGCCGATTACGCAATCTATGAACACTGCCTGCCCTTCAACGTCGCCCGTGCTTATGACGAGGCGCGCGGGATCGACACCCCGCGCATCTGGACCGCCCAGCGCGATCTGGACATGTGGGCCGCTTTGCAAGGTTAACCAAAATCCGGGCAGGGTCTTCTTGCCCGAAATCGACCTAATTCAACGCGGCCTACTGGCCGTGAACGATCCCTTGTTGTCTCTGGGAGGAGTAACATGAACAAGATTTTTGAAATCCCCCTCTACCCCTATGCGCGCCATGCCGACCAGGATGCGCTCAGCCCGGTCCGCCGCAAGGTTGTCATCGTTGGCGCGGGACCCATCGGTCTGGCGGCAGCGATTGATCTGGCCCAACAAGGCATCGAGGCCATCATCATTGATGACAACGATAAGGTCAGCTTTGGCAGTCGCGCGATCTGTTTCGCCAAACGCCCGCTGGAAATTCTGGACCGTTTGGGCTGTGGTCAACCGATGGTGGACAAAGGCGTTGTCTGGAATACTGGCAAGGTGTTTTTTGGTGATCGCAAGGTCTATGACTTTGATCTGCTGCCCGAGGATGGACACAAGCGTCCCGCCTTTATCAACCTTCAACAATACTACTTCGAAGAATATCTGGTGAACCGCGTCCGCGAGCTACAAGAGGCAGGCGCACCCATTGAAATTCGCGGGAAAAACAAGCTCCTGTCCGTCGAGGACAAGGGAGACCATGCCACCCTGCTGATCGACACCCCCGAAGGCGAGTACCGGCTGGAGGCTGACTGGCTCATTGCCTGTGACGGCGCGGGCAGCCCCGTCCGCGCCATGCTGGGACTGGATTTCATCGGCCGCGTGTTCGAGGACAACTTCTTGATTGCGGATGTGATCATGGATGCCGATTTCCCCACTGAACGCTGGTTCTGGTTTGATCCGCCGTTCAACAAGGGCCAGTCAGCCCTGCTGCACAAACAGCCCGATGGTGTTTGGCGCATTGACCTGCAACTGGGCTGGGACATCGACAAGGAAGAAGAGAAAAAGCCCGAGAATGTCATCCCCCGACTAAAGGCAATGCTGGGCGAGGACGTGAGTTTCGATCTGGAATGGGTCAGCATCTACACGTTCCAATGCCGCCGGATGGAGAAATTCCGCCATAACCGCATTCTGTTTGCAGGGGACGCCGCGCATCAGGTCAGCCCATTTGGCGCCCGTGGCGCAAACAGTGGCCTCCAGGATACTGATAACCTGATCTGGAAACTGAAACTGGTGATGGAGGGCAAAGCCCCCGAAACCCTGCTGGACAGCTATGACGTGGAACGCATCTTTGGTGCAGACGAGAACATTATGAATTCGTCACGTTCAACCGATTTCATCACGCCTAAATCTGAAACCAGCCGCATCTTCCGTGACGCGGTTCTGGACCTGAGCGAGCATCATGATTTCGCACGCCCGCTGGTTAACTCGGGCCGCCTGTCTGTGCCGTGCACCTATGACGGTTCGCCGCTGAATGGCGTGGATATGCTGGATGGCCCTGCGCGGACGCGACCGGGCTCTACCTGCCCTGACGCCCCATTGGACCACGGGTTTTTGCTGGACCAACTGGGGGATGGCTTCACCTTGATGACCATCAATGTCGATACTCCGGATGATCTGGAATTGGACGGCATCCCGGTCACAACGCTGGCGCTGAGCAGTGAAGGCGCACACCCTGCGCTGGTTAATCGCTATCTGGGGGCAGCGCCTGAAGCTGTGTATCTGATCCGCCCAGACCAGCATGTCGCTGCCCGATGGGGTGGTTTTGACACGAATTCGGTTCGCGCAGCGCTGCGCCGAGCCATCGGAAAGGAATGACTCATGCCTCTGAACATGGACCCAAACATTGAAACCGTTGATGACTTCTATGCCGAGCTTCTGGAAACCCATGACGGGCTGAACAAAGCAGAAAGCGACGCGCTGAACGCGCGGTTGATCCTGATCCTGGCGAACCAGATCGGAGAGCGCGACGTGCTAAGCGCAGCACTGAACGCAGCAAAACAGGTCACTCCGCAAGGCTAGACTCTATACAAAACAAAAGGGCATCAACCACGATGCCCTTTTGCTTATGGCGGGCCGCTGATCGTTGGTGACAATCCCCCGCTCTTTGGGGATAGTCAGGCCAACATTCCCAAGGTGGACCTTCGCATGACCGAAACCCTTCTTCATAAACGTGCCCGCCTGCTGGGCCCAAACATGCCCACCTTTTATGAAGAGCCCGTCCATCTGGTTCAGGGCGAGGGTGTCTGGCTGACGGATGCAAACGGGCGGCGCTATCTGGATTGCTATAACAATGTCCCGCATGTCGGACACTGCCACCCCAAGGTCGTCGAAGCGATCTGCAAGCAAGCAAGTACGCTGAATACCCACACCCGGTACCTGCATGACGGGATCGTTGACTATGCCGAACGTCTGGTCGCCCGGTTTGATCCCTCGCTCGACTCGGTTCTGATGACCTGTACCGGATCCGAAGCAAACGACGTCGCCCTGCGGATGGCCCAGGCGGTGACGGGGAACACCGGGATCATCGCCACAGATTTCACCTATCATGGGAATACCGCAGCAGTATCCCAATTGAGCCGGACCAAGCCGCCGATTGGTGGATACCAGGACAATGTCGCCTTTGTGCCTGCGCCGGACAGCTATCGCCCCCTGGGTGGCAAGCCTGGCATGGCCCATGCGCTGGCCTTTGCCGCCGAAGTAGGAGCGCGCATCGCAGAATTGGAACAGAAGGGGCATGGGCTCTCGGCCCTGGTGGTCTGTCCGTTTTTCGCGAACGAAGGCTTTCCTGACCTGCCCCATGGCTGGTTGATCCCTGCGATCGACGCCGTTCGCAACGCCGGAGGCCTGATCATCGCGGATGAGGTGCAGCCGGGGTTCGGGCGATTGGGCAGCCACTTCTGGGGATCAGACCGGATGGGGTTCGTTCCCGACATCGCGACCATCGGCAAACCCATGGCCAACGGGCATCCTGTCGGCGCCGTCATCACAGGCGCCGAAACCATGGGAACGTTCCGCAACGCGTTTGGCTATTTCAACACATTCGGCGGCAATCCGGTATCAATGGCTGCCTGTCTGGCGACCTTGGATGTGATTGAAGAGGAAGGCCTGCAAGAAAACGCGAACCAAGTCGGCGCCTATGCCAAATCTTGTTTGCAGGACCTGTCCCTTCAACATGCCTGCATCGGGGACGTGCGCGGCGCAGGGTTGTTCTTTGGGGCCGAGATGGTTCTGGACCGAGGCACAAAGACCCCGGCCGCAGAGTTCACCAAGCGCGTCGCCAACGGGATGCGCCAACGCGGCGTCCTGCTCAATTTCCTGGGTCGATATGGAAATGTTCTGAAGATGCGGCCCCCGATGGTGTTCTCGCGCGAAAACGTAGATCAGATGATCGAAGCCCTGGACGCTGTCCTGGCCGAAACGCCGCTGACCACATGAGCCAAGATATCGCAGAACAAGCAGCCACACTTTGGGGAATCGAGCCTCATGCGCTTCAATTGGTGGCACGACGAGAGAACACCGTCTATCGTGCCGAAACCCCCGAAGGGCCTCGCGCATTGCGCCTGCATCGCCCCGGATATCGCTCTCTGGCCGAACTGGTTTCGGAAATGGAATGGATGGAGGCGCTGACCACAGCCGGTATGCAGGTCCCGCGCCCGTCTACATCGCTGGGTGGGCAATGGATCGAAATGGTAGGGGAAACCCCGGTAAGCGTCCTTAGCTGGTTATCCGGCGCGCGCGCTGGGGCGGGGGGACGCCTGGATGTGGCCGACCGGACTGGCTTCGCGGCCGATCTGGGGCGCACGATGGCTCGGCTTCATGATGCTTCTGACAGCTGGGCCAAACCTGCCACGTTCACGCGCCCGCGTTGGGATATTGACGGCTTGCTAGGGGATGCTCCGATATGGGGGCGCTTCTGGGACAACCCGGATTTGACCCCAGAAGAGCGCGACACGCTGCTGAGCGTCCGAGTCAAAGCCTATGAACACCTGACCACAATCGCGCCCAATCTGGATTTTGGGCTGCTGCACGCGGACATCCTGACCGAAAATATCCTGATGGATCAAGATCGCACCCAGCTGATTGATTTCGACGATGGCGGCTGGGGGTTCCGAGATTTCGAACTGGCAACCTTTTTGATGCGTTTCCTTGAGGCGCCAGATTTCCCCGCCCTGAAGGCAGCAATGATCGAAGGGTATGCCGAACGGCGCGCAATCGCCCCCCAAACGCTGGATTTCTTTATCCTGCTGCGGGCCCTGACCTATCCCGGCTGGATCATCCCGCGACGGCATGAACCTGGTGGGGCCGCGCGCTCGGAACAGGCCATTCGCACGGCGCTGCCGCTGGCGCGGAACTTCTTGTCCGGGGCCGCGCTGTGCTAGGCACCCATCGTTCGTTCAAAAAAACGCCTCGGATGCATTTTGCTGCTTGAACTGAGCGTCAGGGTTTCCTAAACACCGCCTCACGCCACTGGTATGGCCCGTTCGTCTATCGGTTAGGACGCCAGGTTTTCAACCTGGAAAGAGGGGTTCGATTCCCCTACGGGCTGCCATTTTTCTGACAGTTTCAGTTTTTGTCCTCGCGCTGGAATACAGCAGCCGAAGGCGCCTATTTGATCGCGAACAGATCCACAACAACGGATGCTTTCTGTCTGGATCCGGTACCAACAAACAGCGTCTTGTTCACCCATTCATAACGCGGATCGCCGGTCTCCAGCCGGGCGTGCGTGCGCATATAATAGGCGTCGGGCGCGACGTCCTCGCCTCGGGCAACCGCAGACAGAACTTCGGCCGGACCGTGCCGGTAGCCATAATTGACAATCTCGATGATCGCCCCGTCATCCGTTTCCATCGCATAGCGTGTGTCCAGCTCGGCCATACCATTTGCAAAAACCGTCTGCCAATCGGCCCCGAGTTTCAAAATCCGACCATTGATCATAGGCCCTGTAACCACCCCGCCAATGATCGGGATGATCCGGCGCTGCCCCGCCCTGCCCGGCCCCATCTCGGTGATAGGGTCCAGATGGACCTCAAGCCGACAAGTGAACTCTAGTGCTGGAATATTCATCCATTCCCCCAATTTGCATAGGTGCTTGTGGCACCATCACAACGCATATTCTTAGAAAACCCATCCCCACCCTACCAGTTTCACCGTGACAGGTGACAAGCCCTAAAGGGTCGTGTAGCGATCAAGGGGCACTGAGGGAGAAACTCATGGACGGAACATTCGCGGTATTATTCCTGCTGGCCGGGCTGGCCGACATGAAAGTCAATCATTGTGAAACCGGCTGTCTGGCCCTTTCCGAAACCCCGGCGCGCCTTGCCGTGTCGGCCGGGGATGTACAATTCCAAAAGGACAGCATCGGGTCCGAGGTCTATGTTCGGTATGATTTCGGGCGGGCGTACGGGCCGTTTCAGCCTGCATTGGGTGTTTCCGTTACCAATGATAACGACGCGTGGATTGGTTTTGGGGCCACATGGACCGGGCGGTTTGCACAGAACCGCGGATATGTTCAGTTGCACTTGATGCCGGGGCTCTACGCCCAAGGCGACGGGGTTGATCTGGGCTCTCCGATCGAATTCCGTTCCGGGGCCGAGATCGGCTATGAGGCGCGAAACGGCGTGCGGGTGGGCCTGTCCTACGATCACCGCTCGAATGCCGACCTAGAAAGCCTGAACCCCGGTCTGGAAACGGTGCAGCTGCGCGTCAGCATCCCGCTAAAGAAATAGTCCCAGGATCGGATTTCGGCCCATGCCGGAAACCTGCCATGTGGACACGGATCAGCGGCTCGGATACCTGCGCAGATATGGATTTTGACGACGAATACGATGCGTCAGGGCTGCTGTGCCCTTTGCCGGTACTCAAGGCCCGCAAACGCCTGTTGGCGTTGGCGGACGGGCAAATTTTGCGATTGATCGCAACAGATCCGGCGGCAATTGTGGATGTTCCGCATTTTTGCGTCCAAACCGGGTACGAGCTGCTGAACATGCAAGACGATGGCGCTGCTCAGGTCTACTTCATCCGAAAACACTGATCCCCACGCGCCAGCGCTCGTGCTTGTTTCAGGTCCTCGGGCGTGTTCACATTAAAAAACGGATCAACACCCTCGTGCGCAAATACGACCTGCACGGCGTTGTGCTGTGCGGCCCATTGGCGAACTTTGCGCTGCCCAGCCCGAAGGCTCGCTCGTAAATCCTCGCGCAGATCGACCGGCCAGAGACCAAAAACCGGCTGCTGTATCGGCCCTTCGCCCGGTTGCTGGCTGCTAGCCAGGGCCAGAACGCCCGGTTCGGCCAGACGGGCAACCAGATCTCTGGGGAAAAACGGCGTGTCTGCGGCGACTGTGACCACGGATTGTGCTCCCTCGGCCGCAGCCCAGTCCATCGCTGTCAATATTCCAGCAAGCGGTCCAGGCTGGTCCTCTATACCATCTGGCAGAACCGGCAGCCTGAAAGAGCGAAAACGCGAGGATTTTCCGTTGGCATTGATCGCAAGCGCCGTGCATTGCGGTGACAACCGCGCAATCACATGATCCAACAGCGTCGCCCCTCCAAGCCGCAACAACCCCTTGTCGCCGCCCCCCATCCGAGACGCCTGCCCTCCGGCCAGAATAACTCCGGGAATTCCCATACTTGCGCCCTTTGTGCGACCCCAGCGCCCTTTCGCGGCACCGAATGATCCTGTAACCCAGACGCAAGAGTTTCAAGGGGCACCAATGCTGGGCTACATTATTTCAGAGGAACCGGGGCAAACGGATGCCCTATTGCAGCAAGTCGCGCAGACTTTGATGAACGAAATCCCGTTGGTCGGCGCGGTGCAACATACCTCGCGGCTGGCCCCGAACCAAAAGCAAGATATGGCGCTACATGTCCTGCCGAACGGGCCTAAAATTCCTATCAGTCAGAACCTAGGCAAACTGGCCGCTGGCTGCACGCTGGACCCTGAAGGGTTGGAAACCGCGGCCGGGCTGATCGCGGCGTCATTGGACAGCGGACCGCGGCTTTTGCTTCTGAACAAGTTCGGCAAACAAGAGGCCGAGGGCCAAGGGTTTCGCGCTGTGATTGGTACGGCGCTAGCCCGGGACATTCCCGTTCTGATCGGCGTAGGGCGCGAGAAAATTTCGTCCTTTCAGTCCTTTACAGGCGATTTCGCCGAAGAAATCCCCAAGGATCCAGCAACCATTCTAGCCTGGTGCCGCGCGCAGACCCAAGCCTAGGCCGCACCTACAAATGATGATGCTGCAAAGAATCGTGCCCTTTCGCGTAGGCTAGGAAGAAATCAAAACTCTTGGGGTTCGCCATGGAATCCCTGTTCACCACAGTGTTCGGATCTCCACCCAGCAGCAGCTTTTTCACTGGAACTTCCAGTTTTTTGCCCGACAAGGTGCGCGGAACTTCGGGCAACGCCACGATTTCATCAGGCATGAAGCGCGCCGACACGCCAGACCGGATTGCAGCCCGGATTTTCTGCGTCATCGCGTCATTCAGGGTATGTCCCTCGGTCATGACCACAAACAATGGCATGAAGCTTTCGCGGCCCAAAAACTCTAGATCTACAACCAAGGAATCCTGAATTTCCTCTAGCGCCTCAACCGCGCGATAGATCTCCGAACTCCCCATCCGCAGGCCCCGCCGGTTGATCGTCGCGTCTGAACGCCCGTAAATCACCGAGCCCCCTTCGGGTGTGATCTCGATCCAGTCCCCGTGCCGCCAGACACCTGGATAGGTATCATAATAGCTCTCGATTAGACGTTGATTGTTCTGATCCCCCCAGAAATACAATGGCATTGAGGGCAAAGGCTCGGTGCAGACCAGCTCTCCGACTTCGCCAATCAGTTCATTTCCCGCATCGTCAAAGGCCCGGACAGCATTCCCCAGCGCACGCACCTGCATCTCTCCGGCGCGGACGGGCAGCATGGGGTTCCCACACACAAAGGCGCCTGCAATGTCTGTTCCACCCGAAATCGGTGCCAACCAGGCGTCGGGCGAAACCTCGCTATAGACCCAATCATAGCCCTCGGCCGTCATGGGCGACCCCGTCGCACCGATTGAGATGATCGAGGACAGATCCAGCTGAGCTGCCGGGCGAATTCCGGCCTTCTGACACCCACTGAAATAGGCCGCGCCGGCCCCGAAATACGTCAATCTTTCTGCCGCAGCAATCCTCCAGACTTCCATCAGGTCCGGGTGGTTTGCCGCACCATCGAACACGACAACACACGCGCCCTTGGCCAGGCTCAGTGACTGCACATTCCACATGATCCACCCCGAAGAGGTCAACCACAGGAACCGCGTCTCGTCAGAGACATCCATATGCAGGCTGGCTTTGGCTCCTTCTAACAAGGCTCCGCCGTGGCCATGCACGATAGGTTTAGGGTTGCCGGTCGTTCCCGACGAATACACCACCCAAAGCGGATGAGAGAAGCTCACCTGTACTGGCGATAGATTGGCCTCTCCCTCCAGAAGCGCCGACCAGGCCACCGCGCCAGCGGGAACATCGCCGATCACCGGCAAAACCACCTTTAGCGTCACAGACGGAAGGCCATTTGCGATCTCGGCTATTATCTCGGTTCGGTCAATCATCTTGCCCATGTGATCATAGCCGTCCTGAGCGATCAGAACCTTTGGTTCGATCTGCTTGAAACGGTCCAAAATCGCCACGTGCCCCATGTCCGGGGCGCAAAGCGACCATATCGCCCCCAAACTGACCGTCGCCAGGAATGCGATAATCGGAACCTCGGTGTTTGGCAGAATCGCAACCACGCGATCGCCTTTGCTCACTCCAGCGGCGCGCAAGTACGCGGCAACATTGGCCACGGCCTGGCGTAGCTCGGCCCAGCTGAGTTCGCTTCGACCGAATGTCTGAGAATGGACGACCAGCGCCTGAGCATCCGGTTTCTCGTCCGCCCACCGCAACACTTGATCAGCAAAGTTCATCTCGGCCCCGACGAACCATTCGGCACCCGGCTGCTTGCGTTCACGCAGCACCGTTGTTGCGGGTTGGCTAAAGCGAATATCGTTGAATTCAACAATTGAGGTCCAGAATGCCTCGAGGTCGAAAATGCTCCATTCCCATAGGGCGTTATAGTCCGGAAATTCCAGTCCCCGGTGCGTCCCGAGCCAGCGAATATAGTCTGCCATCTGGCAGCTCTCTGCCCGTTCAGGCGTCGGTGTCCATAGGATCTGTCGCGTGTTCATTTCAAAATAGCCCCATGGATCAATGCCTTAATCTGCGCGCGTGACGGATAGGAACTGGACGGAGAAAGCTGCGTAAAGAACACCACCGAGAGATCCAGAACAGGGTCGACCCAAAAGAATGTCGAGGCCATCCCGCCCCAGCTGAAATCGCCCACGCTACCGGGAACGCGCGTACGCCCCGGATCGATCACAACCGATCCACCAAGCCCAAACCCCATGCCTTCCATCGGTTGCTCGGCAAAGCTGGCCGGTCCCATCGAGGCAATGTCACCCTTCAGATGGTTTCGCTGCATGAACTCAAGCGTCTTTGGGGAAAGGAGCCGCTGGGATGACAAGCCACCTGGGCGCAGCATTTCAACAAATTTCATGTAGTCATCCAGCGTGCTGACCAACCCGCCCCCACCAGAATACATAGTGGCATTCAGGAACGGAGAATTTTCTGGGTCATCAACGCGGCGCAAGGATTCCTCGCCCATACGTGCGGAGTTCAGCGCCATCGCGTCACCGACAAGCGGCGTATAGAGCGCGGCAAAGCGATCTCGCGCGCCCTCGGGCACAGAAAACGCCGTTTCTGTCATGCCCAACGGACCGAGGATTTCGTCTGCAAAGAAAGCGGCCAGCGATTTGCCCGAAACCACCTCGACCACGCGGCCCAAAATGTCGATCGAAACAGAGTATTCCCAACGACTGCCAGGTTCGAATGCCAACGGAAGGGTAGCAACGCTATTTGTCATGACCTCTAACGCGCCCTGATCGGGCTTAAACAGCATATCATCCACATCCATTGCACGGGGCAATACGCCAGGATTAAAGGGGTAGCTGAGTCCAGAGGTATGCGTCAAAAGCTGGTGTAAGGTCGGAGTGGCACAGGGCGTCGTCTGCCCGATCACTGTAGCGTCAGGCACAAGACAGTTCATGTCTTTGAAAGCAGGGATAAAGTCCGAAACCGGAGCATCCAGATGAAACAAACCGCGCTCGGCCAGCATCATAATGGCAACCGATGTTACCGGCTTGGTCATTGAATAGATGCGCACAACTGTATCGCGGGTGAAGGGCTTATTTCGCTCGACGTCTCGCTGGCCAGTGTTGTGGTAATATACTTCTTGCCCACCACGCGCGACCAACACCGAGCATCCCGGATATTTCCGCGCCGCAACATAGCCGTCCATCCAGTCGCCAACCCGCGCCAGACGTTTGCTGTCCATACCCTGCTGTTCCGGTGTCACCCGTTCCATGCGCTCTCCCCTAACATGTCCGATCCGGACAGCATGTTGCACGGCGAGAGGCATTTCAAGTCAGTAGGAACACGGACCTGAAACGAAAAAGCCCGGCTCAAAAAGAGCCGGGCTTTTAAAGCATAACATCATTTAGAGAGATATATTTTGGTTATTACTAGGTTTGGCGGTGACCTACTCTCCCACGACTTAAGCC
>JARGPB010000016.1 GCA_029212905.1 Thalassovita sp.
ACAGACAGCGCAACGTGAACCAAGAAGGTGTCTAGGATAGCTAGGGCCTATTCACAGAAAATCAAATCCACTGCTTTCTATATGCTGGACGCACTCCAAAATCGCGTGGCGTCTGAGCCTAAATCCGGACGTAAATAATGGCAGCCGCGTCCAGTCCTAGACACAAGTGCCTGTTACCAAAAGGGCCATTTTTAGAACGGCGGTAAGAGGCCTTGTTTGAAGCTGCCAGAAACCCCGTTCAAAATCCAAGCTGTTGTTGAACCTTTGCGCCGTAACCCTGATAGCAGACTTTCGCCACATTTCAGAAAATCGGTAACTTTGGGGCTCGAAGCCGCCTTGCAGCGCTGCGGCGCAGGTTTTTCGACTTGGGCGTCCCCCCACAGCGCCCCCGTATGACAGATATCAGCCCAAAGCGGGCATCGCTGATCGGCGTCCAGGGCGGGGAATTGTCATTCTCTGCACCTACGAGCTAACCCGGTATCAAACCGAAGACAGACATCCGAGTGTATTTCTGATGAGAATGATCAACGCCCCAAAAAGGAAACGCAGGCCGCAGCCTGCGCTTCAATGTGGTGCAATCGAATGCTTGTTAACGGCTCGACCGCGAATTTTGAACACTCAGACATTGGCACATGCATATGGCGAATTCAATACTATTTTTCGTTGAATGAAGTGGTCGAAAAACCCATTATCAATTCAATTTAGGAGTATATTTTATGCGTCTTGGTCTTGATATTGGAACAAATTCGATTGGGTGGTGCCTGTATAACGCAGAAAACGGCGAGATATCCGATATTGTTGATGGCGGTGTGCGGATATTTTCGGACGGGCGAGATCCTAAATCAAAAGCCTCTCTTGCTGTAGATCGCCGTGCAGCGCGCGCTCAACGGCGGCGGCGTGATCGCTATCTGCGCCGCAAAGCCGCCTTGATGAAGCGCATGGCCGAGGCCGGATTGATGCCTTCGAACCCGGCAGAGGCGAGAGAGCTGGAAACCCTCGACCCCTACGCGCTGCGGGCCAAAGGGCTGGATCACGACCTGCCGCTCACGCATTTCGGGCGCGCCCTGTTTCACCTCAACCAAAGGCGCGGCTTCAAATCCAATCGCAAGACCGATCGCGGCGACAATGAAAGCGGCAAGATCAAGGAGGCAACGGCCCGGCTGGATCAGGCGATGATGGCCAAAGGCGCACGGAGCTATGGCGAATTTCTGCATATGCGCCGCAATCAGGCCGACGACCCAAAGCGCACGCCCCCCGTGCGCACCCGCCTTACCGTCGCCCGGCGGGACAATGCCGAGAAAGAAGAGCTGGGCTATGATTTCTATCCAGATCGCCGTCATCTGTCGGAAGAGTTTTCCAAGCTCTGGGACGCCCAGGCCAAGTTTCATCCAGAGGTCTTGACCGATGAGCTGCGCGACGAAATCGCCCTCATCATCTTTCATCAGCGGCCTTTGAAAACGCCCGAAGTGGGACTGTGCCTGTTCACAGAGGAAAAGCGCATTCCCAGTGCGCACCCCCTCAATCAACGGCGTATTCTGGTCGAAACCGTCAATGCGTTGCGGATCGCGGCGCGTGGCGAACCGACCCGCGCGCTAAGCCTAGAGGAACGTGACCAAATCCTACATGCGCTGGACAACAAAAAGCACACGAAAACGCTGTCCGGCATGTCGATGAAGCTCAAGGCGCTTGGCAAGATCATCAAGCTGCGTGCGGAGCAGAGTTTCACGCTGGAGACAGCAAATCGCGATGCCATTGCCTGTGATCCGGTGCGCGCCAGTCTTTCTGATCCACGCCGCTTTGCTACAGGCTGGTCCACGCTGGATGGGCCCGCGCAATCGGAGGTGGTTGACCGCATTCGTGCCGTCCAAAGCGAGGCCGAGCATGATGCGCTGGTGGCGTGGCTGACCAAGCACCACGGCCTTGATCGCGACCATGCCCAAGAGGTGGCACAGGCACCTCTGCCAGACGGCTATGGCCGGTTGGGCCTGACCGCGACCACGCGCATTCTGTCGGCGTTAGAGGCGGATGTGATCCCCTATAGCGAGGCCGTCGCGCACTGTGGCTGGCACCATTCAGATGAGCGGACGGGCGAGGTGCTGGAAGCCCTGCCCTATTACGGCGAAATCCTCACGCGCCATGTCATCCCCGGCAGCTATGATAAGAACGACGATGACATCACCCGCTATGGCCGCATCACCAACCCCACTGTGCATATCGGACTCAATCAACTGCGTCGTTTGGTGAACCGCATCATAACTGTTTACGGCAAGCCCGGGGAAATCGTCGTGGAACTGGCGCGCGATTTGAAACTGTCAGAAGATCAAAAACGCGATGTGCAGCGGGATATTAAGAAAACCACCGAAGCCGCAATCCGGCGGGGCCAGACACTAGAAGAACTGGGCGTCCCCAACACCGGCGCCAACCGTATGATTCTGCGCCTGTGGGAAGATCTGAGCGAAGACGTCATGGCGCGTAACTGCCCGTATTCCGGGCAACGGATCAGTGCGACAATGTTGTTTGATGGCACCTGTGACGTGGATCACATCCTGCCATATTCCCGGACACTGGATGACAGCTTTGCCAATCGCACATTGTGTTTAAAAGAGTTTAACCGGCAAAAGACCAACAACACCCCGTGGGAGGCCTGGGGCGAAACAGTTCAATGGGACGCGATTTCCGTCAACCTAAAGAACCTGCCCAAAAACAAAGCCTGGCGCTTTGCCCCGGACGCGATGGAACGCTTTGAGGGAGAAAATGACTTTTCGGCGCGCGCCCTCAAAGACACGCAATATTTGTCGCGTATCGCGCGGGCCTACCTAAGCGCGCTGTATGATGGCGCAGATCACAAATCCCATGTCTGGGTTGTCCCCGGACGGCTGACCGAAATGCTGCGCCGCCATTGGGGCCTGAACAGCCTGCTTCCCGACAAAGAGGGCGCAGTAAAAGCCAAGAACCGCACAGACCACCGCCATCATGCCATCGACGCCGCGGTGATCGCGGCCACGGACCGATCTTTAATCAAACGGATTTCCGATATGGCAAAACACGATGAGCTGGCGGGGGCCGAACAGGTGGCCCGCTCCGTCGCGCCGCCGTGGGACGGTTTCCGCGATGACATGGCCAGACAGATGGCACGTATCATCGTCAGCCACCGCGCGGATCATGGGCGGATTGACCCCATTGCACGCAAATCCGGCAAAGACAGCACAACAGGACAATTACACAATGATACCGCATACGGAGTGACATCCGATGGAAAGGTGGTCAGCCGCAAGCCGTTGATGTCCCTCAAGCCAAATGACATCGCGATCAGTTCACGTGGGGCCAATATCCGTGACGCGGATCTGCAACGCCACTTGGTCCGGGTGACACGCGGATTGGAGGGCAAACCGTTCGAAAAAGCGCTTGCAGACTTTGCCAACGCGCCAAAATTGCCGGACCACTCGGACAACCCGTATTTCGGGCTGCGCCGGGTGCGCCTTGAAGAGACCTTGCAAGAGCGCTCGCGTGTGCAGATTACCGATCGCGATGGCAAGGTGTTCAAAGCCTACAAAGGCGACAGCAACCATTGCTATGAAATCTGACGCTTGCCGGATGGTAAGCTCAAGCCGCAAGTCATCCCTACATTCGAGGCCCATCAAAACGGTGCCGCCAGAAAACCGCATCCGGCAGCCAAACGTCTGCTACGGGTCTTCAAACGGGATATGGTGGCCTTTGAGCGGGATGGTAAAACGACAATCGGGTATGTTCAGAAACTCACAGAGGCGAATGGCCTCTCTATTGCCCCGCATAATGAAGCTAACGCCGATGCCCGCAACCGGGACAAATCTGATCCCTTCCGATTTTTCCAAATGAGCGCGGGCCCCCTGATCAAGGCAAATATCCGACGGATATTTATTGATGAAATGGGGCGTTTGCGCGATCCCAAATCCAATAATTGAACCGAAATTTGGTGAAATCCCGATAGCGTAATACACTTTGTTCATTACCGATTCGTGTTTTCTCGCGCGAGGTAGCGTGTTGGACCAGATTATTGATATTGCGACGGATGGGCGGCATTTATCCCGTGACCGTGGGTTCTTGAAAGTGTCTGAGAATGGGGCCGAAATCGGCCGCACGCCACTGGATCAAATCGCGGGCGTTATCGTACATGCCCATGGCACCACCTGGTCGTCGTCTCTGTTGGTCGAATTGGCCGAACGCGGTGCGCCGGTCGTTTTATGCGCGGCAAACCACGCCCCGAAATCCGTCCTTATGCCTCTGGAAGGACACCATATTCAGGGTGCCCGAATGCGGGCGCAATGGCAGGCCAAGCCCCCCCTGATCAAACAAGCATGGAAACAGGTCGTCGCCGCAAAAGTCAGGATGCAGGCCGCCGCCCTTACTGCGATTGGCGCACCTTCCGCCCCGTTGGAGATGATGATCCGCAAAATCACATCGGGTGACACCACGAATATCGAGGCACAGGCCGCTCGCTATTACTGGCCGCGCATGATGGGGCCGGATTTTCGGCGGGACAGTTCGGCTGCACAGGAAAATGCTATGCTGAACTACGGCTACACGGTCCTGCGCGCCGCGACGGCCCGTTCTGTTGTCGCCGCTGGTTTGCATCCCACGATAGGCCTGTTTCATTCCAATCGTGGCAATGCCTTTGCCCTTGCCGACGATTTGATGGAGCCATTCCGGCCCTTGGTCGATTGTACGGTTCGGGCCATTGTTGCGTCACACGGGGCGACGGTCGATACCAAAGCAAAACAAGCACTTGCCGGACTAATCGCCATTGACCTGCCTTTCGGTGGCAACATTACCCCCGTCTCGGTCGCCCTTATGAAACTGGCGACGTCTCTTGGGCAAAGCTTTGAGGCTCAAAGACTAAAACTCGCCTTGCCGGAACCACCCGATCCTCTGGAACTGGCGGGCTTAGGAAAATGACAGCCACCATTACACAATTGTCAGGATATCGTCTGATGTGGATTCTCGTCATGTTCGACTTGCCGACGGATACGAAACAGCAAAGAAAGGACGCAGGTGCCTTTCGAAACTTTTTGCTGGATGAAGGCTTCGAACGCAGTCAGTTTTCTGTCTATGCCCGATTTGTGAATGGCAAAGAGGCATTTTCTACCCGTGTCACCCAAATCGAGCGGAATCTACCCGGCACGGGTGATGTACAAATCTTGAATTTTACCGACAGGCAATATCGGGATATTGTACATTTCTCGGACCAAGGTCGCCGCAAGGCCAGGAAAAATCCACAACAACTGGTGATGTTTTGATGCGATTCGCCGAATTTGAGACAATAGAAGCCCGAGCAATATCCTGCATTTACAGGCACTTATCCGGGCATCTATTGTATCAGTTCAAAATTCGCGGTCCAGCCGCAACTACGTGCCAGCCGTCTTGAAATTCCTTCGAATTGTATCAGTTCAAAATTCGCGGTCCAGCCGCAACTTTTCAGGATCGTGCTCGTTTAGTGGAACGATTGTATCAGTTCAAAATTCGCGGTCCAGCCGCAACATGCTGCTGCATGTGCCGCCTGAAAGCGCGATTGTATCAGTTCAAAATTCGCGGTCCAGCCGCAACCTTTCGATCCCCGTCTCCTGATTATATTCAATGGTGTTACCATCCATATCCCCAGGGGCCAGCAGATTGTGCACAGTCATACGGCGCGATGTCATCGCCTCGCCGCTACCGCAATGCAAAACTTGAGCCCATGGACTGTACACTGCCCCACGCCATAATTTACGTGGGACAAAATTCACCACAAGTGGCTGATATAGAATAGTAAAATGGCGGAGATGGTAGGCCCGGCAGGATTTGAACCCGCAACCAAAGCGTTATGAGCGCTCTGCTCTAACCGTTGAGCTACAGGCCCGCCTGACCGTTGAATATGATGCGCCGCGCCTGTCGTCAACCGGGGCTTGTGCTGGTCGGAAACCCGGCGCCTGCCCTGACGCCACGGCAGGAAACAAGTGACGCACCGTCGCGGCTCCAATCACTGGACAAACTAAACCGATCGTTTCAGTACGCCATGGAATACAGCACCGCGCGGCGGTTCATCCGCGCCCCGCGCTATTCCGGAGGAGACCCCCAATGCTTGGACAAATGATGCGACAAGAGCTGGCGATCAGCTCGTTGATCTCTCACGCGGCCCATTATCACGCCGATACCGAAGTCGTCTCTGTCGAAACCGATGGCACGCTGACCCGCACCGATTGGGGCGCCACCGAGCTGCGCGCGCGCAAGCTGGCATCGGCGCTGGAAAACCGGGGCATTGAAATGGGCGACCGTGTCGCAACCATCGCCTGGAACAACCTGCGCCATCTGGAAATTTATTTCGGCGTCGCGGGCGCAGGCATGGTCTGCCACACGATCAACCCGCGCCTGTTCCCCGAACAGCTGGTCTATATCATCAACCACGCCGAGGACCGCGTACTGTTCCTGGACCGCACATTCCTGCCGATCGCGGCCAAGCTGGGCGCGCATCTGAAAACCGTCAAACACATCGTCCTAATGGGGGGCCATGACCCCGAGGCCGCCGCGATGATCCCCGGCCTGATGTTCTATGAGGACCTGATAGCCGAGGGCGACGACGCCTATGAATGGCCGCATGTGGATGAAAACAGCCCCTCTTCGCTGTGTTATACATCTGGCACGACCGGCCACCCCAAGGGCGTCTTGTATACTCACCGTTCGACCGTGCTGCATTCGCTGGGCGGCAACCAGCCCGACGCGCTGGCCATTTCCGCGCGTGACAGCGTGATGCCCGTGGTGCCGATGTTCCACGTCAACGCCTGGGGCGTGCCCTATATGGCCCCGGCTGCGGGCTGCAAACTGGTGCTACCCGGCCCGAACATGGACGGCGAAAGCCTGGTCAATCTAATCGACGCCGAGGGCGTGACCCTTGCGCTTGGTGTGCCGACGATCTGGATGGGCCTGCTGCAAGCACTGGAACAGACGGGATCCAAGGCCGACAGTCTGACCCGCACCGTGATCGGTGGCTCTGCTTGCCCGCCCTCGATGATCCAGGCTTTCCGCGAAAAATACGGGGTCGAGGTGATGCACGCGTGGGGCATGACCGAAACCAGCCCGCTGGGCACGCTGAACACCCTGCTGAACAAGCACTATTCCCTACCCGAAGCCGAACAGCTGAAAATCCGCGAAGGCCAGGGCCGTCCGCCCTACGGCGTCGAGCTGCGCATTCTGGATGATGACGGCCACGTTCTGCCGCATGACGGCGAAACCCAGGGCGAGCTGCAAATCCGTGGTCATTGGATCGTCAACACCTATTTCAAGGTCGAGAAATCCGCCGCCACCATGGACGGCTGGTTTGACACTGGCGACGTGGCCACGATTGACCCCAACGGGTATATGATCATCCGCGACCGCTCCAAGGACATCATCAAATCGGGCGGTGAATGGATTTCCACGGTCGAGCTGGAAAACATCGCCATCGGCCACCCGGACGTCCAGAACGCCGCCGCCATTGCTGCGCGGCATGAAAAATGGGACGAACGCCCGGTTCTGATCGCCCTGCTGCACGAGGGTGCAAAAGTGACCGAGGCAGAGCTGCTGGCCTTCTATGACGGCAAGATCGCCAAATGGCAGATTCCCGACCGCGTGATCTTTGTTGATGCCCTGCCGATTGGCGGCACCGGCAAAGTGTTGAAAAACAAACTACGCGCAGAGTTCGGAGAGGTGCTGATTCAGGCCCCGTCCTGACCGCCCCTCCAGCGGCGGCAAAGCCCACCTTTGCCGCCGCAGTATTATCCCAGCCCGTTCCATTCGCTGGATTTGACGCGGGTCAGGAATTCCTCCCCTTTACAGGTTCGTGGAACCGAATTATCCGCCTGCTGACAGACAACGCCGGGCCTTTCCCCCGGTATGCAGCATAGGATTGCCCCCAATGATCACCCGTATCGAACCCGGCCCCCGCATGAGCCAGGCCACCGTCCACAACGGCACCATCTATCTGGCCGGTCAGGTCGGCGAAGGCGCAACTGTCGCCGAGCAGACCCGCGACTGCCTGGCACAGGTCGATGCGCTGCTGGCGCAGGCCGGATCGTCCAAGGACGCGCTTCTGTCGACCACGATCTACCTGGCTGACATCGCCGACTTTGCCGCGATGAATGCCGTTTGGGACGCATGGGTTCCTCAGGGTGCAACCCCTGCCCGCGCCACCGTCGAGGCCCGGCTGGCAGCCCCCAAATACCGTGTGGAAATCGTCGTGGTCGCGGCAAAAACTGCCTAAATCAAGCCTATTTTCCGTCATTGACGAACCCTCAGCCTGCCGCATTGGGCTTGTACCTTGAGGGTGTAATCAGTTCCGCTGCCGGGACGCTCCCGGCAGCATTTGCGTGACCCGAACAAAGGAGCAGCCCAATGGCACAACAACAACAATCCAACCCTGCCCCGACCAAAGAGGCCGACAAACCCACGCCTCGGCCGCAGCCGGTTTTCACCGATTACGCCAGCATCTGAGACATGACACCCCGCAACAGCATCGCTATGCTGAGGGGATGAAAACGCCTGTCTCATCGATCCGAAATCTCGGCCCTGCCGTCGAAGAAGCCTGCGCCCGCGCGGGCATCCAATCCGCCGAACAGCTGCGCGATCTGGGCGCCGACGAGGCCTACCGGCGTATGATTTCGGTCGGCACCCGCCCGCATTTCATCGGCTATTATGCGCTGGTGATGGGGCTACAGGGACGCCCCTGGAATGATTGCCAAGGCGCCGAGAAAGCCGCCCTACGCGTGGCCTTTGATCAGCTGAAATCCGAACGCAAATCCGCAGACCCCGGCCTGTCCGAACTGGAAATCGCCCTGGACCGGATCGGTGTGATCGCCCGCAGCTCCTAAGCTCTGCCCAATGCAAAAAGGCCGCCTTCTGACGAAAGCGGCCTCTTCACTATTCTGTATCCCCGTAGGGATGGTCAGGCAATCAGCCCACCAGTTCCAGACCCGAGAAGAAATACGCGATTTCAACTGCGGCGGTTTCTGCTGCGTCCGACCCGTGCACCGAGTTTTCGCCGATCGACAGGGCGAACTCTTTGCGGATGGTGCCTTCGGCGGCTTCGGCGGGGTTGGTTGCGCCCATGACTTCGCGGTTTTTCGCGATGGCGTCTTCGCCTTCCAGAACCTGCACGACAATCGGAGCCGACGCCATGAATTCGCACAGCTCACCATAAAAGGGGCGCTCTTTGTGCACTTCGTAGAACACGCCGGCCTGTGCCGGGGTCAGGTGGATACGCTTTTGTGCGACGATGCGCAGGCCAGCGGCTTCCAGTTTGGCGTTGATCGCGCCGGTCAGGTTGCGGGCGGTTGCGTCGGGCTTGATGATCGAGAAGGTGCGTTGGATGGCCATGGGGCGCGCTCCTGTTCTAAAGTTGTAAATCCTGGGTCGCCTCTAGCACGGGTCCGCACAGGGATAAAGAGCCTTGTGCAGTTGCCGCCACGATCCGCCATTGACATATCCGACTATTTTAATCAGAAAAAGCCCAGCCACGCCCAACCGGAGCCACCGATGATGCGCCTTAGCCTTGCCCTGCTTGCCGCCAGCCTTGCCACCCCCACCCTGGCCGAACAGCCGCTGCCCTTCACCTATGATATGTTCGAGACCTCGGTGCTGCATACCGACATCGCAGCCTGCCCCCCTGAATTGGAAGGCCCCGACCGGTTCTGCCGCGCCACCATCTATATGGACGCGCTGCACATCTTTGTTTTCCTGGACGAGGGTGATCAGCCGTTGGTCGATTTCCTCAGCTACGATGCGTCGCAACTGCATACGATCCTGAAAACGCCGATCCCCGATTGACTCTGCCCCCGGCACGGGCCACAGCACGACCATGCTTAGGATCGAAGACCTCCACTACTCAATCGACGGCCGCCCCATTTTCGATGGGGCCAGCGCCACAATTCCCACTGGCCACAAGGTTGGCCTGATTGGCCGCAATGGGGCCGGGAAAACCACCCTGTTCAAGCTGATCCGAGGGGACTTGCACCTCGATTCCGGCTCGATCCAGATCCCGGCGCGGGCCCGCATCGGCGGCGTCGCACAAGAGGTGCCCGGAAACGAGGTCAGCCTGCTGGACACCGTTCTGGCCGCCGACACCGAGCGCGCCGAGCTGATGGCCGAATCCGAAACCGCCACGGACGCCCACCGGATCGCTGAAATCCAGACCCGCCTGGCCGATATTGACGCATGGTCCGCCGAGGCACGCGCCTCCTCGATCCTGCGCGGCCTGGGCTTTGATGCGGCGGAACAGCTGATGCCATGCTCGGCCTTCTCGGGTGGTTGGCGGATGCGCGTCGCGCTGGCCGCTGTGCTGTTCGCTCAGCCCGACTATCTGCTGCTGGACGAACCGACCAACTATCTGGACCTCGAAGGCGCGCTGTGGCTGGAAAACTATCTGGGCAAATATCCGCATACCGTGATCATCGTCAGCCACGACCGTGAATTGCTGAACCGGGCTGTCGGTGCGATTCTGCATCTGGAAAACCAGAAACTGACCTACTACACTGGCCCCTATGACCAATTCGTGCGCCAACGCGCCGAGCAACGCGCCGTTCTGGCCGCACAGGCCAAAAAACAAGACACCCGCCGCGCCCACCTGCAAAGCTTTGTCGATCGGTTCAAGGCCAAGGCATCGAAGGCCAAACAGGCCCAGTCTCGTGTGAAAATGCTAGAGAAAATGGACGTGATCCGCGCGCCCGAGGATGCCGCACGCACGGTGTTTTCCTTCCCCGCGCCCGAAGAGCTGTCCCCGCCCATTATCTCGACCGAGGGCGTGACCGTTGGCTATGATGGCACGCCGATCCTGCGCAATCTGAACCTGCGCATTGACCAGGACGACCGCATCGCCCTGCTGGGCAAGAACGGTCAGGGTAAATCCACCCTGGCCAAGCTGCTGTCCGACCGCCTGTCCGCCATGGACGGCAAAATCACCCGCTCGACCAAGCTGCGCATCGGGTTTTTCGCTCAGCACCAGGTGGATGAACTCTACGTCGATGAAACCCCGCTGCAACACCTGCAACGGGAACGCTCTGGCGAAACCCCTGCCCGTCTGCGCGCACGTCTGGCCGGGTTCGGCCTGATGGCCGAGCAAGCCGAAACCGAAGTCGGGCGCCTGTCCGGTGGCCAAAAAGCGCGCCTGTCGCTCCTGCTAGCCACCTTGCCCGCGCCGCACCTGCTGATCCTCGATGAACCGACCAACCACCTGGATATCGAATCCCGCGAGGCGCTGATGGAGGCGCTGAACGCCTATACCGGCGCCGTGATTTTGGTGAGCCACGACATGCACCTGCTGTCGATGGTCGCGGACCGTTTGTGGCTGGTCAAAGACGGCAGCGTCGCCCCCTACGAGGACGATCTGAAAGCCTATCGCCGGATGCTGTTGCAGACTGACAAGCCTGCCAAATCGAACAGCAAGCAGGCTGACTCCCGCGGCAGCGCCGCCCCCGCGCCCAAGCGCAAAAGTCGTGATCAAATTCTCGCTCTGCGCGCCGAAGTGCGCAAATGCGAAGAGCGCGTCGAGAAACTGGCGCAGATGGACAAGAAGCTCCAAGAGCGTCTGAGCGACCCCAAGGTGTTCACCGAGGACAAAGGCCAAGCTGTCGTCTGGCAGCAAAAATACGCAGAGCTGCGCGAGGCGACTGTCCGCGCCGAATCCATGTGGCTCAAGGCGCTGGAGCGGTTAGAAAACGCTGAGAACAGCTAGACCGCCTTACAGTTAATCTTAACTCCTTGGCGCAGAATATTGTAACTATTACACTTTCCTGCCCAAGGTGTTTTGGACCGTTAACCATTGGCAACCATCTAGCGCGACGGCCCTGCAATCGCTAAGCTGCAAAGCACTCTCCCAAAGGACATCTTGATGGACAGCGCTTTTCTCATCACTGGCTTCGTCACGCTTTTTGTGATCATTGACCCGATCGGCCTCACGCCGCTCTTCGTTGCCTTGACGCAGGGAATGACGCAAAAACATCGCAAATCCATTGCGTTACGGGCCATAGTTGTCGCATTTTTTGTCCTGAGCCTTTTCACTCTTTTCGGAGAGGCCGTGCTGGGATTTGTTGGAATATCCATGCCCGCGTTCCGCATTGCCGGGGGGCTTTTGCTGTTTCTGACGGCGCTGGACATGCTATTTCAGCGGCGCAGCAAGCGGCGCGAAGACCAAGCCGAAGAAGAAGACCACAGCGACGACCCGTCGGTTTTTCCGCTCGGCATCCCTTTGATCGCGGGGCCGGGCGCGATTGCGACCATGATCCTTTTGGCGGGGCAACAGCCTGGAATCCTAGGGCTGGCAACCACTTTGGCGGTCATGATTTCGGTACTAGTCATCGCATTTTTCCTTTTTATGACAGCAGGTTGGCTTGAAAAGGTGCTCGGAAAAACGGGGATCAACGTGGTGACGCGCTTGCTTGGGATGCTCTTGTCGGCGCTCGCGGTTCAGTTTGTTCTGGACGGGCTGCGCGCATTTGGCTTCTCGAACTGAGGTGCATTTCGCGCACGCAACCCTATATCTGTGATCAGGGTTAACCGCAGGAGAGTGCCGGTATGAGCAGCTGGGAATTCGGTCGCATCGTCTATCTGATGCTATTGCTGGTCGTCATTGGCGGCTGGTTTTTCATGCAGAATCGCCGAAATCTTTCAAAACTGCTGCAACAAGCCCTGGTCTGGGTCTTTTTGTTCATCGGGGTCATCGCAGCCATTGGGCTGTGGGATGATGTTCGCAACATTAGCTTTCCCATGCAATCCGTTCATTCCAATGGTGAAATTGAAATTCCTCGCGCACCCGACGGACATTTTTATCTGACCGCACAGATTAACGGAGCTCCATTGCGATTTGTTGTCGACACGGGCGCAACTGACATCGTTCTCACCCAGAAAGACGCGCAATTCGCGGGGATCGACATCGAAAAATTAACCTTTTGGGGCGAGGCGATGACCGCAAATGGTCCGGTTAAAACCGCTCCGGTTCGCCTACAAAGCATCAGCGTTGGGCCAGTCGAAGACAGCAATGTGCGCGCTTGGGTGAATAGCGGAAAAATGGACACATCCCTGATGGGCATGTCCTATCTTCAGCGGTATTCCAGGATCGAAATGACGCCGAAAACTCTGGTTCTGACCAGATAAGGATCACCATATAAGGTCCTTATTTCTCGGCCTTTTTCTCCCATCGACCGGACTCTTCGGACCAGTATTGCGCCGAACATCCCGCGTCCGTCAGGGATTTCCATTGCACACGCGCCTGTTGGACTGCCTCGGCGTCGGTGCCGTCAAACAGAACGCAGACACGGGCCAGGTCTTGCACTTCTTGCGCTGTGATCTGCGCGCCATCGACGCACATCACGCAGTCCGGCGCGTTTCCCGCTGGGCCGGTGGTTAACAGCACCGGTTGCAGCGCGTCATGCGCGCCACCGGCCAGCCCATGCGGCAAGAACCCATCGCTGGGGCCCTGCCACAGCCGTTGATCCAGCCAATCCAGCCGGCCCAAGTCGGTGCCGCGCACCGCCACCTTCCACCCAGCCTGAAGAGATTTGCCCAATAGCATGGGCAAAGTCGCCTCTAACGGCCGTTGCGTCAGATGATAAAAATACGCGGCTCCCAAGGGTTTACGCCTCGTACTTGTCAGCGATCAGACGGTTCAAAGCCAGCACACCCCAGCCGGTTGCGCCCTTGGGGGCGTATTTGGTTTCGGCCTTCACGCTGGCCACGCCCGCGATATCCAGGTGGATCCAGGGGGTTTCGTCTTTGACAAACCGTTTCAGGAATTGCGCCGCCGTGATCGACCCGGCCTGACGTCCGGCAGAGTTCTTTATGTCAGCGATCGAAGATTTGATCATATCGTCATAGGCCTGCCCCATGGGCAGCCGCCAGGCGCCCTCGCCCTCGGTTGCGGCGGCCTTTAGGAAATTGTCGCAGATCGTATCGTCATTCGAGAAAACGCCGGCGTTTTCATGCCCCAGCCCAACGATGACAGCGCCGGTCAGCGTGGCCAGGTTGATCATGCCCGTCGGGGCAAACCGTTCCTGCGCGTACCACAGCACATCGGCCAGCACCAAGCGCCCCTCGGCGTCGGTGTTGATCACCTCGATCGTGTCCCCCTTCATCGAGGTCACAACGTCGCCAGGTCGCGTTGCATTGCCCGAGGGCATGTTTTCGACCAGCCCAACCAGCGCCACGACGTGGGCTTTGGCCTTGCGCAGGGCCAGCGCCTTCATCACCCCGGCCACGACACCCGCGCCGCCCATGTCCATGGTCATATCTTCCATCCCGGCCGCTGGTTTCAGCGAAATCCCGCCGGTATCGAACACCACGCCTTTGCCGACCAGGGCCAGCGGTGCGCCGGTTGCGCCTTTCCATTGCATGACCACCACCTTGGAGGGGCTGTCGCTGCCTTGGCCGACGGACAGAAGGCTGCCCATGCCCAGCTCGGCCAGTTTGTTCTCGTCCAGCACCTCGACCTCCAGCCCCAGGCTGGTCAGCTCTTCCAGCCGGTTGGCGAATTCCGTGGTTGTCAGATAGTTGGCCGGCTCGCTGGTCAGGTCACGGGTAAAGAACGCGCCCTCGGCAACCGCCAGCAGCGGCGCGGCCTTGGCGGCGGTCTCGTCCGGGTTGGTGCACATGATCGTGACGCCGTTTCCCGCCTCTTCGGGCTGGCTTTTGCGGGCGCTGAACTGATAGGCACGCAGGGCGATCCCCAGCGCAAGCTCTTCTGTTCGTTGCAGATTTCCGGCCAGAACGGTCAGGGCCAGCTTGCCTTTGCGACGGGCCAGGCCGGTGCCGGCCTTGCGTGCCGTTTCCACGTCCGCGCGGCGGTCCAGCTTGATCACATCCAGGGCCTCGGCGGCCATGCCAACCGGCCAGGCCAGAGTCGCAACATCCCCGGATTTCATTTTTTCAAAGGCTTCGGATTCGACAAACCGTTTCACGGCGCCCTTGCTCAGCCGGTTGGCCCGCGAGGCGCCCGGCCCCATTTTTCCCTCACCCCCAACGACGACGGCCACACGGCCCTGAGCCTCGGCAATCTGGTCGATATCGGTGGCGGTAAAGGTAATGGAAACGAGATCTGTCATGGGGGCCTCCTTGGCTGCGCTTGTCCGAGTCCTAGCGTGACCTTGCCACCTTGACCAGATAGCAGTTTTCCCCCGCCCGCGCTTGGGGTAACACTGACCACAATATGTGGTTCCCGGGGGGGTATCTTGGCCAGATTCGACAGATATATGCTGTCCCAGTTGATGGTCCTGTTTGGATTCTTTTCGCTGGTATTGGTGTCGGTCTATTGGATCAACCGCGCCGTACGCTTGTTTGACAAGCTGATCGGCGACGGGCAGTCGGCCTTTGTTTTCCTGGAATTCACGGCGCTGACCCTGCCCAACGTGATCCGGCTGGTGCTGCCGATGGCGGCCTTTGCCGCGTCGGTCTATGTGACCAACCGCCTAAGCAGCGAATCCGAACTGGTTGTGATGCAGGCCACAGGGTTCAGCCCGTGGCGTTTGTCGCGCCCTGTGGTGATCTATGGGCTGATCGTTGGGGTGATGATGTCCATTCTGACCCATTTCCTGGTACCGACCAGCCTGTACCAAATGCAGCAACGCGAGGCCGAGATCGCCGAAAACGTCACGGCCCGGCTGCTGACCGAGGGTACGTTCCTGCATCCCACGGATGGTGTCACCTTCTTTATCCGCGAAATCACCCCCCAGGGATCGCTGGAGGATGTGTTCCTGTCTGACCGCCGCAAAGAGGACCGCGCCCAGACCTATACCGCCACCCGCGCCTATCTGGTGAACGAGGACAGCAAAATCAAACTGGTGATGCTGGACGGGATGGCGCAGAGCTTCACCCGCGAGGGCAACCGGCTATTCACCACACATTTCACCGATTTCTCCTATGATATCACAAGCTTGATCAAGAAACCCGAAAGCAACACACGCGGCATTCGTCACACGGGCACCTTGGAGATGCTGTTCACGCCTGCGCAGATCTCGGCCGAAACCGGCGAGACAATCGGCCGTATCACCGAAGAGGCCCACGGACGTATCAACCAGGCGTTCTTGTGCCTGGCCGCGGCGCTGATCGGGTTTGCGACGCTTCTGGTGGGCAGCTATTCGCGGTTTGGGGTCTGGCGGCAGATCGTTTCGGCGCTGGTGCTTCTGGTCCTGCTGAAACTGATCGAGGGGCTGGCCGCAGACATGGTGCAGGCCACCCCGTCGCTGTGGCCGCTGGCCTATGCCTCGTCGGTGATCGGTGTGCTGATCGCCGCGGCGCTGCTGGCCTGGGCCGGACGCGCCCGTCGCCCGCTGCGCAAATCCACACCGCAGGGGGCGCCGACATGACGCTCTATTTCTACTTTGCCCGCAAATTCGCCTTTATCTTTCTGGGGATTCTGGGGGTATTTTTCCTGCTGATGGCGATGATTGATCTGGTCGAGCAAATCAGCCGGTTCTCGGCCCTTGGGGTGGCCCTGCCGCAGATATTTGAACTGACGCTGCTGAATACGCCCCAGGCGATTTATAACATCCTGCCCTTGGTGATGATTCTGGCGACGATCACGCTGTTTCTGGGGCTGGCCCGCTCGTCCGAGCTGGTGGTGACGCGGGCCGCAGGCCGGTCGGCGCTGCGCAGCCTGTTGGCCCCGATCACCGTTGCGGCGCTGATTGGTGTGCTCAGCGTGGCCATGTTCAACCCGATCGTTTCTGCCACCTCGAAACGCTACACTGAACTCTATGAATCCTATCGCAACGAGGGCACCGACATCCTGTCCATCAGTTCCGAGGGCCTTTGGCTGCGTCAGGGGGGCCGCGAGGGGCAGACCGTGATCCGCGCCGCATCGGCCAATCCTGATGGGACCACGCTGTATGACGTGACCTTTCTGGCCTATGCGCTGGAGGGCGGCCCGGTCCGCCGCATCCAGG
Organism: Thalassovita sp.; assembly: GCA_029212905.1. Lineage (GTDB taxonomy): Bacteria > Pseudomonadota > Alphaproteobacteria > Rhodobacterales > Rhodobacteraceae > Thalassobius. The sequence goes on from JARGPB010000016.1 coordinate 16,914, forward strand.
CCGAAACCGCCACGCTGGACAACGGCGCCTGGAAGCTGACAAACGCCAAGGCTTGGCCCCTGGTCGCCGGGCTGAACCCCGAGGCCGGTGCGCAGTTCCACGCCGAATTCACCCTGCCCTCGACCCTGACGCAGGACCGGATTCGCGACAGTTTCGGCACGCCCGGCGTGATTTCCGTCTGGGATCTGCCGCAATATATCCGCCAGCTGCAACTGGCCGGGTTCTCGGCCCGTCGTCATTCCGTCTGGCTCCAGATGGAGCTGGCCCGCCCGCTGTTCCTGATGGCCATGGTGCTGATCGCCTCGGCGTTTACCATGCAGCACACGCGGTTTGGCCATACGGGCATCGCTGTTCTGACTGCGATCATGCTGGGGTTTAGCCTGTATTACATTCGGAACTTTGCCCAGATTCTGGGGGAGAACGGCCAAATCCCCGTGATGCTGGCCGCCTGGGCCCCGCCTGTGGCCTCTGTGCTCTTGGCGCTCGGCCTGCTTCTGCATATGGAGGACGGATGACCCATCGTTTCGCCTCTCTTTTGCTGACCACGGCCCTGTGTCTGGCCGGTCCCGGCCTGCCCTCTTTTGCCCAAGAGGTTCAGACCCAAGAGACCGCCGCACCCGCTGTTCTGATCGCTGACAGCCTGCGCATTGACGGGCGTAACCGGCTGATTGCAAACGGTCATGTCGAGGTCATGTACGGCGACGCCCACATGAAGGCCGCCCGCATCGAATATGATCGCAAGGCCGACAAGCTGCTGATTTCCGGCCCGATCACGATCACACAGGGCGATTCCACGGTGATTCTGGCAGAGTCGGGCGCGCTGGACAGCAAGCTGGAGAACGGCATCCTGCGCGGCGCGCGGATGGTCATGGAAAAACAGGTTCAGCTGGCCGCCAATCAGATTGACCGCATCGGCGGGCGCTATACCCAGCTCTACAAGGTCGCCGCGACCTCGTGTCAGGTGTGTAATTCAGACACCCCGCCGGTCTGGCAAATCCGCGCCCAACGCACCATCCATGACCAGCAAGAGCGGCAGCTCTATTTCGAAAACGCCCAGTTGCGGGTGCTGGATGTGCCGGTGATGTGGCTGCCCCGGATGCGCCTTCCCGATCCGACACTGGAACGCGCGACCGGATTTCTGATCCCCTCGCTCAAGCAAAGCTCGGAATTGGGGCTGGGCATCAAGGTCCCGTATTTCATCAAGATCGGCGACCACAAGGACCTGACCCTGACGCCCTATGTGTCGGCGGAAACCTCGACGTTGGAATGGCGCTATCGACAGGCGTTCCGCACCGGCCGCATCGAATTCGAAGGCGCGCTCAGCGATGACACGCTGCTGCCCGGCGAATGGCGTGGCTATGTCTTTGGCAAGGGCCTGTTCGACCTAAAGAACGACTACAAACTGTCCTTCGGGATCGAGGCCGTCACCGACCGCGCCTATCTGCTGGACTATCTCTACTCCGAGAAGGACCGCCTCAAAAGCGAGCTGGCCCTGACCCGTGTCAAACGTGACGAATATCGCCGCGCGGCGCTGATTTCCTTTCAGACCCTGCGCGAGGGCGAGGATAATTCCACCATCCCCACCATCATCGGCGATGCCGAATATGAACGCCGGTTCTTTCCCTCGCGCATCGGCGGCGAGCTGCGCATGAGCTTTGCCGCGCATTCGCACTATCGTTACTCGGACACCGCGACCGACGGGACCGACAGCGACATCTGGGGCGACGGGCGTGATGTCAGCCGCGCCGAGGCCTCGGCGCATTGGATGCGCAACTGGACCTTCGGACCCGGCGTTCAGGCCGAATTTCTGGCCGGGGCCGCTGTGGATGCCTATACGATCCGTCAGGATGACACCGCCGCTGTGGATAACGAACTGATGGTCACGCCGCAGACCTCGTTGACGCTGCGCTGGCCCTGGCTCAAGACCACCCCCTCGGGGGCCGTACATGTGATCGAGCCGGTCCTGATGCTGGGCTGGGTCGGCGGCGACAGTCTGGACATCCCCAACGACGAAAGCACCCGCGTCGAATTCGACGAAGGCAACCTGCTGTCTCTTTCGCATTTTCCAGCCGCAGACCGCCGCGAACGCGGGGCCTCGGCCGCTGTCGGCGTCAGCTGGAGCCGCGTCGCCCCCACCGGCTGGAGCAGCAGCCTGACCCTGGGCCAAGTCATTCGCGAGAATGAAAACGCCGACTTCTCTGTGAGTTCGGGCCTGTCCGGCGTCAGCTCGGATTTGCTGATCGCGACGCAGTTGCGCACCGATACCGGCCTGAACCTGACGGCCCGTGCGCTGATGGGCAGCGGTCTGGACCTGCACAAAGCCGAAGCCCGCGCCGCTTGGCTGACCCAGGACACCGGCCTGGGCCTGTCCTATGTCTGGCTGGGGGCCGATGCGGACGAAGACCGCGCCAACACCGTTTCCGAATGGTCGCTGGACGGGTTTCGCCGGTTTTCAACCCACTGGTCGGGCACCGCCAACTGGCGCTATGATGTCGCCGACCGCCGCGCGACCGAGGCCAGCCTGGGTCTGCGCTATTTGAATGAATGTATCGAGGTAAACCTCAGCCTCTCGCGTCGCTTCACATCTTCGACTATCGTTGATCCGTCGACGAATTTCGGCTTTACCGTGGGGCTAAGGGGGTTTAGCGCCAAGACTCAGGATCGCAGCTATGCCCGCACCTGCAGGAACTAAAGGATGAACAATTGACCATGCGCCGGATTTTCCTTGCCCTCGCCACTCTTGGCTTGCTTTTGTCTGCGACGGTTTCGGCACAGGCCCAAAGCTTGTTTTCACCGGCCATTCGCGTGAATGACCGGGCGATTACCTATTACGAGATCGAACAGCGCATTTTGTTGATGCAGGTGCTGAACTCTCCGGGGAACCTGGAAAAAGAGGCCCCCAAACAGCTGATCGAAGAGCGCCTGAAACTGGATGCCGCGATCGCCACGGGTGTCACCGTCACCGAAGAAATGATCGAAGTCGGAACCAAGGAATTCGCAAGCCGCGCCAAGCTGACGCCCAAGAAATTCTTTGAATTTCTCGCGTCCAAGGGTGTTGCCCGCGAAACATTCGAGGATTTCCTCTTTGCCGGCCTGGCCTGGCGCGAGGTGGTGCGGGCCAAGTTCTCGAACCGTCTGGCCGTGACCGAGGCCGATATCGACAAGGCGCAGCGCGCGCTCAGCTCGACCAATTCGGCGCAGGTCCTGCTGTCCGAAATCTTTATCCCCGCGCCCCAGGGCCGCGAGGCCGAAGCGATGGAACTGGCTCAGAAAATCCTGAAAGATCAAAGCTTTGACGGATTTACCGCCAATGCACGCCGGTTTTCCGCAGCGCCCACGCGCGACAAGGGCGGGCGCGTTGACTGGATGCCGATCACAAAACTTCCGCCTCCGCTGCGGCCCGTCATTCTGGCCCTGAAACCCGGCGAAGTCACCCAGCCCATTCCGTTGCAGGGCGCGATTGCGCTGTTCCAGATGCGCTCGATCGCCGAAAGCGCCTATCGCGCCCCCGCGATTGCGGCGCTGGAATACGCGACCTATCTGATCCCCGGCGGGCGCACCCCCGAGGCCCAGGCCAAGGCCCGCGCGATCATGGCGGACACCGACACCTGCGATGATCTCTATGCCAAGGCCAAGGGCCAGCCGCCCGAGATCCTGACCCGGACCACGCAAAAGCCCGGTGAAATCCCGCGCGACATCGCGTTGGAACTGGCCAAGATGGACAAGGGCGAATTCTCGACCTTGCTGACCCGAAACAACGGCCAGAGCCTGGTCCTGCTGATGATGTGCGGCCGCACCCCTGCCCTGACCCAGGACGCCTCGCGCGAGGAACTGACCCAACAGCTGCGCAACCGCCGCGCCGAGGCCCTGGCCAACGGGTATCTGGAACAGCTGCGCGCCGACGCCCGGATCATCCGCGAATGACCCAACCCATCGCACTCAGCTGCGGCGAACCGGCTGGTGTCGGGCCTGAAATCGCGGCCACAGCCTGGGCCCGTCTGGGCGATAGCCTGCCGTTTTTCTATATTGGTGATCCGCGTCACCTGCCGGATCGGACGCCCATTGTGGAAATCACCGATCCCGCCCAGACCGCCGAGGCCGCTAAATCCGGCCTGCCCGTGCTGGCGCACCCCTTTGCCGCACCCGCCGTGCCCGGACACCCCGACCCCGCCAACGCCCAAGGCGTGATCGACGTGATCGCCCGCGGCGTTTCGCTGGTTCAATCTGGTCAGGCCGCAGCGCTGACCACCGCGCCGATCCATAAAAAGGCGCTTCAGGACGGTGCGGGCTTTGCCTATCCGGGGCACACGGAATATCTGGCTGCTTTGGGTCAGGTTGACCGCGTCGTCATGATGCTGGCCTGTGACGCCCTGCGCGTGGTCCCGACCACGATCCATATCCCGCTGGGCGACGTTCCCGGCGCGCTGACGGCGGATCTGCTGACCGACACGATCCGCATCACCCACAGCGCCTTGCAGCGTGATTTTGGCCTGACCGCCCCCCGCATTGCCATCGCCGGGCTGAACCCCCACGCAGGCGAAGGCGGCGCCATGGGCACCGAGGAAATCACCCTCATCGCACCCGTTCTGGACACCCTGAAGGCCGAGGGGCTGATCCTCGCAGGGCCTATGTCCGCCGACACGATGTTCCACCCGGCCGCCCGCGCGCGCTATGACGCGGCGATCTGCATGTATCACGATCAGGCGCTGATCCCGATCAAGACGCTGGATTTCGCAGGCGGCGTGAATGTGACGCTGGGGCTGCCGTTCATCCGCACCTCGCCCGACCATGGCACCGCCTTTGACATCGCGGGCCAAGGCATCGCCGACGCCAATTCCCTGATCCAAGCCCTGAAAATGGCGCGCAGCATGGCCCAGGCCAGAAAGGCCGCACCATGAGCGGTATCGACTCTCTTCCCTCTTTGCGACAGGTCATTGATGATCACGGGATTGCAGCGAAAAAATCCCTGGGCCAGAACTTCTTACTCGATCTGAACCTGACCGCGAAAATTGCGCGTCTGGCGGGGGATCTGTCCGAATGTGACGTGCTGGAAATCGGCCCCGGCCCCGGTGGTCTGACCCGTGGTCTGCTGGCCGAGGGCGCCCGCCGTGTGCTCGCCATCGAGAAAGACACCCGCTGTATGCCCGCGCTGGACCAGATCGCCGCCGCCTATCCCGGCAAGCTGGAAGTGATCAATGGCGATGCGCTTGAGGTGAACCCCCTGGCGCATCTGACTCCGCCCATTCGCATCGCTGCCAACCTGCCCTATAACGTCGGGACCGAACTGCTGATCCGTTGGCTGACCCCGCCGGAATGGCCGCCTTTCTGGTCCTCGCTGACCTTGATGTTCCAAAAAGAAGTGGCCGAGCGCATCACCGCCCAGCCCGGCTCCAAGGCCTACGGCCGTTTGGCCCTGCTGGCGCAATGGCGCACCGATGCGCGGATCGTGCTGCATCTCCCGCCCGAGGCCTTTAGCCCCCCGCCCAAGGTGCATTCCGCCGTGGTGCAGCTGACCGCCCTGCCCGAACCCAAGTTTCCCGCAAATCCAAAGACGCTGGAACGGGTCGTCGCCCGCGCCTTCAATCAGCGCCGCAAGATGCTGCGCGCCGCGCTCAAGGGCATCGCCCCCGATCTCGAGGATCGCCTGCTGGCGTCCGGCATTCAGCCGACCGACCGGGCGGAAACCATCGGTCTGGAACAGTTCTGCGCGCTGGCCCGTAATCTGGACGCATAAAAAAACGCAGAGGTCGCCCTCTGCGTTTTTCTTATCTCACAGCTATAAAACCGCTTATTCGGCCGCTTCAGGTGTCTGCGGCGGCTCGGGCTGATCCGGTTTGTCGGACGAGGCCTGCGCGTCAGCGTTCGGTTTACGGCTACGCGGTTTGCGCGGCGCGCTGGAACGGCGCTTGGGTTTGGGTTTCTCTTCGGCGGTGTCTTTGCTCTCGGGTGTTTCCACCAGACCGGATTCCCCAGATGCGCTGATATCCACAACGTCTGGCTGCTCGTTCGAGCCCGGATCGGCCGGTTTTGACGCAGCGCGGGTGTTTGCATCGGCCGCATCACGTTCCTGACGGGCGGCCCGTTCGCGGTCGCGCTCAAGCTGCCGTTCACGGTTCTGGCGCTCTTGCTCTTCGCGGCGCGCTTCTTGCTCGCGCGTGGCTTCGGACAGCATCCGCATGTAATGTTCCGCGTGCTGCTGGAAGTTTTCTGCCGCCACCCGGTCATTGCTCAGTTGAGCATCGCGCGCCAACTGATTGTATTTATCGATAATTTGCTGTGGTGTGCCGCGCACCTTGCCCTCGGGACCACTGCTGTCAAACACGCGGTTGACGATGTTCCCGACGGACCGATTATTGTTGCGGTTCGATTTCGACCGCGAGCGGCTTTTTGAAGATCTCATATTCCTGAATTCCAGCCTTCAAATATTGAAGTGTTGTGACCGCTTCGCGCCTCGTGCGCTCTGAACTACTTGACCGGATCACAACAATTTTGGCTTGGTGTTGTCCGGGACCGCACAATGGCATCCACCGGTTCAACACCCCCTGACTAATGCGTTACGGGGCAGGATGACAAGTAGAATCACAGTATTTTCGCAGGCATCCGGTAAAATTTTCGTATCTGCCGTGGCTTTTTAGCCGCGTATTGCCGCGACCACCCTGTCGCGCCCATCCAGATCGGGCAGGATGCGCACCTCTGTCCAGCCGTATTGCCGAAACAGTTCCGCGACCTCTGCGCCCTGTTTCCAGCCGATTTCGACCAGCGCGCGGCCTGCAGGAGTCAGATAGGCGCCCCCGTGCTGGGCAATCACCCGGTACGGCGCCAGCCCGTCGCCACCGGGGGTCAGCGCCAGATGCGGATCATGGTTCAGGACTTCGGGCGTCAGCTCGGCCATTTCGGCCTCGGAAATATAGGGCGGGTTGGACACGATCAGATCGAACACCCCCTCGACCGCCCCGAACCAATCCGACAGACACAGGCTCAGCCGCGCAGCCACGCCCAGCGCGTCCGCATTGCCCGCCGCCACCCGCAAGGCCGCCTGGCTGATATCCGTGGCCACGCCCTGCGCCTCGGGCCATTCCGCCAGCAAGGTGATCGCGATACAGCCGCTGCCCGTCCCCAGATCCAGCAGCCGCGCAGGCGTGGGGCCAGACAGGGCCTCGGCAATCAGGCTTTCTGTTTCGGGGCGCGGGTCCAGCACAGTTTCCGTCACAGCGAATTCACGCCCCCAAAAGGCCCGCGTTCCGATGATCTTGGATACGGGCACCCGGTTCAGCCGTTGGGTCAGGGCCTGCTCGTACGTGGACTGGGCCGCATCCGGCACCGAGTCTGGCCCCATCAGCATCAGCCTGTCGCGCCCCACGCCCAGCGCATATGCCAGCAAATACCGCGCATCGCCTGCATCAATCCCTTCGGCCGATAGCCGCGCCGCGCCCGCACGCAACGCCAAGGCAACCGTGCTCATTCCATTTCCGCCAGCATGGCCGCCTGATGTTCGGAAATCAGCGCGTCGATGATGTCATCCAGATCGCCCTGCATGATCTGATCCAGCTTATAGAGCGTCAGGTTGATCCGGTGATCCGTCATCCGCCCCTGCGGGAAATTATAGGTGCGGATGCGCTCGCTGCGATCGCCCGATCCAACCTGGGTTTTCCGGCTGGCGGCGCGTTCGTCATCCACCTTCTGGCGCTCCATGTCATAAAGCCGCGTCTTCAGCACATTCATCGCGATTTCGCGGTTGCGGTGCTGGGACTTCTCGGAACTGGTGACAACGACTCCGGTCGGGATATGCGTGATCCGCACAGCCGAGTCGGTGGTGTTGACGTGCTGCCCCCCCGCACCCGAGCTGCGCATCGTGTCGATCCGCAGATCATTGGGGTCGATGTGAATATCCACGTCTTCGGCCTCGGGCAGAACAGCCACCGTCGCCGCCGAGGTATGGATACGCCCGCCGCTCTCGGTTTCGGGGACGCGCTGCACCCGGTGTACGCCGCTTTCGTATTTCAGCCGCGCAAAGACGCCCTCGCCCTTTACATGGGCCGTAACCTCTTTGATCCCGCCCAATTCCGTCGCCTGCATGTCCAGTACCTGAAAGGTCCAGCCCCGCGTTTCCGAATACCGCTGATACATCCGCAGCAGATCCCCCGCGAACAGCGCGGCCTCGTCGCCGCCTGTACCGGGTCGGATCTCGATCATCGCCGGGCGCGCATCTGCGGCATCCTTGGGCAGCAGCGCCAGTTGCAAGGCCTTCTCGACCTCGGGCAGTTGCGCCTTCAACACAGGCAGCTCTTCCTCGGCCAGAGCTTTCATCTCAGGGTCGGCCAGCATCTCTTCGGCCTCGGCCAGGTCGCTCTGCAATTGCTGATAAGCCGCCACCTGTTCGACCACCGGGCGCAGGTCGGCATATTCGCGGCCCAGCGCGGCAATATCCCCGCCCCCCTCAGACATCTTTGCCTCTAGGAACTGGAATCTCTGGGTGATCTGCTCAAGCCGGTCTCTGGAAATCATGGCTGGTTCCTTCGCCTATCAACCGCATTTGGTCAAGCCCGCCTGTTGTGATATGATCTCCCCATGCGCTGGATACTCGCCCTGACCCTGGCGGCAACGCCCGCCCTGTCCGATGCCACCATCGGCGGCAAGACCGTCGATTGCTATTGCACCGACAGCTCCGGCGGCCGGATCGAGCTGGGCGAAACCATCTGCCTTCAGGTGGACGGGCGCATGTTCATGGCCCAATGCCAGATGTCCCTGAACGTGCCCATGTGGCGCGAGGTACAAACCGGCTGCCTCAGCTCATCCCTGCGCCAAAGCCTTCAGCCATCCGCTGATACGGGCCTTGTTGACCCCCAGATCTGAGCGCCCGAACCGCAAACGACCATAGATCGCCATCTGATCCCCCCGCAGCTCAACCGTCGTATAATCAGGAAAGCCCCACAGCTTGCTGCGTGTGACATAGCTCACGCGCCCCTCTGCGACAGACCCCGCCAGAACCTGCGTCCGCTCGGTCCCACGAATAATCCCGTCCAGCGCCTCAAATCGCGCCGCATCGCCCGCGATCACGCGCAACGCGCCGGCCTTGAAATCCTTATCCTTGTCCCCCTTGATCGGCATATGCCACCGCGCCGGATCACTGGGGGCCAGCCGCACCCACACCCCCAGCCCGACCAAGGCCACAACACTCACCACCAGCCATTTCATGCGCCCGCGCCTTTCATCTTGCCAAAAATACTCGCGCCGCAGGCATCCCAGCCCTCCTGATACGGGTCAAGCCTTACGGCGCGTCCATCCCCACAGGCAGATCAGTTCCATCGCCACATGCGCGCCCGATACGGCTGTTATCCCTGACGGGTCATAGGGCGGCGACACTTCGACCACATCGCCCCCCACCATGTTGATCCCCGCCAGATCACGCAGCAGGATCGCCGCCTGTCCACTGCTCAGGCCCCCCCACACAGGCGTCCCCGTCCCCGGGGCAAACGCAGGGTCCAGACAATCAATGTCAAAGGTCACATAGGTCTGGTGATCCCCCACGATCTCTTTCACCTGACGCGCCACCTCGGCGGGGCCCGCCTCGTGGACTGTGCGCGCGTCGATATAGTTCATTCCGCAGTAATCATCGCATTCCGTGCGAATACCAATCTGGACCGAGCGCGCAGGATCGACCAGCCCCAGCTTCACCGCCTTGTACATGAACGTCCCGTGGTCGATGCGCCCCATATCGTCGTCGGCCCACAGGTCGGAATGCGCATCGAACTGGATCACACTCAGCGGGCCGTATTTCTCGGCATAGGCGCGCAGGATCGGCAGGGTGATGAAATGATCCCCGCCCAATGTCACTGTCCCCACATCCCCCGCCAGAAGCGTCTTGAAATGCTGCTCGATCGCGGCGGGCGTGGCGCGCACATCAGCATAGTCAAACGCCAGGTCGCCATAATCCACGATGGCGAATTCCCCCAGCGGATCAAAGCCCCAGCCATAGGGCGGATCATAGGGTTGCAGCGTGCTGGCCTCGCGGATTGCACGCGGACCCATGCGGGTGCCGGTGCGGTTGGTCACGGCCTGATCGAACGGCACACCCGTCACCGCCAGATCAACACCCGTCAGATCCTTGGTGTATTTGCGCCGCAAGAACGAGGTCGCCCCCGCAAAGGCATTCTCATAGCTCAGGCCCCGCAGATCCTGCCGCGTGAACGCCGCATCAATCTGCTTTTTCGCGTCTTCCAGTGCCATCTCGGCCCCCTCGAAAAATTTGATCAAATCTTAGCATCCGCACAGGGCCGGTCAAGCACTCAGACCGGCAGCGCCAATTCCACCGCCCGCGCAAAGAACGACGCCCCCACCGGCGCCACCTTGTCGTTGAAATCAAACTGAGCCTGATGCAGCCCCGCCCCCGGTCCCGCGCCCAGGAACAGATAGGCCCCCGGACAGGCCCGCAGCAGATACGAGAAATCCTCGGCTCCCATTTCCCGCGGGTATTCCCCGTCAACCTGCGCCGCGCCCGCAATCTCGCCCGCGACATCCACGGCAAAGGCGGTCTTTTCCGCGTCATTCACCGTCGCCGGGTACCAGACCTCATAGTCCAGCTGCGCCTCGACCCCATAGGCCGGGCCCATACCCTCGACGATCTCCTGTAGCCTGCGGCGCACCATGTCCTGCACATTCGGGTCAAACGTCCGCACCGTCCCGTTGATATAGGCGGTCTCGGGGATGATATTCTCGGCGCTGCCCGTGTGGATCTGCGTGACCGAGACCACCAGATCATCCAGAGCATAGCTGTTCCGGCTGCTGATCGTCTGGATCGCCTGCACAATCGCCACCGTTGCCACCACAGGGTCGCGGGTGCCATGCGGCATGGCCCCATGTCCGCCCACACCTTTGACATGGATATGGAACGTGTCCACCGCCGCCATGATCGGTCCCGGCGTTGTAAAGAAGCTCCCCTCCTCAAACCCCGGCGCATTATGCAGCGCATAGACCTGCCCGATATCGAACCGCTGGATAATGCCTTCCTCGACCATGACACCGCCGCCGCCGCCGTTCTCCTCGGCCGGTTGGAAGATCAGCGCCACGCGCCCCGCGAAATTCCGCGTCTCGGCCAGGTATTTCGCTGCCCCCAACAGCATCGTCGTGTGCCCGTCGTGCCCACAGGCGTGCATGACGCCCTCGACCTTGGACGCATAGTCAGCCCCGGTTTCCTCATGGATCGGCAGCGCGTCCATATCCGCCCGCAGCCCCACCGTCGGGCCATCCTGTTGCCCGTTGATCAGCGCCACAATCCCGGTTTTCGCGATCCCTGTGTGGATTTCGTCCACGCCGAATTCACGCAGCCGCGCCTCGACAAATTCCGCCGTTTTGAAACAGTCGAACCCCAGCTCGGGGTGCTGATGCAAATGGCGCCGCCATGCGGTCATCTGATCGGACAGACCGGCAATGCGATTGATGACAGGCATGGGTGGACTCCTTTGGGGCAAAACGTCAGTCTCCCACTCAATCCCAATCACGGAGCCTCTGCAATGCCCGATCACGACCTGATCCATGACCCCAATGGCGGGATGCCGCGTTTGCTGGAAATCATGCGCTGCCTGCGCGATCCGCAGACCGGATGCCCCTGGGATATCGAACAGGATTTCAGCACAATCGCCCCCTATACGATCGAAGAAGCCTACGAGGTCGCCGACGCGATCGAGCGCCAGGCCTGGGACGAGCTGAAGGGCGAATTGGGCGATCTGCTGTTCCAATCGGTGTTCCACGCGCAGATGGCGACCGAAAAGGGCCTGTTCACCTTTGATCAGGTCGCCGACACCATGTCGGACAAGATGGTCGCCCGACATCCGCATGTGTTCGGCGACGAATCCCGCGATAAATCGGCCGAGCAGCAGACACAGGATTGGGAAACCATCAAAGCCGCCGAACGCGCCCAAAAGGCCCAGCAAGGCGCGCTGGACGGGGTCGCGGTGGGGCTTCCCGCGCTTTTGCGGGCGTACAAGTTGCAAAAACGCGCGGCGCGGGTGGGGTTCGACTGGCCCTCGACCGATCAGGTGATCGACAAGATCGCCGAAGAAGCCGCCGAGCTGCAAGAGGCCCGCGACACCCTGACCCAGACCGAAGTCGAAGAAGAGTTTGGCGATCTTCTGTTCGTCATGGCCAATCTGGGCCGCCATCTGGGCGTCGAACCCGAGGCCGCCTTGCGTGCCGCCAATGCCAAATTCATCAAACGTTTCCAAGGCGTTGAAACCAAACTTTCCGAGATGGGCAAACGGCCCGAAGACTCGGATCTGGCTGAAATGGATGCGCTGTGGGATGCGGTCAAATCCGAGCATCGCGCGGCGGCAAATAAAAGCTGATACAAACAATCAGGTATTGACCTGACAAATTTTGTCAGATTAAAAACCCCCAACAAAACACGCGAAAACCCAAGGGGACCCACATGTTCGTGACACCAAAATCCATTCTGGCCGGCGCTCTGGCTGTTCTGACGGCCGCGCCCGCGCTGGCCGAAGACGTCAATCTGTATTCCTATCGTCAGCCCGACCTGATGAAGCCCCTGACCGACGCGTTCACCGCCGAAACCGGGATCAACGTCAATGTGGCCTACCTGAACAAAGGCATGGTCGAACGCCTCAGCGCCGAGGGCAAACGCTCGCCTGCCGATCTGGTGCTGACCGTTGACATCTCGCGTCTGGCCGCTGTGGTCGAGGCCGGCCTGACCCAGCCCGTGCACTCGGATGTGCTGGCCGCCAACGTCCCCGCCGCCTATCACGACCCCGAGGGCCACTGGTGGGGCATGACCACCCGCGCCCGCGTCGTCTATGCATCCAAGGACCGCGTGGCCGAGGGCGACGTCACCACCTATGAGGACCTGACCGATCCCAAATGGCAGGGCCGCATCTGTACCCGCTCGGGGACGCATGCCTATAACGTCGCGCTGACCGCCGCCTATCTGCATCACCACGGCGAAGAGGCCACCAAGACCTGGCTGGAAGGCGTCAAAGCCAACCTCGCGCGCAAACCTCAGGGCAACGACCGCGCCCAGGTCAAGGCCATCTGGGCCGGCCAGTGCGACATTGCCATCGGCAACACCTATTACATGGGTAAAATGCTGGAAGACCCCGAACAGCAGGCCTGGGCCGACAGCGTGAATATCGTCTTCCCCGTGTTCAAGGACAGCGGCGCGCATGTGAACATCTCGGGTGTGGCGATGACCAAATACGCCCCCAACAAGGAAAACGCGCTCAAGCTGATGGAATTCCTGTCCTCGCCCACCGCCCAGAAAATCTATGCCGAGGCCAACTATGAATACCCGATCGCGCCCGGCTCAGAGCCCGGTGAGCTGGTCAAAAGCTGGGGGGATTTCACCGCCGATGACGTGAACCTGATGGATCTGGCCAAACTGCGCCCCGCCGCGCTGAAACTGATCGAACAGGTCGATTTCGACGGCTGATCCCCATCCTTCGGATCTCTTGTCAGCGGCCCTGCATCTGCGGGGCCGTTTTCGTCTTGGCCCCCTATCCGCACATATGACAGCGGGATTTCTCTGGTCCGGGTCACAGGATATGGACTTTGGCCGGGTTCCGCGTCAGGGTCGCGCCGAAACAGGAGATGCGGGATGCAACGCCACAGGATCATCATTGATACGGACCCCGGACAGGACGATGCCGTGGCCATCTTGCTGGCGCTGGCCAGCCCCGAGGAAATCGACGTTCTGGGGATCACAGCCGTCGCGGGCAACGTGCCTCTGACGCTGACCGCCCTGAACGCGCGCAAGGTCTGCGAACTGGCGGGCCGCCCCGATATTCCGGTCTTTGCGGGCTGCGACCGTCCCCTGGGGCGCGATCTGGTCACCGCAGAGCATGTGCATGGCAAAACCGGGCTGGACGGACCTGTCCTGCCCGAACCTCAGATGCCGCTTCAGGACCAGCACGCCGTGGATTTCATCATTGATACGCTACGCGCCCAGCCCGCTGGCTCGGTCACGCTGTGTCCTTTGGGGCCGCTGACCAATATCGCCATGGCCTTCGAGAAAGCCCCCGACATCATCCCCCGCGTGCGCGAAATCGTGCTGATGGGCGGGGCGTATTTTCAGGTTGGCAACATCACCCCCACCGCCGAGTTCAACATCTACGTTGATCCTCAGGCCGCGCGGATCGTGTTTCGGTCGGGCGCGCCCCTCGTGGTGATGCCGCTGGACGTGACCCACAAGGCGCTGGTCACCCGCGCGCGCAACGATGCCTTCCGCAATATCGGCAATCGCGTGGGCCCGGCCGTCGCCCAGATGACCGACTTTTTCGAACGTTTCGACAAGGAAAAATACGGCAGCCTGGGCGCGCCCCTGCACGATCCCTGTGTGACGGCCTATCTGATCCGCCCTGACCTGTTTTCCGGCCGCCACATCAATGTCGAGATCGAAACCGGATCCGAGCTGACCATGGGCATGACCGTCGCCGACTGGTGGCGCGTCACCGACCGCGCGCCCAATGCGCTGTTCATGGGGGATATTGATGCGGACGGGTTCTTTGATCTGTTGACCGATCGGCTGGCCCGCCTGTGACCGCCCTGCATCTGGCCCGCCCCCAGGACATGGACCGCCTGTTGCCCATGGTCACCGCCTTCCAAGAGGAGCTGGGCATTGATCTGGCCCCCGACACCCGCCACGCCGGGCTGGCGCCCCTCCTCGAAGGTTCGCCCCATGGGGTGGCCTATCTGATCGGGCCACAACGCGCGCCCATCGGCTATGTGGTGATCTGTTTCGGCTGGTCGCTGGAATTCGGCGGCATGGACGGGTTCGTGGATGAAATCTATATCCGCCCCGGCGTGCGCGGCCGTGGCATCGGCTCCGAAGTTCTGACCTCCCTGCCCAAAGCCCTGTCCGGCGCCGGGCTCAAGGCGCTCCACCTCGAGGTCAGACGCGACGACGCGAATACCCGCCGCCTGTACGAAAGGCTCAGGTTCCGCCCGCGCGAGGATTACATGTTGATGACCCTTCGACCTTAATCCCCCTTGCCTAGGCCCGCCAACGCGATAGGTGCTGTGACATGACAGTCAATATTCCGTTCCAGAACAGCTATGCCACCCTGCCGCCCCGGTTTTATGCGCGCGTTTTGCCCACCCCCGTGGCCGCGCCGCAGATGCTGGCCTTCAATCAGGCGCTGGCCGACAGCCTGAATATCACCGCCGATGACGACATGGCGCAGGTGTTCTCTGGCAATGAAATCCCCGCAGGCGCCGAACCCCTGGCCCAGGCCTATGCCGGACATCAATTCGGCGGGTTTTCCCCCCAGCTGGGCGACGGTCGCGCCATCCTGCTGGGCGAGGTCACGGGTAAAGACGGCCACCGCTATGACATCCAGCTCAAAGGCTCTGGCCCCACCCCCTTCAGCCGTCGCGGCGACGGGCGCGCCTGGATGGGGCCGGTTCTGCGTGAATATGTGATGTCCGAGGCCATGCACGCCCTGGGCATCCCCACGACCCGCGCCCTGGCCGCCGTCAGCACGGGCGAACGCATCCAACGCGAGCGCGCCTATCCCGGCGCCATCCTGACCCGCGTGGCCTCCAGCCACCTGCGCGTCGGCACCTTCCAGTATTTCGCCGCCCGTCAGGACACCGAGGCCCTGAAGATCCTGTTCGACTATACCCGCGCGCGTCACTACCCCGACGCCGAAACCCCGCTGGACCTGCTGCAACAGGTCATCGCGCGGCAGGTGGCGTTGGTCACGCATTGGCTGTCGATCGGGTTCATCCATGGGGTGATGAACACCGATAACACCTCCCTCAGCGGTGAAACCATCGACTACGGCCCAGCCGCCTATATGGACAGCTACCACCCGGTCACGGTCTATTCCTCGATCGACCAAAATGGCCGCTATGCCTATGATAACCAAGCCAACATTCTGGGATGGAACATGGCGCAACTGGCCACCTCTCTGATCCCGCTGATGCCCGATGCTGACCGCGCGATCAAGGATTTCACCGACACGGTCAACGCCATGGCCGACCAGCTCAAATCCGCCTGGCGCCACCGCTTCGGCCAGAAAATCGGCCTGTCAGATGCGACAGCCCAGGACGGCCCCCTGATCCAGGATCTCCTGAACCTCATGGCGGACAATCAGGCCGATTTCACCAACACCTTCCGCGCGCTGGCCACTGGCCACGCCCCGCGCGACCAATTCACCACCCCCACCGCATTCGACACATGGCACGCCCGCTGGCAGGCCCGCCTTGCCACCGAATCCGATCCCCAAACCTTGATGCAGGCCACGAACCCCGCCTTTATCCCGCGCAATCACCAGATCGAACACATGATCCAAGCCGCGGTCAACGGCGATATGGCCCCGTTCCACCGCCTCAACACGGTGCTCGCCACGCCCTATCAGGACCAGCCAGACGCTCAGGACCTGACGCGCCCGCCCCTCGCATCCCAGGTCGTCCATCAGACCTTCTGCGGGACCTAAGCCCCTTTCATCTTGCTAAAAATACTCACTGCACAGCCTCGCCGCAGGCGCTAGGCCCGTTTGGGGCGGTTGATCAGCACAATCCCGATTGCGACTAGCCCCAGCGCGATCACCACCCTTGGCCCCACGCTTTCGCCCAGCACCAGCCAGCCCAGAACCACGCTCAGCACCGGCGACAGAAAGGCAAAGCTCGCCACCCCCGAGGCCGGATAGATCTTGATCAGGAATACCCAGAACAGGAAACCGAAACTGGCCACCGCGAAAATCTGATAGCCCAGCCCGATCACATGCCACAGTGTCGGCTCGCGCAGGAACGGCCCGAACAGCGGCGCCACCGCCATCAGCACCACGGCTGACACCCCCAGTTGCCAGCTCAGTTGGGTTTCCGCCCGCATCCGCGACAATTTGCTCAGCCGCAACACCAGCGCCAGCCCGGCCCAGCCGAATGCCCCCGCCAGCGCCGCCAGATCACCCGCCAGGTTCGCCTCTCCTCCGGGGCGTTGCGACAGCACCAGCGCCACGCCGCCCATCGCAAAGACCAGCCCCAGCACCCGGATCGGGGTCAGCCGTTCCGCCGGCAGCAGGAAATGCGCCGCGACCGACAGGATCACCGGCATCGAGTAAAACAGGATCGAGGCCCGCGCGACCGTGGTGTGATCCAGCGCCCAGAACAACGCGATGAACTCTCCTGCGAACAGCGCGCCCAGCAACAGCCCCGGCCAGACCGTGTCCCGCGACAGCTCCAGCTTGATGCCCCGGACCCGCATCCAGACCATCAGCACCGCAAAGGCCGCGACAGACCGCACCCCCGCCATGAATACCGGCTGAAAGCCCACGGTCCCCAGCTTTACCACCACCTGGTTAAAGGCCAGCACAGTCGAGAAACAAAGTAGGGAAATCGCCCCAAAGGCGTCGATAGAGGTTTTGCGTTCCATGCGCGCCACCAAAGGGCGGAACGCCACCGCCGTCAATCGCGATTATTTCTTTGATCGTCGAAACAGGTCGGGGTTGCGGCGCACGAATTCGTCGATCACGCCAATCGGCCCGCCATAGGCCTGCCCCTTCAGGTAAAACCACCCCAAAGTCGCGCCGATCAGCGCCCCGATCATATCAACGATCAGGTCGCCCATCGTGTCCAGCAGCCCGGATTTCTGCATGTTCAGGCCGAATATCTGATCCATGCCGAACTCGAACACCTCCCAGACCACGCCCACAGCGATGGCAAAGCAAAAGGCGAAAAACGCCACGGCTATTGGGGGGGCTGCGAACCTGTCGCCCTGAAACATCATAAAGACCAGCACGAATCCGATCAGCCCGAATCCCACCGCGCTGCCGCCATGCATGGCGATGTCCCACCACCAGAACCGTGTATAGAAATCAAAGACTTCACCCAGAAACAACGTGCCCGCCACGAACAGCGCAATCGCCGCGATGAAACTGGGCGGCACCCGGACGGCGGCCCATTTCGCCAGCCACAAGGGCGCCAGCGACAGCCCCAGCGTGAGCAGCGCCACGAACGCCAGCGACCAGCGCGCCGTCACCAGGGCGCCTGCCGCCAAAATCAGCAGCAGCCCCCAGACGATCCGTGCCAGCCATGTCTGTTCCTTGAACACCGCGTGACTTCCTTTCCGGCCCGTGCTGTAGTCCCTACATGACCGCATCTATGCTTAGGATTGCAAGCTACAACCTCCAGAAATGCATCGGCATGGACCTGCGCCGCCGCCCGGATCGCTCGCTTTCGGTGATCAATGCGCTGGGGGCGCAGATCGTCGTGCTGCAAGAGGCAGACAAGCGCCTGCCCCCCCGTCCCGCCGCCTTGCCCCACGATATGATCGAGACAGACGGCTGGCGCATCCTGCCCTTTGGCCAGCCCGGAGGCTCGCTGGGGTGGCACGGCAACGCCATGCTGGTGCGCCCCGGCATCACGTTGCTGGACAGCGCGCATCTGGACCTTCCGGGGCTTGAGCCGCGCGGCGCGATCCGAGCAGATCTTGGCACGCCTTTGGGGCCGCTCAGGGTCATCGGCACGCATCTGGGGCTGATCCGGCGCTATCGGGTGATGCAGATCGCGGCGATTTCCCGGCATCTGGCCGGGCTGCCTTTGTGGCCCACCGTGCTGGCCGGCGATCTGAATGAATGGGGGGCGATTACCGCGATGGATACCGCCGCCCAGGGACTGCATTTCGCCGCCACTCCGCGCAGCTATCCCGCGCCGCGCCCGGTCGCCAGGCTGGATCGGTTCGCCCTGACGCCCGACCTGCGCGCCCAAGCCACCGGCACGCCCCGCGCCCAGCCCGTCCGCGTCGCCAGCGACCACCTGCCCGTCTGGGCCGACCTGACGCGCGCGTGATCCCGCTTCACCGGGGCGCGAAACCATGCTAGCCCATTGGCCAAACATCAGGAATTTCCTCAATGACCTTTTTGCAAATCACCTCTCTTTTGATTGTCATGGCCGGCGCGTTCGGGGCCATCAACTATCTGTTTTTGAAACTGCCCTCGGCGATTGGCATCCTTGTGGTGTCGCTGCTGGCCTCGGTCGGGGTGCTGGTGCTGGACATATTCGTGCCGCAGCTGGGCATGGCCGATACGGCCCGCCACGTCATCCTGGGAATTGATTTCTCGGATGCGCTGCTCGAAGGCATGCTGGGCCTGTTGCTGTTTGCGGGGGCGTTGCATGTGAAACTGGCGGACCTGCGCGCCCAATGGAAGGTCGTGGTGCTGATGGCCACACTGGGGGTCACGCTGTCCACCGCCATTGTCGGCGTGGGATTCAGCTGGATCACCGGGATGCCGCTGATGATAGCGCTGGTGTTTGGCGCGTTGATTTCGCCCACCGATCCGGTTGCCGTCATGGGCGTCCTGCGCGGGGCCAGCCTGCGTAAGTCCCTGGAAACAAAGATCGCAGGCGAATCCCTGTTCAATGATGGCGTGGGTTATGTGGTCTATCTGGTGCTGGTCGCCATGGCCTTTCCGGCGCTGTCTGACGGGCATGGCGCAGGCCACGACAGCCAGGTCGAATTTGCCACAACCCTATTCATCCAAGAGGCCTTTGGCGGGGCGATATTGGGGATTGTCCTGGGCTGGCTGGTGTTCCGTGTCATGCGCCGAATTGATGACTACTCGCTCGAGGTGCTGCTGACCCTGGGCCTGGCCTTTGGCGGGTACGAGCTGGCCGTCTGGCTGCATGTCTCGGCGCCGATCATGGCGGTCTGCGCGGGGCTGTTGATCGGGGACATTGGCACCAAACACGGCATGTCCGCCGAGACCCGCAAATATGTCGATGCCTTCTGGGAGCTGATCGACGAAATCCTGAACGCGGTTTTGTTCCTGCTGATCGGGTTCGAGGTGTTTGCCGTGGCGTTTGACGCGTCGTATCTGGTGACCGGCGTCATGGCAATCGCGCTGGCGCTGGTGGCGCGCCTGGCCGCCGTCGCGGTGCCGGTGTACCTGTTGGGGGGGCCGCGCAAATTCGGGCCGGGCGTGGTGCCGATCATGACCTGGGGGGGGCTGAAGGGCGGGATTTCCGTCGCCCTGGCCCTGTCCCTGCCTGACAGCGAATGGAAGCCCGTGATCCTGACGGCGACCTATATTGTCGTCGTGTTCTCGATCATCGTACAGGGGCTAACGGTGGGCAAGCTGGCCGCCAAAGTCGGCCGCGAACCCGAGCTGGTCTAAGAAAAACGCCCCCTCGGCGCGGGCCGAAGGGGCGGAATTTGAGTATTTGGGGCAAGATGAAAACCCTGCCCCGCCTTTGATCAGGCCTTAGGCCGCTTTGCGGGCGCTGCGGTTTTGCGACGGGCCGCGGCGGCGATTGCCGCCTCCGTTGGGTCCGCCGGGCTTGCCACCGCCGGGTTTGCCACCGAATTTGGCGCCGGGGCGTCCGCCGCCACCGCCACCACCACGACGCCGGTTGCCGCCGCCTTTTTTCTCGGGCTCAACCGGATCCCAGGCACGGCCCGAGGCCACGGGGATCGTGGCTTTCATCACTTTCTGGATATCCTTGAGCAGGCCCATTTCGTCGGGGGCGCAGAGCGCGATCGCCTTGCCGTCCTTGCCGGCGCGCGCGGTGCGGCCGATGCGGTGGACGTAGTTTTCCGCCACATTGGGCAGTTCATAGTTATAGACGTGTTTCACGTCGGGGATGTCCAGACCGCGGGCCGCCACGTCGGTGGCCACCAGGATCATCGCCTGACCGGACCGGAACGCGGAAATCGCGCGCTCGCGCTGGCCCTGGCTTTTGTTGCCATGGACCGCCACAACCGAGAACCCGTCGCGGTCCAGCATCTTGGCCAGGCGCTCCATCCCGTGTTTTGTGCGCCCGAAGACCACGGCGCGTTCATCGCGGTGCGCGCCCAGCAGTTCGGCCAGGAGTTTGTTTTTCTCGGCCTTGGCGATGAAATGGATCGACTGGTCGATCTTGTCGGCGGCCTTGCCCGGAGGGTTAACCTGCACGCGTTTGGGGTTGGTCAGGTAGGCCTCGGCGATTTCGGCCATCTGTTTGGGCATCGTGGCCGAAAACAGCATGGTCTGACGGTCTGCGGGCAGCATCGCGGCGATCTTGCGCAGCGCGTGGATAAAGCCCAGGTCCAGCATCTGGTCGGCCTCGTCCAGCACCAGGAATTTGGTTTCCGCCAGGCTCAGCGCGCGGCGATCCATCAGATCCATCAGGCGGCCGGGGGTGGCGACCAGAATATCGGTGCCGCGTTCCAGCCGTTTGATCTGTGGGTTGATCGAGGCGCCGCCGACGACCAGCGTGATTTTCATCGCTGTGCCATGCACATAGTCGCGCAGGCTGTCGCTGATCTGTTTGGCCAGCTCGCGGGTGGGGGCCAGCACCAGACCGCGTACCGATTTCGGCGCGGGTTTGGGTTTACCGGCCATCATTTCTGCCAGCGGCAGGCCAAAGGCTGCGGTTTTGCCGGTGCCCGTCTGCGCCAGCCCCATGACATCCTCGCCTTCCAGCGCCAGGGGAATGGCGCGGCTTTGGATCGGGGTCGGCTCGGTCATGCCCAGTTCTTCGAGGCGGGCGACCAGTTTGGGCGACAGGCCCATCATTTCGAATTGATTCACAATACGTCCTTCCGGCCTTGCAGCATGCAAAGGCCATAGTCGACAGACCCGGAGTCTGTCGCATTCGTGGATGCTGCTGGTCGCTGCACACAGGCCTTGTGCCTAAGCGCCGCCAACAGGCCAATCCCACGCGTGATTTTGGGAAATTCTTTTGGGGGCGCCCCTTGGCAGCGGGCCATATGCCCGGCTAATTTTGCCTCTGCTCACGCGGCAGAGGGCACCGCCTTGGGTGTCACATGAGTTGCCGCGATGCAGAAGTCAAGCGTTATTCCGGTTTCGCCCGTTCAGGTCAGGTCGATTTGCAGGCCGTCCAACAGTTGCAAAACGCTGTCCATTGCGGGGCCCATGCGGATCAGGGCCTCTTCGGTTTGCGGGGACAGCGCGGCGTCAACCCGGTCGCCAAACAGCAGGCAGGCGCGCTGGCTGTCGTCGCGCTGGGACGTCCAGATCAGCCCGTCCGCCTGCGGGTGCGCCTGATATAACGCTGCCGCCAGGGCGCGGCATCGCGCATTCGCCAGGGCGCTGAAGTTGAAATGATCTTCGTGGGTTAGCCCCATCATCCCCATCTCCAGCCGGAACAGGCTGATCAGATGCAGGGGCCGCGCGGTTTGCACCACAGACACGCTGCGCGCGGTCAATGTCCGCCGCGGGATCGAGGCATAGGGGTCCGCGACATCCACGTCATGCAACACGGTTTCGGCCAGCGCCGCGCGCAGGTCCGTCGCCGCATACAGGCTGGGTACACAGCGCCCGTGGACCCGGATCGGGGCAAAGCGCGTCGGGTCGCCCATGCACGGGTTGAACTGCGCCGCGCCAAAGGTACTTAGATGGACGCGGGTCAGGCGCGTGCCCGTTGGCAATTCTGTGATCGTGGCCGCCGCAAGCCCGCCTCGCTCAGCCAACCGGACCGTCCCCCTGGCTCTGGGCTGCTGCGATCAGGCGGGCATGGGCATCCTCTGCTGCGATCAGATCGCGCGGCACCGCGCCCTCCAGATGCAGGTTCCGCCGCACGAACCAGCCCGCAATATCCCAGGGCGTCATGTCCTCAGGCAGGGCCGCCAACACCTGCGCCACCACCGAATAGGGGCGCCCCTCCGCGTCGAACTGGAACGCCGGGAACACGTCCTTGTCACCATAGCGCACGGCAAAAGCCTTGCCCGATGCCTTCATCCGCGCGGCGATCTGCGCCCGGTTCTGTCCCTTGCTGCCGCGCAATACATGAATGTCGGTGCTACTGTAGCAGGGTTCGGTTTGCAGGAACTTCAGCCGGAACCGCGCCACGGCGTCCTGCAGGCGGATCTCGGCCGGTTTTGGCGGGACCAGCTCCAGCGACGCCTCGACCAGCTTGTCGATCGCCGCCTCGCGCCGGGTTTCCAGCAACGCCGAGCCCTGCCGGAACACCCGCTCGATCAGTTGGAACAGGCGTGTATCCACGCCCTCGTTGGCCAGCAGCATCACCTGCCCCTGCGCCAGATCCAGCGCGGTGCGCGTGCCGCCATCCAGATGCTGCGCCCAGGGCTGCGCCCCGCCGTCCAGCGACAGGCGCACCATGTCCAGCCCGCCATCGGCTTGGTGCAGGTCGGAAATCGCGATTTGATTGGGTTTGAGCATGGGAATGTCTCCGCATCCGGGGATGGATTGGATATAAGATATATCCTCTATACCACCCTTCAAGCCCATTTGTCAAAACAGTCTGGAACTGATCGGCCAGCCGACATACAAAAGGAACACAACAGAGGACCCCACATGCCCCAGACCATCACCACCCGCTGCGAGTCCATTGGTTTGCGCATGACCGGCCAGCGGCGCATCATCGCCACCGTGCTCGAGGAATCAGACGATCACCCCGATGTCGAGGAACTCTATGCCCGTGCCTCGGCGCTGGATTCGGGGA
The DNA here is from genome assembly GCA_029212905.1 of Thalassovita sp. GTDB lineage: Bacteria > Pseudomonadota > Alphaproteobacteria > Rhodobacterales > Rhodobacteraceae > Thalassobius. The sequence continues at coordinate 40,323 of JARGPB010000016.1, forward strand.
TTTCGCTGGCGACGGTCTATCGCACCGTCAAACTGTTCGAAGAGGCCGGCATTCTGGAAAAACTGGAATTCGGGGACGGCCGCGCCCGCTACGAAGACGCCGAGCGCGAGCACCACGATCACCTGATTGACGTCACCACCGGGCAGGTCATCGAATTCTACGACCCCGAAATCGAGGTCCTGCAAGAAAAGATCGCCGCCAAACTGGGCTATCGCCTGCAAGGGCACAAGCTGGAACTCTACGGCGTCCCGATCAAGAAAGACTGACGCGGTGACGGGGCCGATTGCGCCCCCCTGCACGACACCACTTTACCTTCGCCTGCGCCCGCACTACAGCGGATCAGAGCGTAGGGAAATTCACATATGAACAATATTCAAGGCATCATCCTGGTTGTCCTGTCCATGGCCGCTTTTGCGACCGAGGACATGTTTGTCAAACTCCTGACCCATGTGCTGCCGAATGGGCAGATCATTTTCCTACTGGGTCTGGGGGGCGCGGTGATCTTTGGGCTGATTGCCCTGCGCCGGGGCGAGGCCCTGTTCGCCCCCCTGCTGCAAAACCGTGCGCTGCAAATCCGCACCATCGCCGAAAGCTTTGCCGCCTTCTTCTTTATCACCTCGTTGTCCAAGGTGCCCATGTCCACCGTCGCGGCCGTGTTCCAGGCCACACCGCTGGCGATCACCCTGGGCGCGGCCTTGTTCTTGGGCGAACAGGTCGGCTGGCGGCGCTGGTCGGCGATTCTGGTGGGGTTTGTCGGGGTGTTGATGATCATCCGCCCCGGCATGGAGGGTTTCGACCCCGCTTCGGTCATGGTGCTGGGCGCGGTTGCGGCGATTTCCGCGCGCGATCTGATTTCCCGCAAGCTGCCGATCGACATGTCCAGCTATGTTGTCAGTTTTCATGGGTTCGGCGCCCTGGCTCTGGTTGGTCCCCTGCTGCTGCTGGTCCAGCTTGCGCCACCCGTTGCGATGACCCTGCCCCAGTCCGGCCAGATGGGCGCGGCCCTGTTGTTTGGCGTGCTGGGCTATTACGCAATTGTCACGGCCACCCGCACCGGCGACGCCTCGGCGATTACGCCCTTCCGCTATACCCGGCTGATTTTCTCGATGATCCTTGGGATGCTGATCTTTTCCGAGCGCCCGGACACCATGACCTATGTCGGCTCGGCGCTGATTGTGGGGTCAGGGCTCTATACATTCCTGCGCGAGCGTGCCCTGCTCAGACGTCAGAACCGCGCGCTGCGCCACAGCTAAGCCCGGCGCATATCAAACATCGTCCCCTGCACTGGGCTGAAACTCGCAATAAAACGCGGCATTTCCGGCGCGTTAACGCAAACGTCGCCCCCGGCCCCTTTTCAGCCGGGCCGCATCCCTCTAAAAGCCCGCTCAAACGGCTTTTTCATCAAGGGACTTACCCAATGAGCACCATTATCGACATCCACGCCCGCGAAATCCTGGATTCCCGCGGCAACCCGACTGTTGAGGTCGACGTGATCCTCGAAGACGGCACCATGGGCCGCGCGGCTGTGCCCTCGGGCGCCTCGACCGGCGCACACGAGGCCGTGGAGAAGCGTGACGGCGACAAAGACCGCTATATGGGCAAAGGCGTTCTAGAAGCCTGCGCCGCCGTGAACGGTGAAATCGCCGAGGCTCTGGTCGGATTTGACGTGACCGAACAGGTCGCCATCGACATGACCATGATCGAACTGGACGGCACCCCCAACAAGGCCCGCCTGGGCGCCAACGCCATTCTGGGCGTGTCGCTGGCCTGCGCCAAGGCCGCCGCGGACTTCACCGCGCAGCCCCTGTTCCGCTATATCGGTGGCACCTCGGCCCGTGTTCTGCCCGTTCCGATGATGAACATCATCAACGGTGGCGAACATGCCGATAACCCCATCGACATTCAGGAATTCATGATCATGCCCGTGTCGGCCACTGACGTGAAAGAAGCGATCCGCATGGGCGCCGAAGTCTTCCACACCCTGAAGAAAGAGCTCTCCTCGGCAGGCTACAACACCGGGATCGGTGACGAAGGTGGCTTTGCCCCCGCGCTGGAATCGACCCGCGTCGCCCTGGATTTCGTCATGAAATCCATCGAGAAAGCTGGCTACAAACCCGGCGAGGACATCTACCTCGCGCTCGATTGCGCCTCTTCCGAATATTACAAGGACGGCAAATACGAGCTGGCCGGCGAAGGCAAATCGCTGACCTCCGAGGAAAACGCCGACTATCTGGCCGCTCTGTGCGCCGACTACCCGATCATCTCGATCGAGGATGGCATGGATGAAGACGACTGGGACGGCTGGAAACTGCTGACCGACAAAATCGGTGACAAGGTCCAGCTGGTCGGTGACGATCTGTTCGTGACCAACCCCCTGCGTCTGGCCGATGGCATCCAACAGGGCGTCGCCAACTCCATGCTGGTCAAGGTCAACCAGATCGGGTCGCTGACCGAAACGCTCAAGGCCGTCGATATGGCCCACCGCGCGCGCTACACCAACGTGATGTCGCACCGGTCCGGTGAAACCGAGGACGCCACCATCGCGGATCTGGCTGTCGCCACCAACTGTGGTCAGATCAAAACCGGCTCGCTGTCGCGTTCGGACCGTCTGGCCAAATACAACCAGCTGATCCGCATCGAAGAGCTGCTGGGCGAAACCGCCGAATACGCCGGCCGTTCGATCCTGAAATAAGCTCCGGCGACTCAATCATTCAAAGGGCGGCGATGCATCTGTATCGCCGCCCTTTTTGCGTCCGCACCGTGGTCGGGACACACGCGCCCGATGACGGATGCTGAAAATATAGGCACAAAAGGGCCCCCATTAGGTCCGATTCGAAAACAATATGGTTAAAACTCCTTATTGGGGTGCCCTTACACAACAATTCACCTTTAGCGCGTGAAAAATCACAGGCCTATGCTATTCTGCTCAGTGGGGGTCTTCGGGTGACAGGCGCAAGCCGACACCACACCGGGACACAAAACATGACACACGCACACACTGATCGTCTCTTTGACACGCACCAATTAGAGCACTTCTTTCTTCATCTTCTGACCGCGATTGTGGTCGCATTGTTCTGCGGTCTGATCGCCTCGCCTGCCCGCGCGCGCCACGCCCAACGACAGGTCTATGTCGTTTCGAATGATCGCGGCGGAGTCGTTTCCACGCGCCAGAACGAAATCCAAGACATCGCCGTCCATGGCCAAAAAGTCGAAATCCGCGGCGCTGTTTGCCTGTCGTCTTGCACGATGTTTCTGGGCGCGCCCGATGTCTGCGTGCACCCTCAAACCAGCTTTGGGTTCCATGGGCCCTCGGATCACGGTCGCCCTTTGAAACCCGCCCAATTCGAGTACTGGTCCCAGGTCATCGCCTCGTATTATCCGCGCAAACTGGCGCAATGGTACCTGAAAACCGGGCGGTATACGCTCCGAAAATACCACCGTCTGACCGGGGCCCAGCTGGTCGCCTACGGCATTCCGCGCTGCTAGGGCATTCGGGACAATCAGGACGGGATTCGACTTTGGTCGCATCCCGTTCATTTTTCGCCGCCCATCGGCCTGCGGCATAATATCAAAATTCCCCTCACAACTTCAATACCTTAACAACTTTTCAAAAATGTCACCCCTGTTGTGGTCGTATAAACCATGGTCTCATTCGCATCCATTCCGGCCGCTCCTATGGTTTCGGCGCACACTGACGGCGCGCTGATTTTGCGCCGTCGGTTGCATGAGAAACGGGAGGAAAACATGAATCTCATCAACGCATTGGCCATCTCCATCGGAGTCCTGGCCGCCGTCGCGACCTGGCTATGTCTGGGCACACCTTATGGGCTGTCCGTCTGGGCGCTTTTTGTCGGTTGGGGTAGCTTTTATCACACCGGAGGCGGGACCGACGGTTTCGTCAAATCCGCAATCAATCACGTCTGGGGCGCCGCTGTCGCCGCCGTCGCATTGTTCATGGTCGCCACGGTTGGCGGCTCGGTCGTTGTGACCTCGGGCATTGTCGGCCTGTCCGTCGTTGTGCTGGTGCTAGGAGCACACCTGCCCGCGCTGGCCACCATCCCCGCTGCTGTTTACGGCTATGCCTCGACGGCGGCGTTCTGTCTGCTGGCCGGCGTGGCCCTGGGCGATATCGGCGCCGTTGTCATGGCCGCTGCGATGGTCGTTGTGTCGCTGGTGCTGGGCAATGCCTTTGGCTTTGTCTCGGAAAAGCTGGCCGGCATGATGGCCGCCAGCGCCCCAGCCGAATAAACCCTATTCAGGGGGGCGGCACCGCCCCTCTGACGACCCGCACAGCGTAGAATTGTCTGGCCAGCCCCTCAAAGTTAACCCATGGTGGAAACAAGAAACACTTTCATCCGGTTGATACATGGCACGCCCGTCTACCTATGGGATTTTTTGGTCTTGGGCTTTGGCGGCTCAGGCGTTTCACCGCTCTTGGGACAGGGCGGTTTTCCGCGCGGTGCTGCCATTTTTCATGCTGCTCTCGACCGCTGTGCACGCCAACACCGTCCTGGTCATCGGGGACGATCACGGCGGCAAGGTTTCGGACCGTCAGCGCCAGATCGCCCGGATCAAGCAACAACAACAAAAGGTCGAAATCCGGGGCACGCACTGCCTGTCGTCGTGCACCATGTTCTTGGCGCTGCCTGATGTGTGCGTGCACCCGGACACGATCTTTGGCTTTCATGGGCCCACCGATTTTGGCGCGCCTTTGTTACCGCAACAGTTCGAGCATTGGTCCCAGATCATCGCCAGCCACTATCCCCCTGCCCTGCGTCGTTGGTATCTACAGACCGCACGGCACCGGCTGACCGGATATTACAACATGACAGGTCACCAGATTGCCGCCCATCGCATAGATCTGTGCGCAGGGCCGCAGGTTCTGCCGGCCGGTTCGGAAACCTACACCCCCTAGGCCACCATGACTCCTGACCAGATTATCCAGCACCTGAACCTGATCCCCCATCCCGAAGGCGGCCATTACCGTCAAACCTGGGTCGAATCCCCCACCCATGGCGACCGTCCGGCTGGTACCTGCATCTATTTCCTGCTTCAGGCCAACGAGCTCAGCCACTGGCACCGCGTCGATGCCACCGAGATCTGGCATTTCTACGCCGGTGCGCCGCTGATCCTGTCCCTGTCGGCCAGCGACTCAGGCCCGGCAATTGCGCACCGTTTAGGCCCGGATCTGGCCGCCGGAGAGTCCCCCCAGCTGATCGTGCCCGCGGATCACTGGCAATCGGCCCGCTCGACCGGGGCCTGGACGCTGGTTGGCTGCACGGTTTCCCCCGGATTTCAGTTCCAGGGCTTCACCCTGGCCGCTCCGGGCTTCGAAATCCCGCAATTGACGTGACGTTATTGCAATTTACGTAACACGAATGAAGGTAAATAGGCCTAGCGTGAACATAGCCTGTCTAACAGGCTCTTAATGCCGCCACGTTGTGTTTTCGGCGGCAACCTCTGGCCGGACTTTTAAAGTTTTGGTGTTGCAAGTCACAACCGGCCAGGGGCACTTTGCGTAGTCAAGCCGCCCAGTGCACCACCGCATTTTCCAATACCGCCGCGATCGGCGCCTGCGCGGTCGGCAGGCCCTGCGCGCGCTCCAGCGCGTCGCGTTTGTCCTGTCCCGTGATCACCACATGCAGCGACAGCGCCTCGCGCAGCACACGCGCGCTTAGCGTGACGCGGGTGTCGGGCTGGCCGTCGATCCGCATGGGCACCAGCGTTGGGGCGTCCTCGGCCAGCGCCTGGTCCAGCTTGTCAGCGCCCGGAAACAAGGACGCCGTGTGCATGTCGCCCCCCATCCCCAACAGCCCGACCGAGATCGGCAGATAGGGGCGGATCACCTGTTCCATCTGGCCCAGCACCAGCTCGGGCTGGGCGGCGGGCGCGTACATCGGCAGCAGATGCGCCCCGGCGGCGCGCCCCACCAACAGCCGCTCGGCCAGCAGGCGCGTGTTGGACCGGGGATGGCGTTCATGCACCCAACGCTCATCGCTCAGCAACACATTGACCCGCGACCAGTCCAGATCCGCCGCACAAAGCGCATCAAAGATCGGCCCCGGCGTCGTTCCCCCCGGCACCATCAGCGTGGCGCGGTCCTCGTGTGTCAACGCGGCGACCAGCTCTCCGGCCAGGGTCGAGGCCAGGTCCATCATCATCATATCGCGGTCGGGGTATTCCAGCAGTTTCATACGCGAATGTCCCGCCATTTGCGCCCGTCCTGGTGCATCAAGGCCAGCGCCTCGTCCGGGCCCGAACTGCCGCTTTCATAGGGGATCGGCTTGTCGCCCCGCGACTCCCATCCGGCGATGATCGGGTCGGTCCAGGCCCAGGCGGCCTCGACCTCGTCACCACGCATGAACAGGGTCTGGTTGCCCCGCACCACGTCCATGATCAACCGCTCATAGGCGTCGGGGATGTCCTCTCCATCGGGGCCCAGCGCCTCAGAGAAGGTCATGTCCAACGGCACATCCACCAGGCGCATCCCGCCCGGCCCCGGTTCCTTGATCGTGACGTCCAGATCAATACCTTCGTTCGGTTGCAGCCGGATCGTCAGGATATTGCGGTGCCGCCCGCTGTCCTCGGTGAAAATGTTATGGGGGGCTTCCTTGAACACCACGGCGATTTCGCTGGTGCGCGCCTTCAGCCGTTTGCCCGTCCGCAAATAGATCGGTGTACCCGCCCAGCGCCAGTTGATCACATGCACCTTCAGCGCGACAAAGCTCTCGGTCAGGGATTTGGGGTTCTCGACATGCTCCAGATAGTCGGGCTTGTCCGCGTCCGCCAGGTATTGCCCCCGCACGATCTGGCTTGGCTCCATTTCCCCCAGGGCGCGGATCACCTTCAGCTTTTCGTCGCGCACGGCGTCCGGGTCGAATTTCGCCGGAGGCTCCATCGCGATCAGGCACAGCAGTTGCATCAGGTGGTTCTGCACCATGTCCCGCATCGCGCCCGAGCGATCGTAATATTCACCCCGCCCGCCGACACCGACGGTTTCGGCCACGGTGATCTGGATGTGATCCACGTATTGGCTGTTCCACAGCGGCTCAAACAGCATATTCCCGAACCGGATCGCCATCAGGTTCTGGACGGTTTCCTTGCCCAGATAGTGGTCGATCCGATAGATTTGGCTTTCGTCGAAATGGTCCGCCAGCGCGGCGTTCAGCACCTTGGCCGACTCCAGATCGCGCCCAAAGGGTTTTTCCACCACGATCCGCGTGTCGCTGTCGGCCATGCCATATTGATGCAGCCGCGCCGCCAGATCCCCGAACAGGCTGGGCCCAACCGAGAAATAGAACGCCCGCACCCGACCGGGGTGCATTTTCGCGGCCAGTGTCTCCCAGCCGTCGTCGCCCCGCGCATCCAGCGTCACATAGGACAGGATTTCCTGGAATCGCTTGATCGTGCCCGGCTCACAGCCCTGATGGTCGCTGTTGAACTCGATCAAGGCCTCGGCCACAAAGGCGCGATATTCCACGTCGTCCATGTCGGCCCGCGCGGCCCCGATGATCCGCGTTTCCTCCTCCATCTGGCCGGCACAAAAGCGCCGGAACAGGGCGGGCAGGATTTTACGCCGGGCCAGATCGCCCGTTCCGCCAAAAACCACCAGATCAAACGGATCAACAGGTATGATGCGCGATACCATCGCAAGTCCTCGCTGTTCAGAGCCCGATTTTATATCGGAGGGTCGCTCTGTCCTATGTCTAGCACGTCCCAACGGGTTCACAATGGCGTCAGGCGCGAAAGCAGCGCTTCCTTCGCTCTGTCCGCCGCACTAGCGTGCAGAACGAACACACGAACGGGGCGGTCATGAAAGATCACAGCGCAGACATCGCAAATATCGGAAAGTTTCAGGATCCGCAGGTCACTGCCGATGGGCAGACCCGTGCGACCGTTGCGCTCAGCAATCCCGAAACGCTGTGGTTCAATACCGGCACCCTGTGCAACATCACCTGCGCGAATTGCTATATCGACAGCTCTCCGACCAATGATGCGCTGGTCTATCTGACCCCCCCCGAGGTCGCCGACTATCTGGCGCAGGTCAAACAGCGCGCCTGGCCCCTGCGCGAGATCGGCTTTACCGGCGGCGAACCCTTCATGAATCCCCAGATCATCGACATGGCCCGCCTGTCGCTGGAGGCCGGATTCGAGGTGCTGATCCTCACCAATGCCATGCTCCCGATGATGCGCCCCACCATGCGGCAGGGCATTACCGACCTGAACGCCGCCTTCCCCGGCAAGCTGACCCTGCGCGTGTCGCTGGATCACTGGGACGAAACCCGCCACGACGCCGAGCGCGGCACCGGAAGCTTTGCCAAATCCCTAAAAGGCATGGATTTCCTGCGGGATGCGGCCGTCCCCATGGCCGTCGCAGGCCGGGCGCTCTGGCACGAAAGCGACGCCGCCGCGCGCGACGGCTACCGCCAGCTGTTTGCGCGGCGTGGGTATCAGATTGATGCGGGCAACCCCGGTCAGACCGTGCTGTTCCCTGAAATGGACATGACCGCCGAGGTCCCCGAGATCACCACCGCCTGCTGGGGTATTCTGGATAAATCCCCCAAGGACGTGATGTGTTCCTCGTCCCGCATGGTGGTCAAACGCAAAGGCGCCGACCGCCCCACCGTTTTGGCCTGCACCCTGCTGGCCTATGACGCCCAGTTCGAACTGGGCGAAACCCTGGCCGAGGCCGAACGAGACGTCGCCCTGAACCATCCCCATTGCGCCAAGTTCTGCGTGCTGGGCGGGGCCAGCTGTTCCGCCTGACGCCCGCTAAAGATACTCTGGCGTCGAGATTTCCCCACCACCGACCAGCGCACGCACCCCTGTGGTGCTGGGGCACGACGTCGGCAGGCCCTGCTGAACCCGCGCCGCCAGAAACGCGAATGCCTGCGCCTCCAGCATATCGCCATCCAGCCCGACCTCTTCGACCGGGCGCACCGGGCAATCCAGCCCCACTTGCAACATTTCCATCATCACCGGGTTATGACGCCCGCCACCTGTGACCAGCATTTGGTGCGGCGGCGACGGGCAGTGCTCCATCGCCTGCATCACCGAGGCCGCTGCCATGCCCGTCATCGTCGCGGCCGCATCGGCGTCGTTCAGTTCCCGCACCAAATCCAGCATGTCCGCAAAGGCGTCTCGGTCCAGCGATTTGGGCGGCATCCTGCGGAAATATATATCGTCCAGGAACAGCTCCAGCGCGCCCGCGACGACCTCTCCTTGAGCGGCCAGCGCCCCGTTGCGATCAAACGGCAGGTCGCGGCGCTCGATCATCAGATCGTTCAGCGGCGCATTCGCCGGCCCCGTATCAAACGCCAGCAAGGCACCGGGGGCGTCGGGCGTCGGCTTGGACGGGTCCACCCATGTCAGGTTCCCCACCCCTCCGAGGTTCAGAAAACACACAGGCTCTGTCGCGCCGATCCATTTCGCGCAGGCAAAGTGGTAAAACGGCGCCAAAGGCGCGCCCTGCCCGCCCAGCCGCACATCACTGCTGCGGAAATCCCACACCACAGGGATGCGCAGCGCTTGCGCCAGACGCGCGCCATCGCCCGCCTGATGGGTGCCGCGATTGTCCGGGTCATGCGCCAGGGTCTGGCCGTGAAACCCGATCAGCGCCGCGCCCCCGATGCTGGCCAGCAGCTCCAGATGCGCCTCTTCAACCAGAGTGGCGGCCTCGGCCACGCCGTCCTGTCCGGGCCATTTGCCCAACGCCCCCCGCAGCACGGCCTGCTCGTCCGGCGTATAGGCCCGATACCCGCTGTCGCCAAAATCCAGAATGCGATGCCCGTCCGTCAGGATCATCGCCGCATCCACCCCATCCAAAGAGGTGCCCGACATCGTCCCCAAGACCCATTGTGGCTGCGTATTTTTCATGCCCCATCCCTGCGGAAAACCGGTTTCGCTTATGCGTAATGCACACTATACAGTGCCGCGCAACGCTCAATAGGGACAAAACGATGACCTACCACCCAAAATCGGACTTCATGACCGTCATGATGCAACGCGGATTCATCGCGGATTGCACCGATTATCAAGGCCTGGACGAGGCATTGGTGAGTGGGGTCGTCCCGGCCTATATCGGCTTTGATGCCACGGCGAAATCGCTGCATGTGGGCAGCCTGATCCAGATCATGATGCTGCGCTGGCTGCAAAAGACCGGCCACCAGCCGATTACCCTGATGGGCGGCGGCACCACCAAGGTGGGCGACCCCTCGTTCCGCGCCGATGAACGCCCCCTGCTGACCCCCGATCAGATCGACGACAACATCGCCGGGATCAAACGCGTCTTTGCCAAATACCTGGACTATGACAAACCCGGCAACCCGGCCATGATGCGCAACAACGCCGAGTGGCTGGACGGTCTGAACTACCTGGATTTCCTGCGCGACATCGGGCGGCATTTCAGCGTCAACCGGATGCTGTCCTTTGAATCCGTCAAATCGCGCCTGGACCGGGAACAATCTCTGTCCTTCCTGGAATTCAACTACATGATCCTCCAGGCCTATGATTTCCTGGAACTGAACCGCCGCTATGGCTGCCTGCTCCAGATGGGCGGCTCGGATCAGTGGGGCAATATCGTTAACGGGATCGACCTGACCCGCCGCGTGCTGGACCATGAGATCTACGGCCTGACCTCGCCGCTGCTGACCACTTCGGACGGCAAGAAGATGGGCAAGTCCCTGAATGGCGCGATCTGGCTGAACGAGGAAATGCTCTCCCCCTACGAGTTCTGGCAGTTCTGGCGCAACACCACCGATGCCGATACCGGCCGCTTCCTCAAACTCTATACCGAGCTCCCGGTCGAGGAATGCGATCGTCTGGGCGCCCTCGAAGGGTCTGAAATCAACGCCGCAAAGATCATCCTCGCCAACGAGGTCACCACCCTGTGCCACGGCGCCCAGGCGGCGGCCGCGGCCGAACAGACCGCCCGCGAGGTCTTCGAGAAAGGCGGCGTCGGGGATGACCTGCCCACCGTCGAAATTCCGCGCGCCGATCTGGGCGACGGTCTGTCCATCGTGCAGGCCCTGGTGCGCTCGGGTCTGTCGAAATCCGGCAAGGACGCCAAGCGTCTGATCGCCGAGGGTGGCGCCAAGATCGACGACCAGCCTCTGGCCAATGCCGGGCTGATGCTGGATGCTGATGCGCTGTCCGCGCCGGTCAAACTTTCGGCCGGCAAAAAGCGTCACGCGCTGATCAAACTGGTGGATTAAGCTGCGGGTCCCCCCGCCTGGGGGGATCTGTCCCAAACGCTGGGGCAAATGGGGCCTTTTGTACCGAAATTTCTTACAGCGGCAGCGCCGTGGTTGATTTGATTTCTTCCATCGACAGCAGCGCGGTGACGTTGTGCACCTTCACTTCCTGGATCAGGGATTGATAGAATTCGTCATAGGCCCGCGCGTTTTTGACCCGGACTTTGAGGATGTAATCAATGTCCCCCGCCAGCCGGTGCGCCTCTTGCACTTCTGCGCGATCTTGCAATGCTTTCAAGAACTTACGCTGCCATTCTGCTTCGTGCTCTGACGTGCGGATCAGCACAAAGAAACACGCATCGAACCCCAGCTTCTCCGAGTCCAGCACGACGGTCTGCGGCCCCATCACGCCGGCCTCGCGCATTTTGCGGATTCGGTTCCAGACAGGTGTCTTCGACGACCCCACCTTCCGCGCAATTTCATCCAACGACTGCCCCGCATCGCGTTGCAGCTCCACGAGGATTTTTCTATCCGTATCGTCCAACCGAACCGACATTTTCTTCTTCCCTCATAATTTGGAACATTTCATTCAGCAGAGACCAGTCAGACCGACAATGTTCTTATTTGTTCCGACATATGGCGCAATGGGGGGAATATTTTCTATATTAGACCTTAAGTCAACCAAGCATTCGAAACGTTTTCCCAAGCAGAAGGACCTCCCGATGCCCCGCCCCTTTACGCCCAAGGTGATCACCGCCAATGCCCTTCTCGAAGGGGATGTGGTTTACTTTACCCAGGCCGACGGCTGGACCCGGCATCTGGCCGACGCCGAGCTGATCGACGACGAGGCGCATGCTCAGCTGCGTCTTTTGGATGCTGAACGTCAACAAAATCAAGTGGTTGGCGTCTATCTGGCGGATGTGTCTGCGGGCCAGGACGGGCCGCAGCCCACGCATTTCCGAGAAGAGTTCCGCCGCACGGGGCCTTCGAATTATTTCCACGGCAAGCAAGCAGAGGTGGCGTGATGTACAGCTACTCCGAATTTGATAGCGCCTTTCTGGCCGCCCGCAACGATCAGTTTCGCCGCCAGGTACAACGCCGGATCGACGGGTCGCTGACCGAAGAAGAGTTCCGCCCGCTGCGTTTGATGAACGGTCTGTACCTACAGCTGCACGCCTACATGCTGCGGGTCGCCATCCCCTATGGCACCCTATCTGGTGGCCAAATGCGGCAACTGGCCTTCATCGCGGACAAGTGGGACAAGGGCTATGGCCATTTCACCACGCGTCAGAACATCCAGTACAACTGGCCGAAACTGCCGGACGTGCCGGATATGCTGGACTCCCTGGCCGAGGTGAACATGCACGCGATTCAGACCTCCGGGAACACCATCCGCAACGTGACCGCCGACCACTTTGCTGGCGCCGCCGCGGATGAGATCGCCGATCCGCGCCCCGTGGCCGAGCTGATCCGCCAATGGTCCACCGACCACCCGGAATTCCAGTTCCTCCCGCGTAAATTCAAGGTCGCCGTAACCGGGTCCGAAACCGACCGCGCCGTGACCCGCGCCCATGACATCGGGCTGCGGATGGTGCGCCGTGATGGCGCCGCGGGATTCGAGGTAATCGTCGGTGGTGGCCTGGGCCGCACCCCGGTTATTGGCAAGATTATCAATGACTTCCTGCCTCAAGAGGATCTGCTGCCGTACCTGGAATCCATCGTCTCGGTCTACAATCTGCTGGGACGTCGGGACAACAAATACAAAGCGCGGATCAAGATCACCGTGAACGAAAACGGGCTAGAGACCTATCGCGATCTGGTCGAAAAACGCTTTGCCGAGATCCGCCCACAGTTCAAAGGGATCGACCAGCAAATGCTGGCCGCAATCGAGGCTCAGTTCGCGTCTCCGGCGTTCCGCACGGCGTCGCTGGATGGCTATCAGACCGCCTATGACGCCGACCCCGTTTTCCGCAGCTGGGCCGACAGCAATCTGGCGGCCCATAAGGCCGAAGGCTATGCGATTGTCACGGTATCGCTAAAGGCGCACGGGCAAACGCCGGGCGACGCCAGCAGCGATCAGATGCGTGTTCTTGCCGATCTGGCGGAAATCTATGGCCATAACGAACTGCGCATCAGTCACGAACAGAACGTGATCCTGCCGCATATCCACAAATCCGACCTGCCCGCGCTGCACGCCGCGCTGAAATCCGCAGGCTTGGCGACGGCCAACATCGGCCTGATCAGCGACATCATCGCCTGCCCCGGCATGGATTACTGCGCTCTGGCAACTGCACGCGCGATCCCCGTGGCACAGCAAATCGCCGAACGTTTCGACGCGCTGAAACTCGAGCACGAGGTCGGGCCGCTGAAGATCAAGATCTCGGGCTGCATCAACGCCTGCGGGCACCACCATGTCGGACATATCGGCATTCTGGGGCTGGACCGGGCGGGGGTCGAAAACTACCAGATCACCCTGGGTGGCGACGGCAGCGAGGACACCGTGATTGGTGAACGCGCGGGGCCGGGCTTTGCCTATGATGAAATCGTGGACGCGATCGAACGCATCATCCGCGCCTATCTGGAACAGCGTGACAGCCCCGAGGAAACCTTCTTGATGGCCTACCGTCGGCTTGGCTCTGCACCGTTCAAGGCCGCTCTTTACCCGGAGGCTGCGAGGAAAAATGCCGCTTGAGCAACCACTTGGCACGATTCAGGAACGCGTTGAGCATCTGAACCGGCGCTATCAGCACCACGCTGCGACGGCTGTGCTGCGCCGCGCGATGGAGGACCCCCAGGTGGGGCGGATCGCGATGGTTTCATCCTTTGGGGCCGAAAGCGTGGTGCTGCTGCATCTGGTGTCGGTCGTGGATCGGACAACGCCTGTGCTGTTCATCGACACGCAGATGCTGTTCCCCGAAACGCTGGAGTATCAGCGCACCGTGGCCGACAAACTGGGCCTGACAGATGTGCGTGTAATCCGCGCCGACGCCACCGAAGTCGACGCCGAGGACCCCTATGGCGCGCTGAACTTGCGCGACACGGATGCCTGCTGTGACCTGCGAAAAACGCGCCCGCTGGAAAAGGCTCTGTCGGGGTTTGATGCCTGGATCACGGGCCGAAAACGGTTCCAAGGGTCCAGTCGGGCGACACTGGATTTCTTCGAAAGCGAAGAGGACCGCCGGATCAAGGTGAACCCCCTGGCCCATTGGGACAAGCAGGATGTTCAGGACTATATGATCAACAACCGTCTGCCCCGGCACCCGCTGGTCGCCAAGGGATATCCCTCGATCGGTTGCCGCCCCTGCACCTCGCCGGTGAAACCTGGTGAAGATGAACGTGCAGGCCGTTGGCGTGGAACAGAAAAAGTGGAATGCGGCATTCACCTGGTGGATGGCCAAATGGTAAGAACAGGAGCAGCGCAATGAGCGTGATCGTGACTGACAAGGGCTTTGGGCCCGACGACTGGACCGGCGGCTTCACTGCCCTGGGCGAGGCGGCGAATGACGTGCTGTCGATTGATCTGGGCTCTGACGCTGACCCTGAAACGCTGGCCGACAGGCTGCCCGCCTTGCAGATGATCCGCGTGGATTTCCCGTCCTTCGCCGATGGGCGCGGGTTCACGCTGGCGCGTCGGCTGCGTTTGATGGGCTACACGGGCCGCCTGCGGGCCAATGGCCACGTGATTTCGGATCAATACGCGATGGCGCGACGCTCGGGTTTTGACGAGGTTGAAATCAGCGATGAGCTGGCCGCACGCCAGCCCGCCGATGAATGGGTTTTCCGCGCGAATTGGCAGTCAAATGACTATCAATCGCGTGTTCGGGCCGGTTAATCGCCCGCGACGCCTTTCATCTGACATGGATCAAAGATAACTGAGGAATGCCGGTTTAGACCTCCGGCAAAGAAATTCATATGACCGAGATAAGCCCATTGACCGAAGCAAAACCTGTCAAAGTCCCCACCTTGCCCGACGCCCAGACCGTGACCGAGGTCAAACACTGGACTGACCGGCTGTTTTCCTTCCGCTGCACGCGGCCTGCGTCGCTGCGGTTCCGTTCAGGTGAGTTCGTGATGATCGGCCTGATGGGCGAACCGGACCCCAAGACAGGCAAGCAAAAGCCCTTGTTGCGCGCCTACTCGATCGCCTCGCCCTCCTGGGACGACGAGCTGGAGTTCTACTCGATCAAGGTGCAGGATGGCCCGCTAACCAGCCGTTTGCAGCACATCCAGCCGGGGGACGAAATTATCCTGCGGCCCAAACCCGTCGGAACCTTGGTGCATGACGCGCTTCTGCCCGGCAAACGGGTGTGGTTCTTTGCGACCGGCACCGGCTTTGCGCCCTTCGCCAGCCTGCTGCGCGATCCTCAGACCTATGAGGATTACGAAGAGGTGATCATCACCCACACCTGCCGCGAAGCAAACGAGCTGGAATACGGTGCCGAGCTGATCGAGAACATCCGCAACGATGAGCTGCTGCAAGAGCTGATCGGCGAAGAGAACCTGAAAAAGCTGCGCTACTATCCCACCACCACCCGCGAACAAAGCCCCAAGATGGGCCGGATCACCGATCTGATGCGCGACGGGACTGTTTTCAAAGATCTGGATGTTGAACCAATCCACCGCGAGACCGACCGCGCAATGGTCTGTGGAAATCTGGCCTTCAACCTCGAGATCAAACAGATGCTGGAGGATTATGGTCTGCGCGAAGGCGCGAACTCCAAGCCGGCCGAGTACGTGGTCGAGAAGGCCTTCTTGGACTGATCCCCAGACCAAAGGTTTCAGAGCAACGAAAAACGCCGCGCCCTTTTGGGGACGCGGCGTTTCCTATTGGTATGGTACCGGACTTACAGGCCCAGTGCGCTCCGGGCTTGCTCCAGGGCGATTTTCAAGGCGGCAGGGTTGTCGCGTGCGCCCTTCAAGGCGGCCTTGGTGGTCAACTTGACGGTGGCGCTCATGTCCGAAGCGTCAATCGCCTCGATCGCTTTGTCATAGTCAAACCCTTCAACGGTGAAGAGGTCGGCCAGGCCAGCGCCCTCTTCTGCGGGAGTGTCCATGACTTCGGCTTCGACAGCATCGGTGGCTGCCTCAGTGGCAGCATCGGTAGCCGCGTCTGTTGCGGCGTCAGTGGCGGCCCCGGTCACGGCCTCAACCGCGTCAGTCACCGAGCCAGTGGCCGCATCAACGGCGTCTTCTACTGCATCTTCAACGGCATCAACTGCGGCTTCGGCAGCAGCGGCAGCTTCGGCGGCAGCAGCCTCGGCGGCGGCGGCAGCCTCGGCGGCGGCAGCTTCGGCAGCAGCGCGGGCAGCTTCGGCGGCGGCTTCGGCTTCTTCACGCACAGTATCTGCGGTGGTGTCGGCGGGGGTTTCAACGACGGGCTCAACCGGAGCAGGCGCAGTCGCAGGAGCCGGAGTTTCCTCAGGTGTGTTTGCGGGCTTCAGAACGAAATATCCGATAATGGCCAATGCGGCGACGGCTGCAATCCCAATGATGCTTTTCATAACGTTTTCCTCTGTGTCAGAGACAGCCACAGATGGGCTATCCGGTCCTGCACTGACATGATCCCCATTTTGATCGACAACAAGGGGGAAAAGCGCAGTAAATACATCATAGGCCAAGATTTGCCGCTTGAAGAAACCACAGTCCGGGTCTACGTTACGGCCTCAAATTTCGTCAATTATCTAAGGAACAATACCATAGCCCGCAGACCTCATAACGCGCCGCCCACCCGCGACACTGGCCCTCGCATCAATGACCGGATTCGTGCGAATGAAATCCGCCTGATCGGTGCGGACGGTGAAAATGTTGGCGTTGTTACGCCGCAGCAGGCCATGGGCCTGGCCGAAGATGCTGGCCTGGACTTGGTCGAAATCTCGCCCAATGCCGTGCCGCCCGTATGTAAGATCATGGATTTCGGCAAGTTCAAATATGAACAGCAGAAACGTGAATCCGAAGCGCGCAAAAAGCAAAAGATCATCGAAGTCAAAGAGGTCAAGTTCCGCCCGAACACCGACACCCATGATTATGAGGTGAAGATGCGGAACGTGGTGAAATTCCTGGAAAATGGCGACAAGGTGAAAATCACCCTGCGTTTCCGCGGTCGTGAAATGGCCCACCAGAACCTGGGTCGCGAGCTGCTGGAACGCGTCGCTGTAGACGTCAAGGAGATGAACCTCGGCAAGATCGAAAACATGCCGAAAATGGAAGGCCGCCAAATGATCATGATGATCGGGCCTTTGCCGAAATGATCTGTCTTTCAGTGTGATGTGATACGCCCCTGGGTTTCATTCAAACCTGGGGGCGTTTTAATTTCCGGAGACCCGTATGTGGGAACAACGTTTCGCAACAGATGACTATGTGTTCGGCAAGGCTCCGGCGCAGTTTCTGGTTGAGCAGTCCAGCTATCTGACCCCAAATGCGACGGCCCTATCTGTGGCTGACGGTGAAGGGCGAAATTCGGTTTTCATGGCTCAGCAAGGAATGCAGGTCGATGCGCTGGAATTCGCGCCCTCCGCCCTGCGCAAGGCCAAAACCTTGGCCCAAGAGCGCGGCGTGTCCGTATCGTATCAGCAAGCTGATGTGCTGAAACACGACTGGCCCAAAACCTATGATCTGGTGGCGGGGATTTTCATTCAATTCGTCGGCCCCGAGGACCGCAAGCATCTGTTCGACGGCATGAAAGCCTCGGTTAAACCCGGCGGTCTGATCTTGCTGCACGGTTACACCCCAAAGCAGTTAGAGCACGGCACCGGCGGCCCTCCTTTTGCCGAAAACATGTACACCGAGGAGGGCCTGCGCACGGATTTCGAAGGCTGGGACATCCTGCGCTGTCACGCCTATGAACGCGAAGTCGAGGAAGGCCGTGGACATGTTGGACTGTCGGCCCTGATCGACTTTGTCGCGCGCAAACCGGCCTAACGTCCTCCACGTCGGGGCATGGGACGGGTGGGGATTTCCTTTAGCAGCCCACCGATGCCCATACGGGCAATATCATGGCCAGTTACGGGAATCCCACAAACAACACGCGACAGAACCCAGTCCGCGCCATTCAATGCGGGCGAGCGCGCACAGCCGGGCAGCCCGATCACGGGCCTGTCGCCAAGCGAGCCAAGAAACAGCAGATTGCCGGGATCAACAGGCATCCCGAACCGCTCAACCCGGCCACCGGCATGGCGGAGAGCTTGTGGCGCGACATCCATCGGGTCAGACGTGGCCGAGCCTGTCAGGATCAGGATCAAATCCGTTTCTGCCTGCGAAATGGCCTCTGCCAGGGCGGTTTCCTGATGTGGAACGGTGCGAATGCTTTCCAGTGACACCCCCAACGCCTCGAGCCGGGTTTGCGTTGCTGCGGCCCCCTTTTCACCTGCGCCACCGGGAATTTCCGTCACGATCAATGTGGCCGAGCGCAGGACCGGCGGCGCAAAACGGATCGCCCCGTGTGCCAATGTGCAGGCTTGGGTCAGATCAGACTCGGGCACCCCATAAGAGATGATTTTCACGGTAGCGATCATGCCCCGTGGCCCCATCTGCTGATAGGGCTGCACTGTGGCAACGGTGATCATCGGATGGACCTCGTTCGCTGCGGCCAGGTGGGCCTCGTCCAGAATCGCAAGTCCCGGCCCCTCTGCCAGCACGTTCACACGCCCCGTAAAGGGCTTGGTCAGACGCATGCCCTGCGGATCGGGAACCAATGCTTTGGCCAGGCGATGCGCGGCCTCGTCTTCGTGCAGATCATCAGGGTCCAGACGCGCCACGGTGACGGTGCCCATCCCCGCAGCCTGCATCGCAGCGACATGTCCGGCGTCCAGCATCACACCTTTGCGCAGCTTGGTGCCATTCAACTCGATCGAGTGAGCCAGAATTGCGCCAGCAGCCTGTGACGGGGGAACGGGTCCGAACCTCATCCTTTTCTTAGAACCTGTGTGCATTCGGCGATGATCGCCACGGCGATCTCGGCCGGGCTGGCGGCACCGATATCCAAACCAACCGGCCCATGAATGCGCGCAATCTGTGCTTCGGTGAACCCTTTGTCCTGCAATCGTTTCACCCGTCCGGCATGAGTCCGTTTGGACCCCAGCGCACCAATATAGAATACATCCGCCGCAAGGGCCTGCTCGATTGCCGGGTCGTCGATCTTGGGGTCGTGCGACAGCAAAACAAGCGCTGTGCGACTGTCCAGACCCAACTCTTGAACGGCATCGTCGGGCCAATCATTCAGGATACGTTCGCCGGGGAACCGTGCCTCAGAGCCAAAACTGTCCCGCGGGTCAATCAACACCGGATCATAGCCCGCAAGACGCGCCATCGGCACCAGGGCTTGCGCGATATGCACCGCCCCCACGACGATCATCCGCAGCGGAGGATTGTGAACCGAAACAAAGAAACGCCCGTCCTCTTCGAAGCCTGACCTGTCCATACGGAACCGCTCCGCGTGTCCATTGTGGGTGAGCCAGCGGTCTCCGTCTACCAAATCTGCGACCACAGCGACGGGCTGACGGGCCGCACGCGCAGTGACCAGCTGTTCCAACAGATCCACCGGCAGGGCGTCCCCCACGGGTTCGACCAGAACACGGATCTTGCCACCGCAGGCCAGACCGACAGCAAATGCATCGCCATCACTGACGCCGAACTCCAGCAGGCGATGCTGGCCATCTTCGAGCGCCTCAATCGCTTCCATCACCACGGCGCCTTCGACGCAGCCGCCAGACACCGAGCCCTGAATCTCGCCTTCGCCAGACACGGCCAGCTGGCTGCCAACACGGCGAGGCGCACTGCCCCAGGTTTCCACCACAGTGGCCAAAGCGGCGCCCTTGCCTGCGCGATGCCATTGCAACGCGATCTCGGGGATATTGTCGAAACGGTCCATGAAATGCCTCCCTCAGATGCGCAGCCTAGCACAGGTTTTCTGCATGTCTCTGCCTGAATGATACGACGAAGGTCCAATGAAAACGGCCACCCGTGGGTTTCGGGTGGCCGTCCTGTCATTTGTCTGCGAGCTCGGGTTATTCTGCGGGAACCGGCTCAGGCGATTTGCCGTTCAGGCTGTCCGGCAGAACAAAAGCTACCAGTACAAAGACCAGCCCCAGGACAATACCCACGACATCCCCAGGAAGGGTGGTAATCCCGTCGAATTTTGACCCCGGCACGGTACCCAGCGTCACCTTTCCGCCCGCGACGCTGTCCAGCAGGCCGCTTGCCTTCCATGACGGATAGGTCACCATATAGGCCGCAGCCCCCAGCAGACCGCCCGCGATGAAAAACAGCCCGTCTTTACGCCCCGAAGCTGCCGCGCAGACCCCGGTACCGGGACAAAAGCCAGAAACCGCCCAGCCCGTGCCCAGCAGTAACCCGCCGATAAACACGCCGATATAGGCCGATTTGACAGACATATGGCCGACCTCGACCAAGCCCAGCATCTGACCGCCGAACATCAGGATAGACCCGGTGCCAATGGCCAGAAGAATGGTTTTCATCAGGTGCAAATTGGTCAGATTCAACATTTTCCCAATATAGCTGGGATTGGTTGCTCCGATCCGGTCCAACGTGAAGCCAAACGCCACACCGATCACGACTGCAAGTAGAATAGACATGGCTCAGGCCCCTTTCTTATACATCATCAATGCGACGGGAATGGCGGCGGCAAAGGCCCCAGCGGCAAAGATATACCCCGACAGAGCAGTCTGCATCATCCCGCTCATCATGTGGCCCGAGGTACAGCCCCCTGCCAGGCGCGCGCCATACAGCACGATGAAACCACCCAAAAAAGCCACGGCATAGCGTTTCGCCACCCCGTCCCCAAAATTCGCGCGCCAGATGGCGGGCATGGTGCGCTCTTGTTTGCCTAGCCCGCCTTTCAGCATGGTCGAGCCAAACGCCCCCACCATCATCGCAAGCACAAAGACAAAGCTATAGTTCAGCGGATTGGCGGCGTTCTTGGCGTATTTACCGTTCGACTTCGCCAGATACGCGTTGGTCGAGGTATAGCCTTCGTCAGTCTGGGTGATCAGGTCCGCACTAACCGCGTCACCGATGATGGCATCCAGAATCACGAACTGCGTGCTAACACCAATGGGTTTGACCAATAGCACCGCCAAGAAGAACACGAAGCCCAGAAGAAGGCCTCCGGTTTTCCAGTTGAGAGCCATGTTTCATTCCTTTCAAGTCACATTTTATTTCTGGAATATCTCATTCATATTCCGAAAATCGAATGACTTAGATCAAATAGAAGGAAACAATACCTCGTGTATCCTCACGGAACCCTCCCGCGAATACGCTATCCCGCGCGCATCATCGCCATCAGGCGGTCTTTCTCGCCTGTATCATCAGTGCGCGAGATCGCGGCGGCCAGCTCTTCCAGTGTGGCAATAGAATGCCCCGCACGGAAAGTATCCACATGCGGCAGCATCGCCATGATGCCCTGCGCCTTGGGCGCGAACCCGTCCCACCGCAAAAGCGGGTTCAACCAGATCAGCCGACGCGCAGACAGATGCAGGCGCTCCATCTCTTTGGACAGCGCGGGGGCGTCGCCGCGATCCAACCCATCGGTGATCAAAAGCACGACAGCGCCCTGCCCCATCACCCGGCGCGACCAATCGCGGTTAAAGCTGTGGATGCAGTCGCCGATTCGTGTGCCGCCTTCCCAATCCTGAGCCTCAGCCCCAGCAGTGCGCAGGGCTTGGTCCACGTCGCGCGTCGCCAGATGGCGGGTGATATTGGTCAGGCGGGTGCCAAAGGTAAAGGCGTGCACCTTGGCCCAGCCCGCGCCCTTCTCGTTGGCGACAGCGTGCAGGAAATGCAGCACCATACGGCTGTATTGGCTCATCGAGCCAGAGATGTCGCACAACACCACCAGATTAGGCCAGCGGGGTTTCGGGGATTTCAGAGCAATCTCGTGCAGCTCTCCGCCCCGTCGCATGGCCCCGCGCATCGTGCGCCGCCAGTCGATCCGCTTACCTTGCAGGCTGGCCTGTGTCCGGCGCGAGGGGATCGGCTTTACCGGCAGGGACAGGCGCGCCAACATGCGCTTGGCCTCGGCAACTTCCTCGGCGCTCATCTGTTCGAAATCCAGGGTTTTCAGACGTTCTTCGGTCGAGACCGTCATCGAGGCATCGACCTCGATCAGGGTCTCCTCTTCGGTTTCGTCCTCTTCTGGAATGTCTGGCAATTGCCCATCCAACAGCGCCTGAGCCGCGCGTTTTTCAGCGGGCTGGGCGGCCTTGTCCTCTTGGACACCCCGGATCGCCGGAAGCATCATCGCCATCATATGCTCCATATAGCGGGGGTCGCGCCAATAGAGCCGAAAGATCTGACTAAAGATCACCCGGTGTTCCGGGCGGTTGACGAAACAAGCATGGAGCGTCCAATAGAAATCGCGTTTATCGGTAAATCCCGCCGCCTCGACCGCGCGGATCGCGTCGATCACCCGCCCCGGACCAATCGGCAGCCCGGCCTTGCGCAGCGCCCGCGCAAAATAGGTGATGTTATGGGTTAACTTTGGATCGTCAGGAAGCTCGAGCTCGGTGTATTTCGCCATAGATCACCGCCAAACATGGGAGGGGGCTCTCCCCTGCGGAATATGGGACAAAAGCTGGCCCATCAGGCGGGTTCAAGGGTGGATTTGGCCTCGTCCAGCAGGCGCTTGGCCTCGGACCCTTGCAGACGCTGGATATCGTCCTGGTATTTCAGGATGGCGCCGATCGTATCCGAAATGACCTCGGGCGACAGCGACAGCACATCAAGCGCCAGCAGACACTTCGCCCAGTCGATGGTTTCGGCCACGCCGGGTTTCTTGAACAGATCCTCGGTGCGCAGACGCTGCACAAAGGCCACCACTTCGCGGCTCAGGCTATCGGCTGCTTCGGGGGCGCGGGCCTGTAGGATGTCGATTTCACGGTCAAAGGTGGGATAGTCGACCCAATGATACAAACAGCGCCGTTTTAGCGCGTCATGGACCTCGCGGGTGCGGTTCGAGGTCAGGATGACGATGGGCGGTTCGGGCGCGTGGATGGTGCCCAGTTCAGGAATAGTGACCTGAAAATCCGAAAGAGCCTCCAGCAAGAAAGCCTCGAACGGCTCGTCCGTGCGGTCCAATTCGTCGATCAGCAGGACGGGCGCGCCGCCCGGTTGGGGGCGCATGGCTTGCAGCAATGGGCGCTCAATCAGATAGTCCTGGGTAAACAGCTCGTCCTGTAGCACTCCGCGATCCGCCCCGCCCGAGGCCTCGGCCGTGCGGATGGCGATCATCTGAGCGGCGAAATTCCATTCATAAACCGCACTGGAGGCATCAAGCCCTTCGTAGCATTGCAACCGGATCAAGCGACGCCCTAGCGCAGCCGCGATGGCTTTGGCGATCTCAGTCTTACCAACGCCTGCCTCGCCTTCCAGAAACAGGGGGCGGCCCAGCTTCAGCGACAGGAATGTCACCGTAGCAAGTGCGCGCCCGCACACATAGTTCTGCCCGGTCAATGCTGTCTGCACATCGTCAATCGTATTGATTTCGTTCATGCCGTCCTCCCTTCTGCCCATCAGATGCAGGCCCGGTGCGATGCGTCAAGTAGCACTAAAGCCGCATTTGCCAGTGACGTTGACGACATGACTGGCACCTGTCATGATTTCCGTAACAATTTCCGGTGTAAAAAGACGGGCCAAACCCGAACCGGAGTATGGGCAGTACAGTCATGAGTAACAAACACATCACGGCAACGGGGCTACGTGTATGCGCATAACCGCCGTCACCTGCGTGAAAAACGAAGGCCCCTTCCTGCTGGAATGGATTGCCTACAATCGCCTGATCGGCGTCACCGATTTTCTGTTTTATTCCAACGATTGCTCGGATGGGACGGACGCTTTGCTGGATGCGCTGGCGGATCGGGGCATTGTGCAGCATCTGCCAAACCCCGCTGAGGGGCGCAATTACCAGATGGAGGCTTTGCGCCACGCGGCGAAACAGGACTGTGTGACCCTCGCGGATTGGGTCTGGGTCGCCGATGTGGACGAATTTCTGAACATCCATGTGGGCGATCATACCATCCCGGCCCTGATCGAGGCGTGCGGCGATCCTCAGGCGATTTCGGTCACGTTTCAGTTCTTTGCCAACGACGGGGTCGAAGCGTTCGTGGACCGCCCTGTGATCGAGCAATTCTCCCGCTCTCACAACCCGGACATCTGGTGTGGCGAGCTGGCGATCGAGGTCAAAACCCTGATGCGGCAGGATTTCCCGTTGCGGTATTTCGGGGCGCATCGCCCGTTTTTCCGCGAGAACCTGCCCCCTCGCAAACGGCCCACCTGGACGGACGGATCCGGCCGTGATGTGCCACATAAATTTCTGGTGGTCGCCAACCCGCGCCGGATACGGAAATTCCCCGCCAGGGGCGCACGGGAATTCGCCACGCTGAATCACTATGCTTTGCGCTCGTTGGACAGCTATCTGGTGAAAAACGACCGTGGCGATGTCAACCGCGAGAACCGCGCGTTTGATGATACCTACTGGCGCGAACGCAACGATGCCGCGCACGAGGACCTGACGATCCAACGGATGCTGCCTGCGCTGGAGGCCGAACTGGCACAGTTGATGGCAGACCCGGAAATCGCCGCGCTCCATCGGCAATGTGTCCGGTTGCACCAAGACAAACGTGACGCGCTTCTGGCCCGCCCCGAGTTTCAAGAGATGCGCGAGCAGTTGCGCGGGGCGCCTTCGCTTTCGCCCCCCGAGCAAGAGCTTCTGACCAAGCTGGGGGTCACCGCATGAGCGACCGGATGCGCGTCATCAATCTGGGCCTGCCGAAATCAGGCACCACGACGCTGGCCCATGCCATGCGCGTTTCAGGTTTGAAGATTGCAGACTATCGCATTCGTCGGCGGCAAACCCAGGACCCTGCTCTGCGAAATGCCTTTGTCGGTGAACTGATGTATCGCGGCTACTTCGAAACCGGTGATCCGCTGCATGGTCTGGATTTTTTCGATGGGTTCTCTGAAGTCAGCACCCTGCGCGAGGGGCATTCGCTGTGGCCTCAGATGGATTGGGCCCTGATCGAGGCCATCCGCACCCATCACCCCGGCGCGCGGTTTCTGGCCAGCTGGCGCCCGCCCGAGGCCCTGTCCAACTCGATCATGCGCTGGTCGAACCTGGGGTCAGAACGGCTCCCTGATGGGCATATCCCGGGCCTGCCACAAGGCTATGGCGCGACCCCGGCACAGCGGGTGCAATGGATTTGCGGGCATTACGCGCATCTAGAGCGGATTTTCCAGAATGACGAACGGTTCATGATCCTGGATGTGCAGGCCCCCGACGCGCAAACCCGGTTGGGGGAGTTTCTGAACCGTGAAATCCCGTGGTGGGGCAAGGCTAACCGCAACCGCAAACCATTCCGCCAAGAAACGGAAATCACCTGATGCGCATCGTTCTTCATATCGGGCTGGAGCAAGTGGGCGCGAACCGCCTACAAGATGTTCTGGCCGAAAAACGCGAGCAGCTGCTGTCAAAATCGGTGCTCTATCCTCGGTCTTTGGGCAACAAAAACCACACGCGTCTGTATATGGCCGTAACTGACCCCGACCATGTCGATCCCTTGCGGCATAATCGCGGGTATTCCGCCCCCGATCAGCAAAAGCGCCTGTATGACAGCGTCCGGCGCGGCCTGACACAAGAGATTGAGACCCATAAGCCCGATTTGTTGATCCTGTCGGCCAGTCAACTGGGCGGCTCGCTGTCTCGACGCTCGGAAATCGCGCGAGTAAAGACGCTGCTTGCGCCCCTCTCTGATGACATCCGCATCGTAGCCCATATTGACGAGCAATCCCGCCTGCTGGCCCGGCACTATGCCCACCAGGTAATGGAGGGGCGCGCCAACGGTCTGGCGCTGGAACAGGACATGGCCGGGACCACCGATTGGTGGGATGACGCCCTGCTGGACGGCCACAAAATCGACCCTGACAAGGGCCAGTACCAAGAAACCCAATGCCCGGCCTTCTGGCTGGATTACGCCCGACTGGTTCAGGAATGGGAGGCCGGTTTTGGTGCAGGATCTGTTTCGTTGCGCCCTTACGACCCAGCCTTGTTCTGCTCGGATCAGGTGACACAGGAATTGCGCGCGGCCTTTGGGATAGATGCGCAGATTGGCAAGGCTCGGGCGGTGCCGCGCGCTATTCAGCCCAGTGCAGCGCATGTAACCCGCGCGCGCCAGCTGAACGAAATGCTGCTACGACTACTGGCCCGGTCGGACCGGCTGGTGACACGCAAGCTCTGGAAATCCCTGCTGGATGAGCTGCACGTCCCCGGCGCGCCGATTGATCCCGGACAGCTAAGCGCGATCAGTGCGGGCTTTGCCCGACAAAACGCGGCCCTGCGCGCAGCCCATCCCGCGTTGACAGAGGTCAGCCTGACCCCGCCCGCCACAGTGGCCCCCTGGCAAGAGGCAGACCCCACGCGCGGTTTCAGGGCCTCGCAATATCTGCTGGCGTTCATGGGGCGGATCGACCGCGCCACCCGTGCCGAAAAACGACTGCGCCGGGACATGCAGAAACCGGAAACAACGCCCGGCCTGTCTCCCGAGTTGCAGGCGATCATGCCGCCCTTGGCCGTGCAGAATTTCACCAAGCTGCAAAGCTCGTCTTTTCGGCCGCACAACCGCATTGGCAAGGTTGCCGAACTGGTGCCCGCCCCGCCATTTGCACCGGAACGGGATGCCCCAAAGACCAAGACCCTGATCGTCGGCTGCATGAAAAACGAGGCCCCCTATATCCTGGAATGGGTGGCCTATCACCGTGCCATCGGCGTGACGGATTTTCTGATCTACACGAATGATTGCTCGGACGGGACCTCGGAAATTCTGGAACGGTTACAGGACCTGGGAGTCTTACAGCACCGCAACAATGACAATTGGCAAGGCAATTCCCCGCAACAACATGCGCTGGACAACGCGCTGAACGAACCGGTCCTGAAACAGGCAGACTGGATCGCGCATATCGACGTGGACGAATTCATCAACGTGCGCTGCGGCAACGGTTCCATGTCGGATTTCTTTGCCGCCACGCCCGACGCCACCAACGTCGCGATGACCTGGCGATTGTTCGGCCACAGCGGCGTGTCGAAGCTCGAGGACCGCTTTGTCATCGGGCAATTCGACCGCTGCGCCCCGAAATTCTGCCCCAAACCGCACACCGTCTGGGGGTTCAAGACGCTGTTCCGCAATATCGGCGCGTATGGCAAGCTCAGCTGCCACCGTCCCAACAAACTGGACGACACAAAGGCCGACCAGGTGAAATGGGTCAACGGATCTGGGAAGGATATGACCCAAGAGGCGCTAAAGAACGGTTGGCGCAGCTCGAAGAAATCCATCGGCTATGACCTGATCCAGTTGAACCACTATGCGCTGAGATCGGCCGAGAGTTTCCTGGTCAAACGCCAGCGCGGGCGGGCGCTGCATGTGGATCGCTCGATTGGCTTGAATTACTGGATCAGAATGGACTGGAACGATCACAAAGACCTGACAATCCAGCGCAATATCCCGCGCTTGCAGACCGAGTATGATCGACTGATGCAGGATGACACCCTGCGCGACCTGCATCGGGCCGGACTGGCCTGGCACCGCGCCAAAGCGGACGAGCTGCACGCCATGCCCGAATTTCAGGACCTGTATGATCAGACGGTGACACTGAAACTGAACGAGACCGAGCGCGTGGCCTGGGCGCTGGCGCTCGATATGGAAAGCTGATGATGGGCGAACGGTTCCTGGCCGTCCTGTGCGTGCGAAACGAGGCGGCCTTTTTGTTGGAATGGCTGGCCCATCACCGTGCCAGCGGGTTCACTGATTTCCTGGTCTTTTCGAACGATTGTCAGGACGGGACAGACACGATGCTGGACCGGCTGGCAGAGATGGGCCTGCTGGTCCACAAGCGCAATGACGGCCCACATGATAGCCGCGGCATCCAGTTCACCGCTCTTGGGCGCGCGGCAGAGCTGCCAATTGTCAAACGTGCCGATTGGATTTTGCCGCTGGATATAGACGAATTCGTGAATATCCACACCGGGGATCGCACGGTACAAGCGCTGACCTCGGCCCTGCCCCACGCCACCGCGATCACTCTGACCTGGCGGCTGTTCGGCAACGCTGGCGTCGTCCCATTCGAAGACCGCCCCATGACCGAGCAGTTCACGCATGCGGCGCCACAGATCATGCACTGGCCCTGGCGCAGCACCATGTTCAAGACGCTGTACCGCAACGATGGCACCTATGCCAAACCCGGCGTGCATCGACCGCGCTCCCCGAACAAGGCCCGCTTGGATCAAAGCCGCTGGTTCGATTGCGAGGGCCGCGAACTGGACGAAAAATTCAAAACCACGCGGATATTCTCAAGCTTTGGCCAACCCAATTATGCGCTGGGGCAGCTAAATCACTATCCTTTGGGCGCAATGGAGAGCTACCTGCTGAAGGCAGATCGCGGCCGCGCGGTTCATTCCGATCACATGCTGGGTATGGACTACTGGGTTGAACGCAACTGGAGCACAGAGGAGGATCGCTCGGTCCTGGCGCTGGCCCCGCGGATGCAACAGGAACTGGCAACGCTGAAGGCCGACCCCACGCTGGCCGATCTGCACCAAAACGCGGTGATCTGGCGCAAATCTCGGGTAGGCGAATTGCTGAAACACGAACCCTACCGCGCCCTGATGGGGCGGCTGATGATGACGCCTCCGTCGCGCCCGCTGCCGCCCCAGGCGGCCCGCGTTCTGTCACACCACGCCCGCCGCGCCCTGACGTCAGAGGGACAGCCCCGCAGAAAGCCCTAGGATTCTCCGCATTTTCGCCCCATTGGACCCGTAGAAAATTGTCCTAAATATAGGTCTGTGACGACGCGGACTTCGAAGGATGTATGGTATGACCGATCTGAAGAAACTTCTGGAAACCCCGATGAACGGGCTGAAGAAGCCCTCGTGGCTGGGAAAACTGCAGGATATTTCCGAGGAAACCGGCTTTTTCGAACCATTGGGCAAGCGCCACTTCGCTGCGTTCGTGGATATGAACGAGACCCTGATCGTGACCTTCGAATCGTTTCAGGGAATTCAGGCCCTGTCAGAAACCGCACAGCCTTTGGGCTGGGAAATTGCCCGCGAACATGGCTGGTCACACCTTGCATTGATCTCGGACGGGGACACCTGGTTCCGGGATGACTCCGTCTATGCGATGTTCGATCAACTGATCGACGATGGATTTTTTGAGGAATTCGAACGTGTCGTGTTCTACGGCGCGGGCCCCTGCGGCTATGCGGCGGCGGCGTTCTCGGTTGCGGCCCCCGGCGCGACGGTGCTGTCGGTGCAGCCTCAGGCCACGCTGGACCCGCGGATCACCGAATGGGACGACCGGTTTGTGGAAATGCGCCGGACTTCGTTCACGGATCGCTATGGCTATGCCCCTGATATGGTGGATGCAGCCGAGCAGGTCTTTGTCTTCTACGACCCGCACGAGGACCTGGACGCGATGCACGCCGCGCTGTTCACGCGCCCGAATGTAACAAAGCTGCGCATGCCCAATATGGGCGACGCGCTGCAAACCGAACTGTTGACGCTGGACCTGCTCTTCGGCGTTCTCAGCCAGGCCGGGCGCGGCACATTCTCGGCGGCTGCCTTTGCCAGACTGTACCGTGCCCGGCGCAACCATCCGGCCTATTTGCGCGGCTTGCTGGCCCGGCTGGATGTTCAGGATCGCCCCTATCTGGCGACAATACTTTGCCGGAACGTGGTTGGGCGGATGCACGCCCCCCGAATCCGCCGCCGCCTGGACGCGTTGGAGAAGGCCGCAGCCGAGGGCAAGATCCAGATTCCCGCCGCCTGAGGCAAAATTCCCTGCCAGACCACTGGCCCAAATCCCCAGATGGGTGTAATCGCGAGTGTATGAGCACCTCGATCACGATCACACGCCCCGATGACTGGCACCTGCACCTGCGCGATGGCGCAATGCTACAGGCTGTCTTGCCCGAAACCGCCCGCCATTTCGGCCGCGCCATTATCATGCCGAACCTGGTTCCCCCCGTGGTAACCAGCGCGGATGCCGCCGCCTACCGCGCGCGGATCATGGCCGCCCTGCCGGACGACATGGCATTCCAGCCCCTGATGACCCTGTACCTGACCGAGGACACCGATCCCGCAGATGTCGCTGCCGCCCATGCGTCAGGCCTGTGTACTTCGGTGAAGCTGTACCCAGCCGGGGCCACCACCAATTCGGCCTCGGGTGTGACCAACTTCGACAAGGTCCGCCCCGTGCTGGAAAAGATGGCTGAAATCGGAATGCCCCTGTGCGTCCACGGCGAAGTCACCACCCCCGAGGTCGACATCTTTGACCGCGAGGCCGTGTTCATCGATCAGGTTCTGGACCCGATCCGTCGCGCCACCCCCGGCCTGCGTGTGGTGATGGAACATATCACCACCTCGAACGGCGTAGACTATGTCAAGGCCAACCCCGAAAACCTGGGCGCCACGATCACCACGCACCACCTGATCATCAACCGCAACCACATCCTGGTGGGCGGGATCAAACCGCACTACTACTGCTTGCCCGTCGCCAAACGCGAAACCCACCGCCAGGCCCTGCGTGCGGCAGCCACCAGCGGGGACAAACGCTTCTTTCTGGGCACCGACAGCGCGCCCCACATTGACCCACTCAAGGAAAACGCCTGCGGCTGCGCCGGCTGTTTCACCGCGACCAACACCATGTCGCT
The DNA here is from genome assembly GCA_029212905.1 of Thalassovita sp. Classification (GTDB taxonomy): domain Bacteria; phylum Pseudomonadota; class Alphaproteobacteria; order Rhodobacterales; family Rhodobacteraceae; genus Thalassobius. The sequence goes on from JARGPB010000016.1 coordinate 71,225, forward strand.
GCTGGCGCATGTCTTTGACGAAGAAGGCGCGCTCGACCAGCTCGAGAGCTTCACCTCGCTCAATGGCCCCGCATTCTACCGCTTGCCAAAAAACACCGACACACTCACCCTGACCAAGGGCGATCCGGTCACCTATCCCACCAAGATCGCCTCCGGAGATGGCCCCGTCACCGTGTTCGATCCGGGTTTCCCGGTCCATTGGCACGTGACCGCCTGATTTCATCTTGCCCAAAATACTCCCGCCGGAGGCTCCCGCCCTTGCCTCCTGCGGGCCACCAGACAAAGGACACCGCCCATGATCCCCGCCACCTACCCGTCAAAAGAAGAAATCGCCCGTCTGACTGCGCGGATGCTGCTGGAAATCAAGGCCGTGCACTTCAATGCAACCGAGCCCTTCACGCTGGCCTCGGGATTGCCTTCGCCCACCTATATCGACTGCCGCAAGCTGATCTCTTATCCGCGCATTCGCTCAACCCTGATGGATTTCCTGACCATCACTGTCATGCGCGAGGCCGGGTTCGAGGCGTTCGACAATATTGCGGGTGGTGAAACAGCGGGCATCCCCTTTGCCGCCCTCGTGGCCGAACGCATGGCCCTGCCGATGACCTATGTGCGCAAGAAACCCAAAGGCTATGGTCGCAACGCCCGGATCGAAGGCGCGATGAGCGAAGGCGAGCGCGTGCTGCTGGTCGAGGATCTGACCACCGATGGCGGCTCGAAATTGTCATTTGTCGATGCGATTCGCGAAACCGGGGCCTCTTGCGGGCACACGGCGGTGATCTTTTACTACGGCATTTTCCCCGAGACCGAGAAAACCCTTGGTGATCATGGGGTTCAGTTGCACCACCTGTGTACCTGGTGGGATGTGCTGGCCGAAGCGCGCGATTCCAAGGCCTTTGACGACGCCACGCTGCGCGAGGTCGAGGCCTTCTTGACCAGCCCACGCCCCTGGCAGGAAGCCAACAAAAAAGGCTAACGCCAAGACAACATTCTGCCCAAACAGGCACAACGCCTGCCAAATATTGACAGAATACACGCTCTTCCTCCAATATCTTGTGGAGGAAGAGTTACCCACAGCTTCTCCACAGAAAACATACAAGTTGCCTCGATAGGGGCGAGTTTTGTATGACCTACCCTCTATAGGGGACAGGGACACATGAACGAAATCGCCAATATCGACGGGCTTGCCAAGGCGGCGGATGATGCCGACCCGATGCCCCATTCCATCGAGGCTGAACAGCAGCTTCTGGGTGCGATCCTGACCAATAACGACATCTATGACCGCGTTGCAGCCATCATCAACGCTCAGCATTTCTATGATCCGGTGCACGCCCGTATCTACGAGGTTGCCGCCGCGCGGATCGCGAAAAACACCCTGGCCAGCCCCGTCACGCTAAAGGCATTCCTCGAGGATGATCCCGGCCTGAAAGAACTGGGCGGTCCAGCCTATCTGGCACGTCTGGCGGGGGCGGCGATTTCGGCCTATGCAGCGCGCGACTATGCGCAGATGATCTATGACATGGCCATCCGGCGCGAACTGATCGGCCTGGGCAACAACATCTCGTCCAAAGCGGCTCAGGTGGATATCGCGTCAGAACCCAAGGAACAAATCGTCGAGGCCGAGCAGGCGCTATATAAACTGTCCGAGCAGGGCAAGACCGACAGCGGGTTCGTCTCGTTCCTGAAAGCCGTAACAGAAGCCGTCAACGTCACCAACGAAGCCTATCAGCGCGGCGGTGGCATGGCGGGGATTTCCACCGGGCTGGTGGATTTGGACAAACAGCTGGGCGGCTTGCACCCATCGGATTTGTTGATCCTTGCGGGGCGCCCGTCGATGGGGAAAACCTCGTTGGCGACCAACATCGCGTTCAATGTGGCCAAGGCGTATAAACGCGGCCTGAAACCCGACGGAACCGAGGGCACGGTGGACGGCGGCGTCGTCGGGTTCTTCAGCCTGGAAATGAGCGCCGAACAGCTGGCAGGCCGTGTTCTGGCCGAAGCGTCCGAGATTTCTTCGCACCGCATCCGCCAAGGCGACATGAGCGAAGAGGAATTCCGCCGCTTTGTCGAGGCCGCCAAGGAACTTGAAGCCTGCCCTCTGTTCATCGACGACACCCCCGCCCTACCGATCAGCCAGCTGGCCGCCCGTGCCCGGCGTCTGAAACGTACCCACGGGCTGGACCTGCTGATCATCGACTATCTGCAGTTGTGTCGCGGCATGTCCGATAACCGCGTCAACGAGATCGGTGAGATCTCGATGGGGATGAAGGCCATCGCCAAAGAGCTGAACATCCCGGTTGTCGCCCTGTCCCAGCTTAGCCGTCAGGTGGAAAACCGCGACGACAAACGCCCACAGCTTTCTGACCTGCGGGAATCGGGTTCGATCGAACAGGATGCGGACGTTGTTATGTTCGTTTTCCGCGAAGAATATTACGCCGAGCGTGAAAAACCCGCCGAAGACTCGCCTGAAATCGCAGCATGGCAAGAGCGCATGAGCAAGCTGCACGCAAAGGCCGAGGTGATCGTCGGCAAGCAGCGTCACGGCCCGATTGGCACGGTAGAGCTGTCCTTTGAAGCGCAATTCACCCGCTTTGGCAACTTGGTCAAGGCGTGGCAGCAAGGCGCCGGCGGGGACTATTAATCAATGTCGATTCACAGCTTCATGGCAGCCTATCAACGGGTCTGGACAACGCAGGACAGTGAGGGGTTCGCGGCCCTTTTCACCCCGGACGGGGAATACTGGAACACTCCGTTTCAGGTTCAGAACACGCCTGCTCTGCGCCAAAACTACTGGGACCGGATCAAGCTGCAAGAGGACATCTCGCTGCGCTATGAGATCTTGGGCGACACACCAGGCGGCGGATTTGCGCATTGGCATGTGGAATATCAGGTCGCCTCGGAAGAGCTGTTTCAGATTTGGGCGAAATCCACCGGCACCGGCCTACCTGACCGCGCAGCAGGAGATCCTTTGCCGCGCATGATCCTGGATGGCACGCTGGTGGCCGAATTCACGCCCGACGGATTGGCCTCTTGCGTCCGTATCTGGTGGCATTCGATGCCCCAGGCCGTCTGAGCGGCACCTGTCCCGGCCGTATCACGCTTGCGTTCTGCCTTTGTGCTTGACCAATTCGGACACTCTGTCAAAACACAGCCATGGCTACTGCGACACTGACAATTGACCTGAGCGCCCTGACCGAAAACTGGCGGGCATTGGATGCGGCAACCGACAGCGGGGTGGAAACCTGCGCTGTGGTCAAGGCGAACGGCTATGGGCTGGGATCGGGACGCGTGGCGCGGGCTTTGGCCGGGGCTGGCGCGCGCCGGTTCTTTGTCGCTGTCTCAGAAGAGGCCGCCGCTATCCGCGAGGCGTTGGGACCGGGACCGGAAATCTGTGTCTTTTCGGGTCATATGTCGGGCGACACCGACATGATCCATGATTTGCAGCTGACGCCCATGCTCAATTCGATCGACCAGATGTTGCGCCACGTCGAGGCCCTGCCCGGGCATCCGTTCGGCGTGCAACTGGACACGGGCATGAACCGATTGGGGATGGAGCCCGCTGAATGGGCCGCCCTGCGCGATATCGCCCTTGGCCAGAATATCCAGTTGATCATGTCACACCTAGCCTGCGCAGACGAGCCCGAGCACCCGATGAACGCTCAGCAGTTGCAGACATTCAAGGACATGACCGAAGGCTGCAACGTGCCGCGATCCCTATCCGCAACAGGGGGCATTCTGCTTGGGCCTGACTATCACTTCGACATCACGCGCCCGGGGATTGGGCTCTATGGTGGGTTGCCATTTGCACACGCCCAGGCCGTGGCGCATCTGAGCCTGCCTGTCATTCAGGTCCGCGATCTGGAACCGGGGGAAACCGTGGGCTATGGCAATACCTGGACGGCTGAGCAGCCCTCAAAGATTGCCACAGTGGCCGCAGGATATGCAGACGGCATTCACCGCGCGATGGGGCCGAAAACTGCGCTGTATCATGATGGGATTGCGTGCCCGATCCGGGGGCGTATCTCGATGGATCTGATCGGCGTGGATGTCACCCATCTGCCAGAGCCCCCCAAGGGTCTGGACCTGCTGAACAGCGACCAAACCGTGGACATGCTGGCCGAAAATGCTGGAACAATCGGGTATGAAATCCTGACCTCGATGGGCGCGCGGTACCGTCGCCGCTATACCAGCTCATGAGCCTGACAACGCCTTTGGCTGCGCTCGGGCGGCAAGTGATGGCCATGCTGGCGCTTGTCGGGAAAATCGCGCTTTATGCATTCGAGACAGTCTCGCATCTGTTTCGTCCGCCGTTCTATGGCCGCGAATTCCTGCACGCGCTGGTTCAGATTGGGTGGCTGTCTTTGCCTGTTGTCGGCATGACCACCCTGTTCACCGGCGGCGCGCTGGCCTTGCAGATTTATGCCGGCGGTAGCCGTTTCAATGCCGAGGCCGTCGTGCCCTCGATCGTGGCCATTGGCATGGTCCGCGAGTTGGGTCCGGTTCTGGGCGGGCTGATGGTCGCGGCGCGTGTGGCGTCCTCAATTGCAGCCGAGATCGGCACGATGAAAGTCACCGAGCAGATCGACGCCCTTGTCACCCTGTCCACCCATCCGATGAAATACCTGACCCTGCCCCGCGTTCTGGCCGCCACACTGGCCGTGCCGGTTCTGGTGGGGGTTGGCGATGTGATCGGCATCATGGGGGGATATCTGGTGGGGATCACCCGGCTGGGGTTCAACCCGTCTGCCTATCTGACCAACACGATTGATTTTCTGGAAACGTTTGATGTGGTGTCGGGCCTGATCAAGGGCGCGACCTTTGGCTTTATCGTCGCCTTGATGGGCTGCTATTACGGCATGAATTCAGGCCGCGGCGCCCAAGGCGTGGGACGGGCGACGAAATCGGCTGTTGTCGCCGCCTCGGTGCTGATCCTGGCGGCAAACTATCTGCTGACGGAGGTGTTTTTCTCCGCATGATCGAATTGACTGACGTTCACAAAAGATTTGGCCCGAACCGCGTGCTTCGTGGTGTGAACCTGACCATTCCAAAGAGCAGCTCGATGGTGATCATCGGCGGATCCGGCACGGGGAAATCAGTGGCGCTGAAATGCGTTCTGGGGCTGATTGCACCAGACAGCGGCACGATCACCTTGGATGGGCAGGACGTAACCAAGGGCGATCGGGACGCGTTTCTGGCGCGCTTTGGAATGCTGTTTCAGGGCGGCGCATTGTTTGACTCGTTGCCCGTCTGGCAGAACGCGGCCTTCCGTCTGCTGCGCGGGTCATTGAAACGCCCCAAGGCCGAGGCGCGTGAAATCGCCATCGAGAAACTGCGGCGTGTGGGGCTGAAACCGGATGTGGCCGATAAATTCCCGGCCGAGCTGTCGGGCGGGATGCAAAAACGCGTGGGACTGGCCCGGGCGATCGCGGCAGAACCAGAGATCATCTTTTTCGACGAACCCACCACAGGCCTGGATCCGATCATGTCCGGCGTCATCAACGAATTGATCCGCGAGATCGTCGTTGAAATGGGCGCGACGGCCATGACCATCACCCATGACATGACGAGCGTGCGTGCCATCGCAGACAACGTCGCCATGTTGCACGAAGGCGTGATCAAATGGACAGGCCCGGTTGCGGACATGGATACCTCGGGCGATCCCTATCTGGATCAGTTCATCCACGGCCGCGCCGAAGGGCCGATCGAGGCGGTGCGGTAATCCTATGTCACCCCACAAATCCAAAATGAACTGGAACTGGGTTCAGTCGACACCAGACAATGCGAGGTAAACACGATTTGACATCGACGCTGCATCAGGCCGGTGAACGCGATCACAAGGGACAGTGAGCCCCGCCAAGACTATGGCCATCTTTGACGTCAGGATCGTGAGCTTATCCCGTTCATAAAAAAATATTTGGATGATCAAAGGGTTGATTGACCCCACCCCACACCCACATGGGAAACAACCATTGCAAGGCCCTGTTATGACCAGTTTCCTGCGCTACGCCAATCTTAGCCTTCTGATCCTGTTTCCCATCGCATGGTTTGCGCCGTTGCTGCGCGCGGGGCTGTTGCCACTGTTCGGGCTCAGCGAAATCAGCGTGATCTCGGGGCTGCAAAGCCTGTGGGACACTGATGTGTTTCTGGCGCTGATTGTGACGATATTCGCCCTGTTCGCGCCCTACCTGAAAACCATCGGGCTGGCGCTGATCCATTTCGACTTGCTGGACAAACGCACCCTGCCCGCGCTGAACATCCTGGGCAAACTGGCGATGGCAGACATCTTTTTGATCGCGCTCTATATTACAATTGCCAAAGGCATCGGCGTTGGACGGATCGAGGTCGCCTGGGGGCTGTACCTGTTTACGGGCTGTATCCTGGCGTCATTGGGGATTTCAATCGCCGCACGCAAGGAACAGGTTTGACCGCAGCCCCGCCCTAGGGCATCACTTGCGGCATGGCAAAATCGAACACCTTTACCTGTACCGCCTGCGGCGCCAGCACCACCAAATGGTCCGGTCGTTGCGATTCCTGTGGCGAGTGGAACTCGATCGTCGAGGACGCGCCCATCTCGGCGGGCCCTGCGGCCAAGACGCTGGGCGGCAAACGCGGCGCGTCGATTCCCCTATCGGATTTGGCCACGCAAGAGACGCCTCCGCCGCGCACCCTGTCCGGTATGGACGAGCTGGACCGCGTTTTGGGCGGCGGGCTGGTGCCCTCTAGCGCCATTCTGGTGGGCGGTGATCCGGGCATCGGGAAATCCACGTTGCTGTTGCAGGCCGCGGCACGCTTTGCCGCTGCGGGCCAGAAGACGCTGTATATTTCGGGTGAAGAGGCCAGCGCCCAGGTGCGGATGCGCGCCCAGCGGCTGGGCCTGACGGATGCCCCCGTGCTGTTGGGGGCCGAAACCAACCTGCGCGACATCCTGACCACGCTGGATACCGAAAAACCCCATCTGGCCATCATCGATTCCATCCAGACCATGTGGGCCGACAATGTCGGTAGCGCACCAGGCAGCGTCAGTCAGGTCCGCGCCGCCGCGCACGAGCTGACCAGCTTTGCCAAACGCAAAGGCATGTCGGTAATTCTGGTCGGCCACGTCACCAAGGACGGGCAGATCGCCGGGCCGCGCGTGGTCGAACATATGGTCGATACCGTATTGTACTTTGAAGGCGAGCGCGGCCATCAGTTCCGCATCCTGCGCGCGGTAAAAAACCGCTTTGGCCCAGCGGATGAAATCGGTGTGTTTGAAATGACCGGAAGCGGGCTGGCCGAGGTTCTGAACCCCTCAGCCTTGTTCCTGTCCGAACGCGGCAAGCCATCGCCCGGATCAGTGGTATTTTCCGGGGTCGAGGGAACGCGCCCCGTTCTGGTCGAATTTCAGGCCCTGGTCGCCCCCAGCCCGCATTCTCAGGCCCGGCGCACGGTGGTGGGTTGGGATGGCTCGCGTCTGGCGATGATCCTGGCCGTGCTCGAGGCGCGCTGCGGCATCCCCTTTGCCGGGCTGGATGTCTATCTGAACGTCGCAGGCGGGCTGAAGGTCAGTGAACCGGCCGCCGATCTGGCCGTGGCCGCGGCGCTTTTGTCCGCACGCGAAGACGCTGCATTGCCCGCCGATACCGTACTTTTTGGAGAAATCAGCCTGTCGGGCGCGCTTCGGCCCGTGGGGCAGACCGAAAACAGGTTGAAAGAAGCGCAAAAACTTGGTTTCACCACAGCAATCGCACCGACCGGTGGAAAAGCGGTCGGAGACGGCGGAATGGCGCTGCGCCAGTTTGCAGACCTGACCTCCTTCGTTGGTGACATATTCGGCGCGGGCTAGGCGCTCAGGAAACAGGGACGGACTTATGGACGGGTTCACCATCATCGACGGCGTAGTCGCTGTCGTTATCATCCTCTCGGCGCTGCTGGCGTATTCACGCGGCGTCGTCCGCGAGGCATTGGCGATCGCCGGATGGGTCGCTGCGGCCGTTCTGGCCTATATTTTCGCGCCGCAAGTGCAGCCTCTGGTCAAGGAAATCCCGATTTTGGGCGATTTCATATCGGATAGCTGCGAGCTGAGCATCATCGCCGCCTTTGCCGCTGTCTTTGCCTTGGCACTGGTGCTGGCATCGTTGTTCACACCGTTGTTTTCCTCGCTCGTGCAGCGTTCGGCGCTGGGGGGGCTTGATCAGGGCTTTGGGTTCCTGTTCGGTGTCTTGCGCGGCATCCTCTTGGTCGCCATCGCATTTTTCGTCTACGAGACCGTGCTCACATCCCAGCAGATCCCGATGGTGGATGACAGCCGCTCGGCGCGCGTGTTCTCAAAAATGACCGGCAAGATCGAAGACGGCGACCCCGCCCAGGCGCTGGGTTGGATCACGACGCAATACGAACAGCTGACCAACGCCTGTGAGAAATAACCTGTGTAAAAGCGCCGCGGGGTGCCGCAACGCAGCAACAAACACACCGCCCGTGCATTTGCCGGGCGGTTCTTTTATGATCCTTTCGTGACAGTTGCGTTTTCACGCCCTATGTAGGGGCAAAACTGCCAGCCAACGGATTCGGAGCTCAGCCTTGTCCAAGCTTATGCCGCCTGCTCACCCTTTCGACGATGACAAGCTCAAGGAGGAGTGCGGCGTGTTCGGCGTCATCGGCGTTGCCGATGCTGCCAACTTTGTCGCACTTGGCCTTCATGCCCTGCAACACCGAGGCCAAGAGGCCGGCGGTATTGTCAGCCACGACCCGGACGAAGGGTTCAACAGCGCCCGCCGGTTCGGCTATGTGCGCGATAACTTTACCTCGCAATCGCTGATGAAAACACTGCCTGGGCCGTTGGCCATCGGGCATGTCCGTTATTCCACCGCCGGGTCCAAAGGCGCTGCCATCCGTGATGTGCAGCCGTTTTTCGGTGAATTCTCGATGGGTGGGGCCGCGATTGCCCATAACGGCAACATCACCAACGCCGACGCATTGCGCCGCGAGCTGATTGAACGTGGCTCGATCTTCCAAAGCTCCTCGGACAGTGAGTGCATCATCCATCTGATGGCGCGGTCGCTACAGCGCAATATCCCCGAACGGATGGAGGACGCGCTGCGTCGCGTCGAAGGCGCATTTTCCGTGGTCGCAATGACCCGCACCAAACTGATCGGCGTCCGTGATCCGCTGGGCGTACGCCCGCTGGTTCTGGGCAAAATCGGGGATGGCTGGGCGCTTAGCTCGGAGACCTGCGCGCTGGACATAATCGGCGCAGAATACGTTCGCGAAATCGAACCCGGCGAAATGGTCGTTATCTCGGAAAAACACGGCATCGAAAGCGTCCGTCCGTTCCGTACGCAGCCGTCGAAATTCTGCGTATTCGAACATGTATATTTCTCGCGTCCCGACAGTATCATCGGCGGGCGCTCGGTCTATGAAACGCGCCGTCAAATCGGTGTAGAACTGGCCCGTGAAAGCCCGGTCGAGGCCGATCTGGTCTGTGCGGTTCCCGACAGCGGCACCCCCGCAGCCATCGGGTTCAGCCAAGAAAGCGGCATTCCCTTTGCGATGGGAATCATCCGGAACCAATATATGGGCCGGACCTTCATCGAGCCGACCGAGCAGATCCGCAACATGGGTGTGCGCCTGAAACTGAACGTCAACCGCGCCCTGATCAAAGGTAAACGGGTGATCCTGGTTGATGACTCGGTGGTGCGCGGGACAACGTCGCGCAAGATCAAGGAAATGATCCTGGATGCCGGCGCGGCCGAGGTGCACTTCCGCATCGCCAGCCCGCCCACCGCCTGGCCCTGTTTCTATGGTGTGGACACGCCTCAGCGCGAAAAACTTCTGGCCGCCACCATGACCGAAGAAGAAATGCGCCAGCATCTGAACGTGGACAGCCTGAAATTCATTTCGTTGGACGGGCTGTATCGCGCCGTGGGCGAGGCCGAAGGCCGCAACGCCAAATGCCCGCAATATTGTGATGCGTGTTTCTCGGGGGAATATCCGGTAGAGCCCGCAGACATGATCCAAAAGGGGTTCCAGCTCAAAGCCGCAGAATAACTTCTGCTTTTCGCCGATTCTGTGTGAAAATACCGTATCTCTTGCGCAGGACATGACGCCTCAAACAGCGCGCGCGCCTTTCTGAT
>JARGPB010000035.1 GCA_029212905.1 Thalassovita sp.
TCCTTTGCTGCACATTATGCTATCAAAGGAGCGGCACCAAACCGCGACAGGTCCACACGCGCCGTTGCGAGCGAAATAGCAGGGTATGGACCGAGGCCCACCTTCGTGCGCTTCTTGCGGAGCTGATAGCGATAGACCCAGCTCTTCGATCCGCCGTCTACTTTCAGATAGAGGCCTGCTCCATCCTGCTTGTCGCTGGTTGCTGCTTTACACTCGGCGTCGGTCAGTTTGTGTCTCGTCATCGTTACACCCGGATTCCCGTGGGCCATTCTGTGGGCCACTTTTGTCTCGATATCCCGCCTTTACGATTCGAGAAAATATGCTAATTAGTTGAAATTTAATGGTTTTACAGGGGTTTGGGGGTGGGATAAGGCCGTGTAAATGGTTCGTCTCGACCGCACCATTTCACATTGTGATGTGAAATCCGCTAAGAAATCAAATGTCACAGACGCTTGAGGTGTTCGATAGCCGTTTTAGATGGTTTTCGAACTGCCAGTCGTCTGTTTGTCATAGGTAACGGCCCCTAAATGATTTTACCTGTCCTGCATCAGATCGGCTGGTGCACGCTGTTCTGTGGTGAAATCTGCGTTGAATCGCTGTGTCGGCGGGTAGAAAACGCTTGACCCTCGCCGCAAAAGAGAAAAATTTTCCTTAGAGGCAACTTAATGCGCTGAAATATTCGTGGCGCCTTGGGTATACAGGTGTTGAACCTACACGAAAGGGACATGGCATGGTCGAGAAGACAGCAACCGCGAAGGCCAAGCTGACGCAGAACCCGCACGCCGTCAAAGAGCAGCGAGAAAAGAACCTGGAGGTTGCCATTGGACGGCAGGTCCGCGAACTGCGCAAGCGACAGCGGATGACCGGATCGGATCTGGCGGCGCAGACCGGGGTTTCTGTTGGAATGCTGTCGAAAATCGAAAATGGGGTGATTTCACCTTCGTTGAACACGTTGCAGGCGCTGGCCGATGCGCTGCGGGTGCCCCTGATTCAGCTGTTTTCCGGGTTCGAAGAGCAACGCGGCGCAATGCATGTCAAAGCGGGCAACGGGGTCGAGATCGAACGGGCAGGGACGCGCGCGGGGCATCAGTACCACTTGCTTGGTCATATCGGGTCGAACAATTCGGGTGTTGTGGTCGAGCCCTACCTGATCGTGCTGACGGACACGAGCGACCGCTTTCCGGCCTTTCAACACGAAGGGATCGAAATGCTGTATATGCTGGAGGGAACAATCAGCTATCGGCACGGTGATCAGACCTATTTGCTGGAACCCGGCGACAGTCTGCTGTTCGACGCTGATTCTCCGCATGGTCCCGAAGAACTGATCGAGCTGCCTGCGCGGTACCTGTCAGTTATTACCTACCCGCAGCAACGATAGGTCCGAGTGCTGGGTTTGGTGGCAAATACCGGGGGCAGGGGACGGAATCTGCCCAATAATTGTGCGTCGCAATGCTTTGTTAAAATTTATTCCCCAGAAGAAAGAAAATATCTTTAAGGGCAAATTTCTTTCCTGTTAGTAAAGTTCCGACGACAAGCAGTCGAAACGAGACGGAGAGAAATATGTGCGGCATCGTTGGCCTGTTCCTCAAGAAGGAAGAAATGCGCCCCCAACTGGGCAATCTGCTGACTGATATGCTTATCACCATGACTGATCGTGGCCCCGATAGTGCGGGCATCGCGATCTACGGGGATGAGCAGGACGGAAGCGTGAAAATCACCGTGCAATCGGACAATCCCGACACGGCATTCGCCGAACTGGACGGGGCGCTGACCTCGGTCATTCATGCGCCTGTGACGATGCGGGTGGTGGACACCCATGCCGTGCTGACGGTCCCAGCCCAGGTCGAGGACAAGGCGATTGCCGCGCTCGAAGAAAAGGGCCTGCGGATCATGGGGTCTGGCGCCTCGATGGAGATCTACAAAGAGGTTGGCCTGCCCAAGCAAGTCGCCGCGCGCTTTGGTCTGCGGGACATGGGGGGCAGCCACGGGATTGGCCACACGCGTATGGCCACGGAATCGGCCGTGACGACCATGGGCGCACACCCGTTTTCCACTGCCGATGATCAGTGCCTGGTGCACAACGGTTCGCTGTCGAACCACAACCAGATGCGTCGCAAGTTGGCGAAAAAGGGTGTCTTTACCCGTAGCGAAAACGATACCGAGGTCGGCGCGGCCTATATCAGCTCGCGTATCGCGGATGGCGCGACCCTGGGCGAAGCGCTGGAAGGCACGCTCGAGGATCTGGACGGTTTTTTCACCTTTGTGACCGGCACCAAGAACGGGTTCGGTGTCGTCCGTGACCCGATCGCTTGCAAACCCGCCGTTATGGCTGAAACCGACGATTACGTGGCTTTTGCCAGCGAGTACCGCGCCTTTGCGGACCTGCCGGGCATCGACAAGGCCCGCGTCTGGGAACCCGAACCTGCAACCGTCTACTTCTGGGAGCGCTGAGACATGGAAATGATTGATATGGCCCAAACCCCGCTGCGCGATCTGAATGTGACGCTGCAAGCGAAGGCCAAAGAGGGCGCAAACGCCGAATACGTGATTGAAAACCCCCGTGGCTCGCATGCGGTGGCTTGCGGCCTGGATGGCCCGCTGTCGGTGACGGTGAAGGGCTCCACGGGCTACTACTGTGCGGGCATGAACAAAGAGGCCTCGGTGACGGTGACTGGATCGACCGGGCCGGGGGTTGCAGAAAACATGATGTCGGGCGTCGTCACCATCGAAGGCGACGCCAGCCAATATGCCGGGGCCACGGGCCATGGCGGGCTGCTGAACATCAAGGGCAATGCGTCCTCGCGCTGCGGGATTTCCATGAAGGGGATCGACATCGTGGTGCATGGCAATATCGGCCACATGTCCGCGTTTATGGCGCAAAAGGGCAACCTGGTTGTGCTGGGCGATGCGGGCGACGCGCTGGGGGACAGCCTGTACGAGGCGCGCCTGTTCGTGCGCGGTGACGTGAAATCGCTGGGGGCTGACTGCATCGAAAAGGAAATGCGCCCCGAGCATATTGAGATCCTGACCGATCTGCTGGCCAAGGCCGGTGCGGATGCCAAACCCGAAGAGTTCAAACGCTACGGCTCGGCCCGTAAGCTGTACAATTTCAACATCGACCACGCTGGCGAATACTGAGGACATCCCCATGGAAAACACACCCAACACGATGCCGCGCCAATCCTGGACGTTTTCGAACGAGACCAACGCCGAGATCCGCCGCGCTGCCGCCACCGGCATTTACGACATTCGCGGTGGTGGGGCCAAACGGCGGGTGCCGCATTTCGATGACCTGCTGTTCCTTGGCGCGTCAATGAGCCGCTACCCGCTGGAAGGCTACCGCGAGAAATGTGAAACTAAGGTTACGCTTGGTACGCGTTTCGCCAAGAAACCGATCGAGCTGGATATCCCGATCACCATCGCGGGCATGTCGTTCGGATCGCTGTCCGGCCCCGCCAAAGAGGCTCTGGGACGCGGCGCGAGCATGGCGGGGACCTCGACCACCACGGGCGACGGCGGCATGACCGAAGAAGAGCGCGGCCATTCCACTAAGCTGGTTTATCAATACCTGCCCAGCCGGTATGGGATGAACCCCGACGACCTGCGCCGCGCCGATGCGATTGAAATGGTTGTAGGGCAGGGCGCCAAACCGGGCGGCGGCGGGATGCTGCTGGGTCAAAAGATCACCGAGCGCGTCGCCGGGATGCGCTGCTTGCCCGAAGGGATCGACCAGCGTTCGGCCTGTCGTCACCCCGACTGGACCGGCCCCGATGATCTGGAGATTAAGATCCTCGAACTGCGCGAGATCACCAACTGGGAAAAACCCATCTACATCAAGGTCGGCGGCGCGCGCCCCTATTATGACACCGCCTTGGCGGTCAAGGCTGGCGCGGATGTGATCGTGCTGGACGGGATGCAGGGCGGCACGGCGGCCACGCAGGATGTGTTTATCGAACATGTCGGCCAGCCCACTTTGGCCTGTATTCGCCCCGCTGTTCAGGCGCTTCAGGATCTGGGCATGCACCGCGAGGTTCAACTGGTTGTTTCGGGTGGTATCCGCACCGGGGCCGATGTGGCCAAGGCTTTGGCCTTGGGTGCGGATGCGGTGTCCATCGGGACGGCAGCGCTGGTTGCCCTGGGCGACAACGATCCCAAATGGGAGGCCGAGTATCAGAAACTGGGTTCGACCACCGGCGCCTATGATGACTGGCACGAAGGCCGCGATCCTGCGGGCATCACCACTCAGGATGCTGAACTGATGAAACGTCTGGACCCGACCGAAGCTGGCCGCAAACTGCGTAACTATCTGAACGTGCTGACGCTGGAATGCCAGACCTTGGCCCGCGCCTGCGGTCACAACCACGTCCACAACCTGGAACCCGAGGACCTGTGCGCCCTGACGATGGAGGCCGCCGCCATGGCGCAGGTCCCGCTGGCGGGCACCAACTGGTACCCCGGAAAACCTGGTTTCTAAACACGCCTCAGGGGGCGCGCAGCCCCCTGAACCAACAGGGAAAACGAAGGAAAAAACGATGACTGACCTCGTAGCTTTCGCCAAGGAAAAGGGCGTAAAATATTTCATGATCTCCTACACCGATCTGTTCGGTGGGCAGCGGGCCAAGCTGGTACCGGCGCAGGCGATTGCCGATATGGTCGAAGACGGCGCCGGTTTTGCCGGGTTCGCCACCTGGCTGGATATGACGCCTGCGCATCCCGATATGTTGGCCGTGCCGGATCCTGAAACCGTCATCCAACTGCCCTGGCGCCCTGAGGTTGCCTGGATCGCCGCCAACCCCGTGATGGAGGGTGCCGAGGTCGAGCAGGCCCCGCGCAACGTGCTGCGCAAACTGGTGGCCGAAGCCGCCAAGGAGGGCCTGCGCGTCAAAACCGGGATTGAAGCAGAGTTCTTCTTGCTGACCCCTGAGGGCGATCAGATCTCGGACCCCTATGATACGGCCGAAAAACCCTGTTATGACCAGCAGGCCGTGATGCGCCGCTATGACGTGATCTCGGAAATCTGTGACTACATGCTGGATCTGGGCTGGGGCCCGTATCAGAACGACCACGAGGACGCCAATGGCCAGTTCGAAATGAACTGGGATTTCGATGATGCGCTGATCACGGCGGATCGTCACTCTTTCTTCAAGTTCATGGTGAAATCTGTCGCCGAGAAACACGGGCTGCGCGCGACGTTCATGCCCAAGCCGATCGAAGGCCTGACAGGCAATGGCTGCCACGCGCATATCTCGGTTTGGGATCTGGAGGGCAAAACCAACGCCTTTGCCGGCCCCAAGGGCGACAGCCCCACGGCGGAACTGGGCCTGTCTGAACAGGGCGCGCATTTCCTGGGCGGGATCATGAAACACGCCAGCGCGCTGGCCGCGATCACCAACCCGACGGTGAACTCCTATAAGCGGATCAACGCGCCGCGCACCATGTCGGGGGCCACATGGGCGCCCAATACGGTGACGTGGACGGGCAACAATCGCACGCATATGGTGCGCGTCCCTGGCCCGGGCCGGTTTGAATTGCGCCTGCCTGACGGGGCTGTGAACCCCTATCTGTTGCAGGCCGTGATCATCGCGGCAGGCCTGTCTGGCATCCGCGCCAAGGCCGATCCTGGTCCGCGCTATGACATCAACATGTATGCCGAGGGCCAATCCGTCACCGACGCGCCGAAACTGCCGCTGAACTTGTTGGATGCGATCCGCTGGTTTGACGAGGACGCAGGCCTGAAGGCGATGCTGGGCGAGGATTTCTCGAGCTCCTACATGAAGATGAAGATGCAGGAATGGAACGCTTTTGTGTCGCATTTCTCGCAGTGGGAACGTGACAACACGCTCGACATCTGATCGCTGAACTGATCGCAAAGAAAGATCCAAACCATGCGTTTCTCTGGTTTCCGCGTCCTCAAAGAGGCGCTGACAGGCCACAAGGGGTGGCAGCCCCTATGGCGTGACCCCGAGCCAAAATCATCTTATGATTACATAATCATAGGGGGTGGCGGACACGGGCTGGCAACGGCCTTTTATCTGGCGACCGAATTCCGTCAGGCGCGGATAGCCGTGCTGGAAAAAGGCTGGCTGGGATCGGGCAATATCGGGCGGAACACAACGATCATCCGCTCGAATTATCTGCTGCCGGGGAACGAGCCATTCTACGAGTTTTCCATGAAACTGTGGGAGGGCATGGAGCAGGCATTCAACTTCAACGCCATGGTCAGCCAGCGCGGTATTCTGAACCTGTGTCATACGGATGGGCAGCGCGATGCTTTCCGGCGTCGGGGGAACGCGATGCTGCTGGCTGGCGCCGATGCCGAATTGCTGAACGCTGATCAGGTGCGCGACATGGCGCCGTTCCTGAACTACGATAACGCGCGGTTCCCGATCAAGGGAGGGCTGCTTCAGCGCCGCGCTGGCACCGCGCGCCATGACGGTGTCGCCTGGGGCTATGCTCGTGGGGCCGACATGGCTGGCGTCGATCTGATCCAGAACTGCGAGGTCACGGGTTTTCGTATTGAACAGGGTCATGTGCAGGGCGTGGAAACATCCCGCGGGTATATCGGCGCGAAAAAGGTGGGTGTGGCTGTGGCCGGGTCCACCAGCCGTGTAATGCAACAGGCCGGAATGCGCCTGCCGATCGAAAGCCACGCGTTGCAGGCGTTTGTGTCCGAGGGGCTGAAGCCCACCATTCCGGGGGTGATCACCTTTGGGGCGGGGCATTTCTATGTCAGCCAATCGGACAAGGGCGGGCTGGTGTTTGGCGGCGATCTGGACGGGTACAATTCGTATGCGCAGCGCGGCAACCTGCCAACAATCGAGGGCGTGGCCGAGGGCGGTATGGCCTTGATGCCGATGATTGGCCGCGCGCGTCTGTTGCGGGTCTGGGGCGGGATCATGGACATGTCGATGGACGGGTCTCCCATCATCGACCGCACGCCGGTCGAGGGGCTCTATCTGAACGGCGGCTGGTGCTATGGCGGGTTCAAGGCCACGCCGGCCAGCGGGTTCGCCTTTGCCCATCTTCTGGCCAAGGATGCCCCGCACCCGACCGCCACCGCTTACCGGCTGAATCGGTTCGCAACCGGACATGTCATTGATGAAAAAGGCGTGGGTGCCACGCCCAACCTGCACTGAGGTCCGACCATGTTGATCCCTCATCCCCTGCTGGGCCTGCGCGACGCGCAAGAGTTCACCTACCTGGGCGACGCGAGCCTGCTGAACCGCCCTGATGGGCTGGCCGAAGGCGCGGCTGACGCTTTTCACGACTATGTTTATCTGCGCGACAACCCGGCTGGCATTCACCGCGAGCTGTGGTTCCACGAACAGGGCGATCGGTCCTGGTTGGTGGTTACGCGCAACACGCTGACCCATGAAATCCTGGGCGCCGAACTGGCGCGCGACGTGGCTTTGACCCACAAAGGAGGCCCGCAATGACCCGGCTGACAGGTGGGCTGATTGACCGCTCGAAAACTCTGAATTTCTCGTTTGATGGGAAGGCGTTGACCGGGCATCCGGGGGATACGCTGGCCTCGGCTTTGCTGGCCAATGATGTGCGGCTGATGGGGCGTAGTTTCAAATATCACCGTCCGCGCGGGGTGGTTGCCGCCGGGTCCGAAGAGCCGAACGCCATGGTCGAATTGCGCAGCGGTGCGCGCAAGGAACCCAACACCCGCGCCACCATGACCGAGCTGTTCGACGGGCTGGACGCAACCAGTCAGAACCGTATGGGGCCGCTGAATTTCGATCTGCTGGCGGTGAATGACCTGTTCTCGGATTTCTTTGCGGCGGGGTTCTACTACAAGACCTTCATGTGGCCCAAAGCCTTCTGGGAAAAACTGTACGAGCCGATTATCCGGCGTGCCGCAGGTCTGGGCAGCCTGTCCATGGAGCCTGACCCCGACAGCTATGATCGCGGCTATCTGCATTGCGATCTGCTGGTGATTGGCGGAGGCGCGGCCGGGCTGATGGCCGCACTGACAGCCGCCCGCGCCGGTGCGCAGGTGGTTCTGGCGGATGAGGATTTCCTGTTGGGCGGGCGGTTGCTGTCTGAAACCCACACATTGAACGACGCCCCTGCGACCGCGTGGCTGGCGGCGGTCGAAGCTGAATTCGCGACCCTGCCAAACCTGCGTGTGATGCGCAGGACCACAGTGTTCGGCGTCTTTGATCACGGGGTTTACGGTGCGGTCGAGCGGGTCTCGGATCATCTGGCCGAGCCGGAGGCGCAGGTGCGCCAGACCTTGTGGCGGATCACCGCCAAACGCGCGATCCTGGCCGCCGGCGCGACCGAGCGGCACACCCCTTTCGCCAATAACGACCGGCCTGGCGTGATGCTGGCGGGGGCGATGCGCAGCTATGCCAATAGGTATGCGGTCAGCGCCGCTCAGCGCGTGGCGATTTTTACCAATAATGATGACGGGCATCGCTCGGCTGTGGATCTGGCGGCGCGTGGTGTCGATATCGCAGCCGTGATTGACCCGCGCCCGGATGCCGTGGCGCTGGGGGACTACCCGCTGGAAACCGGCGCGACAGTCACCGACACCAAGGGCCGACTGGGCCTGTCCCGCATCGCCATAACCAAGGGCGGCAACACCCGTTGGATCGACTGCGGCGCGCTTGGCGTGTCGGGCGGGTGGAACCCGAATGTGCACCTGTCTTCGCATCATCGCGGACGGCCTGTGTGGGACGACAGCCTGCAAGCGTTCGTACCGGCGGCCGAAACCACGCCGGGTTTGATCGTGGCGGGGGCGGCGATGGGGCAAGGATCGACGCACGCTGCGCTGAACGGCGGTGCGCTGGCGGCGCAAAAGGCACTGGTCGATCTGGGGATCAAGGCCGTGCTGACTGATACGCCCAAAGCCGAGGACGCCCCCGTGCGTCAGGCTGCCTTCTGGCATGTGCCGGGCAAAGGCCGCGCTTGGGTCGATTTCCAGAACGATGTCACCGTTAAGGACATCAAACTGGCTCATCAGGAAAACATGCGCCCGGTCGAACATCTGAAACGCTGGACCACGCTGGGCATGGCCACCGATCAGGGCAAGACCGCCAATGTTACGGCGCTGGCTGTGATGGCCGAACTGACCGGCAAGGCGATCCCGGACACTGGCACAACGATCTTTCGTCCGCCATATACTGGCGTGTCGATGTCCGTTCTGGGCGGAGGAAATACCGGCGAACATTTCCGCCCCCGCCGCCTGACGCCCACTCATCACTGGGCACAATCGCAGGGCGCCGTATTCACCGAGGTCGGCCAATGGATGCGGGCACAGTATTTCCCGCAACCGGGCGAGACCCATTGGCGTCAATCTGTCGATCGAGAGGTGATGGCCACCCGCGCGGGCGTTGGGCTGTGCGACGTGACCACGCTGGGCAAGGTCGATGTGCAGGGGGCCGACGCGGGTGAATTCATCAACCGGCTGTATTGCAATGGCTTCAAGACCCTAAAGGTTGGCATGGTGCGCTATGGCCTGATGCTGCGCGAGGACGGGTTTGCCATGGACGATGGTACATGCGCGCGCCTGGCCGAGGATCATTTCGTCGTCACCACCACAACGGCGCAGGCCGGTCCGGTCTATCGCCACATGGAGTTCGCGCGCCAATGCCTGTGGCCCGAGCTGGACGTTCAGGTGATCTCGACCACGGATGCCTGGGCGCAAATCTCTGTTGCTGGTCCCAATGCGCGCACCCTGATGCAAAGGGTTGTGGACGATCACGACATTTCGAACGAGGGGCTGCCATTCATGGGCTGCGCTGCCCTGACGGTTTGCAACGGGCTGCGTGCGCGGCTGTTCCGCATCTCGTTCTCGGGCGAGCTGGCCTATGAAATCGCCGTGCCTGCCCGGTTTGGCGGGGCGTTGATGGCGCGGATGCTAGAGCTGGGTGCCGATCTGGGGGCCACGCCCTATGGGACGGAAACGCTTAGCGTGTTGCGTATCGAAAAAGGCCACGCCGCCGGGAACGAGCTGAACGGCCAGACAACGGCCCAGATGCTGGGGATGGGGCGCATGGTATCCACGAAAAAGGACAGTATCGGCGCGGTGATGTCCCGCCGCGAAGGGCTGACCGAAGAAGACCGCGTTCTGGTCGGCCTGCAAGCGGTTGATGCCAATGATCCCGTGGTGGCCGGCGCGCATCTGTTCGCGCAGGACGCCGCGCAAGAGACCAGCACCGATCAGGGGTGGATCACCTCGGCCTGCTATTCGCCACATATGGAGGCAGGCATCGGGCTGGGCTATCTGGCGCGCGGAGCCGACCGGATGGACGAGATACTCCTCGCTGCCAACCCTCTGGAAAATCAAACCGTACGACTGCGCGTCGTGAGCCCGCATTTCGTTGACCCCGAAGGAGGACGGCTTCGTGTCTGATCTGATTGCACTGACAGCATTGGGGGCACAGACCCCGGCACAGGACAGTTTCGACGGCATCACGTTGCGCGAAAACCCAGGGTTGGCGCTTGCCTCCTTGGCGGTGCGCCGGGGCGGTCAGGTGCCTGCGCCCTTTGGGGTGGTCCTGCCGGGGCCGGGTGGCTGGAACGCAGGGCAGGGCGTGTCCGCGTTCTGGATCGGCCCGGACCAATGGATGGTCGAAGCCGAGGCACGTGCCGAAGAGGATTTCGCCGCCGAACTGAAGACGCTCTGCCCTGCGTGTTCTGTGACGGAACAAACAGACGGCTGGGCCGCAATAGAGATCACGGCGGATAGCGCGGCAACGATCCAATCGCTGCTAGAGCGGTTGGTCAACGTGAACGCCGCCGATTTCGGCGCGGGATCGGCCACGCGGACGACGCTTGAACACATGGGGGTCTACGTGATCCGCCGCGCACCGGATCATTTGGCCATTCTGGGAATGCGATCCCTGACAGGCAGCCTGTGGCACGCGCTGGCCACAGTGGCAAAACGTATAAAAACGGAGACAGTGACATGAGCGCACAGATCATTGACGGCAAGGCGTTTGCGGCGCGGGTACGGGGGCAG
>JARGPB010000044.1 GCA_029212905.1 Thalassovita sp.
GGATCGCCCAGATCGCGCTGGCCTGAACGCATTTGTGCGCAAGCATATTGAGGAAACGGGGGGCGTCGCCCCTGCCGATATCGACATGCTGAAAAACCACTATGAAATCGACGGGGTGATCCAAGCGCTGAAAGCCTGGGCCCGGCGGGCCGGCGCGGATTTCGACTTCAAGGGGGGGCGGTGATGATGAGCGGGCCTTTCGATGACCTTATTTCGCCGGGAGATGGCACGCACTGCAATTGGCATTCCGAAGAGAACCCTGCAATTGTGGAGGCATGGACCGGGATACAGAACGCGATTCGCGGCATCACGAGTATATGCAATTTCGACTATCCCAGTTGCGGGAACCTTGGTTCATTCTGTGGGTATACCGGTCAGACGGTCCTACGTCTGATTGTTTCGCTGAACACGGACATCTTGACGGGCTCATTCTTCCCGCGGCCCACCCGTTCTGGTCTCAGTGTTTTCCACCCAATGGAGCGGCCTGTCGGTGCCGCGTCTTTGGCGCACGGTCTATCGCCAGTGCCGAGCGAAAACAGGGCAGAACGGACGTGTGCCTGCCTGACAAATGGCCGGAACCGGTGGATCGGCAACCGTAACCGCAAGCCAAATTCACAAGAATTGACAATTCTGGCGAACCGCTGCATCGTGTCGGCGTTCGGACGAGCCTTAAGCAGCCAGCCGAATGTAGATACCGAAGGCGGTTACGCCCCGACATGGCGTCTTTCACAAGACGATCATTCTCCGGGTGCCGTGCGTGCATGTCCAGGGCTTCGGCCTAAAGACGCACGGGGTCTGTCCTTCGGCAGTCTGCTTAACACCCGGGGGCCTTGTCCCCCCGTAACCGAAGGAGAACCATCCAATGTCACCGAACACCCTGTTCGATATTGCGGGTATTCGCGCCCGCATCTTCACCTTGCCGGGCCGTCCGCCCTTCATGCTCGCCGCCGATCTGGCGGAGGTCTATGGGACATCAACACGGCGGATCAACGAAGCCGTGAAGCGCAACCCGGCCCGGTTTCCGTCGCGCTACACCTTTCTGCTGGAAGAGGCCGAGTTGACGCATTTGCGGTCGCAAAATGCGACCGCAAACCCGATTTCCAGCAAGGTTCGCTACGACCCTCGCGCCTTCACACACGGGGGTGCGAACATGCTGTCGGGGGTTCTGAAAAGCCCGGTCGCGGACGAAATGGCGGTGATGATCAACGACGCCTTCACGGCGATGGAAACCAAGGCTTTGGCGGATGCCAAGTCGATGGTCGCCAAGTTGCAGGTCGAGGCCCTGCGCAAGAAGCCGATCTATGGGTTCATCGAAATGTCGATGCGGCACGACCAGAATTTGGACCAGATGTGGCGCGGGGCGAATTATCCGCGCTGGAAGCTGGAGCAGGCCGCGCGGGAAATGCTGGCCATGCGGTTGATCCCGCGCTTGCCGGATGGCATGCAACCCGATCTGTTCGGCGAGGTCTGACATGTCAGCATGTGAACAACCGGACCCGCGCGACGAGGTGTTTATCGCCTCCGAGGCGCTGTATGGCGTCATCGAAATGCTTACGGAAACCAACCGTCAAGTGGGTACGACCGGCCTTGAATATGTGCTGCGTTGCATCCACGAACGGCTGGAGCCCGCCGCCAAGGCTATCACGGGATTCCAACCCAAAGAGTGAAGCGATTGCACCCCTCGGATACGGGGGGTGCGCCAATGCCTGACGTACCGAAATATCCGCGCCACCCAGCCCATATTGACGCCTATATCGACGCCTTGGGACCGGAGGTCGCTTTTGCCTTCTTCTTGGAATTTGGCGGTGCTGAATTGTACCTGGCGATCTCACCAAAGAGGTCTGCGCTGGTCAACGTGGTCGGCAAAGAGAATGCGCAACGATTGGCCGCTGTCGCACACCGCCTTCCAGCGCGGGTACCCGTTCCCAAAAAGTGGCTGGCCCGCGTCCTGAAATCAAAGGGCTTGTCCAACGCGGCAATTGCCCGCAAACTGCATGTCACCG
>JARGPB010000001.1 GCA_029212905.1 Thalassovita sp.
ACCGGCCTGTCACGCCGGGGGTCGCGGGTTCGAGCCCCGTCAACCGCGCCACTTCTTCCTTAATGGATGGAAATGGCTCTATGCACCGCCTCGATGCGCTTCCTTGGACAACTGTTCTGATCATCTGCGGCACGCTGGGCCTGGCGCCGTTCGTGCCAGAGCCGCATATCTGGCAAAAGCTGAAGATGCTGTTCAGCGGTGATCTTTCCCAGCCAATAGACATGTTCGATCTATTGTTCCACGGGCTGCCCTGGATTGTGGCCGGCCTAAAGGGAATACGTGCGCTGACCAGGGGTCAGACGTCGTAACCCAGCGCAGTTTCTAGTGCTAAGTCCAAAGTTTCACGCATGTATTCGCGGTCAGGGGCGGGAATCGCTTCGGGCTTGGCTGGCCGATCCTGTACCGCCGCGTTGAAGCGCGCGCCCAAACGTTTCACCACGGGGCGCAAAGGCGCATCCGACGGCGGTAGCCCAAGATCGGTACGAAACTGGTGCAGGAACTCTTTGGGTGTGTTTACGGCGGTTTCCTGCCGGACAAGCACAAAGGAACAGCCGCGATTGATCAGGCTCAGGTGGCTGCGCAGCTTGCCGATGCGCAGTTGAAACAGGTTATCGTAGGGCAGGCCCGTGGCCGGGTCCCGATCTTGCTGCAAGGGTTGGCCGATCATGGCGGGGCCTGCGCCCTCAAAATATTTCGGATGATCCAGGATCGTCGCCCATGGCGCGCGCAAGAAGTCCGAAAAAGGCAGGGCCTGCATTGCTGCCGGGGTGTGCCAGGGTTTTGCAAACATCGACAACGCCCAGTCTGCTGGATTTCGGACGCTGACTAACACCACCATATCACGGGGCACCGCCATCGCTTGCAGGGGGCCGTGTTTCCATCCCAGCGTTTCCACCGGCGAAAGCGGTGTGTTCCGGCCCAACAGGCGTTTGACGTAATTGGTACCGCTGCTTCTTTCGCCCAGGACCTGAAACCGGGTCGGGACCGCGGTGCCTGGTCGGATGAACAGGCCGGTTTTGGCGAATCCAGAGGGGACGAGAGCGGATGTTTGCACGGGGGATCCTTAACGGCCTAGAAATCGATTCTCTTATAACAACAAAATGGTTAGTCTTGCCAAAACGCAGTTGAGCAAAAGCAGAAGAGCCACAATGCAGTCCACCGTTGCTGTTGTCACCATGGTGCGTGACGACTTGTTCTTTCTCAAGATCTGGTTGGCGCATTACGGGCGCGAATTTGGGCGCGAAAACCTGTATATCATCAATCACGGCCGGGGCGAGGACGTCGCCCGCCTGGCCGAGGGGTGCAATATCATCGGTATCCCCGGTGATCCGCATAAAAACTTTGATATGAAGCGCTGGCGGCTGCTGAACAACCTCGTGATGGGGCTGCGCAGCTACTACATGCATGTGATCGTTGGGGATGTGGACGAACTGGTTGTGATTGACCCGGACGAGGGCAAGACCCTGTTGGGTTTCCTGAAAGACGCGCGCAAAAACCGGGTCTATACGCCCCTCGGCCTAGAGGTGATCCACCGCATCGACCTGGAACCCAAGCCGATTACTGATCACGTTATCGGCCCGCGTCGTCATGTTCGGCTGGCACCGCATTACTCAAAGCCATGTATCATTTCGGCGGGGACAAAAATCGCGCGTGGGGGGCATTTCACTCAGTTTGATAAGCTTTTTACGCCGGACTGCCTGTATCTGCTGCACCTGAAATTCTGTGACTTCGGCGAATATGCCTCGGCGATGGACCGGCGAAATGCGATCTCGGGTGATCTGGGCGCGGTGAACGAAGTGTCAATCGGACGGCATTGGTTCTCCGAGGCACGCGGGCAGGACCGCGCCGTGTTCGAGGCCTTTGCTGCGCTTGAAATGGTCGAAGGTTTCGACATGCGCCCCTATCGCAAAAAGATGCACCGCAGCTTCGCTCCGCGCGGCGACACCGGGTTCTATCAGTTTGATCGCCCCGACTATCAGGTGCAGTTTCAGTTGCCGGATAGGTTTAACTCTGCCATCTAGAGTGTTGTTAAAAATCGTAAAATGGCATCTGCCGTCTGGATCGGCGCTGTGTCCGGGAAAAAGTGACCGCCGGGAATGCCCTGGGCCTGTATATTGATGGCGCGCGCCCGCCATGTGCCCGGCACATCATAGGCGCGCGCCATCGCGCCATCCGCACCAAAAAGCACCAGCGCAGGGCACTCCACCATGCGCTCCAGATCCGCATCATCCAGCGCAAAATCGATGTCCAGCGCGGCGCGATAATCATTGCACATGCCGCGGATCGTATCGGGATCACGCCAGGCCGCGCGGTATTTTTCCAGCAAATCCGGGTCAAACTGCTCCAGTTTTGCCGCCCCCCAACCCAGCAGGCAGCTCTCGAAATAGGGATCCGGGTCTGCCTCAATCATTCTCTCAGGAAACGGCTCAGGCTGAGCCAGAAAGAACCAGTGGTAATAGGCCCGCGCGACTTGCTGGGTCAGCAGATCCAATAGCAGATGCGTCGGTACGATATCCATCACGGTCATCGACAGCAGCGCCTCCGAATGATCCAGCGCCATTCGATGTACGGTCCGCGCTCCCCGATCATGCCCTACCGCGTGGAAACGCGCGAAACCCAGATGCGCCATCAGGGCCACCTGATCCGCCGCCATCTCCCGGAAAGAATAGGCCGCTACAGCTTCAGGCTTGCTGGATGCGCCGTAGCCCCGCAAATCCGCGCAAACCACAGTGAAATCCTGCGCCAGAACAGGTGCGATATGGGTCCACATCGCGCGCGTCTGGGGAAACCCATGCAACAGCAACACGGGCGGGCCGCTTCCACCCTTGGAATAGGCAATCTCGACCCCGTTTACAGTTGCCATTCCCGTTTCGAAATCATCCATCGCCGGCCCTTTCATCTTGCCCAAAATACTCCGGGGGAGCTGCGCGGAACGCGCGGCGGGGGCAGAGCCCCCATTTTCAGCGCGTCAATGCCTCCAGCACGCGGGCCCAGCTGCGAATCCCGTGATGGAAGCTGGACAGGTCGTATTTCTCATTGGGGCTGTGGATCTGATCATCATCCTTGCCAAAGCCGATCAACATTGCGTCTGTGTCCAGAATATCCTTGAAATATCCTGCGATCGGGATCGACCCGCCGCAGCCAACATAGGCTGCCGCGTTAGGCCATTCGTCCGACAGCGCTCCGCGGGCTTTTTCGAACATCGGATTGTCGATGGACATCTGCGAGGCAGGCGCCCCTTTGTCCGTGCGGTACTCGATCGTGAAACCCTCGGGCAGGCGGTCCTTAACATAGTCGCGAAAGGCATCGCGAATCTTGTCTGGGTCCTGTTGTCCGACCAGCCGAAAGCTGACCTTGGCACTGGCCTGACTGGGCAGCACCGTCTTGAAGCCCGCGCCAGTGTAGCCGCCCCAGATGCCGTTGACATCGCAGGTCGGTCGCGACCAGATCATTTCGATTGGCATCCTGTCCTGTTCACCTGCTGGGTGTTTCAGCCCGACCTCGCCCAGGAATGCGGCGTGGTCGAAATTCAACCCCTGCCACTGCGCCAGTACTTCGTCGGGTAGTTCGGGCACGCCATCGTAGAAACCGGGCAGGGTGATGCGGCCCGTGTCGTCATGCAGCCCGGCTAGGATGCCGGTCAGCACACGAATAGGGTTCATCGCAATGCCGCCATACATGCCCGAGTGCAGGTCACGGTCGGGGCCTGTGATGGTGAAATCCTCGCCCAACAACCCGCGCAGCATCGTAACAATTGCCGGTGTTGTTTCGCCAAACAGCCCCGTGTCGCAGATCAGCGCGATGTCCGAGCTGAGCTCGGCGGCGTTTTCTTGCATGAATGGCACCAGCGAAGGCGAGCCTGATTCTTCTTCGCCTTCAAAGAAAAAGGTGATCTTGCAGGGCAGGGTGCCATGTACTGATTTCCATGCGCGGCAGGCTTCGACAAAGGTCATCAACTGCCCTTTGTCGTCCGAGGCTCCGCGCCCTCGGATGACTTTCTTGCCGTCTGTTTTTTCGATCGCTGGGTCAAAGGGATCGCGGTCCCACAGATCCAGCGGATCAACAGGCTGAACGTCGTAATGGCCGTAAAACAGCACATGCGGCCCATCCCCATCTACATGGCCGACAACCATGGGGTGGCCAGGAGTTTGACGTTTTTCCGTATCAATACCAATGCTTTGCAGATCCGCCACCAGCCAATCCGCAGCCGTCTGGCAGTCGCCACTATATTCAGGGTCGGTCGAGATCGACGGGATACGCAGCAGTTCCAACAGGCGATCCAGTGCCTGAGGCAGGTTTTCGTCAATCCGAGAGAGTACAGGTTCCAGAGTCATCAATCGCTCCTTGCGTGTTTGCGCGGAGCCTAGCATTGCGCGCGGCACTGTCCAGAGGCGGGATTTGATGGAAATCAAGGTGCGTAACTGGGGGCTCGCCTAGAGCGGTCTTCGCGAACACATGACTTAAGGACCTGCGCGATGGATTATTCGGCCCAACTGGACACTGCCCTGAACCGCCTGCATGACGAGGGCCGGTACCGGACCTTTATCGATATCGAACGGCGTCAGGGTAATTTTCCCCACGCGGTCTGGCGGCGCCCTGACGGATCCGAGCAGGACATCACCGTCTGGTGCGGCAACGATTATCTGGGGATGGGGCAGCACCCCGTTGTCCTGGCCGCGATGCACGAGGCGATTGACGCCACTGGTGCCGGCTCGGGTGGGACGCGGAATATCTCGGGGACGACGGTTTATCACAAACGGCTAGAGGCCGAGCTGGCCGATTTGCATGGCAAAGAGGCGGCGTTGCTGTTCACCAGTGCCTATATCGCTAATGACGCTACCCTCAGCACCCTGCCGAAACTGTTCCCCGGTCTGATCATTTATAGCGACGAGCTGAACCATGCCTCGATGATCGAGGGCGTGCGCCGCAACGGCGGGGCCAAGCGGGTGTTCCGTCACAATGATGTGGCGCATCTGCGCGAATTGCTGGCGGCGGACGATCCAAAGGCCCCCAAGCTGATCGCATTTGAATCAGTCTATTCGATGGATGGCGATTTCGGTCCGATCGAACAGATTTGCGACCTGGCCGACGAATTCGGTGCGCTGACCTATATCGACGAGGTGCACGCTGTCGGCATGTACGGTCCGCGCGGGGCTGGCGTAGCCGAGCGTGACCGACTGATGCACCGGCTGGACATTATCAACGGCACCTTGGCCAAGGCCTATGGCGTGATGGGCGGCTATATCGCGGCATCGGCAAAAATGTGTGACGCGATCCGGTCTTACGCGCCGGGCTTCATCTTTACGACGTCTTTGCCGCCTGCTGTGGCTGCTGGTGCGGCGGCCTCTGTTCGGCACCTCAAGACCGATCAGGCGCTACGTGCCAAACATCAAGAGCAGGCCAAGAAACTGAAACTCCGGCTCAAGGGCCTGGGCCTGCCGATCATCGATCACGGTAGCCATATCGTGCCGGTGATCGTCGGTGATCCTGTGCACACCAAGGCGCTGAGCGACATGATGCTGGAGAGCTTTGGCATCTACGTTCAGCCGATCAATTTCCCGACCGTACCCCGCGGAACCGAGCGTTTGCGCTTTACGCCCTCGCCGGTACATGGCTCGGAGGAGATGGATCATCTTGTGCATGCATTGGATGCGCTATGGTCCCGATGTGAGCTGAATCGCGCCGAAATGTCTGCATGACGGCCCCTTGGATGCTTTTCCCCTTGAGTTGTGGTAGTGTGCAAGAAACAAAGGTCGCGTCTCGAATCGGGCAGGTTCGGTAAGCGAATGGCTTAAGGGCAGTTGGGGATGATCAGGCGTAGAACGCGAGTAATCGAAGACGATCCAACGGCAAAGCCGAAAGGCTTTGACGCTTTCGAGATGCGTCTGGGCGACGTGATGCGCGGCGAGCGTGCCACCATGGGCAAGTCCCTGCTGGATGTCCAGCGAGAGCTGCGGATCAAAGCCTCTTATATTGCTGCTATCGAAAATGCCGATCCGACGGCCTTTGATACGCCTGGCTTCATTGCTGGCTATGTGCGGTCCTATGCGCGCTATCTGAATATGGACCCCGATCAGGCCTTTACGGATTTCTGTCGCGAGAGCGGTTTCGCCACGGCGCATGGTATGTCGGCCGAGGCATCCTCGATCCGCAAAGAACCTATTGCCGCGCAGGCCAAAGCGAACCGCGATCCCTTCGCCGGGTCCGGCACGCCCTTTGCCCCGGCAAAGGAAGCGTTTATTTCACGGATCGAACCCGGCGCTATTGGCTCGGCCATGGTGTTGCTTCTGTTGATCGGGTCGATTGGATTTGGCGGCTATACCGTCTTGAACGAGGTGCAGCGCGTGCGTTTGGCCCCCGTTGAAAATACCCCTGATGTTCTGGCCGATCTGGACCCGTTGGAAAACCGTCCCTTGGGTAGCACACAAACCGTGCAAAGCGCCGGTCTGAACGGCACTGGCCTGACCACACCGCAGGCCGAGGCGCTGGATCGGTTGTACCGCCCACAAGCGCTGGACGTGCCGGTGATGGTCGCTCGTGACGCCCCGATTTCCACATTGGACCCCGATCAGGTGGGCAGCTTCCAAACTGCAGAGCCTACTCAAACCGCCAGCGCGGCGCTGAGCCCGCGCGAACCAGTGTCGGTGCCGCAGGTTGTTGAACCCGCAGCGCCCGGCGTTGAGATGGTTGCCGTGCGTCCGGCCTGGGTGCGTGTGCGCTCGGCCGAGGGCAGTGTGATCTTTGAGGGCATCATGGAGCCCGGCGACCGCTGGACCGTACCCCAGACCGAAGACGCGCCGACGCTGCGTGTAGGCGAATCCAGTGCGATCTATTTCGCGGTGAATGGCAAACACTATGGACCGGCGGGCAACCGTGGCACCGTGACCAGCAATCTGGCCCTGTCGGTGGACGGCCTGACCGAGACCTATAGCGTCGCGGATCTGACCCAGCATCAGGAATTGGCGCGCACCGTGGCGCAGGCCGACCTGGAAGCAGAATAACTTCGTTCCGGATGGATTGAAGCGCGGCCCATAGGGCGCTATCTACCCACAGACCCTAGTTGACCGAGGACAGGACGCATGTCGCTGAACCATGTTCGCCCGTGGCGCAATATCTACCGTCGCGAGAGCCGCAAAATCCATGTGGGCAACGTGCCTGTCGGGGGGGATGCTCCGATCTCGGTGCAGACGATGACCAACACATTGACCACGGATGTGGCCGGAACGATTGATCAGGTGCAACGGGCCGCCGAGGCGGGCGCAGATATCGTGCGGATCTCGGTCCCGGACGAGGCCTCGTCCAAGGCACTGAAGGAAATCGTGCGCGAAAGCCCGGTGCCGATCGTGGCTGACATCCATTTTCATTACAAACGCGGGATCGAGGCCGCCGAGGCCGGTGCTGCATGTCTGCGGATCAATCCGGGCAATATCGGAGACGAGCGCCGGGTCAAAGAGGTGATCCAGGCAGCGCGGGATCATAACTGCTCGATCCGTATCGGGGTGAATGCCGGGTCATTGGAAAAACACCTGTTGGAAAAATACGGAGAGCCATGCCCCGACGCGATGGTCGAGTCCGGGATGGAGCACATCCGCATTCTGCAAGACAATGATTTCCACGAATTCAAAATCAGCGTGAAGGCCAGCGATGTTTTCATGGCCGCCGCTGCCTATCAACAGCTGGCCGAACGCACCGACGCGCCGATCCATCTGGGCATTACCGAGGCCGGCGGGCTGATGTCCGGCACGATCAAGTCCTCGATTGGTCTGGGAAACTTGTTGTGGATGGGGATTGGCGACACGATCCGCGTCAGCCTGTCCGCAGATCCGGTCGAAGAGGTCAAGGTTGGCTATGAAATTCTGAAATCGCTGGGGCTGCGGCACCGTGGCGTGAATATCATTTCCTGCCCGTCCTGCGCGCGGCAGGGATTCGATGTGATCAAAACTGTCGAAGCGCTGGAAAAACGGCTGGAGCATATCAAAACACCCATGAGCCTTAGCATCATTGGCTGTGTCGTGAACGGCCCGGGCGAAGCACTGATGACAGATGTTGGATTCACCGGCGGTGGGGCGGGGTCCGGCATGGTGTACCTGGCCGGCAAACAGGACCACAAGCAAAGCAACGAGGGCATGGTGGATCATATCGTGCGTCTGGTCGAACAGCGCGCCGAAGCAATCGAGGCGGGCAAAGTCATCGTGATGGACGAAGACGTCTAACGCGTCTGCTTCGCCAAGTATTTTTCCAGCACGATGGGGGGCACGTCCCCCCGGACAATCATCGTTTCAAACACATAGCTGGGGGCCGTGTCCAAACCCAATGCCTGCGCCTCGAGGGATTGCAGGGGGAGAGTGTACAGCCGCACGCGCCCTTGATCCGCCCAACCCGTCAGTAGCTCTTGCATTGCATCGCAGTCAGGACAATTTGGCGCCGTGACCAGCGCTAGTGCGGGGGGCAGATTGGTCCCGGAAAGCGGTGTGTCATCTGCAAATATCCGTGGCGCCAGATCCCGCAGCATTTGCCTGTCGGCGTTTACGGCATCCGCATAGGGGGATGGGGTGGGGGGCTGGATAACCGACAGAACCAGCGCGGGATCAGCGGCCAGAACCTGTCGAATTTCTTGACCCAAATTTGCCCGCTGAGGCGGGGTCAGGCTGCGAAAATCGGTTTCCGCAGCCTGTGCCATTGGTGCCGCCAACAGGGCGACGATGATCAGCTTATTCGCCACGCGCGGCGGCAACCAGTTCTTGCATGTTCGCCAGCGGAACATAGCCGCGCAGCAGCTCGTCCCCTAGCACAAAGGTCGGTGTGCCGCTGATTTGCAATGCCCCGGCCAGGGTGTGGACGTCACCAATAGTCTGGTTGACCTGGTCGTCATTCATTTTGGCCATGATCGCGGGTCCATCCAGGTCCAGTTTGTCGGCCAGACGGGACAGGGATTTTTCAGCGATATTGCCCTTGAAGGTGATCAGCTCGTTGTGAACGGCCTCATAGGCCTCGTCCCCGGCGACAAGGCGCGTTGCGATGGCAAAGCGTGAGGCCAGAACGGATTGGTCGCCCAGGATGGGGAATTCCTTGACGATCAGGCGGATATTGCCATCGGATTCAAGCAGTTGCAAAACCTCGGAATGCGCCTTGCGGCAATAGCCACAGCGATAGTCCATGAACTCGACCAAGGTGATATCGCCGTCGGGATTGCCGCCGACCCAGGAATTCGGATCATCAAAGATCTGCTTTGCATAGGCCTGCACCATCTGGCCCTCGGCCGCGGCCTGTGCGGTGGCCTGGCGCTGCTCGTAGACCTGATAGGCCTCTAGGATCACCTCGGGGTTTTCCATCAGATAGGCGCGGATTTCAGTGCGCAGGGCGGTGCGTTCAGCATCCGACATGTCGGTGATGTCAAAAGCCTGAGCCGGGGCCGAAAACCCGGCGAAAATCAGCGCCGCAGAGGCGAGAAGTCGTTTCATTTCAATTCCTTTTCTTTACGGCGGCTTCCGAGGCAGAAATCACATCCTGCGCCCGAAGCCAAGGGGCAGAGCCGCGGGGCAGCAGCCCCTCGGCGCGTTTGGCATGGATCAGCGCATCCTTTGGGCGGCCAATCAGAGCATAGCGTTCAGCAGTGACAACCGAGGCCATGCCGGTCTGTTTCAAATACGCATAGGCCTGCGCAAGGTCCCGCAGTAGGCGGGCATCATAGGGGTCTTTGCGGCGGGCTTTCTCTAGCACCTGTTGCGCGGTCTTATATTGTTTGGCGACCAGCAGAGCGCGGCCGTACCCCCCGAGGATCAGGGCGTTTTTCGGTGCCAACGCGCTGGCGGTGCGATAGGCCGCGACAGCGGCCAGCGGCTTGCGTGATTCCAGCAGGATTTGCCCGCGCAGATCATGGGCAAAGGCATCCTTGGGGCGCAGCGCAACCAGCTTGTCCACAGTGGCAATCGCGCGTTTGGTGTCAGGTTTACGGTGATGGGCCACGGCCTCGCGCATCAGGCGGATGTCCTTGGTCAGGCTGGAGGGCGCACGGCGCAGGGTCCAGCTTGAGGCGCGTTCATAGGCCGCGAGTTTGCCCTTGGCGCGATGAAACCAATACTCGGATTTGGTGTCTGGTTTGGGCTTGATGGCATGCCCGGCCACCAGGGCCTTGATTGTACGCAGCCTGTCGCGGCTTAGCGGGTGGGTCCGTGCATAGGGATCTTGGCGGTTTTCGGCCAGAATGTCCTGCCCGCGGAAAATATCCAGCACCTCCAGAAACGCTTGCGGATCGACCCGTGAACGCAGCATATACCGCAGCCCTGACGCGTCGGCGGCGCTTTCTTCGGCGCGGGTGTGGGACAGGAACACGCGCTGAGCAGAGCTGGATACGCCGAGACCCAGCCCCACAGCGGCCGAGTTATTCCCTGACGCTGCCGCAGCGGCCGCCAATGCCATACCCAGACCGGCCAGCGAATTGGCCGCACGGGCGTTTTGCGTCCGACGTGAAATATGCCCGTTTGCGATATGGGCGGCCTCGTGCGCCAGCACCGATTGCAACTGTGCCGCCGAGGTCAGTTTCAGCATTAACCCCGAGGTGACAAAGATATGTCGGTTGTCTACGATAAAGGCGTTATAGGCGCTGTCATCCACCAGCAGAACCTGGATCGAGGACGCAGGCAAACCCGCCGCCGTCAGGATTGGGCGGGCCAGTTGCGCCAACGCATGTTCGATATCAGCATCACGCAGCAGCGTGACCGCACGGGCGGGCGCGGCCATGCTTAGGCAGAGCAGCAGGATTGCAGCCATTCGGCTTAGGTGGTGCATTGACGGCGGGCCCGTTTCACTGTGAATTGGCGTCTCTCACGGGCACCATAGGAATGAACACATGCGAAACTCAAGACGTGGAGAGGTCGATCCCTTTATTGTGATGGACGTGATGGAGGCCGCCCGTGCCGCAGAAGAGGCTGGTCGCAGCATCATTCACATGGAAGTCGGCCAGCCCAGTACGCCGGCGCCCGCCGCAGCCCGCGCCGCTTTGGTCGGGGCGATGGAGGCGGATTCGCTGGGGTACACAGTGGCCTTGGGGCTGCCTGCGCTGCGCAAACGCATCGCGCAGATGTATGCGGATTGGTATGCTGTCGATCTGGATTGGAACCGGGTTGTCGTGACCTCGGGGTCGTCTGCGGCGTTCATTCTGGCGTTTACGGCCCTGTTTGATGCAGGCGCGCGGGTGGGTATTGGCGAGCCTGGGTATCCGTCGTATCGGCAGATACTTTCGGCGTTGGATCTGGAACCTGTTGGGCTACAAGCCAGCGACGACAACCGCCTGCAACCTGTGCCGACCGATTTCGAAGGGCTGGGGCTGGATGGATTGATGGTGGCCTCGCCTGCGAACCCGTCGGGGACGATGTTGGACCTGCCCGCAATGCAAGCGCTGGTGAGCGCCTGCGCCGATGCCGGAACGATGTTCATTAGCGACGAGATTTACCACGGCATCGAGTATGACAAAAAGGCCGTGACGGCATTGCAGGTCACGCAAGATTGCTATGTGATCAACTCGTTCTCCAAGTATTTCAGCATGACAGGCTGGCGCGTTGGCTGGATGGTGGTGCCTGCTGATCACGTCCGCCGGATTGAGCGAATCGCGCAGAATATGTTCATCTGTCCGCCTCATGCCAGCCAGTTGGTCGCCCTGAAGGCGATGGATTGCGACGATGAATTGCAAGAGAACCTGAAGGTCTATGCCCATAACCGCGCATTGATGCTGGAGGGGCTGCCCAAGGCGGGTTTTGACCGAATTGCCCCCCCGGATGGCGCGTTTTTCATCTATGCTGATGTCAGCCATCTGACCGAGGACAGTCGCGCCTTTGCTGCCGAGATCCTGGAGCAGGCGGGGGTTGCGGTGACGCCAGGATTGGATTTCGACAAACGACGCGGGGCGGGGACCCTGCGGTTTTCCTATGCGCGCAGCACGGCGGATATCGAAGAAGGCTTGCGGCGATTGAAGCGTTTCATGTCTGAGCGCAGCGCGTGAGGCAGATCACGGCGCAGTGAGTATTTAGAGCAAGATGAAAGCGGGGCTGGGCAGACCCGGCCGCTTTCGCTATTTTGTAGAAAACCAGCCGGATCGGGCGGATGAGCAGTATTCTTAGGGTAATTATCGTTGTGCTGGCTTTGGTGCCGGTTGGAGGCCTCGCGCAGGGGCTGAGTGGGCTGGCGCGGGTTGAGGTTGGTCATTCGCAGATCAGCGATTCCTGGGGCGGCGGGCTGAAAATCGAGCTGGCGTTGACGCAGGGGGTGCCGTTTCGGGTTTACACTTTGGATGCGCCGCGCCGTCTGGTGTTGGATTTCCGCGAGGTGGACTGGACAGGCGTCAGCCGTGACGTGCTGTTGAACGCGGATCGCGCCAGCGACGTGCGCTATGGGGCGGTGCGGCCGGGATGGTCGCGGATGGTGGTTGATTTGGCCGCGCCGCTGGCACCGGATGTGATTGAAATGAAAGTGGACGCAGAGAGCGGCAAGGCGCGGCTTTTTGTGGGGTTGTCGGAGCTGAGTGCAGACGGTTTTGCGGCGATTTCAGGAGCGCCGTATGATCCTCGGTGGGATTTGCCTGCGCCGACCGAGACCGCCAAGCGCCAGCTGCGTGGCGAGGGGCCGCTGATCGTGGTGCTGGATCCGGGGCACGGTGGGATTGATCCGGGGGCGGAACGTGACGGGCTAAGGGAAAAGGACCTGATGCTGGCCTTTGCGCGGCAGATGAAAGAAGTGCTGTTGCGCTCGGGTCGGTTCCAGGTGGTGATGACGCGTGAAGATGACAGCTTTGTATCGCTGGAACGGCGGATCGCCATTGCGCATCAGGCGGGCGCGCATGTCTTTTTGTCGCTGCATGCGGATGCGCTGGCCGAAGGACGCGCACATGGTGCGACGGTACATCTGTTGCGGGACAGCGCCAGTGACGAGGCCTCGCAGCAGCTGGCTGAGCGGCACGACCGCAATGACATCCTGTCGGGCGTGGACCTGAGCGGACAGGACGATGTGGTGGCGGGGATATTGATGGATCTGGCGCGGCAGGAAACCCAGCCCAGGGCGGAACGATTGGCGCGTACGTTGATCGGTGGGCTGAAGGCGGCCAAGACTCCGGTGAACACGCGCCCAATCCGATATGCCTCGTTTTCGGTGTTGAAATCGGCGGATATTCCTTCGGTTTTGTTAGAGGTCGGGTTCATGTCCAGTGCGCGGGATCTGAAAAACCTGCGCGACAAGAACTGGCGTCTGCAAGCCGCCGTCGCGATCAGGGATTCGCTGCGCAAATGGATGGACGAGGATTCAAGTCTGCGTGAACTGGTGCGCCACTAGGAAAAACCGGCCAAAGGGGCGGAAACTTGCCGTGTGATCAACGCTTCTTGTTTTGACGCTTAGGGCTGTGAACAGTATAGAAGCGCAACAAAATCAATATAGGCGGCGGGTGTGCTGAGGTTCATTCTTTCCTTTTTCGGGTCCATATTCACCTTGGTTACGCTGGGGATGGCTGCCGTTGCGCTGAGCATTGGTGCGGTGTTTTGGATCTATGGGCAGGACCTGCCCAGCCATGAAAGCCTGGCGCAGTACAAGCCGCCAACCATCAGCCGTATCTATTCCGGCGAAGGCCAGATCATCGACGAATTCGCCAAAGAGCGTCGCCTGTTCACGCCGGCCGATGAAATTCCCGATATGGTGAAACAGGCGTTCATCAGTGCCGAGGACAAAAATTTCTACACCCACAAGGGATATGACGCGCGGGGCATGTTGTCGGCTGCGGTTGATGCGGTGAAGTCGCGCGGACAGAATGTGCGCGGCGCCTCGACCATCACACAGCAGGTCATGAAGAACTTCCTGCTGGGCGGTGAACGCAAGATCGAACGGAAGATCAAGGAAATCATCCTGGCCACCCGGCTGGAGGAAACACTGCCCAAGGACCGGATTCTTGAACTTTATATGAACGAGATTTTCCTGGGGCAGAATTCATACGGGGTGGCCGCGGCTGCGCAGACCTATTTCAACAAGACCCTGGCCGAGCTGGAACCGCACGAGGCAGCCACGCTGGCCTCGATGCCCAAGGCGCCGGGTAAATTCCATCCTGTCCGCAACAAGGATCGGGTGCTGTCGCGCCGGAACTTTGTGCTGAAGGAAATGGCGGAAAACGGCTATATCACCCAGGCCGCGTACAAGGCAGAGCGCGAAAAACCGCTGCGCTCGGTTCAGAATGGTGATTTCGAAAGCTTCAAGACCGCCTTGCCGCCGCGCGACTATTTCACGGATGAAATCCGCCGCCAGCTGTCGGATGATTTTGGCGAGGGCGAGTTCTTTACTGGTGGTCTGACGGTGCGAGCCACGGTTGACCCGGAAATGCAGGTGGATGCCGCCAATGCGCTGCGCCGTGGATTGGAAAAATACGACCGTTCGCGTGGGGTCTGGCAGGGCACAGGCGTTAAGCTGACACCAAAACAGCTGACATCAGAGACCACGTGGCGCGAGGCGCTGTCCAATGCGGATGTGCCGCGCGATATCACGCTGGACGGGCGATGGTACCCGGCGGTTGTGCTGGAGCTGAGCAACAAGAACGCGCGGGTCGGGATCGAAAACGTCGCCAATGACACCGAGGGCCACTGGATCGTCGCCAAGGATGTGACATGGGCGCGCAAACGTTTGGAAAACGGTAAGCTGGGCCGGAAGGCGCGTGTCGCTGCGGATTTGCTTGAGGTTGGCGATGTGGTGCTGGTGCGCGCCATGACCAAGGATGCTGACGGAAGCTTTATCCGATGGACATTGCGCCAGGTCCCCGAGGTCCAGGGCGGGTTCATGGCGATGGACGTCAATACCGGCCGTGTGATCGCGATGCAGGGCGGGTTCAGCTATCAGCATTCGGTGTTCAACAGGGCCACTCAGGCCAAGCGCCAGCCGGGATCAAGCTTCAAGCCTTTCGTTTATGCTTCGGCGTTGGATAGCGGCTATAGCCCTGCCACCATCGTGATTGACGCCCCGATCGAGATTAACACCCCGCAAGGGCTGTGGCGGCCCAAGAACTCGTCCAACCAATTCTATGGCCCGACGCCCCTGCGGACTGGGATCGAACGGTCCCGGAACCTGATGACCATCCGTCTGGCCCAAGAGGTCGGTATGGATGTGGTTGCGGCCTATGCGGAAAAATTCGGCGTCTATGATGACATGGGCGAATTCCTGGCGAACTCTTTGGGGTCCGAAGAAACCACCTTGTTCAAGATGGTCGCCGCCTATGCGATGTTTGCAAATGGCGGCGAGCGGGTAGAGCCCACACTGGTGGACCGCGTGCAAGACCGTTTCGGCAAAACCATCTATCGGCATGACAAACGGGATTGTACCAACTGCTATGACCCACAGCTGAGCAGTGGCCAAAGCCCCCGGATCGTGTCGAACCGCGAACGGGTGATGGATGCGATTACCGCCTATCAGCTGACCTCGATGATGCAGGGCGTTGTGCAACGCGGTACCGCAGCAGGCGTTGTCAGGCTGGGCGTCCCCACTGCGGGCAAAACCGGCACCACCAATGAGGCCAAGGATGTTTGGTTCGTGGGGTTCACCAGCAATATCGTGGCTGGGTGTTATATGGGTTTTGACACTCCGCGTCCGTTGGGACGGGGGTCTTATGGCGGGTCCATGTGTGGACCGGTGTTCCAAGAGTTCATGAAAAAAGCCACCAAGAAATATGGTGGCGGTAAATTCCGCGTCCCGCCGGGTGGCCATTTCATCAAGATCGACCGTTTCACCGGCGCGCGCCTGTCCGACAGTGCCAGCGGCGAAAGCGTCGTAGCCGAATATTTCCGTGACGGAGAAGAGCCGATCTTTGGTATCACCTATGACGGTGGTTTTGCGATGGGGTCGAACCTGCCGCTGTTCGACAATGCCAACGAAAACTCAGAAGAAGTGACGACATCGACCGGAGATCGCGCCGTTGTAGGGCCCAAGGCCTCGTTCGGGTCGGTTTCTTCGGGCGGTCTTTACTGACCCATTCATATGATCGTGCGCCCCGCCTTGCCCCGGCTGGCGGGGTAAGCTATCACGCAAGCCGGATCATAGAATTAGCAGGATCATCCCATGCGCGCAGAGGTACAGACCACGGTTTCAGCCATCGAGAAATCGCTTGCTTTGTTGCGGCAGCGGATGAACTGGGACTCTGTGAAATACCGGCTCGAGGAATTTGATGCCCGCGTCGAAGACCCGACCCTGTGGGACGACCCGGAAGGCGCGCAAAAACTAATGCGCGAGCGCCAGTCGCTGCTGGATTCAGTGACCGGCCACAACGAAATGCAGCAAGAGCTGACCGACAATCTGGAACTGATCGAACTGGGCGAAATGGAAGATGACCAAGAGGTCGTCACCGACGCCGAGAACGCGATCAAGGCGCTGGCTGTCAAAGCCGCCGAAAAAGAGCTAGAGGCGCTGCTGGATGGCGAGGCCGACAGCTCGGATACCTTCTTGGAGATCAACTCGGGTGCGGGCGGGACAGAGAGCTGCGACTGGGCTTCGATGCTGGCGCGGATGTATGTTCGCTGGGCCGAGAAAAAGGGCTATGACGTCGAGTTGCAGTCGATCAACTATGGCGAAGAGGCGGGAATCAAATCCGCTGCGTATAAAATCAGCGGGCACAATGCGTATGGCTGGCTGAAATCCGAAAGCGGCGTACACCGTCTGGTGCGGATATCGCCCTATGACAGCTCGGCGCGGCGGCATACCTCGTTCTGTTCGGTTTGGGTCTATCCGGTGGTGGATGATAACATCGAGATCGAGGTGAACCCCGCCGATATTCGCATTGATACCTACAGGTCCTCGGGCGCGGGTGGTCAGCACGTCAACACGACGGATTCGGCGGTGCGGATCACGCACATGCCGACGGGAGTCGTTGTGACCTCGTCCGAGAAATCGCAGCACCAGAACCGCGACATCGCCATGAAGGCCCTGAAATCGCGCCTGTATCAGATGGAGCTGGATCGCCGCAATGAGGCGATCAACGCTGCTCATGAATCCAAGGGCGACGCGGGCTGGGGCAGCCAAATTCGGTCTTACGTGTTGCAACCTTATCAGATGGTCAAGGATCTGCGCACCGGGTTTGAAACCTCGGATTCAGCCGGCGTGCTGGACGGCGATCTGGACGGGCTGATGGCAGCCACGCTGGCGATGCAGGTAGCGGGCAAATCCCGCGCCGAGGCCAATTCAGACGAATAAGCCGCCGGGATCGGCCAAGGTCAACATTCCGAAATCGTCAGGCGGGCAGGGGGAAACCTCTGCCTTTTTGCTTGGCCACCAGGGCAGGGGCTGTTTTCTCTGGGTGGCCGAGAAGGTGATCCCCGCCGGTCGGATCAGGCCCCGCCCAGCGTAATACAACCAATCGCCCAATAAATTTCCCCAACGGCAACCCTGGCGCTTGATTTTAGCGGCAAAACCCGGTCCCATACTCAAAAACAAGAATATATCTCTGGGAGGAGAGTATGCCGTATGTGCTAGAGCACGGCGCACCCGAATTCGGACGTGCGACTATTCCCATGTTGAAGGAAGCCCTGCGCCGCGCCTGGGCCGATATGAAACGCGCGCCGGGATTTGGATTTGTGTTTTCGTTGTTCTATGTGGGGCTGGGGTTAATCTTTGCCTGGGTCACTGTTGCGACCGGAAAAACCTATTGGCTGATCTTTGCGGCTGTGGGCTTTCCGCTGATCGGACCGTTTGCCGCCGTTGGCCTGTACGAGGTCAGTCGCCGCATCGAAAAAGGCATGGCGATGGACATGTATCAGATTTTCGGTGTGATCGCGAAACAGTCAAAACGCCAGTTGCCCTCGATCTGCGCCATCGTCATTTTCATGTTCCTGTTCTGGTTCTTTATTGCGCATATGATCTTCGCGCTGTTCATGGGGCTGAGCACGATGACAAATGTGTCTTCGTCCTTTGAGGTCTTCCTGACCCCCAATGGTATCATGATGCTGGTCATCGGCACCGTTGTGGGCGCGCTGTTCGCTGTGCTGCTTTATATGATCACAGTCATCAGCCTGCCGATGCTGCTGGATCGCGAAGTGGATTTTGTCACCGCAATGATCAGCTCTTTTCAGACGGTCGCGCGGAACCCCGTGACAATGCTGATCTGGGCGATTTTTATCGCTGTAGTCACATTCGTGGCGATGATTCCGGGCTTTCTGGGGCTGTTTTTTGTGTTGCCGCTACTGGGGCACGCGACTTGGCATCTTTATCATTTGCTGATCGAAGCGGCCCAGCCTAACGCCGACTGACGTCATAGCAAAGAGCCGCCGATGCCCAACGCGCCGCCCAGTGGGCGGCGTTTTGCCTGAACGGGTATGCGCTGTCGGTGGGTCTACGCTGAGGCGAAATTTTGGGCCAAGCTCCGCCGCTCGTACCTGCGGTTTCGCGCGGCGCTGCGCCGAAAAATGACGGTTTCCCAAAGCGATATTTCGCGCTGCCGCTGCTTGGCTCAGGGTCGGGTTACGGCGCAACGCATTGCGTCGCAGAAACCCGAAAGGAAACACTCACATGACTATTGCACACCGTATGACAGCCGTAATCCTGACCAGCACGCTGGCCGCCCCTTTGATGGCGCAGAGCATCGACACCGCGATCGACACGGATGGGGACGGCGCCTACAGCCTGCCCGAAATTCAGGCCATTGCCCCTGATGTGACGGCCGAGACCTTTACCAGCTATGACATTTCGGCAGATGGTCTGCTGGACGCGGACGAGGCCGCCGCAATGGTGTCGGCGGGCCTGCTGCCCAGCAAAGACGGCTAAACGCAAGCCGCCCCTGAC
Source organism: Thalassovita sp. (assembly GCA_029212905.1). Lineage (GTDB taxonomy): Bacteria > Pseudomonadota > Alphaproteobacteria > Rhodobacterales > Rhodobacteraceae > Thalassobius. The sequence goes on from JARGPB010000001.1 coordinate 18,787, forward strand.
TGGCCATCGGGGGCGGCTAGCTTGGTTCGGATGTGGTGGCGTTACAGTCCGCGCGACAGCGCGGCGACACCAGTCCGTGCCACTTCCAGCAGCCCCAGCGGGCGCATCAGGTCAGCGAAAGCATCAATTTTCTCGGGGGTGCCGGTGATTTCGAACACAAAGCTCTCCAGCGTGCTATCCACTGCATTTGCGCGGAAAATGTCTGCCAGGCGCAGCGCCTCGACCCGTTTTTCACCGTCCCCCTGCACCTTGATCAGCGCCAGCTCGCGTTCGACGGCGGCCCCTTCGACGGTCAGGTCATGGACTTCGTGCACAGGTACGATCCGGCCCAGCTGCGCCTTGATCTGTTCGATTACCTGAGGCGTTCCAGTGGTGACAATCGTAATCCGCGACCGATGGCCGGCGTGGTCGATTTCGGCGACGGTCAGGCTGTCGATATTATAGCCACGGGCCCCGAACAGACCGATCACGCGCGACAGGACGCCGGATTCATTGTCCACGATCACGGCCAAGGTATGTTTCTCGCTTACATCCGAGAAATTCGGCCGCAGGTTATATGCTGAATGCTTCGTCGAGCCTTTTTTGATCTGTAGCGCAGACATGTCTTTTCTCTTTTTCAAAAATATCCTCAGGGGTCCGGGGGCAGGGCTGCCCCCGGGGCTCGGTCATCAGACCAGAACGGCGCCGGTTTTGCCGATCGCATCCTGCGTGTTGGCATCGCCCATCAGCATTTCGTTATGCGGCGCGCCCGACGGGATCATCGGGAAGCAGTTCTCGTGCTTCTCGACCAGGCAGTCAAAGATCACTGGACCGTCGTAGGTGATCATTTCCATGATCGCGTCATCCAGATCATCGGGGTTGTCGCAATAGATGCCCTTGGCGCCAAAGGCCTCGGCCAGTTTTACAAAGTCGGGCAGGGACTCGGACCACGAATGCGAGTACCGCTCGCCATGCAGCAGTTCCTGCCATTGACGGACCATGCCCAGACGTTCGTTGTTCAGGATGAACTGCTTCACCGGCAGGCGGAACTGCATCGCCGTGCCCATTTCCTGCATGTTCATCAGCCACGAAGCCTCGCCAGCGACGTTGATCACCAGGCTGTCAGGATGCGCCATCTGCACGCCGATCGACGCAGGGAACCCATACCCCATGGTGCCCAACCCGCCCGAAGTCATCCAGCGGTTCGGATCCTCAAAGCCCAGGTACTGCGCGGCCCACATCTGGTGCTGGCCAACCTCGGTACAGATATAGCGGTCATGCTCTTTGGTCAGAGCTTCCAGGCGCTGTAGGGCGTATTGCGGTTTGATGACCTTGCCGGACTGGCTGAAGTCCAGACAGTTGACATCGCGCCAGCCGTTGATCTGTTTCCACCACTGCGCCAGACCTTCTTTGTTGGTCTTGCGGCCGCGGGCTTTCCAGACCTTCAGGATGTCCTCCAGCACATGGGCAACGTCGCCGACAATCGGAATGTCCACGCGGATCACCTTGTTGATCGACGAGGGGTCAATGTCGATATGTGCCTTGGTCGAATTCGGGCTGAACGCGTCGATACGGCCGGTGATCCGGTCGTCGAAACGGGCACCGATGTTGATCATCAGGTCACAGTCGTGCATTGCCATGTTGGCTTCGTACAGGCCATGCATGCCCAGCATCCCCAGCCATTTGTCCCCCGACGCCGGGTAGGCGCCCAGACCCATCAGAGTCGAGGTGATGGGGAAATTTGTCTGGTCCACCAGTTCGCGCAGCAGCTGGCTGGCGGCACTCCCCGAGTTGATGACGCCGCCGCCGGTATAGAACACAGGGTTCTTGGCTGTTTCCATGGCGGCCACCAGTTCGGTGATCGATTCCATGTCGCCTTTCAGCTGCGGTTTGTAGCGGCTGGTCGAGACCTTCTGCGGTTGGGTGTATTCGGCACTGGCGAATTGCACGTCCTTCGGGATGTCGATCAGCACCGGGCCGGGACGGCCTGCGGTGGCAACATGAAAGGCCTCGTGCAGGGTTTCGGACAGTTTCTCGGTGTCCTTGACCAGCCAGTTATGCTTTGTGCACGACCGGGTGATGCCAACTGTGTCGGCCTCTTGGAACGCATCCGAGCCGATCATAAAGGTCGGCACCTGGCCAGTCAGAACCACGATCGGAATGCTGTCCAGCAGCGCGTCGGTCAGGCCGGTCACGGCATTCGTGGCCCCAGGCCCGGACGTCACCAGCGCAACACCAGGTTTTCCGGTCGAGCGGGCATAGCCTTCGGCTGCGTGAACCGCGCCTTGTTCGTGCCGTACCAGGATGTGACGAATGTCATTTTGCTGAAAAATTTCGTCGTAAATCGGTAGCACCGCGCCCCCGGGGTATCCGAATACGACGTTCACACCCTGATCCTTGAGGGCTTGAACTACCATTTTCGCTCCGGTCATTTGACGTGTCATCTTATTTGCTCCGTTTACGACGTCACTATAGTGCCAAAAGAAAAACCCCCGATTTTCAGTCGGGGGCGCATGGGGTTACCGTTAGGGTGTCCGTTACCGGCCCATGCGCCAATTACCTACGATTACGACTAGAGTTTTCATCTGTCAGAGGCTCCTTCGTGCGAGGGCGACATTAGGAGTGCTTCACAGGGGCGTCAACCGCGAAATAGCGGTGTTTGCGCACATTTCTGGGGTAAAATCTTTACGATTATTGCGTGTGGCGGTAATTTTTGGAAACTTCAGCAAATCCAGGGCCGGTTTTTCGATGGAAACGCTATAGTCGCGCGCCTGTTCCCTGCAACACGCCATGTTCCATCGCATAGCGCGTCAGTCCCGCTGTAGAAGAGATGCCAAGTTTGCGTTTGATGTTCTTGCGATGGGTCTCGACGGTGCGCACTGAAATATCCAGGGCCAGCGCAACCTCTTTGTTGGATTTTCCCTGTGCAAGTTGAAGCAAAACCGTCTGTTCGCGTCCTGTCAGCTGCTCGCGCGAGGCGCCATCGGGCGGCGCAAGCGAGCCTTTCGCACCGGTACACAGATACCGCTCACCGCGCATAACGGTGTCGATCGCGGTCTTGATTTCGTCTGTCGGTACGTCTTTCAGCACATAGCCCATCGCCCCGTGACTAAGCGCGGACGAGATATACTCTGGACTGTCATGCATGGTCAGGATCAGGATACGCGTGTCCGGGCAGCGTTCCAGGATCAGTTCGGTTGCTGTTAGCCCACCGATTTCGGGCATGTTCAAGTCCATCAGGATCACATCGGCCAACAGGGTGTGCGCCTGATCCACAATTTCGCGTCCGGTTTTCAGGGTGCACAGCACTTCGATGTCATCATAGGATTCCAGAATGGCCTGGATCCCTTCGGCAACCATCGGGTGGTCATCCACGATCACAACTTTGATCGGAGTATTCATTCAGCGGCCTTCTTCGTCGTCTCACTTGCGTCTTCAGGCGGGAGCAGGTGGGTCAAAGGCACCTTGGCCTCGATCAGCGTGCCCGAACGATTGCTGGAAATGGTTAACGTCCCATCCAGCTGGTCGATCCGCTCTTGCATGTTGCGCAAACCCAATCCCCCTTTACCGCTCGACGATGTGACCGCCGACGGTATCCCAGCACCATTATCCCAAATTCTGAGCGTAGCGCCAGTGCGATGTCCGCGCAGATCCACCGAGACCTTGCTGGCTTGGGCGTGGCGTTCGATATTTGTCAGCGCCTCTTGCGCGATCCGGTACAGCGCGATCTTGGCGTCCTGATCCAGGCGGTTGCGGAAAACCACGGTAGAAAAGCTGGTTTCCAGCCCCGTGCGGGCGCTGAAATCTTCGGTCAGAGATTTGACGGCAGGCCCCAGGCCCAGATCATCCAGCACACCGGGGCGCAGGTCGCGGCTGATGCGGCGGACCTCTTGGATGGCACCGGAAAGGTGCTCGATCCCTCGATCCAACATCTCGATCCCCGGTTGTTCTTTGTCGCTTTGGGGCAGGCGGCGGCGGGCAATGTCCAAAGCATACCGCACCCCCACCAATATCTGGCTGATCCCGTCATGGAGCTCGCGCGCGACACGGCCGCGTTCCTCCTCTTGGGCGTCAAACACCCGCTGGGTCAGCTGTTTCAGTTTTGCGTCCGCAAGGCGGCGTTCGCGGATATTCAGGGCCATGCCCGAGATGAACACCAGCATCAGCGCGGCAAAGGTAATCACCCCGATGTAATAGAACGTCTGCTTGACCCGCGCTTCGACGTCGGCGCGGGCGGCGGCGACGCTGGCCCTGACGTCATCAATAAACACACCTGTGCCGATGGCCCATTGCCAGTCCTGAAGCCCCAGCACATAGGCCACCATCTGTGCCTCTTTGCCGGTCGAGGGCTTTTCCCACATGAATTCGTGAAAACCGGCGCCTTCGCGTGCCAGATCTATGAACCGATCCACCACAGGCGTGCCCTGACTGTCGGTCAGCCCGGTCCAGTTGCGCCCGATATATTCCGTCTGACGGGGGCTGACCAAATTGGTTCCGTTATAGTCATAGACAAAGAAGAACCCGTCCGAGCCATAGATCATAGCCGCCAGAATTTGCGCAACCTTCTGTTTGGCAAACTCATCATCTGGCGCAGCAACGCCATAGATAAAGTAAAACCCGTTGCGCGCCTGGGTCACATAGTTGCGCAGCTCTTCTTTCTTGGCCTCCAGCATCTGCTGTTCCAAGGCCTGAATTTCGCGGTCGGCAAAGGCGCGGGACTGATGGCCCACCAACACGGCAATCGCCATAACGGCGACGACCAGCGGCAATGTCGCCAGCAGAAACAGTTTTTGCGCATAAGAGGGACGCATGATGGAGCGAAGCCAAAGCATTTCGAATCGATACGAAATGTAGCGCTGAAAAGCAAAGTGCATTGCAAAATTGTTTATTTGATCACTTGGTAATTTCTTTTGATATCGGTCGCGTTTGAGGCTGCTTACGTAATTTATGGCAAAAAATGCGGCAGACTACGTAGTACTAGGTATTCCATTCCCAAAGTGGTCAGGTACGTTGACCACACTTCAAACGATCCGTCTGCCTTAGGGCGGACCGTATAATTATCTGGGAGGATACCTGATGGATCGTCGTTCTTTTCTGAAAACATCCGCGTTCGGTGGCGCAGCTGCAGCCACGACCACGCTGGCCGCTCCGGCCTATGCAACGGGCAAACGCACTCTGACCATGGTTACTACTTGGGGCCGCGGTCTGGCTGGCGTGTTTGACGCAGCTCAGCGCGTTGCTGACAACGTCACCGCCATGTCCGACGGCCAACTGACCGTCGACATCAAAGCTGCCGGTGAACTGGTTGGTGCCTTCGAAGTGTTTGACGCTGTGTCCTCGGGGCAGGCAGACATGTACCACGGCGCGGACTACTACTTTGTGGGTCAGCACCCGGGCTATGCCTTCTTTACCGCTGTGCCCTTTGGCATGACCGCGCAAGAACTGGCCAACTGGTATTACCAGGACGGCGGCCAAGAGCTGCACGACGAACTGGGCCAAATCTTTGGTCTGAAATCGTTCCTGGCAGGCAACACCGGCGCACAGGCTGGCGGCTGGTACTCGAAAGAGATCAACGGCCCCGAAGACTTCAACGGTCTGAAGTTCCGTATGCCTGGTCTGGGCGGCAAAGCTCTGGGTAAACTGGGCGCGTCGGTTCAGAACATTCCGGGCTCCGAAGTGTACCAGGCTCTGTCCTCGGGCGCGATTGACGGAACCGAGTGGATCGGCCCCTGGGCTGACGAAAAAGCCGGTTTCCAAGAGATCACCAAGATCTACTACACCGCTGGTTTCCACGAGCCGGGCGCAGGTCTGTCTGTTGCAACCAACCGCGACGTTTTTGAATCGCTGTCGCCCGCGCATCAGAAAATCATCGAAACTGCGTCGGCAGAATGCCACCAGTGGAACCTGTCGCAATTCCTGGCCAACAACGGTGCAGCCCTGCAGCGTCTGCAGGCTGGCGGCGTGAAAATGATGGAATTCCCCGACAGCGTTTGGGACGCGTTCGGCAAAGCTTCGCAAGAAGTTCTGGCTGAAAACATGAACGACGAGCTGTTCAAGAAAATCCATGACAGCGCAATGGCGTCGATGAAGTCGTCCTCGGCATGGCTGAAGCGCTCGTCGGGGGCTTACACCGCACAGCGTGACCGCGTTCTGGGTTAATTCCGACGTGTGATACACCTCTGATCCCCCGCCGCGCGCGGGGGATCGTTTTTACTATTGCCGGTTGGGCCACAGGGGCAGGGGCCTCGCTCACCAGCAACAACACTCCGGGGGAAACATGCAGGAAGAGAGTGGCGCATCAGCCATTGGTGCCCTGTTTGACGGGCTCTGGTGGCTCATCCAGAACATCGGCCTTGCCTTTTATAACTTCGGCTATGCTGTCAGCCATCCGCAATTGTGGCTGGACTGGTCGGATAAGACCTCGATCATGCGGTTCGTCTACTATGGCGGCTCGGTCGAGTTCTTCTTTGTCATCTTTACGCTTTTTCTGGTGTTGACGGCTTTCGGGCTGTTTTTTCGCCGTTTTATGTGGGGCATGGTTGTCGGTCTCGAAGGCTTTGCGAACACCGTCGGGCGCTTCTTTGCCTGGGCGGGTTTGATGATGGTTTTCCAGCAGATCGTAATCGTATTCATGCAGCGCGTTTTTGCCCGGCCGGATATGGCGTTCGGATTTGGTATTCCGCTTCAGATGGATATCAGCTGGTACGCCGAAGAGCTGAAACTGTATAACGCATTGGTTGTTTGCCTATGTGTGACATACGCTTTTGTCCAAGGCAGCCACGTTCGCGTGGATTTGATCTATTCGGGCCTCAGCCACCGCGGCAAACGTGTTGTGGATATGATTGGCTCGCTTCTGTTCATGATGCCGATGGCGGTGCTGGTCTGGATGTATGGCTGGTTCTTCATGTGGCGCCATCTGATCGTGCCGAAACCTTCGGCCAGCGACACGGTCGAAAGGCTGGTGATGAAAGCCCGCGCCCTGCGCTGGAACGTCGAAACCATCGGTTTTTCGCCCAACGGGTTTAACGGGTACTTCCTGTTCAAAATCCTGCTGATTGCATTCGCCGCAATGGTTTTCATTCACGCCGTGGCCTTCTTCTACCGCTCGTTCCTTGAATTCATCGAAGGCGAGGAAAGCGCGGGTAAATACCTCGACAAGGATTCTCTTGGCGAAGGTGAAGAAGCCTACGAAGGCACGCACTAAATAAGGGGCACGCAGATATGCTATTCGGTTTAGATGGGGTCGAAGTCGGCCTGATCATCGTCTTTCTCTGCCTCTTCGGAGGCATCCTGTCCGGTTTCCCGGTGGCCTTTGCCATCGGTGGGGCTGGTGTCATTTCCTTTGGGATCATCGCCTCGCTTGATAGCGCAGGCCTGCTGATCCACCAGGCGATTGATACGTCCTCGCAGGCGTATCGGGCCCTGGTCGACTCCGGTGTCAGACCGGACACGATCTCGATTTTCCGGAACCCTGATTTGCCACGCGAAGCGGTCTCGGTTTTCCCTCAAGGCTGGGAAACTGCGCTGGATCGCAACATTTCGTTCATCGTGAACCGCATGAACGAACGTGTGCTGGCTGGTCAATCCATTGAAACCCTGCTGGCGGTGCTGATGTTCGTTCTGATGGGCATCACGCTAGAGCGCTCCAAGATCGCAAACGATCTGCTGACCACGATGGCGCGTGTCTTTGGCCCGCTGCCAGGTGGTTTGGCTGTGTCGGTCGTGGTCGTGGGGGCCTTTCTGGCGGCCTCGACCGGGATCGTGGGCGCCACAGTGGTGACCATGGGCCTGCTGAGCCTGCCGACCATGTTGCGCAACGGCTATTCGCCAGAGCTGTCAACGGGTGTGATCGCCGCGTCGGGAACGCTGGGGCAGATCATTCCGCCGTCCATTGTGATTGTTCTGTTGGGGACTCTGGCGGGGGATTTGTACTCCACCGCGCAGGAAAACCGTGCTGTTGTTGCAGGCTGTTCCGATGCGCTGACCTATCTGGGTGAGCCTGCGGTGATCTCGGTTGGGACCTTGTTCCAGGCGGCGATGCTACCGGGGATCTTGCTGGCCATTCTCTATGCGCTCTATGCCTTTGGCTATGCGATGCTGAACCCCTCCAAGGCACCTGCCGTGGAACTGGGCGGCACCAGCAAAGAGCCAATCAGCCGCTCGGAAGGGTTCACTTGGTTCTTGGGTCTGCCTATTGCGCTGATCGTTGGCGTGGTGCTGTTGGCGCAGGTCGGCATTGTCGGCAGCCAGGATACGAACGTTTCGACATTCTCGGATGCGGGGCAAACGGCCAGCTTGCGGACCAATGTGTCAGACAGCTGTAAGGCGTCGATGATCGACCTGCACGGCCAAGAGGCATGGGATGCCGCCATCGCCGAGCAGACTGCCATTGACGAAGCCGGTGGCGTTGCCACCTCGGAACGTCTGAACGAAGATCAGATCGAAGAGCTGCGCGCTCAGAAAATCGCGGATGCTGCCCCGATCGGGACAGGTATCGCAGCGATGATCGTGATCCTTGGTCTGACGCTGATCATCGGACGTGGCGTGTCGCCCAGTGCCGATCCCAAACCGCTGATTTTGGGTGCTCTGGGTCTGTTGCTGATGGCGTTGGTGGATATGGTGCTGGTCGCGCCGACCACGACACCTGGTCTGACGGTTCTGTTGATCCTGCTGCCGCTTGGACTGGCGCTGTATGGATGCAAGGAGGCGGCTGCGCGCTGTGCGCAGAACGATCTGATCCGCGTCGTGTTCCCGCCGCTGGTGTTGATCGTGGCTGTCCTTGGCTCGATCCTTGGTGGTGTGACCAACCCGACGCCCGCTGCGGCGCTGGGGGCAGGTGGCGCAGTCATGCTGGCGGCCTATCGCAAGCTGCAAGATCAGGGCAAATCCGGCAAGGTCATCCTGTGGGCGACCGCTGCTGTGGTGTTGATGCTGATCGTCGGGATGAACTTTGACCTGCGGATCAACAATGCCGAGGTCACGTTCGAGACCTGGGCGGCGTTCTTCTTTGCTTATGGTGCCTATCTGTTCGCGGCTTTCGGGCTGGTCTATGCGGGCACGGTGCTGTTCAAGGCCGGCGTTCTGCAACCGATCGTGCGCGAAACCGCCAAGGTGACATCCATGGTGTTCACCATCCTGATCGGGTCACAGCTGCTGAACCTTGTTGTGATCTCTTTTGGGGGCGAGCATTATATTCAGGACTTCTTGAAATCGTTTGATAACGAATTCACGGTTTTCCTGATCGTGATGCTGGTGCTGTTCGTGCTGGGCTTTGTGTTGGATTTTCTCGAGATCATCTACATCGTGATCCCGATTGTTGGTCCGGTCATTTATGGCGGTACGTTCGATCCCAAATGGGTCACGATCATGATTGCGGTGAACCTGCAAACGTCGTTCCTGACACCGCCGTTCGGCTTTGCGCTGTTCTATCTGCGCGGTGTGGCGCCGGCGGGCGTTACCACTGGCCATATCTATCGCGGGATCATCCCCTTTGTGTTGATCCAGGTGGTGGGGCTGGCGATCTTGTGGTTCTTCCCGTCGATCGTGACCATCGTGCCGGCGCTGATCCCGAACTAAGGGGCCAGCCACAGACGAAAACAAAGAAAGCCGCCCCACGTGGGCGGCTTTTGCGTTGGCGGTCAACGGGCTTAGCGGTCGCGTAGATCAGGCAGAGAAATCCCCGCCACCTGTTCTGCAATTGGATCGGTGGACAGAGGGTGAAGCTCGGCGCTGTAGTCTTCGTTCGGATTCATCTTTGACCATTGCCCACCGCTGTACAGCTCGACCCCGGCGAACTTGGCTTTGTAGCCCATTTTCGGGCTGCCAGGCACCCAATAGCCCAGATAGACAAAAGGCAGTCCGGCCTCGCGGGCGATTTCGATATGGTCAAGGATGATATAGGTGCCGGTGCTGTTGCGCTCGGTCTGCGGGTCGTAGAAGGAATATACCATGCTGACGCCGTCATCCAGAATATCGGTCAGGCATGTGGCAATCAGCGCGCCGGTGTCGCGGTCGGAATATTCGATCACGCGGGTGCGGATCGGGGTTTCCTCGACCATGGCGGCGAACTCGAACACGTCCATATCGGCCATCCCGCCATCGGCATGGCGGGATTCCAGATAGCGGCGGAACAGGTCGAATTGCTCTTCGGTTGCCCAGGGCGAGGTCGCTTTGCGCGACAACGCGACGTTTCGTTTCATCACGCGGCGCTGGCTTTTGGTGGGGGTGAAATCGGCCACCCGGATGCGCGCGGACATACAGGCGGCGCAATCGGTACAAGAGGGGCGATACAGCACATTCTGGGACCGCCGGAACCCTTGTTTCGAGAGGCTATCATTCAGCGCAGTTGTTCCTTCGCCTTGAAGCGCGGTAAACAGTTTTCGCTCCATCCTGCCCGGAAGATAAGGGCAGGGCTGCGGGGCCGTCACATAGAACTGAGGAACAATCGGTAGAGTATGGCGCATCAGGGTCGTTTTGTTGAGGATCCTTGTACGATACCAAGCATTCCCCGAAGCGCCAAGCGCTGAATATCAAACTGCTTAGTAGCGGGCGCGCTGGTTGATTGCGACGCTACCCAGAACCATGTCGCTCAGACCCTGGCCGCGTTCTGTTGTGGCCATCATCACGACTGAAATCAGCTGGAGCGGGAACACGGCAAAGGCCACGTTCAACCCGACCGTATGCAGAAACGCCTGGCTCAGATTAAACCGGGCACCGTCTGCGGCGCGGAACTCGATCGCCAGCATGCGCATCCCCAAAGTGGCCGAGCCATTGGCGATGGTGACAACCCGGTACAGGAACCCGACCACGGCCATTAGGACCGGGAAAAAGAACAGGCCGGTAAACGCCGTGAATGGCAGGATCAGCAGACAGATCACAGCGATCAAGATGGTATCCAGAACGAACGCAAACAGTCGTTTCATCGGCACGTCCGCATAGAATTCCGGCTGGGTCTGGGGATCAGGCAATTGCCACGAGGTCATAAGATCGGGTCCTAAATGAATAAAGGCAGGGGCCCGGCTGAATGCCGGGCCACGCGAGGGCTTAGGCGTCAGAGCGCGGCTCGTTCGCAGGTTCCTGGGCGGCGTTATGCGCGCGGTCTTCCATGAACTGGTCGAACTCGGCCTTGTCCTTGGCTTCGCGCAGACGCTGCAGGAAGGTTTCGAACTGTTCTTGCTCTTCTTCCAGGCGACGCAGGGTGTCGGCCTTATAGGCGTCAAACGCCGAGTTCCCCGAAGGTTTCATCGCGTGAAAGCCATGACGGCTCATGTGGGTGGTACGGTGACGGCATTTCTGTCCGAACATTTGTTTGCTCCAGATCATGTAAAAAAGAAGGGCCAGGCCGACGGGCCAGAAGAAGACGAAGCCCAGGACCATGGTGGCGATCCAGGCGCCTTTCCCCTTGCTGTCCAGCCATGCTTCGGCCCGAGAAAGCCACCCCATACGAGGGGCTGTGGTGTGGGTATAAGCGGTGGCGGGTGTCATCAGGTTCTCCGTTTTGGTTACGATGTGAATGTCTTTCACATTGAATAGATTGGCATCAAAACGGTTCTGCACAAGGGTGGATGTAAATCTTTTTTACATTATTTTGATTTATGACGTAAAATCAGCATGTTGCCCGGATGTAATTCTCGAGAGATCCGTGGAGTCCATCTCGAAAATATGGTGCGGAGTACCTGCTGCGGCCCAAATTGTTGGGAATTCCAGCAGCCGGGGGTCCACAAATGCTCGAATCGGATTCAGATGCCCGACAGGCGCAACGCCCCCGATCGCAAAGCCCGTTTGCGATCGGATCAACGCCGCATCTGCCTTGCCTAACGGCTCGCCCGCGAGGGCGCTGGCCTTTGCTGTATCAACCTGATTGCCGCCTGCTGTCAGGAACAGAATCGCCTGACCGCTGTCTTCTCCGCGAAAGATCATCGACTTGGCGATCTGATCGACGTGGCAGCCCGCGACATCTGCGGCTTGCTGTGCGGTCCGGGCCAGACCCAGTTCTTTGATTTCGGTATCAATGCGCAGCTCTGTCAGTGCGCGCTGGACCCGTTTCAGGCTTTTGCTCATGTTCATCTCCGGTACTTGTTAGCAGACTAAGCCTGTCGATGACCCATTGACCAGCCCTCACCGTCGCCGCATCTTGCGCGCATGACTTTCGCCTCTCGCATGACCCGCTCGCCGCGCCCGTTTAGCCCTGACCGTGGGGCCGAAGCGCGGGCCTTGTTTCCTGAACTGACACCGGATGTCGCCCAGGTGATCGAGGGCACCGCCGGCTGCGCGCCGTATCTGCGGACCCTGATGGAAAAAGAGCGCGATTGGGTGCCCCAGGCGCTGGATGCCCCCGAGCAGGCGATAACAGATCTGTTCACCGCGTTGCGCGCCTGTCCGCCGGATCAGCTGGCGTCTCAGCTTAGACAGGGGAAACGCCGTGTCGCTTTGCTGGCGGCGCTTTGCGATGTGGCGGGCGTCTGGGCGTTGGAGGATGTGACCGGCGCGCTGACCCGTTTCGCGGATCTGGCCAGTGATGTGGCGATGAAAGCCGCCGTGGGGGCCGAAATCAAACGCGGTAAACTGCCTGGCGCGACCGAAGATGACATTGAGACCGCTGGTGGGATGGTGTCGCTTGCCATGGGGAAAATGGGCGCGTTTGAGCTGAACTATTCCTCGGACATTGATCTGATCTGTTTGTTCGATGAGACCCGCTTCGACCCGGACGATTATTTCGAGGCACGGTCCTCTTTCGTGCGTGCGACCCGGAAAATGTCGGCCATGCTGAATGACATCACGGCCGAGGGCTATGTCTTTCGAACCGATCTGCGGTTGCGCCCTGACCCATCGGTGACGCCTGTCTGTATGGCCATGACCGCCGCCGAAACCTATTACGAAAGCGTCGGGCGCACTTGGGAACGCGCGGCCTATATCAAGGCGCGCCCTTCGGCTGGCGATCTGAAGGCGGGTGAGGGGTTCTTGAAAACTCTGCGTCCGTTTATCTGGCGCAAACATCTGGATTTTGCGGCCATTCAGGATGCCCATGACATGCGCCTGCGCATCCGTGAACACAAGGGCACCGGCGGCGCGCGCGCGCTGGAAGGGCATAATATGAAACTGGGGCGCGGGGGGATTCGCGAAATCGAGTTCTTTACCCAGACGCGGCAGCTGATTTCAGGCGGGCGCGACCCCGAACTGCGTTTGCGCGGCACCGTCGAAGGATTGTCGGCGCTGGCTGCCAAAGACTGGATTCCCGCAGATGTCGCCGAAACCCTGACGCGGCACTATCGCTATCATCGCGAGGTCGAGCACCGCTTGCAGATGGTGAACGACGCGCAGACCCACGCCTTGCCGCAGACCGACGAAGGGTTTGAGCGCCTGGCGGCCTTTATGGACACCACTGTGCCAGAGCTGCGCGCGACTTTGAAGGACCGCCTGGAAGAGGTGCACGAGCTGACCGAGGGGTTCTTTGCCCCTGATGCCTCGGCCAAAACCGAGGAGGCGCCTTCGGAGATCGACGAATCCATTCTGCAAAGGTGGAAAACCTATCCCGCGCTGCGGTCCGAACGTGCGGTGGCGATTTTCAACCGCCTGCGCCCTGAATTGCTGCGCCGCCTTGCCCGCGCCTCGAAACCGTCCGAGGCGCTGGTGGCCCTGGATGGGTTCCTGTCTGGCCTGCCTGCCGGCGTTCAGCTGTTTTCTCTGCTCGAGGCGAACCCTCAGTTGATCGACCTGCTGATTGACATCGCGGGCACCTCGCCTGCGCTGGCCGCACATCTGTCGCGCCACGCCTCTGTTTTCGACGCCGTGATCGGGGGAGGGTTCTTTGCCGATTGGCCCGGAGTTGACGCCCTGACAGACGAGCTGTCAGGCCGGATGCAAGCCGAAACGGATTACGAAAGTAAGCTGGACACTGCGCGCCGTTGGGCCAAGGAATGGCATTTCCGTATCGGCGTTCACCATCTGCGGGGGCTGATCAACGCCGACCGTGCGGCCCAGGAATATGCCGACCTGGCGCAATCTGTCTTGGCCGCCTTGTGGCCGGTTGTCGCCAGTAACTTTGCCTTGAAACATGGTGATCAGCCCGGTCGTGGCGCGATGCTCTTGGGCATGGGAAGCCTGGGGGCAGGGCGCATCAACGCCTCTTCGGATCTGGATCTTATCGTGATTTATGATGCCGCCGGGGTGGACAGCTCGGATGGTCGGCGTCCGCTGGCCACACGCGCCTATTATGCGCGCCTGACACAGGCCATGGTGACCGCTGTCACCGCCCTGATGTCCGAAGGCCGCCTGTACGAAATTGACATGCGATTGCGCCCGTCGGGAACACAGGGGCCGGTGGCCGTTAGCCTGACAGCTTTCCGTGATTACCAGACAACCAAGGCCTGGACCTGGGAACATCTGGCATTGACCCGCGCGCGGCCCGTGGCGGGCGAACCGATTGTTTCCACCGATGTCCAAGAGGTCCGCGCCGAAGTTCTGGACATGCCACAAGATGCCGCCAAAGTCCGTGCCGAGGTCGCCGAAATGCGTAAACGGATCGCCTCGGCCAAGGCGTCGGCGGGTGTGTGGGACGCAAAGATTGGCGCCGGCCGATTGCAGGATATTGAACTGATGGCCCAGACTGGGGCGCTGCTGACCCATCATTCCGGCCATACGATTCAGGGCGCGTTAGAGGCATCGGTCGCATCTGGGTTCCTGAGCGCCGCCGAAGGCCAATCTTTGGCGCGGGCCTATGACCTATGTTGGCGGGTACAATTGGTGTCCAAGCTGCTGACGGACAAACCGCTGAACCTTGAAACAATTGGCGAGGGCGGGCGCGTCATGTTGCTACGCGAGACCGGTTTTGACACAACCGAGGCCTTGGAGGCCGCTTTGGAACAAGAAACAGAGACAGCAGGCCGGGCCATTGATGCCGCTTTGGCGCGTCCATTTGAAGGTGAAGAATGAAACGTAACCCATTAGATCCAAAAGGTTTGATCAGAGAGTCCTTTCTGATCGACGGGATTTCTGCTTCTGAATGCCGTACGATTTTCCTGGACTGGGCGCTGAGCCTGCCGGACGATGTTGACAGTCAAATCGCCTTGGTCGAGCTACAGCCGGTTTATGCTGCGGCCCATCCTGATCATCCGATGACAGAGGTGATGAAGCAAGGGATGCAACAGATGACCTCGCGTGGGCGGCGCGGCGGATGGAAGAGCAGAGATCGAAATTAAATCAATGCATAATGCGCCATGCTTAATGTAGTTTGGCCGCTTCGGCAGCAAGGCGTCGAATGCCATCCCAATCCCCTTGGGCGATCAAATCCGAGGGCGCAACCCAGCTGCCGCCGACACAGCGCGTATTGCTGAGCGCCAGATAGTCAGGCGCGTTCCTCAGGCTAACTCCGCCGGTGGGGCAGAACAAAATCTGTGGCAGCGGCGCACCGATTGCCTTGAGGGCCGGGACACCGCCGGATGCCTCGGCCGGGAAAAACTTTTGGACGCTATATCCGCGCTCCAGAAGGCGCATTGCCTCTGTTGCAGTGGCTGCGCCGGGCAAAAGAGGCAGGTCGGCCGCCTCGCAGGCGTCGATCAGCTGGTCCGTTGCACCCGGAGATACCGCGAATTGCGCCCCTGCATCGCGCGCGTCTGTCACGTCTTGCGGGGTCAGGACGGTGCCGGCGCCGACAACCCCGCCCGAAACAGCAGCCATTTCACGGATCACCGACAGAGCGTCAGGCGTGCGCAAGGTGACCTCTAGTACAGGCAATCCACCGGCAATCAGGGCTTCGGCCAGGGGGCGCGCGGTGTTGATGTCATGGACCACCAAGACCGGGATCACGGGCGCCATTTCGCAAAGAGACCTTGTTATTTTGCTTGCTTCATAAGGGTTTATCATGCGTACCTCATGTGATCGAGCTGGCGCCTTCGGTGGCGGGGCCAACATTCTGGCGGAAAATCTCGAATAGCTCGCGTCCTAGTCCCGCGTCATTGGCAGACAGATCCGGCTGTACCGCATCGCGCGCTTCAAATCCCTCTGTCAGGTTTTCGAGCAGGCCATTGACTGCGTCGACGCGCAACAGGTCGCCGTCGCGCACCCGCGCCAAGGGCCCTCCAATCGCGGCCTCGGGGGAGACGTGGATCGCCGAGGGGACCTTGCCCGACGCGCCGGACATCCGCCCGTCGGTCACCAGCGCAACCTTCAAACCGCGATCCTGAAGCACCGAAAGAGTTGGCGTCAGGCCATGTAATTCAGGCATCCCGTTGGCCTTGGGCCCCTGGAAGCGGACCACAACCACCGTATCCGAGGTGAATTCCCCTGCCTGAAAGGCCGCTTTTACCGCATCCTGGGTTTGGAACACCCGTGCGGGGGCTTCGATCACGCGGCGTTCGGGGGCGACGGCGGAAACTTTCATCACGCCTTGGCCCATGTTGCCCTGAAGGAGCGATAGCCCGCCCGAGGGTTGGAACGGCGATGCCCAGGGGCGCACGATCTTGTCGTTCTCGCTGCCGCGGGGGGCTGGGCTCCAGTGGAGTTGCCCGTCCGTCAGGTGCGGCTCGTGGGTGTATTTTTCCAGCCCGTCGCCTGCAATCGTTTGAACGTCGGGGTGAAGCAGACCGGCCTCGAGCAGTTGCGCAATCAGATAGCCCAAACCGCCCGCCGCATGGAAATGGTTCACGTCAGCCAAGCCGTTGGGGTACACTTTGGCCAATAGGGGGACGGCCTCGGAAATTTCAGAAAAATCCTGCATGGTCAGTATGATGCCCGCCGCTTTGGCCATGGCGGGCAGGTGGAGCAGCAGATTCGTGGATCCGCCCGTTGCCATCAGCCCAACGATACCATTCACAAAGGCGCGCTCGTCCAATATGTCGCAAACCGGCGTATAGTCCTGGCCCAGAGCGGTGACTTGGAGAGCACGTTCGGTGCCCGCACGGGTCAGCGCGTCACGCAGCGGCGTGCCGGGGTTCACGAAGGACGCGCCCGGCAGGTGCAGCCCCATGAACTCCATCAACATCTGGTTCGAGTTGGCGGTTCCGTAAAAGGTGCAGGTCCCCGGACCGTGATAGCTGGCCATTTCGGCGGCCATCAGGTCGTCGCGTCCGATTTCACCATTGGCGAACTGATTGCGGACGCGGGCTTTTTCGTCATTTGGCAGGCCGCTGGTCATCGGGCCAGCCGGCAGGAAAATCCCCGGTATATGACCAAAAGAGGCCGCCGCGATTACCAGTCCAGGCACGATCTTGTCGCAGACCCCAAGGAAAATCGCTGCATCATAGGTATTGTGCGACAGTGCCACGCCCGCGGACAGAGCAATCACATCGCGCGAGAAGAGAGACAGCTCCATTCCTGTCTGACCTTGGGTCACCCCATCGCACATTGCAGGCACGCCGCCAGCGACTTGGGCGGTGGCGCCCGCCGCGCGGGCCGTTTCGCGGATCAGGGTTGGGTAATGTTCAAATGGCTGGTGCGCTGACAGCATGTCATTATAGGCGCTGACGATGCCAAGATTCGGGGCATGCCCCTGAGCCAGCGCCTGCTGATCAAGCCCCATTGCGGCATAGGCATGGGCCTGATTTCCACAGGTCAGGTGCGCGCGCGCAGGGCCTTGGTCGGCAGCGGCGCGCATCCGTGTCAGATATGCACTGCGGCTTGGGGCGCTGCGTTCGATAATACGGGCGGTGACGCGAGAAATTGTGCTGTTTAAACTCATGCAAACTCTCCTACCTGATCTATGGCTATAACGCGTTAGCGTTAACGCCGCAAGACAAGCTGCGTGTCAGAATTTGTCATCTAAATTCTGTGGACCAATACGGCCGTTGCCGCGTAAAATTCAGGCATGAAACAGATTTTTGCCGCGCTTATTGCCTTGGTCCTATTGTCCGTTCCGATTGATGCCCAGCAGTTGGACGAACCGCTGAACACATATGTCCGAACCCAGGAGGCGCAGATCGACGTGCATTTCGGGCAGGGGGACTATGAGGGGGCCGAGGCCTTGTTGCGGCCGTTGATCGTCAAGCTAACGAACCAGCTTGGCCCAAGCCACACCAAAACGCTGCGGACGCGGCAGGCCCTGTCGAACACGCTGAATCTTTTGGGGCGACCGGGGGACGCGCTGCGCGAGATGGAGGATGCCTATAAGGTTTGGGAAAAACACTATTTGAAGTTCAACCCGTACCGGATGGATGCGGCGATGCAATTGGCGGTGCACCTGTCACGCATGGGCTATGCCAACGATGGGCTGGCCCTGGCGGTAGAGGCGACCAAGTTCGCCGAGGCAATGTGGGGGCTGGACAACAAACAGACCATGCTGTGGCAATACAATACCGCCGGGATCATGGGTAAACTGGGCTATGATGACCAGGCTCTGGCGCTTATGGACAAGGTGCTGCCGCATATGGATGCGCAAGCGTCTGATCCCCGGATTGCGCATTATGCCTGTGCGCTTACACGCGAACGGTCCCGCACCTTGCGAAACATGGGCCGGTTCGAAGATGCCGCCCAGGCCTATGCTGATGCTGTGCGCCGGGCGGAAACCTGTTACTCGGAAAACCACCCCGAACAGATCTATACCTACAGCGAATACGCCCTGGCGCTGTATAACGTCGGTGAAATTCCTGCGATGGGTCCGGTGCTGGAGCGCGCGCGCCGCGGGATTGTCGCCCGGTTTGGCGAAAATTCATTGCAGTACGCCGACTATCTGAACACCCATGCCCTGTACCAAAGCCACGGTGCGCTTGGCACGCCTGCCTTTGACGCAGCCATTGCCGATATGCGTGCCAGCGTGGCCCTGCGCGAGCGCCTGTTGTCCGCGACCCACTCTTTTACCGGCAAGGCCTATCTGGAACTGGCCGCGATGGAAAAGGACCGCGAAAACTATGGCGAGGCCTGGCAACTTGCCCTCAAGGCCGAGGCGGCAGGAAGCCCCAGTCGCACCCTTTTGATGAATGCCCTGGCTCAGGCCCGCGATGCCGGTGCGCTGAGCGCCCAAGAGGCGCTGGCTCAGGCCTTTCGGCTGAGCCAGCTAAACCACCACAGCGCTGCCCGCGCCGCTTATGCGACCTTGGCCAACCGGGTTCAGATCAGCGACAGTGCCAAGACTGATCTTATGCGCGAGTTCACCGACAAACAGCGCCGTCAATCCCAGTTGCAGCAGGACATCAGCTATTTCGTGGGGCTGTCGGCCGATGAACGTCGCCCAGACATCGAACGTGAAATCCGCGCCGAGATGGAGGCGCTCTCGGCTGAAATCAATCGGATCGGGGAGAATCTGAAACAGGTCGAGCTGCCGTTTGAGTCCCTCTATCGCTCGGATCCTTTGTCGCTGGCCGAGGCGCAGGCCATGCTGGGCCCGGACGAGGCCCTGGTGATTTTCGACATTGGTGAGCGGGACGAGGATTGGGATTTCGTCTTTGTTGCCACGCGGGATGCAGCCGTCTGGCGCGAGATGCCGCTGAGTATGACCAGCCTGAATGCTGCCATTTCGGATTTGCGTGGCTCGATTGATCTGCGGATGGGGGTGCGGTCGGGGGTTTCGCTCAAGAAACCCACAGGGCCAGACAAAAACGCCTATGATCTGAACGCGGCCCATTGGATATACGAGCAGACATTTGCGGTGATCGAGGACCTGCTGGAGGGAAAATCCCACATCTATACCGAATTGCGCGGGCCACTGTCGTCAGTGCCCCCGCAACTGTTGGTGCGCAATGATACGACCCAGTTGGCGCAGGCCGATTGGTTGGTGCGCCATCATGCGGTGACGGTGATCCCGTCGATCGAGTCGCTGCGCCTGACCACCTTGGCTCGCCAAGGCACGCGCGCGGCCAAACCGTTCCTGGGGTTTGCCGACCCGATCTTTGGCGACATGGATTCTGCAGATAGCCCACAAGCCGTCAGCCTAAACGGTACTCGCGCCGCGCTGCGCGGATCGCTGGCCCCCTTGCCGGAAACCGCCGTTGAAGTGCGCGCGGTCGCCGAGGCTGTCGGGGCTTCGGCCCAAGGGGCCATCCGAGAGCAAACCCATGCCAGCGAGGCGCAGCTGAAATCCGATTCCTTATCCGACTATCGCGTGCTGTATTTCGCGACCCACGGCCTGGTTGCCGGTGACATGGTCACTGCCGATCAGGAGCTGGATGAACCCGCGCTGGCGCTGACGGCCGGGCAGGGCGAAGACGGCATGCTGACCGCCTCGGAGATCGCATCGCTCAGGCTGAATGCCGATTGGGTGGTCCTGTCGGCCTGTAATACCGCCGTCGGGGATGAGCCGGGGGCCGAGGCCCTGTCTGGTCTGGCGCAGGCCTTTACCTATGCCGGGGCCCGCGCATTGATGGTGTCGCATTGGCCGGTGGACAGCCGCTCGGCTGTGGCGCTGATGACGGATCTGTTCGCACGGCGCGCCAATGATCCGACATTGACCGCCGCCCAGGCACAGCGGCAGGCAATTCTGGCGATGATTGACCACCCCCAACGCGCCGAGTGGTCCCATCCCGCCTATTGGGCACCGTTCATTCTGGTGGGAAATCCCGATTGATCGCGCTTCCCCCCACGGGCGAACAGGGCTAAGAGAGCGCCATGACACAAAGCACCCTTCCCACCGTCCGCATGTTGCCCAAAGCAAACGCCCGCGCCATCCGGCACGGCTTTCCTTGGGTGTACGACAATGAAATGGTCACAGATCGCCGCACCAAGGCCCTGCCAGCAGGTACCGTTGCCCTGTTGCAGGATTCTGAACGGCGGGATCTGGGGCTGGTCGCCGTAACCCCCGGATCGCGTATCCTGTGCCGGATGCTGGATCGGGATGTGGCTGCGACGGTCGATCAGGCGTGGTTTACCGCCCGCATTGCCAAGGCGTTTCAGATGCGGGACCGCCTGTATGACGCCCCCTTTTATCGTCTGATCCACGCCGAGGCAGACGGCTTGCCAGGTGTTGTGATTGACCGTTTTGGGGATGTGGTTGTGGTTCAGCCCAACGCGGCCTGGGCCGACGCGCGCCTGGATATGCTGGTCGCCGCTCTGGTCGAGGTCACGGGTGTAACGACCATCCTCAAGAGCGCTTCGGGCCGTGCCCGTGCGCTAGAAGGCTTGGATGACGAGAGCTTGGTCTTGCGCGGCACTGCCCCGACCGAGCCGTTGGCCGTGCCGATGAATGGCGCCACCTATATGGCCGATTTGCTGGGCGGGCAAAAAACCGGCCTGTTCTTTGATCAACGGCCGAACCATGCCTTTGCGGCGCGCCTGTCGCAGGGCGCGCGTGTGCTGGATGTGTTCAGCCATGTGGGCGGGTTTTCCTTGGCTGCGCTGGCTGGTGGCGCCGCATCTGCGCTGGCTGTCGACGGGTCTGAACCCGCGCTGACACTGGCGGCCGAGGGCGCCGCCCGGATGGGGCAGGCCGAGAATTTCACCACACGCAAAGGCGACGCTTTTGATGTTCTGGGGCAGCTGGCCCAAGAGGGCGCCCAGTTCGATGTGGTTATCTGCGATCCACCCGCCTTTGCGCCCAGCAAGCCCGCGCTTGAGGCCGGGCTGCGGGCCTATGAACGCGTTGCCCGTCTGGCCGCGCCTCTGGTCGCCGAGGGCGGCTATCTGGGGCTGTGTTCATGTTCGCATGCCGCTGATCTGGCAAAGTTCCGGGGCGCTTGTGTGCGCGGCATCGGGCGCGGTGGGCGTACAGCGCAACTGATCCACACGGGCTATGCCGGGCCGGACCATCCCTTGATGCCGCAACTGGCCGAAAGCGGCTATCTGAAGGCGCTGTTCTTCCGTCTATGAGGGCGCTGCTGGACACCTGCGTCCTGTACCCGACAGTGATGCGCGAGATCCTGTTGGCCGTGGCCGCAACGGGTGCCTATCAACCGTTGTGGTCTGCGCGTATCCTCGAGGAATGGGCGCGCGCGGCGCGGAAAATTGGCCCCACGGGCGAGGCACAGGCCCGCGGGGAAATCGCGTTACTGTCCGCCAGCTGGCCTAAGGCCCCGGTTACTTGGCCTCCGTCGCTTGAGAACCGCCTGTATCTGCCTGATCCAGACGATGTGCATGTCCTGGCCGCTGCCATCAGCGGGTCAGCGGATGTTCTGGTCACGATGAACGCCAAGGATTTCCCCCGGCACACCCTGGCCGAAGAGGGGCTGGAGCGCCAAGCTCCGGATGAATTCCTGTACAGGTTCTGGCTGAATGATCCCGATGCCGTGGCGGCCGCTGTGGAAACTGTGCGTCAGCAGGCCGATCAGTTATCAGGCCAAGTCTGGGATACGCGATCCTTGCTGAAAAAAGCCCGGCTACCCCGGTTGGGCAAGGCGCTTAGCTAAGGCCCCACTTGACCTCGTGCTCTTCGATCTTGGCGATGCGGTCCTTGGTTTTCGGGTGGCTCATCAGCCACGCAGGGGCCGCCCCGCCGCGCGCGCCGGTTAGCGCTTCCAGCTTTTCAAACAATGATTTCTGCGCGGCGGTTCCGAACCCGGCCTTTATCATCAAGGCGCTGGCGTATTCATCGGCCTCGTATTCATCGCCACGCGACATCCGCGCTGCGAGCAATGAAGTCAGCCCGTTCGCAATCATCACACCGATGCCCGGCAGAAGCCGAGACAGCAGCATCCCCAACGCCGCACGCATCGCATTCTGCCCCGAGAAATCAATCATTCTTCGCCGCGTATGCCCCAGTGCGACATGGCCCAATTCATGCGCGATCACGCTGGCCATTTCCTCGGCTGTGACGTCGCCTGCCTGAAATTTCCGGTAAAAACCGCGCGTCAGGAAAATTCGACCGTCCGGCGCGGCCAGCCCATTCACCGGATCGACCTCGTAGATGAAAACGCGCACGCGCGGGACTTCTAGTGCGGCGGCCAGTCGATCCAAAATGGGGCGCAACGCGGGATCGGCCAGCTCGGTCGAGCGCGTCGTCAGGTCCCTGGCTGTGCGCCAAGCCGAAAACCGATACAGTGCGATGGCGTACAGAACAGCCAGTAGGATTGGGGTAAATCTGAGCATAAGGGTAATATGGCGACAGCCACGCCGAAGGGAAGCCATCGGGACCAGAAAGTTTTGTACAGAACCATCAAGGGCACGTAGGATCGGCCCAGACACGCAGATCGGGGGCGCCATGCAGTTTGACTTGGATAACGGATTCGGCGCCTCTGCCCGGTTGGGTTTGGTGGTGCTGTCTACGGACGAAACCATCGAAAACGAGGCGCGCCAGGTATTGACGAACCGGCCCGTCAGCTTGCTGCACAGCAGGGTGTCGGCCCATACAGATGTGACGCCAGAAACGCTGCGGCTGATGGAGCGTGGATTGCCGGATGCCGCAAGTTTATTGCCAAAATATCAAGATGTTATCGGCTATGCTTGCACTTCTGGTGCAACTGTCATCGGTCCAGATAGAGTACGTGACCTGATCCAAATGCATCACGCGGACACGCCCGTAACCAATCCGATCACAGCGACGGTTGCCGCCTTTGAGGCGCTGGGGGTGACGCGCATCGCCTATGTCTCGCCCTATGTCGAGAGCGTCACCCAGCCGATGCGCGCTTACTTGGCGGCGAAGGGGATTGAGACCGTAACCGAGGCGAGTTTTGCCATAAAAGAGGATTGGGCAGTGGCTCGAATTCCTGAAAAAGAAACGGAAAGCATGATCTTGACGGCCATATCTAATGTAGACGTTCAGGCGGTGTTCGTAAGCTGTACCAACCTGCGGACCTTTGGGGTGATTGATCGGGTCGAGGCAATGACAGGGCTAAAGGTGGTTGGCTCGAATCAGGCGCTGCTGTGGCATATGCTAAAGCTGGCCGGGATCAACTCCTCTGGTTGGGGCCCCGGGGCGCTATTCCGCAGCTAGCGTGTCAGATCTCTCATGCCTTTTTCCAATCCTTCCAATGTCATAGGAACCATACTTCCTTCAAATATGTCGTCGATCATTTTGATGGATTGAGTGTAGTTCCAATAATTTGTCGGGACCGGATTGATCCATAGATTCGAGGGCCACTGTTCACGCGCGCGCTCCAGCCAGACCTGGCCGGCCTCGGGGTTCCAGTGCTCGTTCGCGCCGCCGGGATAGTGGATTTCGTAGGGTGACATCGAGGCGTCTCCCACGAAAATACATTTGTAATCAGGGCCATAGGTGCGCAGCACCTCCCATGTCGGGATCTGCTGGTCCCAGCGCCGTTTGTTATCTTTCCACACACCTTCGTACAGGCAGTTGTGGAAATAGTAGTGCTCCAGATGTTTGAATTCAGACTTCGCGGCCGAGAACAGCTCTTCCATGACCTTGATATGCGGGTCCATTGAGCCGCCAACATCCAGAAACAAAACGACTTTTACAGCGTTTCGCCGCTCGGGCCGGGTTTTGACGTCCAGATATCCGTGTTCAGCTGTCGCGCGGATGGTGCCGTCCAGGTCCAGCTCGTCATGGGCACCGTCGCGCGCCCAACGGCGCAGGCGTTTCAGCGCCACTTTGATATTGCGGGTACCCAGTTCAACTTTGTCGTCTAAGTTCTTGAATTCACGCTTGTCCCAGACTTTGACGGCGCGCTGATGACGGCTTTCTTTCTGGCCGATACGCACGCCTTCGGGATTGTAGCCATAGGCGCCAAAGGGCGATGTGCCAGCCGTGCCGACCCATTTGTTGCCACCCTGATGGCGCTCTTTTTGCTCTTCGAGACGTTTTTTTAACGTTTCCATGAGCTTATCGAAGCCACCTAACGCTTCGATCTCGGCTTTTTCTTCATCGCTGAGGAACTTCTCGGCCATTTTTTCAAGCCAGTCACCGGGCAGGTCAATTGCCTCCAGAACGTCTCCAAGCTGGATTTGGTCCAACCCCTTAAAACTCTCTGCAAAGGCGCGGTCGAACTTGTCGATGTTGCGCTCGTCCTTAACCATGGCGGTCCGGGCGAGGTAATAAAAACCCTCGACGTCATAGGTGACCAGCCCCGCCTGCATCGCTTCCAGAAAGCTCAGATATTCGCGCAGGGATACAGGAACGCCGACTTTTCTGAGGTTTTCAAAGAAGGGAAGGAACATGGATCAAATCGCCGCGCGGTGAACGAAAATGGTGATGAATAGCGCGATCATCATAAAGAATATCGCATATCCGGCGGCATATTGCGCCATGTCCTTGGCTCCGCCTCCGCGCTTTTTCGCGCGATAGATCCCCAAGAGTATTCCCAAAATTGCGCCCGCTATGACGATCATGACTGCCCGTTTCTCCTTCTGAGCGGAGAGAGCGCCGTGATTTCGCGCAGTTTTGCGCGTACGGCCCTATCCGCGCCAAATCCGTAGCGCGCCCAGCCCAGACTGTCCAGTCTGACGGCCTGGGCCTCGGTCGGGCGGTCTTGCAGGTCCAGCGCCTCGGCGCGGAGCAATTGCAGTGTCGATAGCAGGGCGGCGTTTTCGTGCTGGGCCGCAACGGCCAGATAGGGGGTCGTCAACAGCAGGGCCTCTTGGCCGCTACCTTCGGTGATCGCATAGGCGGCCAGCTGTGCGGCCACATGGGCAGCGTGCAGCTGAGTGACCGGGTTGCGGGTATAAAACGACTGCGCCGCACGGAAATGGGAAAGGGCGATTTCAGCATTGAACCCCTGCGTCAGGCGGCCCAACGCATAGTGGGCAAAGGCACGGCGATGATCGGTCCAGCCGGCGTTTTCAGCGATGGCCAGCGCTCGGCGGGCGGCCAGCTGCCGCGCAGCAGGGCCGGTGCCGGGCCCAAGCGCGGTTTGTATCGCGTCAGTCCATGCGCGTGGCGTTTGGCTTAGCCCTGCGGCTCGGCGTCCTTGTCCGGCTGGGTTCAGTCGCGCCAAAATCGCAGGCAAGCGCTGTGAAACGGCCGCACGAGACATGCCGTTGCGCAGCTCAGGCGCATAATATGCACGCAGAATTAGCATGTCATAGCTGGTCAGAACCGTGTGGATATTGTCGTCGTTGAATACGGAATCCGGCAGGCGATACAGGTCATTCAAAGGCCCCAAGGCCTGGGCAAGCTCTTCGTGCAGGCAGTCGCGGGTTTCTTGGGGGGGCGAATCCACGGGAATAAAAATAGCCATTTTTTTGCGTTCTTGCAGGCGGACCCAATCGGTTTTTGGGGCCCGCGCCGCGCGGGGGTATTCAGACAGTCGTGAAATATTCGGGACCACGAAACAGGCGGCTTGCGGGATGTGGCGTTGAATATCTGAGCGGCTGACAGCATTAATGGTGATCGAGGCCGTGTCAGCCTGTGTCAGCTGAATATCAATGCCCGCCTCGGTGCGCAGACGTGCCAGTAGGCGGGTCAGGTCTTGGCGCATCTGGGGCGGCGCCCGTCCGGTAACGCGCAGGGTTATGGGGCCTTCGAACCGGGTGAAAACCGGCAGCTCGCGCCCTGATTCCAGCTGAAACGAAAGATCCAGGAAATCCCGCGCCAAATCAGCATTCGAGGTCCGAACGCGTTCCAGCGTCTGCCCCCGGAATGTTTTCATCGGAGGAAGCGCCCCAACCGGCGAGCTGGCTGCGCGACTGGCCGTAAGGTCCGGGTCTGCGGGCATACAGGCTGCCAAAGATGCAACCATAACGAGGCTAAGCAGGATCTTCTTCATGCGGCTATCCTGCCTGTTCGCTACGGCCGAAACAATGGATTTTCCAATGCTTTGGGGAAACTGGCACAGAATGGAGGAGGGCGCATGTGTCCATGCGCCCAAATTCGCCGATCAGCGTTGTCCGCGCGCCATAAACGCCAGACGTTCAAACAGATGGACGTCCTGTTCGTTCTTCAGCAGAGCCCCGTGCAGTTTCGGCAGGGCGTTTGCACCGTCGCGTTTCAGATCCTCGGGGGTCATGTCTTCGGCCAGCAACAGTTTCAGCCAGTCCAGAACCTCGGAGGTCGAGGGTTTCTTCTTCAGCCCGGCCGTTTCGCGCAGTTCGTAGAATTGCGTGAGCGCGGTTGTCAGAAGCTTCTGCTTGATGTCGGGGTGGTGGACCTCGACGATCTGCTTCATCACCTCGGGTTCGGGGAAGCGGATGTAGTGGAAGAAACAGCGGCGCAAAAACGCGTCAGGCAGTTCCTTTTCGTTGTTCGAGGTGATGATCACGATAGGGCGCACCTGCGCCTTGATGGTTTCGCCGGTCTCGTAGACGTGGAATTCCATCTTATCCAGCTCTTGCAGCAGGTCGTTGGGGAATTCGATGTCGGCTTTGTCCACTTCGTCGATCAGAAGGACGACTTTCTCACCGGCCTCAAAGGCCTGCCAAAGCTTGCCTTTCTTAATGTAGTTTTTCACGTCATGGACGCGCTCTTCGCCCAACTGACTGTCGCGAAGGCGGCTAACGGCATCGTATTCATACAATCCCTGCTGCGCCTTGGTGGTGGATTTGATGTTCCACTCGATCATCGTCAAACCCAAGGCCTGCGCCACCTGGCGAGCGAGTTCAGTCTTGCCTGTTCCCGGTTCGCCCTTAACCAACAATGGCCGTTCTAGCGTCACGGCTGCGTTGACGGCGACCTTTAGGTCGTCTGTGGCGACATAAGCGTCTGTGCCTTGAAATTTCATGAATTGATCACCCAATTGCCCTGTTCAGGGCGCACAGTAGCGTGAACATTTGTGAGCCGCAATGTGGGACATATAAGGGTAGTGACAAGCTCAACCTGTTGGGGTAAGTCGGCGGCGGGAGGGTACCAAAATGTCAGAAGAGAATTCCATGACTGAATTGGACCTGGATGAGGGAAACGAGATGAAGGCAGAAACCTTTATTTCCGACGACTACCGTCCGGCGGAAGACGAACCGTTCATGAACGAACGCCAGCTGGAGTATTTCCGGCGCAAACTCAACGACTGGAAGGCCGACCTGTTGGCCGACAGCCGCGATACGATCGAAGGCCTGCAAGACGGCACGCGAAATATCCCCGACATTGCCGACCGCGCAAGCGAGGAAACCGACCGTGCCCTGGAATTGCGGACCCGTGATCGCCAGCGGAAATTGGTTTCGAAGATCGACGCAGCTTTGCGCCGTATCGACGAAGGCGAATACGGCTATTGCGAAGTGACCGGCGAGCAAATCAGCCTTAAACGGCTGGACGCGCGTCCGATCGCGACCATGAGCCTGGAGGCCCAGGAACGCCACGAGCGGCGTGAAAAGGTCCATCGCGACGACTGATTCTTCGAGTATCGAGAAAATTAGAGCGCCGGGGGTTTCCTCCGGCGTTTTTTCGTTTCAAACAGCGGGCATGAGTCTTCTGGGTCGGAAAATTGCAGTCATTGGCGGCGGAATCGCCGGGCTGGCGGTGTCGCGCGCGCTTGCGCTACGCGGCGCATCCGTGACCGTTCTGGAACAGGCCCCAGAAATCACCGAGGTTGGCGCGGGGCTGCAAATCAGCCCCAACGGATTTGCTGTTCTGGACGCGCTTGGTCTGGGGGGTGACTTGGTTCAAGCCGCCGTGCGTGGCGAAGCGGTCAGCCTGCGCGACTATCGGAAATCCGAGGTTGTCCGACTGGATTTGACACGGCTTAAGAACCGCAACTATTTCTTTGTGCATCGCGCTGATCTGATTGATCTCTTGGCTGCGGGAGCTCGCGACGCTGGCGTCAAAATCCGTCTGTTGCAACAAGTTCAGGACGTGATTCCCGGATCCCCACCGACCATCTGCCTGCAAAATGGATCCAAGTTGCATCCTGATCTGGTGATTGGGGCGGATGGGCTGCACTCGGCCACCCGGATCGCGCTGAATGGCGCTGACAACCCCTTTTTTACCCATCAGGTCGCCTGGCGCACGGTTATTCCCAATTCAATGGGGCTGGGTCCGGTGGCCCGTGTGCATATGGGGCCGGGCAGGCATATGGTCAGCTACCCTCTGCGGGACGGGAAAGACATCAATATCGTGGCGGTTCAAGAGCGACGCCAGTGGATGGAGGAGGGCTGGCATCACACTGACAGCCCAGAGAATCTACGCGCCGCCTTTGCCGACTTTGGCCCCGAAGTGCAAGAGATGCTTGCCCAGGTTTCAGACGTGCGTTTGTGGGGCCTGTTCCGCCACCCGATTGCCCCGCGTTGGTATGGCGAAAACACGGTGATTCTGGGCGATGCAGCCCACCCGACCTTGCCGTTTCTGGCTCAGGGCGCCAGCATGGGGCTCGAAGATGCCTGGGCTTTGGCGGAAGAACTATCGACTTGCGACAGCATCAATGCCGGGCTTGTGTCCTATCAGAATCGCCGTCATGCGCGCGCAACCAAGGTGATCAATGCGGCCACAGGCAATGCGTGGAAATACCATCTGGGATTTGCTCCGCTGCGATTTGCGGCCCACACCGCACTGAAATTGGGCGGGGCTCTGATGCCGGATCGGATGATGCACCAGTTTGATTGGCTGTATTTACACGACGAAACCCGGCGCGGGGCCTGACGCATCGCACCCAGGGTCGCGCCCCTAGGCGTCCAGCTCGATCCAGACCGGAACGTGGTCGGAGGGCTTTTCGCGCCCGCGAATGCCGCGATCAATCTGACAGTCCTGTAACAAATCCGCGCATTGCGGTGTCAGCAACAGATGATCGATTCGAATGCCGTTATCCTTGTTCCACGCGCCTGCCTGATAGTCCCAGAACGAGTACTGACCAGGCCCGCGTGTCCGCGCGCGAAACGCCTCGGTGAACCCAAGGTTCAGAATGCGGCGGTAGGCAGCGCGGCTCTCGGGGCGAAACAGAGCATCCTCGCGCCAGACTTCGGGGTGTTTGGCGTCTTCTTCTTGCGGGATGATGTTGTAATCCCCGGCCATCAAGGCGGGGATCTCGTCATCCATCAACTGCTGGGCGCGGGCGTGCATCCGTTCCATCCAGGCCAGTTTATAGGCGTATTTCCCACCTTTGACGGGCTGTCCCTGATCGTCCAGCTCAACCGGATTGCCGTTGGGCAGGTACAGACCACAAAGGCGGATGGCGGTTTTGCCGACCACCGTGGCCTCGATCCAGCGGGCCTGTTCATCGCTGTCATCGCCAGGCAGGCCGCGCGTGACGTCCTCGAGCGGCAGTTTCGACAGGATCGCCACACCGTTGAAGCTTTTCTGACCGTGGGTTTCGACGTTATAGCCCATGTCCTCGAACAGCTCGCGGGGGAAGTTTTCGTCAACGGATTTGATCTCTTGCAGGATCGCGACGTCGGGCTGTGCCTCTTCCAGCCAATCGCTCAGCGCCTTCACGCGGGCTTTGATGCCGTTGATGTTGAAGGTGGCGATTTTCATGGCGCGTCTCCTGCAAAGCACTGGTCAGCCCTTATGGGCTGTGTCCATTATGGTGAGCAAGCTGAAACCCGGATTACATCGAAAAGGACGTGCCGCAACCACAGGACGCCGTGGCGTTCGGGTTGTCGATCACGAACCGCGCGCCGATCAGTTCCTCGGTGAAATCAATTGTGGCACCCGCCAAAAAGGGCAGGGATACGGTATCCACGACCACTTTTTCGCCAGCGCCTTCGAGGATCAGATCGTCCGTTTCAGGGGTGTCCAGCTTGATTTCATACTGAAACCCCGAGCATCCGCCGCCTTCGACTGCGACTCGTAGGGCCTGGCCCTGGGCGCTTGCGCCGATCTCGGACAGGCGAGCAAAGGCACGATCAGTCACTTTAGGTGGCAATTGCATGGGTTTAGGGCTCCTGCGCGGTTTCTTTGGGCGGCTCAATAGAATATATGGCATGCAATGGACAGGCGACAAGGACCAGTTGAGGCATGGCAGCCCTCTTTGCATCGGATCCGGGCGCAAGCCGCGGCCGACTATACCCCGAAGACGAAAGCGCATTCCGGTCGTGCTTTCAAAGGGATCGTGACCGGATCATTCACGCCAGCTCTTTCCGGCGTCTGAAACACAAGACCCAGGTCTTTATCGAACACGAGGGCGATTATTTCCGCACGCGCCTGACCCATTCGATCGAGGTGGCGCAGGTGGCACGCACAATGGCGGGCACCCTGGGGCTGAATCAAGAGCTGACCGAGGCCGTCGCGCTGGCGCATGATCTGGGCCACACGCCCTTTGGTCACACCGGCGAGGACGCCCTGGCCGAGCTGATGGCCCCTTATGGCGGGTTCGATCATAACGCCCAGGCGATCCGCATCGTGACCTCGCTTGAACGGCACTATGCCGAATGGGACGGGCTGAACCTGACGTGGGAAACACTGGAAGGCATTGCAAAACATAATGGTCCCGTGACGGGCGATATTCCGTGGGCCTTGTCTGCCTATGATGTGCGCCACGATCTGGAATTGCACACCCACGCCAGCACCGAGGCGCAGATCGCGGCCCTGTCTGATGACATTGCCTATAACAATCACGATCTGCATGACGGGCTGCGCGCCGAGCTGTTCTCGACGGATGAGCTGGCCGAGATGCCCATTCTGGATCGCTGTTTCAGCGAGGTGGACGGGCTCTATCCCGGCTTGAACTATTACCGTCGGCGGCACGAGGCCCTACGGCGGTTCTTTGGCATTCTGGTCGAGGATGTCATCGCGGTGACGCAGGCAAACCTGGCCGACCTAAACCCGCGCTCGGTCCAAGAGGTCCGCGGGGCAGGGCGGATGATGGTGCAGTTTTCACAGCCCTTGTGGGAAGACCTGAAGGTCATCCGCGAATTCCTGTTCCACCGCATGTACCGCGCCCCCGAAGTGGTCGAGGTGCGCAGCTATGTCACCGACGTGGTGCGCGAACTGTTCGCCATCTATATGGAACAACCCGACCTGCTGCCTCGTCAATGGCGCAAGGACGTGGACGAGGCCCAGACGGATGTGGCCCTGGCGCGGATCGTGTCGGACTATATCGCGGGAATGACGGACCGTTTTGCGCTGCAAGAACACCAGCGCATGACCGGCAGACAAGCCATTCCAGCGGGGCGTCGCGCCACACCCGTTCAACGCGGCGGATGATCCAGCCAACAGGGCCGCGCCGCAAGGGGCGTTGACCTTTGGACTTTGCGTGGTAAACCCCGCGCAAGCTGAAAGGAATTGAACCCATGAACCTCTTCACCGAACTGCGCGCGCTGGTGCTGGAAACACTTGGCCAGATGGCCGCAGCAGGCGAACTGCCCGAGGGGCTGGAGTATGCGAATGTTGCGGTCGAGCCGCCGCGCGATGCTGCACATGGGGACATGGCCACGAATGCCGCGATGGTTTTGGCCAAAGCCGCCAAGATGAAGCCGCGCGACATCGCTGAAAAACTGGCCGAACGGCTGAGCGCCGACGCCCGTATCACCAGCGCCGATGTGGCCGGGCCGGGGTTTCTGAACCTGCGATTGGACGCGTCCCTGTGGCAAGGGATCGTCAAAACCGCACTGACCGATGGCACAGCCTACGGGCGCTCGGACATGGGGCAGAATAAAAAGGTCAACGTTGAATTTGTCAGCGCCAACCCGACAGGCCCGATGCATGTGGGCCACACGCGTGGTGCGGTGTTCGGCGATGCCCTGGCCAGCCTGCTGGATTACGCGGGCTATGATGTCACCCGTGAATACTACATCAACGATGGCGGCGCGCAGGTCGATGTGCTGGCGCGCTCGGCCTATGAACGTTACCGCGAAGCCAACGGGCTGGAGCCTGAAATAGCCGAAGGTCTGTATCCTGGCGATTATCTGATCCCCGTCGGCCAGACGATGAAGGATAAATACGGCGACAGCCTGCTGGACAAACCCGAGGCCGATTGGCTGGTTGAAGTTCGCGATCTGGCCACCGAAGCAATGATGGAGATGATCCGCGCTGATCTGGCCTCGCTTGGGGTGAAGATGGATGTCTACTATTCAGAGAAATCCCTGTACGGCACCGGCCAGATCGAGGCCGCGCTGGAGCGTCTGAAATCCCTTGGCCTGATCTACGAAGGCGTGCTGGAACCGCCCAAGGGCAAGCTGCCCGAAGATTGGGAAGAGCGCGAGCAAACGCTTTTCAAATCCACCGAATACGGCGACGACGTGGACCGTCCGGTACAGAAATCCGACGGCAAATGGACGTATTTCGCCCCCGATATTGCCTATCACTGGACCAAGGTCGAACGCGGCTTTGATCTGTTGATTGACGTGTTCGGCGCCGATCACGGGGGCTATGTCAAACGGATGAAGGCTGCGGTGGCTGCCCTGTCCGAAAGCCGTGTGCCGCTGGATGTGAAACTGATCCAGCTGGTGAAGCTGTATAAAAACGGTGAACCGTTTAAGATGTCCAAACGCGCGGGCACCTTTGTGACACTACGCGATGTCGTGGAGCAGGTGGGCGCCGACGTAACGCGTTTCCATATGCTGACCCGGAAAAACGACGCGCCGCTGGACTTTGATTTCGAAAAAGTGCTGGAGCAATCCAAGGACAACCCGGTTTTCTATGTGCAATATGCCCATGCTCGGGTGTGCTCGGTGCTGCGCAAAGCGACCGAGGCAGGCATCGCCCATGATGACGCCACGCTGGCCGCGACCGACCTGTCTGGCCTGACCCACGAGGCCGAGCTGGCCGTCGCCAAGAAGCTGGCCGAATGGCCGCGTCTGGTGGAAATCGCAGGCCGCACCAACGAACCACACCGGATTGCGTTCTTCCTGTACGAACTGTCGTCGGATTTCCATTCCTTGTGGAACCGTGGCAACGACGATTTGTCCCTGCGCTTCCTGCAAGAGGGCGATACGGACGCAAGTCAGGCGAAAATCGCCCTCGCGCGGGCCGTAGCCGTTGTTATTTCCGCAGGTCTTGGTATTCTGGGCGTAACACCGGCGGAAGAGATGCGATAACGCACGTATTCGCCGGCGACGCAGAGCAGAGGCGAGCATGGCGGAGATACAGGCGAACGGGGGCTTTGACGCCTCCGAGGACGGAATTGCATTAGGAGCTATGGCCAATTGGGCCGGCGCGGCGGTCTCGCTGGCGCTGGTTGTTGGCGTGGGCATCTGGGGATACAGTCTGGTCACTCGCGACGTCAGCGGTATCCCCGTTGTGCGTGCGGCCGAAGGCCCGATGCGAATTCAACCCGAAAACCCGGGCGGCGCTGACGCGGTCCACCAAGGGCTGGCGGTCAATATGGTTGCCGCAACAGGCGGTGCCGAAGAACCCGCCGATCGGCTGATCCTGGCCCCCAAACCGATAGACCTGACCGAGGATGACGTGCCTCAGGGTGTGCTGGCGACCACCGCTGCCCCCACGCCTGCGTCGCCTGACGGGAACATGTCGGTCGAAGATCTAGTGGACAGCCTGACCAAAGACGCTGACCCGCTGGAGAAGGTCGAGCCTGTAAGGATGAAAGTCCCCGAGGTCGCCCCTCCTGCTATCAAAGGCGGCCTTGCGCGGTCATTGCGCCCGCATCAGCGTCCCTCGGGCCTGCGAACTGTGGTGGCTGCACCCGCGACATCCTTAGCGACTGAGACCGTGGACATCAGTGCCAGCAGCCTGCCAGCCGGTACCCGTTTGGCTCAGCTAGGTGCCTATGAAAGCGCCAAGATCGCACGCCAGGAATGGGATCGGCTGTTCGCCCGGTTCGGCGATTACATGGAAGACAAAAAACGTGTGATCCAGAAAGCCGAAAGCGGCGGGCGCACGTTCTATCGCCTGCGGGCCCAAGGATTTGGCGACATTAATGACGCACGCCGGTTCTGCTCGGCCCTGGTGGCAGAAAAGGCCGAATGCATCCCGGTGACCACACGGTGATTGGCGCGACCATACTGGACCCTCTGGGGCTACGACTTAGCCCCGAGGAAAAAACGTTCTTTCGCGAGGCGAACCCCTTTGGGTTCATCCTATTTGCCCGCAATCTGGCAGATGCCGACCAGATCCGCGCGCTGTGTGCGGACCTGCGCGAGGCCGTCGGGCGCGACGCCCCGATTACCATCGACCAAGAAGGCGGACGGGTACAGAGATTGCGCGCTCCGAACTGGACCGAATGGTTGCCGCCGCTGGATCACGTGGCTGCCGCTGGGGATCATGCCAAAGAGGCGATGTATCTACGGTACAGGATAATTGCTCATGAATTACGGGCGCTTGGGATCGACAGCAATTGCGCGCCTTTGGTCGATGTGGCGGGACCGCAAACCCATCCGTTTTTGAAAAACCGCTGCTACGCGACGGCGCCAGATCGGGTCGCAAGCCTGGGCCGTGCGGTGGCGGATGGTTTGCTGGATGGGGGCGTTTTGCCCGTTGTGAAACATATCCCGGGCCATGGGCGCGCTGTCGCTGACAGCCATCTGGAGCTTCCGCGTGTGGATGCCGCAATTCAGGATCTGACGGCCGTAGATTTCGCTCCGTTCAATGCTCTGAATGACTTGCCTTTGGGGATGACCGCGCATTTGGTGTACGATCAGATTGATCCACGCCCCGCGACCGTATCACCCGTGATGATGCAACTGATCCGACAGGACATTGGCTTTGACGGGCTGATCATGACCGATGACATCTCGATGAAGGCACTGGCGGGGGATCTGGCGGACCTCAGCGCGGCGTCGCGTGCGGCAGGCTGTGATGTGGTCCTGCATTGCAACGGATCTTTGGACGAAAAACGTCAGGTGGCTGACGCCGCCGGAGCGCTGGATACGGACGGCCAACGCCGCGCCAGCGCCGCCATTGCGGCCCGAAAATCCCCCGATGAGGTTGACATTCCCGCCCTTCAAGCCAAGCTGGATGCTCTGATCGACGGGCAAGGCGGGAATGGCTGACGACATCTTTGAGCAGACGCAGGATCAAATCGTCGCCGCTCGGCTGGCTGCCGAAGCGCTGATTGTTGACGTCGACGGTTTCGAAGGCCCCCTCGATCTGCTGCTGACGCTTAGTCGAACCCAAAAAGTGGACCTACGCAAAATCTCGATCCTGCATCTGGCGCACCAGTATCTGGCATTCGTTGAGAAAGCTAAACAGCTTAGGATTGAACTGGCTGCGGACTATCTGGTGATGGCGGCATGGCTGGCGTTTCTGAAATCGCGGCTCTTGCTGCCGCCTGACCCCACCGAGGAGGGCCCCTCGGGCGAGGAACTGGCCGCACATCTGGCCTTTCAACTGGAACGATTGCAGGCCATGCGCGAGGCCGCCGCCCGCCTGATGGCACGGGACCAAAAAGGCCGGGATTTCTTTGTGCGTGGCATCCCAGAAGACGTCGCACGGATCAAACGCGTGACCTATACCGCAACCCTATTGGACCTGATGCAGGGCTACGCACGCATTCGGACACGGGATGAATTCCGTCCCTTCGTGCTGGATCGCGAATCCGTTTTCACCATGGAACAGGCGCTGGACAGGCTGCGTGGAATGATCGGGTTTTCAGGCGACTGGACAGATATCAGCAGCTATTTGCCTCCCGGTTGGGAAAACGATCCGGTCAAGCGCCGTTCGGCGACGGCTGCGACCTTTGCGGCCTCTTTGGAGCTGGTCAAAGAGGGCAAGGCCGAGATCCGGCAATCCGGCATTTTCGAACCGATCCAACTGCGCAAAAGAGAGGCCGGGAATGACTGAGCACCCCCCGATAGAAGAAAGCCTGTTCGAGGCGCCCCCCATGGCCGAACAAGAGCGTATGGTCGAAGCGGTCCTGTTCGCGACCGCCGAACCTGTTACGCTACGCGAGCTTGAGGCCCGAATGCCGCATGGGTGCGATGCCAGCGAGGCGCTGACCTATCTGCGAAAACGCTATGAGGGCAGGGGCGTTCAGGTGGTTAAAGTTGGGGATGCCTGGGCGATCCGTACGGCGTCGGATCTAGGCTTCTTGATGCAAAAAGAAACGGTTGAGACGCGCAAACTCAGCCGGGCTGCGATCGAGACGCTGGCAATTATCGCCTACCACCAGCCCGTCACACGCGCTGAAATTGAGGAAATTCGTGGCGTGTCAGTGTCGCGGGGTACGATCGACCAGTTGTTGGAAATGGAGTGGATTCGCTTTGGTCGCCGTCGGATGACACCGGGCAGACCTGTGACGTTTGTTGTGACGCAGGGGTTTTTGGATCACTTTGGGCTGGAAAACGCGCGCGATCTTCCGGGCCTCAAAGAGCTGCGCTCGGCCGGTTTGCTGGACAGCCGCCCACCGCCAGGGCTGAACGAACAGCACGACGATAGCATCGACGAAGACGACGACCAAACCGAGCTTTTCGACGAATAATCTGCCCGGCCCTGAAAAGGGCATATTGTTATGCTATGGTCTGTCCAGATCCAAACCGGAGACCAAGCCATGAACGCTAACCAATTGATCAACATGATAATGCGCATGTTTGTGCGTAAGGCCGTGAACAAAGGCATGAATGCAGGGATCAACCGTATGGCGGGAGGTCAGCAACAAGGCCGCAAAGCACGGCAATCCACAAAACGTGCGAAACAGGCGATGCGGGTTACTCGGCGGCTGAATAAGTTTTGACCCTTGGGCGGCGCTGAGACTCGATTGCTGCAATGGCCGCAAACAGCGCTGAGAACGCCAGACAGGCAGACAACCCACCGTATTCGTATGGGAACCTGTAACAAATCGCCCCAAGAACAACGGTCAAATAGGTCACGGCTGAATTCAGCCCCATGATGGCCCCGCGCTGCGTGATATCCAGATTCGTCAGTCGATCCACAACCATGCTTAGCGCGAAATGTTGTAGGACACCCCAGATTATCGCGATGGGAAGCAGCAGGTAAAAATACAGCGCAACTTTGTCCATCAGCAGATAGATGACGGCCAGACCTCCGAAGGCGATCAAGCCGACCCTTCGCAGGGGTAAACGATGCAAATGCTGGTGAAAAAACACCGCTATCCCGAACCCAGCCCCATAGAACATTGTGATCGCGCCAGCAGCGCTGGTTCCGCGCTGAAGGTTCTCGACGACGTGGGCGCCCATATAGATATAGGCTCCGTTAAAGGCGAGCATCAGCATGGCATTCGACAGCAAGGCGCGCCAAATCCCCGGAACCCGCAGCGCCGTCAGTGGTGATGTCGCCAGAGAGGACAAGCGCGCAGGGGTCATGTCGCAATGGCGCAGCAGCATCCAAATGCCCAGTGTCATCAGGGTCATCAACCCATAGACAAAGCGCCAGCCCATAATGTCCGTCAATACCGTGGAGAGCGTAACGCCTCCGATCAAGGACAGGGTCCAGCCGGTCAATACGGCGCTGATCGTTTGTTTCTCGCGTCCAGGAGGGGCGACTTGGGCCGCCAGAGAATAAATTGAGGGGAGAGCGATCCCAGAGCCAATACCGGCCAGCGCCTGTCCCACAATCAGCATCGATATATTCATGGCAAAAGTGGACAGAAACAGCGCGATCACCAGGATCAGGCTGGCCCCCTTCAGGGCCTTGTCCGATCCGATGACATCAGCCCGAGGCGCCAGCAGAAGCGCCGACAATGCCGTGCCACCACCATAGGCCGCAGCTGCACGCAGAATGATGGAAATATCCGTAGACAGATCGGCCGCTACCGCAGGGGCGATAGGCGGAAGAACAAGCGAATTGGCACCAATAACACCGATCGCCGCCGTCAAGAGCGGCACAGGTCGACGAAAAACTCTCATAAGTAGAGAATTACGCTCACGTAAAGCTCTGGGTCAAGCCTTAACCAAATGGTCAAGAAGTTGACCTTACGTAGCGTCGTTCTTCATGCTGAAATGTTTGCTGAGCTTCAGCCCCTGGCCCTGGTAATTCGACGCGATCCCCGCGCCATAAAGCTGGTCCGGCACGTCTGCCATGCGCTCGTAAACCAAACGCCCCACAACCTGACCGTGCTCCAGAACAAAGGGGGCTTCGTGGCAGCGAACCTCAAGCACACCGCGCGATCCGGCGCCGCCGGCGGCTTCGTGGCCAAACCCGGGGTCAAAGAAGCCGGCATAGTGCACCCGGAATTCGCCCACCATCGCCAGATACGGCGCCATTTCAGCAGCATAGGCGGGCGGAATGTGCACAGCCTCGCGGCTGACCAGGATATAGAAAGCGCCGGGGTCCAGAATGATTTGTCCGGTCTTGCTGCGGACCTCTTCCCAGAATTCAGTCGGGTCGTAGTGGCCGATCAGGTCCAGATCAATCACGCCCGTATGGGGTTTAGCGCGATACCCCAGAAGATCACCGCTCTGTGGTTTCAGATCGACCGAGAACCCCAGGCCTTCGTCGATCACGGCCTCGCCATCCACCAGCGGAGACGCGGCATGTAGCGTCCGCAATTCATCATCCGACAGCATCGCCTGTCCGTTGCGGAACCGAATCTGGTTCAGACGCATCCCTGGGCGCACCAGTACGGAGAAGGACCGCGGACAGATCTCCGCATACAAAGGCCCGCTGTATCCGGGTTGAATACGGTCAAACTCTTCGCCGCCATCGGTGATTGTGCGGGTCAGCAGATCCAGGCGCCCGGTCGAGCTTTTGGCGTTGGCGACGGCCTGAACGTCCTGGGGCAGGGCCAGGGACTCCATCAGTTCGACAACATAAACGCAGCCCTTTTCCAGCACGGCGCCGTTGGTCAGGTCGATCTGGTGCATTTCAAATTCGTCCAGACG
The DNA here is from genome assembly GCA_029212905.1 of Thalassovita sp. Lineage (GTDB taxonomy): Bacteria > Pseudomonadota > Alphaproteobacteria > Rhodobacterales > Rhodobacteraceae > Thalassobius. The sequence goes on from JARGPB010000001.1 coordinate 58,111, forward strand.
CTGGGCAACGCTGCGCCCCTGTCCGGCCAGAAACGACGCCCGGACGCGCCATGCGCGCGTGCCAAGCCGCAGATCAAGGCTGGCTGGCTGAATCTGTTCGGGGATGACCGCAGGCTCGGCCGAAATCTGGCCGTTGTCGATCATGGTTTGCAAGTGCTGGCTGGGTAGGACGCCGGTCATGAAACTCCCCCTTAGAATTGACCTGTCTTAGCGCGTCCGAGCGGGCAGGAAAAGGCCGCGATGCGGGCCTTTCCCTTGATGTTGCAGTTAATCTGGACGCACACGGGCCGCAGTTTTGTTGGCAAAGGCCTCGAGTCGCCCGCGCGAGGCTGGCTGTGTGTTCACAATCCCGGCCACAACAGATTCTGCATAGGCCGCATCCAACGCCGACATATTCTGCATATGGCTGATCGCCGAACAGATCGCAAAATTGGTCAGCGGCGGGTTGGTCGCGGCGGCACGGGCGATTTCATAGGCCTTTGCCTCGCTGTCCTCGACCAGATATTGCGCCAGCCCAACGTTGATCGCCTCGTCCTGTTTGTAGACACGGCCCGACAGCATCATGTCGATCATCCGTGCTTTGCCAACCAGATCGGCCACACGGATCGTGGCGCCTCCGCCGGTGAACAGGCCGCGCTGGCCCTCGGGTAGGGCGAAATAGGTGCTTTGGTCCGCGACACGGATATGAGCCGAGCTGGCCAGCTCTAACCCGCCGCCAACGACGGCGCCCTTCAACGCGGCGATGATCGGGACGCCACCATATTCCATCTTGTTAAAGGCTTCGTGCCACCGCAGGCAGATATGCATGAAATCTTCGGGGCGGCGATCTTCAGAGTGGTGCTCGACCAGGTCCAGACCTGCACAAAAATGCGTGCCCTCAGCCCGTAACACAACAGCGCGTGCGCCCATGCGCGGCAGGTTTGCAAAGACTTCGATCAGCTCTTCGACGGTTTCCGCGTTTAGCGCATTCCGCTTCTCTGCTCGGTTCAGGGTGACCGTGGTGATTCCGTCCTCATCCATCGTAACCAGCAGATTTTGCAGTACAAAATCATCAATCGTCTTGGCCATGTGTTCCTCCCAGTAGTTATGCATGACGGGGTTAGCGTCGTTAAGTGCAGCTTTGCCGATGCAGCAGGGAAGTCAAGAACCGCAGTATGAAAAATAGACCAATCGGTCGGTTTTTCCGTTGCGAAACAGCCCAAACAGCGAAAAGCCCCCGCGGATACGGGGGCTTTTCGAACTGTGTAGTGGGAGATATTTGGTCGGGCTAGCAGGACTCGAACCTGCGACCTTCCGTCCCCCAGACGGACGCGCTACCAGGCTGCGCTATAGCCCGACGGTCCGCTCTACATACTGATTTTCAGACGGGGGGCAAGAGCGATTAGCGGTTTTTTTCACCGCTTTGCTCAGTTCCCGGACAAGCGCACGCTGAGTGCAGTCAAACGTTCCTGAAGCTGGCTGAGCGCTTTGGGATCAGCGGCCTTTAATTTGGTTTTTTCAGTGATCAGCCGCGTCAAGAGTCCCGGTCCGGCCTCTGAAACCGCATCTACCGGGACATCAACAATTTGCGGTATTGCGGGGGGCGCGATCTCGGGGGCCGGCTCGGGCGCGTCTTCAACGGTTTCCGGGGCGGCCTCGGGCGTTGGCGCGGCCTCAACGGGCTCTGGCTCGGGCTGGTCAAACACCTCAAAAAACGAAGGAGGCTCCGTGTCTTCGGATACGGGCGCGTCATCCTCAGCAGGCGGCGCTGTTTCTGGTTCGGGGGCCGGTGTGGGGTCGATCTGCGGTTCCTCAATCGCGTCCTCAGCGTTAGGAAATTGCAGCAAGGTTGCAGATTCAGGTTCGGGAGCGTTTGCCTTCAGAACAGCGACTTTCTCGGGCGAGGGGACCAGCTCACCGACCTCTGCGTGTTCGTCCAGCGATTGCGAGAGCGCCGAAATATGCTCAACCCCCTGGTCGCGCAACATTTTCTGTACGCCCTTGATGGTCATCCCATCATCGTGCAGCAGCTTTTTGATGCCACCCAGCAACAGCATATCCTGTGGGCGGTAATAGCGACGGCCACCGGCGCGCTTGATTGGCTTCACCTGAGTGAATTTGCTTTCCCAAAACCGCAAAACATGGGCCGGGCGGTCCAACCACTCGGCGACTTCGCTGATTGTGCGGAATGCGTCGGGGGATTTGGTCATGTCACCACCCCCCGGCTATCAGGCCTTGTTTCCTGCAGCGACCCGCTCTTTCATCAGATGAGACGGGCGGAATGTCAGGACACGGCGCGGGTTGATCGGCACTTCTTCTCCGGTTTTCGGGTTGCGGCCCACGCGGGCGGCTTTCTCCCGAACCGAGAAGGTCCCGAAAGACGAGATCTTCACCTGCTCCCCTGCGACCAGAGCGTCAGACATGTGTTGCAGAACGCTTTCGACCAGTTGGCTGGCATCGTTGCGTGACAGGCCGACCTCGCGAAAGATGGCGTCGCTCAGGTCCATGCGCGTCAGGGTTTTTTCACTCATTATCCGTCCCCTTGTTTTGCTCAACATGGGCGAACCCATTTTCCGAGTCAATATCAATGGCTTGCGGCGCGCAATTTCAGCAGCCTAAGGCCGTTTTACCAGCGCAAAACAACCGAGCCCCAGGCAAGCCCACCGCCGATCGCCTCTGCGACCAGCAGATCGCCAGGTTTGATCTGGCCGCGCTCGGCTCCGACGGACAGGGCCAGCGGGATCGACGCCGCCGAGGTATTGCCGTGATCCTGAACCGTAACCACGACGTTATCCATCGACAGGCCCATTTTCTTGGCGGTACCCTGGATGATGCGGATATTGGCCTGATGCGGCACGATCCAATCAACATCTTTGCTGGAAAGTCCGGCTATTTCCAAGGCCTTATGGGCCGTGCTTGCCAGTTTTTCCACGGCCTGACGAAAGAGGGGATTTCCCTGCATTCTCAGCTTGCCCGAGGTGCCGCTGGTCGAAACGCCGCCATCGACGTACAGCATTTCGCGGTAGCGCCCGTCAGAGTTCAAATCCGACGACAAGATGCCGCGATCATCGGTTGTCCCGTCGGCCTCTTCGCCGCCCAGAACCAACGCACCAGCGCCGTCCCCGAACAAAACACAGGTCGATCGGTCCGTCCAATCCATGATCCGCGAGAACGTCTCGGCGCCGATGACCAGCACCCGGTCAGCCTGTCCGGCCAGAATCAGTGCGTTGGCATTGGCCAGCGCATAGATGAACCCAGCGCAGACGGCCTGAACATCAAACCCAAAGCCACGTGTCATCCCCAGCTTGGACTGCACCATGGTGGCAACAGACGGAAAGGTCAGGTCAGGCGTGGTTGTGGCGACAATGATGGCGTCAATATCGTCTGGTTCCAGCCCGGCGCTTTTGAGGGCGTCGCGCGCAGCGAAGGTGGCCAGATCCGAGGTGGTTTCGCCTTCGGCAGCAAAATGCCGTCGCTCGATCCCCGAGCGCGCACGAATCCATTCATCACTTGTATCTAGAGATTTCTCGAACTCACTGTTCGGAACCACTCTTTCCGGCAGGTAGTGGCCAACGCCCTGCACAACGGCGCGTTTTTTCATAATTTAGTCGCTGCTTTCCGCTTGGTCAGTCCCAGCATTCTTAGCCTGTGCTGTGGCGGATGCAACCCGTGCTGCAAGTTTCTGAGAAAAGCCTGTCTGAGAAAGCTGAAAGGCCAGCTTAACAGCGGCTGCAACACCGGTGGCGTCCGCTGATCCGTGGGATTTCACAACAGTGCCATTCAGCCCCAGGAAAACCCCACCGTTCACACGTCGTGGATCAATGCGTTTTTTTAAACGCTGCAACGAGGTATAGGCCAGCACAGCCGCCAATCGCGACAGGGGCGAGTATTTAAAGGCTTCCTTCATCAGGTCGCCGATCAGGCTGGCGGTGCCTTCGCCCGTTTTCAACGCGATATTGCCGGTGAAACCATCCGTGACAATCACGTCGCATTTCCTGCCGGGGATGTCTCCGCCCTCGACGAAACCGACGAAATCGAAATTTCCGTTCGGGGCCGCGGCGGCGATCAGGTCATGCGCGGCTTTCAGCTCAGCGCGGCCTTTGTTTTCTTCGGTGCCGACATTCAGCAGGCCGATCCGAGGACGCGCCAGCGCCAGCCCGTTGCGCGCATAAGAGGCACCCATCATTGCGTATTGCAGCAGGTCCTGTTCATCGGCGCGAATATCTGCGCCCACGTCCAGCATCACGTTGAACCCTTGGGGGTTCCGCGAGGGCCACAGAATCGCAATGGCAGGGCGGTTCACACCGGGCAGTTTGCGCAGGCGGATCATGCTGAGCGCCATCAGGGCGCCGGTATTGCCGCAGGATACGCAGACATCAGCGTCGCCAGCGCGGACCGAATCCACCGCCGACCACATCGAGGTGGCCTTGCCGTGGCGCATCACATTGCTGGGTTTGTCGGTCATCAGCACGACGTCTTGGGCGTCGCGAATCTGGACACGGCCCAACAGCGGCTTGCGCTTGGCGACCAGCTTTTCCAGCTCGTCTTTGGGGCCGTGCAAAATGAACCCGATGTCGGGGTTCTTTTTGGCGGACAGAGAAATACCGGCGACAACAGCCGCCGGACCTCGGTCTCCGCCCATAGCATCAACGGAGATTACGGTGCTCCCGGCACCCGCCTTAGTCTGATCGTTCTGAACGGACATGCGGACGCCGGTCCCCGAATGCTTATGCTGCGTCTTCGTCCAGCTCGACTTCGTCGGCTAGGGCGACCACTTCGCGGTCAGCATAATGTCCGCACGACGGGCACACATGGTGCGGGCGCTTCAGCTCGCCGCAGTTGGTGCATTCGTTCGGGTTTGCCGCGACCAGCGCGTCATGTGCGCGACGGTTGTTGCGGCGCGACTTGCTTACTTTGTTCTGCTGGACAGCCATGTCACAACCTCAATTTCCTGTGGGCGCGAAGCCCTGTTTCACGTGGGTGCGAGGCACATATTCGGTCAACGCCGACATGTCCAACCCTAAATTCTAATGAGGGGCGGAAAATACTGTCTTTCCGCAAAGGCGCAAGAGGTTTTTTTACCCTTCAGCCGTGTCATCCCCAGTTAGTTTATCCCGCAGGGCTGCAAGGCCTGCAAAAGGCTTTAGATCTTCGTCTTTCAGGGCTTCTTTGCCGGGTTCGGTAAAGGCCGCGTCGCCCAAAGCAGCCCCATCAGCCCGCGGATACAGCGGCAACGCCAGCGAAAGCGCCTCGATCATCACGGTGGAGGGGTCAATCATTTTGCCCAAAGGCTCGATCGAGTCGTCCTCGGGCATTTCGATCTCTTCCTCTTCGGTGTCCTCGTCGTCCGGCATCTGAGCCAAAAACCGCCGAGTGACCGAGTCGTCGATCCGCGTGGTTACGGGCTCTAGGCTCAGCACGCAGGGCTGCACGACAGTGGCGCCCAATTCCGCTACCAGCCGCCAGTCGCGTTGGCCTTCGGCGACGATCTGGCCCGTGAAACGTAGCTTGCGCAGTCCAAGCAGGCCCAACTGCTCGGCAATGGCAGACATCTCCTCGGCCGCCGGATTCACTTCAAATCGGGTGGGGCGGTTTTGGGACAGGTCGGCGACCCGGAACACTGGGCTTGAGGGATTTGTCATGAGGCGCGAGGCTTCCTTTGCTTGAACCGAAGTCATTCCTTCTGTAATCGGATTAAAAGGCACGACGTGCCAAGACAAGGGGGCAGCCATGTCAGGCATTGGTTTGAAACTCAGAACTGTGATTTTGACCGGAGCGATGTTCGGTCTGGTTGGCTGTGCAGCGCAATATCGCAATCATGGGTATGTGCCCCTTGAGGAAGATCTGGCGAATATCGTTGTGGGCGTAGATACCCGCGACAGCGTGGCCGAATCTGTTGGCACGCCTTCGACTGGTGGCGTGCTGAACGAGAGCGGCTATTACTATGTTCACAGCCGGGTCAAACATTATGCTTATCGCGAGCCGCAAGTGATCGAACGCGAGGTTCTGGCCGTGTCTTTCGATAAACGCGGTGTCGTCAGCAATATCGAACGCTTTGGGCTGGAAAACGGGAATGTTGTGCCCTTGTCGCGCCGCGTGACCAGTTCAAACGTCGCCGAGAAAAGCTTCTTGCGTCAGCTGCTGGGCAACCTTGGGCGGTTCACCGCTTCGAATTTCATCGAGTAATGCGCGCGTCACTTCTCTGACATATCTTGTATGCTAGGCCCTAAGAAACTACGTTTTCGAGAGCCTCGCCGGAGTAAGTGAGATGCTGTCTTTGAAAAAAGGGCGCTATGTGACGCGCCTTGCTGAAACACCAGAGGACATATGTGCCGCGCAAAACCTGCGCCATTTGTCCTTTTATGGGACCAAGGGCCAGGATGCGGATGCATTCGATTCGATCTGCACGCATTTTCTGGTGGAAGAGGCCAAAACCCAACGGCTGGTGTGTTGCTTTCGCGTACTTCCGCTGACGGGGGGGGGCGAAATCGGCCGCAGCTATTCCGCGCAGTTTTACGAACTATCCGCATTAGAGGCCTTTTCGGGACCGATGGTCGAAATGGGTCGATTCTGCATCCACCCAGATGTGAAGGACCCGGATATTCTGCGTGTTGCCTGGGGCGCGATGACCAAATTCGTGGATGAAAACGGGATTGAGATGCTGTTTGGCTGCTCGTCCTTTCATGGCACAGATGAGGCCGAGTATCTGGACGCCTTTGCCATGCTAAAAGAGCGCCACCTGGCCCCGCGTCGTTGGTTGCCGCGTGTAAAGGCGCCTCAGGTATTCAGATTCGCACAGAAACTGAGGCGGAAACCGGATGCGAAAAAAGCGATGTTGAGGATGCCTCCTTTGCTGCGGACCTATTTGTTGATGGGCGGCTGGGTCAGTGATCACGCGGTAGTGGACCGGCGGATGAACACCCTGCATGTGTTTACCGGGCTCGAGATCAACGCGATTCCGCCCGCACGCAAGCGCCTGCTGCGCGGCGTGGCTGGCTAAGCGCGGATATTTCGGAAAAGACAGCGCCAGCGCTTGACGCGGGAAAACGGGGTGGTTAGCTGCGCGGCATGGCACGAGCACCCTTACTTCAATTGTCCGATATCGCCCTGACCTTTGGTGGCGATCCTATTTTTCATGACATGTCCCTTATTGTTCAACCCGGAGACCGGGTCGCCCTGGTTGGGCGCAATGGGTCTGGCAAATCCACGCTGATGAAGGTGATGGCCGGGTTGGTCGAAGCTGACAGCGGGACGCGCATCGTGCCGCCAGGCGTGAGCGTCGGTTATATGGAGCAAGACCCAGATATGCTGGGGTTCGCCACACTTGGGGACTATGCGGCAAGCGGGCTGGATGCCTCGGAAATGTATCGGGTCGAGATGGCCGGCGAGGGGCTGAAGTTCGACCCGGCGCGTCCCGTTGCGACCGCCTCGGGCGGGGAACGCAGACGCGCGGCCCTAGCAAAGCTCATGGCTGAGGCGCCCGAATTGATGCTGCTGGACGAACCCACGAACCATTTGGATATCGAAGCGATTGCCTGGCTAGAACGCGAGCTGAAACAGACCCGTGCAGGGTTCGTTCTGATCAGCCACGATCGGGCGTTTCTACGTGAGCTTACCCGTGCAACCCTTTGGATTGACCGGGGAATGGTGCGCCGTCAGGAACGCGGATTCGAGGCCTTCGAAGAATGGCGCGACAAGGTCTGGGACGAAGAGGACATGCAGCGCCACAAGATGGATCGCAAGATCAAATCCGAAGGCCGTTGGGCCGTCGAAGGGATTAGCGCGCGGCGCAAACGGAACCAGGGGCGGCTGCGGGCGCTGCATGAATTACGTGCCGAGAGATCCTCGCAGATCCGGCGGCAGGGCACTGCGGCGATGGATTTCAGCTCTGGGCCGAAATCCGGTAAGAAAGTTGTCGAAGCTTTCGACATTTCAAAGGGATACGGCGAAAAGGTCATCTTGAAAAACTTCTCGATCAAGATCGAGCGAGGGGACCGGGTTGCCTTTGTCGGGCCCAACGGTGTGGGTAAAACGACGCTGTTAAAAATGCTGTTGGGCCAAGAAGAGCCCGATAGCGGAACAATCAAGCTGGGGACAAATCTGCTGACGGCGGTGTTTGATCAGGCTCGGGCACAGCTGGACCCCGAGATGACCCTCTGGGACAGCCTGACGGGCGATCCCGATATGCGCGTGTCCGGCAAGGCAGATCAGGTGCTGGTGCGCGGCCAACCCAAACATGTCGTGGGCTACCTGAAGGAGTTCCTGTTTGACGAGCGTCAGGCAAGAGCAGCAGTTAAGTCCTTGTCCGGTGGTGAAAAAGCCCGTCTCTTGCTGGCTAAGCTGATGGCGAAAAAAAGCAATCTGCTGATCCTTGATGAACCAACCAACGATCTGGATATCGAAACGTTGGATCTGTTGCAGGAACTGCTGGACGATTATGATGGGACGGTCCTTTTGGTCAGTCACGACCGTGATTTTCTGGACCGGGTCGCCACGCAAACCGTTGCGATGGAGGGCAACGGAGAGGTGGTCGTCTATGCCGGTGGTTGGAGCGATTATCAGGCGCAAAAGGGCGCCACTCTGACTGATAAAATCGTCGAAAAATCAAAGCCTTCGACGCCGAAGGCAAACAAGAAGCCCGAAGAAACCGCGCCTTCGGGGCTGAGCTTTACTGAAAAACACCGGCTAGAGGCGCTTCCATCCGTTATCGAACGCCTGGAGGCAGAGATCGCCAAGCTTGAAGAGTTTCTGATGGACCCTGATCTGTTCACCAAAGAGCCGGTCAAGTTCCAGAAGGCCACTGATGCGTTGGTCGAGCGTCACTCGGCGCTGACTGACGCCGAAGAAGAATGGATGTCTCTGGAAGAAAAAGCCGCGGGCTAAAGAAGAGGGGCGCAGCCTGATAGGGCCGCGCCCGTCCCGGTTACTGCATGCGCAGCGCGCCATCAATGCGGATGACTTCGCCATTCAGATAGCCGCATTCGCAGATGAAACGCGCCAGCGAGGCATATTCGGACGGATCACCCAGACGTTTGGGGTTGGTGACGTCTTGGGCCAGACTGTGGCGGACCTCTTCAGGGAGGCCCATCAGCATCGGCGTCAAGAAGATACCGGGGGCAATGGCCATCACGCGGATGCCTTCGCGTTGCAGGTCTCGCGCCATGGGCAGGGTGGCGGACACGATACCGCCCTTGGACGCCGCATAGCCAACCTGGCCTTTCTGACCATCAAACGCAGCCACCGAAGCGGTTGAGATGATCACGCCACGCTGACCGTCCTCGGTGGGCTCGTTCTGGGCCATCGCCGCAGCAGCCAGACGGGCCACATTGAACGAGCCAACCAGATTGACGTTCAGGATACGCTGAAAATGCTCCAGGTTATGGGGGCCGTTTTTGCCCAGCGTTTTTTCGGCTGTGCCGATGCCTGCGCAATTCACGACGGTGTTGATTTTGCCCATCGCGGCAACAGCAGCATCTACGGCATTTTGGACCGAGTCTTCGCTGGTGACATCGGTCTGAACAAAGGAGCCTCCGATCTCGGCAGCGACGGCTTCGCCACGTTCTGCATCGCGATCCAGCAGCGTGACCTTGGCGCCGGCCTCGGCGAACACGCGGGCGGTGGCCTCTCCCAGGCCCGACGCGCCTCCGGTGATGATCGCGCAGGTTTCATTCATTTTCATAGTGACGTCCTCTCTCGTCTAGAAACTGAACACCTATGGTTCATGGGTGTTCGGGGTGTCTGTGTTTGCAGTGCGGGGCAAGAACCGGGACAAGAATCCCATCTCGAGCACCGTTAGGATGATGCGTAAAATGTGGTGCAGCGTAACAATGGCGGGGTTTGCATGCAGGCTGAGCGCAACCAGCGCCATTTCCGTTACCCCGCCCGGCGCAAAAGAAATCAGCAGCACATCCAGCGACAAGCCCGTCAAAGGCTGCAAAATCAGCGCACAGATCAAGCCAAGCGCCAGCATTGCCGCAACGGACACAACCGTCAGCCCGACCGCTTTGATCATCGTTCTGCCCTTGAGCCCGACAAACCGCATTCCAAGGCTGGTGCCGATCACGACCTGAGCCAGATTGATAACCCATTGCGGGATTGGCAGATCAATAAGCCCGGTGACGGACACCACCGCCGCGGCCAGCAACGGCCCGGTCAGTTGCGCCGCAGGTAGGCGAATGGCTTTGCCGATTAGAAAACCAACCACACCAATCACAAAGACCAGCGGCAGGGCGTGCAGATCCGCGCCGACACGCGCCAGGCTCTGGCCTGAAGCTGAGCCAACCGGCGCCCCATACCAAATCGACAGGCCAATCGGGACCAATGTGATGACTGCGATGATCCTCAGGAATTGCTGAATCGTCAGAATCGCGATATTCGCGCCGGCCTCTTCGCCCATTGCGATGGATTCCATCAGCCCCCCCGGCGTGCCCGCATAGAATGCCGTTGTAGGGTCATATCCGCCCAAACGACGAAAAACGACGTAGTTCATCCCGTGGGCCGCCACGACAAACACCACCAGCAAGGCAAACGAGGACAGATACGAGGGCAGGGCTCGCAGTACATCAGGCGTGACACGGGTACCGATCATCACACCGATGATGATCATGAACAGCAACCGAAATTTCATCGGGAACTTATATCCGTCTGGGATTTTATCGCTCCAGAACAAGGCGATAACGCCCGAGGTCACCAAACTGCCCAGCATATATGGAAGCGGTGTATGCAACCAAGATGCCACCAGCCCGCCCAAACCGGACAGGGTGATCAGAAACAGGGTCAGAAATGCGCTGCGCAGGGTCATGTCAGATTTCATACAGATATAGATAGCTATATCGCATAACGTTTTCCAAACCACAAGAGAACTGCTCCCTTATGACAAAGCTGACGCAAGAGCGGCCCTTGTCAGCCACGGTAATTCGTTCCACCTTATCTGTAGAATTGGGGCGCCTGAACCCCATTTACCCGCTAAACTCAAGGACTTTGCCATGCCCCCGTATTCTGTTCTGGACCTCTCGCCGGTGCCAGAAGGCCACCCGATCTCTCAGGCTTTGGCGAATACCGTCGATCTGGCCCAAGAGACCGAGGCCGCCGGGTTCAACCGCTATTGGATGGCCGAGCATCACAACATGCCGGGGATCGCCAGCGCGGCAACATCGGTTTTGATTGGGCATGTGGCGGGGAAAACCAGCCGTATCCGGGTCGGAGCGGGCGGCATCATGTTGCCAAACCATTCGCCCCTGGTGATTGCCGAGCAATTCGGGACTTTGGCAACGCTTTACCCCGATCGGATTGATTTGGGGCTGGGGCGTGCCCCTGGGACGGACGCCGAAACCATGCAGGCGCTGCGTCGCAATATGTCGGGGCCAGACCGGTTCCCTCAGGATGTAATGGAGCTGGTACAATATTTTCAATCTCCCGCCGACGGACAGCGCGTGCGCGCTTTTCCGGGGACAGAGACGCAGGTGCCCGTGTGGATCTTGGGCTCGTCCTTGTATGGGGCGCAATTGGCGGCGTATCTGGGGCTGCCCTATGCGTTTGCCTCGCATTTCGCGCCTTCGGACCTGGACGAAGCACTGAATGTTTATCGCAGCACATTCCAGCCCTCGCGTTTTCTGGAGCGCCCCTATTTCATGCTGGCGGTGAATGTTTTTGCCGGTACGGATGACGAAGAGGGTGCTTTCTTGCGCAGCTCCATGCAACTGGCGTTTGCGCGTTTACGGTCGGGAATGCCGGGGAAATTGCCCGCGCCGGTCGAACGGATCGCGGATCATGTGGACCCATCCTTGTTGCGCATGGTGAACAGGGCTTTGTCAGTTACGGCTGTTGGTGGGCGCGAAACCGTCAAATCCCAGCTGGCCGGGCTGATCGCCAAGCACCAGCCGGACGAGATGATCCTGAATAGCCAGATTCATGACATCGGCAAGCGGATCGGCTCGTTGCGGATCGCGGCCGAGGTGCTGGATGAATTGAACGCTCAGACGGCGTAGCGCGAGACAAAGTTGCGCAGGATTTTCGCGGGGGTATCGACCGCAGCGGCGCGGCACATGTCGATCAGGTTATCGGCTTCCTCGGGGGGGAAATAGCCTTTGTTCTTGTAAATGCGGATGCGCAGTTCAAACCCGGCGCTGTCGGCCTCGGGGTGGAATTGCGTGGCATAGACGTTCTGCTTGTACCGGATCATTTGAAACGGGCAGGGGGCAGATGCCAACAGATGAGTGGCCCCATCGGGCAGATGTTGCACGGCCTCTTTGTGGCCGACAAACGCCTGAAACTGCGCCGGAAGCCCCTGTAACAGCGGATCGGTCGCGCCGTCTTTGGTCAGGGTGCAGTCGGTGGGACCAACAGGTTCTCCGTATTGATCCTTGGACACGGTCGCCCCCAGATGATGCGCCAGAATACCAATGCCATAGCAGCACCCCATAAAGGGCACATCCTGTTCGGTGATCTGCGGCATCAGAGACAGAATTTCTGCCTCGATCTTGGCCTCTAGCGGGTCTTTTGATTGTGCGCTGTCGCTGACGCAGCCAGGGCCGCCGCCGACGATCACCCCAGAATAGTCCTGCAAATCCAGCGCGGGCATGTCGTCCTGTTCCAACCGGATACGCCGTGTCTGATCCGCGCTGAGCCCGCCCTTGGACAGAAAGGCCGCGTATTCGTCATCCGAGGCTTCGGCTTCGGGGCGCAGTTGCAGGATCAGGAAAGGTTTCATCAGCAATGTCCGATCATCAGAGGTGCCGTGGGGATAGAAGATCGCGCAGGTCGTGAAAAGATTATTTTTTAAATCAGCTATTCACGCCGTTTTGATCTGCATCAACGAGGGGGGTAAAGATTCATATTCTAATAGGAGAATACGATTCCGCTCGCGAGGAGGAAGTCTAGCTATGCGTATTTTCCGGTTGCTTGCCACCACATTGGGGCTTGGCTTGGCCATGTCCGGTGTTGGCACAGCCCAACAAACCGAAGTGCCTCAGATGCCCGGAACGGGTAGCACGGCCGATCATTCTAAATTCGATATTCTGAAGAAAGAGTTCAAATCCGGCCCCGAAGTGACCGAAGCCTGCCTGTCCTGCCATACCGAAGCAGATGATCAGGTACAGATGCATTCGATCCACTTCAGCTGGGACTATGAGCATCCCGAGACCGGGCAGAAGCTGGGCAAAAGCAACGTGATCAACTCGTTCTGCGGGTCGGTCGCTGGGAATGAACCGCGCTGTACGTCCTGCCATGCGGGCTATGGCTGGGAGGATGTGAACCAGCCACCGCCGCAACAATCCAACGCTGTGGATTGTCTGGTCTGTCATGACCGATCGGGCAACTACACGAAACTGGCCACCGGGGCAGGGCACCCGCCGATGGAAGCCAAGGGAAAAACCATCACTGGTAAACCTGCGTGGGCCGTCGATCTGAGCAAAGCCGCGCAAAGCGTCGGGATGCCGGGGCGCGACAACTGCGGTAACTGCCACTTTTACGGCGGTGGCGGCGATAATGTGAAACACGGGGACCTGTCTTCGGCGCTGTATAACCCTTCGCATGACGTGGACGTGCACATGTCCGCCAAAGAGGACGGCGGCGAAGGCATGGTCTGCTCGACCTGCCACGTTTCGGATCAGCATGCCTGGGCCGGATCGCGGTACAACACGATGGCTGCGGACAATATCGGCACCGGAAAACCCGGCGAGCATCGCGCCGTTGCCTCGTGTCAAAGCTGCCACGGCACAGAACCGCACCCCACCAATATCAAGGGCATCAAGCTGAACGATCACACGGACAAGCTGGCGTGTCAGACCTGCCACATTCCCAGCTTTGCCCGCGGCGGCGTGCCGACGAAAACTCTGTGGGATTGGTCCACCGCCGGCAAGCTGGACGAAAACGGCAAACCGATCCACGAGGACGACTATGTGACCTCGACCGGGAAGCACATGCATACCTATCTGTCGACCAAGGGCAATTTCGATTACGGCGAGAATGTTGTCCCGTATTACGCTTGGTTCGACGGGCAGGTGGAATATTCCACCATCGACCGCAAGATCGACCCCACCAAAACGGTCGAGGTCAACAGCATCAAGGGCGATCCAAACAGCAAAGACAGCCGCATCTGGCCGTTCAAGCGGATGGATGGGCGCCAGGCCTATGACTCTGTGAACAATAACCTTGTCTATACCCATGTCTGGGGGCCGACGACTGACACGGCATTCTGGACCAACTTTGACTGGGCCAAGGCGATTGACGCCGGGATGAAGGCTGCGCATCAGCCGTATTCGGGCAAGTTTGATTTCGTCGATACCTATATGTACTGGCCGATCACGCACATGGTTGCACCGTCAGAACAGGCCGTCGAATGCGCCGAGTGCCACGCCGAGGACGGCCGCATGCAGAACATCGCTGGCGTCTTCATGCCGGGCACCAACCCCAATGGGCTGATCGGGCTTCTGGGTAAGTTGCTGGTGCTCGCGACGCTGGCCGGGGTCCTGCTGCACACCGGACTGCGCCTCTTTACCGGCAAGAAAGGAGACCATCATGGCTAATCGCTTTGTCAAAGTTTACCCGCGGTTTGAACGGCTGTGGCACTGGGCTCAGGTTCTGCTGATCATGGTGTTGTTGTTTACGGGCTTGGGGCTGAACGGGTTGCACGCGGTTATTCCGTTCGGTCCGGCCGTGATGTTGCATACGATTGCGGCGCTAGCTCTCTTGGCGCTGTGGGTTTTCGCGACCTTCTGGCTGTTCACCACGGGGACGTGGAAACAGTTCCTGCCCAAAATTGAAGGGATGATCGAGGTCGCAAAGTTCTACGCTTACGGTGTATTCACCGGGCAAGAGCATCCCTACAAAAAGATGTTCTGGCGCAAGCATAACCCGCTGCAAGCCGCCACATATTTCGGCCTGAAGTGGTTCGTCTTTCCGGCAATCTGGGTCAGCGGCATCCTGTACCTGACCTATAATTATTGGGGCGAGGGCGCACAGGGCACCGCGTTGATCACCATCATCGCCAATCTGCATCTATTGGCGGCCTATGTGATTGCGGCCTTTGTGATCGTGCATGTGTATCTGCTGACGGTGGGCCATGGGTTCCGCAGCCACGTCCGCCCGATGATCACCGGCTATGACGAGATCGACCTGACCCCCGAACAAGAGGCCTATCTGGAACAGAACGAGCCTGGACGTTTAAAACCGGCAGAATAACCGGACACCGATGTGCGTCACCTTGGCCCCGGCTTTTGCCGGGGTCTTTTTTGTCTAATGCTCCGCTGGGATCTCTATTTTTAAATGTGCGCTGGGGGGACATTGAACAAATTCCTCGTCGATCCAGCGCAGCACGCGCCTTTGGCCGCCAAACGTCACCATCTGAATGGCCTGTTCAATGCTGACCCACTGAAAATCACTGTGCTCATGATTCAGAACGACAGTATCCTCGGGATCAATCATCGCGACAAACACCGGCACCAGCGTGATCGCATCGCGTGCGACTTCGTAGAATTGTTCGCAAATATCGGCCGAGTAGAAGGCCAGGGGTGTCAGCCCGGTTTCTTCGCGTAACTCTCGCAAAGCGGTTTGCCATGCGGTTTCATCAGGCTCGATCCGGCCTGTGATCTGGCACCATTCTCCGGCCAAGGTCTGGGTCCGTTGGAGCAACAGGACCTCGGTTCGGCCGCTTTGATCGCGCATGGCGACAAGCGAAGAGAGAAAGGCCTTGATCGGGATTTCTTGCATCGGTGTGTTCCTTGAATGAACCAACGATGTATCATGAGGGCACAAAAAAACCCGCCGAAAACCGACGGGTCATTAGGTTTGGGACAATTGGATGGACTTACCTGCCCCAGGCGCGAACCGGTCCGCAATCCATATGGACAAAGTTCGACCGGCTGTAGCGACCAACCCCGCCCGCATGGCAGGACGATGCCGCCCGCGAAATCTGCCCGACCGAGCGCGACGCCAAACGCAGGTCCGCAGCCTGGCCCTTCATATGCAGGGAATTCTTTGCCACGGCACGAGATTTCGAGCGCAGCATGGCGTTGGTGGCGGGGCTGCGGTAACCCGACAGCAACATATAAGGTTCTTTGACATCCAGCAGGTTATGCGTGGCAGTAATAATGTCGATGGTGCGGGTATCCATGCCTTTTGTGCCGTTGGTCCGCCAGTCACGCATGAAGTAGTTCACCTCTTTCAGCGCGTCCTTGATATACTCACCTTCGATCCAGTAGATCATATCCAGCTTTTCGCCCGTACGTCCAGAATACATCCGAATGCGGCGAATATCACCAGATCCCCGCAGGAAACCTGCGGCCTTAGAGAAGGTAGGAGCTGCCGTTAAAGTGGTCGCTGCGAACGCACCCAGTAGTGCACGTCGCGATATGCTCGTGGAGCCGTGTTTCGTCATCTTAGCGCCGTCCCGTCGCTGCTTGCCTGGCCGCGATGTTACGCGGTACCTGCCTATGTCATCCCCAGATGCACGGGTTTTATTGCACAGCTTTTCCCCATGACCAACGTCGTTTTTTCTAAAATTTTCCAAAATCAAGGTGAGTCGGCGAAAAATTGCTGAATGTTTCATCTGTGTGGCAAAGATGTGAAAGACAGGTGCCTGTTTGCATCAACCTATGCGATGCTTCACCTTCTGATATAAATGTGATTAGACAGGCCACTACGCTGCCTGTGACAATTTTTGGCAGTAACGCGCGCTCAATAATTAAAGAGAGGGACGAGATCATGCAGCAGCTGACCCGTTCCGGCATTGTCCGGTTTGTTTTTGCCTCATTGGCATTGGTTTTTTCAATTGCACTGGTGCCCGATCCGGCCCGGGCCGAAGTGACGGCCTTTAAACAGGCTGTGGCCGAGGCGGCTGCTTTGGATCGCGACATCGCGGAATTTTACCGTGAAACAGGCTATCAACCGATCTGGACACGCGAAAACGTACAGCATGCACAGCGGCGCAAGGCATTGTTTGCGGCTTTGGATGGGGTGTCGTCCCATGGTTTGCCCGTAGCGCGCTATGACACCGAAGCGCTGATGCAGCAGTTGCGCGATGTGCGCAGCCCCCGTGATCTGGGCAAGGTCGAGGTCGCGCTGTCACGCGCCTTTGTCAGCTATGCGCATGACGTGCAGACCGGCATCCTGACACCGTCCAAAATTGACTCTGATATCAAGCGCAAGGTTCAGCTGCGTAACCGGAAATCGTATCTGAGCAGTTTTGCTCAAAGCTCTCCGACGGCGTTTATGCGGTCTTTGCCGCCCAAAACCCCCGAATACGCCAACCTGATGAAGGCCAAGCTGAAACTGGAAAACCAGATTGCCCATGGTGGCTGGGGCCCCACGGTGCCGGGTAAAAAACTGTCGCCAGGTGACAAAGGCAGCGCCGTCGTTTCCCTGCGCAATCGCCTTATTGCGATGGGATACCTGCGCCGCAGCGCCACCAGCAGCTATGACGCGGCGATGACGCAAGCCGTGCAGAAATTCCAAACCGCCAACGGGCTGGATACTGATGGCGTGGCCGGTGGCGGCACTCTGAAAGAAATCAACGTCAGCCCGGAAAAGCGCCTGCAATCCGTGATCGTCGCGATGGAGCGTGAACGGTGGATCAACATGGAACGCGGCAAGCGTCATATCCTGGTCAACCTGACGGATTTCACCGCCAAGGTCATGGACGACAACAAGGTTACGTTCAAGACACGCTCGGTCGTTGGGGCCAACCGGCATGATCGCCGCAGCCCTGAATTCTCGGATGTGATGGAGCATATGGTCATCAATCCGACATGGAATGTGCCTCGGTCCATTGCTGTCAAAGAATATCTACCGATGATGAAGCGCAATCCCAATGCCGCGGGCCATCTGCGTCTGATCAACGGGCGCGGGCAGGCCGTCAGCCGCGCCAACATCGACTTTTCCCAGTATAACGAGCGGAACTTCCCGTTTGATATCAAACAGCCGCCCTCGCGGAGCAATGCGCTGGGGCTGGTGAAATTCATGTTCCCCAACAAGTACAACATCTATCTGCACGACACCCCCGCCAAGAGCCTGTTTTCACGCGAAAGCCGCGCTTACAGCCACGGGTGTATTCGCCTGCATCAGCCCTTTGACTTTGCCTATACACTGTTGGCAAAGCAGACAGATGATCCCAAGGGCGTTTTCCACAAGTACCTGAAAACGGGACGGGAAACCAAGGTGGATCTGGTGGACAACATCCCCGTTCACATTATCTATCGTACAGCGGTGACTGACGCGAAGGGCGGACTCGGCTTCCGTCGCGACGTCTATGGTCGTGACGCGCGAATTTGGGATGCTCTTGAGCACGCAGGGGTGGCCTTGAGCGCCGTTCAAGGCTAAGTCTGCCGCCAGAAGTTTTTCCTGGAGGCGGACACATGACGCATACGGTAAAAGAAATCGCAGCAGCGCTGGGAGCAGAGGCTTTTGGCGCTGTTGATTTGCCGATTCACGGTGTGGCCGAGCCTGCGATGGCGGGGGTTGCGGATTTGGCGCTTGCGACAAACCCCAAATACGCCAAGGAGCTGGCCAAAGGGAGCGCTGCGGCGGCAATGTTGTGGCCCGGGGCCGATTGGGAATCTCTGGGTCTGAAGGCTGCGATCATCGCGCTGCGCCCTCGGTTTGCGATGTCGGGTCTATCGGCGATGATGGATCCGGGGCAGGGCTTTGGATCTGGTATCCACCCCTCTGCGGTGATTGATTCGACCGCTCAGCTGGGCGAGAACGTTTCTGTCGGGCCGTTCACCGTCATTGGCGCGCGTGCTGTGATCGGCGCGGGCTCGGTTATCGGGCCGCAGTGTTTTGTCGGCGCAGATGTGACCCTGGGCGAAGGTGCCTACCTGCGCGAAGGCGTAAAGCTGGGTGCCCGCGTCACCATCGGCGCGCGTTTCATCGCTCAGCCGGGGGCGACAGTAGGGGCGGATGGGTTTTCGTTCGTCACCCCCGAGGAAAGCGCGGTCGAGCGTGCTCGCGGCTCTTTGGGCGACCAAGGAGAGTTGCAGGGGCAGCCCTATGCGCGGATTCACTCACTGGGTAATGTCACCATCGGGGACGATTGCGAATTAGGTGCGAATTCCTGCATCGACCGCGGCACCGTGCGCGACACACGAATCGGGAACGGGGTGAAATTCGACAACCTTGCGCAGATTGGCCACAACGTTGAGATCGGAAACGATTGTTTGATTTGCGCTCAGGTCGGAGTCGCGGGCTCCACCCGGATCGGGAATAATGTGGTTCTGGGCGGTCAAACGGGTGTGACTGATAATATTTTTATCGGTGACCATGTGATCACCGGCGGCGCCACCAAAGTCTTGGCAAATGTGCCTGCGGGCCGTGTAATGCTGGGCTATCCGGCCATGAAGATGGAACAGCATATCGAGGTCTACAAGGCACTGCGCCGCCTGCCTCGTCTTCTGCGTGACATATCGGTGTTACAAAAATCGGTTTCCAAGGCGCGGAACAGTGACTAAATGAACCTCATCACGAGGGAAGGGCCGGGATCATGAGCATCAAGGACAAAGTGATCGACATCATCGCCGAGCAGGCTGTGCTCGAACCGTCGGATGTCTCTATGGATAGCACATTGGAAAGTCTGGGCATCGACAGCCTGGGGTTGGTCGAATCGATTTTTGCAATCGAAGAGGCCTTTGACATCACGGTGCCATTCAACGCCAACGAACCCGAGCAGAGCGATTTCGACATTTCTTCGGTGGCGTCGATCATCGCAGGGATCGAGGCACTGGTGGCCGAGCAAAACGCATGAACCGGGTCGTCATAACTGGTGCGGGCACAATCAACGCGCTGGGGCACAACGTTGCCGATACGCTGGAAGCAATGCGCGAGGGCCGCTGCGGCATCGGCGCACTGGAGTTCCGCGATGTGGACCGGCTGGCCATCAAGATCGGCGGTCAAGTCAAAGGCTTTGAGGCAGAGGGCCATTTTAACCGCCAGCAGATGACACTGTATGATCGGTTCACTCAGTTCACCTTGATGGCTGCCAAAGAGGCAATGGCCCAATCCGGGCTGGAGTTTCACGGTGAATTGTCCGCAAAGGCCGGCGTCGTTTTGGGCACGGCTGGCGGCGGGGTATCCACTTGGGACGCCAATTACCGCACCGTTTACGAAGAAGGCAAAAACCGCGTGCATCCGTTCGTGGTGCCCAAGCTGATGAATAATGCGGCCGCCAGCCACGTCAGCATGCAGTATAACCTCAAAGGGCCGTCGTTCACCGTGTCTACGGCCTGTGCCTCTTCGAACCACGCTATGGCGCAAGCGTTTCAAATGGTGCGCTCTGGCATGTCGCCCGCGATGCTGACTGGCGGGTCGGAATCCATGCTGTGTTTCGGGGGCGTCAAAGCCTGGGAAGGGCTGCGCGTGATGTCCAAGGACGCATGCCGACCGTTCAGCGCGAACCGCAATGGCATGGTCCAAGGTGAGGGGGCCGCGATCTTTGTGTTCGAGGACTACGAACATGCCCGTGCGCGTGGCGCCGAAATCCTGGCCGAGGTGGTTGGGTTTGCCATGTCCTCGGATGCAACGGATATCGTGATGCCGTCGAAAATGGGCGCGGCGCGGGCGATTTCCGGCGCGCTTCAGGATGCACGGATCAACCCCGAGCAGGTATGCTATATCAACGCCCACGGCACTGGCACCGCAGCGAATGACAAAACCGAATGTGCTGCTGTGGCGGATGTGTTTGGTCCTCATGCGGATCAGTTGATGATCTCGTCCACCAAGGCGATGCATGGCCACTTGATTGGCGGCACCGGCGCGGTAGAGCTGTTGGCCTGCATCATGGCGCTACGGGATGGGGTGGTGGCCCCAACCATCGGGTATCAGGAGTTCGACCCCGAGTGCGCCCTGGATATCGTTCCAAACGAAGCCCGCGAGGCGCCGGTGGAATATGCGCTGTCCAACGCCTTTGCTTTTGGCGGGTTGAACGCTGTTCTCGCGCTGAAAAAGATCTAAATCCCTAATAGCGCCAACAAAAAGGCCCGCAACACGCGGGCCTTTCGTATGTCTGTGGGGTGCGGTTACTGTTTTGGCATCTCGATCGGGATGATTTTTTCATACCCGGCGGTAAAGCCCTTAAGCGACAGGTTCACGGTCATCCGCTCGTTCGGCGCAACAAAGGGGACCACCTGGATCACAGCCTTCGCACCGCGCTTGAGTTCGGCAACTTCGTCGGCGGTCAGACCGATGCGTGCATAGCAACCCAACGGATCACAAACCGAAAAGGGATAGCGCTTGGCTTTGCCGTCGTCGATTGTCAGTGTCATCTGCGCGGTCAGCAGAACCTCCAGCGGGACGGCGATCACAGCGCCTGCGACAGCAGGGCCACCCTCGGGCAGGCGGAACAGGCGGATGTTCGACAAGGGCTTGCCGTCAGCGCCATAGCTTTCCTGGAACAGCTGGCAGGGCTCTTGCTCGGTGCCGGTTTTCAGACATTCCAGTTTCCAATCGCCCGATTCCTCGCGGAAATAGGGCTGCGGGCCAGTGGCAACCTCTTGCCCCATTTCCAGACCTGTATCTTCGGCAGGTTTTTCAGCGTCCTGGGCAGCCAAAGGCGCGGCCAGCGACATCATCAGAGCAAAGGGCAGGGCGGTACGAAATTTGAACATGGGTTTCCCCGTTATAAGTTCCATTTAGGCAGGGCTTAGCATGTGTACGCGGGGCTGTCAGGCCACAAATTCCGTACCTTTCAGGGGGGCGGGCGAAAATCTGCCATTGGGCACAGGGGGTTGACCTCATGAGGGTCGTGAAAATTGAAAAAGGGACCACAAGGGTCCCCTTTCCGTATTATTTTTTTGCTCCCCGTCGGACTGGCCGACTTAGTCATTGACCAAACGCTAGGACATGTACCCTGGATGGTCAACCGAGTTTTCAACTCTTCGCGCCTCAAAAAAGCCGCGCTCCGAAAAGCGCGGCCAGTCTGACAGGGAGGAAGTTCGTTCCGCAGCAAAGAGGACATGTGCCGCGGGAACGAATTTCACTGTGGCACAAAAGGGTTAACAGTGTATTTTCATTCCGAACACGAGTGACAGGGGCCAATATGCAGGATTCAATCTTCATCGGAGGCGGTGGTGAAAATTACGGCGAAAAGCAGAGCCTGACGCTGAAATACGCCAACCGGCACGGACTGGTCGCGGGCGCAACGGGCACCGGCAAAACCGTGACACTGCAAATCATGGCCGAGGAATTTTCGGCAGCGGGTGTCCCGGTCTTCTTGTCGGATGTCAAAGGCGACCTGTCAGGCATTGCCAAAGCAGGCTCAGAGTCCTTCAAGCTTCACGGCGCGTTTGCCGACCGCGCCGCCAAAATTGGGTTCGACGACTATAGCTATGCGTCGTTTCCCGTCACCTTCTGGGACATGTTTGGCGATCAGGGCCACCCGGTCCGCACCACAGTCGCGGAAATGGGGCCTCTGCTGCTATCGCGCCTGCTCGAACTCTCGGAGGCCCAAGAAGGCATCCTGAATATCGCATTTCGTCTCTCGGATGAACAGGGGCTGGCGCTGTTGGATCTAAAGGACCTTCAGGCCCTGCTGGTCTGGATGGGGGAAAACCGTAAGGACCTTAGCCTGCGCTATGGCAATATCTCGACCGCCTCAATCGGCGCGATTCAACGACGCCTCATGGTGCTGGAAAATCAGGGCGCGGCCAACCTGTTTGGCGAACCCGCGTTGGAGCTGTCCGACATCATGCGCACCGATATTGACGGGCGCGGGCGGATCAACATCCTGGCGGCAGACAAACTGATGGGCGCGCCACGGCTCTATGCGACCTTCCTGCTATGGTTGCTGTCCGAACTATTCGAAGAGCTCCCCGAGGTCGGCGACCCAGACAAACCTAAACTGGTCTTCTTCTTTGACGAGGCCCACCTGCTGTTCGATGACGCCCCCAAAGCACTGGTCGATAAGGTCGAACAGGTCGCACGGCTGATCAGATCCAAAGGCGTGGGCGTCTATTTCATCACCCAGAATCCCGCCGACGTCCCCGAGGACATCCTGGGCCAGCTAGGCAACCGGGTCCAACACGCGCTGCGCGCCTTTACAGCCAAAGACCGCAAAGAATTGCGCATGGCCGCAGAAACCTATCGTGACAACCCCCGCTTTGACACCGAAGAGGCCATCCGAGAGGTCGGCGTCGGCGAGGCCGTGACCTCGTTCCTCATGAAAAAGGGCGTGCCTGGTGTGGTCGAACGCACGTTGATCCGCCCCCCATCCTCGCAACTTGGCCCCATCGAACCTTCCGAGCGCAAGGCGCTTATCAACACATCACCTGTCGCAGGCAAGTATGAAACCTCGCAGGATCGTCATTCCGCCTACGAGATTTTGGCCAAACGCGCCCAAGACGCTGCACGCGCCGCCGAAGACGCCGAAAACCGCGAAGAAGAGGCTGCCGCAGCCGAGCGCGAATACAAAGCGGCGCGGCGCTACTCGGGCACACGCGTAACCCGCTCGACGTCGCGCTCCACGCGTTCAAATTCGCGAGGCGATACAATGGGCGAGGCCCTTGGCAAGGCGATTGTAAAAGAACTCAAAGGCACCACTGGCCGCCGTATCGTGCGCGGCATTCTAGGAAGCCTGTTCAAAGGTCGCTAACACGCCAGGCCTTCGCAGGCGGTCAACGCCCGGATTTGAGTATTTTTGGCAAGATGAAATAGAAAAGGCGCGCGGGTCCGATCCCACGCGCCTCTCTTTTCATCTTGCTCCAAATACTCCCGCCGGAGGCTCCCGTCTTATCCACGAGCATTACAGCAGAAGGTCATTTTTCGGGTATCAACCCGCGCGGGCTGAAACGTAGTACCAGAAGCAATACCAAACCCATCGTGAGCAGGCGCATATGCGCGGCGCTGTTGATCAGGTGAATTTTCAGTGCGCTGTCGTCTGCCATGCCGCTTGTCAGGATTTGCATCAGCCACAAGCCAATGGGTTCAACCTGAACCCACAGGAACCAGATCAGGAACCCGCCTAGAACAGCACCAAGATTGTTGCCTGACCCGCCCACGATCACCATTACCCAGATCAGAAAGGTGAACCGCAAAGGTTGATAGGTTCCGGGTGTCAACTGGCCATCCAGCGTTGTCATCATTGCCCCGGCCACGCCGCAGACGGCCGAACCGAGAATGAAGATTTGCAGATGTCGGCGAGTGACGTCCTTGCCCATGGCCTCGGCTGCATCTTCGTTGTCGCGGATTGCGCGCATCATACGGCCCCAAGGCGAGTGCAGCGCCTGCTGCGCCGCCCACAGGATGATCAGCAAAACGATGGTAAACAGCACCGCATACAAGCCCTTGACCCAGAGGGTCGAGGCCGTCGTGGGATCCAGCCCCAGACCTGCGGCGCGTTCCACAAAGGCGGGCGTGTTTTGCAGGTCGATCTCATAGGGGACGGGGCGGGGCAGGCCGATCACGTTTTTGACGCCTCTGGCCAACCAATCCTCGTTTTTCATGACGGCGATGATGATTTCCGCGATCCCCAGCGTGGCAATCGCCAGGTAATCGCTCCGCAAGCCAAGCGCCGTTTTCCCGATGATCCAGGCGACGCCCGCCGCCAGCACCCCGCCGACCGGCCACGCCAGCAGCACGGGCAGTCCCAAACCGCCAATATTGCCTTGGGCGGCAGGGTTGATGGCCTCCACCGCCGAGGTCGCGGGATCAAGCACCCAGCGATAGACAAAGAAGCCCACAACTAGCACCGCCAGAAGCGCCAGGGTGCGTGTCTTGCCTTTGGGCAGTTTCACATAGACCAGCACGGCGGCGACAATCGTGGCGGCACCCAGGATCAGAGCCAGAAGAATGCGGAAACCGCCCGCGCTCCAGGCCTCGGGGATGGGGTCAGTACTGATGAGCACAGTGGCGAGCCCGCCAAGGGCAACAAAACCCATCACCCCCACGTTAAAGAGCCCGGCAAACCCCCATTGCAGGTTCACGCCAAGCGCCATGATCGCGCTGATCAGCCCCATGTTGATGATCAGCAGGGCCGAGTTCCAGCTTTGCATAAACCCTGTCGCCAGGATCATCGCGCCAACGATGGCAAACAAGCCAATTTTCTTTGCTGTATCGCTCATACTGATTTTCCTTTGAACAGACCCGTGGGTTTGAACAGCAGCACCACCAACAGGATCGCAAAGCTGACGGCGAATTTGTAGTCAGTGGAGAGAAGCTGCACCAAACCGGATGGTTCCAGGCTTTCTGGCATCAGGTAGACCAGCACTTTTTTCCACGCATAGGTAATCGTGACCTCGGAAAAGGCAATGACGAATCCACCAGCGATAGCGCCCAGTGGGCTGCCTAGCCCGCCAACGATTGCAGAGGCAAAGATCGGCAACAGAAGCTGGAAATAAGTGAAAGGTTTGAAGCTTTTATCCAAGCCATACAGTGTCCCGGCGATTGTCGCCAGCGCCGCTACGATCAGCCATGTGATCATCACAACGCGTTCGGGATTAATCCCGGACAACAACGCCAGGTCCTCGTTATCGGAATAGGCGCGCATGGATTTTCCGGTACGCGTACGGTTCAGGAACCAGAACAACAAGGCGACAACGATCACTGCGGTGATTACGGTCAGGCCTTGGGTAGATTTCAGGGCCAGCCCTTCGCGCAGGCCGGTCATTTGCTTGAATTCGCGTGCGGTGATGATGAAGCGTTCACCATCCGCGAAACGCTGTTCATCCGGGCCGATGATAAACCGCACGACCGAGTTCATGATGAACATGACCCCCATCGACACAATCACCAGGATCACGGGCTTTGCCTTTTGCGCGCGATAGAACTTATAGACCGCCCGATCCGTTCCCAACACCAGCAGGGCACAGGCCGCGATCCCAAAGGGCAGGGCCAACAGCGCCGTGGGAAGCGGCCCCAAGGAAATTCCCCAGCTTTGGAACAGCCAGGTCACCAGCACCACAACCATGGTCCCAAAGGCCATCGTGTCCCCATGAGCAAAGTTCGAGAACCGCAAGATGCCGTAGATCAACGTCACCCCCAAAGCCCCGATCGCCAACTGAGACCCATAGGCGATCGCCGGAACCAGTACGAAATTGGATAGCGCAACAATTGCGTTCAGAAAATCCATAGCCTCAGCCCCCCAGGAAACTTTTGCGGACTTCGGCGTCGCCCAGCAGGGCCTTGCCTGTGCCGGTGTGGGCATTCGCCCCCTGCACCAGAACATAGCCCTGATCCGCGATCTCCAATGCCTGTCTCGCGTTCTGTTCCACCATCAGGATCGAGATCCCCGTTCGGGCGACCTCGATGATGCGGTCAAACAGTTCGTCCATCACGATGGGCGAGACCCCAGCCGTAGGTTCATCCAGCAGCAACACCTTGGGGCGGGTCATCAGCGCACGCCCGACGGCGACTTGCTGACGTTGGCCGCCGGATAGCTCGCCCGCCGGTTGGCGCCGCTTTTCCTTGAGGATCGGGAACAGATCAAAAACCTGATCCATAGTGTCGCGAAAATCATCCGTGCGGATAAAGGCGCCCATTTCCAAGTTTTCCTCGACCGTCATCGAGGTAAAAATGTTCTGGGTCTGGGGGACGAAACCCATGCCCTTGATCACACGGTTTTGGGGGCTCAGATCGGTGATATCCTCGCCATCCAGACGTACCGCGCCCTGACGCAGGTTCAGCATCCCAAAGGTCGCCTTCATCGCCGTGGATTTTCCCGCCCCGTTGGGGCCGACAATCACAGCGATTTCGCCCTTATTTACGGCAATCGTGCAATCATGCAGAATGTCCGGCCCGGTTTTACCGTAGCCGCCGGTCATTGAATCACCAATCAGATAGGCCTCGGCCGTGTGTTTTTTCGCGTCAGAGCCCGGAGAAGCAACCATGCCCCCCGAAGCACCATCAGGATTGGTGATCGTGGCGTCCTTGTTGCCGTGATCGTCCTGGTACGGGTTCCCGCTCATGCGCCCACCTTGTCTTTGTTCTTCAGGCCCGTGCCCAGATAGGCCTCGATCACCTGTTCGTTCGCCTTGATTTCGGCCAGGGTGCCCTCGGCCAGAACTTTGCCCTCGGCCATACAGATTACCGGGTCACAGATCCTGTCGATGAAATCCATATCATGTTCGATCACCACAAACGTATATCCACGCTCTTGGTTCAGCTGTTTGATTGCGTCGGCGATAGTGTACAGCAGCGTCCGGTTCACACCGGCGCCCACCTCGTCCAGAAACACGATCTTTGCATCCACCATCATGGTGCGGCCCAGTTCCAGCAGTTTTTTCTGCCCGCCCGAGACTTCGCCCGCTTTCAGGTCTGCGATATGCTCGATTGTCAGGAATTCCAGAACCTCATCGGCCTTGGCGCGCAGGGCGCGCTCTTCGTCGGCGATGCGCTTGCGTCCGAACCAGGTGTTCCAGAGGGTTTCGCCTGATTGCCCGCCTGGCACCATCATCAGATTTTCCCGGCAGGTCATTGATCCGAATTCATGCGCGATCTGAAACGTCCGCAACAGCCCTTTGTGAAACAGGGCATGCGGCGGCAATCCGGTTATATCCTCGCCATCCATGATGACGCGGCCAGATGTCGGCGGCAGCACGCCTGCAATCACGTTGAACAATGTGGTTTTACCGGCGCCGTTCGGGCCAATCAGCCCCGTGATCGATCCAGTTTCAATTCGCAGGGTCGCGCCGTCAACGGCATGGAACCCTCCAAAGTGCTTATGAACGTCTTCGACGACAATCATAGGCATCCCCCGTCTGTGTGCGTATTTCACGCTGTTTTATGGAAACAGCCCGGCACGGGGCCGGGCTGTTCAGTGTCAAGAATCGTGACTTAGCGGTATTTGACGGTAGTCAGCTTGCCGCCTTTGACTTCCAGCTCGCGGTATCCGCCAGCTGCTTCGCCGGGGCCGATCAGTTCAACCGCAGTTGCGCCGACATAGTCCACCTCACCGCCACCGGCGATGATTTCCAGCGCTTTGCCCAGCTCACCGGGATAGATTTTCTCACCCGGCGCGTTGGCCACATCCATGATCTTGGTCTTGTAATCGCCAGCCTCGGTCGAGCCCGCCGCCTGCATGGCCAGCATGATCAGCGCCGCTGCGTCATAGCTTTCGCCGACATAGGGGCCGTCACCGCCTTCGATGGCTGCGGCTTCGATCATCTTGGCCATCATGCCAGCGCCTTCGCTCTCGGTGCCCGGCACAGTGCCGACCGAACCCTCGATTTCCGAGCCGAACGCCTCTTCCAGGGCCGAACCGATCATACCATCGGGCAGTACGAACATATCAAACGCACCCGAATCCAGCGAGGCGCGGATCATGCCGGGACCGCCTTGGTCAACATAGCCCGCAACAACCAGCGCATCGCCACCTGCCGACGCCAGAGCGCCCACTTCGGCCGAATAATCCGCTTTGCCGTCTTCATGCGCGGCGGTTGCCGTGACGCTGCCGCCAGCTGCAACAAAAGCCGAGCTGAATGCATCCGCCAGACCCTTGCCGTAGTCATTGTTGGTATAGGTCACAGCGACCGATTTGATGCCTTTTTCCATCAGCACTTCGGCCAGAACCTGACCCTGACGGGCATCCGACGGCGAAGTACGGAAGAACAGGCCATTGTCTTCGGCTGCCGACAGGGCAGGCGACGTGGCCGAGGGCGAAATCATCACGATACCATTGGGTACAGCAACGTTAGCCAGAACCGCACCGGTCACACCCGAGCAATCCGCACCCATGATGCCCTTGACCCCGTCCGAGGTGATCAGACGTTCCGCCGCAGCAGTCGCCGCGCCGGCGTCAACACAGGTCGAATCGGCGCGTACGGGGGTGACTTTCGCGCCGCCCATCAGCTTGCCGCTAGCGGTGACTTCGGTCATGGCCATCTCGGCACCCGCAGCCATCGCAGGGGTCAGCGATTCAATCGGGCCGGTGAAGCCCAGAATCACGCCCAGTTTCACTTCGTTGCCGTGGCTTCCTGCCAGTGCAGCGCCAGCCATTAGGGCGGTCGCGGCGGTGGCCATCAAAAATTTCTTCATATCATACTCCCAGGTTGGAACAGTAGGTCCGCTTCGGAGCCTATCCCCCGTTTTTCGAAAAGAAAAGTATCTTTCGCCCAAGGTTTTTTTATGTGCTTCCCAATGGGGTGACTTCATTATTTGATCAGTTGGTCCAACAGGGCGTCTGGCCGCGAAAACGGGTGAAAACCGACTATTGCGCACGGCTTTGCGACGCCATTCCCGAACTGACGCCTGGGCGTTTCGTCGGGTAATGCAGCCTGTTGCGCTATGTCGCGGGGCGCGCTGCGTGGCTGCCGCGTTCGCGATACGGAGTCGTGTCATAATGTGCCCGGTAGCATTTCGAAAAATGCGAAGGGCTGGCGAATCCACAGGCCAAGGCGACGTTGATCACGCTCATATCCGTTTGCATCAACAGGTTGCGCGCCTTTTGCAGACGCAGCTCCATGTAATATCGTTTAGGAGAGCGGTTCAGATACCTGCGGAACAGGCGCTCCAGCTGGCGCGTGGACATGCCCACCTGTGTCGCCAGAATTGCGGGGCTGATCGGGTCCTCGATATTGGCCTCCATCTTCTGGATGACCTGGGACAGTTTGGGGTGACGCACACCGATCCGCGTGGGCGTGGACAGCCGCTGCGCATCGCGATCCGTTCGGATTGAATTGTAAATCTGTTGATCCGCAACACCATTGGCCAGTTCTTCGCCATAGTCTGCAGCGATAAAGTTCAGCATCAGATCAATCGAGGACGTGCCGCCGGCTGTGCTGAACCTGTTCCCGTCTATCACAAAGACTGACTTGGTCAGATCCACTTCGTCGAACTCCTCTAGGAAACTATCGTGGTTTTCCCAATGAATCGTGGCGCGTTTGCCATCCAGCAGCCCCGCTTTGGCCAGTGCGAATGTGGCGGTACACAGCCCCCCCATCAACAGTCCCCGCCGGGCTTCGCGGCGCATCCAGGACAGCAATCTTTTCGTGACCGACGATTTTACGTTAATGCCGCCACAGATCAGGACAGTGTCGTCTCGGGTCAACTCGCACAGATCACCGTCCAGCTTGAACTCGGTCCCGGCAGAACAAAGCACCGTTTCGCCGCCTTCACCGATCAACATCCAACTGTACAGCTCGCGCCCAGCCATCCGGTTCGCAATCCTCAGACTGTCCAGCGCCGAGGCAAAGCTCAGCAAAGAGAAATTGGGTAGCAAAACAAACACAAAGCGACGCGGTTTTTCGCTGTGCGGCTCCACATCCACGGTCTGGCGATCTTCGTCCATAGGGGACCTTTCCTAAGTCTGCCCGGCACTTCATCACCTTTATCTCAACCGTTCAAGACCCACCGAACACCTCGTGCCAATGTCGCAAAACAATTGGGCAATTCTTTATGGCGCACGGGATTGCCCTTCTGTATAGAAGAGCGACAAAATTTAGCACCAAACCGGAGTGGAACGATGAGTGAGTGGCAAAAAACCAATTGGCGCGCCAAGCCCAGGGTTCAGATGCCCGACTATACGGATCAGGCAGCCCTGAACGCCGTCGAGGCACAGCTGTCCAACTATCCGCCTCTGGTCTTTGCTGGCGAGGCGCGCAAACTGAAGAAAGCCCTGGGCGCTGCTTCGCGCGGCGAGGCCTTCTTGTTGCAAGGTGGCGATTGCGCCGAGAGCTTTGAGCAATTCAGCGCCAATGCGATCCGCGACACGTTCAAGGTCATGCTGCAAATGGCGATGGTCCTGACCTTCGGCGCCAAGGTGCCCGTGGTCAAAGTGGGCCGTATGGCGGGTCAATTCGCGAAACCGCGCAGCGCCCCCACGGAAACCGTGAACGGGCTGGAGCTGCCCAGCTACCGCGGCGACATCATTAACGAGCTGGACTTCAACGAAGGCGCCCGTATCCCCGATCCCGCCAAAATGCTGCAAGCCTACACTCAGTCGGCGGCGACGCTGAACCTGCTGCGCGCCTTCTCGACCGGGGGGTATGCAGATGTGCATCAGGTTCATCAGTGGACCCTTGGCTTCACCGAAGGCGAAAAGGCTGCCAAATACCGTGAAATGGCCACCCGGATCTCGGACACGCTGGACTTCATGAAGGCCGCAGGCGTTGACAGCACGCGCACACAGGCGCTGCAAACCGTCAGCTTCTACACCTCGCACGAGGCCCTGCTGCTGGAATACGAAGAGGCACTGACCCGCTTGGACTCGACCTCGGGCAAATGGCTGGCCGGCTCGGGTCACATGCTGTGGATCGGTGATCGCACCCGTCAGCCCGACGGTGCCCATGTGGAATTCCTCAGCGGTGTGCAAAACCCGATCGGTCTGAAATGCGGCCCCACCACCACCGCCGAGGACCTCAAGGTTCTGATGCAAAAACTGAACCCCGAAAACGAAGAGGGGCGCCTGACCCTGATCGCACGTTTCGGGGCTGGCAAGGTCGGCGATAACCTGCCGCGCCTGATCAAAGCCGTCCAAGAAGAAGGCGCCAACGTCGTCTGGTCCTGCGACCCAATGCACGGGAACACGATCAAATCGGCCACAGGATATAAGACCCGTCCGTTTGAATCGGTCCTGCGCGAGGTTCAGGAATTCTTCGCCATCCACCGCGCCGAAGGCACCATCCCCGGCGGCGTGCATTTCGAAATGACCGGCCAGGACGTGACCGAATGCACCGGCGGCGTCCGCGCCGTCACCGAAGAAGACCTCAGCGCGCGGTATCACACCGCCTGCGACCCGCGCCTGAACGCGTCACAGTCGCTGGAGCTGGCCTTCCTGGTTGCCGAAGAGCTCTCGGCGATGCGGGACAGCAAACAAGCGCTCGCGGTCTAAACAGCAGACCCTCTAAATCTCAAAGGCGCTCCGATATGGGGCGCCTTTTTCGTTTCATCTTGCTGAAAATACTCAAATTCTGACTTTACCGCAGGCGGCTCAGTCGTCGGTTTTTACCAACCGCAAATAGGGGCGCGGCCCAGCCCCATCCGCCCGCCGCTGATCTGGCCGATCAAACGGTTGCGGCGCCTCTGTGAATCCATAAACTTGCTGCGTGGCGCGGGGCAGGGGTACGGCTCCGGTCAGGGGGCGTAACTGTTGCGCCTGCATCATAAACCGCCGAGGCGCGCGCCCGATTGTTCCATGGGTCGACAGACAGCCCAAGGCGCGGGTGATCCGGTTTTCCCCATCCGTCAGCGGCAACACCAGAAGACGCGCCTCGCAACGCGGTTTTCCCAATGCGCGCTCGGCGCTCAGATCGGCCACCATTTTTGCGGGGGCGGTAAAGACCTGCTCCAGATGTTCGGCAAAGCGATTTCGATCTTGCGGAGCCAGAAGCGCGGAAAACGGCATCCCGCGCACCTCCATGCCCATCATGTCGTTCAGGTGCGATCCCGCCAGACGTATCCGTGCGATACCTGGGGCAATACGCTCTAGAAGGAACACATGGCTGAGCGCGCCTTCGATCCCGCGCGGGTCGATTTCCAGACGTCCGGGCACCAGCCTCGACCCTTTCAACGCCGTCCAATATGCGTCTACTTCGGCAATTTCGGGAAATCTGTTTTGCATCAGATTCTGACCGATCTCAACGATCTTGTTGTCCTTTTGACCACCGAAAAACATCATTCTCACCCACGTTTTCATCGCCCACCTTGACCGTGAAACCGTTTGTTAACGAAGCTTCAACGTCAAAGGTTACCCAAGTGTTAATATGCCATGAGTTATCGAAAATTGCTTATGAAATCGCTTCAAATGGTTAACCTCTTGATGCGCACCTTGCCCCGCATGGGCAAAATAGCTTAGGGCTTGGCCAGCAATCAGAGGAGATGAGCTTGATCAAGTCGATGACCGGATTTGCCTCGGGGACCGCCGAACACTCGCCCTTCAGCTGGACATGGGAGCTGCGCTCGGTCAACGCGAAGGGGCTGGATCTGCGCCTGCGTGTGCCCGACTGGATCGAGGGGCTGGAAACGGCGCTGCGCGGTGTTCTGGGCAAAAGACTGGGCCGTGGCAGTGTCTCGCTCTCGCTGAAACTGACCCGCGAAGAGGGCGCGGGCGCCCTGACGTTGAATGCGGGCGTCTTGTCCTCGGTGCTTGAGGGGATGCGTCAAATCGAAGAAACAGCCATGCAGGCCGGAGTATCGCTGACCCCCGCCAGCGCGGCGGACGTGCTGGCAATCCGGGGCGTCATGGAAATGCGTACAACGCCGGATGACTCAGCCGCGTTGCGTGCTGTCTTGTTGGCCGATTTTGACGCAATCGTGGTGCAGTTTTTGGAAATGCGCGCTGCCGAAGGGCGTGCGTTAGACGAAATCCTGATGCGCCAAATTGATCAAATCGACACACTGACCAGCCAGGCCACTGCGGTGATTGAGACCCGCAAGGACGATATGGAACGCAGCTTGCGCGCAGGGCTGGACAAGGTTTTGCAGAATTATGCCGACACGGACGAGCAGCGCATCGCGCAGGAACTGGCACTGATCGCGGTGAAATCCGACGTCACCGAAGAGCTGGACCGCCTGACGGCCCATGTCGCCGCTGCACGCGACTTGATGGCGCAAGACGGCCCCGTTGGCCGCAAGCTGGACTTCCTGATGCAAGAGTTCAACCGCGAGGCCAACACCCTGTGCGCCAAGTCGCAACATACCGACCTGACGCGCGTCGGGCTGGAGCTGAAAACCGTCATCGACCAAATGCGCGAACAAGTACAAAACGTGGAGTAACCCTATGAATCGTCGTGGTCTTTTGATCATTCTGTCGTCCCCGTCTGGGGCAGGAAAATCGACATTGACCGGCCGTTTGCGCGACTGGGACCCCGAGATCAAGTTTTCGGTCTCTGCGACCACCCGCGATCCGCGCCCCGGCGAGGTCGATGGCCAGCACTATCATTTCATGACACAGGATGCGTTTCGTGGGTCCGTGGATCAGGACGGGATGCTGGAACATGCGCGGGTCTTTGGGAATTACTATGGCTCGCCCAAGGCGCCGGTCCAGGCCGCGATCGACGGCGGTCAGGACGTGCTGTTTGATATCGACTGGCAGGGCGCGCAACAGATCCGCAACTCGTCCCTGGGCGCGCATACGCTGTCGATCTTTATCCTGCCGCCCTCGATCACTGAATTGCATCGACGTCTGGTGTCGCGCGGCCAGGACAGTGCCGAGGTCATCGCAAAACGGATGGCCAAAAGCTGGGACGAAATCAGCCATTGGGACAGCTATGATCACGTTCTGATCAACGACGATCTGGACAATACCGCCGCCGAGCTGAAGACTATCGTCGAAGCCACACGGCTGCGACGTGTGCAGCAGCCCGCTTTGGTGCAACATGTGCGCAAACTGCAAACTGAATTCGAGGACTTGCAATGACTTTGTATGCTTTGGACGGCCACTCACCGCAGACGCCCGAGGATGGTGATTTCTGGGTTGCCCCGGACGCCAATGTCATCGGACAGGTGCGGCTGGACAGTGGGAGCTCGGTCTGGTTTGGCTGCACCCTGCGAGGTGATAACGAACTGATCCACATCGGCGCGGGTTCTAACGTTCAGGAAAGCACGGTGATGCATACGGATAAGGGGTTCCCCCTGACGATTGGCGTGAATTGCACCATCGGTCACAAGGCGATGCTACATGGCTGCACGATCGGGGATAACTCGCTGATCGGGATGGGCGCGACGGTGTTGAACGGTGCCAAGATCGGCAAAAATTGCCTGATTGGGGCAGGGGCCTTGATCACTGAAAACAAGGAAATCCCCGATGGCAGCCTTGTCATGGGGGCTCCGGGCAAAGTGGTGCGCACGCTGGATGTTACGGCCATTGCGGGCCTCACCATGAGCGCCGTGCATTACCAAGACAACATGCGCCGTTTCCGCGATGGCCTGACACCCGTTGCATAATCACTCTCAGGGCAGGGGCTCTATATGACCGAAACGTTGATCCAGGACACACTGGCCGCCATTCCGATGCCCGCCCTGATGATCGCCGCAGGAGAGCGCATTATTGACGGGAACGCGCTGGCGCAAAAGCTGCTGGAGACCGAGAATCTGGCTGACAGCCATTTGCTGACTGTGTTGCGCCAGCCTTCGGTGCTGGATGCGATTGATTCCTGTCGTGCCTCGGGCAAGCCGCGAACCACGCGCTATTTGACCACGCAGGGCCGGAACGACATGACCTATAAGGTGCATTGCGGCCATATTCGTCACGGCGACCGGACGGGGGTTTTGGTGACCTTTCTGGACGTTACGCATCTTGAAACTGCGGAACAAATGCGCCGCGATTTTGTTGCAAATGTCAGCCACGAGCTGCGCACCCCGCTGACCGCATTGCTGGGGTTCATCGAGACCCTGCAAGGTCCCGCCAAAAACGACGAAGTCGCCCGCGAGCGTTTCCTGAGCATCATGTCAAACGAGGCGGGGCGTATGAATCGGCTGGTCCGCGATTTGCTGTCGTTGTCTCAGGTCGAATCCCAAGAACGCATTCGTCCCGGCGAGACCGTGAACCTAGGGGATTTGATGGGTTCGGTCATCCGCAATCTGTCGCCGCTTGCCGAAAAGGGCAATGTGACCATGCGGTCCGATTTACCTGCGGCTCCGGTTTTGATCCCTGCGGATTCGGATCAGATCCGTCAGGTGCTGACCAACTTGACCGAGAACGCCATTAAATATGGCGGCGCGGATGGCAAAGTCAGCCTGTCTTTGTCCGTGATGGAGCGCGATCCTGCGTTGCGCGCGCCCGCTGTGCGCGTTCAGGTTCGGGATGCAGGGCCAGGAATTGATCCCATTCATATCCCGCGCCTGACCGAAAGGTTTTACCGCGTGGACAGCCACCGCTCGCGCGAGATGGGCGGGACGGGGTTGGGCCTGGCCATTGTGAAGCACATCATCAACCGACATCGCGGCCGCCTAAAGATCGAGAGCGCCCTGGGTGAGGGCAGTTGCTTTACCATTATTCTGCCGCTCTGAGACACGAATCCCCCGCGAATCTCTTTGGGCCAGATTGGGCCAAAATTCACTCTTCTGAGGATATTCCGAGCGCCATGAACTACCCAAAGTAGCTGATCCAGAAAAAATTCCTGAAATGTAACAGCTCACAACCCCAGAAAGGCGCAGTGTCATACGCTTGTTACATTGGCGTCACAAAAGGTTGTCAAACGACACATATCACGCGCCACAGAGGTCGCCGAAACGAGCGACCCTCAATCGAAATCAGGAGTTTCCCTATGTCCTTCGTGAAACTGACCGCCTCGACCCTGGCGATCGCTGCTGTTTCCGCCACCGCTGCTGCTGCCCGTGATCAGGTGCAGGTTGCTGGTTCTTCCACCGTTCTGCCCTATGCTTCGATCGTTGCCGAAGCCTTTGGCGAAAACTTCGACTTCCCGACCCCCGTTGTTGAATCTGGCGGTTCGTCGGCTGGCCTGAAGCGCTTCTGTGAAGGTGTTGGCGAAAACACCATCGACGTTGCAAACGCGTCGCGCAAAATCAAAGACAAAGAAATCAAGAAATGTGCCGAAAACGGCGTGACCGACATCATCGAAGTCCGCATCGGCTATGATGGCATCGTGTTCGCGTCTGACATCAACGGCAAAGACTTTGCTTTCACCCCCACCGATTGGTACCTGGCCCTGTCCGACACCATCATGGTTGACGGTAAAATGGTTGCCAACCCGAACAAAACCTGGGCCGACGTGAACCCCGCGTTCCCCGCCCAGCCGATCCAGGCTTTCATCCCCGGCACCAAACACGGCACCCGTGAAGTGTTCGAAGACAAAGTGATCCTGGCGGGCTGCGAAGCCACCGGCGCATTCGAGCACCTGCTGGCCGCTGCCGAAGGCGACACCGCCAAGAAGCAAAAGAAAGCCGCTGAGAAAGCCTGTATCTCGCTGCGTACTGACGGCGTGTCGGTCGACATCGACGGCGACTACACCGAGACCCTGGCTCGCATCGACAGCAACAAAGATGGCATCGGCGTCTTCGGCCTGGCCTTCTACGAGAACAACACCGACAAGCTGCAGGTTGCAACCATGTCCGGTATCGTTCCCTCGACTGAATCGATCGCGACCGGCGAATACCCTGTCTCGCGTCCGCTGTACTTCTACATCAAGAAGGCCCACATCGGCGTGATCCCTGGCATCAAAGAATACGCTGAATTCTTCGTTGCTGACGAAATCGCAGGTCCCGATGGCCCTCTGGCTGAATACGGCCTGGTGTCGGACCCCGAGCTGGCCAAAACTCAGGCCGCTGTGGCTGACGAAGCCACCATGGGTTCGAACATGTAAGACCCTTCGGAAAGAGCGGCGCAGGTCGCTCTTTCCACCTTTCGCCCCTGTGGCAAACCCCTAAATTTCGGAGCGGACATGCCTGTTTTCTGGCTTCTCCTGATCGTTCTGGCGATGTCGGTTGTCGGTTTTTTCTTTAGCCGATCCCGCGCTATGAAATCTGCCGGCGGTGACAGCCGGTCTTTGCATTCCTTGCCTAAATACTATGGTACGAACGCTGTGATTTTCACGGCGGTTCCGTCGCTTTTGGTGATGGCAATCTGGGTATTCGTGCAGCCCGTCGTCGTGGACCAGACTGTTTCGAATGTGATCCCTCAACATTTGCTTGCCGAAGGTTCGACGCTGGATCTGACGATGTCGGATGTGCGCCGCGTGGCCGACGGGCTGGATACAGCCGTCAAGATGGGCGCCATGAGCGAGCAAGAGACGCGCGATCTGCGTGCCTCGTTGAATGATGTGCGTGGGCGTCTGGGCGAAATCGGCGTCGCGCTGGGGTCGGATGTCCGCCCCGAGGTTCTGCGCGCCGCGCAGAAATACCGCGCCATGAGTGCTGCCGGAAACCAGTATATGACATTCGTCGTCTTGGTCATTGCCGCGCTGGGATTTGCCTGGGCGGTTTGGAAAACCAACAAGGATTTCCGCGCCCGCAACACGGTCGAAAACGCGATTATGGTGCTGCTGGTCGGGGCTGCTTCGTTGGCGATCCTGACGACTGTCGGGATTGTTCTGTCGATGCTGTTCGAGACGGTGAACTTCTTCGATCTGCATGACTGGACCGACTTCTTCTTTGGAACGACCTGGGCGCCTAACTTCCGCGGAGACTCGGAGTTGTCGATCCTGCCGCTTTTGTGGGGCACGTTCTATATTTCCTTGATCGCACTGGCCGTGGCTGTGCCGGTGGGCCTGTTCGCAGCAATCTACCTGTCTGAATATGCAGGTCCCCGGACCCGTAGCTTTGCCAAGCCGCTGCTGGAAATTCTGGCCGGTATCCCGACCATCGTTTACGGCCTGTTCGCGCTGCTGACTGTCGGTCCGCTGCTGCTGGCCGGCTTTGGCGAGGGTGGGGCATTCGGCGTGGACTGGATGAAGGGCGCCACATCGGTTCTGACCGCCGGCGTCGTGATGGGCATCATGCTGATCCCCTTTGTTTCGTCGCTGTCCGACGACATCATTAACGCCGTTCCGCAGTCCATGCGTGACGGAAGTTTGGGCCTGGGTGCCACCCAATCTGAAACCATCCGCCAAGTCGTTATCCCCGCCGCGTTGCCGGGTATCGTCGGCGCCATCCTTCTGGCCGCGTCGCGCGCCATTGGGGAAACCATGATCGTGGTCATGGGGGCAGGGGCCATTGCCAAATTCTCGGCCAACCCGCTGGAAAGCATGACGACCATTACAACGCGGATCGTTAGCCAGCTGACAGGTGACGGCGATTTCTCCAGCCCTGAAACGCTGGTGGCCTTTGCCCTTGGCCTGACCCTTTTCGTTCTGACACTGGGGCTGAATGTTCTGGCCCTCTATATCGTGCGCAAATACCGGGAGCAGTACGAATGACCGACGCAACCACATCCCTGCTGACGCCGGACGCGCATACCAAAAAGCGCAACGCCGCCGAAACCCGGTTCAAGATGTACGGCATGGCCGCCATCGGCGTCGGCCTGGCAATGCTTTTGCTGCTGATGGGCACGATCCTAAGCAACGGCACAGGCGCTTTTCAGCAGACCTTCATCACGCTCAAGGTTGAGCTGCTAGAGGCCAAACTGGACAAGAAAGGCACGCGCAATCTGGAGGACCTGAAAAAGGTTACAACCTTCGGGTATACGCCGCTGATCAAGAACGCCTTTGGTCAGGTTGTCACCGAAACGGGCATCGAGACCAAACTGAAAACCAAAGATCAGGCAAAGCTCTTGTCTAAATCGGCTGCGGCGGATTTGCGGAACTATGTGCTGGCCAAACCTGATCAGATCGGGAAAACGGTCGAGTTTACCTTTCTCGCCAGCTCCCGCGTGGACGGCTATCTGAAGGGCCGTGTCAGTCGCGCCAGCATCGAAAATGACAAGAACATCAACGTCGCACAGCTGGACTTTGTGGATCAGCTGAAAGAGGCCGGCGTGTTGAAAAAGCGGTTCAACATCAATTTCATTCTTGGCGCTGATGCTTCGGACCAACGGCCCGAGGCCGCAGGGATCGGGGTCGCCATGGCGGGCAGCTTCTTTATGATGCTGGTTGTGCTGGCGCTGGCGTTGCCCATTGGTGTTGCCGCGTCGATCTATCTGGAAGAATTCGCGCCCAAGAACTGGATCACGGACATCATCGAGGTGAATATCTCGAACCTGGCGGCTGTGCCGTCCATCGTGTTCGGTATCCTGGGTCTGGCGGTGTTCATCAACTACATGCACCTGCCGCAATCTGCGCCGCTGGTTGGTGGTCTGGTGCTGACGCTGATGACCTTGCCGACGATCATCATCTCGACCCGCGCCTCGCTGAAATCGGTGCCGCCGTCCATTCGTGACGCAGCACTGGGGATTGGCGCCAGTAAAA
Organism: Thalassovita sp.; assembly: GCA_029212905.1. Taxonomy (GTDB): domain Bacteria; phylum Pseudomonadota; class Alphaproteobacteria; order Rhodobacterales; family Rhodobacteraceae; genus Thalassobius. The sequence goes on from JARGPB010000001.1 coordinate 97,806, forward strand.
TGCAGGCGGTGTTCCACCACGTTCTACCGCTGGCTGCTCCGGGGATTCTGACAGGGACCATTATCGGTCTGGCTCAGGCTTTGGGCGAAACTGCCCCGCTGCTGTTGATCGGGATGATCGGGTTTATCGCTTCGAACGCCCCCGGTGGCATTACCGAAGGGCTGATGTCTCCGAACTCGGCCATGCCGGCCCAGATTTACGAATGGGCCAAACGGGCTGATCCTGCATTCTATGAACGCGCCTGGGGTGGTATCATCATCCTGCTCGTTTTCCTGATCACCATGAACACCATCGCCGTGATCCTGCGCCGCCGCTTTGAGCGCCGCTGGTAATCGAGAGAGGCAAACCATGTACGACGCACCAAGTCTGGAGAATACTGTGGACCAGAAATCTACGAAGATCGCAGCCAAAGACGTACAGGTCTATTACGGCGACACACACGCCATCAAAGACGTGTCCGTGGATCTGTTGGACAAGACCGTGACCGCCTTTATCGGCCCGTCGGGCTGTGGCAAATCCACTTTCCTGCGCTGCCTGAACCGGATGAACGATACAATCGACATCTGCCGGGTCGAGGGCGACATCCTGCTGGACAACGAAGACATCTATGACCCCAAGGTCGACCCGGTGCAGCTGCGCGCCAAGGTCGGCATGGTGTTCCAGAAACCCAACCCGTTCCCCAAGTCGATCTATGACAACGTGGCTTACGGTCCGCGTATCCACGGCCTGGCCCGTAGCAAGGCGGAACTGGACGAGATCGTCGAAAAATCCCTGCGCCGTGGCGCAATCTGGGACGAGGTCAAAGACCGCCTGGACGCCCCCGGCACCGGCCTGTCGGGCGGTCAGCAACAGCGTTTGTGCATTGCGCGCGCTGTCGCCACCGAGCCCGAGGTTCTGCTGATGGACGAGCCGTGCTCGGCCTTGGATCCGATTGCGACCGCACAGGTCGAGGAACTGATTGACGAGCTGCGCTCGAATTTCTCGGTGGTGATTGTGACCCACTCGATGCAGCAGGCCGCGCGTGTCAGCCAGAAAACTGCCTTTTTCCACCTTGGGAATCTGGTCGAATTCGGTGACACAACACAAATCTTCACCAACCCCATTGATCCGCGCACCGAAAGCTACATCACCGGCCGGATCGGGTAAGGAGACAAATCATGTCTGATAAACACATCGTGTCTGCCTTTGACCGTGATCTCGAAGGCATCCAGACCCAGATCATGAAAATGGGCGGTCTGGTCGAGGCTGCCATTCTGGACGCTGCTCAATCGCTGGAAGACCGCGACGAGGATATGGCCGAGCGCGTCCGGTCAAGCGACTCGGCGATTGATGCGCTCGAAGAGCTGATCAACGAGAACTGCGCCAAGCTTATCGCCCTGCGGTCGCCCACCGCGGTTGACCTGCGCGTCATTCTGACCGTGATGAAAATCTCGGGCAATCTGGAGCGGATTGGCGACTATGCGAAAAACATGGCCAAACGGACCGGGGTTCTGGTGCAGATGAGCCCGATCAACGGCTCTCAGGCTGCGCTGCGCCGTATGGCCCGCGAGGTTCAGCTGATGCTGAAGGACGCATTGGACGCCTATATCCGCCGCGACGCCGAGCTGGCGATGGATGTAATCCATCGCGATCAGGACGTGGATCAGATGTACAATGCGCTGTTCCGCGAATTCCTGACCTTTATGATGGAAGACCCGCGCAACATCACATCCTGCATGCACCTGCATTTCATCGCCAAAAACACCGAACGGATGGGGGACCACGTCACCTCGATCGCCGAACAGGTTGTCTATCTGGTGAGCGGCAAAACCCCCGACGATACCCGCCCCAAAAGCGACCACACATCGGTAAATGCCGAGCTGGGCAACGTTTAAGGAACCTTTCCAATGTCCGCCCAACCGCAACCCACCGTTCTGATCGTCGAAGACGAGCCCGCGCAGCGCGAAGTCCTGGCCTATAACCTGGAGGCCGAAGGATTTCGCGTGGTGAAGGCTGAAAATGGCGAAGAAGGCCTGCTGATGGTCGAGGAAGAAACGCCCGACATCATCGTGCTGGACTGGATGCTGCCCAATGTGTCGGGGATCGAGGTCTGCCGCCGCCTGAAAACCCGCAATGAAACCCGCGCCATTCCGGTTCTGATGCTGTCAGCCCGGTCCGAGGAAGTGGACAAGGTGCGGGGTCTGGAAACTGGGGCTGATGACTATGTTGTCAAACCCTATTCCGTGATCGAACTGATGGCTCGCGTCCGCGCTCAGCTGCGCCGGACACGGCCGGCTACGGTGGGTGAGAGGCTGGAATACGAAGACATCATTCTGGACGCCGAAACCCACCGCGTCACGCGCTCGGGTGACGAGCTGAAACTGGGTCCGACAGAGTTCCGCTTGCTCTCTACCTTTATGGAAAAACCCGGACGTGTCTGGTCGAGAGAGCAGCTTTTGGATCGTGTCTGGGGGCGTGATATCTATGTGGATACGCGCACCGTGGACGTTCATATCGGGCGGCTGCGCAAGGCACTGACGCGCTTTGGCGGTGCCGACCCGCTTCGCACGGTCCGCGGTGCGGGCTACGCGCTGGGGTAGGGGCGTTCACATCCTCATGCGATTTTGACATATCTTACCGCGGCAGGCCGTCCTCCAGTTCGACCTGAGAGGCCAGCCAGTCGCGGAATTTCTTTAGCGATTTGTTTCGGCTCTTCTTTTGTGGCCAAACCAGATAGTAGCTACCAAGCGATCGTGTCGCTGTCCCATAGGCCGCCACCAATCGCCCGGACTGCAAGTCTTGCTGTGCCAGATAGTCCGGCAACAATGCGATCCCCAAACCGTGGACAGCCGCCTGCGTGATGGTCGAAAACTGATCATAGATCGTCCCCGTAAGACCCTGATCCTGGACCCCATACGAGCTGAACCACTGCGACCAGGCCTGCGGGCGGGTCTGGATCTGCAAGAGAGGATACTCCAGCAAATCACGCGGATGCGCGATCGTGTCATTGGCCAGAAAACCGGGCGCACATACTGGTAGAACCTGCTCCTCAAGAAGCCTAAGATGGTCGGCCTCAGGCCAGTCTGGAATGCCATAATGTATGGCTGCATCAAAGGCTTCTTCGGTGAAGTTAAACCGTGTGAGGCGCGTGGACATGTTGATCGTTACCTCTGGATGCTGCTGGGCGAACTCAGCCAGACGCGGCACCAACCAGCGCATCCCAAACGTCGGAAGTATCGCGAGGTTCAGGCTCCCTCCGTCAGGGTTTACCTGAAGTTTCAGTGACGCCTGAGATATTTGCTCAAGCGCGACGCGGATCTCAGCCACATAGTCCTGAGCCGCCGAGGTCAGGCGCATTTTCTTGCGCTCCCGGATAATTAGCGCCGTGCCCAGTTGGGTTTCAAGCGCCTGAATCTGCCGACTGACCGCGCTTTGGGTTTGGCTCAGCTCTTCTGCGACAGCGGTCGCTGTACCCAGACGATCCAACGCCTCTAACGCCCTAAGAGACGCGATCGAGGGCAGAAACCTTCGCGGCGCAATCATGTATTCGTAAACCTCATATATTGATGCGAAACATTTGCTGTTTTAGGCGGGTTTTGCAAGATATTGTTAATCGAAATACACAGAATACTCATGAAATGGACCGGATAGTTAATATGACCGACACACCCAAGCTGCGCGCCAAAGATGCCCCCGACCTTTCTTCCTTTGTCTGGGATGACCCGTTCCGTTTCGACGACCAGTTGACCGAGGACGAGCGCATGATCCAGGACAGCGCCCGCGCCTATTGCGAGGAAAAGCTTCAGCCGCGCGTTCTTGAGGCATTTCAAAACGAAGAAACAGACCCAGAGATTTTCCGCGAAATGGGGGAAATGGGGCTGCTGGGAACGACCATCCCCGAAGAGTACGGCGGGTTGGGCGCGGGGTATGTGTCCTATGGATTGGTCGCACGCGAGGTTGAACGCGTGGACAGCGGATATCGGTCCATGATGTCGGTGCAATCGTCGTTGGTGATGTACCCGATCTACGCCTATGGCACTGAGGAACAGCGGAAAAAGTATCTTCCTAAATTGTCCAGCGGTGAATGGATTGGCTGCTTTGGCCTGACCGAACCGGATGCGGGCTCGGATCCGGCGGGCATGAAAACCCGCGCTGTGAAAACCGAAGGCGGCTATGTGCTGAACGGTTCAAAAATGTGGATCTCGAACAGCCCCATCGCGGATGTGTTCGTCGTTTGGGCAAAATCCGAAGCCCATGGCGGTAAAATCCGCGGGTTCGTGCTGGAGAAGGGACTGAAGGGCCTAAGCGCGCCGAAGATCGGCAAGAAAATGAGCCTGCGCGCCTCGATCACTGGTGAAATCGTACTGGACAATGTCGAGGTCGGAGAAGACGCCCTGCTGCCACATGTAGAAGGATTGAAAGGGCCGTTCGGCTGTCTGAACCGCGCGCGGTATGGCATCAGCTGGGGCGTCCTTGGCGCTGCCGAGTTCTGCTGGCACGCCTCGCGTCAATACGGGCTGGATCGCCATCAGTTCAAACGGCCTCTGGCGGCAACACAGCTGTACCAGAAAAAACTGGCCGATATGCAGACCGAAATTGCACTGGGCCTACAAGCCAGCCTGCGTGTGGGACGACTGATGGACGAAGCTCAGGCCGCGCCAGAGATGATTTCAATCGTCAAGCGCAACAACTGCGGCAAAGCCTTGGATATCGCGCGTATGTCCCGCGACATGCATGGCGGCAACGGGATCAGCCTGGAATTCGGCGTCATCCGTCACATGGTGAACCTGGAAACCGTAAACACCTATGAAGGCGCGCATGACGTTCACGCGCTTATTCTGGGCCGAGCTCAGACAGGTTTGCAGGCGTTTTTCTGATCATCATCTGCATGAACACAGGCGGGGGCGCGCGTTAGCGTCCCCGTTTGCATGTCTGGCCCTTGCAATGAAAGCACCCCAAGATTATCGTTTTCTTACAGGAGCATACGACATGAAGAACCTCTGGGAAGACACCTGTGCCGAGACTGTCTCTACGCCACCTCTCGCAGGGGATTTGACCGCTGATTTGGTCATCATTGGTGGTGGGTACACGGGGTGTGCCGCAGCTTTGGAGGCGGCCGAGCAGGGGGCCAGCGTCGTCCTGCTGGAGGCCCGGACCATCGGCCATGGTGGGTCCGGACGAAACGTCGGGCTGGCCAACGCAGGGTTATGGCTCCCGCCGGACCAAGTGATCGCACAGATGGGGCAAACAGCCGGGGAGCGCCTGAATGCGGCTCTGGCCGTCGGGCCCGACCGGGTCTTTGATCTGATCGCGCGTCATGACATCCAATGCGAACCTGTCCGTAATGGCACACTGCATTGCGCGCATGCGCCTGCAGGGATGCGAAACCTGAAGATGCGGTATGATCAACAGGCCGCACGGCAAGCGCCGGTGCGTTTACTGGATGCAGATGACGCGGCAATTACTACTGGATCAAAACAGTTCTTTGGCGCCTTGTGGGACAAACGGGCAGGGACGGTACAACCACTGGCCTATGCAAAAGGGCTTGCGCGCGCCGCGAAAGAAGCAGGCGCGCATATCCACGAAAAATCGCCCGTTACCCGCGTTTCTCGCGATACGGACTGGCTGGTCGAGACTGAAATCGGTGCGGTTCGCGCCAAATCCTTGCTTATGGCAACAAATGCTTATCACAATAGCTTCAAAGGCTTGAATGCCGCTCCTACAACGCCGGTTCATTTTTTTCAACTTGCGACGGCGCCGCTTTCGGATCACTTGCATGACGTCATTTTGCCTGGGAACCAAGGGTGTTGGGACACCGGGTTGGTGATGACTTCGTTCCGAAAGGACAAAGCGGGACGGTTCATTCTGGGGGCGATGGGGCAACCGGATCGGTTGGGCATCCACGAAACTTGGGCGCGGCGGGCACTTGCACGGCTATTTCCGCAACTTGCGGGACAGGCGTTCGAACATTTTTGGTCCGGTCGTATCGGCATGACTGCGGATTATATCCCAAAGATTCTTAGGCTTGGGGATCGAGGCTATGCCGTGTTTGGCTATTCCGGCCGCGGAATTTCGCCTGGATCTGTGTTTGGTACAGCGTGCGCGCAGGCGTTATTGTCAGGCTCAGAGTCAAACTTGCCGCTGGCACCGGTCGAAAATCATTCTGAGCATCTGACCAGGGCGAAAGGGATCTATTTCGAGGCCGGCGCCAGGCTTGTTCATGCGGCTGGGCATCGCATCCAATAATCGCATAATCAGTATTATGTAATATATATTGTGTAAACGTGACTTCTCCCCGATAATTTTACTGAATGGTCCAGTCTTTGCTCGACAAATTTTTTGTTCGCCGTTTAATACTGCGACGAACTGCCACTCACACAACTTTGGGGTTTTCTCGTGATCGCACTGAGATGCCCATCAAACGCAAGGGAGCCACACGTGACCTTTTCCAAATATCTGACCGCTCTGACAAACACCCAGAGCATCGAAGAGCTTTGGGATATGCATACACGTAAGCTGGCGAACTATGGGTTTGACCGCCTTCTCTATGGGTTTACCAGGTATCGTTCCGGCAACTCTCTGGGTGACCCCGAGGACTATGTTGTGCTCTCCAATCATTCGACTGCCTACACGGATGTGTTCATGGGCCAAGGTCTGTACTCGCATGCGCCGATGGTCAAATGGGTGCTAGAGAACGAAGGCGCGTGTAGCTGGAACATCGTTCCCAAAATGATGGCGAGCGGCGCTCTGAGTGAAGCTGAGCGTAAGGTGATCGACTTCAACCACTCCATGGATGTCATGGCCGGTTACTCCATCAGCTTCAAATCCATATCTCCGCGCTCAAAAGGTGCGATTGCCCTGACGGCCCAGGTGGGTTTGACACAGGACGAAGTGGACGCGATCTGGATGCGGCACGGCGAAGATATCCAGGTGATTAACAATGTTGCGCACCTGAAGATCATGACCCTGCCCTATTCCGGGCCCAGTCGCCAATTGACCAAACGCCAGCGAGAGGCTCTGGAATGGGTTGGTGATGGAAAGACGACCCAGGACATCGCTTTGCTGATGGGCCTGACCAGCGCCACTGTCGAAAAGCATCTGCGGCTGGCCAGGGAATCGCTGAGCGTTGAAACCACCGCTCAGGCTGTTCTCAAGGCTTCGCTGCAAAACCAGATGTTCATCATGGAAGCCTGACCGCGTTTCGACCTGAACGTGTACCCCAGTTTTTATGCCTTCGAAAATGGGTATGGAATTCCATACTTTGGTCGTTTTCAAAGGGATAGATGGCGAAAGGTAGGGAATCCCCTACTTTCTTAACGCCAGGTAAAAGGGCAACTTACAGGTGTTCCGTGAGTGGTGGCTTTAGCCAAAGGAACATTGGATAAGTACCTCTGATATTTCCAGGGCTCTACTTGTTTTCCGGATTTTCCGGACGTTGGTCTGCGGTGGTATTTCCCATCCGCAGGCTGGCACCCCAAAGGTCGGCCCCCTTCTTCATCCCCATTTAGTCTGGGGGCCGGTCGAATTTAGCGGTGTTGCCCTGTGGCTGGGCAGCACCGCTTTTTTTGTGGGGAAATGGAGGGGCGCCCTGCCCCTAAATAAAAAACCCCAGGTCATCGGACCCGGGGTTTTCTTTGGCTTTTCGCAATGGCGAGAAAGATCAGCCTTGAACGGCCTTCGCGACTTCGGCAGCGAAGTCTTCTTCTTTCTTCTCGATGCCTTCGCCAACTTCCAGACGCACGAAACCAGTGATTTCAGCGCCTGCTTCTTTGGCTGCGGCTTCGACGGTCAGATCCGGGTTCACCACAAAAGCTTGACCCAGCAGAGTGCTTTCGGCGATGAATTTCTTCATGCGGCCTTTGATCATGTTCTCGATGATGTTCTCAGGCTTACCGGACTCACGTGCGATTTCGATCTGAACCTGCTTTTCTTTCTCGACCATGGCCGGATCCAGATCAGCTTCGCCCAGAGCAGCAGGGTTTGCAGCAGCGATGTGCATGGCAACCTGTTTGCCAAACGCTTCGTCGCCGCCGTTCAGGCCAACCAGAACGCCGATTTTACCCATGCCAGCAGTGGCAGCGTTGTGCACATAGGTGACAACGGTGCTCGCCTCGATCACGGCCATACGGCGCAGCGACATGTTTTCGCCGATGGTGGCGATTTTGTCGGTGATGATGGTTTCAACGGTTTTGCCGTTGATCTCGGCAGCTTTCAGCGCATCAACATCGTTCACAGCCAGGGCCGCAGTCGCGATACCGCTGACCATTTCCTGGAACTCAGCGTTCTTGCCAACAAAATCGGTTTCCGAGTTCACTTCGACGGCAACACCTTTGCCACCGTTCACAGCTACGGCCACCAGGCCCTCAGCAGCGGTACGGCCGGCTTTCTTGGCGGCTTTGGCCAGACCTTTGGTGCGCAGCCAGTCGACAGCAGCTTCCATGTCGCCGTCATTTTCGACCAGGGCTTTTTTTGCGTCCATCATGCCAACGCCAGTGGATTCGCGCAGTTCTTTTACCTGAGCAGCAGTGATCGCCATAGTGGCTCTCCTCGAATTAAATGAATTCTTCGGGCGCGGACAATGCCCGCAGCCCGTATCAGTTTGATGACGCTTTGATCAGGCGTCAGCGCCTTCGACGGCTTCCTCGACGGTCTCTTCCAGAGCGCCCAGGTCAACACCAGCAGCACCCATCTGAGCGGTCATACCGTCCAGGGCAGCGCGGGCCACCAGGTCGCAATACAGCGTGATCGCACGCGCCGCATCGTCGTTGCCGGGGATGATGTAATCGATGCCATCGGGCGAGCAGTTGGTGTCGACGATAGCCACAACCGGGATACCCAGCTTCTTGGCTTCGGCGATGGCCAGCGCTTCTTTTTTGACGTCGATGACGAACAGCAGGTCAGGAACGCCGCCCATGTCGCGGATACCACCCAGAGACGCTTGCAGCTTCTCTTGGTCACGCTCCATGTTCAGGCGCTCTTTCTTGGTCAGGCCTTCTGCGCCCGAGCCCAGTTTCTCGTCGATCATTTTCAGACGGTTGATCGACTGCGAAACGGTCTGCCAGTTGGTCAGCGTGCCGCCCAGCCAACGGTGGTTCATGTAATACTGAGCCGATTTCTCGGCGGCTTCGGCGATCGGGCCAGCGGCCTGACGCTTGGTGCCAACGAACAGCACACGGCCGTTTTTCGCAACAGTGTCACGTACCAGTTTCAGAGCCGCGTCCAGCATGGGCACGGTCTGTGTCAGGTCCATGATGTGGATACCGTTGCGGCTGCCGTAGATGAACTCGCCCATACGGGGGTTCCAGCGTTGGGTCTGGTGGCCGAAGTGTACGCCTGCTTCCAGCAGTTGGCGCATGGTGAACTCAGGAAGAGCCATGTCTTATTCCTTTCCGGTTTTGCCTCAGCGGGGGTGAGAAGCGAATGCTTCAACCGGCGGACATATGAGGATGTCTCCCTCATAGGCCCAACCCCGCCTGCGGGTTTAAGTGCGGCTCCACTAAACCAATCGTCCGACCTGCGCAACCCCTTCGCGGAAATGAGCGCGCCCTGCCCCATTCATCTTGCTAAAAATACTCAAAAGAACAGGCGTTCAACCACCCAGTAAGCTCCGATCATGGCAATCACGCAGGACGCAGGCACCGCGATCCGCGCGCGATACCAAGGCCTTGCGCCGAACCATGCCCCCACTGCCAGGAACGCCAAGGCAATCACAGTGAGCTGCCCCAGCTCCACCCCGACATTAAATCCTAATAGCGCTGGGATAAACTGGCTTTCCGGCAGGCCGAAATCCCCCAGGACACTGGCGAATCCCAGCCCGTGCAACAGCCCAAATCCGAAAACCAATACTGGCCTCCAAGGGGTTAACCCCCGTGCCACGATATTCTCGATGGCGACAAAACAGATCGAGGCCGCAATCAAGGGCTCGACGATACTGGCAGGGACATTCACCCAGCCCAAGGCCCCGGCGGCCAGAGTGACCGTATGCGCCAGCGTGAAGGCCGAGATTTGCCACAACAGCGCACTAAGACGGGCGGACAGGAAAAATAGCCCCAGAACGAACAGAATATGGTCCAGGCCTTTTGGCAGAATATGATCGAACCCCACGGGGATATACTGAGCAAAGGCCCCCCATCCGGTCAGAACCGTGCCCCCCGCCAGGGGGATCGCCTCGGTTTGTGCTCCGCCCTGTAGGGTGCCGGTATAGGGCGCCTGCACCCCATTCTGACGCAGAACCAAGGTTCCGTATCCCTCGGGCCATAGCAGGGTCAGCGTCGTCGCCCCCGCAGGCAGGGTTGCAGTCAATTCAACCGTTGTCGCGCGTGGTAGTTCGACCGACGGTACCTGCGCCACCACGAGAGTCGTCAGCAGCAACGGCACGTTAATACCATCAACGATAACCCGCACTGGCTCCAGCACCTGCTTGGCCCCTGCCCTCAGCTGCCTGGTCAGCGCCGCCGCAGGCAGCGCCCGCAGCGTATCATAGTCGACTGCCTGCTCGGCCTCATTGGTGTCGCTCAGCGCATCCAGATCAATCCCGGCCAGCAAGGCCTCGGCGTTCAGGCGTAGCGACAGGTTCAGCCGCTGATCGGTCACTTCAAAATTACCGATCGCAGGAACCACCTCGTGCGCCTGGACCATGCTTGACATCAGCAGCATCCATGCCAGCTTGATCGTCATGAAAATCATTTGTCGCATTTTGCCCCTGCTCCTAAGCCTGATCGCTCTGCCTGTACGGTCGCACGAATTGTGGATCGAACCACAGCTGTATCAAGTCGAAAAGGGAGGTGAAATCGCCGCATCTCTGAAAAACGGTCAGAACTTTGAGGGAATTGAACTTGGGTGGTTTGATGGACGCATTCAGATGTTCGACCAGCTTCTGCGCGGAAAACGTGACCCCATCGAGGGCCGCCCGGGCGATATTCCCGCCGTACAAGGGCTGAAAACCAAACCTGGCCTGGTGGTTCTGGCATACGCATCCAAACCCTCAACCCTGACCTACGAGACCTGGGACAAATTTCAGGCCTTCTATGCCCATAAGGATCTGGGAGACATCCGCACCGCCCATCAGGAACGCGGGCTACCGGATTTCCCGATCAAAGAGGTCTATACCCGATTTTCAAAGGCTCTGATCGGGGTCGGTCACGCCAAAGGCACAGATGAAAACATGGGGTTAGAGACCGAACTGATCGCTCTCGCCAATCCTTATCGGGATGATGTTCAGAACGGGTTTCCGGTATTGCTGCTGTATCAGGGCGCACCGCGGGTCGATGCCCAGATCGAGCTGTTCGACCGCGCCCCAGACGGAACGGTCCGCACCACAATGCACCGAACGGATGCTCAAGGGCGGGCTCTGCTGCCGGTTTTTCCGGGGCACGAATATCTTGTGGATGCGGTGGTATTGCGGGTTCCCGCACCTGATCGGGCTGAGCGCTACAACGTACAATGGGAAAGCCTCTGGGCTGCGCTGACATTTGCAATCCCCGACTGATCCTTGCGTGACCAAAAGGCAGGCTTGCCAATTGCAGTAATCCGCGCGAAGGCTGAAGGATGAGTGATATATTATGCATAGGCTCTGTCCTTTGGGACGTGATCGGACGGTCGTCGGCCGCGATGCGACAGGGATCAGACGTGCCGGGGAGGATCACGCGACTGCCCGGCGGCGTCGCGATGAACATTGCCATGGCACTGGTGCGGTTCGGTCTGCGTCCCTCGGTTCTGACAACGATCGGGCGTGACCCCGAGGGGCAAGAGCTGATCGCCGCCTGTGACCGGCTGGGGGTAGACACGGACCTGGCCTATCGGTCAGAAGACCTGCCGACCGATCAATATATGGCCGTCGAAGGCGCCAATGGCCTGATCGCCGCGATTGCTGATGCCCATTCGTTGGAACTGGCCGGGGCCAAGATTCTGGCACCACTGACAGACGGGCGTCTGGGATCGGCGCAAACCCCCTATGAGGGGCTTATTGCGCTGGACGGCAACCTGACACTTGCCCTGCTCGAAGAGATCGCTGTTCACCCGGCCTTTGCCCGCGCGGATCTGCGTGTGGCCCCGGCATCCCCCGGAAAAGCCGAGAGATTGTTACCATTCTTGCGTCACCCGAGGGCGGTTCTATATGTGAACCTCGAAGAGGCCGGCCTGTTGTGCCAACGCCCGTTCTCGGCATCTGACGAGGCTGCCAAAGCGCTTCTGGATCGGGGGGCGGCGCGGGTTCTGGTAACTGATGGCGGGAAAACGGCCTCGGCCGGGTCCGCCGAGGGGATTCTGACCGCTGTCCCTCCTCAAGTGTTGGTCACGCGTGTCACCGGCGCCGGCGACACGTTTATGGCCGCCCATATTGCCGCTGAATGTGCCGGCATCACAGGCCATGATGCCTTGTCCCGCGCGCTGAATGCCGCCGCCACCTATGTTTCCGGAGAACCCCCCGCATGATCCCCCTGACTTTTTCGCCAGATGTTGCAAACGCGCTGGAATCCAACCTGCCCGTTGTTGCGCTGGAAAGCACGATTATCACACACGGGATGCCCTGGCCGCAAAACTATGACACTGCCAAAGCCGTCGAAGGCATGGTCAGCGACATGGGCGCGGTCCCGGCCACGATTGCTGTTTTGAACGGAACGCTTCATGTCGGGCTGACCGATGCGCAACTAGAAGAACTGGCCCAGGCGAAAGACGTCGCCAAGCTGTCGCGCGCTGATCTGGCGGCTTGCATGGCGACGGGCGGTACGGGGGCAACAACTGTGGCCTCGACTATGATTGCCGCGTCTGTGGCGGGTATTCACGTATTCGCAACAGGCGGCATCGGTGGGGTCCACAAGGGCGCCGAGCACAGCTTTGACATATCTGCCGATCTGCACGAACTGGCGCAAACTCCTGTGACTGTTGTGGCCGCCGGCGCCAAGGCCATTCTGGACGTCCCGAAAACACTAGAGGTTCTGGAAACCCTTGGCGTGCCGGTGATTGCCTATGGTCAGGATGCGTTCCCAGCCTTTTGGTCAGCCACGTCGCCACTGGCCGCGCCTCTTAGGATGGATACGCCCGAAGACATCGCTCGGGCACATTTGATGCGGGCGGCTTTGGGGCTTCCGGGGGGGCAATTGATCGCCAACCCGATCCCGGCCGACCATGAAATCCCCACGGCCGAAATGAACCCTATCATCGACGAGGCCACGCAAAACGCCACAGAACTGGGGATCACGGGCAAAGAGGTCACCCCCTTCCTGTTGCGGCGGATTTTCGACCTGACGGGTGGGCGCTCCCTGTCTGCCAACATTGCATTGGTCCTAAATAACGCGGGGCTTGCCGCCAGAATCGCCACCGAAATCGTTAAACACAGATAAACATGGCCCCTGAACAGCAGGGCCATTGTGGCGCTGGTCCAAAGCTCTTACATATCGCTCGAACCTGTTGCGATATGGACCCTGATGACCACTCCTTTTGATGAAAACACACCTCCGGCCCGTCGTCCGGGTCTTTTCGCCCGGCTGCGCTCCAGCTTCTTGACCGGGTTGGTTGTGATCGCCCCTGTCGGTCTGACGATCTGGTTGGTCTGGACCCTGATGGGCTGGGTAGATGGCGTGGTGCTGCCGCTGGTGCCCGAACAGTTCAAACCCGAGCCCTATATCGGTATCAATCTGCGCGGCGTCGGCATCATCTTTTTCCTGATTTTCACGATCATCATCGGTTGGGTCGCCAAAGGCCTGATGGGACGGTCGTTGATCCGCTGGGGGGAATCGCTTGTGGACCGGATGCCGGTCGTCCGCTCGATTTATTCCGGGGCCAAACAGATTGCTGAAACTGTATTCGCGCAGTCGGAACGCTCGTTCGAAAAGGCCTGCCTGATCGAATACCCCCGCAAGGGGATCTGGGCGATCGGCTTTGTCTCCACCCAAACCAAAGGCGAGGTGTCGCGCCGTACCCCCCCTGACGGGCCAATGATGAGCATCTTTGTCCCAACAACGCCGAACCCGACATCAGGTTTTCTTTTGTTCATTCCCAAGGAAGAGGTGATCGAACTGGACATGAGCGTCGAGGACGCGGCCAAGCTGGTGATATCGGCGGGGCTGGTCTATCCCAATGCCAAGGATCCCTCTCAGCCGGTCAAAGACTGATCACAGGAACATCTCGTCCAAATTAACGCTGCTGCGTTGATTCAGATCCGATTTGTGCCCCTCCAGGAACGCCTCGGCGGCCGCGCGTCCGGCCTGTTTCAAGCGCACCAAAAGAAACGGGCTGGGCACCGACTTCGTCGAAACCGACAGCTCATTCATCAAAACATCATCGGCGATCATGTGGATATTGATGTTCTTCATCCCGTCCATATTACTGTCCCAGGCCCGGCGCATCTGCTGTGCATAGGAAATCACCCGCAGTTCGCGCAGCAAGGAAGAGTTGAAGCTGATTTCATTGATCCGGTTCTGAATTTCCTGCGCGGTCACCGGCACTTCGGCCCGCTCAAGGGGATTAATATTCACGATCAGGATGTCGTCCGGCAGGTCCTTGTCAAACAAGGGGAACAGCGCCGGGTTCCCGGTATAGCCCCCGTCCCAAAAGGCCTCGGTTTCGCCGGTCTTCTCGTCGTCAATTTCAACAGCCTTAAACAGCGTCGGCAAACAGGTCGAGGCCAGCAAAACATCCGCCGAGACCTCGGCCCCCGAAAACACTCTGATCCGCCCCGTCCGCACATTTGTCGCCCCGACATACAGGCAGGGCCCCTCTTGGGCGCAGACCTTTTCGAATTCAAATGCATCAGCAATCGAGCGCAACGGGTTTTGATACAACGCCCCAAACGCATAGGGCGATGACATCTGAGACACCGTATTCGCCCAGGTGTAGGGCAGTGAAAACTCGAGCGCTGTGTGGAAAAAATCCGTAGCATCCGGCATCATGCCCGCAAGCCAGGTTGCCATCCGCAGATCATGCACAGCCCCCAGCTTGGACCACAGCCAATCCAGTTTTGCCCGCGCGCCCTCGGCCCCGCCTTCGATCCAGCCAGACTTCAGCGCGGCCCCATTCATGGCCCCAGCAGAGGTGCCTGAAATCGCAGATATCTCGATATCTTCTTCTTCGAGAAGACGGTCCAGAACCCCCCAGGTAAAGGCGCCATGCGCGCCGCCCCCCTGTAGGGCCAGATTGATGCGTTTCTTCGCCAACAGATTGGACCTTTTGCGATTACCTTGGGGGGCTGTGAGGGGGCCGCGCCCCCTCTATGCTGGTTATAGTGCGGTCCAGCCGCCATCGACGCTGATCGACGTCCCCGTGATCTGTTGCGCTGCATCCGAACACAGGAACACTGTGGTGCCGCCCAACTGCTCAACGGTCGCAAACTGTTTTGAGGGTTGGCGCTCCAGCAGCACCTTCTCGATCACGTCTTCGCGGCTCATGTTGTATTTTTCCATCGTGTCGGGGATTTGCGCCTCGACCAGCGGTGTCGAGACATATCCAGGACAGATCGCGTTGCAGGTGATCGGCTCGCGTGCGGTTTCCAGCGCGGTGACTTTGGTCAGACCCACGACACCGTGTTTCGCCGCCACATAGGCCGATTTGAACGGGCTAGCCGTCAGGCCGTGGGCGCTGGCGATATTGACCACCCGGCCCCAGCCAGCTGCCCGCATCATCGGCAGCGCAGCGGCGGTCGTGTGAAAGGCCGAGCTCATGTTGATCGCGATGATGGCGTCCCATTTCTCGACCGGGAATTCATCGATCGGGGCAACGTGCTGAATGCCCGCATTATTCACCAGAATGTCACAGGCACCCGCCTTGGTGACCAGATCGCGGCATTCGTCCGCCTTGGACATGTCCGCCTTGATATAGGTAGCCGTCACGCCGAACTCTTCTGCAATCGAGGCGGCCAGCGCATGATCTTCGTCGCGGTCAGTGAACGAATTCAGCACCACATTGGCCCCTGCCCGCGCCAATTCGCGCGCAACGCCCAGGCCAATGCCCGAGTTCGATCCGGTAATAACAGCGGTTTTGCCTGTCAGAGTCATGTTGCAGCTTCCTCCAATATTATGCACTTGCAGCAATACAGAAAGCAGATACCACGAAGCCTGCGGATGTTGGGAAAAATCTGATCCGTATAAACCCGTAGAAAACCGGACGTAGTGCACAAAAAAAACGCCAGCACGAAGCTGGCGTTGAGTTATTGAGGCAGGTTTCATACAGGCAAGAAACCTATCGAGCAGTGAGTTCTTTATAAGCAATTGCCCGCGCGACTCCAAGCCAAAAGTTTGAAAACGCGTCAAATCACCGTTAGGCTAAGTCCTAACAAACAAAGGGCCGAGCAGGATTGTCCCCAATATGAGACCACAGTTTTTCCGCCCATCGCGGCCATTGCGCGCCTGTTTGGCGCTTGTTTTCTTGACCTCTACGGCGCTGGCAGAACCCCAGCATGGGCTGGCAATGTATGGCGCCCCGGCGCTACCCCCAGATTTTGTGTCGCTCCCTTATGCCAACCCAGATGCCCCCAAGGGGGGCCGTCTGGTCGAGGGCAATACCGGCGGATTCGATTCGCTTAACCCGTTCATACGCAAAGGAACGGTCCCCTGGCAGCTGCGATTCTTGGCTTACGAATCCCTTATGACGCGCAGCATGGACGAGCCGTTCACCCTTTACGGGCTTTTGGCCGAATCGGTCGACACCCCAGAAGACCGCTCATGGGTCGAGTTTACCCTCCGCGAGGAGGCCCGATTCTCGGATGGCACCCCTGTCACCGTCGAAGATGTGATCTGGAGCTACGAAACCCTAGGCACCCAAGGCCACCCCAGGTACCTGGGATTTCAGCGCAAAGTTGACAGCATCACCCAAACCGGGCCGCGATCCCTGAGGATCAACTTCAACACCCCGGACCGTGAATTGCCTCTGATCGCGGGGCTGCGCCCGATCCTGAAAAAGGCCCAATGGGAAGGCCGCGATTTCACCGCCACCACGATCCATGACGTGCCGATCGGGTCCGCGCCCTATGTGGTCAATGATTATGAACAGGGCCGCTATGTCCGCCTGACCCGGAACCCGGCCTATTGGGGGCGTGATCTGCCTATTCGACAGGGCACCAATAACCTGGACGAGATCCGGATCGAATTTTTCGGGGATGGCTCGGTCCTGTTCGAGGCGTTCAAATCCGGTGTGCTGACAATGAACCGCGAGTTCAACGCCGACACATGGGCCAGCCAGTATGACTTCCCTGCTATGCAATCCGGGGACATGGTGAAGTCCGAAATCCAGCATCAACGCCCCACGGGAATGACCGGCTATGTGATGAATACACGGCGCGCGCCCTTTGACGATTGGCGCGTGCGCGAGGCGCTGATCCTGGCGTTCAACTTCCCCTATATCAACGACACAATCACCGGCGGGCGCCAGGCGCGGATCGGGTCGTATTTCTCGAATTCAGAACTGGGGTTAACGCCCGGCCCGGCCGAAGGCCTGGTTGCCGACTTGCTGACACCGTTTGCGGACACGCTTTTGCCCGGCACACTTGAGGGGTACGCCCTGCCCCAAGGTGACAGCAGCCCGCGCAACCGCAAAGACCTGCGCAAGGCGGTGAAATTGCTGACCGAGGCAGGATGGACCGTCAAGGATGGCATTCTGGTGGATCAAAGCGGTGCACCGTTCCGTTTCGAGGTGCTGCTCCGTCAGGGGGATGGCGTTGGACAATCCGTCTTTGACATTTACCGCCCTGCACTGGAACGCCTGGGCATCCAGATGGCCATAAACACCGTGGACAATGCCCAATATGTCGCCCGCGAGGCCGCCTATGATTTTGACATCATGCCGTTTCGGCGCGATCTGTCGCTTAGCCCCGGAAATGAGCAAAAGCTATATTGGGGTGCCGCAGGCGTCGAAGCGCCCGGCACGCGCAACCTGATGGGAATGAAAAGCCCCGCCGCCGAAATGATGATCGACACGATGCTATCATCGCAAGATCGCAAGGAATTCATCGCGGCCTCTCGGGCGTTAGACCGGATTTTGATGGCCGGGCGATATGTCATTCCGATCTGGAGCTTTGGCCCCGATAGGATTGCCCACGCAAAAGAGCTGAACTATCCAGAAAACACCCCGATCTACGGGGGCCGGAGCGGGTGGATTCCCGATGTCTGGTGGTACGAGGAGCAGGACCAATGAAGAAACTAATGATTTTCGCCGTGCTGACGCTGTTAGCAGGCTGCGCGACGGTAGACGGGATTGGGCAGGACATTTCCGGCAGCGCGCGTAAAGTTCAGGGGTGGTTCTAAAGCCGCACCGTCGAATTTGAGTATTTTTGGCAAGATGAATGGGGTCAGACCAGGGATGTAACCCAAAGTATGGTGGCGTCCTCGTCGCTGATGGAGATCACATTGTGCCCCATGGTCGAGTCGTAATAGGCGCTATCCCCTCGACGCATTTCGACCGGCTCGTAGAATTCGGTATAGAGCGTGATGACACCGGTCAGGACGTAGAGGAACTCCTCGCCGTCATGGCGGACCCAACCATCGAATTCCTCCATCGAGCGGGCACGCACGCGGGCGCGATACGGTAGCATCTGTTTTTTGGTCAGCGCATTGGCAAGCAATTCGTGCTCGTAGGTGGCAGTGGCATGGGCTGCGCCTTCGCCCGAGCGGGTCAGGGCCATACGCCCGTTGACCTGTTCCTTGACCGGCGGGGTGAACAATTGAGGCACAGAAATTTCCAGACCCGTCGCGAGTTTCTTGAGCGCCTCGTAAGTCGGGGACATCTGACCGTTTTCGATTTTGGAAAGCGTGGACCGCGCCAGCCCGGCCTGCCCCGCGGCTTGTTCCAGTGTCATTCCGCGCGCCTTGCGCAATTCGCGAACACGGGTGGCCAAATTGAGGGGTTCGACCAGTTCCTCGGCCCCGGTTTCGCGGGCGATGCGGATGATAGATTTGGGGTCTTTTTCTGTCATGTCAAAAGACATAGGCCGCAGCAGGGCGGCTTGCAACTGATCTTGGAGCCTCCTAAAGCTTCCACATGCTTTCTATATTCGATGAAGGGCCATTCACGCCCTGCCCCTCTTTCTTCAATTTGGCCGCACATGTTCTGTCGCAGGCGGATGTCGCGCCGGGCAAAACGGCCTTGGCAATCTTGTCCCCGGATCATTCGGAATGTTGGAGCTATGCCGAACTGAAGGCAGCGGTATTGGGAACGGGCACGGGCCTATTGGCTGCAGGTTTCCGGCCCGGTGACATTCTGTTGATGCGGCTGGGAAACACGGTGGAATTCCCACTGGCCTATCTGGGCGCGATTGCCGTTGGGATGGTGCCGGTTCCCACGTCCGCGATGCTGACCGAAGCTGAGGTTCGAAAGATGATCGCCCAGCTGCGCCCTGCTGGAGTTCTGCATGATGCGGGGGTGGCCTGTCCGAACGACATGGGCCTACGCATGATCGAAACAGCCGAGCTGTTGAAAATGCGCGACCTGCCGCCCGCAGACTATGATATGGGCGATCCGGAGCGGCTGGCGTATATCATCTATACCTCGGGGACATCGGGTATTCCGCGCGCAGTGATGCATGCGCATCGGGCGATCTGGGCGCGCAAGATGATGCACCAAGGATGGTACGGGCTAAGCGCTGACGACCGGATGTTGCACGCTGGGGCCTTTAACTGGACCTTTACCTTAGGCACGGGTCTGATGGACCCTTGGAGTGTGGGTGCCACGGCCCTGATCCCGGCCCAGGACGTGGCGATTGAGGCGATACCCTCTCTCTTGAAACACCACGAGGCGACACTTTTTGCCGCTGCACCAGGTGTTTATCGAAAGATCCTAAACCATCACAGCAACATGGATCTACCACGGCTGCGTCATGGGCTGGCGGCTGGAGAGAAGCTGTCTGACACGATCCTCCGCCATTGGACCGACGCCACAAACGGAAAGCAAATATTCGAAGCCTACGGCATGTCCGAATGCTCGACCTTCATTTCAGCCAGCCCACAACACCCCGCTGCGTCCGGCTCATTGGGGCGTCCCCAGGCCGGAAGAAAGATTGCCGTGATGGATAAAGAAGGCCCAGTAAGCCACAGAAATGAAGGGATTATTTCAATTCACAGATCGGACCCTGGCCTTATGCTGGGCTATTATGGCGCCCCCAAAGAAACCGCTGCCAAATTCCAGGGGGACTGGTTCCTGACCGGGGATCACGCTCAGATGTCCGCCGATGGGGACATCACTTTCTTGGGGCGGGTCGATGATATGATGAACGCCGGTGGCTTTCGAGTGTCCCCTTTGGAAGTCGAAACGACCCTGCACGCGCACCCCAAAGTCCGCGAGATCGGCGTCACGGACATTGAAATCAAAGAAGATACTCGCGTGATTGCCGCCTTCTATACCTCAGACGCCCCAATCCCCGAAGAGGAACTGAGAGCTTTTGCCGAAAGCCGTCTGGCACGATATAAACAACCCCGTTTGTGGCATCGCATTGAAACAATGCCCACCAACCCAAACGGAAAACTGTCACGCAAAGCACTGCGCCAATTTAGACCGGACCATCAGGGCTAAGCGATGTCTCTGCTCCATTTAGCCAGTTCACAAATGTGGCTCTGGCCGCTGGATCGTGAAACAAGACCATCAAAGCCAGAGTGATCCACCAAAAACAGACCGTGAAGCAGATGGTGAAAACGGTCAATCAACGCAACCCCTGATTGATCAGCGTTTCTGGGATGCGAACAACGTGATTTTTGTACTCATAGATGATCGCTGTACAATCCGCGCAGGTAGGGGAATTTCCTTGTGACACGGGTTCAGGTGCGGGCTTGGGGCGTCGTAAACGGGAAAATTTCATGGCAGCGTCCTTTGCTCGTTAGCGCAATCAGATAGTAGCTAAGCGGAATATTACCCCGCAACCTTTTGTTTTATTGTGATTTATTGCGTCAAATCGCCCCAAGGTCACATCTGTAACAACTGTATCCCCACCCAAGTGACATAGCGACGCGCAAAGGCGCGACCAAAGGGGTAACGAATCCCGAACACCGGGATGTAAACTTTTTGACTCGGGCTAAATCCTACATCTTGTGTCAATCCAAGCTGATTGGTTGGTCAAAAGTTTTGAGTTGAAAGAACAATATTCTTCGGGAAATGCGCCCCGATTTGCGCAACATAAACAACTTATGATTTAGCATTTCCGCACGAGCCTCCTCTTTGAAGGGATCGATTCGGTTTTTCCTATAGCGGGCAATCACATAGTTGTTTCATTCAGCCCTTCCCCTCGTCGGCCGCAGACATTACCAATACGGGACCCAAATGGAGGCCTCGATGGTCAAGCTTGATATTCTGTCCGATCCGATTTGCCCGTGGTGCTATATTGGCAAGACCTACCTTGATCGCGCGCTTGAGCAGCGACCAGACCATCCCTTTGTGATCGAATGGCATCCGTTTCAACTGAACCCTGACATGCCGCGTGGTGGCATGGATCGCCGCGCCTATCTCGAAGGGAAGTTCGGCGGCAAAGACGGCGCCGTAAAGGCCTATGCCCCCGTCGTCGAACATGCCAAGCAAGCCGGGCTTGAAATCGACTTTGAGGCGATGCAGCGCACGCCCAATACATTGGACGCGCATCGCCTGATCTTCTGGGCCGGAATAGAAGGACGGCAGACCGCAGCCGTCTCGACACTGTTCCGCGCCTATTTTACCGAGGGGCGCGACATTGGCGATCACGACACGCTGGCTGATATCGCCGACAGCATTGGCTTGGACGCAAGCGTCGTGCTGCGGCTGCTGGCCACCGAAGAGGACGTTCAGACAATACGCGACAAGGATACCGCTGCCCGCGAGATGGGCGTGAATTCTGTTCCCACATTCATCGTGGCGTCGCAACACGCCGTCCCCGGCGCTCAGCCCACCGAACTGTGGCTGAAAGTCATGGACGACATCATGGAACAGCGCGCAGCCGAGACATGAAAAGCCTTCTGAAAATACTAACCCTCTTGATGACACTGGCGCTCGTTGTGCTGGGGGGGACGTTTTTCTTTCACTATGTCGAAGGCTGGAGCTGGCTGGATTCCTACTTTTTTACCGTCGTGACCCTATCGACTGTTGGGTATGGGGAAATGGTGCCGCTGACGCCCCTGGGGCGGATTGGAACGACTGTGTTTATCTTCGTTGGTCTGGGAATTTTCGCGGTCACCATTCAGCAGTTTGGTGCCTTCACCCTGCGCAAACGCGAAGAGCATACCGAGTGGCTGGTTGCCCGTCTGGGGCACCACCCGCACACCCCAGAACCCCACGCCGCGAACGAAGACGATCGCCCCGTGCCCCCCGTAGATAAGAGCGCGACAGACATATAATAGCGCTTGAACTTGCCCGAGCTGCCAGTGTATCTGAAAGTCACCATTGCGGGTATGATGTAATGGTAGCCTGTCAGCTTCCCAAGCTGAACGCGCGGGTTCGATTCCCGCTACCCGCTCCAGGAATCCTGAAATACATCCCCAACAAAACAGTGCCTTAAGGGTACCGCCCTCGGCTCATCAAGAACCATTCAGAAGGCGGCATGGGAAGAAACAGGGACATTCGGGAGCCATCTTGAGCACGAGTCCCGAAGCCCCCGAAGCGAAATCTCAATACCTCCTCCCCACTCCCCTGCCCGCACGATTAGTGCGCTTCTTATGGTGACCCCATTGCCGTCACAGACGGTTGCGCCTTGCGAAGCGGGCTTAACGCGTCCTTAAGCTATGCATAGAACCCGCTGAAATGGACAACCTGAACATGACACATTGATCGTACTGAAAACTCTGCACGGTGAACCTCTATGATTGCGTCGTTCACTAAGACGCACGAAGTACGTGCGCGGCATTGTCCTCGGAGCAATGGCGGACAAGTTACGCCCTTTTTAAGATTGTCCGATCCTCGGTCACCCGTGCCAGCTCGTGCTTCAGCCGTTTGATCTTGCAGCCTGTTCCGCCGCCTCAGACCGCGTGTCCACGCTCAACTACTTGCGCCACAGCGTCCTGCTTGAGCTCGTCTGTAAGGTGTATGCCCTTGCTCATATCCGTCTATCCTTGATCCCAAAATTACCAAGCAAACCGTCTACAAATCTAGGGGCACCTCAGTCGATGGCAGGGTCACGGATTAAATCATGGAGCATGCGATTGATGCGCACCAAAGGGCGGCGACGCGCGGCTGTCGCTTAAGCCGGGACAATGGTTCCCCGGATCTTTTGCTGGCCCAGCATACTCCGTACATTTGGCGTTTTGCTCCACCGAATGTGGATCGACGGTAGTGATTTCCGTCAGGAACAAGTTGGAGGTACAGCATGAACAAGTCGCCGACGACCTAACCTGACGGAATCGTCCAATCCGGACGAGGTTCGTGGACCAAGCCGAAAATGTCTGCTGTGCATCTTGAAGCGCGCTGGAAAGTGGGGAGCTCCACTTCCATTTCGACATATGCATACAGCGGCGCCCCTTCGAAACGCTAAACCAGACTGAGAAGAGAAGCCCGACCCGGACAAGCGATCTCAGACATGCAGAAGAAGGAAAACGAAATTGACCCAGATACCCAATTAGAAAATCTGCCATTCGCCGCACTTTGAACGAATGGCAGCAACAAGGTCTCAGCTCGCGTCCTTGAACTCGGCATATTCGCCGCGAATTTGTACTGTTACCGTAATATCGACTTTGTCACGATTGCGCCAAAACCAGCCGTGTTCACCGTCAAAGCTGGCAAGGATTGCCCCCTCGGATCCGGTCGAACCGCGCCCCTTTTCATATGTGACCGACTGACCCGAGCCATGGCCATGAAGGTCGAAGTTTACGCGACCTCCTTCTACGATCATGCGGAATTCGGCGATCTGTCCTTTGGTCATGACCAGTTTCCATTCCGCCGAATCGCCGGGCGCAAGCGTGAAGGTGGTTTCATCGCGCCAAGCTTCGGCCTCCTGTGCGTGTGCCGTGCCGATGAAGAGGCCAAGAATGTCATTCAGAAGGCTGGACTGATCCTCGGCGGTGGCTTCCATTTCCTGTTGCCGGTCTGCTTCGGCTTCTTCGGCAAGCTGCGTTTTGATCTCGCCCATTTCAGCCAGACCGATCGCCTTGCCTACTCCGGTCGGGTCGATTCCGTATTCCGCGGGCAGGACAACCGTCACAAGGATTACCACCGCAGAAACAGCGGCGATGATGGTGGACTTCAGAAGTTGTGCCGAGCTGGGAAGCTCGGAAAGGCTGGGTTTTTCTGCGTTGAACATGCTTCTATTCCCTTATGCGGCTACAAAATAGCCGGTGATTTGGTAGCCCATGAGGATGAAACCCATGGACATCATGATGACGTTGACGGTGTAGGCCTGCCGGAAGAAGTTGGGCGATTTTCGCCAGTAGCCCATAACGATAAGGATGACGGCAAGCGCCATGATCTGGCCCAGCTCAACACCGACGTTGAAGGCTAGAAGGTTGGTCAGCAGGCCCTCTGCGGCGATGTCATAGTCAAGGATCTTGGTGGCAAGGCCGGTGCCGTGGAAAAAGCCGAAGATCAGCGTCGCGGCCTTAGTGTTGGGCTGGACCCCGAACCAGCGTTGATAGGCCCCCAGATTGTCGAGCGCCTTGTAGACGACCGACAGCCCGATAATGGCATCGACGATATAGGCGTTCACACCCCAGCCAAACCAGACGCCCAGCAACATGGTGGTGGAATGTCCGATGGCGAAGAGGCTGACGTAAATGCCGACATCCTTCATCTTGTAGAGGAAGAAGACGACGCCCAGCAGGAACAGGATGTGGTCGTAGCCCGTCACCATGTGCTTGGCCCCCAGATACATGAAGGGAATGATGTTCACCCCCCAGATTTCCTGGATATAGCCCGCGTCGCCTTCGGTGACGTTATGGGCGGCGGCGCTTGAAGCCCAAAGCAACAAGATTGCGAGGGCAGAAAGGATGGCGGCGGCGCGTGTGTTGCGCCAGGGCCGACCATCCGCGAAAACGGATTGCATGAAACTCTCCTTGGATTGTCCGTTGTGCATGTGTGATCGCCCTTCCGGGCAAACGTCACGCACGCGGCGGTCTTTCCAAACGGAACAGGGGCGGCGACCAATTTACCTGCGCAATCCCACGCCACTCTGCGCTTGTTACGCTATGGCTTAGCGCGAACCGCGCGGGCATCAGAACGGCCTGAGAATGGTCGTGGTCGGCCACATCATGGCTGTGGCCGTGCATCGCCCAGATCAGGTCTTCTTGCAGGCCGTGGGAATGGCCATGCTCTGCGACCATCTGGGCATGGTCCTGCAAGGTCTCAAGGACAGTCGGAACATG
The DNA here is from genome assembly GCA_029212905.1 of Thalassovita sp. GTDB lineage: Bacteria > Pseudomonadota > Alphaproteobacteria > Rhodobacterales > Rhodobacteraceae > Thalassobius. The sequence goes on from JARGPB010000001.1 coordinate 123,014, forward strand.
AGACGCGGTTGGCGCGACGGTCCAGATGAACAGTGCAAGGCACGACAGGGCAACCAGCGCCCGTTGCGTCCAGCGCAGTATCGCGTCGCCGCTGCACATGGTCTGCATGTCCCTTTCTGCTGATGCCGCATATTCGGCGTCTTGCACCATCCCCCCGGGGAGGTTACGCCATGCATATGACAAAATCTCACACTCATGCAAGTCACCCCAAGGTCGTATCCCGGCTTAAACGCGCCGAAGGGCATTTGCGCTCGGTCATTGCCATGATCGAGGAAGGGCGGCCCTGTTTGGATGTGGCGCAGCAGTTGCAGGCCGTCGAAAGCGCGATCAGGAATGCCAAACAAGAGTTGATCCATGACCACATGGATCACTGTCTGGACGCTGATGACAGCCAAGACCGAAGTGAACTCAAAGCCATTTCCCGTTACCTTTAGGGGTTCCAGATGTTCGACATCCTGTCCGACCGCACCTACCGGCACCTGTTCCTCGCACAGGTGGTGGCGCTGTTGGGCACGGGGCTGGCCACGGTCGCGCTTGGCCTTCTGGCCTATGATCTTTCGGGTGACGAGGCGGCGATGGTGCTGGGCACCGTGTTTACCATCAAGATGGTGGCCTATGTCGGCATCGCGCCGATCGCCGGGGCGTTCGCGGACCGCGTCAATCGCCGAGCGCTGCTGGTCGCGCTTGATCTGGTGCGCGGGGCCGCTGCGCTTTGCCTGCCGTTCGTGACCGAGGTCTGGCAGGTCTATGTCCTGATCTTTGTGCTGCAATCGGCTTCGGCGGCCTTTACGCCAACGTTTCAGGCCACGATCCCCGATGTCCTGCCGGACGAGGCGCGCTATACCCGCGCGCTGTCGCTGTCGCGGCTGGCCTATGATCTGGAAAACATCGTCAGCCCGACGCTGGCCGCGCTTTTGCTGGCGGTGATGAGCTATAACAGCCTGTTTTTGGGCACAGTGGTCGGGTTCGCCGCCTCTGCCCTGCTGGTCGTTTCGGTCCTGCTGCCCAGCCCCAAGCCGTCCCAGCCACGCGGCATTTATGATCGCACGACGCGGGGCATCCGCATCTATCTGGCCACGCCGCGCCTGCGGGGGCTTTTGGGGCTGAACCTGGCAGTGTCCAGTGCCGGGGCGATGGTCCTGGTGAATTCGGTGGTTCTGGTGCGCGGTCAACTGGGGCTAGGTGAAAGCGCGCTGGCCTGGACGATGTTTGCCTTTGGTGCCGGCAGCATGATCGCCGCACTGATTTTGCCGCGTGTGCTGGATCGCGTGGCGGACAGGCCCGTGATGGTTGTCGGGGCCTGGGCCATGATCGCCGCACTTCTGACACTGGCGGCGGCGATCCTGGCGACTGGTTTGACCTGGCCTCTTCTGCTGGGCATCTGGCTGGTCATCGGTGTGGGGTATTCAACTGTCCAGACGCCTTCGGGTCGCCTGTTGCGTCGCTCGGCCCATGCCGAGGACCGTCCGGCGGTATTCGCTGCTCAATTCGCACTGTCACATGCCTGCTGGCTGGTGACCTATCCGCTTTCGGGCTGGCTGATGACGGCTTACGGGACAGTTCCGGCGCTGGTTGTTCTGGCAAGTGTGGCAGTGGCGGGGATTATGACCGCGCTGCGCCTTTGGCCCGCCGACGCCCCCAAGGTTATCGAACACACCCATGACAACCTGCCGCTGGATCACCCGCATCTTCGTGGGCATCGGCATCATGCCCACGCGCTTGTCATTGATGACGCGCATCCGCGCTGGGGATCACAGTTCTAAACGGGAGCCACCGACGTTGCGTGTCTGACGTCAGCGCCCATGGGTCCACATAACGTCATTTGCTATGAGAGTGCTTGTTGCTCAGGGCCAAGCAAAGCCAGGGCGTGCGGTGTTTCGCGTTTTCCAGACGTGCAGGTCCCTGCCGCAGTCGGCCACCAGATTCCGTGCCAACAAGGGGCCCGAGACCGTGGATTCGCGTCAGCTCTTGTTTGAGCCGTCGGATCTCGGCCTCATGATCCACAGATGATGCCATCCGATCACGGTATCTCAAATATGTTTATGTGAAGGCGTCTGTATTGCAAAAGTATAATGGCGGACCCAGTAGGATTCGAACCTACGACCTTCGCCTTCGGAGGGCGACACTCTATCCAGCTGAGCTATGGGTCCGCTGTTTTCGGGGAAACCCCGAATATCTGTTAGCAACCCCCAAACCAGCACGCAAGCAGATCGGCCAGGAAGGGACTTGCCGGGTACTTACCCAATGCCCGCGCGGGGTGCAATCAGTATCACCGCACCGGCTTAGGAAATTCTTTATCCGAACAGATCATGCGCCAGTTCCAGCGCATCGATCAGGGCATCGACCTCGGCACGAGTGTTATACATCCCGAACGAGGCCCGGCAGGTCGCCGAAACGCCCAGATGATCCATCAAAGGCCCCGCGCAATGATGGCCTGCGCGCACGGCGACGCCCTTCTTGTCCAAAATGGTCGAGATATCATGCGCATGCGCCGCCCCCTCCATCGTGAACGAGAAGATTGCCGCTTTGCCCGGCGCTGTGCCTTGGAGGTTAAGCCAGTTAATACCGGACAGGCGTTGCGACGCATAGGTGGCCAGATCGGACTCGTGCGCGGCGATATTGGCCATGCCCACGTCCATCAAATAATCCAACGCCACCCCCATGCCAATCGTCTGGACAATACCCGGAGTGCCGGCCTCGAATTTCATGGGCGGGTCGTTATAGACAACAGCGTCCTTGCTGACCTCTTTGATCATGTCGCCGCCCCCCAGGAAGGGGCGCATTTCATCCATGCGCTCGCGCCGGATAAAGATCGCGCCCGACCCCGAAGGGCCATACAGCTTGTGTCCGGTGATAGCGTAAAAATCACAGCCGATGTCCGCCACGTTGACCGGGCCATGCACCGCGCCCTGGGATCCATCCACCAGCACAGGCACGCCTTTTTGGCGAGCCGCATGGCAGATTGATTTCACATCAACAACGGTCCCCAACACATTGGAACAATGCGTAATTGAAACCAGTTTGGTTTTCGGTCCGATAGCGTCGATCACCTTTTGCGGGTCCAGCGACCCGTCTGCTTCGGTGTCCACCCATTTCAGAACAACGCCCTGACGTTCGCGCAGGAAATGCCATGGGACGATATTGGCGTGGTGCTCGGCCACTGACAGCAGGATCTCGTCTCCGGGCTGGAGGCGCGGCATCGCCCAGCTATAGGCAACAAGGTTGATCCCCTCGGTCGTGCCTGAGTTGAAAACGATCTCGTCTTCGTCTGCAACGCCCAAGAACTTGGCCACGATCCCGCGAACGGCCTCATATTTCTCTGTCGCCAGGTTGGACAGGTAGTGCAGCCCGCGGTGCACGTTGGCGTATTCCTCGGCATAGCCACGGGTCACGGCGTCGATCACCGCCTGAGGCTTCTGCGCACTGGCGCCATTATCCAGATAGACCAGCGGCTTCCCATTCACCTGCCGGGCTAAGATTGGAAAATCAGCCCGAATTTTGTCGATGTCATACATGGATTAGATCCCCATGGCCGTTGCCCCAATCAGGAGCATGAAAAATGAAAGCCCAAAAGCAAAACCAAGCCCTGTCAGCACCAGCACCACAATGGATTTCCCCAAAGAATTCCATCCCTGTGCGACATCCAGAAAGTTGGCCATCAGCCACAGCCCGAACATCCCCAACCCGATCGCCACCAGATTAGACAGGCCCGGCGCCACGACCATAAGCACCAACAGCCCAAGCTGGGCGACAGCGCGCAGCGCCTGAAGCCAGACCACCATGGCAAACATGTCGTTTAACGTCGCGCGGCCCCCCCACATCTGCCCGACCCAGCGCAGCACCATGGCTCCGATCACCATCGCAGCGCCCAGCAGAGCCAGATACAGAAACGGCAGGTTCATCCCGGTTTTCAAACCCGTGCTGGTCTCGAAAACGAAAATCGACAGTGAATACAGGATCGCATTCAGCACCGCGACCAGGGCCATCATGGTCCACAGGATCTCATTGCTGAGCTGCAACCCCAGTATTTGGGGTGCAACAGAACGCGGCGCAGTCACCGATTGGATCAGCAGTTCTTTGAGGTTCAGCGTCACGCGCCCTGCCCCTGTTGTTTTGGGCCCCACTCGGCCTGTTTCAATCCAGACAGCCAGAACCACGAGAAAATCACCAGCCAGATAAAGCCAACAAGCGACAGCGCCGGTCCCGGCCCGATAAAGCCCGCAACCATGCCTTGCAGCAAGATCAGCGGAGAGGACGCCAGCAAAGCCCAGAACAGCGCAATTCGGGCGCCATAGCCCGTGCCATGTCCTCGCAGTAAACGCGCCATAAGATGAGAGATGAACGCCAAAGCATACAGCATCAGCGGCGCAATCATCACCCAGGCCAGCAACGAGGCCCCAAGCAGCATGTTCAGCTCGATCTCGGGCTCCAGATGCGCCTGGCGCGCCAGCCGAGGCCACTGCGCGATGAACACCACCGCACAACCAGCCATCAGAATGGCCAGCGCCCGGTCCTCGCGGTGGCCCATATCCAAGAGCCGCGCAACAACACGCCCCGGCCCTCGATAGGTGGCCACGATATCACGGGTAACAGCCATCAGCCGCGCCGACGCGCCAGCCAGCCATCAAGACGCGAGTTGATCTCGTCCCGCAGCTCTTCGGATTCGATTTCTTCGACAGCTTCGGCCAGGAAGGACAAAACCAAAAGATCGGTGGCTTCGGCCACAGGCACGCCGCGTGAACGCAAATAGAACAAAGCGCCCTCGTCGATCGCCCCGCTGGTCGACCCATGCGAACAGGCCACGTCGTCGGCATAAATCTCCAGTTCGGGTTTGGCCAGGAACTGGCTGTCCCCATCCAGCAGCAAGGACTGGCTGATCTGATAACCGTCCGTTTTCTGTGCATCCGGTTGCACCAGAATTTTCCCCTGGAACACGCCGGTCGCTCCGTTGCGCAGCACCTTCTTGAACACCTGACGGCTTTCGCAATTCTGCGCGTCATGGGTGACAAACACTGTATCATCGTGGTGGAAATCACCGTCGCCCATGCAGGCACCAGCGACATGGGCGATGGCATCGTCACCTGTCAGTTCCAGCACGACCTCGTTCCGAGTCATCACCCCGTTGGCCGTCATGGTGAAGGACTTGAACACCGATTCTGCACCCAGCCGGGCAAAAATATGCGTGGCGGCGCGGCGCATGTGGTCGCGGCCCTGCGTGCGCACATGGTGGAACTTTGCTCCGTCTGCCACGTCCACCTCCAGCACTTTGTTGAACCTCGCGGCGGCCGGGCCGTTTTCCAGCAAGGTCAGCTCGGCGCCGTTTTCCAGCTTCACGACATGGTGCAACACAGCGTCCGAGGTTTCAGAGCGGTGATAGTAGATCAGGCTGACAGGTTTCGAAGGCGTTCCGGTCACACGGATCATCACGCCATCGGTGGCAAAGGCTGTGTTCATCACGGCCAAGGGACGGTCGACCGGGGTCTGCCCCTTGGTTTCCAGCGTGCCATACAGATCCTTTGCCCAATGAATGTCTTTGGATCCAGCGGTTTCCAGCCGTTCGATTTCGATCCCGTCCAACGCCAGGTCGTCGCTGGCCTCGGCATCAAAGACACCGTCTACAAAGACGATTTTCAGCCGGTCGATGTCGCCAAACACCGGCGTTTCACCCTGATTGTCGAACAGCGCCGCCGGGACGACCTCGGACGAGGTTAGCGTATCAGGGCGTGTGTATTTCCAGTATTCATCCCGACGCGATGGCAATCCCTGCGACCGCAAGCGCGCCACTGCATCGTTTCGCGCCGCGCCCAGCCAGCCGGCGCTGTTCGGCAGGGTCATTCCAGCCAAACGCGTTTCCGTCGCGCTCAGCTTTGCCTGTTTTGCCTGTGCCGCCGCCATTACAGCACCTCCGCCAGGATGTCGGCATAGCCGTTCTTTTCAACATCCAGCGCCAGCTCGGGGCCACCGGATTTGACGATACGGCCAGCGGCCATGATATGCACCACGTCGGGTTTGATGTGGTCCAGCAGGCGCTGGTAGTGGGTGATCACCAGGAAAGACCGGCCTTCGGACCGCAGCGCGTTCACGCCGTCGGCGACCAGTTTCATGGCGTCCACATCCAGGCCCGAGTCCGTCTCGTCCAGGATGCACATCTTGGGCTCCAGCATCGCCATTTGCAGGATCTCGTTGCGCTTCTTCTCGCCACCCGAGAAACCCACGTTAACGGGACGTTTCAGCATATCGGCGTCGATTTTCAGCGTCTTGGCCTTTTCGCGCACGACCTTGAGGAACTCTGCCGCCGACATTTCATCCTGCCCACGTGCCTTGCGCTGAGCATTCACCGCAGTCCGCAAGAAGGTCATGTTGCCCACACCGGGGATTTCCACCGGGTATTGGAACGCCAGGAACAGCCCAGCCGCGGCGCGCTCTTCGGGCTCCATATCCAGGATGTCAGCGCCATCCAAAGTGGCCTCGCCGCCGATGACCTCGTATCCGTCTTTGCCGGACAGAACATAGGACAGCGTCGATTTACCCGAGCCATTCGGCCCCATAATCGCGTGCACCTTGCCGGTTTCTACCGTCAGGTCGACCCCTTTCAGGATCTGCTTATCTTCTTCTTCAAGTTTGACCTGCAGGTTCTTGATTTCCAGCATGTTTTTTCCTTCTCAATCTTTCGGACGACCCGCTCAGGGCCGTGACATCAGTTGAACGACCCGCAACAGATGCTCGGCTGGCACCGGGGTCGGATCTATCTCGAAACAAGCCATCCGACCGATCATCGCCGCCGGTTGGCCCAGAAATTTTTCAACCACGTGATAGTGGTCGCGCTTAGCATAGTCGTCGAACAGCAGCGTCACGCGGCGCGTGGTGCGAAACGCCGTGGCCAGCGCGCAGCCGACGCGAAACCGTCCGTCCACCAGAACCACGTCCGGTTGCTGGAAATCCTTACGGTCCCAAACGGCCAAGGGATAGGCCGGAAACTGCCGCCAGGCACTGTGGTCCGATGGGTGGCCCCATTCCTTGGTCGGGCCGATATCGGCGTGGATGATTTCCACCTGCCCCAAGCCCGGATTTACCAAGAACCAGTCGCGCATCATCTGCGCCCAGTCCAGGTCGCTTTCGACAGAAAACACCGTCTTGCCCAGTTCAGCCGCCACCAGCGTGGACCCGCCCGACCCATATTCCAGCACGACCTCGGCCTCATTATATGCCAGGCGCAAGGCTTGCGCCTCGGCGTCAGGCAACGTCAGTTCGGGACGTGCGGGGGAATGTAGGGCGGCTTGGCTCACTGTGTCAGTCCACAACCACGGCCGTGCCCGAGGCCGACACCATCAGCATCGACTGGCCGACGACCTCATAGTCCAAATCAATGCCCACAACTGCGTTGGCCCCCTTCAGCGCGGCACGCTCTTCCAGCTCGCGCAGCGCCGTTTCACGGGCGTCTTGCAGTTTAGATTCATACGCGCCAGACCGCCCGCCGATGATGTCAGTGACACTGGCGAACAAATCCCGCACCACATTGGCGCCCATGATGGCCTCGCCGACGACGATGCCTTTGTAGGCGGTAATCGTGTGGCCTTCGATTGTATTGGTTGTCGTGACGATCATTTTTTCACCATATTTACAATAGGTTCAAGCCCGCTCTTAACCCACAGACCCTTCAAGAGAGATCGCAACCAGCTGCTGTGCTTCCATCGCGAATTCCATCGGCAGCGCCTGCAGTACGTCCTTACAGAACCCGTTCACAACCAGGGCGACGGCCTCTTCCTCGTCCATGCCGCGCTGACGGCAATAGAACAGCTGTTCGTCATCCACCTTCGAGGTTGTCGCCTCGTGTTCGACCCGCGCCGAGTTATTCTTGACCTCGATATAAGGCACCGTGTGGGCCCCGCATTTGTCACCGATCAGCAGGCTGTCACACTGGGTATAGTTCCGCGCGTTCTGCGCCTTGGGGTGCATGGAAACCAGCCCGCGATAGGTGTTCTGCGCCTTACCCGCGCTGATGCCCTTAGAGACAATGCGCGACTTGGTATTCTTGCCCAGATGGATCATCTTGGTGCCCGTGTCGGCCTGCTGCATGTTGTTGGCGATGGCGATCGAGTAGAACTCGCCCTGACTATCGTCGCCGCGCAGAATGCAGGACGGGTATTTCCAGGTCACGGCGGACCCCGTTTCGACCTGCGTCCACATCACCTTGGACCGGTCGCCCCGACAATCGGCCCGCTTGGTCACGAAGTTGTAGATGCCGCCATTGCCCTCTTCGTCACCGGGATACCAATTCTGAACGGTCGAGTATTTCACCTCGGCGTCTTCTTCCAGAATGATCTCGACCACGGCGGCGTGCAGCTGTGCGGTGTCACGCTGAGGCGCGGTGCAGCCTTCCAGATAGGACACATAGCTGCCCTTGTCGGCAATGATCAGGGTGCGTTCGAATTGACCGGTGTTTTCCGCGTTGATACGGAAGTACGTCGACAGTTCCATCGGGCAGCGCACGCCCGGCGGCACGTAAACAAACGAACCATCCGAGAACACGGCGCTGTTCAGCGTCGCATAAAAGTTATCCGACTGAGGCACCACAGTGCCTAGATATTTCTTGACCAGTTCGGGGTGTTCTTTGATCGCTTCGGAGATCGAGCAGAAGATCACACCGGCCTTTTGCAATTCTGCCTGAAAGGTGGTGCCAACGGATACGGAATCGAACACCGCATCCACGGCGACCTTGCGCCCTTCGGCGGGCATATTCTCGGCGCCTTCGACACCGGCCAGGATCATCTGTTCCTTCAGCGGAATGCCCAGTTTTTCATAGGTCGCCAGAAGTTTTGGATCAACATCGTCCAGCGACTTGGGCTTTTCTTCCATCGATTTGGGACGTGCGTAGTAATACAGGTCCTGGAAATCAATCTCGGGATAGCTGACCATGGCCCAGTCGGGTTCGTCCATCTGCTGCCAACGGGCCAAGGCCTGAAGACGCCAATCGGTCATCCATTCCGGCTCTTGGTTTTTCGAGCTGATCAGGCGGACGATATCTTCGTTCACGCCCTTGGGCGCGTACTCCATTTCGATCTCAGTTTCCCAACCGTATTTATACTTGCCGCCCACTTCGCGTACGGCATCAACGGTTTCCTGATCGACGCCTTCTTTTACTTCGCTCTGGTCCAAAGCAGCCATGGTACACCTCTTGTTCGCGTCTTTGTCTCATGCCACGCGGGCACGGAATTTCTGTTGTTTGGACAGCCACACTTCAGCAAAGCGCAGCACGTCCTCTTCGGTGGTTTCCCGCCCAAGCGACACACGTATCGCGCCCTTGGCCACCTCTTCGTCATAGCCCATTGCCCGCAACACGGGGCTGGCGCGTAATTTGCCCGAAGAACATGCAGATCCTGCGGAAATCGCAAATCCTGACAGGTCCATCTGCATCACTTGGGTCTCGCCCTTCCAACCTGGCGTGGCGAAGCAACTGGTATTGGGTAAACGCGCAGCGTCTTTCCCGACAAAAATAGTATCTTTCGTCCCGGCCTCAATGGCCTCTTCCATTAAATTGCGCAACCCCTCGACGCGCGACCACAGACCATTGGACAGGTCTTGGACTGCGGCCTCGGCGGCGGCACCAAATCCAGCGATGCCGGGAATGTTCTCGGTTCCGGCCCGGCGGCCCATTTCCTGCCCCCCGCCCAGCAGTTGCGCAGGCACATCCGTGCCGCGTTTGATCACCAGCGCCCCGATCCCCTTGGGCCCACCCAGCTTGTGCGCCGAGATCAGCGCCATCGTCGCCCCGGACCAGTTAAACGCGACCGGAAGCTTCCCAAACGCCTGCGTCATGTCACTGACGGCCAGACCTTGCGGCAGATCCTGAATGACGCCGGTTTCGGAATTGGCCAGTTGCAGCGTAGTTTCCGCCGGGGTCTGGACGCGAACGCGCCCATCGCGATCAACGGGCAGAACCGGATCAATCCAGGCCGCGACGGCGTCGTGCTCGATCGCGGCCCCCTGAAGCTTGCGGCCGACGCAGGCCAGCGCGGCGGCCTCGGTCGCACCCGACAGAAAAATCACATCGGCGCCATCCGCGCCAAACGCCGCCGAGACCTGCGCCCGCGCGGCCTCGACAACGCCCTTGGCGGCGCGCCCTTCGGCATGAACGCTCGAGGGGTTCCCCACCACATCCATTGCCGCAATCATCGCAGCACGTGCCTCGGCGCGCAAAGGGGCCGTCGCGTTATGGTCCAGATAGACCCGCTGCATCATTCGTCATCCACAACCGAAAAAAGATCCGGCACAGCAGGGCACGGGGCCAGCGTGTTCCCGATCACATCCGACAGGCGCGCGTTGTGCAAAAAGACATAGACGTTGGCGCTCAGACTTTGCCACAGGCGGTTTGTCATCGACTGCGCCTTGGACCCAGAGGCGGCACCGGACGCCCCTGCCCCTTTGTGCATCGCATCGACAGATTCATCCACGGCGCCCAGAACCTCGACCACCCGGATTTCACTCGTGGCACGCGCCAGGCGGTATCCGCCCCCCGGACCGCGCACGGATTCAACCAATCCAGCCCGGCGCAACTTTACGAATAGCTGTTCAAGATACGGCAGCGAGATGTCCTGACGCCGCGAAATATCCCCCAGCGAAACCAGCGTATCCGCCGGCTGAAGCGCGATATCTGCCAGTGCAACCATCGCATAGCGACCCTTTGTGCTCAGTTTCACTGTGCTATTCCCTTGCGAACAGATTGACGACGCGGGCCGCAGGGCGTATCTCCCTTGCACCCGCCCGACATTTTTATGCCGGGTTTAGAATCGTTCTAAGGTGCTTGAGAAAATTCGTCAAGAATTATCCCGCACCTCACAGGAGAGACGCAAGACATATGCCCGAGGTTATTTTTCCCGGTCCCGAAGGTCGGCTCGAAGGTCGCTATCACCCACAAAAAGACCGTGACGCGCCGATCGCCATTGTCCTGCATCCCCATCCGCAGTTTGGCGGGACCATGAACAACAAGGTCGTGTATAATCTGCACTATGCCTTTTATAACATGGGCTTCACGGTTTTGCGGTTTAACTTCCGCGGCGTGGGTCGCAGCCAGGGCGAATATGACCAGGGTGTTGGTGAATTGTCCGATGCCGCCTCGGCGTTGGACTACCTGCAATCCATGAACAGCAATTCGAAACATTGCTGGGTCGCCGGCTTCAGCTTTGGTGCCTGGATCGGGATGCAGCTGTTGATGCGGCGCCCTGAAATCACCGGATTCGTTTCTGTCGCGCCACCCGCCAATATGTATGATTTCTCGTTCCTGGCGCCCTGCCCGTCCTCGGGTCTGGTGATCAACGGTTCGGCCGACCGCGTTGCGCCGCCCGCTGATACCGCCTCTTTGGTCGGCAAACTGCACGAGCAAAAAGGCATCACGATCACGCATGAACAGGTTGATGGCGCTGGCCACTTCTTTGAGAAAGAGGAACAGATGGACCACATGATCGGGTCCGTCACCTCTTATGTGAAACGTCGCCTGACCGAAAACACACGCTGAGCATTGCCATGGGTGTAACCGAGGATCTTGCTGACGCATTAGCGCGCGACGCCATCGAGGCGGCCGAGGCGATGGATGACGATCTACTGATTGATCAGATTGCCAAGGTTCTGGGGGATAGCTCGACCACGACCCAAGAGGCGTTTTTGACAGCCGTCCGCGTGCGAAAATCCGAAAAACGCGCGCGGGCCTATCTGGAAAACAAGATCGCGACTGCGCTTGAGGCCGCTAAATCCAGTGGGCAAAATGGCTGACGCTCTCGATGCTCAGATGCGGTTTCTGACCGAGGCCTGCGCGCTAAAAACCATCAACCGTGCGACCCTTCTTTGCGATGGGTCGCGGCGCGAAAACTCAGGCGAACACAGCTGGCACTTGGCGCTCTATGCTATGACCTTGGCCGAACACGCCGGGCCCGAGGTGGATATCAATCGCGTGGTTCGCATGCTGTTGATCCATGATCTGGTCGAGATCGACGCCGGGGACGCCCCGATTTTCGGCACACATGACGTTGCGGCGACCGAAGCGGACGAGCTGGCCGCCGCCAACCGTATTTTCGGACTTCTGCCCGACGCGCAAGCACAAGAGTTCCTGACGCTTTGGCTGGAGTTCGAAGCAAACGAAACCCCCGACGCCCGGTTCGCCAAATCGCTGGACCGGTTCCAGCCGCCGAACCAGAACCTTGCCTCGGGCGGCGGTAGCTGGGTCGAATATAACGTGGATTACGACACCGTCGCCACAAAGGTCGGGGCCAAAATCGCCCATGGTGCGCCGTCCCTGTGGGCGTGGATCGCGCCGAAAATTCAGGCGTTTTTCACCGCTCAGCGGTAGCGGCCTCCGATGGCTTTTCTGAACAAAGGCGCTTAGGCTTTCTTTCTCCGCTTCTTTTCAGCGATGACCTTCTCTGCCAAATCCCGCGCGATAGCAAAGGCACCTTTGATTTTGTCAGCATCGGTTTTCCAATCGCGACGGATGACGATCTTATTGTCTTTGACTTTGGCCTGCCCGTTTTGCGCCTGAATATATTCAACCAACCCTTGGGGTGAGGTGAATTTATCGTTGTGGAACTGGATCGTGGCCCCCTTGGGTCCGCCGTCCAATTTAGCGATACCAGCGCGCTTACACATCGCCTTGATACGGACGACCAGCAGCAGAGTGTTCACTTCGCGCGGGAGCTTTCCAAAGCGGTCAATCAGCTCGGCGGCGAAACCTTCTAGTTCAACTTTGCCCTGCAAGCTACTGAGACGGCGATACAATCCAAGTCGCACATCCAGATCAGGCACATAGGTGTCCGGGATCAGAACCGGCACGCCCAAGTTGATCTGCGGGGCCCATTGCTCGTCTGCTTCGGTCAACCCTTCCAGCTCACCAGCCTTGATCTTGGCGATCGCCTCTTCCAACATCTGTTGGTACAGCTCATAGCCCACGTCGCGCATCTGGCCCGATTGCTCCTCGCCCAGCAGGTTTCCGGCGCCGCGGATGTCCAAATCCTGGCTGGCCAGGGTAAAGCCCGCGCCCAACGTGTCCAGGCTTCCCAGAACGCGCAGGCGTTTCTCAGCAGTCGGCGTCAGAGGGCTGCGCGGTTTGGTGGTCAGATAGGCATAGGCGCGGGTTTTCGAACGCCCCACCCGTCCCCGAATTTGATAGAGCTGCGACAGACCGAACATATCCGCCCGGTGCACCACCATCGTGTTGGCCGTAGGAATATCCAAGCCGGACTCCACAATGGTTGTGGCCAAAAGCACATCATATTTACCATCGTAAAAGGCATTCATGCGGTCATCCAGCTCGCCTGCTGCCATCTGACCATGCGCCGTAACAAAGCTGACCTCGGGGACGTGATCGCGCAAAAACGCCTCGATTTCCGGCAGATCGCTGATGCGCGGCACCACATAGAAGCTCTGCCCACCGCGATAATGTTCGCGCAACAAGGCCTCGCGGATCGTGACGCCATCGAATTCGCTGACATAGGTGCGGATCGCCAGGCGGTCCACCGGAGGCGTCCCGATAATCGACAGATCACGCACGCCAGACAGGCTCAGCTGAAGTGTGCGCGGGATCGGCGTCGCCGTCAGTGTCAGCACGTGGATATCCGTGCGCATCTGCTTCAGCCGTTCTTTGTGTCCCACCCCAAAATGCTGTTCCTCGTCGATGATCAGCAGACCGAGGTTCTTGAACCGGATATTTTTAGCCAGCAAAGCATGGGTGCCGATTACTATATCAACCGTGCCATCCGCCATACCGGCCCGTGTTCTGGTCGCATCGGACGCCTTAACAAATCGCGACAAGGCGCTGACTTGTAACGGAAAACCGCGAAACCGTTCCGAGAAGCTCTTGAAGTGCTGGCGCGCCAGAAGCGTCGTCGGGGCGACCACGGCGACCTGCACCCCGGACATGGCCGCGATAAAGGCAGCGCGCATGGCGACCTCGGTCTTTCCAAAGCCCACGTCGCCGCAGATCAGCCGGTCCATCGGCTGGCCTGAATCCAGATCGTTTAGCACATCTTCGATTGCTTTTAGCTGATCATCTGTCTCCTGATACGGGAACCGGGCGCTAAAGGCCTCCCAGGCGTGGTGCTCGACTTCAAGCGCGGGGGCCTTGCGCAGGGCGCGCTCGGCGGCCACGCGGATCAGGCGGTCGGCCATCTCGCGGATGCGTTCCTTGAGCTTGGCCTTCTTGGCCTGCCAGGCCCCACCGCCCAGACGATCTAACAGGCCTTCGTCATGGCCGTATTTCGACAATAGCTCGATGTTTTCGACCGGCAGGTACAGTTTGGCCGCTTCGGCATATTCCAGCAGCAGACATTCATGCGCGGCGCCCACGGCCTTGACCACTTCGAGCCCCAGATACCGGCCGATCCCGTGGTCCACATGCACCACCAGATCCCCCGCAGACAGGGATTGCGTTTCGGTCAGGAAATTCTCGGATCGACGCTTGCGCGAGGGTTTGCGGATCAGACGGTCGCCCAGCACGTCCTGTTCGGAAATCACCGTCAGCTCTGGTGCTTCGAACCCGTGTTCCAGCGGCCAGACCGTCAGGTGCAGCCCGTGTTTTCCCAGCCCCTTGATGTCGTTGATCGTAACCGCACCGATCAGGCCTTCGTCTTCCAAGAGTCCCTCAAGACGTTCCAGCGCCCCCGAGGAGTAAGAGGCCACAACAACGGGCCCCTTGGACAGTTTTGCATTAATGTGATCTTTTAGTGCGCTGAAAAGGTTTACATTTTCCAATTGTCGTTCGGGCGCAAAGTTCCGCCCGATCCGGCCACCGGCATCGGCAACATTCGGCCCCGTTGCCTGCGCCAAAGGATGGAGCTGCACCACCCGGCGATCCGCAACCGAGGCCTCCCAATCCGCGTCATCCAGATACAGCAAATCAGGTGGAACGGGTTTATAGACCGTGTCCAACCGTCCCTTCTGGGCCATGGCGATCTTGCGGGTTTCATACTGGTCGACGATCCCTTCCCACCGGCTTAGCCGCTGCGGCGTGACCTGTTCATCCAACGTGACCGGCACCCCAGGAAGATAGTCGAACAGCACCTCCAGCTTGTCGTGAAAGAACGGCAACCAATGCTCGACGCCTTGATGTTTGCGCCCGGCGGTGACGGCCTCGTACAGCGGATCGTCGGTGCCCGCCGCGCCGAACTCGATACGATAGTTCTGCCGAAATCGCATGATGGCGGGGTCATCCAGGATGACTTCGGACACGGGGGCCAGTTCGACCAGGTCCAGTTTTTCAATCGTGCGCTGGGTCACAGGATCAAAGCGGCGCGCCCCGTCCAGAACATCACCAAACAGATCCAGCCGGACAGGACCGGATTCGCCCGGCGGAAAGATGTCGATGATCCCCCCACGGATCGCATAGTCCCCAGGCTCCATCACCGTGGGGGCCTGGCTGAACCCCATCCGCACCAGAAAATGACGCAGCGCCTGTTCATCCACACGATCGTCCACGCGGGCTGTGAACGCGGCCTCGCGCAGCACGTCACGGGCGGGGACCCGCTGCATGGCGGCGCTGATCGTCGTCAGCAGCACATACCGCTGCGGCATCCCATGCACCAACCCCGCCAATGTTGCCATCCGCGCGGCGGAAATATCGGCATTCGGGCTGACCCGGTCATAAGGCAGGCAATCCCAACCAGGGAAACGGATCACGGGAACCTCGGGCGCAAAGAAGCGCAAAGCGGCCTCGGTGGCCGCCATTCTCTTGTCATCACGCGCGATGTGGATCACCGGGCCATTGGCCTTTTCGGCCTCGGCCAGGATCAGCCTGGCATCAAAGCCCTCGGGGGCTCCGCCGTATGTGATCAATGGGTTCTTCGACATGAGAATTCTGCCCCAAGTGTCTGAAATTATTCGGAACGTTTACGGTGAGGTTTTGGTAGATACCCCAGATGGTGGTCACAAAGATCGCGAACATCCCCAGCACTTGGATCCAGACCCGGTGACGCGTCAGGCGGCGGCGCAGCTCGGGGCCGGCCCAGGATTCCTCGCGGATGCGGCGCGCTGTGTTCAGGCTCATGAGGCCGACAATGGACAGTGGGAACAGCAGGCAGAACACGGCCTGCGCCAGTTGCACATCATAGACAAACCCCATCATCACCAGAACGGTGAACAAGAAACACCCCAGCCCCAACAGCCAAAGCCCCGACACGCCCGAGATGTACAAAAGCCGGTTCACATTGACACGGACCATATCCTCTAGGTCGTCCTGCGCAGCCCCCCCGTTGCGGGCGGCGCGGATCACCATGTCATAGGGCACGCCCAGCACCCAATGGCTGGTCGTGGACCACATCACCGCCAGCGCAATCCAGAACCACAAGTTCGAGAAAGACCGCATGTCGATCATTTCATTGAGGAGTTCGTACCAGTTCACCTATGCGCCCCATCATGCTCTTTGGGCCTGATTACCCGGCCTGCGCGGCAATTCCTACCCTTGAGTGTGCGTAATTTCCATGCGACCCATACGCGACACAGGAAGGAAACCCACGATGCCCCACCCAACTCAGGCCCCCTTTCCCACGACGCGCTTTCGGCGCACCCGCCAATCAGCGCCAATCCGGTCATTGGTGCAGGAAAATACTCTGTCAGTAGGGGATCTGATCTGGCCCGTATTTGTGCGCGACGGCGAAAATGTGGTCGAGCCCGTCTCATCAATGCCTGGCGTCAACCGCCTGTCCGTAGACAAGATCGTCGAGGCCGCCCGCGAAGCCGCCGATCTGGGCATTCCGGTGATCTGCCTGTTTCCCTATACCGACCCCGCGCTCAAGACCTCGGACTGTGACGAGGCCTGGAACCCTGATAACCTGTCCAACCGCGCCAGCCGTGCGATCCGCGACGCCGGTATCGACATCGCGATCATGTCCGACGTGGCGCTGGACCCGTATAACGCCGACGGACATGACGGGTTTGTACGGGACGGTGTGATCCTGAACGACGAAACCAACGAAGCACTGGTCAAGCAAGCGATCGAGCAAGCCCGCGCCGGCGTCGACATCATCGGGCCTTCGGACATGATGGATGGTCGCATCGGTGCGATCCGCGCAGAGCTGGAATCCGAAGGCTTTCGCGATACAATGATCTTGTCCTATGCCGCCAAATACGCCAGCGCCTTTTACGGGCCGTTCCGCGATGCCGTGGGGGCATCGGGCGCTCTGAAGGGCGACAAGACCACCTATCAGATGAACCCTGCCAATTCCGACGAGGCCCTGCGCCTCATCGAACGCGATCTGCGGGAAGGCGCCGATATGGTGATGGTTAAACCCGGTATGCCCTATCTGGATATTTGCCGCCGGGTGAAAGACGCGTTTGCCGTGCCGACCTATGCCTACCAAGTGTCGGGCGAATACGCGATGATCCAGGCGGCCGCGCAGAATGGCTGGATCGACGGAGATCGCGCTATGCTGGAAAGCCTGTTGTGTTTCAAACGCGCCGGCTGTGACGGGATCCTGACCTATTTCGCCCCTTCTGTGGCACGCAAGCTGCACGCGTCCTAGGGTCGTCGTCGGTGGGCGTCGCATAATCTCGCCCACCTACAAACCCCTCTAGTGACAGAGCGCCCGCCCGCATTTATAGTGGGCGGTAATGAACCGGTGGAAAACAACAGCCGGTCAACAGTCAGGCAAACAACACAGGCGACAGCAGACATGACCAATCTTTCCCGACGCAGCTTTACGCTGGCCGCGCTGGCCGGTGCCGGAATGACCGCCGCATGCGGCAATGGAATCGGCTCTCCGAATGCCGACACGATCGACGCGCGCGTGAATGCGACGCTCGACTATCTTTATGAAAAATACCCGAACGCCCGTGACGTGGCCGACAAATCCGTTGGTCAGCTGGTCATGCCCTTGGTAACCGAAGCCGGCATTCTGGTTGGCGGTGGCTATGGGCGCGGCGCCCTGCGCGTGAACGAAGTCACCGTAGATTACTATTCCTCGGCCAAAGGGAGCTTTGGCTTCCAGTTGGGTGCTCAGCAATACGCCCACGTTCTGTATTTCATGACCGAAGAATCCCTGGAAAAATTCCGCCGCAGCTCGGGTTGGGCACTGGGTGCGGATGTCGAATACGTGTTTTCGGACGTGGCTGAAAACCTGCGCGCTGAGACCACCACAGCGACGGCGCCCGTTTTGGCCGTGGTCTTTGGGCAGGCTGGTTTGCTGATGGGGGCCAGCCTGGAAGGGCTGAAATACACACGCATCATCCCCTGATTGCATTCATACCTCTATCGACAACTTTAAAGAATTGGGTCGGCGCGCATTTGGCGCGCCGATTTCATTTTTGATGCGGTGAAGCAATAATTCCCCACTGTTCCATGTTGATTTTATTGGCAAAACTCCAATACCTTTGCGGCAATCAATCGAGCGTTAACGAATTCTTAACTATTCCCAACCTCCCCGAACCTTATTCTGGTATCGTTTGGGGAAATCCGGATCTGCCGGAACTTTGTTTTTCATCTCCTGAAGGAGCATAATATGATTGCCTCTGATAAATCTCTCGACCTATCGGCGACGCTGCAAAACTTTCTGGAACGGCTCGAAAAGATTTCCAAGGAATTGGCTGTCGTACCCGGCACCCCCGGCGACGATACGCTCAGCGGGACGGCCGATGCGGACACGATGACCGGCGGCGCAGGCAATGACACCATGTCCGGTTGGGGTGGAAATGACAGCATCGACGGCGACGCAGGCAATGATGGGCTGGTTGGCTGGGAAGGCGATGACACTATCAACGGTGGCGACGGCGACGATATTATCGCCGGCGAAGACGGAGGGATCTCTGGGCTTACTCTGACGGGCGGCAATGACATGCTGTTTGGCGGCAACGGGAATGACTCGATCTGGGGCGACGGCGGCAACGACAGCATCGACGGCGGCTATGGCAGTGACCTGGCATATGGTGGCGATGGAAACGACACGATCAACGTCCTTTTCGGAAGCGATATCGTCTATGCCGGCAATGGCAATGACAGCGTTTTCGGCAGCGACACCCTCCCAGGCGGCAGCTCGAATACCAATGACCTGAGCATCTGGGCTGGCCAGGGCGATGACAACGTTATCGGCGGCTCGGGCAATGATCTGGTTGACGGTGGTGCGGGCAATGACACCATCTGGGTCGGCTTTGGTACCGGCACGAACTCCACCGTTTTCGGCGGCGCCGGCGATGATTTTATCGTTAGCGACGAAGGCTCGGATACGCTGTGGGGTGGCGCAGGCATGGACGAGATCATTGGCGGCCACGGCAGCGATCTGGTTGGCGGCGGCGATGGTGACGACCTGCTATATGGCGACCTGACCGGACCTGAGAGCGTCTCGGCCAGTGGGAATGACTCGATCTATGCCGGCGAAGGGAACGACACCGCCTATGGTATGGGTGGCGCTGATGAAATCTGGGGCGGCGAAGGCAACAACCTTGTTTATGGCGGCGACGGAAATGACGTCATCGGTGCGGGCTCTGGTCTGGACACGCTGTATGGCGAAGCAGGCGATGACTCGATCTATGGCGGAGGCGGTAACGACTCTTTGCTTGGTGGCGACGGCAATGATGAAATCTGGGGCGGCACGGGCGACGATTATGTCGAGGGTGGCTCTGGAAACGATCTGTTGGGTGGCACGGACGGTGCGGACACCATGCTGGGCCAATCGGGCGCCGACACATTGTATGGCGGCAACGGTAACGACAGCCTGTCCGGCGGTTCCGAAGACGACGTCATCTGGGGCGGCGCGGGCCTGAATATCTTGGCCGGTGGCGATGGTGATGACCTGCTGGGCGGCGGTGGCGAAACCGACACAATCAACGGTGACGCAGGCAACGACACGATCTATGCCGGCGCCGGAAGCGACAGCGTCGGCGGCGATGACGGCAACGACGAAGTCTGGGCCGGCACAGGCAATGACACGGTTTCGGGCGGCATTGGCAATGATACCCTGGCGGGTGTCGATGGAAACGACGTGCTAGCCGGAGACGCCGGTGACGACCTGATCATGGGTGGTCTTGGCGACGACCAGATGACCGGCGGCGCAGGTCTGGATACGCTTTGGGGCGGAGACGGCGCGGACTCGGTTGATGGCGGCGCTGGCGACGATAACCTCAATGGTGGCGATGGCGTGGACACGATGGTTGGCAGTGAAGGCAATGACACCCTTTGGGGAAATGCCGGGGCCGATGTGTTCTTCTTTACAACGGGTGGCGACACAGACCTGGTGCGCGATTTCACAGTGGCCGATGGCGACCGTCTGGAACTGGACGACGCGCTTTGGGTGGCTCATGGCACCCTGACCACAGCCGAGGTGATCGCCCAATTTGGTACCGTCGGTGCCAACGGTGTCACGCTGTCCTTCGATGATGGCGAAGTGATCACTCTGCACGGGTATTTTGATCTCGCCGGTCTGGCAGACGACATCACCATCGTCTGACCCCCACTCTTTGCTGATATGACCAAAGGCCCCGGAGCATTCTTCGGGGCCTTTGTGCGTCTGGAAACAGTGTACAAACTTGGCCAAACCCCCTAATTCAATCAAAATGAGGGGAAATACGCCTCCTATTTCCACATCTTTGCCACGTTTTGCGGGCACAAGGTTTTCCCAAAGGTTCCTCCGGCAGCCCCGTTTTTTTACGAGGAACCCCCAGTAAGTGCACATATTTTGAGGAAATCCGATGCCCATTGCGAAGCCCAAATTTAATGTCCTGATGACGCTGGATGAGTATCTGGCCATGTTGGAGGAAGATGCCAAAACACTCAGGACCTATCTGGATGTGATCGGCGAAGACACCGCCGACACAATCATTGGCGGCGGGGATGCAGATGGGCTGGCGGGGCGCGGCGGCGATGACTTTATCGACGGGGACAAAAACAACGACACGCTGTGGGGTGAAGGCGGTAATGACACTCTGATCGGCGGCGTCGGCGACGACCTGATCTATGGTGGCGGAGATGACGATATCATCTATGCGCTGCAAGGGTTGGACACGGTGTCGGGCGGTACTGGGAATGATTTCATCACCGCCACCGATGGCGCGGTCTCGAACACGGATATGGTCAGCGTCTATGGGTATGACGGGAATGACACGATTATCGGTGGCTCGGGGAATGACGATCTGGCCGGCGATGTCGGCGACGACTCGGTTGGTGGATATTGGGGGGATGACTACATCCGCGGCGGCGACGGAAATGACTCTTTGGCTGGCGATACGCTGGGCCTGATCACCGGCGGTGTCGAAGGCAACGACAGCATTCAAGGCGGCCGCGGCAACGACTTGGTCTATGGTGATGGCGGTAACGACACCCTGATGGGCGGCGCAGATCTGGACACGCTGTATGGCGGCGATGGGGTGGACTTGTTGCTGGGCGGCTGGGGCGAAGATCTGCTCTATGGTGGCAATCAGAATGACACTCTCAACGGTGAAGGCGGCCGCGACACGCTGATGGGCGGCGCCGGAAATGACACGCTGTATGGCGGCGTCGGTACGGATTCGATGGATGGCGGCACCGGCGACGACCTGCTGGAGGGCGGAGACCACATGGACACCCTACAAGGTGGCCAAGGCAATGACACCCTAATCGGAGAGGATGGCCATGACACCCTTCTGGACATTGGCGGCGATGATTCCCTGTATGGCGGCACTGGCAACGATAGCATCCTGGATCTGTGGGGCACGGACACGATTTACGCTGGCGAGGGCAACGATACCGTCGCCGCCGGCAGTGGCGCGGATTACATCGAAGGCGGCACCGGCAACGATTACCTGATGGGCGAAGACGGTGGCTCGGACCTGTATGGCGCGCTGTTTGCGGGCAATGACACGCTGCTGGGCGGCACCGGGGATGACTCGATCTTTGGCGATGGCGGCGACGACCTGATCGACGGTGAAGACGGCAATGACTTGCTTCATGGCGGCGATGGCAACGACACGCTAGAGGCCACAGTGGGCCAAGACACCGTATTTGGAGGTGCAGGCAATGACCTGATCAACAGTCGCCACGACACCTTGGATTATAACGGCTCGGTCCTGGCGCTGTTTGGCGGTGACGGCAACGATACGCTTACCGGGGGCTTGCTAAGCGATCTGTTGGACGGCGGCGCGGGCGACGACTCGATCACCGGGATTGGTGGCGATGACACCATGCTGGGGGCCGGCGGCAATGATGAAATCATCGGTACGGCCGGGAATAACATTATTTGGGGCGGTGACGGCAACGATACGGCGCTGGGCGGCGCAGGGGATGATCTGCTGGGCGGCGGCGCAGGAGACGATGAACTTTTCGGCGGCGATGGCAATGACAGCCATTATGCGGCAGACGGCAACGACACGGTTTACGCCGGCCAGGGCAATGATGAGATCTGGCTGTCCGAAGGCGAAAACGAGGGCTACGGCAACGACGGAGACGACACAATCGGCGCGGGCTCAGGTGCGGACATTCTGGACGGCGGCGCTGGGAATGATGCGCTTTATGCCGGGGCAGGAAATGACTTGCTGGAAGGCGATGCAGGCAATGATACGTTGTGGGCCGGCGCAGGAAACGACTACCTGACAGGCGGCGACGGCAATGACCTTCTGGGGGCCGATGCCGGGCATGACACAGTCAATGGCGGCGACGGAAGCGACACAATCTATGGCGGGGATGGCAATGACCTGATTCATGGGGACGTATTCGGTGGCATTCCAACCTGGGACGACAACGATGATGAAATCTGGGGCGGGAACGGGGACGATACGATCTTTGGCAACTTTGGCAATGATCTGATCGGCGGTGGCGACGGCAATGACCTGATCATCGGGGCAGATAGCATCGCAGGCGGTGCCGTACACGGCAACGACAGTATTTATGGCGGCGACGGCAACGATACGATCGAAGGACTAGGTGGCGATGATGTGATCTGGGGCGGCGGCGGCTTCAACGATCTACGTGGTGGAGACGGCGCAGATCTGATCGGCGGCGGCGGCATGAATGACTGGCTGCACGGCGGCAACGGAGATGACACAATACTTGCGGGTCTAGGTAACGACAACATCAACGGCGGCGACGGCGCGGACGAAATCTGGGGCGGCGGCGGCGATGACACCATCGAAGGTGGCAATGGGGCCGACACTGTCTCGGGTGGTGATGGCAATGACGAGATCGAGGGCCGCCATGGCGATGACCTCTTGGTTGGGGCCGATGGGGCCGATACGTTGCTGGGTGGCTGGGGTCTGGATACGCTTTGGGGCGGCACCGGGGCTGACTATCTGGATGGTGGTCTAGAGAATGATCTGCTGAACGGCGGCGAAGGTGCGGACACCATAATCGGCAACGCGGGCAACGACACCCTGTGGGGGAATTCCGGGGCAGACGTCTTTGTGTTCAGAGAAGTCACAACAGACATCGGCGAAGACCTTGTACGTGACTTCACCGTGGCCGAGGGCGATACGCTAGAGCTGGATGACGCGTTGTGGGCCTCGTATGGCACGCTGACAGCGGCCGAGGTAGTGGCCCAATTTGGCACACACGGCACCGATGGCGTGGTCCTGACCTTCGACGGCGGCGAGGTAATCACCCTGCACAGCTATTGGGATCTGGCCGGGTTGGCAGACAATATCAGCATCGTCTGACGCCCTTACGTTTGGTATATCTCGGCTCCGGCACTTTGCCGGGGCCATTTTTATTTTTCCAACAGATTCAAGAAATCCATCTCTGTTTACTTTTTACTTTCACTTTCTCCTTTAAATAGTATTTTCTCGTTAAGCCACCACGAGTGGACTTGTTTTCAGATGGATTTTCTTATGCCTTTTTCTGTGCTTTCTTTTTTTAATGCTCGCGCCCTGCCCTTCGACTTTGCCAACCTGCGCGGGACGGATGGCAACGACAGGCTGACGGGGACCTCTGTGGCGGATACGCTAACGGGCCTGGCTGGTGACGATACACTAACCGCAGGGGATGGGGCTGACACCGTTTATGCGGGCGCAGGGAATGATACCGTGTACGGCGACGCAGGGGACGATCAGCTCTGGCTAGAGGGAGATGACGACCTCGCCTTTGGAGGCGCAGGCGCGGATACAATTGGCGCGGGCGCGGGTGCAGATTCAGTATTGGCCGGGACAGGAAACGATCTGATCTATGCCGGGATCGGTGCCGACAGTGTGTATGCCGGTGTGGGCAATGATACGATCTGGGCCGACGAAGGGGCCGATTTCGCCACGGGCGACGATGGCGATGATGTTCTGGGCGGGTATATCGGGAATGACACGCTGTTAGGCGGAGACGGCAATGACACGATCTATGGCGGTTTCGGGGATGATGACCTGTGGGGCGGTACTGGCATGGATGAATTGTGGGGCGGCGAAGGTAGCGATTTTATGAACGGTTGGGATGGCGCCAACCTGATTGGCGGTGGCGAGGGGAACGATACCATAGAAACGCGTTATGGCGACGACACGATCTATGGCGGCTCCGGCAACGACAGCGTCACGGCAGCGGGTGGCGACAATACCATCTGGCTGGGCCTGGGCGATGACATTTTGGTCTCTGGCGATGGCGCGGATTTACTGGGGGCTGCGGATGGCGATGACAGCCTCGTTTCCGGCGCGGGAAATGACACGATCTATGGCGGTTTCGGGGATGACACGATTCAGTCTACGGCGGGTGACAATCTGATTTGGGCGGGGGCCGACGACGATCTTCTGACCACCGGGGATGGCGATGACAGCCTCTATGGAGAGGTCGGCAATGACACGATCAACGGCGGCGAAGGCGACGACCTGATCCAGGGCGGGCTGGGGGATGATTCCCTGACGGGCGACTGGGGGGACGATACCCTACGCGGCGGCGAGGGGGATGACACCCTCTATGCACAGGAAGGGGACGACCTGCTAGAGGGCGGCGCGGGGAATGACACGCTCTATGCTGGCGCCGGTTCCGATAGCTTGCTGGGCGGTGCCGGGGCCGACACGTTTATCCTGCGCGATGATCTGGGGACGACGGTCCTGTCGGATTTCAGCATTGCGGATCAGGACGTATTGCAGATCACCCGCAATGTTGCAGGGTCTTTGGTGGCCGAAGAGGTTGTTCTGGAGTATGCAAGCCTGACAGCCGAAGGCACGTTGCTCAGCTTCGCGGGTGGACAATCCGTTCTGATCACCGGCCTATTCGATCTGGACTGGCTATCGGACAACCTGCAAATCCTCTAGGGCATCGCGGTCAAAGCCCTGCTACCCCCAGAGGGATGAGGTCCCCCATTGCGCCCTATATCATGGCTCTGTTATAACCTTTTTAACAAGATATAGAAGACTCAGACAGAGCGGTAAGACCACGTGAGCGACACGCCTCAACCTCCTGAAAATACGGACGAAAACGCACCAGAACGGCCTGCATACAGCGGCCCCAGCATTTCGATCACGGACGAGATGAAATCGTCCTACCTCGACTATGCCATGAGCGTGATCGTCTCTCGTGCAATCCCTGACCTGCGCGACGGGCTAAAACCGGTCCATCGGCGCATCCTGTATGCGATGCACGAAACCAATAATGGCCACGATAAACCCTATCGTAAATCGGCCCGCCCGGTCGGCGATGTGATGGGTAAATATCACCCGCACGGGGACAGCGCGATCTATGATGCGTTGGTGCGGATGGCGCAGGATTTCTCGATGTCGCTGCCCTTGCTGGATGGTCAGGGTAACTTTGGTTCGATGGACGGCGATAACGCCGCGGCCATGCGCTATACCGAAGTCCGAATGGACAGACCCGCCGCCTATCTGCTGGCCGATATCGACAAGGAAACCGTCGATTTTCAGGACAACTATGATGGCAAAGACCGCGAGCCCACAGTTCTACCCGCGCGGTTCCCGAACATGCTGGTCAACGGTGCCGGTGGTATTGCGGTCGGTATGGCCACCAATATTCCCCCCCACAATCTGGGCGAAGTCGTTGATGCCACGCTGGCCCTGATCGACAATCCCGACCTGACCTCTGAACAGCTGATTGATTATGTCCCCGGCCCCGATTTTCCCACGGGCGGGATCATGCTGGGCCGTTCAGGCGCCCGCAAAGCGTATCTGGAGGGGCGCGGCAGCGTCGTCATCCGCGCCAAAACGCGGGTCGAGGAAATCCGCAAAGATCGCTATGCCATCGTGCTGGACGAGATCCCGTATCAGGTGAACAAGGCCACTATGATCGAACGGATCGCTGAACAGGTCCGCGAGAAAAAAATCGAAGGTATCAGCCACGTTCAGGACGAATCCGACCGCAACGGCGTCCGTGTCGTGGTCGAGCTGAAACGCGATGCCACTCCTGAAGTTGTCCTGAACCAACTGTTCCGCTTCACGCCCATGCAGACCTCGTTCGGGTGCAACATGCTGGCGTTGAATGGGGGCCGCCCCGAGCAACTGACGCTGCGCCGGTTCCTGACCTCGTTCATTGATTTCCGCGAGGATGTCGTCGCCCGCCGCACAGCGCATCTGCTGCGCAAAGCACGTGAGCGCAGCCACATCCTGTGTGGTCTGGCCGTGGCCGTTACCAACGTGGACGAGGTCGTTGCGACGATCCGCTCTTCGGCTGATGCGGCGGAAGCGCGTGAAAAACTGATGACGCGCCGCTGGCCGGCCGGATCTATCGTGGAATATCTGAAACTGATCGACGACCCGCTGCATCCGGTGAACGAGGACGGCACGTATAACCTGTCCGAAATTCAGGCACGCGCCATTCTGGAACTGCGCCTGCAACGCCTGACCCAGATCGGTGTGAAAGAGGTCACAGACGAGCTGGAAGAGCTGGCGGGCAAGATCAAGGAATACCTGGAAATTCTTGGCTCGCGCGAGCGCATCATGGGTATCATCGCCGATGAACTGCGTGAAACCCGCGAGCTGTTCGCCGTCCCGCGCCGCACGGAAATCGTGGACTGGTCCGGCGACATGGAAGACGAGGACCTGATCGAGCGCGAGGACATGGTCGTCACCATTACCTCGGCCGGGTGGATCAAGCGTACGCCTCTGGCGGATTTCCGCAGCCAACGTCGCGGCGGCAAGGGCTTGGCCGGGATGCAAACCAAAGAAGAAGACGTTGTTACGACGCTCTTTGTGGCCAATACCCATACACAGCTGCTGTTTTTCACCACCGACGGCATGGTCTATAAGCTGAAAACCTGGCGCTTGCCGCTGGGGGGACGCACCGCCAAAGGCAAGGCTATCGTCAACATCCTGCCGATGCCCACTGGGGTGTCGATCGCGGCCATCATGCCCGTTGATCGCCCGGACGAGGAATGGGAAGACCTGCAAATCGTCTTTGCGACCAGTGCCGGTGACGTACGACGCAACAAACTGTCCGATTTCACCAATGTGATGCGCAACGGTAAGATCGCCATGAAGCTGCCCGAAGACGGCAGCGTCAGCCTGGTTAACGCGCGGATCTGTTCCGAGGATGACGACGTTATGCTCGTGACCAACTCGGGGCGTGCGATCCGGTTCCCGACCACCGATGTGCGTGTCTTTGCGGGCCGGAATTCGACAGGTGTGCGCGGGATCAAACTGGGCGCGGATCATGTGGTCTCGATGTCGGTAATCCGCCATTTCGAAGCGTCCCCAGAAGAACGCGCCGCCTATCTGAAAATGCGGCGTGCGGTGGCTGGTTTGGCCGATGACGCCGAGGGCAATGACGAAGACGCGGTCGAGGGCAGCATTTCGCCCGAGCGCTATGCAGAAATGTCCGCGGCGGAAAACATGATCCTCACGATCACCAGCAACGGCGCGGGGAAACTGTCGTCCTCGCATGATTATCCTGTGCGCGGACGTGGCGGCATGGGGGTGATGGCCATGGATAAGGCCATGCGCGGCGGCGATCTGGTCGCCTCCTTCCCGGTTGATCCTGACGATCAGATCATGCTGGCGACCTCCAAGGGGCAATCAATCCGTGTGCCTGTGGATGGGATTTCGTTCCGGTCCCGTTCGGCCGGTGGGGTCAAGGTTTTTGATACCGGCAAAGGCGAAGTGGTGGTTTCAGTCGCCCGGATCGCCGAACAAGAGGACGACGAAGAAGAGAGTTAATTGCACCAAGGGCCTCGGAATTTCCGGGGCCCTTT
This sequence comes from Thalassovita sp., assembly GCA_029212905.1. Taxonomy (GTDB): domain Bacteria; phylum Pseudomonadota; class Alphaproteobacteria; order Rhodobacterales; family Rhodobacteraceae; genus Thalassobius. Next base: position 151,066 of record JARGPB010000001.1, read on the forward strand.
TTTTTGGGGAGAGTTGTTTTGAAACCTAACTATATATTTTCAAGTTTGGCTGGCGTCGCGCTGTTTTTGGCGGGTCCCGCATTCGCAGAGGAACTCCGCGGTGCGGCACTGATAAAAACCCTGAATGGGAAAACGTTCCAATGCGCCCACAGCAAGGGTGATTTCACATGGGCGTTCAAGAAATCAAATCCGCAGGGGAATTTGTTCCCTTACACCGCCGACATCCAAGGCAAACGCATTAACGGGTCTTATAAGCTGTTGAAAAACGGCAAGGTTCGACACGCAGGTTCCAATAGCAGCCGCAAAGTCGTCCAGAACAAGGACGGAAGCCTGACCGTATCAGGCAACGGCGTGCCCACTGCGAAATGCATAAGACGCTGAGCAGCGTTGAAATAGGCGTGCCCCGAAACGGGACGCGCCTTTGACGTTAAAGACCGTAAAGCGCGCCGAACTTTTGCTCCAGGTAGGTCAGCAGCGGCTCGGGGCCGGGTTCGGCATTGCACGCCTTGGCAATCACTTCGCGCGGTTTATACAGGCCGCCGTGGGTCTGGACCTTGTTCTTTAGCCAATCTGTGGCGGGGCTGGTATCGCCCTGCCCCAAGGCCACGTCCAGATCCGGCAAATCCTGGCGCATCGCTGCATTCAGACAGCCAGCATATACATTCCCCAAGCTATAGGTCGGGAAATAGCCGAACAGACCCACCGACCAATGCACGTCCTGCAAGCACCCGTTTGAAGGCTTGTCCACCGCGAAGCCGAAATCATCCGCGAACCGATCGTTCCAGGCCGCCTCTAGGTCGCTGGCCAGCAGATCACCCGACACCAGAGCACGCTCTAGATCAAAGCGCAGCATCACATGCAGGTTATATTGCACCTCGTCTGCCTCGGTGCGGATGAACCCATTATGCAGTCGGTTCACCGCTGCATAGAATTCGTCCGCGTCCGCGATCCCAAAATCACCAAAAGCGTCCCGCATCTGGCCAAACAGCCAACCGGTATAGGCGCGCGAGCGGCCGATTTGATTTTCATAGATCCGCGATTGCGATTCATGCACGCCCATCGACACGCCCTGCCCCAGTGGCGTCAGCAAATAGTCGCGGTCGATATTCTGCTCATAACACGCGTGCCCGACCTCGTGGATGGTCGAGTAAAAGCAGTTAAACGGATCAGAGGGGCTGGTTCGTGTCGTGATCCGCACGTCCAGACCCGACCCCGAGCTGAACGGATGCACGGCCTTGTCCACCCGACCACGAGCAAAGTCATAGCCAAAGCTGCGCGCCAATTTTCGCGTCAGCTTCATCTGGGCGGATTCGTCGAATGTGCCCTCCAGGCCTTTGGGGGCGGGTTGGTCCAACGCGGCAGCGCGCAGGGCCACCAGACGCGGACGCAGAGCGGTAAACATCGCCTCCAGGTCGGCTGCTTTCGCCTCGGGTTCATAATCGTCCAGCAACGCATCATAAAGATCGCCACCGTCCGCCAATGCCTGTGCCTCTTGGCGTTTCAGGCTCAGGACTTCCTCAAGCACCGGCACAAAGGCCGCGACATCATCTGCGGCACGGGCCTCGGCCCATTGCCCCTGTGCACGGCTGGTCACGCGCGCCAGCGTTTCTGCCAAATCGGCAGGGATCTTCTGCGTTCGGGCATAGGTCCGGCGAATATGACGCATATGAGCCTGGCCCACCGCATCCAGATCACCGTCCGAGATTTCCCCCAGCCAATCGCCAACGCGCGGATCGATCCGCCGGGCGTGTAACACGGTTTCCATAGCCGCCATTTCCTCGGCGCGTTGGTCGGCCGCACCACGCGGCATCGTGGTTTCCTGATCCCAGCCCAGCCGCCCCGCGACCTGCCCCAAGGCTGCCGTCTGACGGGTAAAGCTCATCAATTCATCGAATGCGGACATCTCAGGCCCCTTTGATTTTGGAGGTGATGGGATACCCGCTCAGGAATCGCGCCCGCAGGATCAGGACCCAAACGCCGATCGCCACGATCTGATGGGTGATTGCCACATGCCATTGCACACCCGACAGCAGCGTATAGATGCCCAAAGCCACCTGCCCGCATAGCGCAATAAACGCCGCAGTAAAGGCCGCGCGCGTCGCCGCATTCGCAGATTTTCGCCCTTTCACAAAGGCCATGATGCCCATGATCAGCAACAGATAGCCCGTGCAGCGGTGGATGAATTGGACCAGTCCAGGGTTCTCAAAGAAGTTTTTCCACATCGGTGTAATGCTAAACGCATCCGGCGGCACCACCTGCCCGCCCATCAGCGGCCAATCGGTAAAGCTCTGACCCGCATCAATGCCCGCGACCAGCGCGCCCAGCAGGATCTGCACAAACGCCAGATGCAGCCATCCAGTCGAAATCCCCCACAGTTTCGCTTCGCGCCCGCGCCGGGCTTGTATCAGGTCGCGTTCTTCGCGGCTTAGCAGGAAAACAAACCAGGCGATCAGCCCTAGGATAACAAAGGCCAGCCCCAAATGCGTTGCCAGCCGGTAACTGGCCACATCCAGCATCGAGCCCGTCAGACCCGAGCTCACCATCCACCAGCCCACAGCCCCCTGCAAACCACCCAAAGCACCGATCAGCACCAGCCGTCCGGTCCAGCCCACAGGGATCGCCCGCGCCAGGGCAAAGCCAATAAAGCCCAAGGCCCAAACCAATCCGATGGTCCGACCCAACTGACGATGGCCCCATTCCCACCAGTAGATCTCTTTGAACTCGGACAGGTTCATGCCCTTGTTTTGCAACTGGAATTCCGGGATTTCTTGGTATTTTGCAAACTCCGACTGCCAGTCTTCCTCGGACAGAGGCGGGATGGCGCCGGTGACGGGTTTCCATTCGGTAATCGACAATCCGCTATCCGTCAGCCGGGTCAATCCGCCGACGACGATCATTATGGCCACCAGCGCGAATAACACCATCAGCCAAGCACGGACCCCCTTGCGGGCCCCGCGTTTTCCGGTGTCGATCATGCCACCCGCTGGGGCGTTGCGCTCGGCTGGGACATCCGCCCCGACCTCTTCGAAAATGTTGCGTTTCTGGCTCATTCCTGCCTCCGGTTTGGGGCAGACTATGGCGCTGACCACCCCCCTCTTCAAGGGCGTGACCCGAGTTTTTCAACAGAACCTCACAGGCCCAAAGACAAAGCCCTATTTGTCTTTCCAACGCACCATCTGCCGCAAGATCCCATGCAGCATCTGAACGTCGCTGCGCGTCAGCCGCATCCGGCTCCACAGATTGCGTAGTACGGTTTTCATCCCGTCCGCTTTTTCTGGTGGAAAAAAGAATCCAGCCTCAGTCAGGCGATTCTCATAATGCTCGGCCAGCTTTTCCACATCCATCGCGCTTGCCCAGTCGGCGCCGGCCAACTCTGTCACCTCGGGCACCACCTCAACCGATTGACGCCGCCATTCATATCCCAACAGCAGCACACATTGTGCAAGGTTCAGACTGGGGAAATCCGGGTTCACCGGAACCGAGATAATGGCATTGGCCCGGCTTACATCCTCGTTCTCCAACCCTGCCCGCTCTGGCCCGAACATCACCGCGACTTTCTCACCCGCCGCAATCTTCTCGCGGGCAATCTCCATGGCCCGTTCGGGGCTGAACACGGGTTTTGTCAGACCACGCGCCCGCGCCGTCGTCGCAAAAACATAAGTGCAATCCTCCAGCGCCTCAGGCAGGCTGTCACACAACACGGCCTCGTCCAGCAGCCGCCCGGCCCCACTGGCCATCGCCACTGCTCGCTCATTCGGCCAGCCATCCCGCGGCGAAACCACCCGCATCCGATCCAACCCGAAATTCCACATCGCGCGCGCCGCGCCACCGATATTCTCGCCCATCTGAGGGCGCACCAGAACAAATGCAGGCTGAGGGGTTCCGCTCGGCATGTCTCTCTCTCCAAAATCCATCGGCTGCTGATACGCCAGCCGCGCCGCCATTTCCACCCCCGCTTTCATCTTGCCTCAAATACTCACTGCACAACGCTGCCCCTTGCGCTCTGCTTTCCATTTTCAAACCCGCCATTCCGCGCTATAGCAGCCCAAACCACAGACAGGAGCCGCACCATGGCCGACGCCGAACAGCCGCAAATCTATCTCATCACTCCGCCCGAGTTCGAACTGTCGCAATTCCCCACCGCCCTCGCTTCGGTGCTGGATACCCATGAAATTGCCTGCGTGCGTCTGAGCATGGCCACCCGGGACGAGGATCGCATTTCCCGCGCCGCCGATGCCCTGCGCGAGGTCTGTCACGCACGCGACGTGGCCATCGTGATCGACAGCCACATCCTGATGGTCGAGCGCCTGGGGCTGGACGGTGTACATTTGGCCGACGGGTCCCGCTCGGTCCGCAAAACCCGCAAAGATCTGGGCGAGGACGCCATCGTTGGTGCCTACTGTGGTGCCTCGCGCCACGACGGCATGAGCGCCGCCGAGGCTGGTGCCGATTACGTCGCGTTTGGCCCCGTGGGTCAGTCGCCGCTGTTCGACGGCTCGGTTGCCGAGAAAGAACTGTTCGACTGGTGGTCCCAAATGATCGAGGTCCCCGTCGTGGCCGAGGGCGCCCTTTCGCCCGAGCTGGTTCGCTCGCTCTCTTCGATCACCGATTTCTTTGGTATTGGCGACGAAATCTGGACCACAGAGGATCCCGTGCAAGCGCTTACCACCCTGAAAACAGCCTTCACCTAGGCGCCCTCTCAGGCCGTTTTCAATCCAGCCAGAACCGCGCGTGCAGCCCTTAGACCGGGGGCTTCACCGCCCTTGCCCAGCCGTTCCATGGTTAGGCGCATTGCGTCGCGTTGTAGCTCGGGGTGATCCAGAACATCCAACACGGCCGGGGCAATTTTTTCGGGTTTGCAATCGCCGCCGATGAACTCGGGCACGCATCGTGTATCGCTTACCAAGTTCACCAACGTTACGGTATCCACCTTCAGCATCCGACTAATGATCTGACGGCTCAGCCAGCTCATATCATAGGCGATAACCATCGGCGTGTCGGTCGCGGCCAGTTCCAAGGACACCGTTCCAGACGCCGCCAAGGCCGCATCCGCCGCCGCAAAACAAGCTGCTTTTTCAGCAAGATAGTCGTCTTTGCTGTGGTTGACCGGGCTCAGGATCAACGGTTTTACCGGCCAATCCTGCACCAGGTCCTGCACCAGAGACGTGACATTCGCAGTGGTTGGAATAACGACCTTCAGCTCTGGCCGAGCAGCGATTACATCGCGCAATACGTCGCCGAAAATCGGTGACAACCGCGACACCTCTCCTCTGCGAGACCCCGGAAGCACCAGCAAAACCTGTCTATTTTCAAGCCCATGCTTCTGTCTGAACGCCAGGGATTGCGCCTCGTCAGCGCGCGTTTCAGCCACCACCGGATGCCCCACAAAATCACACTGCATTCCGGCCGCTTCCATATAGGGCGGCTCGAACGGAAATAGCGCAAGCACGTGATCAATGACTTTGGCCATCTTTGCCGCCCGCCCACTGCGCCAGGCCCAAACGGTGGGCGCCACGTAATGCACTGTTTTAATATCGCTTTTCGCCTTTACGCGTTTGGCGACACGCAGGCAAAAATCCGGGCTGTCGATGGTAATCAGAACGTCTGGCTGTGCCTTTATGACTGCCTCAGCGGTTTCGTTAATCCGACGCATCAGATGGCGATATTTCGGCAAGATTTCCGCGATACCCATGACCGACAGCTCGTCCATCGGGAATTGGCTGCGCAGCCCTTCGGCCTCCATCAAGGGACCGCCGACGCCGACAAATTCAACATCCGTCAATGACTTGAGCCCAGCCATCAATGCCGCGCCTAATTTGTCGCCCGAGGCCTCTCCTGCAATCAAAAAGACCCGGATCACAGTGCCCGTCCCATGATGAAAACACCCTCGGATTCAGCGGCGTGCAGGGTTGCATCACGATCCAGAACCAAGACACCGCCAGCCTGAAGCACGATACCTTCGACGCCAGCTGCGGCGGCATTTCTTACCGTTTCGGGGCCAATCGCGGGCATATCCACGCGTAAATCCTGCCCTCGTTTGGGCGCCTTGACGAAGACCCCCTTTGCCCCGCGACGCAAGGATTTCGGCGTCTGCGCAACAAACGCCAGCAAGGTATCCGTGCCCTGAATCGTCTCGATCCCCAAGCACAGACCGCCAGCAACCACGCATCCCTGCCCCACATCCACCGGCGCAAGTGCGCTCAGAATATCGGCCGCGCGATCCGCGTCGTTCAGCGCAGTTTCAGAGGGCTTGGGACCACATAAAATTCCTTCTGGAACGGTCAGTTCAGGGGCGATTTCATGGGCGCCCAGCACGGCAAATCCCTGCTCTTCGAAAATCTGAACCACCAACCGCAAAAGCGCGTCGTCCCCACCCTGCATGGCCGCAACCAAACGCGGTGCAAGGCTCAGCATGACTGGATCAAATTGCGCCGGATCCAGCGGAGGCCGCGACATCGAGCCACCAAAGACCACTTTGGTGACATTCATGGCCTTTAGGTCAGCGAACAGCGCGCCCAGCTTTTCGAACTGATGCTCGTGGAATTTGGTCAGGGCATGAGGCACACCGGCGAATGTTATGCAGATGGCCTCGGGCGCAGCCACGGACAGGGCAACCGGCAAGGCACCGCTGCCTGCCAATATGGCAAGCTTTCCACTCATGCTTTGGGTGTCAGGAACGACCGATCGCTAGAGCCAGTCACGAACTCTACGATCTGGCGGACATAGTCGCTTTCGGTGGTCTCTCCCAAAGCACGCGCGCGTTCCTGAAACGCGCCTTCACCTGAGGAAAGCTTCTTAAGCGCCTGACGTAAAGCAGAAATATCCGTGCGCGCCACCCCGCGCCGTTTCAAACCAACAAGGTTCAAACCATCCAATTCACCGCGTGGTGCCTGAACCAAACCGTATGGAATCACATCCGCAGTGACCATCGTGACGGCGCCAATAATTGCGCCTTGGCCCACGCGCACCCATTGATGCACGCCGGACAGTCCGCCGATGATAACGTCGTCGCCAATCACGCAATGCCCAGCAAGAGCCGCGCTGTTCACCACGATCACCCGGTCGCCCAAAATAACGTCATGGGCCACGTGACAGCCGGCCATGAACAGCCCATCGTCACCGACCTGGGTCAGACCGCCACCGCCCTCGGTGCCGGTGTTCATTGTAACATGTTCACGGATACGGTTTCGTTTCCCGATCACAAGGCGAGTTTCCTCGCCCTTGAATTTCAGGTCCTGCGGAATTTCCCCGATGCACGCGAAAGAAAAGACAATCGTGTCCTCGCCCACTTCGGTCTTGCCCGAGATCACCACATGGCTTTTGAGCTCGACCCGATCCCCAAGCACCACGTTAGGCCCAACGATACAGAATGGGCCGATCTTTACGCCGTCGCCCAGTTGCGCGCCGGGTTCGATGATCGACGATGGGTGAATCTCAACGCTCATACGCGTCACTCCTGCCCTAGGTCCATCATCGCGGTAAATTCGGCCTCGGCGGCCATTTCACCGTCTACTGTCGCCAGACCAGAGAATTTCCAGACTTTGCCGCCGGGTTTGCCGCGCGTCGTCGTGACTTGCAGGTCCAGAACGTCGCCCGGAACAACCATGCGGCGGAACTTGGCTTTGTCGATGGCCATAAAATAGACCAGCATGTTCTTGTCAGCCATGTCCAGCGCGGTACCAACCATGATCGCGGCGGTCTGTGCCATTGCCTCAATGATCGTAACGCCGGGCATAATTGGCTTGCCCGGGAAATGGCCCTGAAAATGCGGCTCGTTCATGGTGACGTTTTTGATGCCGCGACCAGATTTGATGCCGTCGATATCCACCACTTTGTCCACCAGCAGGAACGGATAACGGTGCGGGATAATCCGTTGGATCAAGGCGATATCTGCGCTCAACAACTGCTCTGACATTCTGGTGGTCCTTTCTTTTCCTTGGCTTTCCAGTACCAACTGAGGCCGGTCTGGGCAAGCGTGACCGCTACTCTTGTTCGGTTTGCGGCTCTGGGGTCTGGTCGGGGTTGGGAAGCGCACTGCCGTCACCAATTTCGGCATTCAACCGTGTGATCGCCAGATCTGTGATGTCGATCGCACGCGAGCTCAGAAAGATCGATCGATGCTCAACGATGATGGCGGCATTGGCTTCTTGCATGATCTTTTCCAGCACGGGCCGTGCCGCGATCAGGAATTGGCGCTGCGCGCTGTCGGTGGTCTGAGCCAAAGTCAGGGTCTTGGCATTCTGTTCGGCGCGGATTCGTTCAACCTTGTTGTCAAACGCATCCGCCAAAGAGCGGAACTCTTGTGGCGGAAGTGTCGGTCGCAGCTCGGTCAGTTGTTTTTCTTCGGCGATCAGTTCGGCTTCGATACGGCGGTTTTCGGCCTCCAGAATCTTACCGTTGCTCTCAAAATCCTGCGCGGCGCGTTTACCAAATTCCGACGCGACAAACAGACGTTCAGAATTCACCGTCAGGACCGGGCTTTGGATCAGCTGCGCGTCCTGCGCCGCCGCCCCCGTCACCAACAAAAGAAGAAGGGCCAGCGCCGCCAGCCCTTTTTCCCATCCTATCCGCATCAGAATTGCGTCGCGATGGTCAGGTTAAAGGTCTGTTCCTTATCCTGATCTTCTTTCTTCAGCGCCTTGGTAAAGTTGAACCGCAAAGGCCCAATTGGCGTGTTCCAGAACATCGACAGACCAATCACATGACGCGCCGAGAAATCTTCATACAAAACCGATCCCGTCGCGGCGCTGGTGTCCGACACACCCCACAGCGACCCGACATCATAGAAGACACCGCCCGTGATCCCGTATTCCTCGGGCAGACCCAACGGGAATTCGGCCTCCAGGCGTGCGACGGCGAACATGTCCCCGCCCAATGCATCGTCAATCCCTGCGCCACCGTCATATTCCCGTGGGCCGATACCGTCGGGTTCAAATCCGCGCATCACGCCCGAACCAATATTGAACCGATCAATCGAGCGGCCACTGGTGGAACCACCGTAGTGCAGCGTCCCTGCTTCGAGAGAGGCGCGCAAAGTTACCTCTTCGTGCATGATCTTGGTCTGAGCGACGGCCTTGGCTGTCGTCTTGATGTATTCAGCATCGCCGCCAAGACCGGCAAACTCCTGACCAAATTCAAACAGCCAGCCCGCATTTGGGTTCAGGCCAGTCCGACGCGAGTCAAAGGTGTATTTATAGCCAAGCGCGCTGGTCCACAGCCCGCCCTGCCCGATTTCATCGGCAACAATACCGCCGGTCGCGGTGTAAGTCTTCACGCCGTCTGAATCGGTCGAGGCGACGTTTGCCGTCATTTCGGACCACTGGCCCAGATAGTAAACACCCAAGCGGCCGTTCTCGCTCAGCGGAAAGCTGAAACCAGGACGGAAGGTGGCAATCGCAGTATCATAATTGGCATAGCTGCTTTCTGCCTCGCGGTACCCGATATCAAAGTTGAAGGCGACGCTCCGACCCAAGAAAGCAGGTTCGGTAAATTTCAGACCATAGGTTGCGTTATCCGTGGCACCAGACACCGACAGCGACAGTTTCTGACCACGGCCCAAGAAGTTGTCTTCTTTGACGCTGATCACCAGCCCCAGCCCGCCATTGGTCGAATAGCTCCCGCCAAGGGACAAGGAACCTGTGGGTTTCTCGATCACATCCACATCGACGATCACCTGATCGGGCGAAGAGCCCTCACGCGCTTTGACATTGGCCTTCTCAAAGAAGCCCAGGGCGCGGATACGCTCGGCGCTTTGGCGAATTTCACGCGGATTGAAAGGGTCACCCTCGATGATACGGAACTGGCGACGAATGACGCGGTCAACCGTTGTTGTGTTGCCTTCGATATCAATCCGTTCGACAAAAACACGCGGACCACGGGTCAGGCGGAATTCAACGTCCAAAGTCAGATCGCGATCATTGCGCGTGATGCGCGGCTCGATCCGAACAAAATTCAGGCCCTTCTTGATCGCCAGACGCTCCATTCGGGCGATCGAATTTTCGATCAACGAGGGCGAATAGACAACGCCGGGTTTCACTTTCAAAGCGGCCTGGAAATCGTCGGGATCGGCCTGTGCCACGTCAGAAACGGTGGTGATCTGGCCGAAATGGAATTGCTGTCCCTCTTGGATGTTAACGGCCAGGAAGTAGGCGTCGCGCTCTTCGGTCAGTTCGGCATTGGCGCCGGTGATGCGAATGTCGACATATCCGCGCGACTGATAGAAATCACGCAGAACCTGTTTGTCGAACTCAATCCGGTCGGCGATATAAGTGTCGGCCCGGATCAGCCCGCGCAGCAGACCAGCCTGTTTTGTGGACAGCACGCGACGCAGACGGCGATCGCTGAAGGCCTTGTTTCCGACAAAGCTGATGCGCTCAATCTCGATCACACCGCCTTCGAACACCTCAAAGACCACGTCCACGCGGTTATCATTCCGACGGATGATCCGCGGCGTGACCTTGGCGGACAAACGACCCTCTTGGTTATAGGCTTCGGCAATCAGGGCCGCGTCGGCCTCGGCAACCGAGGGGCTGAATACGCGGCGCGGTTTAGACTGGATCAGATTCTCCAGATCCTCGTCTTTCAAGCGGCGGTTACCCTCAATCGAGATCCGGCTGATGGTGGGATATTCACGCACGCTGATGACCAGCGTATTGCCGCGCGGCGTGATTTCGACTTTTTCGAACAGCCCGCTTGCAACAATGCGTTGGTAGGCGCTGTTCAAATCGGCCGCACTGACCGTTTTTCCGCGGGCGATTCCCGCATAGGTCAGGATTGCATCCCCACCGATCCGCTGGTTCCCGTCAATCTTGACCGAGGTAAAGCGGTAGTCCTGCGCCTCTGCCTGTTGAGGCAGTCCCGCAAAAGCAATTGCAATAAAAAGAAAAAACATCGCGCCGAGCCGACGCAGCTGAATAAATGTATTGGCTTGGCGCGGCCGCAGCCGGCCCATTGAAGTGGTCATTATTTTAACCCGGTCAGACATCCCATTGGCAAACTGAGTATCGGGAAAGCCAGCCCTTGTCAAAACAGCAAAACGCCCACCGGCAGGAACCGGCGGGCGCTTCACGAAGGGAAGACCAAAAGGCGTTTAGAACGAGCGCCAGTATGCTCCGAGGGCCATGGCAAGGAACAACATCCCCACCATAAGAATTCGATCCCAGTTGAGCAGCAAAAGCAGGCCCAAACCGCGTGTTCCATTGTGAATCGTATGCATCTTTCCAAACCTTCAGAGCAAGTTTTCAAGTCTATGAAAAACCTAGCGTCCGAACGTGGCGGAAATGGGGCGCAACAACGGCATTCCGCCGGCGCGCCCCGCCGTGATCAAGGGCAGAACAGATCGTTCGACAGGGCGAACAGCATGGTTGTCAGGATCAGCGCCAAGCCCACCGTCATCAGAATCCGAAGGACCTTATCGTTGGGGGTTCGTCCGGTGACGGCCTCGTATGCATAAAATACCAGGTGGCCCCCATCCAACACGGGGATGGGGAACAGGTTCAGCAGGCCAACGGCCGCAGATAGCACACCGATAAAGTAGATGTAGCTTTGCGTGCCCTGGCTGGCCATCGCGCCGGATACCTCGGCAATGCCCAAGGGCCCAGACATGTTGCAGCTGCTGATCGCCCCGGTGATCATATGGTACAGCCCCGAAACCGAGCCACGCATGATTTCCCATGTCACGGCGATCCCGTTCAGAAAAGCCGAGCCCAGACCCGGCGATTCCGTGGCGGGCTCAAAGAACATGCCGCCGACGATCCCGATCCGCCATTTGGTTTCGAACCCACCATCAGGTTGCGGTTCGTCCACGCGGCGCGGGGCCAGGGTGAATTGCAGCGTCTGACCATCGCGCCAGATATCCACGACCAGAGGCTTGCCCTCGGCGGCCAGCACCTTTTGTTTCAACTGATCGAACACATAAATCGGGTCGCCATCCACCGCCGTGAACACGTCCCCGATTTTCATGTCGATGTCATAGGCGGCCGATTGCGGTGCCAATTGCGAAATGATTGGCGTCATCGGGTGCGGCGCGGTCACATCCACCATCTGACCGTCCCGCTTGACCGTATAGGTCAGGCTGGACTGCACCGGCAGAGACTCCATGAACCCGTCATAGGGGCCGTCCTCGGCAGTGGGCAGGTTGATGCCTTCGATGGCAAGGATCTCATCCCCCGCATGCAACTGCACAGTATGCGGATTCGGCAGAATGGTGCCCACCGTCAGCGGATCTTTGACCACACCTGCCGTCAGCCCGATTCCGGTAAAAATAGCGATCGATAGGATGAAGTTGAACACCGGTCCAGCGGCCACCGTCGCCGAGCGCGCCCACAAAGGTGCCCCCAGCATGGTGTGGCGCTGCATCTCGGCGGGCATTTGTGCGACGGCCTCCTCGTCAGGGCCGCTGGCGGCATTGGCGTCGCCCAGAAATTTCACATAGCCACCAAAAGGCAGCGCGGCCAGTTGCCAACGCGTCCCATGTTTGTCCACACGCGACAACAGCACAGGCCCGAACCCAAGCGAGAAGACCTCGGCCTTGATGCCGGACCAGCGCCCAATGATGTAGTGGCCATATTCATGGATCGCCACGATCACCGACAGCGCGACCACAAAGGCCAACAAAGTCGAAAGAAAACCACCAAAAGCGGGGATTGCGCTAAGAATATCCAAAAACCTGTCCCGTCAGTTATCTGCTCTGTTCGCCATGACCTTGTCCGACACTCTACGGGCCAGATGGTCAGTTTGGGCGACGTTATCAAGGGTAAAGTCGGCGCGAATAAGGCCGATATCAGCTGACATTTGGGTCATCACTTGTTCAACAACCGTTGCCATATCCAGAAATCCGATGCGCCCTGCGATAAAACCGTCCAGCGCGCGCTCTTTGGCTGCGTTGAAAATTGCCCCCATCATGCCGCCGGTCGCCATGACCTCGGTCGCAAGCCGAAGCGCGGGATAGCGCGCGAGGTCAGGAGCACGGAATGTGAACTGACCGATCTTGGCCAGATCCAGGCGTTCAACGGGCAGCGGGCGACGGTCGGGCCAATGCAACGCATAGCCAATCGCGTGACGCATATCAGGGGCGCCCACATGGGCCATCAGCGCGCCATCATTGAACCCCACCAGCGCGTGGATCATGGATTCAGGATGGACGACCACCTCGATTTGTTCTGGATTCACGCCAAAGAATTCTTTGGCTTCAATCACTTCCAGGGCCTTGTTAAACATCGAGGCGCTGTCGATCGTGATCCGCTGCCCCATGTCCCAGTTGGGGTGATCAGAGGCCTGCGCCAGCGTCGCCGTGGCCAGTTTTTCCAGCGGCCAGTCGCGAAACGCGCCGCCACTGGCGGTGATAATGATGCGTTCAACAGCTGCGATATCCTCGCCAACCAACCCTTGGAAAATGGCAGAGTGTTCGCTGTCAACGGGCAGGATGGTGGCGCCGTGGCGGCGTGCGGTCTCCATCAACAATGGCCCAGCCGTCACCAGAGATTCCTTGTTCGCCAGTGCCAGAGTCGCGCCTTGTTTCAATGCGGTCAGCCCCGGCACCAGACCCGCAGCGCCCACAATAGCGGACATCACCCAATCAGCGGGACGGTCGGCGGCCTCTTGCAAGGCGGTCGCGCCTGCGGCGGCCTCGACCTCGGACCCAGCCAAGGCGGCGCGCAGATCATCCAGCAGGCTATCATGCGCCGTCACGGCCACCTGGGCCTTCAGCGCAATCGCATCCTTCGCCAGTTGCGCGATATTGCGCCCCCCAGTCAGCGCAACGACATCATAGTCGTCCGGCGCGCGGGCAATCAGATCCAGTGTATTTTGCCCAATCGACCCAGTTGCCCCGAATACTGAAACGCGTCTCATTGCAGCCCCGGATAGAATCCAGCCATCTCGGCCAGCAAAAACAGCAACAGTGCCCCCAGCATTGCGTCAAACCGATCCAGCAATCCGCCATGCCCCGGTATCAGGTTCGAGCTATCCTTGACCCCGGTTTTCCGCTTGATCGCGCTTTCGGCAGCATCCCCCATCTGCGAGGCAAAGGACAGGATCATGCTGATCCAGATCAGGCTGGCTCCGGCGCCCGTATTGGCCATGAATGCCACAGCCACAAGAGCCGCCCCCAACCATCCGGCAATCGTACCCGACCATGTTTTCTTGGGGCTGACGCGGGGCCAGAACTTTGGCCCGCCGATGATACGCCCCGCGAAATAGCCCGCCACATCGGTCACAATCACCACAGCAACCAACCACAGCGTCCACGTCACCCCGTAATCCAGACGCAGGGTTATCGCGCCCAATCCAGACAGCAGGATCAACGGCGTATACACCGCATATAGCCCCCGGTTTTGAGTCACAAAGCTAAGCCCGACAATCGCGGGGGCCACCAGAACCGGCAAAGAGAAAACCGGCGGCAGGAACGCGGCCAACAGCACAGCGCCAGCTCCAAGCCCGCCCAGCTGCACAGCCGCGGCCGATGCATCGGGTTGGAGCATCCGAACCAACTCCCAGATCATCAGACCACAGACCACCGCCAACAGCGCGGTAAACACCAGCCCGCCTTGCCAGATCGCAAAAGCCCCAACCGCCAGCATCCCGATTGCTGAGACCACCCGCGGAGCCAAATCATCCCAATTTGCTGCCATAGTCAGACCTTTACCCCACCGAAACGCCGGTCACGATTGGCATAGCTGCCGACAAGCCGGGCGAACTCTTCTGCCGAGAAGTCAGGCCACAACGTGTCGATAAATTCATATTCCGCATAGGCCGATTGCCACAGCAAAAAGTTGGAAATCCTTGCCTCGCCGCTGGTGCGGATCACCAGATCAGGGTCAGGCAGGACATGCGTGTCCAGATATCGAGGCAGGGTTTCCTCGTCTACACCGGCAGGATCCAAGCGCCCCTCGGCCACGTCTTCGGCCAGACGTTTGGTCGCGCGCGCGACCTCGTCCCGGCCGCCGTAATTCAGCGCGATGGTCAGGTGCACCTTGTCATTGGGTGCGGTCATCTGCTCCAGCTCGTCCATCAGCGCGATCAGCTTTTTGTCCAGCTTCACGCGGTCCCCGATGAAACGCACACGCACCCCCTCTTCGAACAGGGCGCGGGCCTCTTTGGTGATGTAGCGCCGAAACAGGCTCATCAGCCCGGCCACCTCGACCTGGGTGCGTTTCCAATTCTCGGTCGAGAAGGCAAAAATCGTCAGGTATTTCACACCCAGATCGGGGCAAGCCTCGACGATTTCGCGCACACGGCGGGCCCCGGCGTGATGCCCAAACAGGCGCGGACGATTCCGGGCCTGCGCCCAGCGACCGTTGCCATCCATGATGATGGCAATGTGGCGCGGGCCTTTGCCCTTTGCTGCATCGGCGGCCATAAAGAGACCCCTTCCCGGTCTCAGACCTGCATGATTTCGGCTTGCTTGTTTTCAAGCGCCTTGTCGATCAGTGCGATATGTTTGTCCGTCAGATCCTGTACCTCGGATTCCCAGAATTTCTGGTCGTCTTCGGACATGCCATTGGCCTTGGCTTTCTTGATCTGATCCATCCCGTCGCGACGCACATTCCGGGTGGAAACACGGGCGCGCTCGGCATAGTCGCCCGCGACTTTGGTCAGTTCGCGGCGGCGTTCTTCGTTCAGTTCGGGGATGGGCAACATGATGATCGTGCCGTTCAACTGCGGATTGATCCCCAGACCCGAGTTGCGGATCGCCTTTTCGACGACCCCCACCATGGATTTGTCCCAGACATTGATCGTGACCATACGTGGCTCAGGAACGTTGACGGTACCGACTTGGTTGATCGGGGACATTTGACCGTAGGATTCAACCTGAATCGGGTCCAGCATCGACGCCGAAGCCCGCCCGGTACGCAGCGAGGCAAACTCGTTGCGCAGGGCCTTCATTGCCCCATCCATCCGGCGGGACAGATCATCCGTGTCAATCATGAAATCTTCGTCAGACATATGCTTGCTCTTCCTTTTTGCCCGCTGCCCGGGCCTTTCTTGGCTGCGTTCAGGATACCCTTATCCGGACACAGTTGTATAGGTGCCTTCCCCGGCCAGAATACCCCGGAACCCGCCCGGCTCGTCCAGCGAGAACACGATGATCGGCAGGTTGTTGTCCCGCGCCAGGGCGATGGCACTGGCGTCCATCACGCCCAGATGTTGCGCCAGGACCTCGTCATAGGTGACGACATCAAACCGCTTGGCATCCGCGTGTTTGACCGGGTCCTTGTCGTAGACCCCATCCACCTTGGTGCCCTTGAAGATCGCCTGACAGGCCATTTCGTTGGCACGCAGGGTCGCGGCGGTGTCGGTGGTGAAATAAGGGTTGCCGGTGCCGGCGGCGAAAATGCACACGCGCTTCTTTTCCAGGTGGCGCACGGCGCGGCGGCGGATATACGGCTCACAGACCTGATCCATCGGAATGGCGCTGATCACGCGCGTGAATACGCCCAGCTCTTCTAGTGCAGACTGCATCGCCAGCGCGTTCATCACTGTCGCCAACATGCCCATATAGTCCGCCGTGGTGCGCTCCATCCCCTGAGCGCTGCCTTGCAGGCCGCGGAAAATGTTACCGCCGCCGATGACCATGCAGATCTCAACGCCCAGATCATGGACGGTTTTAACTTCGCGGGCGATGCGTTCGACGGTGGGCGGGTGCAGGCCGAATCCCTGGGGGCCCATCAGTGCCTCCCCCGAGATTTTCAGCATCACACGCTTGAATTTTGTGCCAGAGGCTTGCTCGGTGGGGGTTTGGGCGACGTCGGCCATTGGGTGCTCCGTTTCGACAGCTGTTATTTCCGGCGCAAAATGTCGGAAAACGCCGTCAGGTTCAATCTCAGAGTCCCCTTATATCCGAATTCCCCACCAAGGACTTGCCCAGCCCCCCTTATCAACGGCCCCAAAACACAGTATCGCAGCGCCATGCTGACACTTTCTGACATCGCCCCTGACCTGCCCGTACTGATCGCGGGGCCGACAGCCTCGGGGAAATCCGCCTTGGCAATGCAGATCGCCGAAACCCAAGGCGGTGTGATCATCAATGCAGATGCGATTCAGGTGTATGCCAATTGGCGTATTCTAACCGCCCGCCCCTCGATCGAGGACGAGGCCACCCTGCCCCATCGCCTGTATGGCCATGTCGATGGGAATGCGGACTATTCCGTCGGACATTGGCTGCGCGACCTGACGCCGTTGCTGTCCGGTCCGAACCGCCCGATTATTGTTGGCGGCACGGGGCTGTATTTCACAGCACTGACTCAGGGTCTGGCCGAGATCCCTGAAACCCCGCCCGAAATCCGTGCCCTGGCCGATGCCCGGATCGCCAAGGATGGTCACGAGCCGCTCTTGGCCGAACTGGACCCCGATACCCGCAACCGTATCGACATCCTGAATCCGATGCGTGTCCAGCGCGCCTGGGAAGTCCAGCAAACCACCGGTCGCGGGCTGGCCGCATGGCAGGACGACACGCCCCCGCCCCTGTTGCCGCTGGATCAGGTCACGCCGATCCTGTTTGATGTGGATAAGGACTGGCTGAACGCACGCATTGCCCGCCGCTTTGATCAGATGCTTGAACTGGGCGCCTTGGACGAGGCCCGCGCGAACTTGCCGACATGGGATCCCGCCCGATTGTCCGCCAAAGCGATCGGCGCCCGTGAACTGATTGCACATCTACGCAAAGAGATATCCCTTGATGATGCCCGCGAAGCCGCAACCATCGCCACCCGCCAATTCGCCAAACGGCAACGCACCTGGTTCCGCTCAAAAATGAAAACCTGGGCACGCTACAGCCCGGACACAGGCAAATAACGCTTTACATTTTCGGACCTTCTGCTGCAAATTCACAAGAAGACCACCCCAACAAGTATCTAAAATGCAGCATTTCTAGTGTCGCCTGACCCAGTTCCTCTTAGCGAGATCCGCATCAGTTCTATCGCGCAGCTCACCCGCGAAGGAGGCTGGAGACTGACCGAATTGCATGACCGCACGCATGATCTGTTGTTGTGGGTTACCAATGGTCAGGGTCTGGCGATTATTCAAGGTGTTCGGCGCGGTGTCGGGGCACATAACGCGCTGTATATTCCCGCTGGAACCCTGTTTTCGATTGATTTGGGACGCACTGGATTTGGCATAGCGGTGCGCATCCCCCACGACCCAGCGCTTACGCTGCATGATGCGTCGATGCTGCTGCGCATCCGCGAGGTTCATGCCCAATCCGAGCTGACCGGCCTGCTGGACGCGTTGCAACGGGAACTCGATCACGACGCCCCCTTTGTGGACGAGGCCGCACGCGCCCATGTATCGCTGATCTCAATCTGGATGCGTCGTCAGGCGCTGGAAATCCATGGACCGAACGAACCCAAAATTCCTGCGGGCCAACGCCTGGTCGAGGCGTTTTGCTCGCTTGTGACGCAAGAGTTCCGTGCGGGCAAAACCATGGCGGAATTCGCTGCAATGCTGGGCGTAACGCCGACTCATCTGTCCCGCGCCTGTCGCGACAAAACCGGCATGACAGCCGCCGACATCCTGACACGCCGCACTCTGTACGAGGCGCGCGTGCTGATCGAAATGTCACAAACTCCGCTCAAGCAGATCAGCGACACACTGGGCTTTGGCAGCCCTGCGTATTTTTCGCGGTTTGTGCTGCAACATACTGGCCTCAGCCCGTCCGAGCTGCGCCGTCGTGCCAGTGCAGAACCTAAGCCGGAAAAACCGCCCCTCCGAACCGGGATCATGACACAGCGACCACGGCGTTACTGATCTTGCTTGGCGGCATCCAGTTCTGCCAACAACGGCTCATAGCGCGCATCCGTCAGGGTTCGTAAAAACGCCACCAGCGCGTCGACACGATCATCCTTGAGCGCCGGACCCGTTTCCAGTTCGGTAATCGAGATGTTGTCGGGCACCTCGGGCGCCCCCCACTCTAGGCCAGTTTCAGGGTTGATCTGCCGGTTGTCCGCGCGTGAATTATACTTGTTGTAGAATAGGATAACCGTGCGCAAATCCTGAAAAACACCGTTGTGCATATATGGGCCTGTCACGGCGACGTTGCGCAACGTCGGCACCTTGAACTTCCCATCCCGAGACGGATCATCCAGCGCGCCGCCCAGGCCCCTGTCCCCGATCCGTCGGCCCAAAACATCCTGAAGCGCAGGGTTTTCCGGCACACCGATATTGTGGAACTCATAGGTGCTAAAGGTTTCTTGTGCGGCGGTTGGGCTGGTCCGCAACTGGTGGCACAAATTGCAATTGGTGAACTGTTCCGAAAAAAACAGCACACGCCCCAGGTCTTCCTGTCGGGTCAGCTCGACCTCGCCGCGCAAGAACCTGTCATATTTGGACGAGAACGGCGCAAATACTTCCGTCTTCTCAAAGGCAGCTATGGCATCCGTCATCGCAGCATAGCCTTTGGAGGGATCCTCTAGAACATCAGTTCCATATAGCGCTGCAAAGGATTGAATATACTTGGGGTTTTCCTGCAATCGCGCCACTACGCTGGCCTGATCTGGCATCCCCATCTCAACCGGGTTTAACGGCGGCCCCCCGGCCTGATCGGCCAGCGTCGCCGCGCGCCCATCCAGGAACTGACCGCCAACCCACAACTCGCCCGAGGTTTGATGAAATGCGGGGGAAAACGCCGCATAGCTGGCTGTTGGCGCGTTTCGATCGCCCAAAGAGCTACCATCATCACCGATCGAGGTGGGCATTCCCAGGCGCGTTCCTCTTGGGTCGGAGAACCCGGTTTCGGGGTCGTGGCACGTTGCACAGGCCTGGGTTCGGTCGCGCGATAGATTGACGTCAAAAAACAGCGCTTCGCCCAAGGCCTCGCGGGTTAAAAACACCTGTTCCCCGGCGACCAATCCGATTCCAGCGACAAGCGCCATGCTGGTGCAAACAGTTACTATCGTCCATGACCGTGCCATGCTGTTCCCCTGCCAAACCCAGCGCGCCCTCTCACTGAAATGGCTTTAGCGCAGCTCGGCACATAATGTCGAGTATTTTTATAAGGTATAGAGATCAGCTGCCCCAGATGACCGCGACGTAATTCTTGGTCTCTGCATAAGGAGGCACGCCGCCGTATTTCCGAACGGCCTCGGGCCCGGCATTATACGCCGCCAAAGCCAGCCGCCAGGACCCAAAGGCCCTGAATTGCTGCGCCAGATACCGCGCACCGCCATCCAGGTTCTGATAGGGATCATTTGGATCAACACCCAAAACCTTGGCCGTCGCAGGCATCAACTGAGCAAGCCCCAAGGCACCCTTGTGAGATTTGGCGTTCTTGTTGAACCGGCTTTCCTGATGCACCAACCGCAAGAACAGCTCTTCGGGGACGCCATTTCGCTGGGCTGCGGACCGCGCCATATCGACCAGAGGCCCGCGATAATTGCCTTCGTACCGCTTGGGCCCCCATTTGGTGGGGGTATTCACGCTGGGCGGCTGCAGCCTGACGCTGTCCTTATACTGCTGCGAGGCGCGGCTATCCAAAACCTTGGTTTGGGATTTGAACAGGCGCGTGCGGGATTTGGACGACAGCACATCGGCCTGGGCCACACCGGCGACAGCAATGGCCAGAGCACTCATGACCAGCAGCACTTTGCGCATTTCAACCCCCACACAGTTCCATTTGCGGCGCATGTTATCCAAAAGCCGAAGGATTGCCAGCCTTGGACTGTGCATCGGCGACGGTTTGCCAACGTGCCGATATAGGTAAGACTTTGGCGCGTCGCCGAACGTAGGCAGGGCATTTCAAGGCGCAAAGCGGGTGTTTGAAAACTTTACCTTTGCCTGCGCCCATGGTGTAAGCAGAATCAAACGAGTCAACGGGAGAGACACATGGCCGGATCGGTGAACAAGGTAATTCTGGTGGGCAACCTGGGCCGCGACCCCGAAGTCCGGAGCTTCCAGAATGGCGGGAAAGTATGCAACCTGCGCATTGCCACTTCGGAAAACTGGAAAGACCGCAACACCGGCGAACGCCGCGAACGGACCGAGTGGCACTCGGTCGCGATCTTCCAAGAGGGTTTGGTTCGCGTCGCCGAACAATACCTGCGCAAAGGTTCAAAGGTCTATATCGAAGGCCAGCTACAGACGCGTAAATGGCAAGACCAATCTGGTCAGGATCGCTACTCGACCGAGGTCGTCCTGCAAGGTTTTGGCGGCACTTTGGTGATGCTGGATGGCCGCGGCGAAGGCGGTGGCCAGGGCGGCGGTGGCTATGGTGGCGGCCAAGGCGGCGGATATGATTCTGGCCCGTCTTATGATAACCAAGGCGGCGGATCGGCACGGGGGCAAAGCAACCCGCCGCGCAGCGATCTGGACGACGAAATCCCGTTCTGATCCATCCAGACCTCTGAGTTGCAAAGCCGCCCCATTCGGGCGGCTTTTTCGTGCTCAGCGCAAACATGCCTCGATCCCCCATAGGATGATCGCAACGGGCAACGATAGCGCGCTGGCAATCACCCCCAAAGCCCATAAGGTCACGCGCGGCGGCGGGGCAGCAATACCAAACACCCGAATTTCTTTCTGTCTCATGCCGGATATTAACCACGGTTTAGGTTTTCATAGCGTTAACTTGGGACATGAACCCCGCCCCGTTGCAGCAATCCATCCAGTACGCGACCGCCCTTTCGGACATGGGCGCAACTGTGAATTGGTGCTCGGATGTCCTGACGATCCGCCGTCGGCTTCCGGGGCTCGGCCACGTGACCTATGTTCCGCGCGGAAATAAATGCGACTTGACCGGAGTCGCCATCGTCAACGCCCCAAACCCAAGCTGCGACCACGATCATCATGCCGCCGGACATATTCCTTTGATGACGCAGCAGACTTTGGCCGTTCTGGATCTGCGACCAGACGATCCCGCACGTATGGCCGCGCAACACGGCAAATGGCGCAACCGCCTGCGTCGGGGGCAGAAGGCGGCGCTGACCGTTTCATTTGGACGCTTCCATCCCGCCCGGCACAGCTGGCTGCTGGTGCACGAAACCCTGCAAAGATCGACGCAGCGCTATAACGCCCTGCCCCACAGCTTTGTCAGCGCCTATCCAGCCAAGGATACGCTGCTGGTCCAGGCCCTACATCAGCGTCAGCCTGTCGCCGCGATGCTGTTCTTGTTGCACGCCCCTGCCGCCACCTATCATATCGGGTGGGTCAATGCCGAGGGACGGCGCCTGAATGCGCATCCGCGCATTTTATGGAAGGCAGGTCAAATCCTGCGCGCACGGGGATATACACAGATCGACCTTGGCGCCCTGGACACCCAAAACGCCCCGGGTCTGGCCCGGTTCAAGCTGGGCAGCGGTGCCAAACCGCATCAGTTGGGCCATACATGGCTGCATCTGCCAGCCGTTTCGCCGCTTCTCAGGACGTTCCGGCGCAGGGGTGGCTTTCCCTCTGGCCTTTTGAGCTAAGGCAGTATACGCGGACCCCGAACAAGCTAGGGAACGCTCATGGATCTGCGCAACATCGCCATCATTGCCCACGTTGACCACGGCAAAACGACCCTCGTGGACGAGCTGCTGAAACAATCGGGCGCCTTCCGCGAAAACCAGGCCGTCGCCGAACGGGCCATGGATTCGAACGATCTGGAACGCGAACGCGGGATCACCATCTTCGCAAAGCCGACCAGCGTTGAATGGAAAACCACTCGTATCAACATCGTGGACACACCCGGCCACGCCGATTTCGGCGGCGAAGTCGAACGTATCCTGTCGATGGTTGACGGTGTTGTGCTGCTGGTGGACGCCGCCGAAGGCCCGATGCCGCAAACGAAATTTGTGACCTCCAAGGCGCTCGCGCTGGGGCTGCGTCCGATCGTCGTGCTGAACAAGGTCGACAAACCCGATGCCGAACCTGATCGCGCGCTGGACGAGTGCTTTGACCTGTTCGCCAGCCTGGGCGCTGACGAAGACCAGCTGGATTTCCCGCATATGTATGCCTCGGGCCGGAATGGCTGGGCCGATGCAGAGCTGGACGGCCCCCGCAAGGACCTGCACGCCCTGTTCGAACTGATCGTGAACCACGTGCCCAAACCGGCGCAGATCGCGCACCAGAACGAAGACTTCCGCATGCTGGCCACAACGCTGGGCAGCGATCCCTTCATGGGCCGCACCCTGACCGGCCGCGTGGAATCGGGTACCGCCAAGGTCGGCGCAACCGTGCAGGCCATCAGCCGCGTCGGTCAAAAGATCGAACAGTTTCGCGTGACCAAGCTTCAGGCCTTCCGCGGTCTGGGGATGCAGGAAATCGAAGAGGCCGCAGCCGGTGACATTGTCACCATCGCTGGCATGTCCAAGGCCACAGTGGCTGACACGATCTGTGCGCTGGCCGTAGACACACCATTGGATGCTCAGCCGATCGACCCGCCCACCATCACCGTGACTTTTGGCATCAACGACAGCCCACTGGCGGGCCGCGATGGCAAAAAGGTCCAGTCGCGCGTTATCCGTGATCGCCTGATGAAAGAGGCCGAATCCAACGTTGCGATCAAGATCGCTGACACCCCCGGCGGCGAGGCCTTCGAGGTATCCGGCCGCGGCGAACTGCAAATGGGCGTTTTGATCGAAAACATGCGCCGCGAAGGGTTCGAACTCAGCATCTCGCGTCCGCAGGTGATCATCAAAGAGGTCGATGGCGTTCGCGTGGAACCGATCGAAGAAGCCACCATCGACGTGGATGACGAATACTCGGGTGCCGTGATCGAAAAACTGACTGGCGCTCGCAAAGGCGAACTGGTCGAAATGAAACCCGCCGGAGCAGGCAAAACGCGGATCATCGCACATGTGCCGTCGCGCGGTTTGATCGGGTATCACGGGGAATTCCTGACCGACACCCGCGGTACCGGCGTACTGAACCGCGTGTTCCACGGCTGGGCCCCGCACAAGGGCGCCATCCAGGGACGTCGCGCTGGTGTTCTGATCTCGATGGAAAACGGCACCGCTGTTGCCTATGCGCTGTGGAACCTCGAAGATCGCGGCAAGTTCTTTATCGGTGCGCAGGCGCCCGTCTACACAGGTATGATCATCGGCGAACACAGCCGTGAGAATGACCTTGAGGTGAACCCGCTGAAGGGTAAGAAGCTGACCAACGTCCGTGCCTCGGGCACCGACGAAGCAGTCCGCCTGACCACGCCAATCACCCTGTCGCTGGAAGAGGCCATCGCCTATATCAACGACGACGAATTGGTCGAGGTCACGCCCAACGCGATCCGGCTGCGCAAACGCTATCTGGATCCGCACGAGCGCAAGCGGATGTCCAAACAAGGCTAACAGCAAAGGCCGTCCTTCGGGGCGGCCTTTTCACATCCTCTGCGCGCCTGCGCGCAGAACGTGGGTTTGGAAAATCGGGTCCAGCCGCCTATTGTTGGGCAAACGGAGGACCTCATGCGCAAAATCCAATCCCAAGGTGTGCACCACATCACATTGACCGGAGCCGACCGCCAGACCAGCATTGATTTCTGGGAGGGCGTCCTGGGGATGCCCTTTGTCTTCGACCAACCAAATCTGGACAACCCGGACGAGGGCCATCTGTATTTCGATCCCGGCGACGGGCGACTGATCACCATCTTCACCAACGAGACACGCAAGGCTGATCGCCGTCGGACCCCGACCGAACCGGGCTGCGTGCATCATCTGGCCTTCAACGTCAGCCGCGCCAGTTTCACCCAGTCCGCCGAACGATTGGAGGCGCGCGGCATTGGCCATTCGGGCGTCAAGGATCGCGGGTTCATGGACTCGATCTATTTCAAGGATCCGTTGGGTTTGTTGATCGAACTGGCGACGTATAAATTCGACCCGCCCACGGGCTGCACCCATGCAGACGTGATGATCCGCGCGCATAAACTGCGGGTCGAACGTGGTGATTACAACATTCAGGAAATCCACCTGGCCGACGCGATTGAGCAATTGGTTGAGGCGCGGCAGGGCTCTTTGTCTGCGGATCGCAGCGCAAAAAATCCTTTCTAAGCAATTGAAAAGAAAAGGCCGCGCAAATTGCACGGCCTGATCATACTTATCCTGGGCGGGACTATTCGCTGGTCTCGACGACCAACAATTCCCTCTCGGATGCGCCCCGTGCGTGGCTCAGCGCCTCTTGGTATTCGGGGCTGTTATAACAGGCCACCGCGGTTTCCAGATCGGGAAAGCGCGCAACCACGTTGCGGGGGCGCTCTTTGCCCTCAAGCTGAACAAATCGCGCCGCACGGGCGATGAATTCACCACCATGTTTGGCAATAGCAGGACCGGCCAGCTTGGCATATTTGCCATAGGCCTCTTCGTCCGTGACGGTCACATGTGCAATCCAAAGTGCGCCCATTTTATCCTCCGATCGCGGCTTTGGCGGCTGCAATCGCCGCATCCGCATTGCTGACATCTTTGCCGCCACCCTGAGCCATATCCGGGCGACCACCGCCGCCCTTTCCGCCCAATTCGACAACGGCAGCCTTTACCAGGTCAACAGCCGAAACCGTGCCGATCGTGTCTTCTGTAACACCTGCTGCGACGGCCGCTTTGCCGCCAGTATCCGCGATCAACAGAACGGCACCGGATCCGATTTTCGTTTTGTGTTCGTCGATCAGGGCAGGCAGGTCTTTGCCGGACACGCCGGACAGAACCTGAGCGACGAATTTTACACCGTTCACCTCTTCGACGGCAGCGCCACCACCCTGCCCCGCGCCACCGGCCATGGCCAGCTCGCGGCGCAGTTGCGCAACCTCATTGCTAAGCGTTTTACGTTCGGACAACAGGGCTTCGACCCGTTCAACCACTTCTGAGGGCTGGGCCTTCAGTGCACCGGTTACGGCGGTCAGGGTGCTGGCTTGGTCGCGCAGATAGTCCAGCGCCCCTTGGCCGGTCAGGGCCTCGATCCGGCGAACACCGGCACTGGAGGCGCTATCGCCCAAGATCACACACATCCCGATATCACCCGTCTGTTTGACATGGGTACCACCGCAAAGTTCCAGCGAATAGGTCTGGCCGTCCTGGCCCTTGCCGGTGTCAGCATTGCCCATCGACACAACGCGAACCTCGTCCCCGTATTTTTCGCCGAACAGCGCTTGGGCGCCAATGGCGCGTGCATCATCAGGCGTCATGATCCGGGTCTCGACCGGGGTGTTCTGACGGATATAGGCGTTCACATCAGCGGTGACCTTGCTTAGTTCGGCCTCGCTCAGCGCCTTTGCATGGCTGAAATCAAAACGCAGACGATCCGGCGCATTCAACGAACCGCGCTGTGCCACATGCTCGCCCAGCGTTTCGCGCAGGGCTTCGTGCAGCAGGTGCGTGGCCGAGTGGTTCGCCCGAATGGCCGAACGGCGCGCGTGGTCCACATCCAGCACGGCAGCAGCGCCAGCCGTAATCTGGCCGTCGACAACCTCGGCGAAGTGGATGAACACGCCCGCAGCCTTGCGAGTGTCGGTGATTTTGGCCAGGCCCCCGTCCGTTTTCAATGTGCCGGTATCGCCAACCTGACCGCCGCTTTCAGCATAAAATGGTGTCTGGTTCACCGCGATCTGCACGCAATCGCCCTTGTTCGCGCTGTCCACCTGTGCGCCGTCCTTGACCAACGCAAGGACCTGCCCTTCGGCGGTTTCGGTGTCATAGCCCAAAAATTCTGTCAGGCCTTTGTGTTCAGCGATGTCGAACCAAACCGTGGCGTCCGCCGCCTCGCCCGAGCCAGACCAGGCCGCGCGGGCCTTGGCTTTTTGCTCGGCCATGGCAGAGTCGAACCCGTCGGTGTCCACCGTCAGGCCCTTTTCACGCAGCGCATCCTGCGTCAGGTCCAGTGGGAACCCAAACGTGTCATAGAGTTTGAACGCGGCGGCCCCCGGCAGGGCGGCGCCTTCGCCCAGGTCTGAAATCTCGTCGTCCAAAAGCTTCAGTCCGCGATCCAAAGTCTGCTTGAAACGAGTTTCCTCGAGCAAAAGCGTCTCTTCGATCATGGCCTGAGCCTGGCTCAATTCGGGGTAAGCAGCCCCCATCTGTGTCACCAAGGATGGCACCAGCTGATGCATCACCGGATCCTTAGCCCCCAGCAGATGCGCATGACGCATCGCACGGCGCATGATCCGACGCAGCACATAACCGCGCCCGTCGTTCGACGGCATCACCCCATCTGCAATCAAGAACGAGGTCGAACGGAGGTGATCCGCGATTACCCGATGATGCACGTTCTGATCGCCATAAGGATCCACGCCCGTCGCATGGGCCGACGCCTCGATCAAGGATTTGAACAGGTCGGTGTCATAGTTGTCGTGGCTCCCCTGGAGCAACGCGCCGATCCGTTCCAGGCCCATGCCCGTGTCGATCGACTGCATGTCCAGATCGACCATCGATCCATCCTCGAACTTTTCATTTTGCATGAAAACGACGTTCCAGATCTCGATGAACCGATCGCCGTCTTCCTCCGGGCTCCCCGGAGGGCCACCCCAGATGTGTTCGCCATGATCATAGAAAATCTCGGTGCAGGGACCGCAGGGACCCGTCGGCCCCATCTGCCAGAAATTGTCAGAGGTAGCGATCCGAATAATCCGGTCTTCGGGCACGCCAACCTTTTTCCAAATCTCAAACGCCTCGTCATCGGTATGGTAAACCGTGACATAGAGTTTTTCCTTGGGAATGCCGAATTCCTGGGTGATCAGGTTCCACGCAAAGGGGATTGCCTCGGCTTTGAAATAGTTCCCGAACGAGAAATTCCCCAGCATTTCGAAAAACGTATGGTGTCGCGCCGTGTAGCCAACATTGTCCAAATCGTTGTGTTTGCCACCAGCACGCACACATTTCTGAGACGAGGTCGCGCGGACATAGTCGCGTTTCTCGACCCCGGTGAAACAGTTTTTGAACTGCACCATGCCAGAGTTGGTAAACATCAACGTTGGGTCGTTGCGGGGCACAAGTGGGCTGGAGGGCACAATCGTGTGCCCCTGTTTTTCAAAATAGTTCAAAAAGGTCGAGCGGATCTCGTTCAGGCTGGGCATCGGTTTCGCGTCTTTCCGGACAAGGCCAAAGGTCACGCAGATTTATCCCTGCCCGCCCCCCGTGTCTACAGCTAGCTTGCGGCAAAAAGCCAGCCCACGATCTGGCGGACTGGCTTTCATGTTCTGCGATACTGAACGGCGTTACCCTTCCAGCACATCCTCGTCTTCGTTGCTCATATCAAAGTCCAATCCATGCGCAGCACGGATCTTATCTTCGATCTCATGAGCAATATCAGCGTTGTCTTTTAGGAACTGTTTAGCGTTTTCACGCCCCTGCCCCAAACGCTCGTCTGAATAGCTGAACCAGGCGCCAGATTTATCAACAACACCGACTTTCACACCCAGATCCAGCAATTCGCCGGTTTTAGAAATCCCTTCGCCATACATGATGTCGAATTCCACCTGTTTGAACGGCGGGGCGACCTTGTTCTTGACAACTTTGACGCGGGTCGAATTCCCCACAACTTCGTCACGATCCTTGATCGCGCCGATCCGCCGAATGTCCAGACGGACCGAGCTGTAGAACTTCAGCGCGTTGCCACCCGTCGTGGTTTCTGGGCTGCCGAACATCACTCCGATTTTCATCCTGATCTGGTTAATGAAAATCACCATACACTTCGAGCGGCTGATCGACCCGGTCAATTTACGCATCGCCTGGCTCATAAGACGTGCATGCACACCGACACTGCTGTCCCCCATATCCCCCTCAAGCTCGGATTTAGGGGTCAATGCAGCCACCGAATCGACGACGACCATGCTGACGGCACCGGATCGCACCAGCGTATCCACGATCTCCAAAGACTGTTCACCGGTGTCCGGCTGGCTAATCAATAGCTCATCCAGGTTAACACCCAGTTTCTTGGCATATTGAGGATCCAAGGCATGTTCGGCGTCCACGAACGCACAAATGCCACCTTTTTTCTGCTCTTCCGCGATGCAATGCAGAGTCAGAGTTGTTTTCCCCGAGCTTTCCGGCCCGTAAATTTCGACAACGCGCCCCTTCGGCAGGCCGCCAATCCCCAGCGCAATATCCAAGCCCAGCGATCCGGTCGAGGTCGCTTCAATTTCTTGGATGGCGTTTTCGCCACCCAATTTCATGATCGATCCCTTACCGAACTGCCGTTCGATCTGAGCCAAGGCGCTATCCAGCGCTTTCTGTTTATCCGCGTTGCGTTTGCTGTCCATCGAAAGAAGATCTGCCATTGCCATTGTTTCGGTTCCTTATCCCACACCCGCCGCCTCGCGGCAATCGTCGCCTGTGTTCGCTGGATGTTCTCATTTCGTTATGCGTACAAAATGAGAACATTTCAACAGAAATTTTTCAGGTTCCAATTTGTGGAAGGAAAGTTAATGATTGGTTTATGGAAGTATTTTTCTTCTGAAATTGGATGAGGCCAATTCGGTATGCTCGTGTTTTGGAAGGAAAAATTAGTTTTTTTGTCTGTGCCAAAAACCGGCACAACAGCCTATCAAAACGCCTTGTCACCCCATGCAGATATCGTTGTAAACGACCCGCCTGAGCTGAAGCATGCACCGCTTTATCGATACAATCGCTTTTTCCGCCCAATGTTCGACAAAGTGGGGGGCGAAAAAATGGAGACACTAGCCGTTGTTCGCGAACCAATCAGTTGGTTAGGGAGTTGGTACAGATACAGGCAGCGCCCATTTATGGCTGGCCATCCAAACTCAACCCACACCATCAGCTTTGACGCATTTGTCGAAGCATACATGACAGGCAAGCCGCCTGGATTCGCCAATGTCGGAAGCCAGGCAAAGTTTCTAGAACCTCGACCGAACGGAACCAAGGTCCATCATCTATTCCAGTACGAAGATCAGTCGCGACTACGCAAATTCCTGGAGAATCGTCTCGGAATTACAATGAAACTGAAGCAAGAAAACGTCTCGCCGCCGATGGAGCTGCGGATCTCGCCAGACGTAGAGACAAAATTGCGCCGAAAACGTGCGGACGAATTTACACTATGGAATAGCGCTCGCCGTTGAATGATTTGCTAATTGCTCGTGCACCGCATCCAATAACCCATTGAGGGAAAATGGTTTTGGTAGAAAAACAGAATTAGTGACCGGATCAGAGCTATCATCCAAGGCGTCCTCGGCATAGCCGGAAACAAAGACGACCCGTACATCAGGACGTGTTTCTCGTGCCAGTCGAACCCAAGATGGCCCATCCATCCCTGGCATAATGACATCACTCACAAACAAGTCGACATTCAGATCATCATCGCTCAGCAAATCGATTGCCTCTTCCCCGGTTCCCGCTTCAAGCACCGTATACCCTCTCAGTTTTAGTGCTCTAGAAGCAAAAGCGCGCACAGGAGCCTCGTCCTCAACCAGAAGAATAACACCTTCTTCGCGACTCATCTGAGGCGCTGAAGCCTTCTCAGGGGCCTTCGATTGTAATTGAGGCAAATCCGATTGGTTTAGATATACAGGGAACATCAACGAAAAATCGGTGCCTTGCCCGACAACGCTATCAACAAAAATATATCCGCCACTTTGTTTGACGATACCATAGGCGGTCGACAGGCCAAGCCCCGTCCCCTCGCCTGTACGTTTTGTCGTAAAAAATGGTTCGAACACTTTTTGCAGTTTGTCTTGCGGAATACCGCAGCCCTTATCCGAAACACGAACCGTGATATACTCGCCCGCAGGCACCGTCGCGCGATCCCGCGCGAGCGGCTCTTCAAGCCGCTTGATGCCTGTTTCGATCCGAATTTCCCCGCCATTCGGCATCGCATCGCGCGCATTCACGACCAAATTCATCAGAACCTGTTCAAGTTGTCTTTTATCTGCTCGAATATTCTTCAGTACGGGATCATGGATCAACGTTAACGACACTTTTTCACCAACAAGGCGGTTCAATAGATGTGTCAGGTCTGCAAGCGTCTCTCTGAGGTCCAGCACCTCAGGGCGAAGTGTCTGCTTGCGCGAAAATGCTAGAAGCTGCCCAACCAACGCGGCGGCTCGATTGGCATTTTGGGTGATTTGCACCAGATCGGCATAGTCAGAATCGCCCTGATCGTGACGCAACATCAAAAGATCACAATGCCCCGAAATTGCTGTAAGCAAATTGTTAAAATCATGCGCGACACCGCCTGCAAGCTCTCCAATAGCCTGCATTTTTTGACTTTGCACGAATTGCGCTTCGAGGCTTTTCAACTCGGTCGCATCATGTAGAATCGCGATCAAAGTTGGGCCTGTCGGCTCGTCAACACGCCCAAGAGATACCTGCACGAAGGTCTCTGATTCAGCCGATTTCAAACGCAAAAATTCGGACTTGCTTAAGCCGCGTCCAAGCCTTGCGTCTTCAAGCCAGTCACCGACCGGGCGTCCCAGACCTTCGAGAACTTTCTGTAAGGTGATCCCGTCTGTCCGCTCCAGTCCAAGAAGATCGCGCGCCAGACGATTGGATTGGATGATCTCCCCACCTCCCGCAAGGCGCAAAACCGCTACAGGTAAACCGTCAAAGCCAGCCCATTCCGCGTCTTGCGGTTCCGCATCCATGTTCGAGGGCAGAAAGAAAATCTCGCGTTTTCCTGCATTTGCCTGCGATTCCATCACAAAGCAGGGGTAAGTTCCGTCCCCATGCAGAACCGGAACGATCTGCCCCGTGCGCAAAGGCGCTTCTGGGAAAACCTCTTCTAGGCCCCTTACCCGCCCGCCGACAAAACTCCGCGCAGCCTCGTTCATTGAGAGGATTGCACCGCTCCGCCCGGCTGTCAGCATAGGGAGCTGCGCCATGGGCCCAGTGCGCACGCGCACATCTGTAAACTCTTCGATCCGCCAGGCAAATGCCCCAGCCCCCAGGGCCGTTACAGTCAGCCGCACATGTCCGCGCCGGGTTGAAATCTCTTCCATGGCGCCGCCCAGACCCTCGGCGCGAATTTGCATACGATTCAACGTGGTCCCCGGATTGGCCAGCATATCCTGAAGCACCGAGGCCAGAGTTGCGCCCATGTCAGGTCGCAGACGGGTTTCGGCGTGATCATTGGCAAAGGTGATCCGGCCCAGATCATCTGTCGTGAAACACAACCCCGGATCATTGGCCATAAACTCAGCAGCAAGCAGCCGACGGTTTCTCTGACGTCGAGAAAGCAGCATCTGGCCATAAATTACAGCGCCCGACGCCGTCAGCAGCCCGATCCCAGCCGCCAAAAGCGCATAGCCCGCAAGCGTCTGGCCTGTAATCACCCCACCAAGTATCCCTGCCAAGCCCAAGGACAAAAGCGCAGCCCCCTTAGCGGGGCCGGTTTGGGGGCGCATCGGTGTCGTGGCCTGCGCGGTAAAGGTCATTCCCATCGTCCAGCTGTTGATTCTCCATTCCGCCCAGTCTCAGGGCGCAACAGTTAACCGGCGCTTAACATACGCCAATTCAGCCAATGGTTGCGTTACTTCTGTGCTCGGGTCAAGCAGGCGGCGAAGAACCCGTCGCCTTCGGAGCCGGGCAGCCAACGATGGCTCCACTGAACGGTCCATTCTGGATGCCTTTGAACGAAAGCCTCCAAACGCGCGTCATTTTCGGCTCGCAAGACCGAGCACGTAGCATAGGCCAGCACCCCGTCCGGGGCCACAAATGCCTGCGCTGTATCCAGAATTTCGTCTTGGATCGCGTTTAGCTCCGCCAGCCTTTCAGAGGACAGCGCCCATTTGCCCTCGGGGCTTCGGCGCCAGGCACCGCTCCCGGAACATGGGGCATCGCAGAGCACCAGATCGAATGGGGTGGCCTGTTCAAGATCGTCTGGGTCGAGAATTTCAACGCGAACTCCGGCGCGGTCGGCGCGATCGGGCAGATCCTTCAGCCGCTGCGGAAAGGCGTCGAATGCAGAGAACTTGGCCTGCACCCGCCCGGCCATCGCCAGTGTTTTACCGCCACCACCCGCGCAATAGTCCAACACGCGCATCCCGTCCTGCAACGGCAAACGATCCACGACAGCCTGCGACGCCCCATCCTGGAGCTCGACCAGACCATCCAGATAGGCCACCGATCCGGCCACCCGACGGGGGCCCTCGGTCACCAAGAGCGCGGTATCAGACACCTCTGCCGGGACGGCGACAACATTGTCGCTGGTCAGTACGTCGATGGCTTCGCTGCGGTCGGCCTTGCGCATGTTCACACGCAACATGACCGGAGCACGACTACGCATGGTTTCTGCCACCTGAGTCAGGTTTTCACCCAAGGACTCGGTCAGTGCAGGCATCAGCCAATCAGGCAAATCCAAGAGCGCCGCGCCTTCGGGGGGCGTGCCGCCTGCCAGTTCGGCCTCGCTCAGCTGTGCGCCGGCATGGCCAACGCCGGTGAAAACGGCCTCGGGGTCGCGCCCTTCGGCCCGCAGCATCCCAATCATCAGACCCCGGCCGGTCAGGCTCCCGCCATAGGACGCGAACGAGCGCTTGCAACGCAGAGCCTCGAACACATGATCGCGGATCGCGGCCCGGTCCTTGGACCCGGCAAAGCGCGATTTCCGCGCCCAGCCGGTCAGGACCTTCTCGGCGGCCTCCCCAGTCAGAATCTGATCCAGCAGCTCTGCAGCCGTCGTAACTCGGGCTTCGGGAGTCATGTATTCACCTTAGATATGAACCGTAAATTGCTGAAAGATCAGCCAATCCGGTAGTTGGGGCTTTCGCGAGTGATCCGCACATCATGCACGTGGCTTTCTTTCAGCCCTGCACCTGTGATCTTCACGAATTTGCAATTATTACGCATCTCTTCGACAGTGGCACAGCCGGTATAGCCCATGGCCGCACGCAACCCACCAACCAACTGATGCACAACCGTTCCAGCCGGACCTTTGTAGGGCACCTGGCCTTCGATCCCTTCGGGAACGAGCTTATCGCTGGCGGCATCCTTCTGGAAATAGCGGTCGGCCGAGCCGCGCGCCATGGCGCCCAAGGACCCCATCCCACGATAGGATTTGAACGAGCGGCCCTGATACAGGATTACCTCGCCCGGGCTTTCGTCCGTTCCCGCAATCATCGAGCCGACCATGGCACAGGACGCGCCTGCTGCGATCGCCTTGGCGAAATCACCCGAGAACTTAATGCCGCCATCAGCGATCACCGGGGTGTCACCCGCCGCACCGGAGCAATCCATGATCGCCGTCAGCTGAGGCACACCGACACCGGCCACCATCCGCGTTGTACAGATCGAACCCGGCCCGATTCCGACTTTCACTGCGTCGGCCCCCGCGTCGATCAAGGCCTTAGTGGCCTCAGACGTTGCCACGTTACCCGCAATCACCTGCACCTCGTTGGACAGGGATTTGGCGCGGGTCACGGCCTCGAGCACACCGGCCGAGTGGCCATGCGCCGTGTCCACCACCAGAATATCCACGCCGGCATCCACCAGCGCTTCAGAGCGCTCATAGCCGCTATCGCCCACGCCCGTGGCCGCAGCGACGCGCAGACGGCCCAGCCGATCCTTGCAGGCGGTCGGATTCAGCACGGCCATTTCCGTGTCTTTCAGCGTCAGCAGCCCTGTCAGTTTGCCCTGACCATCATGGACCAGCAGCTTCTCGATCCGGCGCGCGCGCATCAGGCTTTTGGCTTCGTCCAGATCGGCGGGTTCCGCCAGCATTGCCAGGTTATTGCTGGTCATCATGGCGCTGACGGGAACATCGTCCGACTGTGCAAATCGCATATCACGGTTCGTCAGGATACCGACAACCAGACCGCGCTCGTCCACCACAGGGAACCCGGTGAAATTATACCGTTCGACCAGCGCCTTGGCGTCAGCCAAAGTCTGATCCACCCGCAAGGTCACGGGGTTGTACACGATTCCGGATTCGAACCTTTTCACCCGACGAACTTCGCGGGCCTGTTCTTCTACATTCAGGTTTTTGTGCACGACGCCCATGCCACCGGCCTGCGCCATGGCGATCGCCATACGCGATTCGGTCACTGTATCCATCGCCGAGCTGAGCAGCGGGATATTGAGCGCAATCGACTTGGTTACGCGCGTTCGCGTGTCTGCGGTCGAGGGCAGAACACTGGACGCAGCAGGAACCAGAAGAACATCATCGAAGGTAAGGGCCTCACGAATTTCCATTTTGGGACTCCGGCAGAAATGGGATCGGTGTTGGCACGTCCCTATCTCATGCATCCACAAGAAAGGGAAGCCCAAACACACAGGAATTCCTGCATCTGATGCCTCAACGTTCCGCCCCATATTGCACCCGCCGCGCTGTGGGGCCATGCTCGGATAAAATCAAAGAGAGACACACATGGCCCACGGATATGAAAGCGGTAGGCTGGACCTGCCCTTTGTCGGCATTTCAACCTTCGGCAAACGCCCCTATCAGCCTGACTGGGATCAGTTGCAGGCCGATGTCGCGATCCTCGGCGCGCCGTTTGATTTCGGCACGCAATGGCGGCCCGGTGCCCGGTTCGGCCCCCGCGCCATTCGCGAGGCATCGACCCTGTTCAGCTTCGGTCATGCCGGGGCTTATGACCACGAAGACGACGCGACCTATCTGCCTGGCTCGGTGCGCATCGTCGATATGGGCGACGCGGATATCATCCATACCGACACCGAACAGTCCCATGCCAATATCGAATCCGCCGTCCGCGCCGCCCTGCGCGCGGGCGCCCTGCCCGTCACCATCGGCGGAGACCACTCGATCAATATCCCCTGCATCCGTGCCTTCGACGATCAGGGCGATTTTCATGTCCTGCAAATCGACGCCCATCTGGATTTCGTCGATGAGCGCCACGGCGTCCGCCATGGCCACGGCAACCCCATGCGCCGCGCAGCAGAACAGCCCTATGTCACAGGTCTGACCCAGGTCGGCATCCGCAATGTCTCCTCAACCGCCCGCGAAGGCTACGTTGATGCACGCAAAATGGGCTCTGACATCCTCTCGGTCCGCCAGTCCCGCAAACTCGGCCCCCAGGCGCTGACCCAACGCATCCCCGCAGGCGCGCGCGTCTACATCACTTTGGACATCGACGCCTTCTGCCCTTCGATTGCCCCCGGCACCGGTACGCCCAGCCACGGCGGCTTTCTCTACTACGAGGTCCTCGAACTCCTCCAACAGGTCGCCCGCACCCATGACATCATCGGCATCGACCTGGTCGAGGTCGCCCCAGACTATGACCAAACCGGTTCTACTGCCATTCTGGCCGCTCAGATTCTGCTGAACACTTTGGGCTTCATCTTCCATGCGCGCGGCTTCCGTTAACCTTCACGCGCCCCGCTTTCATCTTGCCCAAAATACTCCCGCCGGAGGCATCCCGCCCCTTGCCTCGGGCGCAACGGGCACGCATGACGCGCGTCATTCGCAAAACGCCGCTTCCCGGCTTTTCTTTGCCGCGCCTTGCCCTATGCTCCGCGCAAAAGCGCACAGGACTAATCGAACATGACTGACCCTCTCGTGATATTCACCCCGTCTGGGAAACGCGGCCATTTTCCGGTTGGCACCCCGGTGCTGACAGCCGCCAGACAGCTGGGCGTCGATCTGGATTCTGTCTGCGGTGGGCGCGGGATTTGCTCAAAGTGCCAGATCACCCCTTCCTTTGGCGAGTTCTCCAAGCACGGCGTCACCGTGGCTGACAATGCTCTGTCCGACTGGAACGCGGTCGAGCAACGCTATCAGGACAAACGCGGTCTGAAATCCGGGCGCCGTCTGGGCTGTCAGGCCACGATCCAGGGCGATGTCGTGATCGACGTGCCCCCAGAATCCCAGGTCCACAAACAGGTGATCCGCAAAGCTGCAAGCACCCGCGCAATGACCATGGACCCGGCCACGCGGCTCTATTTCGTCGAAGTCGCCCAGCCCGACATGCATACTCCGACGGGGGACTTCGAGCGGCTCAAGCGGGCCCTGCGGGACCAATGGCAGGTCGCCGATCTGCGCGCGGACGTGTCGATCCTGTCCAAGCTGCAACCCACCCTGCGCAAAGGCAACTGGCAGGTCACCGTCGCGCTGCACCAGGATCACACCGGCACAGCCCCCCGCCTGATCGAAATCTGGCCCGGCCTGCATGAAAACGGCCTGTATGGGCTGGCGATTGATCTTGGCTCGACCACCATCGCCGCCCATCTGTGCGATCTGCAAACCGGCGATGTCATTGGATCATCTGGCGTGATGAACCCGCAAATTCGCTTCGGAGAAGACCTCATGAGCCGGGTCAGCTATGTGATGATGAACCCTGGTGGCGATGTGGAAATGACAACCGCCGTGCGCGGCGCGTTGAACGATCTGGCCGTGGATTTGACAAACGAGGCCCAGATCGACCCCTCACTGCTGGTCGAGGCCACCTTTGTTTGCAACCCCGTCATGCACCACCTTTTGCTGGGCATTGATCCGGTCGAACTGGGCCAGGCGCCCTTTGCGTTGGCCACGTCGGATTCGATGTCTATGCCCGCCGCCCAGCTGGACCTGACAGCGATGAACGACCGCGCCCAAGTCTATGTTCTGCCCTGTATCGCGGGGCATGTCGGCGCCGATGCCGCCGCTGTGGCGCTATCCGAAGAACCCAACAAATCCAAAGATCTGGCGCTTATTGTTGATGTGGGCACCAATGCGGAAATCCTGCTGGGCAATACCGAACGGGTGCTTGCGTGTTCCTCGCCCACTGGGCCCGCCTTTGAGGGTGCTCAGATCAGCAGCGGGCAACGCGCAGCCCCCGGCGCGATCGAACGGATCGAGATCGACCCCACCACCAAAGAGCCGCGCTTCCGCATCATCGGCGTCGACATGTGGTCGGACGACCCGGACTTCGAACAAGCCGCGGCCGCCACCGGGATCACCGGCATTTGCGGGTCCGGCATCATCGAGGCCGTGGCCGAAATGCGCATGGCCGGTCTGCTGGATGCTTCGGGGTTGATTGGGTCAGCTGAACAGACTGGCACTCCGCGCTGTATCCCTCAGGGGCGCACCCATGCCTATACGATCTGGGACGGCACCGCAGACGGCGGCCCCCTGATCACCGTCACCCAAGGCGACATCCGCGCCATCCAGCTGGCAAAATCTGCGCTCTATGCTGGCGCACGCCTGCTGATGGATGAAATGGGCGTGGACAAGGTGGACCGCGTGGTGCTGGCCGGCGCATTCGGCGCGCATATCAGCCCCAAACACGCGATGGTGCTGGGCATGATCCCGGATGTGCCGCTGGACCGCGTGCAAAGCGCAGGCAATGCCGCCGGAACGGGGGCGCGGATCGCCCTGTGCAACATCACCGCGCGCGCCGAAATCGAACAGACCGTGCACCAGATCACCAAAATCGAAACCGCGATCGAGCCACGGTTCCAAGAACATTTCGTCGCCGCAAACGCCATCCCGCACGCCACCGATCCGTTCCCGGAATTGGCCAAGGTCGCCGCCCTGCCCAACCCGAGTTTCAACTCCAAGGGCGAAGGGGACGGTTCTGGCCGTCGGCGCAGACGGCGTGGCTGACAGTTAGTTCACCTGCGAAATACCGTAGTCCTCACATCTGGTTCCCATTCCTGGAACGTGATAGCGCAACCGGGAAATAGTCAGGATTCATAGATGCCCCCTCAGCCCGCGCTTTCTCGTGTTGAATTCATTGCGCTTCTTGCGATGCTGTTTGCCACCATTGCTTTTTCGATCGACTCTATGTTGCCCGCGCTGCCAGACATTGCCCGCGAGCTCAGCCCCGAAGACGTCAACCGTGCGCAGCTGATCCTGACCAGTTTTGTGCTGGGCATGGGCGTGGGGACGTTCTTTACCGGGCCGCTGTCAGATGCCTTTGGACGTAAACCCATCATCATTATCGGTGCAGGCCTGTATATCGCCGCTGCGATCATGGCCTTTTTTGCGCAAGGGCTGGAACTGATCCTTATTGCACGCGTCATCCAAGGGTTGGGCGCTGCTGGCCCGCGTGTTGTCGGGCTGGCCATTGTGCGCGACCTGTATTCGGGCCGCGAGATGGCACGGATCATGTCCTTTGCCATGATGGTTTTCACCTTGGTCCCTGCCGTGGCCCCTCTTATGGGGTCCGCGTTGATTGCCCTGGGTGGCTGGCGCGGCATTTTCCTGGCTTTTGTCGTATTCGCGCTGATTTCCGCCGGGTGGTTGGGCCTGCGCCAGCCCGAGTCTCTGCCAGTTGAGAAACGGCGTCCGCTAAGCTGGAGTTCAAGCACAGCCGCCGTGAAAGAGATGTTCGCTCACCCCTCGGTGCGCCTGTCGATTTTGGCACAGACGTTGTGTTTTGGGCAGCTATTCATGGCGATCACCCTCATCCAACCCATATTTGACATCACATTTGGCCGCGCGTCCGAATTTCCTTATTGGTTCGCGGGCATGGCTCTGGTTTCCGGTTCCGCCAGCCTGCTGAATGCGGCACTGGTTATGCGGTTCGGGATGCGGAACCTTGCCACGATTGCGCTGGGGACACAGGCTGTCTTGTCGGCGCTGATGACCTTGACTTGGCTGTCTGGGCTGTTCGGAGATGCGATTTTCTATGTCTTCGTATTCTGGATGACTTCGGTGTTTTTTCAAACTGGTCTGACATTGGGAAATCTAAACGCCATCACGCTCGAACCGATGGGCCATATCGCAGGCATGGCCGCCAGCGTGTCCGGCGCGCTGGCCACCGTTTTTGGGGCGGCGCTGGCGATTCCAGTTGGGCTGAGCTTTGTTGATACGCCTCTGCCCCTTTCGATCGGCAGCGGCTGTGTGACCCTTGTTGCGTTCCTGTCGCTTCGCTATCTGCGCCGCATCGAGCAACGGTTGGGCACTTGAATAAATAACGGTATACTATTGCATACCGCACCTTGATCTTTGTTCCGATTTAGGCAATGACTTGGCTGTAACGCCACCGTGGCCTCAAGGGGAACCCCGCCCATGACCAAGATCAAAGTCGAAAATCCAATCGTCGAAATGGACGGCGATGAGATGACCCGCATCATCTGGCAATTCATCAAGGACAAACTGATCCTGCCCTATCTGGATCTGGATCTGCTGTATTACGATCTGGGAATCGAAGAGCGCGACCGGACCAACGATCAGATCACGATCGACTCGGCCGAGAAAACCAAAGAGGTCGGCGTCGCCGTTAAATGCGCGACGATCACCCCCGACGAACAAAGGGTCGAAGAATTCGGCCTGAAACAGATGTGGCGCAGCCCGAACGGCACCATCCGCAACATCCTGGGCGGCGTCGTGTTCCGCAAACCCATCATCTGCCGCAACGTTCCACGGCTGGTCCCGGGCTGGACAAACCCCATCGTGATTGGGCGCCATGCTTTTGGGGACCAGTACAAAGCCACGGACTTTACCTTTCCTGGGGCGGGCAAATTGTCGATGAAATTCGTCGGAGAAGATGGCACCGTCATCGAACGCGAGGTCTATGACGCCCCCTCGGCTGGTGTGTTCCAGTCGATGTATAACCTCGACAGCTCGATCCTGGATTTCGCCCGTGCGTCGCTGAACTACGGGCTGGATCTGGGCTGGCCGGTTTATCTGTCCACGAAAAACACGATCCTCAAGGCCTATGACGGGCGCTTCAAGGACTTGTTCCAAAAAGTATATGAGGAAGAGTTCGAAGAGCGCTTTAAGGCCAAGGGCATCTGGTACGAGCACCGCCTGATCGACGACATGGTGGCCTGCTGCCTGAAATGGAATGGCAAATTCGTTTGGGCGTGCAAGAACTATGATGGCGACGTGCAGTCCGATACGGTTGCGCAGGGCTTTGGTTCGCTCGGGCTGATGACCTCGCAGTTGATGACGCCAGACGGCAAGATCGTCGAGGCCGAAGCCGCCCACGGCACCGTCACCCGCCACTATCGTCAGCACCAAAAGGGCGAGCAAACCTCGACCAACTCGGTTGCATCAATCTATGCCTGGACCGGAGGGCTGAAACACCGCGCCAAGCTGGACGACAACGCCGCCCTGATGCGCTTTGCCGAAACGTTGGAAAAAGTCGTGGTCGATACCGTGGAATCTGGGTTCATGACCAAGGACCTGGCCCTTTTGGTCGGACCGGATCAAAGCTGGCTTACCACCATGGGATTCCTCGAGAAAATCGATGAAAACCTAAACAAAGCCCTCGCTGGCTAGCCCAGGGTATCGGATGCCGGCCCCGCGAATTTACTGGGGCTGGCGCTCAACGCCGCATTGCGGCAATGTCGCGCATATGAACAACTCCGACTCAGAAAACCCGCGCAAACATGGTCTTGCAGCAGATGCGCAAGGGCTGTTATTTGGCAGCTCTATGGCGGCTGCCGCCATGTTGATCCTGACCCATCTGGGACTGGTCACAGGACAGACTGCCGGTCTGGCCGTTCTTCTGTCCTATATGACTGGCTACAGCTTTGGCGCGGTGTTCTTTGTGGTCAACCTGCCGTTCTATTGGTTGGCATTCCGGCGCATGGGCCTGTTGTTCACCTTGAAAACATTCATCGCGGTGGGGCTGTTGTCGGGGTTTTCCTTCGTTTTGCCCGGTCTGTTTCAAATTCAGTATATTCACCCGGCGATTGGCGCTTTGCTTTTTGGCATGATGTCTGGCGCTGGTTTATTGGCGCTTTTCCGACATGGCGCCAGCCTGGGGGGTGTCGGTATTCTCGCGCTCTACCTGCAAGAAAAAACAGGGTTTCGCGCGGGCTATACCCAATTGTTGTTTGATGTGTGCGTCTTTGCGCTGGCCTTCTTTGTCATCGACACAACGGCTGTTCTGTACTCTATGCTTGGGGCGTTGGTTGTTAATCTGACCATCGCGATCAACCACCGCAAAGACTGGTACGTCGCGATCTGAGGCCCCTATGCAAATTTACCTGATCCTTTTCCTGGCCATCGCGGCTGAAACCATCGGCACCACCGCCTTGCAGGCCAGTCAGCAATTCACGCGGCTCTGGCCTTCGGTCCTTGTTGTGATTGCCTATGGGGTCAGTTTCTGGCTGCTATCGCTGACGCTCAAGACGATGCCGGTTGGAATTGTCTATGCGATCTGGTCGGGTTTGGGCATCGTGCTGATCGCCCTTATAGGCCTAACCGTATTCGGTCAAAGGCTTGATCTCCCCGCGATCCTTGGGATGGGATTGATTTTAACCGGCATTCTTGTCATCCATCTTTTCTCAAATACCGCGCCACATTGAAAAGGCCCCGATGGGGCCTTGTTCTTTTCTCAAATGTCGCGAAGAACAGCCGTCAGCCCATCGCCCGCAAGCGTTTGATCAGGCTGGACGTGTCCCAACGGGCACCGCCCAGTTTCTGCACGTCCTTGTAGAACTGATCCACCAAAGCCGTGACCGGCAGGCTGGCCTCGATCTCGTCTGCGGTGGACAGGCAAATCCCCAAATCCTTGCGCATCCAGTCCACAGCGAACCCATGTTCAAAGTCGTCATCCAGCATGGTTTCGTATCGGTTCACCATCTGCCAGCTGCCCGCCGCGCCGCCGCCAATCACCTCGACCACCTTGCGTCCGTCCAGGCCAGCCTTTTCTGCAAAATGCAGCCCTTCGGACAGGCCTTGCACCAACCCTGCGATGCAGATCTGGTTTACCAT
This sequence comes from Thalassovita sp., assembly GCA_029212905.1. Classification (GTDB taxonomy): domain Bacteria; phylum Pseudomonadota; class Alphaproteobacteria; order Rhodobacterales; family Rhodobacteraceae; genus Thalassobius. The sequence goes on from JARGPB010000001.1 coordinate 193,501, forward strand.
CTTGCACATCTGCCCCATGCCGCTGTCGCCCAGACGTTTGCACATCTTTGCAAAGGCGTTGATCACCGGCTCGGCTGCATCAAAGGCTGCCGCGTCCCCGCCGCACATGACCACCAACTGACCGTTTTCGGCCCCGGCCTGCCCGCCTGACACCGGCGCATCGACAAAAGATACCCCCTTGCTTGCGCCCTCGGCATAGAGCTCGGCCGTCACCGCCGCGGAAACCGTTGTGTGATCCACGAAAATCGCACCGTCAGACATGCCCGCAAAGGCCCCATCCGCCCCCAGACAAACCGAACGCAGATCATCGTCATTGCCCACGCAAGCCATCACGAAATCGCAGCCCTGTGCCGCCGCGCGCGGGGTGGGTGCCATTGCTCCGCCATGCTGGGCCACCCAGGCCTCGGCCTTGGCGGGGGTTCGGTTGTAGACCACGACCTCGTGGCCTGCGTCCACCAGATGCCCTGCCATCGGATATCCCATTACTCCGAGGCCCAGAAACGCCACTTTTGCCATGTCACACTCCCTTGTGTTTGTATTCGCTCAAGTTTGTGGCTAGCTAACGAAGCAATGGCAAGGGCGAACAGGGACTCAGCGCATGGCAACATTCATTCGATGGCTGTTCAGGCTGACCGGAGTGCTGATCATTCTGGCCCTGCTTGGGATACTGGTGGTCTATTACCTCGCATCGCGGTCCTTGCCTGAATATGACAAACGCCTGCGCGTCGATGGTATCAGCACACCGATCGAAATCGTTCGCGACAATGCCAACGTCCCACATATTTTTGCCGCAACTGACGAGGACGTGTTCTTTGGTATGGGATACGCCCATGCGCAGGATCGGTTGTGGCAGATGACCACGATGCGCCGGACGGCTCAGGGCCGCCTGTCCGAGGTCTTTGGCCCCCGCACCATCGAAATAGACAAGCTGATGCGCCGTTTCGATCTGTATTCTTTGGCACAGAAATCAGTGGCCGTTCAGGACGCGCGCACCCAGGCCGCAATGCGTGCCTATGCCGCCGGGGTGAACGCCCGCATCGCCGAAGTAAACACCGATGCCCTGGGCCGCGGCGCCCCTGAGATGTTCCTCTTCAACGCCAGCATCGCGCCTTGGACCCCTGCAGATTCCATCGCTCTGATCAAACTGATGTCCGTGCAGGTGATGCGCCAGCTGGATACCGAGGTCCTGCGTGCGCGCACTTCTTTGTTGTTACCAGACCCCGACCGTCTGGCGGACATCCTGCCCGACGCGCCGGGCAGCGGGACCGCCGCCCTGCCCGACTATGCCAGCCTGATGGATACCGCGCTGCCGCGGTATGCCGGTGCCTCGCCGCGCCCCCAAGACCCGCTATCCCCCTTCCACGGGCGCGAGCTCTCGGGTGCATCAAACGCCTGGGCAGCAGCAGCCAGCCGCTCGGCCTCGGGGGGGACACTGCTGGCCAATGATCCTCATCTGGGCCTCACAGCGCCCTCGATCTGGTATTTGGTGCGGCTACAGCTACAGGACGGCGGCGTAATCGGGGCAACCATCCCTGGCATCCCCACGGTCCTGTCTGGACGGTCCGATGATCTGGGCTGGGCCGTGACGTCGGCCTATATGGATGATCTGGACGTCTATATTGAAAAGCTGAACCCCGACAATCCGCAGGAATACCTGACTCCGACTGGCTTCAAACCCTTCACCAGCCGCAAATCTATCATTCAGATCGCAGACGCGGCCCCCGTCACCCTGACACTGCGCTGGACGGAAAACGGCCCGGTTCTGCCCGCGAGCCATGCCAATCTTGGCGCCATCACGCCTCCTGGGCATGTTGCAAGCATCTCTTGGACAGCTCTGTCGCCCAAGGACACGACGCTTAGCGCCGGCATCGCGCTGATGTACGCCAAAACTGTGCAAGACGGGATTTCCGCGCTCGGGCCCTTTGTCGCCCCCGCCCAAAACATCACTCTGGTCGATGGCGCACAGATCGCGATGAAAACCGTGGGCGCGATGCCGCGCCGTTCGGCCAACCATCAAAGCCAAGGGCGCCTGCCATCCCCCGGCTGGATCAACGCGAACCGCTGGCAAGGCCGCAGCGCCTATGCAGCAAACCCCGAATTCATCCAACCTCAGGGCGGCATCCTGGGCAATACGAATAACAAAACGGTCGACCGCCCCTTTCCGCTGCATGTGTCCTTTGACTGGGGCGACACCCAGCGCGTCCAACGCTGGCAGCGCTTGATGCAATCACGTCAGGTCCATACCCGCGACAGCTTTATCGAGGCACAGCTGGATACCGTCAGCCCCGCTGCACGCTCGGTTCTGCCACTGATAGCCGCCGATCTTTGGTTTACCGGCCAAGCCGCCCCCGAAGGCACGCCTGACCGCCAACGCCAGCGCGCGCTTGCGCTTTTGGCGGAATGGAACGGCGAAATGAACGAACACATGCCCGAGCCCCTGATCTATGCCGCCTGGGTCCGCGCCTTGCAAACTCGGCTGCTCCGTGACGAACTCGGCCCCCTGGCCGAAGAGTTCACGCACGTCGAACCGCTCTTCCTGGAACGCGTCTACAAAAACGTGAACAGAGCCGCCATCTGGTGCGACGTCATCCAATCCGCCCCCAAAGAGACCTGCTCTGACATGGCGCGCCTCGCTTTGGACGACGCCCTCCTTTGGATCGACGAACACTATGGTACTGCGCTGGAATCTCTGCGCTGGGGGGATGCGCATCAGGCAACCCATAACCACCCCGTTCTAGGCGAGGTTCCGGTCCTCCAGTACTTCGTGAACATCCGCCAATCTACATCGGGCGGCGATCACACCTTGATGCGCGGCAAAACCAGCGGCACAGATGACGCACCCTTCCTGAATGTCCATGGCGCCGGCTATCGCGGAGTCTATGATTTCGCGGACCCGGACAGCTCAGTATTTGTCATTTCTACCGGCCAATCCGGGCATTTCCTGTCCCGCCATTACGATGATCTGGGGGAACTCTGGCGCAGGGGCGAATATATCCCCATGTCTCTGGACACCGATCTGGCGCGCGCGGCCGCGGTCGGCACAACCCACTTGCTCCCGCGACGCACGAACTAAGGCCAGAGCGCCCCTATTTCATCTTGCTATAGATACTCACTGCCGAACCTGACCACACGCAGTAAACCGTCAGATATCGCGAAAACGCTTCTCTTGCCGGTCGGTCCAGCGAACCGTCAGGTTGAACCCTGTTTCATCCTGCTCTTCGGCCTCGACCACCTCTTGCGAGAACAGCCAGGCGCGTTTTTTTCCCTCGGAAAACGCCAGATGGAACGTGCTCAGATGCCGCTCGTTCTGCAAGGCCTGTGTGATGTTCTCCAACAGCTCAGGCAGGCCTTCTCCGGTCACAGCCGAAATGGCGAAAATATTGTCTTCACGCGCAGCGCGCGCCACATGCGCTGCTTTAGCTTCGTCATCCAAGTTATCAATTTTGTTCCATAATTCGAAAACAGGAACGTCCTTGGGAACGCCAAGAGACTCCATGATCTCATGAACATCTTTGGCCTGATTGTCGGTTTCAGAATGCGAGATATCGCGGACATGCAGGATCAGGTTCGCCGCCAGAACCTCTTCCAATGTCGCCCGGAACGAGGCGACCAGTTCGGTCGGCAGGTCACTGATAAACCCCACGGTGTCGGACATGATAATCTCGGGGCCGTCCGGGATCTGCACGCGCCGCATCGTCGGGTCCAGCGTTGCAAACAGCATATCCTTCGCCATGACATCGGCCCCGGTCAGGCGGTTAAAGAGCGTGGATTTTCCGGCGTTCGTATACCCCACCAGCGCGACGATCGGGAACGGTACCTTAGCGCGCGAGGCCCGGTGCAGCTCGCGGGTTTTGACCACTTTGTCCAACTGGCGGCGCAGACGGACCAGCTGTTCGTCAATCGCCCGCCGGTCGGCCTCGATCTGGGTTTCCCCCGGTCCGCCAACGAACCCAAGCCCGCCGCGTTGGCGCTCCAGGTGGGTCCAGGCGCGCACCAAACGCGTGCGTTGATAGGACAGCGCCGCCATCTCGACCTGTAGCACGCCTTCACGGGTGCGCGCACGGTCGCTAAAAATCTCCAGGATCAGCCCCGTCCGGTCCAAGAGTTTGACTTTCCACTCTTTTTCCAGGTTTCGCTGTTGAACAGGTGTGACAGGACCGTCGATCAGAACCAGATCGACCTCGGCCTCTTGCAGCCGTTGTTTTAGCTCTTCGATTTTGCCGGAGCCAAACAAAATGCCCGCATGAGGGCGCGCCACACGAACGGTCTCCGCCCCAACCACCTCAAGATCCGGGAGAGCCGCCGCCAGAGATACGGCCTCTTGCAACGCAAAGCCGGGCTCGCGCCGTTCACGATCAGATTTGATATCAGGATGCAGAACCCAGGCTCGGGTTGCCTCCCGTTCGTGCGTCATCAATTGCTGTCGTCGCCATCATACAGGTTGATGGGCTGCGACGGCATGATCGTCGAGATCGCGTGCTTATACACCAATTGAGACTGACCATCACGGCGCAAAAGCACGCAGAAATTGTCAAACCAAGTGATAACCCCTTGGAGTTTAACACCATTAATCAGGAAGATCGTGACCGGAATCTTGGTCTTCCGCGTATGATTCAGAAATGCGTCCTGCAAGTTTTGCTTATCGGAAGCCATGAAATAGACCTTTGTTCTTGCGAGGAGCCGCGGCCCGGCCCCTGTTTCTTTGATCAAGTATGTCGCGCCATTGAGGGAGTTTCCAGCCCAAAAATCAATTCGTTAACAGAGTGTGACGGGAATTCCGTTACGACCGCCAGATGTCACTGGTCAAAAGAGCGATGATCGCCAGCAATTCCAATCGCCCCAAAACCATGCCCGCACAGAACACCAGCTTTGCTGCTGTGGTCAAATCCAGCAGGCTGATGGGGTCTTCTGGGGCGATACCCACCAACGGGCCCGTCGTGCTAAGCGCCGAGATCGACAGGATGATGGCGTTCTCGAAATTCAGACCAACGCCCGTGAAAACAACGGTCAATGTCGAAATGGACAAGGCGAAGAGCATGAAAAATATCCACGCAATATAGGCGCCTTGCTTGCGGATTTTGCGCGAATACCCCCGCGTCCGCCCCACCGAGGACGGATAGGCCAGGCGGTCCATCTCGCGCAGGCCGTTCAGATACAGCGCCCAGACCCGCAGCAGTTTAACCCCGCCAGCCGTAGTGGCCACACCGCCACCGACCAACGCCAGCCCCAGGAAAATCAGCCCCGGCGTCGTCAGCCCGGACCATCCTTGCGCGGTGCCCCAATCGGCGCTTTCAAAGCCAGTGGTCGACAAAAAGGACAGCGTGGTAAACACCCCGCCCCACAGCGCCCTGAGCCCGACCATCAGGCCACCTTCGTTCAGGGTGTGCGGTCCGATCCAATGGCGCAGGAACAGCAACAGCGGCACGCCCAGAACGATCAAGACGCCCAGCCGGAACTCGGGGTCCTGAAAGATGTTGCGCCGGGCCGAAGTCACCGTATCGCTGGAAAACGTCAGTCGTGACAATGCGAACAGCATGAACAGGGCCATGACGGCCTCTCCGGCGAACCCGGATTGCGCCAAATGCGCCCCCCCGACCGGAGAAATTCCGCTGGTCGCCATCACGGACATCGCGTGGCACAGCGCCACCAAAGGCAGGTCTCCGCTGACCACCAGCATGATCCACATGGCCAGCGTCAGCCCCGCATAGACCGGAAACAGCTGCGCCGTGACCCGCAGAATGCGTTTTTGCGGGTCCGCCTGGCTGCGCTCGGCCCCGTCGCGGTGACCGGGCTCCAACGTCGAGGTCACCTCGAATCCACCCAGGTTCAAAGGGGCCAGAATGGCCGCTGCCGCCACCCACATCAGAAACCCACCCATCCATCCGACCTGAGCACGCCATAAATGCTGGGTCGCGCTCAGCCGTTCGGGATCAAACATGGTCGCGCCCGTCGTGGTCAGGCTGGATACCATTTCAACATATGCATTCAGAAAACTGGTGGTGCGCACGGCCTCAAAGAACGGGACGGCCAACATCACCGGGAGCAGACAAAAACAGGCGAACAAGGCCAACAGGTTGCCCATCTCTCCGCGTTTACGGTCGCGCGCGGACATGGCCAGGGCGACCAGAACCACGACCAGCAAAAACAAGGTCCCGGAATAGAAAAACGCCCGCGCTTCGGAATGGTGCTCGGTGACCAGCGCGTGGACCGCCGGCACATACATCGATGCTGCGCCGATCCCCATCATCAGCAGGAACAAGGGTTGATGACGCAGCGCAGTCAGCATGGCTTAGAAGAAATCGATCGAAACTTGCAAGAGGCGCTCGACCTCGGGCACGTCCGCCGCCATCGAGAAAATGACGATTACATCGCCCTCGGACACGCGAGTGTCGCTTTGGGGCTTGATCACCTTGTCCCCCTTTAGGATGCCGCCGACCAGCACGCCTTCGGGGAAATCAATGTCGCGCACACGCTGGCCCGCAATCGGTGACGTGGACAGGACTTCGGCCTCGATCATCTCGGCCTCGGCATCGCCGATCGAATAGACGCCGCGCACTCGCCCGTGGCGGATATGACGCAGGATCGACGACACGGTGGTTGCGCGCGGGTTGATATAAGCGTCGATCCCCAAGGCCCCCATCATCGGCGTCAGCGTCGGATCATTGACCAGCGCGATAGCCATCGGGCAGCCTTCGGTCTTGGCGCGGACCGCCGCCAGCATGTTGGTCTTATCGTCGTCGGTCACACATAAAACAGCGTCGGCTCGGCTGATATTCGCCTCTGCCAATAGACCTGAATCCAGACCGTCGCCGTTCAGCACAATCGTCCGTTCCAGCACATCTGCGGCGCGTTCCGCACGTTTACGGCTCTTCTCGATCACCTTAGCGCGGACTCGGTCGACACGTTGTTCCAGCGCTCGGGCAACAGCCAACCCGACATTCCCGCCGCCAATGATTACCACGCGCTCTTGTTTCTGCGAGACCTTCCCAAAGACCTCCATCGTGCGCGGGACATCCTCGTTCACCGCAAAGACATAGCATTCGTCGCCGACAAACAGCTGATCGCCCGGATCAGGGGCAAACAGCGTTCCCTCGCGCCGCACACCAACCACCACCACACGCAGGGTCGAGAACAGCTCGGACAATTGCCGCAGCGGCGTGTTCACGACCGGGCAATCCTCGTCGATGGTGATGCCCAACAGCTGGGCTCGTCCCCCTAAAAACCGTTCAGTATCAAAGGCCGAAGGCGAGGCCAGTCGTTGAAGCGCAGCCTCGGCAACTTCGCGTTCGGGGCTGATAACCACGTCAATCGGCAGGTGGTCGCGGCGATAAAGATCAGAATAGATCGCTGTCAGATAGCTCTGAGAGCGCAAGCGGGCGATTTTGCGCGGAATGCCAAACACCGAATGCGCAACCTGACAGGTGACCATGTTCACCTCGTCCGAGTGCGTCGCAGCAATGATCATATCGGCATCCACGGCACCGGCGCGCTCCAGCACATCGGGATACGAGGCGAACCCCGAAATCCCCTGCACATCCAGCGTGTCAGTCGCCCGGCGAACCAGATCAGGGTTGTTATCAACGACGGTCACGTCGTTGCGTTCCCCGGACAGATGCCGCGCAATCTGCCAGCCGACCTGACCTGCGCCGCAAATGATGACTTTCATGGCAACAATCCCCAGTTGTCAGTGACCTTGGATGACATGCCCCCCGCCCATGGTCAATTGATTTGTAGCGGCTTCAAGCATAGCCTTAGGGCAACCATGAAGGAGAGCACCATGCGACACTATCTGCTTGTTTCCTTAGCACTTGGCTTGTTGGCCGGATGTGTCCCGGTCGAGGTCTACCACAAAACCGGCACCAGCCTGACCCGCCTGCAAAACGACCAAACCAATTGCCAGGTCGCGGCATTGAAACAGGTCCCGGTGAACAAAATGACCCGGATCACCGCGCCGCGCTCTTTGCCCCGCCAGATCTGTAACGGCACGGGCGATTGCCGTGTTGTCTATATTGAATTCGGTGGCGAAGTCGAAACCTATGATGCCAACCTGCCCCTCCGCCAGAAGGTTGTGACCCAATGCATGGCCGCCAAGGGATATGCTCAGGTCGAGCTGCCGATCTGTACCGATAACGTCCCCAAAACCCTGCCCGGCAAGGTGCCCGCCCTGTCGCAATCCAGCTGTGCGGTGCGCACGAAAACCGGCTATCGCGCGGTCACCCCTGGTTAATCCTCGGTGGCCTCGCCCTCGACATGGGCCACGCGCGCGCCCGCCTTGTTCGAGGTCACAACATTCAGCGACTTCAGCTTGCGGTGTAGCGCCGAGCGCTCCATGCCGACGAAATTGGCTGTGCGGCTGATATTACCGCCGAAACGGTTGATCTGGGTCAGCAGATATTCGCGTTCGAACACCTCGCGCGCCTCGCGCAGGGGCAGCGTCGCCAATGCACCGGTCAGGACCACGCGCCCGTCATCATTGCTTTCGCCTTCGCTTTCCTGAGGCAACTCGCGCACCTGAATCGGTCCGTTGCCATCGCCCAGGATCAAGACGCGCTCGATCAGGTTCCGCAATTGGCGCACGTTGCCGGGCCAGATCATCGTCTGCATCAGCGCAATCGCATCATCCGAAATTTCGCGCAACGGCAAACCCTGGGTACGATTGAACATCTCTACGAAATGTTCAGCCAGTTCGGGGATGTCCTCGCGGCGCTCCTCCAACGAGGGCACGGCGATCGGCACCACGTTCAGCCGGTGATATAGTTCCTCGCGGAACTGGCCGGCCTCGATCTCGGCCTCCAGGCTGCGGTTGGTCGCGGATATCACCCGCATGTCCACCCGCACCCGGTCCGTGCCGCCAACCCGCGTGAATTGCTGATCCACCAGCACGCGCAGGATTTTGGACTGAGTGCCCAAGGGCATATCTGCGATCTCGTCAAAGAAGACCACCCCGCCATGCGCCTGCTCTAACAGACCAGGTTCCAACCCGCGTTCCGGGCTTTCGCGGCCAAACAGCACCTCTTCGGTGCGGTCCGGTTCAATCGAGGCACAGCTGACCGTTACGAACGGCGCCGACGCGCGGTTCGATTTGGCGTGAATATAGCGGGCGGCGACCTCTTTGCCTGACCCTGCCGGGCCAGTCAGCATCACACGACCGTTGGATTTCGTAACCTTATCCAGTTGCGCCACCAAGGTCCGGAACGCCGCGGACGATCCCACAACCTCGGACGAGCTGACATCCCGGCGCCGCAATTCCTGATTTTCACGACGCAGACGCGAGGTTTCCATCGCGCGACGGATCACCACCAACAGTTGGTCGATATTAAAGGGCTTCTCGATGAAGTCATAAGCGCCCTGCTTGATTGCGGCGACCGCGATTTCGATATTCCCGTGCCCCGAAATAATCACGACTGGCACGTCAGGGTTATCGCGTTTCACTGTCTTCAGAATGTCGATCCCATCCATCTGACTGTCCTTGAGCCAGATATCCAGAATGATCAGTGCCGGAGGCTCGGCGTTGATTTCCTTCATCGCGTCGTCGGAATTTCCGGCCAGACGGGTGGTGTACCCCTCATCTTCCAGAATGTCCGAAACCAATTCCCGGATATCGCGCTCGTCATCAACGATTAGAATATCACTCATATCGTCCTCAAGTTTCTTCTTTTTGTGTATCAGACGGGTCCGCCCCGCCAGCCAAAGGCAAACGGATCACGGCCATCGCCCCAACATGCCCCGAGTCGTCAAACGTCGGAGCATCCTCCAGCGTCAGGCTGCCCCCATGTTCCTCGACGATCTTACGCACGATGGGAAGGCCCAGACCGGTTCCCTCGGCGCGTGTCGTAACGTAAGGTTCGAACAGTCGGGCCCGATCTTCGGGAAGACCGATGCCATTGTCCGCAATTGTCACGATAGCCCAGCGGCCATCAATCACCGAGCTCACGCGGATTTCAGGGGCATGCCCCTCAGGCGCGCCTTTTTGTTCTAGTGTTTCAATCGCCTCTCCGGCGTTTTTGATCAGGTTCGTCAAGGCCTGACTGATCATCGTCGCATCCAGATCAGACATCAGCGGATCGTCCAGCAACATAGGCTTGATCGTCACTCCGGGCTGGCCACTTTGCTGTAGAAGAACCGCATCCTGAATCAGCGTGGTCAGACTGGCGTGACGGCGATCGGGTTCCGGCATCCGAGCGAATTTCGAGAACTCATCAACAATGCGCCGCAAGTCATTGGTTTGCCGGACAATAACCTCTGTCAGTTGCTCCAGATCCTCGGTCAAAGGTGGCTCCAGATGACGGCTGAATTTCCGCTTGATGCGCTCGGCGCTCAGCTGGATCGGCGTCAAAGGGTTCTTGATTTCATGGGCGATGCGGCGCGCGACATCCCCCCAGGCGGCCATCCGCTGGGCCGCAACCAGATCAGTCACATCATCAAAAGCGACCACATAGCCCTCCAGCCGGTTGTCTTCGGTGCGGCGGGTCGCCATGCGGACCAGCAGGTTTTCCAACTGCCCGTTTCTGCTGACCTTGATCTCTCCTTGCACAGCCGGGCCACCCCCATCGCGCAATGTCTGAAACAAATTGCTAAATTCGGGCACCGCCAGATCCAGTGCCAGTGATTGCTGTTCGCCGTGCCAATCCAACAGGCGCTGCGCCGAGCGGTTCACAAAAGTCACACGCCCGTCCGCATCCAGCCCAACCACCCCCGAAGTGACCGAGCTGAGGACGGAATCAAACAACCTGCGGCGCCGTTCGATCTGTCGGGTGTTTTCCAGCAAGGTTTCGCGCTGTGCCTTCAGCTGCTTGGTCATCTGGTTGAAATAGCGACCCAGCATGGCGATTTCGTCATCGCCATCCTCTTCGACCACCTGAACGTCCAAGTCGCCCGAACCAACTCGCTGAGCAGCTCCCGTCAGACGCCCGACGGGACGCGACAGACGTTCCGCGAACCACAGGCCCAACCAGATCGCAGCCAGGATCAAGATCACCGCAAAGCCCAGATAGATCAGTCCGAATTCAAACAGAACCCGTCCACGCTCGCTCTCGAGTTGCTGATAGAATCGTGCGGTTTCCTGCGTGTCGTCCAGCAGGCTCAGCAATTCGCCATCCACGTTCCGGCTGACATAAAGATAGCGGTCCACAAAAGCATTCAGCTGCACGAGCGCGCGGAATTCATTGTTCTCCCAATCCTCGATCACCAGAATGCCAAAGGTCGTCGCTTCATGCATCTGCGTGGGGGATGGTTTTTCAAAATCAAATAGATACGATCGATCCCCACGCGCCCGAATTTCGCCTGTTCCATCAATCACATAGGCTTCGCGCAGACCGCGCTGGATTTGCGCCTGGCCTTGGGTCAGCACGCGCCGCACATCAGCCTCTGTCATGAAAAACGTCACTTTGCGCGACGCGTCCAGAATACCCGCAAGCCCCAGAGCATCCTGGCGCAGGTCGCGGCGGTGCTCTTCTTCATAGGCTTCGGCCGCGTTCAGCGAACTGCCCACAACCTGACGCACCCGGTCGGAAAACCATCCCTCCAACCCCACGTTCACTGTCAACGCTGCGAAAATCGCCACGGACACTGTCGGGATCAGCGCCAGGATCGCAAAGGCCCCCGTCAGCCGCAAATGCAAGCGAGAACCCGCCGACTTCGCACGCCGCGCCGAAACCAGCCCCACGATCCGCTGCAAAACGAGCGCAGCAACCAGAAGGACATAGACAAAATCAGCTAGCAGAATCAGACGCAGGCTTAGCGAGGACTGCCCCTGATCCAGTGGCCCCAGAATCAGAAACGTCGAGATCGCCAATACAGGTCCCAGCAGAACCAGCGCAAAAGTCGCTGCGTTCTGCACGCGCCGTTGACGCCTAATACGCTGGAATTTCTTCCAGGTAGAACCTTTTTGTGTCCGGGTTGTCACCCGCCACCTCTTCCTGATGTGTGGCCTGTACGGCCTACCGCTCTGATTTCGGCGATGTAAACCCGCCACTATTCTGTTGCGGTTTTACATCAACTTGCGGCGGCGTGTCACGCGAATATCCAAGTCGGTGATCTTCTTGCGCAGCGTATTGCGGTTGATCCCCAGCAGATCAGCGCATTTCGCCTGATTTCCGCCTGTCGCCTCTAGCGCGATCTCGATCAGAGGTTGCTCAACCTCTTTCAGAATGCGGCCATACAGACCCGGAGGCGGCAGCATATTGCCATGCAGGTCGAAATATCGCCGCAGATGACGCATCACCGAAGCGGACAGCTTTTCCGTATCGCCCCCACCCAGAACCGGCTCCATTTCGGGCTGGTTGCCCAGCACGGCTTCGACCTCAGGGCGTGAAATTTCATCCGAACGCGAGGTCAGCACCAGCCGTTTTATCGCGTTCTCCAACTGGCGCACGTTTCCCGGCCAGCTATAGGCACGCATCAATTCCAGCGCATCCTTGGACAACAGCCGTTTCGGGGCGCCGTCGCGTTCAGCACGGTTCAGGAAATGCTCGGCCAGCAGGGGAATATCCTCGACCCGTTCACGCAGCGATGGCACCTGAAGTGTTGCCCCTGACAGCCGGTAATACAGGTCCTGGCGCATATTGCCACTTTCCAGTGCATCCGACAAATCGCCCTGGCTGGTGGCCATGAAACGCGGCACGTGATCACCGGGGCTGTCCATCATCCGCACGATACGCGCCTGCACCTCGGGGTCGATATCGCCAATCTCGTCAATCAGCAAAGAGCCGCCTTTGACGCGGGCCAAGACGCGGGCCGGGCCCTCGATATCCTGAAGATCGCTGGCGGTCACCGTCACAAATGGCAGGTTCCGACGATCCGAAAAATCATGAATCGCACGCGCGATCAGCGACTTACCCGTGCCAGATTCACCAGCAATCAAGACCGGCAGATCGGTGTTCATCACCTTGGCGACCAATCGGTAAAGCGCCTGCATTGCAGGGGTCCGACCGACCAGCGGCAAATCATCTGGACGGTCGTTTTCCTGGGGCAAGGGGACGGCGGGCGCAGCACGGCGGCGCTGTTCCAACGCACGGGCCGTGCGCTTCATCAGGTCCGGCAGATCAAAGGGTTTGGGCAGGTAATCATAGGCCTCGGCCTCGGCGGCCTGGATCGCTGTCATGATGGTGTTTTGCGCCGAGATCACGATCACCGGTAAACCAGGGCGGTCCTGCGCGATCTTTGGCAGCATTTCCAACCCGTTCCCGTCGGGCATCATCACATCCGAAATCACCACATCGCCCTTGCCCTCGCCAACCCAGCGCATCAGCGTGGTCAACGAAGAGGTCGCGTGAACTTTGCACCCCGCCCGCGTCAGGGCCTGGGTCAGAACCGTGCGAATTGTGCGGTCATCATCAGCGACAAGTACGGTACCGTCCATTACAGGCTTTCCTTTTTCTTACGACGTTTTTGTTCCTCGGGTGCCAAAGGCAGGGAGATCTTAAAGATCGTCCGCCCCGGAACCGATGTGACCGAAATCCAACCATCGTGGTCAGAGACAATTTTGCTGACCAGGGCCAGCCCCAGGCCGGTTCCGTTCTCGCGCCCAGATACAAAGGGATCGAAAATATCGCCCTTGATCTCTTCGGGCAGGCCGGGACCGTCATCAATGATTTCAACCTGCAATGGCAGGGATTGCCCCGAACCATCACTGCGACGCAGCCGGAAACTATGTTCATAGAACGTATGCAATCGGATCGTGCCCGGTTCCTTGCCAGCCGCTTCCGAGGCGTTTTTCACCAGGTTCAAAATCACCTGCAACAGCTGATCAGGATCGCCATAGGCCATCGGCAGCGAGGGGTCATATTCCTCGATGATTTTCATATGCGCGCCGAACCCCAGCAACGCCGAGCGCCGAGCCCGATCCAGCACATCATGAATATTGACCGGCTTGCGTTCCGGCGCGGTCAGGTTGCCGAATTGTTCAACCTGTTCCAGCAGCTTTACGATACGACGGCTTTCGGCCACGATCAGATCGGTCAGTTCCTGATCCTCAGCCGACAGATTCATCGACAACAACTGAGCAGCGCCGGTGATCCCCGCCAGCGGGTTCTTGATTTCATGCGCCAGCATTTCGGCCATGCCGATCGCAGATTTCGCCGCAGATTTGACCGAGTGGTTCTGCGTCATCCGCCCTGCCAGCTCGCGCGGGGAAATCAGGAACAGCATATGACCGGGCAAGCCCTGCATCGGCGCGATTTGCAGATTGCAATGCAGCGGAGCGCGCTCTCCTGTGCCTACATCCACGTCATTCACGAACAAGGGTGTGTTGCTTTCTCGGGCGCGCAGGAATGCCTCTTCCAGCGGGGCGTCGATCATGATCCGGTCCCAGACCGGCTGTCCCTTGATGGACTTGGCCGAGGCATTCAGGAACCCCTCGGCTGCGGGGTTAATGTCGGCGATGTTGTCATCGGGGTCCACCAAAACCCCCGGCACAGGCAAAGAGGACCAGACAGGATTATTGTCCATTACGCGGCCACCTTTTCTGGCTCTGTCAATGCGCGCGGCAACAGCCGCAACACGTCTGACGGGGCCTTGGCGGTCAGCACTGCGCGGCGCAGCTCTGTCCCTGTCCCGGCCTGATCCATGTACCATCCCAGATGTTTCCGCGCCACGCGCAGGCCCAAATCCTGACCATAGAAACGCAGCATATCCTCGTAGTGGTCGCTGACCATCGCCACCAGCGCGTCGCCTTCGGGTATCTGCGGTGGTTCGGTACCAAACAGCGTCGCCGCGATCTGCGCCAGCACCCAAGGGCGCCCCTGGGCGCCACGCCCGACCATCACGCCATCTGCCCCCGAATGCTCCATCGCCAGACGCGCGCTCTCACTATCCACGATGTCGCCATTGGCAATCACGGGGATTGATACGCTCTGCTTCACTCGGGCAATTGCGGCCCAATCGGCACGCCCCTTATAGAACTGACACCGCGTGCGCCCATGGATGGTAATCATCTGAACGCCGGCCTGTTCCGCCCGCGTCGCCAAGTCTGGCGCATTCAGCAAATCATCGTCCCACCCCAACCGGGTTTTCAGCGTTACCGGGACATCAACAGCTGAGACTACGGCCTCGATCAGGGTCATCGCGTGATCCAGATCCTTGAGCAACGCCGAGCCGGAATAACCGTTCACGACCTTCTTGGCGGGGCAGCCCATGTTGATATCAATGATCTTTGCGCCGTTTGCCTGGACCATGCGAGCGGCCTCGGCCATCCATTTGGCATCGCGACCAGCCAGCTGCACGGCAGTATTGGCCACATCGAACCCCAGCTCTGCCCGCTCGCGAACGCCAGGTTTGGCCTGCACCATTTCCTGGCTGGCGACCATCTCGCTTACCACCAGCCCCGCGCCAAAACGCGACACCAGAGTCCGAAACGGCAGATCGGTGATTCCGGCCAAAGGAGCCAGGAAAACCGGAGGTGTCAGAATGTTGTGAGCCAGCGGCAAAGACACATGCTTAATCCTTGTGCATTTGCCTCTGGCCTAGCTGATCCCCCCAGCGCCTTCAATGTCACCCGCACAGAATTCAGCCCCTCCGGGCCTGCCTGCCTATTTTTTGTGCAAAATCACCCAATCCTCTTGCCGGATTGCTCTCAGAGGAAACTCGGCATATGCACTTTTGAAAGGCATAAAACCCAGAGGATTCCATGCGTACTGCCGCCATCATTGTAGCAGCCGGTCGCGGCAGCCGCGCAGGTGGAGACCTGCCGAAACAGTGGCGCCAGATCGCCGGAAAACGCGTGGCCGACTGGACCGTCGGGGCTTTTGCTGCCCACCCTGCCATTTCCCAGATCGTGCTGGTCTACCACCCCGATGACGCCGCGCGCGTTGCGCCGCTTCTGGCGCGGTCCGACGTCATTGGCGTGCATGGTGGCGACAGCCGAAACGGCTCGGTCCGCAATGGGCTGGAGGCATTGGCAGCGGCCCAGCCCGATCTGGTGCTTATTCATGATGTTGCCCGCCCCTGCATTCCGGCTCAGGTGATTGATGCTGTGATCAATGCCTTGGCCAAGGCCCCCGGCGCGGCACCGGCCCTGCCCGTCACCGATGCCCTGTGGCAAGGTCAGGACACGCAGGTCAGTGGCGTTCAGGATCGCGCAGGACTGTACCGGGCACAGACGCCTCAGGGGTTCCGGTTCGATGATCTGCTGGCGGCGCATCGCACCTTTGACGGCGAGGCCGCCGATGATGTCCAGGTCGCGCGTGCTGCGGGCCTGCCAGTCACCATCGTCGCGGGCCACGAAGACAACCTGAAAATCACCCACCCCGGCGACTTTGACCGGGCCGAGAAACTGTTGCGGGGACATATGGATATACGATTGGGCAATGGCTATGACGTTCACCGTTTTGGCGAGGGCGATCACGTCATCCTGTGCGGTGTCAAAATCCCACATGGGCGCGGGCTACAGGGCCATTCTGATGCGGATGTCGGGATGCACGCTGTAACGGATGCCTTGTACGGCGCGCTGGCCGAGGGCGACATCGGCCGCCATTTCCCCCCTTCCGATCCACAATGGAAGGGCGCCGCATCCGAGATTTTCCTGACACATGCCGCCCAACTGGTCGCCAGCAAGGGCTTTGTCATCAGCAATATCGACTGTACGCTGGTCTGCGAATACCCAAAGATTGGGCCGCGTGCTGCTGAAATGCAGGCTGAAATGGCACGGATCATGGGGCTGACCGTTGATCGCGTGTCCATCAAGGCCACCACAAGCGAGCGCCTCGGGTTTACCGGCCGAGAAGAAGGCATCGCCGCAATCGCAACAGCCGCATTGGTGAAACCATGATCCGCTTTATCAACACATTTTTTTATACCGGGCTGCTGCGCCCTGCCCCCGGCACCTGGGGGTCTCTGGCGGCGCTGGCCGTGGGTTGGGGCATCGAGCGCTACCTGGGGTTCTGGCCCTTGGTCGTCGCCACGGTTCTGGTCACGGCACTCGGGTTCTGGACGATTGGTGTCGAGCTCAAAGATCGCCCTGGCGACGACCCCTCCGAGATTGTCATCGACGAGGTCGCCGGAATGTGGCTGGCGCTTCTGTTTCCGGCTGCGGCCTTCTGGTCGCGTGATATGGCGATGATCTGGCCTGGCCCCGTCGCGGCGTTCCTGTTTTTTCGCCTGTTCGACATCACCAAACCCGGCCTGGTGGGCCGCGCGGATCGCCGCCATGACGCCCCTGGGGTGATGCTGGATGATCTCTGGGCAGGCGTGTTCGCAGGGGTATGTACGCTGATCGCGGCGGCGCTGTACCACGTGGTGGCATTTTGACCCCCGCCGAGAGCCTGCTGGCGCTGTACAAAGCCAAAAGCCTGCGCATCGCCACCGCCGAGAGCTGCACGGGCGGTATGGTCTCGGCTGCGCTGACCGATGTGGCGGGGTCCTCGGCGGTATTTGAACGGGGTTTTGTGACCTACACCAACGCCGCCAAAGTACAGATGCTAGGCGTCCGGCAGGCCACGCTGGACGCCTATGGCGCGGTTTCGGAACAGACCGCGCAAGAGATGGCTTTGGGTGCGCTTGTGCAGTCTGACGCGGACGTGGCCGTGGCAATCACAGGCATCGCGGGACCGGGCGGGTCAGAGTTCAAACCCGAGGGCCGTGTCTGCTTTGGCATCGCAAGCAAATCCAGCGCAGCGGCTGAAACTGTCGAATTTGGCCCCATTGGTCGGGCGAATGTGCGCGCGGCCTCTGTTCAGAAAGCACTCGACTTGCTAAAATTTGCAGCAGACTCTTAACGCCCTATAATTGCGCAAATCCATCCATTTTTGCCAATTATTTAGGCATTTCGAGAACTGCACGTTTTTTAATCTCCCCAAACCGACATTGCACCTTTCTTTTGCGGCGTGAATCCGCTTGATCCCCGCCAACTCAAAAATAATGGGATCGGAAAGGAAGACAAATGAACGGAGCGGATACCGCCTGGATCATCGTCGCTACAGCCCTTGTACTGTTCATGACGCTGCCAGGTCTGGCGCTGTTTTACGGGGGGCTTGTGCGCGCCCGGAACGTGCTGAGCGTTTTCATGCATGTCTACGCCATCGCCTGCCTGATGAGCGTATTGTGGTTTGTCGTTGGCTACTCGGTGGCGTTTGGGGATGGCGGGCCCTACTGGGGCGGCCTGGGCAAGATGTTCCTGGGCGGCATCACGGCTGACACTGTATCGGGCACCCTGCCCGAGGTGCTGTTCTTTGCGTTTCAGATGACCTTTGCGATCATCACCCCGGCGCTGATCGTGGGGGCATATGTCGAACGCATCGGGTTCGGATTTGTGCTGCTGTTTTCAGCTCTGTGGATGGTGCTGGTTTACGCGCCTGTCACCCACTGGATCTGGGGCGGCGGCTTTATGTCCGACGGTGGCATCTTCGGCGAGGTCGGCGTCAAGGATTTCGCAGGCGGAATCGTGGTGCACGAAACTGCTGGCATCGCGGCGCTGGTGTTGGCTGTCATGCTGGGCGCTCGTAAACACAAGACCACCCCACCGCATAACCCCGGCTACGTCATGATTGGCGCGTCCATGCTGTGGGTTGGCTGGTTCGGCTTCAACGGGGGCTCGCAACTGGCGGCGGATGGTGGCGCGGCCATGGCGCTGACCGTGACGCATATCTCGGCCGCCACCGCGTCGCTGACCTGGGCGCTGTGGGAGAAGATCAAATACGGCAAGGCCAGCCTTGTCGGCATCGTGACCGGCACCATTGCGGGCCTGGCTTCGATCACTCCGGCCTCTGGGTTTGTGACCCCGGTTCAAGCCCTGATCATCGGCGCAATCGCTGGCATTCTCTGTCAGGAAGCCGTCAATCTGATCCGCAACAAAGCCAGGATCGACGACACGCTGGATGTGTTCGCGGTACACGGTGTTGGCGGCATTTTTGGCACGATCATGATCGCGGCCTTTGGTGCGGGCAGCTGGATGGCTCAGTTGGGGGCACTGGCGATCGTTGGCGTGTTCACGCTGGTCATGTCGGTGGTTCTGGCCAAAATCGTCGGCCTGATCACACCGTTGCGCGTGAATGCTGAAATCGAGACCAACGGGCTGGATCTCGAGGTTCACGGCGAGCGCGCCTACGATCACAACTCGTAAGCGCTGTGTATCAACGACAAAGGCCGCCCCTCATCGGGCGGCCTTTTGCGTTTAAGCCAGGGCATTTCTGTTCAGGCCGAGGCCCCATACAGATCTGCGGCACGGCGCTCGAACGCGCGAACAATGCGCTGCATCGCTTCGTTGAACACGACACCGATAATGCCTTGCAGCACGGCATTGCGGAATTCGAAATCCACAAAGAAATCAACTTCGCAGCCCGTCTCGGTGTCGCGAAACGCCCAGCTGGATTTCATGTAGCGAAACGGCCCGTCCAGATACTCGGTGTCGATCTTCTTTTGATCGGCCCAAAGGGTCACCAGACTGCCGAACCGCTCGCGGAACACTTTGAAGGAAATGACCAGATCGGCCTTCATCACCTCAGACCCGTCGGGCTGAGGCGTCACTGACCTGACCCGGGCCGCAGCGCACCATGGCAAAAACTTTGGATAGGTCGCCACATCAGCGACCAGATCGTACATCTGCTGCGCTGAATAGGGCAAATTGCGGGTCTCAGAGTGGGTTGGCATGGTGCCTCTTTTTTTCCGCGTGACAGTGGGGGGGTATTTCGTAGACTGAGCCGGAAAATTCAAGGGGAACCCATGCCACAGCGTCCTTATGTCATTGACGAAATGATCTCGGCCAAACAAATCGCCGCGCGGATCGAGGAACTCGCTGCCGCAATCAAGGTAGAATACGCGGATACGGACAAATTGGTCGTGGTTGGGCTGCTGCGTGGCAGTTTTGTCTTTATCGCTGATCTGGTGCGCGAATTGGACCTGCCGGTCGAAGTCGATTTCCTGGAGGCGTCATCCTACGGTGATTCCACCGAAAGTTCGCGTGAAGTGCGGATTCTGAAGGATCTGCGTGGCGAAATTGATGGCCGCGACGTGCTGGTGGTCGAGGACATCGTAGACACCGGCTACACCCTGCACCACGTCCGCCACCTGCTGTCCGGCCGCCGCCCGCGCAAATTGAAGATCATCGCCTTGCTGGACAAACCCGTCCGGCGCGAGGTGGACATCCAGGCCGATTGGACCGGGTTTTCGATACCGGACGAATTTGTCGTGGGCTATGGCATTGATTTCGCGCAACGCAACCGCAACCTGCCTTATATCGGAAAGGTCCGATTTACCGAGTGATGCTGCGATTTATACGCATGGCTAAATGGGCCCGTCACCCGCCGTCAGCGCGGCGGGTCAAACTGGTGCTTGTTGTCCTGGGCTTGTGCCTGATCCTATTCGCCATCGAGCGCTGGATCGGCTGGCCAGAGGCGTTAAACTTAGAAAAAATGCGGCCCTGATCAGCGTTTCAGCGGATAGCGGTCGCCCTCTTCAAAGACGTCGATCGCCTTGGTCCCGGCCTTGATCACTCCGCTATGAACGACGCCCGCGGGGATATCATAGGGTTCGCCCGGACGATATACGCGCGTTTCATCACCGATGGTCAGTTCGATCTCGCCCTCGATAACAGAGCCCCATTGGCCCAGATGGGAATGGGGTGGCAGAACCGCGTCCTCGTGGAAATGAAAGAAGGCCACCAGCCCGTCGTCTGAGGCAATCGCCCGGATGGTCACGACGTCTTCGGAAAACGCGGTTTCCAGGCTGGGGAACCTGTCGATGAATGCGGCAAAGCTCATGATGACGCCCCCAGTTTGGCCAATCGGTTTTCCCGCAGACGCGCGAAATCATCCCCCGCGTGATAGGACGACCGGGTCAGCGGCGTGGCGGAAACCATCAAGAAACCCTTGCCATAGGCGGCCTTCTCGTAGGCGGCGAATTCATCGGGATGCACGAACCGGTCCACCGCGTGGTGTTTCGGAGTCGGCTGCAAATACTGGCCGATGGTCAGGAAATCTATGTCAGCGGCGCGCATGTCATCCATGACCTGATGCACGCCCTGCTTGTCCTCGCCCAGGCCGACCATGATGCCGGATTTGGTGAACATGGTCGGGTCCAGCTCCTTGACGCGCTGCAACAGCCGCAACGAGTGGAAATAGCGCGCACCGGGCCGCACCTCGGGGTAGAGCCCAGGCACGGTTTCAAGGTTGTGGTTGAACACGTCAGGCTTGGCCGCGACCACGGTTTCCAACACATCATCCGAGCATTTCAGGAAATCGGGCGTCAGGATTTCAATCGTCGTGTCAGGGCTGCGGTGGCGCACGGCGCGGATGGTCTGGGCAAAATGCTCGGCCCCACCGTCCTTCAAATCGTCGCGATCCACACTGGTGATCACGACGTGATTCAGACCCAGTTTTTGCACCGCATCAGCCACACGGCCAGGTTCGAATGCGTCCAGCGTCTGAGGCTTGCCGGTCGCGATGTTGCAGAAGGTACAGCCACGGGTGCAAATCTCGCCCATGATCATCATGGTGGCGTGGCCCTGGCTCCAGCATTCGCCCGCGTTCGGGCAACCGGCCTCTTCGCAGACGGTGACCAGTTTGTTCTCGCGCATGATCTTATGCGTTTGCTTATAGCCCTCGGACGTTGGCGCCTTTACGCGAATCCACTCTGGCTTCTTGGGCTGAGCATTGTCGGGGCGGTGCGCCTTTTCGGGGTGCCGCTGTTCGGGAATATTCAGGTCACGCACGTCAGTCATCCTGCTGTTTGATAGGCTGTACTATAGGGCCTTGGCCACGCGAGCACCAGTTCCCCTGCGCCCTCTAGAAAATTCTGTGGGCATCAGTTTGCTGCGATACAGCAAAATTTTGTTATACCACATACATTTATATCTTGATGCACCTGTAATCAGGGCATGTTTTCTATGCCGCAGCACAGAATTTCCGGTTGAACAAGTTTTGAATCGTTATAAGTTGCGCTCTGATATTAGATCCAAACAGGAGTCTCCCAGATGCAAACTGGCCTGAAGCTGCCCGACGTTACCTTCCATACCCGTGTCCGCGACGAAGCCGTTGGCGGCCCGAACCCGTTCCGCTGGCAGGACATGACCACCGCGGATTACTTTGCTGGCAAACGCGTGATCCTGTTCTCGCTGCCCGGCGCGTTCACCCCCACCTGCTCGACCTACCAGCTGCCAGGCTTTGAAAAAATGGCTGGCGAGTTCGCTGAAAAAGGCATCGACGCGATCTATGTCATGTCGGTCAACGACAGCTTTGTGATGAACAAATGGGCCCAGGACCAGAACCTGGAAAACGTCAGCGTGATCCCTGATGGCTCGGGTGAATTCACCCGCAAGGTCGGCATGCTGGTCGCCAAGGACAACCTGGGTTTCGGCATGCGTTCGTGGCGCTATGCGGCGATCATCAACAATGGCGTTGTCGAAGCCTGGTTCGAAGAGCCCGGCCTGTCCGACAACCACGGCGAAGACCCCTATGGCGAAAGCTCGCCTGAAAACCTGATGCAATACCTGGACGCCAAGAACTCGGCCGTTGCGGCCGAGTAATTCCGCCCGGTGAAGAATAAGAAAGGCCTGCGCATTGCGTGGGCCTTTTTGTCAAATCAGCCCGCCGTACGGCGCGCCGTTTCGACCAGCTCTGCCCCTGTCGCCTGCAAGACCCCCGCCAGATCACTGAACCAGCCATCGTCAATGGACGAGGCCCGGCGCACCAACCCGATCATCCGCGAGGGTTCGGGCGCGGCAAAGCGCATCAACCGCATTTCAGGAGCAGCCTGCCGTTCGGAAATCGCGGCCATTTCTGGCATCAAGGTCAGCCCAAACCCCGCAGCAACCAACCGCGTCAACGTCGCCAAAGACGACGCTCCCATGTTGATTTGCGCATGCCCCCGGCCCTGCCCGCAGACTTCAAGCGCCTGATCGGTCAAACAGTGCCCGTCCTCTAGCAACATCAACTGCGTCGGCTGTAGCGCCGTGGGTCGCAGGGTTTCCGCGTTTCCCAACGCCGCCAATCCAGCCTGCGTCCCCGCCAGCAAAAATCGGTCCTCAAACAAGGGCAATTCCACCAGCCCCGGTTCGCCAATGGGCAACGCCATAACCGCCGCGTCCAGCCCTCCGGTTTTCAGTGCTTCGATCAAACGAACGGTTTTGGCTTCTTGCACCTGGACATCCAGCTGGATGTCCCGTGCCCGCAGCGCCGCCAGCGCCCCCGGCAACAGATAAGGCGCGATAGTGGGAATCACGCCAAGGGTTAGCTTTCCAGACAATCCCCCTTTCCAGCGCGCGGCCTCTTCCAACACCCGGACGTCATCCAGGACCCGCTCGACCTGTTCAAGTATCCGTCGGCCAAACGGAGTCAGCAGAACATCCCGCGCCTGTCGTTCAACCAACGCGC
The DNA here is from genome assembly GCA_029212905.1 of Thalassovita sp. Classification (GTDB taxonomy): domain Bacteria; phylum Pseudomonadota; class Alphaproteobacteria; order Rhodobacterales; family Rhodobacteraceae; genus Thalassobius. Next base: position 216,801 of record JARGPB010000001.1, read on the forward strand.
CGCCCAACGAGGTCTCCAGCTCTTTGATCTGCACAGACAAAGCCGGCTGAGAAATATGAACGGCTTCGGCCGCCCGGCCGAAATTCCGGTGTACGGCCAGCGCTTTGAAATAGCTCAGCTGCCTCAGAGTTACTTTCATAGCCAATACTTATCACTTTGGTCATCCCGGACAAGATTGCATTATTCATCCCGCCATTGCTGACGCGAAACTGGGCTGTATGCTGCACCGAGTTAGCCAATAGGATCCCAGATGGACCAGATCGCCAGCCATTCTTCGCGCACGCATTTTCGCGACTATCTCAAACAGATTATTTACGGAGGGAATGATGGCATCGTCACGACCTTTGCCATCGTGGCAGGATTTGCCGGCGCCAATGCCGAAGGCGTGGCGCAGATTGGCGGTGTTGCGGTCATGATTTTCGGGCTTGCGAATCTGTTTGCGGACGCGGTTTCGATGGGGCTGGGCGAGTTTCTGTCCTCGCGTTCAGCACATGATCTGTATCGCGCCCGCCGTACGCGTCGCATTCAACGGATCACAACCCAGCCCGCCTCCAGTATCGCAGAGCTGTCAGAAACGCTGACGCAAAAAGGGCTCCCGCAGGAAGAGGCCAATCACATCGCAACCCAACTCACGAAAGCTCCGCAACTGATGGCGGAAATGCTGTTAAGTCATAAACACGGCGTTCAGCCGCCCGAAGATGACAGTCCGGCGCTCAACGGTTTGGTGACTTTCGTTTCGTTCGTGCTTTTTGGCTTCCTTCCCCTGCTTCCGTATCTACTACGCGAGGCCGATGCACAGAGTCTGACCCTGTCAGCGACAGCAACTCTTACAGCCCTTGCCGCCCTTGGTTTGCTACGATGGGGGGCGACTGGAGATCGGCTTCGCGTTTCCGTTTTGGAAACAGTAGGCGTGGGGTCTCTCTGTGCCGGTGTGGCGTATGGCGTCGGTTGGCTGGTCGGGGGATAGGCCGTTAACCGATCATTTGCCCTGATGCGCCCCTCTCTTCGTAGTGACGCTTTAGCCTCTGCAATGCGATGCGCAGGACAATTTTACCGGACCGCGCCGACCACCCCATACGCTTCTCGGCACGTTCCAATCCCTCAAGATAGCAGCAGCAATGCAAAGCAACATCCCCCAAACCTGGCCCCAAATCACGAAGCGCAATTGCCACCCGATCGCGTGCCTCTGAGGGCACCAGAGCCTCACCACCATTTGCCGCCCCGGCGTCATGCCCCGTCAAAAACCGGTCCCAGTTCTGTGTGACGCTCGGCCCGATTTGCGCCAATTCAAAATCCTCCCGCAGCCTCTCGCCTGCCGCAATCAGGTCGTCAGACAGGAACGGAGCACCCGTTTTATCGCGCCGACGCGCCAGCAACGTAAGCGGCGATTCAGGCGCCGAATACCGGGTCCGACCACGGGGGGCCGCCTGCGCGGGTGACGCTGCTGCAAACCCTGCCTGCGCCTCGGCGAAACCGGATTGGGCAGCATTTTCGGCCTTTGCCAGCAACATCGCCAGGGTGTTCCGCCCTTCCGAAGTAATCGAATATCGCGAAATACGACCGGGTGTTTTACAATGTATCCAACCATTTAACGCCATGACCTGCGCGATTTCACGATCCACTACGGCTGTACGAGTTGTTGTTCCACTTTGATTGTCACGCACGACGACGGCCTTTTCCATATCCTGCGCAACGGCCAGAACAGCCCCGGCCTCGGTCAGTCTTCGCAAAATTCGCCGCGCTTCTTTGTCAAGCAATCCAGTCTCGCTGGATGCAGTCACAGGCTGAGAGAGGGTCATGGTATCAGGCTCCATTTCACTGATCTGAGGCTTGCGCCCTTCGCGGTGAAAATGCTGCTGACCAAGACGATCCAGCGCCTCGTCCACCAGCAAGTCTTCGCGACGGCTTTCCAGTTTTCGGATCTGTCTCAGGACTGTGGATGCGTGGCAGCCCGCCTGTCGTGCCAGGGCCCGGATGGGAAGACCCGATTCCGTATGCGCCAAGTAACGCAAGACAGCCTCAGGCACCCAGGACGGGACCGGCGTTGCGGAAAACTCGGGCGTAAGTGAACGAGACATGGTGGCTCCAATAAGGTCAAAATAACTGTCCTGGAAATGCACTGACTTTTCCCCAGAGTTATCCCCAACACAGTCCGCAACCTAGGCGTGCAAAAGTTACCTGACAGTTAACAGTTTCCGATTTGGCAATAATTGTTTCCAAAACGTGAACAACCAGCCAACGTTCCGTTCGGAGTGAATTCCCTTCGCGCAACACCATTCAGGCGTGTGCAATGCTCGCAAAAGGCGAAACACAGTTAAAGGACACTGCCATGATGGATCTGCTGAGCCTTCTGAATACAATCCACCGCCCCCGATTGCTGATCCGCGCGGCTCGGATCGGTGTTGACGACTATCGTCGCGACATTCACCTGCGTCGTATCCTGGGGTTGGGAACGCTACCGCGCAGCGGGGCTGCGCTCGCTCAGCTTATCGAAGCCGAAGCTGAGATCAACGAACAGCGGGACGACGATACCGCCGGGTACTCTCCTGCGCGGCACGTCGAAATCCTGATCGCCATGATGGGCGAGGCGCAGCTTTTGCGCGCCTCAACCCGGATTGAAATTTCCCCCGCCTAGGGGCACAGCGCCTAACTAAAGGCGTCGGGCATCGACGCCTTTTTCTGCGCCACATAGGCCGTCAGGGCCTCGGAAATCGCGGGGTCCAGGGCGGGCTGCACGTAATCAGACAACATCTTTTGCACCCGCACCGAGGCCAACGTCATGGTGTCGCGCCCGCCTTCTTCGGACCAGGTTTCGAAGGGTTTGTAGTCCAGCAATTCGGTGCGCCAGAATGAATCTTTGAAATTGGCCTGGGTATGTGCACATCCCAGATAATGCCCGCCAGGTCCGACCTCGTGAATCGCGTCCATCGCCTGTGCGTTTTCATCCACCTTAACGCCCTCGGCCATACGGTGCAGCGTGCCCAGCTGGTCCGCGTCCATCACGAATTTCTCGTAGGACGAGGCCAGCCCACCTTCGAGCCAGCCACAGGCATGAAGCATAAAGTTCACACCGGAAAAAAGCCCCATATTCAATGAGTTAGCGCTTTCATATCCCGCTTGCGCATCGGGCAATTTGGACCCCGTGAACCCACCCGATGAACGATACGGCAGCCCCAGACGCCTTGCCAGCTGCCCAGCCCCATAGGTGATCTGTGCAGCCTCGGGGGTTCCAAAGGTCGGCGCACCAGAGTTCATGTCGATGGACGTCACAAACGCCCCCATAATCACCGGCGCGCCCTTGCGGATCAGCTGCGAATAGGCGATGCCTGCCATCACTTCGGCCATGACCTGCGTCAGCGTCCCGGCCACAGAGACCGGCGCCATCGCGCCACCGACGATGAACGGGCTGATAATCGCGGCCTGATTGTTGCGGGCGTAGATCTCAAGGCTGCCCATCATCACATCGTCAAAGGTCAGGGGCGAATTGATGTTGATCAGCGAGGTCATCACGGTGTTGTTCTGAACAAAGTCCTTTCCGAACAGAATCTCGCACATATCCACCGAATCCTGCGCGCGGCTGGGCTCTGTTACCGACCCCATAAAGGGTTTGTCCGACAGCGTCATATGGGCCAGCAGCATATCCAGGTGGCGCTTGTTAACGGGCACATCTGTCGGTTCGCACACAGTACCACCCGAATGGTGCAGCCATTTGGACATGTAGCCCAGCTTCACGAAGTTTTGGAAATCCTCCATCGTCGCGTAGCGGCGGCCGCCCTGCGCGTCGTGCACGAATGGCGGGCCATACACAGGGGCCAGCACCAGATTGCGGCCGCCAATGTCCACGTTCCGCGCAGGGTTTCGCGCATGTTGCGTGAACTGCGATGGCGCGGTTTTGCAAAGCTCGCGCGCCAGTCCGCGCGGAATACGGACCCGCTCGCCCTCGACATCGGCCCCAGCCTCGCGCCACAGGACCAAGGCCGCCGGGTTGTTGACGAAATTGACGCCGACCTCGGCCAGCACGGATTCTGCGTTGGTTTCGATGATATCCAGCGCTTCTTCGTTCAGAATCTCAAGGTTGGGAATGTTCCGCTCGATGAATCGGGCTGTCTCGAACGAAACTGCGCCTCGTTCTGCCCGCCGAGCGGCACCGCCGCCACCTCTCCGCCTGCGCACCGCCTGTTCGCTCATCCCTGATTCTCCTGGAGTGTTGGTTTCCATCATTTTTACGGGGAATTGAGCACGCCACTTGGATGGAATGCGGCTTCTGAGACGCAAAAACGACCTGCTTGCAGAGTTGGATGCGCTGGTGTCACGTGGATGCCAGGCATCAGTATGACCAATAAGAGGTAAATAGCCCAGCTGCGCACCGTTCCGGCGCGCTGCCCCTTGCGCGGGAAACCGACCCGCCTTATTGGGCATACATGACCCAAGACACTCATGACCGCCTTCTTATCATCGACTTCGGCAGCCAGGTCACGCAGCTTATTGCGCGCCGCCTGCGCGAGCTGAATGTCTATTGCGAAATCCACCCCTATCAGAACGTCACCGACGCGTCGCTGAAAGAGTTCGCCCCCAAGGCGATCATCTTCTCGGGCGGACCGGATTCGGTGATGCGCGAGGGCTCGCCCCGCCCACCGAAATCGGCCTATACGCTGGGCGTTCCGATCCTGGGCATCTGCTATGGCCAACAGGTGATGATGCACGACCTTGGGGGTCGGGTTGAGGCGGGCGAACACGCCACCGCCGAATTTGGCCGCGCCTATGTTGCGCCGGAACCCACACATCCCGATTTCCTGACCGGCTGGTTCCTGGACGGCAAAGAACAGGTCTGGATGTCCCACGGGGATCACGTGGCCGAAATCGCGCCGGGCTTTGAGGTATATGGCACCTCGCCGGGCGCGCCTTTTGCCATCACCGCCGATCTGGAACGCGATTTCTATGCGGTACAGTTCCACCCCGAGGTCCACCACACCCCGAACGGTGCCACGCTGTATGAAAACTTCGTCAAACTGGCTGGGTTCTCGGGCGACTGGACCATGGGCGCCTATCGCGAAGAGATGATCGCCAAGATCCGCGAACAGGTAGGTGACAAACAGGTCATTTGTGCCCTGTCAGGCGGCGTTGATTCCTCTGTGACGGGCATCCTGCTGCACGAAGCGATCGGCGATCAGCTGACCTGTGTTTTCGTGGACCATGGCCTGCTGCGCCTGAACGAAGCCGAGCAAGTCGTGGCAATGTTCCGCGACAATTATAACCTGAACCTGATCCACGCCGACGAAAGCGATCTGTTCCTGGGCGAGCTGGAAGGCGTTTCCGATCCCGAAACCAAGCGCAAGATCATCGGCAAACTGTTTATCGACGTGTTCCAGAAATACGCCGACGGCATCGAAGGCGCGGAATTCCTGGCACAGGGCACCCTGTACCCGGACGTGATTGAATCGGTGTCGTTCAGCGGCGGGCCTTCGGTGACGATCAAATCGCACCACAATGTCGGCGGTCTGCCCGAAAAAATGGGTCTGAAACTGGTCGAACCCCTGCGCGAGCTGTTCAAGGACGAGGTGCGCGCCCTGGGTCACGAACTGGGCCTGCCTGCCTCGTTCATCGGGCGTCACCCCTTCCCTGGTCCGGGTCTGGCGATCCGCTGCCCCGGCGAGATCACCCGCGACAAGCTGGAGATCCTGCGCAAGGCCGACGCTGTCTATATCGACCAGATCCGCAAACACGGTCTCTATGACGACATCTGGCAGGCGTTTGCTGCGATCCTGCCCATGCGCACCGTGGGTGTGATGGGCGACGGGCGGACCTATGATTATGCGCTGGCGTTGCGGGCGGTGACTTCGGTTGACGGGATGACGGCGGATTACTATCCATTTACCCATGAATTCCTAAGCGAGACTTCGACCCGGATCATCAACGAGGTAAAAGGCGTGAACCGCGTGTTCTATGACTGCACGTCAAAACCACCGGGTACCATTGAGCTGGAGTAAAAGGTAACGTTCGCCTGTGGCGAGTGGGGACAAGGGGGGCTGTTTGCCCCCCTCTTCGTTGAAAACGAACCGTATCCCCGCCCCAGGTAGTTTCATAAGAAGAAGGACGGCATGGAGGCGAAGGGAGAGGTTCTGAAAGCGGCTCTATGGATGACAGGAGCCATTGCTTCGTTCACCTCGATGGCGATTGCTGGACGTGCGGTCAGCCTAGAGCTGGATACGTTTGAGATCATGATGTATCGCAGCCTGGTTGGCGTTGTGATCATCCTAGGCGCAGGCGCGGCTGCGGGCACATTAGGACAGATCACCCGACGGCATCTGGGACTGCATTTCATCCGCAACCTAAGCCATTTCACCGGGCAAAATCTTTGGTTCTTTTCACTGACGGCGATTCCCCTGGCGCAGGTCTTTGCGCTGGAGTTCACGGCACCTTTGTGGGTGATCGCGCTGTCGCCTCTGGTTTTGGGGGAACGGATGACACCCGTCCGCGTGATGGCCGCAGTCATTGGGTTTATCGGCATTTTGATTGTAGCCCGGCCAAGCCCCGACAGCCTTGAATTTGGTCAGGTGACCGCAGCGGTTGCGGCGATTGGGTTCGCTGGCTCCATCATGTTTACCCGTCGGCTGACACGGACCGAAACAGCAACCTGCATTTTGTTCTATCTGGCCGTCATGCAAGCCGTTTTTGGCGTATTCTGCGCCGGGATTGATGGGGATATTGCCTTGCCATCCATCGCCGCCCTACCCTGGCTGGTGCTGATCGGCTGCGCGGGGCTGTTTGCGCATTTCTGTCTGACAACAGCCCTGGCATCGGCTCCGGCAACTATCGTGATCCCGTTCGACTTTGCCCGTCTGCCACTGATCGCGGTCGTCGGGATGCTGATCTATGATGAACCGCTGGACCTTTGGGTGGTGTTGGGGGCCGCTGTGATTTTCGGCGGGAACTATCTGAACATCTGGTCCGAAACCAAATAGGCACGTTTCGGATTGGAAGCGCCCCAATTTCAAGTTACCCGAGCGTCATGACACCGACACAGAAATCCATCACGCCCCGCGCCTGGACCGAACTAAGCTTGCTTGCCCTGATCTGGGGCGGGTCATTCCTGTGCAACGCACTGATATTACAAGAAATCGGCCCGCTTTGGGTGGTGGCATGGCGCGTAATCGGTGCGGCGCTTGTTCTGTGGGTCTATGTGATATTGCGCGGCCTGAGCCTCCCGCGAGATCCGCGCATATGGGGTGCATTTCTGGTGATGGGATTGCTGAACAACGCGGTGCCTTTCACGCTGATCACCTGGGGACAGCAGCATATCAGCTCGGGTTTGGCGTCGATATTGAATGCCCTGACCGCAGTTCTGGGAATTCTGGTCGCAGCAATCGTGTTCTCGGACGAGCGCCTGACGCGCCGAAAATCCGCCGGTGTGATCTTGGGATTTGCCGGAGCCGCAACGATCATCGGACCCGCAGCGTTGGGACAGCTGAACCTGGCTTCGCTGGGTCAGTTGGCGATTGTGGGCTCGTCCTTGTCCTATGCGTTTGCAGCCGTATGGGGCCGCAAGATGCTGGCGCAACAAACACCGCAAGTGGCCGCCGCCGGCATGTTGAGCGCCGCAGCCCTGATCATGCTGCCCACCGCCTTCTTGTTCGAAGGCGCGCCCACGTTCCCAGCCGCAACAACAACTTGGGCGGCGCTTGGCTATCTGTCACTGCTGGCCACGGCGGGGGCCTATCTGCTGTATTATCGCGTTTTGGGCATGGCCGGTTCGGGTAATCTGATGCTGGTGACGTTGATGGTCGCGCCGTTCGCCATTCTGCTAGGCGCGGTCTTGCTGGACGAAACCCTGCCTTTGCGCGCCTATGCCGGGTTTGCGCTGCTGGCGGCGGGTTTATTGGTGATTGATGGGCGGCTGATGCGTCGTTTTACCAATAGCGTTTGACCCCTCCGCCCTGCCCGGCTAAGCCTTTGCCGCGCAAGGGGATTGGTCAATGATCTACGAAACCGCAAATGACTGGCTGAACGCGCCAGAAAAGAAGGTCCTGTTTTTCGGGATGTCCGGGCTGGGTAAAACCCATATTTCGAACATGCTGCGCGATCAGGGGGATTGGTTCCACTACTCGATCGATTACCGGATCGGCACCCGCTATATGGGCGAATACATCGCTGACAACGCCAAGCGCGAAGCGATGAAAATCCCGTTCCTGCGTGAGCTTCTGATGTCAGATTCGATCTATATCGGGTCCAATATCACCTTCGAGAACCTGACACCTGTTTCGTCGTACCTGGGCAAACCAGGGGACGAGTCGCAGGGCGGCTTGCCCTATGCAGAATACACGCGTCGTCAGGCTCAGTTCCGCACGGCCGAAATTGCTGCGCTGCTGGACACGCCCTATTTCATCGAACGCGCTGGGGCGCTCTATGGCTATCCGCATTTCATCTGCGACACTGGCGGGTCGATTTGTGAGTGGGTGAACCCGGACGACCCGGATGATCTGGTGCTGAAAACCCTGTCGCAACATTCGTTGATGATCTGGATCGAGGGCTCTGACGCGCATACCGCCGAACTGATCCGTCGCTTTGACAAAGCGCCTAAGCCTATGTCCTATCAAGAAGAATTCCTGAACCGCGTTTGGGGCGAATACCTGTCCCAGCACGGCGGCGATGAAACCAAAGTGGACCCCGACAGCTTTATCCGCTGGACCTATGCTCAGGCGTTGGCGCATCGTCAGCCGCGCTATGCCGCGATGGCGAAAAACTGGGGTATTACGGTCTCGGCGGACGAAATCGCGCAGGTCAAAACCGCTGCCGATTTCGATCAGTTGATCGCCACCGCCCTTGAGCGCCGCTAACACCGGCCCTATCTTATCCCTCCCCCCTAACCACGGAGCCTGATATGCCTCTCAAACTGCCACGTGACCTGCCTGCCTTTGACGTTCTGACGAACGAGGGTGTGATGGTCATGGCCGAGGAGATGGCCGCCCATCAGGATATTCGCCCTCTGCGCATCGCCCTGCTGAATCTGATGCCCAAAAAGATCCAGACAGAGAACCAGTTCGCACGGCTGATCGGCGCCACGCCGTTGCAGATCGAACTGTCGCTGATCCGGATGAGCGAACACGAAGCAAAAAACACCGCCGCCAACCACATGGAGAGCTTCTATCGTCCATTTTCCGAGGTTCAGGCCAGCGGCGAGAAATTTGACGGCCTGATCATCACCGGCGCCCCGATCGAACATCTGCCGTTCGATCAGGTCACGTATTGGGATGAACTGAAACAGGTTTTCGACTGGACCCAGACCCATGTTCATTCCACATTTGGCGTGTGCTGGGGGGGAATGGCGATGATCCACTATTTCCATAACGTTCAGAAATACCTGCTGGATCAGAAACTGTTTGGCTGCTACCGTCACATGAACTTTGCCCCGCAAAGCCCTTATTTGCGTGGATTTTCTGACGACATGATTATGCCCGTCAGCCGCTGGACCGAAATGCGACGCGATGAAATCGACGCCGCGGGATTGCCTATTTTGCTGCATTCTGACGTTGTTGGGCCCGCTCTGGTTCAAGACCCGGCCCACCGGGCGCTGTATGTGTTCAATCATCTGGAATATGACAGCGGCACCCTGAACGAAGAGTATCAGCGCGACCTGGCTCAGAACCAGATCGAGGGCGCAGAGATCCAAATGCCATTCAACTATTTCCCCGAGGATGATCCCGCGCAGCCGCCGCAGAACCGGTGGCGCAGCCATGCACATCTGCTGTACGGCAACTGGATTTCCGAGATCTATCTGACGACACCTTACGAGCTCAACCAGATCGGAAGCGCATCGACAGATTGGCGTAGCTAAGGATCACCTTTGGGCCTCAGCATTCTGGAATTGTTGATAGTTGCGGTATCAGCGCTGCATGGGTTCACATGCTGGCGCGCGCCAACGCCTTGCAGCGCGCCAATCTGAACGCCGAGATACGCGCGCTCAGCCCGCTATATCCACAGATCGACACACCGACTGAACTGCTGCATGGCAGCGGGGATATGATCGTTGGCCTGCCAATCCACTCAGAGCCGTTGGCCGAGCAGATCCCCAACGCCCATCTTACCGTCCTACCCGGCATTGGCCATATGCCCCAGCACGTCGCCAAACCCGACGTTATCGCCGCGATTGATCGCGCAGCGGTCCGTGCCGGATTGAACTAGGCGCGCCGGATCGCCATATTGTATTGAAAACAAATGGAGAGGCCCATGGAGCTGCCCTTTGACGGTGCGATCAGCGCCTTCTACAAAACCGACGCCCCGGACGAGGTGCGCAACGCGATCAAACGCGCTGAAAAGGGGGATATTCTATCCCCGACCTATCCGCATTCAGAAAAACTGGCGCGCAAACCCTATGAAAAGGACATGGCCAAGCTGCAAATCGAGCTGGTCAAGCTTCAGAATTGGGCCAAGGCCACCGGCGCGCGTATCGCCATTGTTTTTGAGGGGCGCGATGCGGCCGGCAAAGGGGGCACGATCAAGCGGTTTCGCGAGAACCTAAATCCACGAGGGGCACGCGTTGTGGCGCTGTCGAAACCCTCGGATACGGAACAGACCCAGTGGTATTTCCAGCGCTATATCGACCACCTGCCCGCTGGAGGAGAAATCGCGTTTTACGACCGATCCTGGTATAACCGCGGCGTAGTCGAGAAGGTCTTTGGCTTTTGCACCGACAGCCAGCGCGAACATTTCTTCGCTCAGGTGAATGATTTCGAGAAGATGCTGGTCGAAGAAGGCATTCATGTCTTCAAGTTCTGGCTGAACGTTGGCCAGGCCGAACAGTTGAAACGCTTTCTGGACCGCGAGCGAGATCCGCTGAAACAGTGGAAACTCAGCTGGATCGACGCCGAAGGGCTGAAGAAATGGGATGCTTACAGCGCCGCCATCCGCGAAACGCTGGATCGCAGCCATACAAATCAAGCGCCCTGGACGATCATCCGCTCGGACGACAAAAAGCGTGCGCGTCTTGAAGCAATCCGACACGTGCTGCATGCGATTGACTATGCCCGTAAGGACGCAAAGGCCATTGGTGCCAGCGATGCGTCCATCTGCGGCGATCCGGACATGTGGGATGCCTAAAAAGCGCGGATATCATCACGGCAACCTGCGCCAGGCTCTGGTCGAGGCAGCCCTAAAGCTGATCGAGGTCAAGGGTCCGACGGGCTTTACCCTGTCCGAGGCTGCGAAACAGGCCGGCGTCACGCCTGCCGCCGTGTACCGCCATTTCGAAGGCCGCGAAGACCTGATCGCCGAGGCCGCGCGCCAGGGTTATGAGATCTTCGCCGACGTCATGCAGTTCGCATATGACAACGGGCAGCCCTCGGCGCTGGCGGCATTCGAGGCAACGGGCCGGGCCTATCTGGCCTTTGCGCGGAAATATCCCGGCCACTATATCGCGATGTTTGAATCCGGCATTTCGGTCAATCGCACGCCCGAGCTGGCTGCCATCGCCACCCGCGCCCGTGGTGTCATGGAGCGCGCGGCGGATGAGTTGTCCCAACACATTCCCCCGGAAAAACGCCCGCCCGCCAGCATGTTTTCCGCGCATATCTGGGCAATGAGCCACGGAGTTGTCGAGCTGTTCGCGCGGAATTCACCTGGCACGCAGTCGCCCTTTCCACCCGAAGAGCTCTTGGAATCGGGCATTGGCGTGTATTTGCGCGGTTTGGGTCTTATCTCGCCCGACAAGTAGCCAACAAAGCTCTAATCGCGCCACATCTTTAATCATATCAGGAATCTTGACCCTTTTTCTGCGCGACAGCATTGCGTCATTTCTGCAACGCAGCGATCAATAAGGCACGACTGGTCGGGACAAGGGATATGAATCAAAGTAAAATACTCAGGTTCATACCGCTTACCCAAACGGGCTAACCATTTATGGTTCGGACTAGGCAACAGTCGGGCAAAAACAAACACTGAATGAAGGGATAACGTATGTTCACCCATAAAACTATCGTAGCGGCGACAGCCCTGAGCCTCCTGCCGCTGGGCGCCTATGCAGGATCGTTGGAAACCACTTTTGGGGCGTTCGGCACCTTGGTTTTTGATGAAAACCTGGACAAGACCGATGACTTGGTCGAACTGGAAGTCGATACTTCCTACTCGTTCGACAGCGGCGCCTACATCGGTGCTTACGGCTACTGGGACAGCAGCGCCAGCACCGACGAATTCGAATTCGACCTGTATCTGGGTTACGCCGGCGACATCTCGGACAAGGCAGGCTATGACGTCTTCCTGACCGGATACTGGTTCAACGACACCGGCTACTCGAACTACGACGTGACCGTTGACCTGACCTATGCGTTCTCGGACAGCATTGAGGCCACTTACGAGCTGGTCTGGGATCCCGATGCGGAAACCACCGACAACAGCATCGCGTTGGAAATCGGCTATCAAGGCTGGACCATCACACCGCTGGTCGGCGTTGACTCGGCAGACGATGTTTATACCGAACTGTCGTTCCTGTATGGCCTGGACAGCGGCCTGTCCTTCGAAGTTCTGTTCGAAGACAGCGAAACCTCGACCCCGACGATCTCTTTGATCGCTGGCTACGAATACACGATCCCCGGCTAAGCCAAGGACGTAAGACCACGCCATTCCAATCTGGCGTTCCAAAGGCGGGTCCCTCGGCCCGCCTTTTTTCATGCCTTGGCGCTAGATGCCGGAACCAGCCACGAAAAAAGGGCCACCCAATCGGGCGGCCCTTTCTGAATTCTGTACGAGGCGAAAGATTAACGCTTCGAGAACTGGAACGAACGACGTGCTTTGCGCTTACCGTATTTCTTACGTTCCACAACGCGGCTGTCGCGGGTCAAGAAGCCAGCAGCCTTCAGAGCGCCACGCAGCGAGGGCTCGTAGATTTGCAGGGCTTTCGAGATGCCGTGCTTGACCGCGCCAGCCTGGCCGGACAGGCCGCCGCCTTTGACGGTGGCAACGACGTCGAACTCACCTTCGACACCAGCAACCGAGAACGGCTGACGCACGATCAGCTGTAGCACGGGGCGCGCGAAATAGGTGTTCATCTCTTTACCGTTCACAGTGATCTTGCCCGAACCGGGCTTGATCCAAACGCGGGCAACAGCGTCTTTACGCTTGCCGGTTGCGTAGGAACGGCCAAACTCGTCGCGCACCGGTTCACGGGGGGCTTCGACTTCGACGATAGCTTCTACACCAGCTGCGGTGCCAAGCTCTTCAAGCGAATTGATTTGATCAGCCATTTATCAGCTCCGGGTGTTCTTGGAGTTCATGGACTTAACGTCCAGAACTTCGGGGTTCTGCGCTTCGTGCGGATGCTCGGCGCCTGCGTAGACACGCAGGTTGGTCATCACTTTGCGCGACAGACGGTTGCCCGGCAGCATACGCTTTACGGCGGCGGTCACGACGCGCTCGGGGTATTTGCCTTCCAGGATCTGATCTGCGGTGCGCTGCTTGATGCCGCCCGGGTGGCCAGTGTGCCAGTAATAGGTTTTGTCGGCACGTTTTTTGCCGGTCAGCTGGATCTTGTCAGCGTTGATGACAATCACGTTGTCGCCCATATCCATGTTCGGAGTGAACGACGGCTTGTGTTTGCCGCGCAGACGCATGGCAACGATCGAGGCAAGACGGCCCAGCACCACGCCTTCGGCGTCGATGATGATCCACTTTTTCTCGATGTCTGCCGGAGTAGCAGAGAAGGTTTTCATCGCGGGATTACCCTTGTTCAGTTGAAGACACGGACAAAAGGATCCGTGTCTGAATTCGATTGCGGCGTTATATAGGGTGGGCGAACACAGTCAAGCGCAACAAACTCGAATTACACCTTTAAAAACAACAGGTTAAAAAATAGGTATCAATATACCCCAACTTTTCACGCCTTAAACTGTGAATTCCTCGCGTGGATTGTCCAACAATTGGCGCACCTGAACAATGCCCGCCTCATAGCGGGCCACATCCACCTGACCATTCACCGCAATCCGCACCATATGCGGGGCACGCGCATCGCGCAGGACGAACTCTTCAGCACTTTTGAGCATGACGCCCTGCCCCTCGGCTGCACGCGCAAAATGCGCCGCCCGCCAACCCGAGGGCAACGAGATCCACAAAAACGGCACATCCTCGTGCCAGGCCACCTGATGCCCACCCAGATGGTTGACTGTCAGACGCAGCAGCTCGTTGATCCGAGCGCGAGATTTTGCGGCGACACTCAGCAATCGGGGGTCCGACAGAAAGGCCAGGGCAATCTCGGTCAGCGGGCGCGCCAGCCCGAAATGCGAAAACGCCGCCGTTCGCGCCAGATCCATCACCCGTGGGCGCGGTGCAACCACATATCCAACCCGCAAGGCCGGGGTTAGCGCCTTGGACGTCGAAGACACATACCACCCCAAATCCGGCGCCAGCGAAAAATAGCTCTCGTCCCGATGTGTCCCAATCGCATAGCAATCGTCATCCACGATATTCAAATCCAGACGAGCCGCCAGTGCGGCGATCTCTCGGCGACGGGCGGGGCTGGTGTGGCGTACTGTGGGGTTATTCACTTCTGACGAGGTACAAAACAGCTGCACCCCCTGCTCGCGCACCGCATGGGCCAAAGCCGCGACGATGGGGCCTTCATCATCGCTAGGAATACCGACCACCCGCGCCCGGCACAGCTCGGCCGCGCGGCGAAACCCCGGATAGGTCAGGTTTTCGACCGCGACCGCCGGATCCGGTCCGGTCAGCACGGTCTGCATCACCAACATCAAAGCATTCTGAGCACCATGTGTCAGAACGATGTCCTCGGCTGTGAAATTCCCAATAGGCAGGTCTGCCATCCATCGGCGCAACGCGCGGCGCAAGGGCAAATCCTGGTGCCGACTGGGGTAATTCAGGAACTCTGCGCCCGACATGGACTCCGCAGTGCTGTGCATTGCCTCGCGCAGCAGCTGGCTCTGCCCGACATCCGGCAACAAAGGGCTACGCAGGTTCAGGACTTGCGGCCAGCCCACGGCTTCGTCGACTTGCGTGCTGGCCTCAGCCACGAATGTTCCGCGTCCGACCCCGGCCTGAAGGACCCCCTCGTCCGTCAACAACGAATAGGCCCGCGCCACCGTGCCGGGGGTAACAGACAGCTGGTAGGCCAATTCACGTACCGGCGGCAATTGGGTGCCACTACAAAGCTGCCCGCCCGCGACAGCGCCCCTGATATTGTCGGCCAGCGCTTTGTACTTAGATTTGCCCGCGGCGCTAAGCTCCGGCACCCAATTTGTACCCATAACAATGTTTTCCTAGACGCTTTGTACGCATAATTGTATCTAGATCGCAGTAGCAATACCGCTACATTGTGTCAATACAATCGAAGGGATTGGTCCCATGTCACAGCAACAAACATTGCTGGCCGCTAACATCATCAACTACGATCTGGGGCTGGATGCTCCGGTCGCGGCCCGTTGGGCGATGACATTTGCGGTAACCGTGACAAAGTGGGACAGCCGACACCGCACCCGGAAAGCCCTAGGTCGGCTAACCGATGAACAACTGGCGGATATCGGCATCGAACGCGGCGTGGCTTATACGGAGGCCCGCCGCCCATTCTGGCGCGCGTAACGACCCCGTCCGCGTTAGGATGTACTGAAGCCGGGGCTTGTCCCCGGCTCTTTTTCTGTTGCCGTCTTTGACCCGCTCACGCTCAGTTCATCGCGGCGGAATGGAATAGGTCATCGAGGCCCGCGCCACAGGCTGCGCCTGCCCATCAGAATAGATCAGCACATCCCCAACGGCCAAGACCCGTCCAAGTTTCAACAACTTACACTCTGCTATCAGATCTTTTCCCGCTTCGGGCTTGCGCATGAAATCCATGCTGCAATTGGTGGTCACGGCCAACCCCTGAGGCCCGATCATCGCCAGCACCGCCAGATAAATCGAGCAATCGGCCAGCGCAAACATCGAGGGCCCAGACACGGTGCCTCCGGGCCTCAGATGCCGATCGGCGATGGGCATTCGCACCCGCACCCCCATATCGCGCACGTCTTCGATGACGAAATCCGCGTTCACTTGCGGAAATTCCCGCGCCATGAATGTCATCAGATCTTCAGCCGACATTTTCGCAGCCATTGCTTCCCTCCCAATCCTGTCCATCCTAGAGTTGCCTTGAATTGCGAGGAGAACAAGATGGCTTTGCTGGAACGTCACGACACGGGCGCGATTGCCCACCTGAAATTGAACGACCCTGGAACGCTAAACGCCCTATCAGACGGTATGCTGGCCGCACTTCAGGAGGAATTCGGCCGCCTCTCCGAGGATCGCTCGATTCGCGCGGTTATCCTGTCTGGCGAAGGCAAAGTGTTCTGCGCAGGCCATGACCTGAAAGAAATGACCGCAGGCCGCCAGGCCAAAGACGGCGGCAAGGCCTATTTCAAGGATCTGTTCGATCGCTGCGCCAGGATGATGATGTCGGTGCAGAAGCTGCCTCAGCCGGTGATCGCCCAGGTGCACGGCATCGCCACGGCAGCTGGCTGTCAGCTGGTGGCCTCGTGTGACATGGCCGTCGCGGCCGAAGGCACCAAGTTTGGGGTCAACGGTGTGAACATCGGCCTGTTCTGCTCGACCCCGATGGTGGCGCTGTCCCGTAACATCCCGCGCAAAAAGGCGTTCGAGATGCTGTCCACTGGCCAGTTCATCCCCGCAGACCAAGCCGAATCCATGGGCCTGATCAACGCCGTCGTGCCACAGGATCAACTGGCAACCGCCACGCAAGACCTGGCCGGACGTGTCGCAGAAAAGCTGGGCGCCGCGGTCAAGATCGGCAAGCAGGCCTTCTATGAGCAAATCCAGATGCCACTGGATCAGGCCTATGCCTATACCGGCGACGTGATGGTCGAAAACATGCTGTATCGCGACACCGCCGAGGGCATCGCCGCCTTTCTGGAAAAGCGCCCACCAAACTGGGAGCAGTAGATTCGACCACAAAAGAGGTCGTTTCCAAATCGCGCCCTATTGTTTTCATATTTGCCTCTTTTCTGCCGCAAATAGTTTTGCTACTTGGGACAGGAAGAGGAAGTGATGAACCTCTTGATCATGCGAGCTCGGGTCACCGCCGGAATTGTCTCTCTCAGCCACTCTCTCAGGCTGTCAATTTCCAAAGCCGGTGGCCCGCTCGTCCTGCCCCCTCACCTCTCTGTACTGAACTCGGTCGTTGAAGGGGCTTTCCAAACTGATCTACCTGCCCTAAATCGCGCCTATGGATAAGACACTTCACATCATCGGCGGCGGCATGGCCGGATCCGAAGCCGCCTGGCAAGCCGCAAACGCGGGCGTCCAGGTCGTCATTCACGAAATGCGTCCCAAGGTCGAAACCTTTGCCCATCGCACCGGAAATCTGGCGGAAATGGTCTGCTCGAATTCGTTCCGTTCGGACGATGACGAACAGAATGCCGTGGGCCTGCTGCATTGGGAAATGCGCGCCGCGAACGGGCTGATCATGCAGATGGCCGCGCGCCACCGCTTGCCAGCGGGCGGTGCCCTGGCCGTGGACCGCGATCCCTTTGCCGAGAGCGTGACACAAGCCTTGATGGATCACCCCAATGTCCGCGTCGAATATGGCGAGATCACCGAATTGCCCACTGACGGCCATTGGATTATCGCGACCGGACCGCTGACCTCGACCGCGTTGGGCGCGGCCATTCAGGCCGAAACCGGGGCCGAGCGCCTGGCCTTCTTCGATGCCATCGCGCCTATCGTCTATGCCGAAAGCATCGACATGAACGTGGCCTGGCTACAATCGCGCTATGACAAGGGCGAGACCGAGGAAGAGCAGAAGGCCTACCTGAACTGCCCGATGACCAAACCGCAATACGAGGCCTTCATCGACGCCCTGCTGGCCGCCGACAAGACCGAATTTCACGAAGGCGAAACCGCCGGCTATTTCGACGGCTGCCTGCCGATCGAGGTCATGGCCGAACGTGGCCGCGAAACCCTGCGTTTCGGCCCGATGAAACCCATCGGCCTGACCAATGCCCACGACCCCGAAAACAAACCCTATGCCGTGGTGCAGCTGCGCCGTGATAACGCATTAGGAACACTGTATAACATCGTGGGGTTTCAGACAAAAATGAAATACGGCGCTCAGTCAGAGGTGTTCAAAACCATCCCCGGCCTGGAAAACGCCAGCTTTGCCCGTCTGGGTGGCATTCACCGGAACACCTTCCTGAATTCGCCCACCCTGCTGGACGACCAGATGCGCCTGCGGTCGCGTCCCAACATCCGGTTCGCCGGTCAGGTCACCGGCGTCGAAGGCTATGTGGAATCCGCCGCCATGGGTCTTCTGGCGGGCCGCCTGGCTGCCGCTGAAATCCTGGGCAAACCGCTGGACACCGCCCCGCAGGACACCGCAATGGGCGCGCTGATCCACCACATCACCGGCGGCGCCGAGGCGAAAACCTTCCAGCCGATGAACGTGAATTTCGGCCTGTTCCGCCCGGTGGACGGGCTGAAAGGCGGGCGCCGCGGCCGCAAGGACCGTTACAAAGCCTATACAGACCGCGCCAAAGAAACATTTTCCCAATGGCTTGCAGGCCAAAGCTAATGTAAATGCGCACTCGCTTCGCCCCCAGCCCGACCGGCCCCCTGCATCTGGGCCATGCCTATGCGGCGATCCTGGCCCATGACATGGCCCACGCCAGTGGCGGCCAGTTCCTGCTGCGGATCGAAGACATCGACCAGTCCCGCGCCCGCCCGGCCTGGGAAACGCAAATCTATGATGACCTCACCTGGCTGGGCCTGACCTGGCCCACCCCGGTCCTCAGACAATCCGACCGCCTGCCGCTCTACCGCGCTGCGTTGAAACACCTGTGGGCGCGCGGCCTGCTCTATCCATGCACCTGTAACCGCCGCGACATCGCCGCCGCCGCCACCGCCCCGCAGGAAGGCACCCCCCTGCACGGCCCCGACGGCATCGTCTACCCCGGCACCTGCCGCCACATCCCCGGCACCACCCAGCCCCTGCCCGATACCGCCCTGCGCCTGAACGCCGCCCGCGCCCTGAATGTCCTGCGCCACCGCCCGCTGGCCAAACCGCTCTGGTTCACCGAAACCGGCAGCACAGCCCCGCAGACCCACACCATCGCCCCCGCCGCATTCCTGGACACTGTCGGCGACATCGTTCTGGCCCGCCGCGACATGGGCACATCTTACCACCTGTCCGTCACCCTGGACGACGCCGCGCAACATATCACCCATGTCACCCGCGGCACCGACCTGTTCCAGGCCACACAAATCCACGTCCTGCTACAGCACCTGCTGCACCTGCCAACCCCGACCTACCACCACCACAACCTGATCCGCGATAACCACGGCAAACGCCTGGCCAAACGCGACGACGCCCGCGCCATCGCCACCTACCGCGCCGCAGGCGACACTCCGCACGACATCCGCCGCCGCGTTGGCCTCGCCTAACCTCTTCTTCTTTTTGATAAATATCCCGGGGGGAACGTTGGAAATCCCACGGGTTTCCAACGTGGGGGGCAGCGCCCCCTAGACCTCAGGTGCCATCAGCTCCACCTCGGCCCCGTCCCGCACTGCGGTGTAAAAACACGACCGGCGGTTCGTATGGCACGCGGGCCCGGTCTGTTTCACCACGACCAACAGGCAATCGCGGTCGCAATCGACGCGAAAATCCACCAGCTCTTGCACGTTGCCGCTGCTTTCACCCTTCACCCAGAATGACTGCCGCGAGCGGCTCCAATAGGTCACTTTGCCGGTTTCCAGTGTGCGCTCGACCGACTCGGCGTTCATCCAGGCCATCATCAGCACCTCGCCTGTCGCTTCGTTCTGTGCGATTGCCGGGATCAGGCCTTGTTCGGAAAATTTCAACGTAGCGGGGTCGAACGACATGGGATAAACCTTTTGCATCTGCGGATTGCCACCCTATCTATGCCACAGACCAACGAAGGAAAAGCCATGAGCGGCGACACGGACCTGATCAAGCTCTACTCTTCGCGCATTTTGGCGCTGGCAGCGGACATCCCCAATGACGAACGCCTGCCCGCCCCCGACGCGACCATAAAGAAACGCTCGCCTCTTTGTGGCTCGACCGTCACGGTCGATATCACGCTGAAGGACGGCGCAATTGACCAGTTCGGCCAAGACGTAAAGGCCTGTGCGCTTGGACAAGCTGCGGCAGCCGTGGTTGGCGCAAACGCACCGGGCTGCACCCGTACGCAGATTGAAACCGCCCGGGATCAACTGAAGACACTGCTCAAAGAGGATGGCCCCACGCCAGACGCCCCCTTTGACGGGCTCGAAGTGTTGCGCCCTGCCCGCGACTATAAGAACCGTCATGCATCAATCATGCTGGCGCTAGAAGCAACGCTGGAAGCCATGGACAAGGCCGCTGAAAGCGCCTGCGCCTAACCCTGACATCGCCAAACAAAAAAACCGCCGCGCTTCTGTTTGGAAGGCGGCGGTCAGTTTTGCGAGTCTGATCGGAAAAGCCCGCTGAAATCGGAAGAGGCAGCAACCGAAGACTAGGGACAGGCAGGTCAGTCGGCGCCCTGAGTTGGGACAGGCGGGCGCCTCAGCCGGGCACGATCAGATCGCAGGCAGAACCTTAAATCCAGTTCGGAAGGTGCAGCGCCGCGACGGTCATCACGATCAATGCAGCAACTCCCAAGGCATCCGAAAACAGCGTATCTTCGGCGCGGGTCATAATGTCGGTGATCTGGCGGATCATGGCGGCAACTCCCTGTTAACCTTTGTTGCTGCTTTGTTCTCATATCCTTAATGGCAAGTAAAGAACTTTTTGAGAACATTTGTGAACATAAAGGCTTTTGGCCTCTTTTGAGGCCGAACACCGCGTCGCTAACCGACAGACAACAGCCGGATCGCCTGATCCTGTTCCATCAACCACAACAAGACCCGAGCCGCCTGCCCGCGCGGGGTTTCCAACCCGGGATCCTGTGCCATCAAGGCGCGCGCATCCGTCTGCGCCACCTCCATCAAGGCCGCCTGACGTTCCATATCCGCAACCCGGAACCGCGGCAGGCCGCTCTGCGCGGTCCCGATCAAATCGCCGGCACCGCGCATTTCCAGATCAACCTGGGAAATCTGGAACCCGTCTTCGGTATCACGCAAGGTGGTTAGCCGTTTCTGCCCACCGTCCCCCAAGGGCGCCTGATACATTAGCAAACAGGTCGAGGCCGCCGTCCCGCGCCCCACACGTCCGCGTAGCTGGTGCAGCTGCGCCAGACCGAAAATCTCGGCTCGTTCAATCACCATGATCGAGGCATTGGGCACGTTCACGCCGACCTCGATCACCGTTGTCGCCACCAGAACCGAAGTCCTCCCGGCCACAAAATCAGCCATGGCCGCGTCTTTCTCTGCCGACGGCATCTGCCCGTGCACCAGCCCGACACGCCCCTCGCCCAATACGGCGCGCAGGTGTTTGAACCGCTCTTCGGCGGCCGTCAGATCGACGATTTCGCTTTCCTCGACCAGGGGGCACACCCAATAGGCTTGCCGCCCCTCGGCGATGGCCTTGCGCAGGTGATCGACCACCTCGTCCATCCGTGTCGTGGAAACCAAAGCGGTTTTGATCGGCTGGCGCCCCGGTGGTTTTTCATCCAGAATCGAGACATCCATGTCGCCATATTGCGCCAACGCCAAGGACCGCGGGATCGGCGTCGCCGTCATCACCAACACATCCGCCTGCGCGCCTTTTTTGCCCAGCTCTAGCCGCTGGCGCACGCCAAACCGGTGCTGTTCATCCACGACCGCCAAGCGAAGATCCTGAAACTCAACGTCTTTTTGAAACACCGCGTGGGTGCCCACCAACATATGGATGTCACCGCGCGCCAGCGCCTCTAGCTTTGCCTTGCGGTCAGCCCCTTTGTCACGGCCGGTTAGCAGCTCCAGAACGACGCCCGCTTCCTCTGCAAGCGGTCGCAGCCCCTCAAGGTGCTGGCGCGCCAGAATTTCCGTCGGAGCCATCATGACCCCTTGCCCGCCCGCCTCGACTGCGACCAGCAAAGCCATGAAGGCCACCAGCGTTTTGCCCGCGCCGACATCGCCCTGTAGCAGCCTGTTCATCCGCAACGGCGCCGCCATGTCCGCCTCGATTTCCTCGATCGTGCGTAATTGCGCGCCTGTCGGGTGGTACGGCAGCGACGTCAACACCCGCGCCTGCAACGCGCCAGACCCCTTGGTCTGACGCCCTTTGCTCCGGCGCAATTGCGACCGCGCCAAGGCCAAGGTCAACTGGTGCGCCATAAATTCATCATAGGCCAAACGTTCCCGCGCCGCAGCCGTCGCAGCCAAATCCTCGGGCGCCCGAGGGTGATGCGCCAGATGAATCGCGTCGGCCCAATCAGGCCAGTCCGCCTGTTTCTTCTGTTCAGGATCAATCCATTCCGGTAAATCTGATGTCCGCGCCAAAGCCGCATCCACAGCTTTACCCATCTGTTTTTGCGTCACTCCGGCGGTCAGCGGATAAATCGGTTCGAAGGCCGGGATCGCGTCGGCCTCTTCCACTGGCAACATATGATCTGGATGCACCATCTGTGCCATCCCATCGAACATTTCGACCTTGCCCGACACAACCCGCCGCGCACCAACTGGCAGGATTTTTGCCAAGTAGTCGCTCCGCGCATGGAAGAACACCAGTTGAAAGGATGTCTCGGTATCCTCGACCGTTACACGATAAGCGCCCCCTTTCGAGTGCGGCGCTTTGTGGGCACCAATCGTGACCTCGACCGTGATGACATCCGGCAAAACCGCCCCGCGCACTGTAGAGCGCAGCGCGCGGTCTATGCCCGAATATGGTAGAGTGAACAGCAGGTCGCGTGGTTTTTCAACGCCCATTTGCCCAAGATTCTGCGCTGTTTTCGGCCCGACGCCCGCCAGAGTTTCCAGCTCAGCAAACAGTGGAAACAGGGCTTCGGGCCGACCACTCATGCGCCCGAAATCAGCTGTAGCCAGCCGTCCTCGTCCAGGGTTTCAATACCCAGTTCAGCCGCTTTCTTGGCTTTCGACCCCGCCCCCGGCCCCGCCACCAAGATATCTGTTTTCTTGCTGACCGACCCCGAGACCTTAGCGCCCAATGCCTCGGCGCGGGCTTTGGCCTCGGCGCGGGTCATTTTTTCCAGCGTCCCAGTGAACACCACAGTTTTTCCAACGACAGGGCTGCCATCGACAGTCGGCTGCTTGGCCGCGGCAATGTCCAAATGCGCCACAAGCGCGTCGATGCTAGAGCGCTCCTGCTCTTGTGCAAAAGCCATCACCAAAGATCGCGCCATCACTGCGCCGACGCCGTCAATCGCCAGCAGCTCGTCCCAATCGGGACCCTCGCATTGCGCCGCGTTCATCATGGCGGTCTCGAACACGTCCCAAGTCCCGTAATGAGTTGCGATCAGATTGCTGGCCGCCTCGCCCACATGCCGAATACCGAGAGCAAAAAGTAGTTTTCCAAACGGAATTTTTCTTTTTTCATCAATGGCTTTGAACAAGTTCTTTGCGCTTTTGTCCCCCCAACCATCGCGGTTCGCCAGTTTCGACAGGTTCGCGGAATCCCGCGTTGCCAAAGTGAATATATCCGCAGGAGTTTTCACCGAAAGCTGATCATCATGGTAGAACATCTCCACCTGCTTCGCCCCCAGGCCTTCGATATCAAACCCACCTCGACCTACGAAATGTTTTAGCTTTTCAACAGCTTGAGCGGGACAGACAATCCCACCAGTGCACCGGCGAATGGCATCGCCTTCTTCGCGAATGGCGGCGGACCCGCACTCTGGGCATACTGTCGGAAAGTCATAGGGCCGGGCTTGCTCTGGCCGTTTTGAGACATCAACGTCCGCGATTTTCGGAATCACGTCCCCCGCCCGATAGACCTGCACCCAATCGCCCGCTCGGATATCTTTGCCGGCGCGAATTTCGCCACCTTTTGCGTCCTTGCCTGCGATGTAGTCTTCATTATGCAGCGTCGCGTTGCTCACAACCACACCGCCCACCGTTACCGGCTGCAAACGTGCCACAGGGCTCAAAGCGCCGGTTCGCCCCACCTGAATATCGATCGCCTCCAATCGTGTCCAAGCCAGCTCGGCAGGGAACTTATGGGCAATCGCCCAGCGTGGTGTGGTCGAACGGAACCCAAGGCGCCCTTGGAGGTCCAGGTCGTTCACCTTGTAAACGACACCGTCAATATCATAGCCCAAAGTGGCGCGCTGCTGTTCGATCAACCGATAATGCGTCAGAAGCTCTTGAACGTTTTCACACAGGCATGTCAAAGTGTTGGTCTGGAACCCCAAACGCTTCAAGCGATCAATCGCGTCGATTTGGGTGTCCGCCAGAGGCGCAGAAAGCTCCCCCCAGCTATATGCAAAGAACCGCAAGGGCCGCGATCGTGTGATCATTGAATCGAGTTGCCGCAAAGATCCCGCCGCAGCATTACGCGGGTTAGCAAAGGCTTTTTCTCCGCGTTCGGCCTGACGGTTGTTAAGCGCGTCGAAATCGGCGTGGCTCATGTAGACCTCGCCGCGCACCTCCAGAATATCAGGGGCGTCGATCAGAGACTGCGGAATGTCCGTGATCGTCCGCGCATTTTCAGTAACATTTTCTCCAACTTCTCCGTCACCGCGCGTGGCTGCCTGAACCAATTGGCCATATTCGTAGCGCAAAGACAGGCTCAATCCATCAATCTTTGGCTCCGCCGTATAGGCGACACTACCAGCCGGTTGCCCCAGGTATTTACAAATAAATTCATCGAATTCCGTCACATCCGCGTCTTCGAAAGCGTTTCCCAAGGACATCATCCGCACACGGTGTGCGATTTTTCCGAATCCCTCTCCTGGAGCAGCGCCAACCTGGTCACTCGGGCTGTCCGTGCGTTTGAGCGTAGGGAATAGCGCTTCGATTGCGGTGTTCCGACGCTTCAGATAATCATAGTCTGCGTCCGAGATTTCGGGCGCATCTTGGGTGTGATAGGCTTTGTTCGCCTGCGCGATCAGCCGGGCCAGACGCTCCAGCTCGGCCATAGCCTCGGCCTCGGTCAGCATTTCTACAGTAATGTCTGCGGTCACGACCCGTTCCTTTATTCACTTAAGCAAAGTGATAGGGGCGCGCCGCCGTGACGTCCAGACCGAGGCCGTTCCGTGAGTGTAAATTCGTCGCCTCAGGCACCGACAGCCAGCTTGTCCTCAGGGAATTCGACCGGATTCGGATCACGTAGAACATACCCACGCCCCCAGACCGTTTCGATATAGTTTTCACCTTCGGTCGCCAGGCTGAGTTTTTTGCGCAATTTGCAGATGAACACGTCTATGATCTTCAGTTCCGGCTCGTCCATGCCGCCATAGAGATGATTCAGGAACATTTCCTTGGTAAGCGTCGTCCCTTTCCGCAAGCTCAGCAGCTCCAGCATCTGGTATTCTTTCCCGGTAAGGTGGACGGTCTTGCCGCCGACATCCACTGTCTTTGCATCCAGATTGACGTTCACCTTGCCAGTACGGATCACGGACTGAGAATGCCCTTTCGAGCGTCGGATGATGGCGTGAATGCGGGCGACCAGTTCCTCACGGTGGAACGGTTTGGTCATGTAATCATCGGCGCCGAATCCAAAGCCTTTGATCTTGTTGTCGGTATCGTCAGAACCCGATAGAATCAGAATCGGCGTATCGACACGCGCCAGGCGCAACTGGCGCAGCACTTCGTGACCATGCATATCCGGCAAGCCTAGGTCCAACAGGATCAAATCATAGTCATACAGCTTTGCCAGATCGATGCCTTCTTCGCCCAAATCCGTGGTATACACGTTCAGGTTTGCATGGGTCAGCATCATCTCGATGCTTTTCGAGGTTGTCGGGTCATCCTCAACCAGCAGCACACGCATATTCGTTTCTCCGCAAATTGCTTATAAATTCAATTTAACCGTGGCGAACAAAGGTTAACCACCCGTTACCGCAGAAGAACAAATAGCATACTATCGCTAAAGTTGTCTATATTTTTGAACCGCTGTCGCTTTCAAAGCCTCTTCTCCGTGGTTCGCAATGGCCTGACACCATTCAACAAATTCCTCATCGCTTAACCCATAGCGTTTTTGTGCCTCTGCCTGAGTAATCAACCCATAGAGAACCCCCCGCACAACCGCAGCTTTGCGGCTGGCCACCCATCGCCGGGTATCATCGGGCGGCAAATCAGCTTGGGTCATCACCCGGCCGTCAGGCAAATTCACCGCCCGGGGCCCCTCGACTTTCTTCAGATACATCGCAGTCATCCTTGCTCTTTGCGCCACAATCGGGGGCTGCGCCTTAACAAGGGGTGAAACGAGGGGCTTGAGAGTATGTAGGATTTTCCTATATTCTCGCAGACTTTCATGGGGACACGGCACATGCTGGACGATACTGTTAAATTGAACTCGCTCGGCTTTGCGAAACCGCCGTCGGAAACCCGTGTGGTGGTGGCGATGTCGGGGGGCGTGGACAGCTCGGTCGTGGCGGCGATGCTGGCCGAAGAGGGCTATGATGTCGTTGGCGTCACCCTGCAACTGTATGATCACGGTGCGGCCCTGGCAAAGAAAGGCGCCTGTTGCGCGGGAATCGACATTCATGATGCCCGCCGTGTGGCCGAGGAAATGGGTTTCCCCCACTACGTCCTGGACTATGAAAACATTTTCCAAGAGGCGGTGATTGACGAATTCGCCGACAGTTATCTGGGAGGGGCCACCCCGGTGCCCTGCATCCGCTGTAATGAGCGCGTCAAATTCAAAGACCTGCTGGAAACCGCAAAGGATCTGGATGCCGACTGTATGGCGACAGGTCACTATATCCAGCGCAAACTGGGCCCCAACGGTCCCGAACTGCATTCAGCCGCTGACGCCAATCGCGATCAGTCCTATTTCCTGTTCTCGACCACGCCCGAACAGCTGGCTTATCTGCGCTTTCCGTTGGGGCACCTGCCCTCAAAGGATGCGACGCGCGCGCTGGCGGCGAAATACGGGCTGGCCGTTGCGGATAAACCCGACAGCCAGGATATCTGCTTTGTCCCCAACGGCAACTATGCCAGCGTTATCGAAAAGCTGCGCCCAGGCGCGGCGGAACCTGGCCAGATCGTCCATGCGGATGGGCGTGTGCTGGGCGAACATAACGGCGTCATCCACTATACCATCGGTCAGCGTCGCGGGCTGGGGATTGGCGGACTGTCTGACCCTCTGTACGTGGTAAAGCTGGATGTAGACACCAAGCAGGTGATCGTCGGCCCCAAAGAGCTGCTGTCCACCCGCACCATCCCTGTACGCGAAATCAACTGGCTGGGCGATGAGCCGCTGACCTCGCGGGCAGAATGGCATGTCGCGGTCAAGGTCCGCTCGACCCGCCCCCCGCGCGAGGCAATCATCCGGCCCCTGACGGACACCACAGCCGAGGTAGAGCTGCTGACCGCCGAGGAAGGTGTGTCCCCCGGTCAGGCCTGTGTGTTCTATGAAACCACCGGCTCGCGCATCCTGGGCGGTGGCTGGATCTGGAAAGGTTAACTTAACCCTGCGCGTCGGGCATCCCGGCGCACACGGCCTGCTCTGCATACGCAGCCAGTGATTTCCGGTTAGGGAATTCATCGACACGAACAGGCGCGTGATATTTCACGGTCACTTTGCCTTGGCTCGGGGCTGCCAGCACCTTTAGCAGGTGACCGGCAAAGTCCATATCGCCCCACCAACCATAGAACCGAATATCTGCGCCCTTGGGGGCCTCATAAACCAAAGTCGCGGGCTGAATATGCAACTTATGCCTCAAGTGATCTGTAAAGAACGCCTGAAAAAGTGTTGATTTAAAAGGTAAAATCACAATACCATCTGTCGATGTTCCCTCGGGAAAGAACAGCAGCTTGTGCCCCGCCAGCAGGCGATCTTCGAACACGTTCTGCTGGAGCTTCGCCTCCTTGCGATCCCGATTGATAAACACCGTCCCCGTCGCCCGCGCCAGCCAACCGATACCCGGCCAACCAGCCACTTCGGACTTGGCAACGAAATAGATCCTCTTTCGGGCATTCAACGCGAAAATATCCAACCAAGACACATGGTTAGCGACCACAGCGCCACGATGCCTCATGACTTCGCCTTCGGTTTCAAACCGAATTCCCATGATCCGAAACGCATTACGGCACACGAATTGAGTGATATGCGGTGTGACAGGCCGGTGCTGGCCGAAAATTGGCCTTTCGATCAAGCGGGTCAGCAACAGGACACCCAATCCCCCGAACACCAGAATGGCCAGAGGCACCCCTCGGATGACAGCGCGCAGCCAGCCCCGAACGCCAAGCGGCTCCAGCTCTGGTTCGGGCGGCATATCCCAGCTTAGGTTCACCCGTTAAGTCCCTTTGAATAAATACTTTTTTGCTTTTCATTCATACGGGACGTGTCCATGATCAAACAGACATCAATCGTGTTAAACGCATGATCAATATAGGCTCCATCCCCGACAAATCCCCCCAGTCTCAGATAGGCCTTGATCAACGCTGGCACGGCCAGCATCGCTGCTTTTCGGTCCAGCAAATCGAGAGGCAACAAGTCCATCCGCGTGCCTTGCTCGGGTCGGACTGTGACGCGCAGATCCTCAGGGGCAAGATGATTAGTATGCAACATCGTTAACGGCTGCGCCAAAGCAGCAGGGTCCGTGCCATGGAAACTGGCCGCGCCAAACAGTATTTCAACTTCGTGCTCGAAAACATACGCCGCCAGAGCATTCCACAGGTGGAACATTGCCGCCCCCCCGCGATACTCTGTATGCAGGCAAGACCGGCCCAGTTCCAACAGCTTGCGCCCGGTTTGCTTCAGCGCGGTCAGGTCATATTCGTCCTCAGAGTAAAACTGCCCTGCCGCCTGAGCCTGATCATCCCGCAAGACCCGGTAGACCCCGACGATCTGCTCCGAAACATCGCCGCCGCGCGCTTTGTCCAGCAGCATCAAATGGTCAAAATAGGGGTCAAACCTGTCGATCTCCAATCTGGCAGTGTGATCGACCAAGGCCCCGCCACCGCCCAATTCATCGACGAAAACCTCGTATCGAAGCCGCTGAGCAGCGCGCAGATCCTCGGCGGATTCAGCAAGTTTTACAAGGAATTGCGGTGTGTTCTGCGTCATATGCCCTGCCCCCCAACGAGCTTTACCCGCTTTTAGGGAAGCCAAATTGGAAAATCAATATTGCGAGGCAGCACTTTACTAAACCTCAAGTTGTGTTAGCCTTTTGTTAACTTTGGTCAGTCATCAAAGACAGGAACAAGAAGGACACGAGACCCGTTGATCACAACCTTGCCTGCTTCGGGAAAATTCACGGTGATTTTTCCGCGGATATTTGACTGGACCTGCCCAACACCCCATTCGGGGCAATCGGGGTGCTGCACCCGCATACCAGGTTCAAGAAAGGCATTCAGATCATCCATTTGGGTCCACTTTCGGAGGCATGGTTTTGTCACACAATACCCTTGAACTCAGCGCATTGATAGGGTCGCGCATCTGTCACGACCTGATCAGCCCGATTGGCGCGATTGGCAACGGATTGGAGCTGTTGCAAATGGGAATGCCGCCTTCCTCTGAAATGTCGCTTATTGCCGAAAGCGTTGAAAACGCCAACGCGCGGGTGCGATTTTTCCGAGTGGCGTTTGGTCGCGCGACCGCGGACCAACGCGTGAATATCAACGAAGTTGACGCGATATTGCGGGACATATCCAAAGGCGGCCGTTTTGCGATGCACTTCAGCTGCGATACAGCGCCGGATCGTCAGGGGCTGCGAGCCGCTTTCCTGGCCGCGATGTGTGTGGAAAGCGTGCTCCCCTTTGGCGGCGAGATCGCGCTGACCGTCAAAGATGGCACTTGGGTCGTTTCGGGAATTGGCCGTCGAGCACAGATTGATGAAACGCTTTGGTCTGATCTGAACAACTTGACAGCAGGCTCTGTGGATCTGAGCGCGGGTCAGGTTCAGTTTGCACTTCTCCCCGGCCTTCTGGCCGAGATGGGCCGACCGGCCGAGGCGACGTACACTGACACCTCGGCCACGATCCGGTTTTAGGGGCGCACAGCCCCATCACCATCGACCAGATATTTGAAGCTGGTCAACTGAGCCGCGCCAACCGGGCCGCGTGCATGCATTTTGCCGGTGGCGATACCAATTTCGGCGCCCATACCGAACTCGCCGCCATCGGCGAACTGGGTCGAGGCATTCCGCATCAGGATCGCGCTATCGAGCCGCTCAAAGAACCGCCCTGCCACGGCGTCATTCTCGGTGATCACACAATCAGTGTGGCTGGAACTGTACTTCCGAATATGGGCAATCGCACCATCCACATCCTCGACGACCTTGGCGGCGATGATGCTGTCCAGGTATTCCTTACCCCAATCCTCGTCCGAGGCGGGCACCGAGCCATTCAGCCCCTCTGCCCGCACTTCGACACCCGCCTCCATCAGCGCGCGCACCAGATCGGCGCCCAGCGTGTCGGCGATATCCTTGTGAATCAGCAAACATTCCGCCGCGCCACAAATCCCTGTCCGGCGGGTCTTCGCGTTCATCACCACGTTCAGGGCCTTAACCGGGTCGGCGTCCTTGTCCACATAGATGTGAACGATGCCCTCTAGATGGGCGAATACGGGCACGCGCGCCTCGCGCTGGACCAGGCCGACCAGCCCCTTGCCGCCACGCGGCACGATCACATCCACATAGTCCGTCATCGTTAACAACGCCTGAACAGCGGCGCGATCACGTGTCGGCACCAGCTGCACCGCGTCCTCGGGCAGGTTGGCGGCCTTCAGACCTTCGACCAGACAGGCATGGATCGCGCTGGATGAATGAAAGCTTTCCGAGCCCCCCCGCAGGATCACCGCATTGCCAGATTTCAGACAAAGCGCACCCGCATCCGCTGTCACGTTCGGACGGCTTTCATAGATCACGCCGATCACGCCCAGAGGCGTCCGTACGCGACGGATATGCAGCCCCGAGGGCATGTCCCATTCGGCCAGAACTTCGCCAACGGGGTCAGCCTGTTCAGCGACGGCGCGCAATCCGTTCACGATGCCCATGATGCGTTCTTCGTCCAGCATCAGGCGGTCCATCATTGCGGAGCTCAGGCCTTTTTCGCGACCATAGTCCAGATCTTTGGCGTTTGCCTCGATAATTTCGCCGCGATTTTTCCAAACCGCGTCTGCCGCTGCAATCAACGCCGCGTGTTTCCGTTCTGCATTGGCAAATCCCAGCTCGGCCGAGGCGGCCTTGGCGCGCTTGCCCAGATCGTTCATCAGCGCCTGGATATCCATTTCGTCTTTCATCTCTGACCTCCGGTTTCCGTGTCAGTTAGTATTCTGGCGTCAAATCGCCATATCATCCCGATGGATCAGCGCCGCCCGGCCCGGATAGCCCAAGATCGTCTCGATCTTGGCCGAATGGTGGCCCTTGATCCGCAGGGCCTCTTCTGCCGTGTATCGGCTAAGCCCCTGCCCTAATTTGTGCCCGTCTGGGCCCAGGATGGCTACGGGATCACCGCGGCCAAAGGCTCCTGTTACATTCTGCACGCCTGCGGGTAGCAGGCTTTTGCCTTTGCCAAGCGCTGTAACAGCACCAGCATCTACGACCACATCGCCCTTGGGTTTCATCGAGTGAATCCAACGCTTTCGCGCCAAATGCGGATCGTCTTTTGCCAGAAACCAGGTGACATTTGCACCGTCATTTAGCGCGCTCAGCGGGCGCATGACGGACCCTTCGGTGATCGCCATGTCACAGCCGCCCGCGTTGGCCATCTTAGCCGCCATCAGCTTGGTGATCATGCCGCCTTTGGACAGGCCGGACACACCTTCGCCTGCCATAGCTTCGATTTCTGGGGTGATCTCGTCGATCACATCATAACGCCGTGCATTGGGGTCAGTCTGCGGATTAGACGAATAGAACCCATCCACGTCCGACAGTAAGATCAACTGATCCGCGCCTACAGTCACCGCAACCTGAGCTGCCAGCCGGTCATTGTCCCCATAGCGGATTTCATCCGTGGCGACGGTGTCATTTTCATTCACGATAGGCACGACGCCCAGCTTGACCAGGGTTTCCAGGGTGGCGCGGCTGTTCAGATACCGACGACGGTTTTCACTGTCCTCAAGTGTCACCAGAACCTGCCCGGTGGTGATACCCAAGGGCGTCAGCACCTCCTCATAGGCACGAGCCAGTCTAATCTGACCGACAGCCGCTGCGGCCTGTGTCTGCTCAAGCAAGAGATCCTTGCCCGGCAGGCTTAGAATGCCACGCCCTAACGCGATCGACCCCGAGGACACGAGGATCACGTCCTTGCCCAGGGATTTCAGCCAGGCCACATCCTGGGCCAGCCCCTTTAGCCAATCAGCACGCAAACGTCCCGTGGTCCGATCCACCAACAAGGCCGACCCGATCTTGATGACCAAACGGTTCGCGCTGGTTAGGGACGCCACGTCTCTTCCTCTTCATCGGATTTCTTCAGGCGCAGTCGGTTCTCGTCGATCTGAGCACGCAGGGCCCGCAACACCTGATCCACGCCTTCACGCGACACGCCAGACATCATCATGACACGGCCGCCACATGCGACCTCCAGCTCTTCGCGGAGAAAGGCGCGCTCCTCCTCGTCCAGCGCGTCGATCTTGTTCAGCACGGTCACACGAGGTTTATCCGCCAGATCGCCGCCATACAGCTCCAACTCTTTGATGATGGTGCGATAATCTTCGATCAACGTCCCCGAGCTGCCGTCGACCAGGTGCAACAACACCGCGCAACGTTCAACATGACCCAGGAACAGATCGCCCAGACCGCGGCCCTCGCTGGCGCCTTCGATCAGGCCGGGAATGTCGGCAACAACGAATTCAACCCCATCAATACCCACAACGCCCAGATTGGGGTGCAGCGTGGTAAAGGGATAGTCAGCAATCTTCGGGCGCGCATTCGACGTGGCGGCCAAGAAGGTCGATTTGCCCGCATTGGGCATCCCCAACAGGCCCACATCCGCGATCAGTTTCAAACGCAGCCATAGGGTCCGTTCGACGCCTTCTTGGCCCGGATTGGACCGGCGCGGTGCCTGGTTGGTCGAGCTTTTGAAATGCAGGTTGCCCCAGCCGCCATTGCCGCCCTTGGCCAGCAATACGCGCTGCCCGACCTCGGTCATATCGGCAATCACGGTTTCCTGGTCTTCGTCCAGAACCTCGGTTCCGACGGGCACCCGCAGGATGATGTCGTCGCCATCCGCGCCTGTGCGTTGACGCCCCATACCCGGCACGCCGTTCGCGGCAAAAAAGTGTTGCTGATAGCGGAAATCAATCAGTGTATTCAGACCGTCCACGGCCTCGGCCCAGACAGAGCCGCCCGTACCGCCGTCACCGCCATCGGGGCCGCCATATTCGATGTACTTCTCCCGACGGAAGCTGATACAGCCTCCCCCGCCAGAGCCGGAGCGAATATAGACCTTTGCGAGATCAAGAAATTTCATGGTCGTCTCCTATCGCAAAGGCGTTGCAGTTCGCAATCCGGTCTTTGCTCAATCCAGTTTTCGGCTATAGGTCCAAGTGGCGACTTTGCCGTTGCGCGCTACCGAAAACGTCTCGGCATCGCCCAAGTATTCAAATCCACAATTTGTGAGCACACGCGCAGAGGCCGGGTTCTCTTGAAACACCTCGGCGAACAGCGTGCAGCACTTTTGCGGGTTGGCTTCAATCAATGCACCCACAGCCTGCGAGGCAAGCCCCGTGTTCCAGAACGCCGGCGCAACCCAATATCCGATTTCGGATTGGTTGCGGTCCATCCGCTGCATCGAGATCAGCCCCATGACTTCGCAGGCACCCGATTTACCGCCGTCAATAGCCCAGACATCCTCGGACCGATCATCGGCCATCGCACGGGCGATAAACGCCTCGGTCGCGCCGGGCGGCAGCGGGTGTGGGATCGAACGCGTATTTTTCGCCACGCGCGGGTCGCCCCCATACATTGCGATCAACCCCTGATCGGACTTGCGCAAAGGGCGCAGGTCAAACCGTTCTGTTTCTATCACACGCTGGTTGGGGATCTTGTCCAACATCATACTTTTACTCCTCCAAAAACACCCGAGGATTCTGCCCCTTTTGCGGGCCGTACCTCTGCTCCTCCAGCAAAGCTCGGCCCAAGGCTAAAACCAAAGAATGTCAAAGACATGGCAACCATTTTATCGCATTCAAGTGCGATGCAGGCTGACAAATCCGAGAGCACACACCCTACCTGACGCATCATTTCGATAGCGCGGTCAGGACAGGTCAGGTTTTCCAGCAGTCTGGCAACGAACATATGTTGCCTCCTCAAACGAAAAAGGGGACCGGCGGTTTGCCGATCCCCTAATGCACTTTTGCCCTTAAGGTCGGCTTACTCAGCGGCCTCCGCCACTGGCAGAACCGAAATAAAGGTGCGGCCCTTGAGGCCTTTGTGGAAGGTCACTTTGCCCTCGCAGGTCGCAAAGATCGTGTGGTCACGACCCATGCCAACACCCTCGCCCGGCCACCACTTGGTGCCGCGCTGACGCGCGATGATGTTGCCGGGGATCGCAGCCTGACCACCATACAGTTTCACGCCAAGGCGGCGACCAGCAGAGTCGCGACCGTTCCGGGATGAACCGCCAGCTTTCTTATGTGCCATCTTTCGTTACTCCTTATTCTGCGGCGGCGGGCGCCGAGCCCGTGCCGACTGCACCCTTAACGCCCGACGCAGCAGCGCCCGAGGCCAGGATGTCGGTGATCTTGATCAGAGTCAGCTGTTGACGGTGACCCTTGGTACGCTTCGAGCTGTGCTTCCGGCGACGCTTTACAAAGTTGATGACCTTGTCACCTTTGATCTGATCGACGACTTCGGCCTGAACCGCAGCATCATCCACCAGAGGTGCGCCAACGACGAGGTTGTCGCCGCCCAGCATCAGAATTTCATTGAATTGGATAGTTTCACCCGCATCAGCAGCCAATTTTTCAACGCGGAGGATATCGCCCGCTTGAACTTTGTACTGCTTGCCGCCGGTTTTGAGGACCGCAAACATTTGCTTTTCCTTCAGTTTCCCGCGTTCTGTGGTCCCTGTCTCCAGGAGTTTCCGGCCAAAGCCACCTCGAACTGCGCGCCCATTCGGGCGTCATTACAACAAACACGGGCAAGGATTCCCCTGCCCGAGATGCGCGCTTATCCTCGGGATTGTAAAACAAGTCAAGGCCCGAACCAGAAAAACAACGGGGTTTACTGGGCTAAAGATCCTCGCCTGATCCAGAGACCGCAATCGCCACACCCAAGGCCAAGGATAGCTCTGCATACATCCGATCAAACCCGGCGAAAAGGGCTCGGTTCAGTTCTTGCCCCGCTGTGGCCTTTGCGAATGAGGTATAGGCACCCAGCTCGTCTACCGACAGGTCCGCATAGGCAGCGCCCAAATACGCGAACATCCACTCGCGGGTGTCCTGGCGCGTTTGCTCTTCTGTGGCCCAGGCTTCGGCCAGCATATCGCTCTCGGTCATTTCCAAAAGGCCGCCGTGTGTCAGCCCCCGATAGAACATGAAGCTGGAGTTCATCGCACCAATCACATTGTATTCAATCAGGTCATTCGCGACGATATAGGACTCGATCTGCTGCCAACGCGGATCCGTTTCGATCTGTGCCTTGGCGAAATCCGCACGGGCCGCGTCTTCGGTTGCGAGGTTCAGGAAATCCTCTCGGGCCTTGATCTCTCCGGTCAGAATGCGCTGGCCCAACGGGGATTCATAGAACGCCAGGATCGGCTCCAGCTCGACCTCGGCCAAGGAGGCGCTGAGTTCCCGTTCAACGACCAAAACCATTTTATCGGTATCATACAGCGCCGAAACCTCCGCCGCCCATGGGGCCCCGCCACCTCCAGGCAACATGTCCTGGCCCAATTCTTCTCCGAATTTCAACCCCTCCAGCCGCATGATCTGGATGGTCTGATTGACCCTCAGCACCTCCATCAGGTGCGCAATCCCGACAGATGCATCAGCCAAAGCCAGGGACGCGCCAAACACCCAAAGAACCAGAAAAAGAAAAAACCGTTGCACAAAGATCCTCAATTCGAAATGTCACAAATCCTGTGACGGACGCAACCCAGCCATACGAGCCGCCAGCATCTCATAGCGAGAGGCTGTGATTTCATGTTGTACCGCATTCATTAGTTCATAAACGCTCTGCATTTTAGGGTTTTCCAGCGCGTCGGCATAAATTCGCAACTCAGCATCGCTGAACGCCTGATACGTATAGGCCGCGTTGACCACGGCACCAGTTTTCATACTGGCGCGTATCTGAGGTTCTTGCCGTCGGAACTTTTCACGCAAGTCGGGTTCGTCCATTTTCAGATCAATCACACCCGCAGCTACGGCAGCCATCAGAAACCGGATCTGAATTTCCTGCATCGCGCGAATGGACATATCGTTGGAATCCACGGCTGCATTCATCCGGCGGAACTGTTCAAGCCGTTCGGCGCCTTCGGCCCCTGCCCTGACCAGCGCGGACACAATCGCCTTGCCCGCCTCGTTTTTGCTGTCTGAATCATCGTCACGGTAGGCGGCGTTTTCTGCTTCGACCAGGCGCCGCCCCAAATTCGATTCATAAAACGCCAATGCATGATCCAGAGAGTCAGGGTCCAGCGTCTGCTCTAGCATTTCCAGCGCGGTCTGCCGAATTTCAGCGGCATCCATGACGTCTTGCACCATGCGTTGCCACAAAATTCCAAACTCGCCCGGATCACGCCCCAGAATCGCCGGAGCGCCATGTGCGCGCAGAGCGATTGAATCCAAGGCCACGTCAAATCCGGTGATCTGGAGGAATTTCTCGACATCCGCCCGATTGGCCGCAACCGCAGGGTTCACCATCATCAACGTGACGCCCAGCACCAAAACAGTCCAGAGCCTTTGTATTGCTGCTTTCATGGTCCGTTTTTCCCTGTTTTTTTCATGGCCGTAATAAGAGTTAGGAAAAAACTTGGCGGAAACAATGTAAATCGCCCTTGCCACCCCCCAAATGAGCGATTAAACGCTCCACCCAGACCCCCGCGGAGAGGTGCCGGAGTGGTCGAACGGGGCGGTCTCGAAAACCGTTGTGGGTGCAAGCCCACCCAGGGTTCGAATCCCTGTCTCTCCGCCACTAATTCCAATTTACCCTCCAAGGTCGCCCAAGACCTTGGAGGGTAAATTGTTTTTGAGGGTCCGTTTCCGCAGGTTCTTCTTTTGCAGGGAACGTCAGGCGGTTCCCGTATGTTTGACATAGGCATGCAGCTCTGTGCGCGTTTCGCGCCACAACACCCGCAGTGGCTCCACCCAAGGCCGAAGGTCCTCGTCACTATTACGGCGCAAGGTGCTTTCCAGACGCGCCAGCGTGTTGCGCAAGCGAACGGCCCCGATCATGGCGCAAGAGCCGGAAAATTCGTGCACCAGATCCGTCAATGTGCTGCGCGGCATGACGCTGGCCTGGCTGAAAACCTGTACAAAGCTGTCTCCTTCCTTAATAATTCCACGCAGCAGTTTACTGACGTTTTCAGAGGAAAGGGATTGCGAAAACTGTTCCAAAACAATGGGATCCAGCGTCTTGTTTAACCGGCCAGGCTCGGCTTCGGTCGCTTCGCCGCGCAAGACCCGATAGATGTTGCGCCGACTGATCGGTTTGGACACCACGCGGTCGATGCCCACTTCGCGATACAGCTGAGTATCCTGATCCAACACATGCGCCGTCAAGGCGATGATCCGCGTGTTTTTGGACACCCCATCCGAGCGGATCAACCGGGTGGCCTGGACACCGCCCATAACGGGCATGTTGATATCCATCAAAATCACATCGAATTTCCGTCGTCGCGCGATCTCTGCTCCGATTTGGCCGTTCTCTGCCTCGACAACGGTGTGTTGATCCTGCTCCAGCATCTCCTTGAGCACAAATCGATTGGTCGCGTTATCCTCGACAAGCAGCACATTCAGGGGGCGCCCAACGGTTTCGGGCCCTTCTGGTTCTTCGATCGGTACGGTCTGCAAAACCTGTTCGGCGACAGGTAAGGTCAGGATCACCCAAAAAAGGCTTCCCTCGCCCTTCATGCTATCCACCCCGATTTCTCCGCCCATGGCCGTCACGATACGCCGCACGATTCCCAAGCCCAACCCCGTTCCTTCGGCCTGAGACGCCCGCCCCCGATCCAGTCGGACAAAATCATCGAACACGCTCCCCTGAAGGGACTCGTCGATCCCGATCCCGGTGTCGGCAACCTGTATTTCCAGACGGTTGCCCGCCGGGGTCTTGGTCGCTGTCACCATCAGGTCGATCTGGCCGCCAGAGGTGAACTTGATTGCGTTGCTCAGCAGGTTCGCCACGATCTGCCTGAGGCGCATCGCATCCCCCATAAAATGGCCCAGCTCCTCGGGGTCGCACGTCAGGGTAAGCTGGTTTCCCTTGGCCCTCGCCGCCACCCGCAACGAGGCGGAAACCTCATCCAACAAGGCATCCAGATGGAATGGTGCGATGTTCAGATTAATGCCTCGGGCCTCAATCTCGGTGATGTCCAGCACCTCGTTCACATGCCCCAGCAGGATCTGGCCCGAGCGCTCTAGCAGCGCAAGATAGTGGCTGTCCTTTTCCGTTTTGACCGAGTCGCGCATCAAATCAATGACACCCAGAATACCGTTCAGCGGCGTTCGCATTTCGTGGCTCATGACTGCCAGAAAATGCGCTTTGGCCCGCTCTCCTGCCAACGCCCTGTCTCGTGACGCCAGCAGAGCCTCCTCTGCATTCAACCGATCAGAGATGTTGCGCAGAAAATAGATATAGACCCGTTGATGATCAAACGATGTGGCGCCCTGAGATACCTCGAGCGGGATACTGCTGCCGTCTTGTGTCCGTCCGCTCATGCGTTGCCGAAAAAAACCCCGCTGCGCCGCAGGCAGGCTGGTCGGCTGCCCCGTTTCATCACGGATCAAATCGGACAGACGCTTGGTCAGCGCGATTTCGCGTTCATAGTTCAGCAAAGACACTGCCGCCGGGTTGAAATCACTGATATTCCCATCCGCATCGGTGACAATGATCGCATCCGGTGATGTCGTGACCACAGTGGCAAGACGTTGGCTGGTTATCAAATTTTCACGGGCACGGCGTTTATAGATAACGTACAGGCGCGAAAACAGCGCAGCCAGGCCGAACAGCCCGCTGAACAAGATCAGCGAAACGATACCCAATCGCCACAACAGCTTTGCGGCCTCTTCCCGTGCGACTTCGGCCCGGGTTGTCAGCACATAGTTTCCGTTGGCGACAATCCGTCGTGTCGGCACATGCAGGGCTGAAAGCTGCTGTATCAAAAGGCCACGTTTTTCAACCAGATCGGCATCTGGACCGTCGATCAAGGGCAACAATGCCTCGACCCCAGAGACAAGAACGCCCAGGTTTTGAAATTCTCCTGCCTCGGTGATGGCAACACGATACAGCGGGCTTTGTTGGAGCGTCCCAATTCTGCTGTACAGAACATTGAAACGACGGCGAAGCTCTGGCAGCCCTTCTTCGCGCCGGGTTTCCAGCGCCCTGGCCGCCATCTCAAACTCCAGATATTCGACTTCAAGCTGCACAACAGTCCAAATCACGGTATCGCTACGCGCCGTGCGGAGCTGCTCAAGCCGGTCTGTCACTTCAAGCCAAAGCGGCACCAAAAGCCCCAAAGCGAACACACTGACACTGGTCAGAAATACGCCCTGAATCCATCGCGCCTTAATCCGTGAAGAGGCCATTTAGCTCCGCCTGTCTGGGTCTGCCTTGTCAGACTAGCGGTAAACCTCGATCCGGTCCAATTGCCAAATGCTTTGGGCAAAAACTGATTCTGTCTGGAACTTTGGGTCCTGATCATAGGGGAACACGACCCACAAAGGCCCCTTGTCACGAGGGCTCATGGAGGTTCCATTGCGTTCGTAAGCGACCAGCGGACCGCCCGGAACGATTTCGTCAGGCGTAAATTCGACCAGATAATCGTTCAGCGCGCTCAGGTAGACGTCCTCTTCGGCGATGTTCAAATGCACCATCAAATCCGACAGCCAAACGCCGCGGAAATGCTGTTTTCCTTCGGACCAGATCGTTGTTGTCTCGAATTCGGCGACTGGCAGCGCCATCAGTTCTTCCATGCTCAGGGATATCGAACTGACAGGCTGTTCCTTTTTGTCCAGGAAAACCACTTCCAGCACGAATGAGGAGGACGAGTCTGCGATCGCTGACATGGGGGGACTGATCACACTGACCACCAAAACAACCCATGCCCAGATGTGCCGAGACCAATTCATACGCAACCCCCAAGAAACCGAAACGCCGACCATAAGGTGTTTTGACCTCAGGTTGGGAACAAGTCTATAGCACTATGCAAATGGATAGGCTATGTTAGAGGTTCAATGCGGTTCGCTCTGCACGGCCTACTCTGTCGCGCGCCTCAAATCCAATTTTAAAGCTCTGTAGCGCTTAGATATTTTGAAAATGACACGTATCCTTATTGCCGATGATCACGACCTGGTACGCGAAACCATCGCCACCTATCTGCACAACTCTGCCGGGTTTGAAATAACCCAATGCTCAGATTTGCCCGGTGCAATGGGGAAAATCGCGGCGCATGGGGCGTTTGATTTGGTATTGCTTGACTACACCATGCCCGGCATGCGCCTGCCCGATGGGCTGTCCGATGTGATCGAGGCGAATGCTCCCATGCCAGTTGCAATGATTTCCGGCACGGCCTCGCCGGATGTGGCGCGGCGGGTACTGGATGCCGGGGCCCGTGGGTTCCTGCCAAAGACGATGGCGCCTGAAACGTTGATCAGTGCAGTGCGCCATATTCTGGCGGGTGATACCTATACCCCTCGGCAGTTCCTGGAGAGCGAAAGCACCCACCCCGATGCGCCCCACCTGACCCCCCGCGAGCGGGATGTTCTGCGCGGTCTTTGCGATGGAAAGTCCAACAAAGAAATCGCCCGGGATCTGGATCTGCAAGAAGTCACAATCAAGCTGCATGTCAAAACGCTCAGCCGCAAGCTGGACGCGCGCAACCGGACCCACGCAGCCATGCTGAGCCGCGATCTGGATCTGATCTAGCCCAGATCCTGCAACAAACGCGTCGCACAACCCGCAAGCGTCAGCTGCATGTCAGGAACGGCATAGACCGGAATGGATCTGTGGATCTCGGCATATGGCCCTGGCCGGTGAAACGCCTCGGCAAACCCCAACCGCCCCAGATGCGGAGCCAGAGCCAAACCGACACTGCCAGCCAGATAGATCCCCCCCAACGGCAAATGAACCAACGCCAAATCTGCGCAGTAGCGCGCCAGATAGAGTGTCGCCTGACGCAACGCGGCATCGGCGGCCATGTCACCTTGCTCGAACGCAGCCGTGACTGCGGCCCCGTCCTGTCCCGCTGGCCCACCAAAGAACTGCCACAATCGGGCCAATCCCCGCCCCGAAAGCGCGGCCTCAACCGGGCAATGCCCCAGTTCGGTCTGGACAGAGGACGCAAAGCTCAGGTCGGTTTCGTCCCGGATCGGCAAGGCCATGTGCCCACTTTCCGAGGGGGGAACGAAAACCTGGCGCCCCTGCGGAAAGGCAACCGCCGCGTTGACGCCCGTCCCGATCGCCACAATCAGGCGCGGCGCTTCGATGTTGGCCATCGCGCCCTGGACAACCGGGCTCCGGTCCTTTGCGGCCAAGGCATGTAGCGCGTATCCCTGCGCCTGTAGATCATTCAATAGCGTGACAACACCCGCGCCCGTTATGCTGGCGATCTCGGTTTCGGACAACGCCCAAGGATAGTTTGTCAGACGGACCTTGCCTGCCTGCACTGGCCCAGCCACCCCCAGACATACCGCGCCCAGGTGCTCGATCCCCATCTGCGACAAATACTCTGAAATCGCGTCCAACGGGCTGGCAAAATCCGCATTGCGAAAAACACGCTGGCTGGTCTGTTCCACCTGCCCGGCACGCGCCAACGCCAAACGGCAATTGGTGCCGCCAAAATCTCCGACCAGTCCGAACATCATCTGCTCCTGCCTTTTGCGCACGCTAGCTGAACCATTCGCAAAAACAAAGGGCCCCGCAGATCCAAGGCCCCTTACCGGATGTGTGTAGGATTGCGCGCTGCCATTGACAGCGCGCTTTTTCGTTCATTCTTCGAGTGGGCGGGCGCCCGCAGACCCTCCCTCGATGGGACGGACTTCCTTGCATTGAAGGCGCCATTCCGAGTTGTAGGACACGGGCGACCGGAAATTGTCGCCCGGTTTCTCGCTTCATGCGATCCTTCTGCGAAGCGGGTCGATAGGGTCGGATCATCATGGGTTCTGGGTTGGTTTTACCACCTGGGTGGACCTTCTGCTGGTTAGATCCCGGATTTCCCCCGTGAAGCCTGGATTCAACCAGACATGTCCACCGCCGCTCTCGCGCCTATGTTCTTATTGTTGCAATAGAGGCGGGAAATAATCTATTTATGCTGAGGTTATGAAAACCAGCATCTTATCTGCGAAGATTCGTGCCCACCTCGATCCGATAAAGGATCAAGTCAGCCCTCCTCGAAATTCAATCTCTTCGAGAAGAGACTGAATCCTCATAAATGAGGAATTAAAATTTTGGCCTCTATGAAAGACATTACGCGTTGATATCCCAGACGACATTGCAAGGGGTGAATACCGAATTACGGCAGATATAAGAACTGGAGATTGCAGATCCGGCTTCATGGCATCTCCTATAATTTGGACAGATGATCCATGTAAAACTCTTGCATCTACGATGAGTGAAAAATTTATATTTCCGGGAAGCCCGAGTTATCTTTGGGATACGATCTCCAAAAGAATCAGGCTGGACATGCTTAAAGCGGCCGAAGATGCTGCGGGCTTACCTGTGGTAATTCATCGACCCGGATATGGACGATATTATGATGGCTTAATGCCTGACTGGCGAATACAGGAATTGACTGTATCATATTCTGGAGACGATATTTGCATAGTTGGCGATCTTCCTCATCCTGCTCCAGGAACTGTTAATTCTTGAATCAATAAGTATGGATATTACGGTCAACAGGAATACTACCGCCGAGATGACATTAGATATTCCTTCGAGGGCCTCACATACCCAGATGGTGTGATGCAGATTACAAAAGCCAAGGAGATCGCAGCCAACGAACTCGACCTCGATCCGGGTAACTGGGAGCTAAACAAGGTTCGCTACATTCACGACGAACCAAGGAGCTACTGGCGTTTCGAGAAACACTTCGATCAGACAATTGCTGTCCTGAATGAGGGAACTGTTTGTCACGAAAGCGAAAGCAACCAAGATTTGCGATGCTCTGGTATAATGTAACCACGCCATTGGCGCCGCCTGCCTGACCGAGGGGCAATGTTCTAAGAGACGTCGCTAACTACGTCGTTAACGACGTGTCTTATGCGGGGTCTGCGATGCGTGGTGAAATTCTTGGGTTGGAGCGGCTGCGCTGTCGGGGCTGATCCGCGCGGTGGATGGGGCACGATCGGCCCCGGCACCGGTGTGCGTGTTTATCTGGCCTGTGGTGTGACGGATATGCGCAAGGGGATCGCGGGTCTGCCGGCGTTGGCCCAGGGCGTCTTGTGGCAAAAGCCCGCCAGTGGTGCGGTCTTTGCGTTTCGAGGTCGTCGTGGTGACCGGCTGAAGTTGCTTTATTGGGATGGGCAGGGATTTTGCGTCTATTACAAGGCGCTTGAGCGAGGGCGTTTCCCTTGGCCAAATGCCCAGGATGGGGCAATGCGTCTGACCTCGGCGCAGCTGACGATGCTGTGGGAAGGGATCGACTGGCGGCGTCCGGATTGGGGGGCTCCGCCTGCCCGGATGGGGTGATTTTGCTGCTTAATTTGCTTTGTTTCTATGGTGCTTCGACTTGATTTTTGGTAGTCAGGCGCATGCCAAAGCCTGCTGAAAATCTGCCCGATGATCCCGCTGAATTGCGCGATGATCGCCGTTTTGCAGGCTGAGAATGCGCGGATCGCGGCAGAGAACGCCAAGATATCGGCGACATTGCGGGTCCATGATCAGCTGGTGCAGGCCCTGCGTCTGCGGATCGCCAAGCTCCAGAAACTGGCCTTCAGAAAATCTTCAGAAAAGATCGAACGCGAGATTGAGCAGTTGGAACTAGCGCTCGAAGACCTGCTGGTGGCGGTTGCAGAAGACGATGATGCGCCTATGAACGAGGGGCATGATGAGCCATCACCGGACGCTGCCGATGCGCCTGCTTTGCGCCGCCGCCCGCGTGTCTCGGACACGACCCCGCGCGAACGCCGTGAACTGGACCCCGGTGCCTGCTGCCCCGACTGTGGCGGCGATCTGCGTGTGGTGGGTGAGGATGTCAGCGAACTGCTGTATGATCGCCGCCCAGATGAAGGTCATCCAGATCGCTAGGATCAAGAAGTCCTGCCGCCGTTGTGAGCGGATGGTGCAGGAACCAGCCCCCAGCCGTCCGATCCCGGGCAGCATGGCAGGGCCGAGCCTGCTGCATGTGTTGGTCTCGAAGTTCGACGACCATTTGCCTTTGTATCGCCAGCACGAGATCTTTGCCCGCATGGGGGCGGATATCCCCGAAAGCACGC
Organism: Thalassovita sp.; assembly: GCA_029212905.1. Lineage (GTDB taxonomy): Bacteria > Pseudomonadota > Alphaproteobacteria > Rhodobacterales > Rhodobacteraceae > Thalassobius. Next base: position 261,355 of record JARGPB010000001.1, read on the forward strand.
TGGTCGGCTGGTGCGGACGGGCCATGAAGACCTTGCAGCCGCTGATCGAAAGGATCGAGGCGGACATCATGGGCAGCGACCTGCTGCATGCAGACGACACACCCATCCGGGTGCTCGACCGCAGCCTGCGTGACAAGGGACTTGGCAATGGTGTCAGACAAGGCCGGATCTGGGCCTATGTGCGCGACCAGCGACCCTGGGCCGGGGCATTGCCGCCAGGTGCGGTCTATCGCTTTGCGCCAGATTGGAAAGAAGAGCATGTCCTCAGCCATCTGACTGATGCGCGCGGCATCCTGCAAGCGGATGGATACAAAGGGTATGCCAAGCTCTACGCGCCTGAACCCAGTGGCAAACCGCGCTTGCGCGAGGCGTCCTGCTGGGCTCACCTGCGGCGCGACTTCCACGACTTCTGGTCCTCGACCAAATCCGAGATCGCCCGCGAGGCACTCGATCGGATCGGCAAGTTCTACGACATTGAGCGCGACATCAACGGTCAGCCCGCTGACGTCCGCTATGCGGCGCGTCAAAAGCTCAGTCGGCCCAAGGTCGAGGCTTTCTTTGCCTGGTCCGAACAGCAGCTTCTGCGCATTCCGGGCAAAAGTGATCTGGCCAGGGCCTTCCGTTATGGTCTCAGTTTCAGTCTGTTTCTGTCCAACGGGCGTGTAGCTATCGACAACAATGCCGCTGAGCGTGCCCTGCGTCCGATTGGAATCGGCAGAAAAAACTGGCTCTTCGCGGGCGCCGACACCGGTGCAGAAACCCTCGCACGTGCGATGACCGTCATTGAAACTGCCAAACTGAACGGCCTGGACCCGCTGGCATATCTCGCTGACATCCACGATCACAAGATCAACAGGCTTGATGAATTGCTCCCGTGGAACTGGGTGCCGATGGCATCCGTGACGAACACTCAAGCCGCGTAAGCTGCGGTGGCAACCGCGTGGTTACGGTATAATTTAAGAAATCTGTGCCGATGACAATCAATGCAGTATAACATATTTCTGAGGGAGCCATACGTGCAACCATAATATGACACGACGACACTCTGGATGCCGACTGGTTTTTCCAGATCTGGGTGGCGCCTGTCATGACAGCTTGCCCCACGACGTACGTCGGATATGACTTAACCACGCGATCAGGTTTACCCAAGAAGTTCAGGCTTGTGTCCTTGAATCCCTGCTCGTGCCATCGCATCCAGTCTTACTTAGGGACTGATCAACGACTTTGCTGAATATGTGGATACCTTGCGCTGCCTTTTGCTTTGCAGCTCACCCTAGCACTCATTCCCCGAACAGGTCGCGCTCGTAGACCTTGTCTTTGGCGGGACCGAGCTTCATTGCCGGGGTCCTCTTTGTGTCGCGCGATCCCATCCAGTTGTGATGGAAGCGGTAGATCTCGATGATCTTCACAAGCATCTCCGGCTTGTAGAGGAAGTGGCGATCCCAGGTCCGGCCATTCGCGATTGGTGTTGAGATTGGGCGGGATTCTGGCCGCACATTGCTGCGAATCTTGTGGAAATAGCTATCGACGCTCCGAAGGGTGGCGAGGCGCATCAACCTCGCGCAACGCTCTGTCGAGAGACCCGAACGATCCGTTTTGAGATCAATGACACGTGCGGGCTCGGACTTTGTGTGATAAGGCCATTCGAAGAGAGAGCCGAGGGCTCGGCCAATAAGTCGCTTCACAATCTCCCTGTCGATTTCCTCATTCAACACGAACTCCGGAAGGCAATTGAGCTGATGTGCCGTCAGGTTCAGATCGTTGCGCAAGTCCCGGCTCCCTTGGGCGTATAACGCCTCGCGTGTATCGTTAAACTCGTATTTTGAGAAAGAAACTGTGGCCACGTCGACACGGCCTGCTGCCACCTCTGGTGCGAAAGCTGTAAGAAAAGCCTTACTGAGATCGGCGTCGCCGTCCTGGACGAAGAAGAAGCGGCTGTCGGATTTCGACACCATTCGCCGGAGCACCAGCGCGTGGGCATATTGCTGGATGTCCTGGCGCACGAGGCCTCCTTCGTGGGGCAGTTGAAGCCCGAGATCGACATCCGCCAGGATCTCGGGAGGCGATCTCGACGCCTGCGGTGATGTCATCGAGGTATTTCTTGAACTCGGAAGCGGTCCAAAGGCGTCCATGGTGTCTCCAACAGCGGTCCTTCCCCAGATCCCCATTTGGCCGCCATGCCTTCCTCGATCTGCGCCATATCGCCCGCAGGGTCGAACTGGAGGTGCCCGAAGACAATGAAGCCGGAGTTTGCGTGGGCAGCGCATAGGTGCTGCACCGCCACGGAGGCGCGTTTCTTGCGGTTGGGCCAGTTGAGGGTCAGTGTCTGGCTGTCAGTAGCAAAGCGGCGGCCATATCTCTCCCAGTCGACGTCGCGGAGGGCGCCTTCGCGCCGGTAGGTGAACTCCCGAACCTTATCGTAAATGAAATCCAGCTTCCGGTAGACATCACGCGGCGCAACATCAGCGATTTCTGTGATCTTCGACAATGAGGTTCCGTGAACGAGTAGCTTCAATATCTGTCCGTTCTTCGATTGCCGGCGATGGTTGCGCGCTGGATGCCCGATGGTGAACGTCGATCTACACCGCTTACAGGCGTAACGCTGATGCCCAGCCTTGGTTCGCCCACTCTTCAGTAGAGCTCCGGCCAAGTTTCCAACGTCTTTCCGCACGACGGGCATCCTTCGTTGCTGCACGCCTTTCCGTTGAAGCGTTGCAAACGCCGTAAGCGTGTGTACTCTTCGGCAATGGCAGGTTGTTCTTGATTACAGATTCCTGACCGCAGGAGCCGCACTTAAAGTATTTTTTGTCACCAGTGCCGCCCACTTCGCCACGAGGAAAGTTGGCATTGGCAGACACAAGCCCGCCTCCCCTGCCGTCGCGGGGATCTGGCTGAACACCGAAATGGGCGCATTGCGCGTTCCGGCAAAAGTTCACATCCACTCCGAAAAACGAAAGTGGGATTCGGCGTTTTGAGGCTGTCGCAGATTTTTGCGAGACAGACTTCACCTGACATCTCCATTCGTGGATTCGTTCAAGTCAAGTTTCTAAGGATAAGGTTGGCCACATCGTGGCCAACCGAAACATTTTCTTCCACACATCCGGTAAGGGGCTTGGCAGATCCAAGGACCCTTGCACTATGCAATCAAGAATTATCCCCGGCGACGACGACCACCGCCGCGACGACCACCGGCCGCACCGTCAGCGCCAGGCACCTTGTTGAAATTGATCCACTCGCCGCCATGCGGGTCATTGTTGGTCAACAAGTTGGCGGCGCGGATCGCCTCCATTTCCTTACCGGGGCGCGGCTTGGTCGACCCCAGACCGAACAGAGTGACAAAAGCCTGATCATCCATGCCTTCGGGCAACACGATGCCTGCGGCTTCGACTGCGGCTTTTTTCTCGGCGATGGCCTTTTGCGTCACCGGCAGCATCACCGGATTCATGATCGCACTGGTCATGCCCGCCCCCATGGCCATCGGCAGAAAGGCGTTGTTGATCCCGTGTCGATTGGGCAGGCCAAAGCTGATGTTCGAGGCGCCGCAAGTCGTGTTCACGCCCAGCTCTTCGCGCAGACGCCGCACCAAGGTGAACACCTGATGACCGGCCGTTGCCATTGCGCCGATCGGCATCACCAGCGGGTCAACCACAATATCATGCGCCGGAATGCCGAAATCCGCGGCGCGTTGAACGATCTTGCGGGCCACCTCAAACCGGACATCCGGGTCTTCGGAAATTCCGGTGTCATCGTTGGAGATGGCGACCACCGGCACGTTATATTTCTTGACCAGCGGCAAAACCAGATCCAGGCGTTCCTCTTCGCCCGTGACCGAGTTCAACAACGGGCGACCTTCGCAGGCTTTCAGGCCCTCCTCCAGCGCGCCAGGGACCGAGCTGTCGATGCACAATGGCACATCAACAATCGCCTGCACCCGTTCAATCAGGGCCTTCATCAGCGCGGGTTCGACAAAGTTATTGTCGGCATAGCGCGGGTCCTCGGCCATTTTGTTGGAAAACACCGCGCCCGAGTTGATGTCCAGGATCGTAGCGCCAGCGGCGACCTGCGCGATTGCGTCGGCCTCGACCGTGGAAAAATCATCCATCTCCAGCTCGGCGGCCAGTTTCTTGCGGCCAGTGGGATTGATCCGCTCTCCGATCACGCAGAACGGCTGATCGAAACCGATGATGGCGGTTTTCGTTTTGGATTCAACGATAGTGCGGGTCATTTCTCATCCTTGTTGGCTGGCGGGCACGCCACTGGTGCCGCCGTGATCTATAGCCCACTGCGCGTTGGTTTTGATACCACCCAGCGGGAAGAAGTGGACATTGGTGATGTTGAAATCAGGGTTCGCGGCCTTGTGCGCGGCCAGATCAGCAATCACATCTGTGGGTTCATAAGGCAGCAGCAGCTTGCTTACATCCATCGCGCGTTTTTGCAGCACCTTCAGCGAAGGACCGACACCGCACGCAATCGCAAAGCGGATCAGCGTCTGCAATTTGGCCGGTCCCGCGATACCAATATGGATCGGCAGGTTGATACCCTCGGCTTTCAGGCGGTCGGCCCAATTGATGATTGGTTTTGCGTCGAAACAGAACTGCGTGGCCAGCGCCATATCCGCATCCGTTCGGTCCAAGAATGCCTGTTTCCAGCGCAGAGCGTCCATCACCAATGCGTCACCGCCATCAGTGTCGATGTCGCGATTGCCCTCGGGGTGGCCAGCCACATGCAGGCGGGTAAACCCGGCCTTGTCAAACAGCCCCGTTTCCAACAACTGCATCGAGGAATGGAAATCCCCGACAGGATCGGCCACGCCACCTGCCAGCAGCAACGCCTGCTTCACGCCCGCCTCGCATTGGTAACGCGTAATCCAGTTTTCCAGCGTCGCGACGTCCTGAATGATACGCGCCGGGAAATGCGGCATCACGTTGAACCCGTCATCCGTCAGACGCGCAGCCGTCGCGATCATGTCGTCAATCGGAGTGCCGTCGATATGGGCGATGTATACGCGCGTGCCTTCGGGCAGAATATCGCGGAAATTTTCAACCTTCTCGGCCGTGCGCGGCATCACTTCGATCGAATAATCCTTAAGCAAGGACTCGACCTGAGGGGTAACGGGGCGCGCGGTCTGGTCGCGTTTCTTGAAGTTAAGCAAAGCCATCGCGGCCTCCCATAGCGCAGAGGGGGTCATGCCCATCCGTCATTGGCGATCAGCTCCTTCAGGCGGATCTGATCGAATTCGGCCTCCAGCTTTGCGGCTTCGGCCTCGACAACATCCGAGGGGTCACCCTCGACCGGATACGGGGAAGCCTTGCGCCATTCCGCCAGGTACGCGTCAGTATCGGACGCCCCGATCTTCATGGCGGCGCGGTCAATCGCTTGTTCAAACCGTTCCGACAGCTGCTTTTTCGCACCGCGGCGGCCCTTGCCGACGATCACCTGTGCGGGGATGTCCCGCCAATAAACGATGGTGACTTCTGGCATACGATTGATTCCCCTGTTTCCTATGACCCATCTGTAGAACAGCCCAATTGCGACATAAGGGCCGTTTTCGACAGAACATCTGCACTCTGCGACGTTGCCCTTTTATCCGCAGCCGCCCCCTTAGGGCCAGCAGCCAGCATCGGAAAAATCCTAAACATCATCATGAGCCCCACGGCAGTCCTTGCGCGGGTCGGTCGAGTTGACTACGTTGAACCTAACTTGAAAATGGAGGGCGTATCCTATGGCGCCCAAGCGTCCCAAAGGTGCGGGCGCATTCCCGAAACCGGTTGAGAGCCCCGCGCCCAAACCACCGGACCCGGCCGAGCTGTATGCCGCGCTGGATCTGGGAACGAATAGCTGCCGCATGCTGATTGCCCAACCCAAGGGCAGTCAGTTCCACGTGGTAGACAGTTTTTCGAAATCCGTGCAACTGGGCGCGGGTCTTGAAAGCACTGGCAAGCTTAGCCGCGCCTCGATGGGGCGAACGGTACAGGCTTTGCGCATCTGTCAGCAAAAACTGAAGCGCCACAAAGTCAAACGCATGCGCTTGGTCACAACCGAGGCCTGCCGCAGGGCGACCAACGCGCAGGATTTCATCCGCAAGGTCCGCCGCGAAACCGGCATGAAGCTGGAGATCATCCAGCCCGAAGAAGAGGCCCGCCTGGCCGTGATTTCCTGTGCCCCGCTGGTCAGCACCCGGACTGAGCAGCTGTTGGTGGTGGATATCGGCGGTGGCTCGACTGAACTTGTGTGGATTGATCTGTGCTCGGTCCCCCGGCGTGACCGTCCGCGCGCGATCATGCGCCTGCACGCAGGGTTCCACAATCAAGGCAGCCCCTTCCCTGCGGCCAAGGTCGTGGACTGGATCAGCGTACCGCTGGGCGTGGCCACGTTGCGCGATCAGTTCAATGACGTCGAAGATGACTCGGCCAGGTTCGCATTGATGAGCTGGTATTTCGAGGAACACCTGGCCGAATTCGCGCCCTATGCAGATGAACAGGCCCGCGAAGGGTTCCAGATCGTCGGCACCAGCGGCACGGTCACAACTGTCGCCGCCTCACATCTGGGATTGAAACGCTATGACCGAACCAAGGTGGACGGGCTGCGCATGACCTCGGACCAGATCGACAAGGTGATCCGGGGCTATCTGGATCTGGGCCCAGCAGGTCGGCGCCGCGATCCGCGCATCGGCCAGGACCGCCACGCTTTGATTATGTCTGGGGCTGCGATCCTTCAGGCCTTGTTGCGGTGCTGGCCCACGGACCGGCTGTCTGTGGCAGACCGCGGTCTGCGCGAAGGGCTGCTCTATGCTCAGATGAGCGCCGATGGCGTGTTAGAAGACGGCCCCTTCTGAGGAGAGCACAATGGCGCTGGATCTATGGCTGACCTTCGCAGTGACCTATGCGTTGTTTTCTGCCATTCCGGGGCCATCGGTTCTGATGGTCACGGGGCAAACGCTGGCGCACGGGCCCCGCACCGGGCTGCGCTGCGTCTTCGGCGACCTTGTCGGCGGTCTTATGATGATGAGCCTGGGATTTGCCGGGTTGGGCACCATTCTGGCCATGTCAGATCTGGCCTTTGCCGCAGTGAAATGGCTGGGCGTTGCCTATCTGATTGCCCTGGGCTGGCGGCAATTGCGCAATGCGGGGCGGCCCCAGGCAAAGACGCGTTCAAACGGGTTTGGGTCGGGTTTGCTGACGGGTATCCTGAACCCCAAGGCCAACGGATTCTTCCTGGCCTTCACAGCACAGTTCATTGATCCATCCGCCCCCGCCTTTATGCAGTTCCTCACCCTGGGCGCGACTGCGCTGGCAGTTGCAGGAACAGTGCTGTCCGCCTATGTTTTATTGGCGTCCCGGTTGGGTCAGGTATGGCACGGCCCGAACGCAGGCAAACGCGCGGATCAACTGGGCGGAACAGCAATGATTGGCGGCGGCGCGGTCCTGGCGTTACGGGGGTGATCCCCCGGATCCCCTTGCTCCAGCCCCAAAGACCCGATAAGCGACCCGAACCAGACACGAGGCACCCAATGGCAAAGACACCCACCGGCAAGAACACATCGGGACGCGGTCAGCGGGACCTGAAGGTCAAAGTGAAAACCGCTCGCGGACGTACGCTTAGTTCGACCCGCTGGTTGCAGCGGCAGTTGAACGACCCCTATGTAAAACGCGCCCGCACCGAAGGCTATCGCGGTCGCGCGGCCTTCAAGATCCTCGAACTGGACGAGAAATTCCGCTTTCTGGTCCCCGGCGCTCGTGTCGTTGATCTGGGCTGCGCCCCCGGCGGCTGGTGTCAGGTGGCTGTGAAACGCGTCAACGCCCTGGGCGAAAAACAAGGCAAACGTGTCGGCACCGTGCTGGGGGTCGATCTGCAAGAGGTCGAGGCCATCGCCGGCGCCGAAATCCACCAGTTGGACTTCATGGAGGACGACGCGGACCTACAGGTCAAGGAATGGCTGAACGGCAAGGCTGACGTCGTGATGTCGGACATGGCAGCGTCCAGCTCTGGGCATAAGCAGACCGACCACTTGCGCATCATCGCCCTGTGCGAGGCCGCCGCCTATTTCGCCTTTGATGTACTGGAGGAAGGCGGCACCTTTGTTGCCAAGGTCCTGGCAGGCGGAGCCGAGGGTGATCTGCAAAAACTGTTGAAGCAGAAATTCACCAAGGTCGTGAACGTAAAACCACCAGCGTCGCGCGCGGATAGTTCCGAAAAATTCGTGATTGCCACGGGTTTCCGAGGCTAAGCCTCAAAGATACCCGCCGGTTCCAGACATCAACGACGCGTCGGCTGCCGCCAGAAACGCGGCCTCGACCGGCTCGTCCAGCGGACGGGTCTTGCGCCCGACACGGCGCGAGGCGATCAGATTTTGCTGGCGGATCAGTTCAAATAAACGAGCGTGTTTTTCAAGACTGTCGCGCACATGGTTGGGCACGTCTTTGCGGGGCATCGCGGTCTCCGACAGGAATGGGCACTGACAAAGAGTGCCCCGCGATTGCGGCGCAAATGGCGCGCGTCTGAGGTATTCCCGCGACGCTTAGTTCAGGTCTTCCAGCAGGCGACCGTGTTTGCGCGTTTCGGCCAGCATATCGCCAAAAGTCCTGATCCCGCGCGCCTCCATCATCGGCAGCATCCGACACAGGACTTCGGCGGTGGCATAGGCATCCCCCATCGCCGTGTGGCGCAGCGCCTCGGGAATGACAACACCCAACCGATCACAAAGCGCATCCAGCGTGTGCGTCTGACTGGCGCCGAACAGAACTGCCGACACCAGGACGGTATCCAGAATAGGGTGTGTCCACTCGAGCCCCAGCCGTTTGCCGTGCCGATGCATAAAGGCCATGTCAAAGGGCGCATTATGTGCCACGATCACCGCATCCCGCGCGAAACGATGGAAATCCCGGGCGGCTGTATCAATCAGTGGCGCGCCGACAACCATGGCGTCGCTCACCCCATGCACCTTGGTCGAGGCCACCGGGATCGGCATCTGTGGATCAACCAGCGTATCGATCTGTTCCCCCGGAACAATCTTGCCCCGCACCACACGTACCGCACCGATCTGAACGATCTCATCCTTATGCGGCAATAGCCCTGTGGTTTCTGTATCGAACACCACATAGGTCAGATCTGACAAGCAGGTCGCGTCGGCGCTGGTGCCGCTGTCTTGATCTAAAAGATCGAAATCATAGATCAGAGGACGCGCGGCAGACGGGTCGATATGCGACTCGGCGCCATCAATCAGCAGCAAATACCCCGAACCCTGCTCAAGCGGCTTCATCCGCAGATCATAGGTTTGCTCGCACTCTGCCCCGTTAGCACTGAAGGAAACCTCCTTGCCCTGTTTCGACATCTTGGCCCACGCGGCCTCGAGCGCGGGCTTTTCGAAATAGTCAAAGATCATAGCGTTCAGCCGGGGCGTGTGAACCTGCGCCAGAACCGCCGCTGCCTGCCCGTCATACAGCACAATCTGATGCCCCGGATTGACCACCACAGTCGCCACCGGGATCTCTGTCAGAAGCGCGGTCAGACGGTCGCGCTCCGCTGTCAGACGCTCGGTCTGGGCGGCGATGGCGCTGGCGGTATGCACCGTCGTTTCCGACAGTTGCCGCGCGACGGCCTCGGCTGCGGGGGCCAGATCGCCCAGATATTTGGCGGTCGCCGCATGGACCCCACCATCCACACCCGCATGGGCACGCGCGCGCAGTCCGGCAGCCAGCTGTTCGATCGGCTTGGCGACGTTTTCGTCAAACAACAACCAGACGCCAACCGACAAGCCCAGAAGACCAAACCCGGCGATCGTTGCCGACAAGATGAACCCCGAGCTGACATCCCCGCCAAGCGCCTTGTTATAGCCAACGTAGAGCGCCACAAAAAACAGCGCCACACCACCAAGCCCCATAAGGACGAAAAACAGAAAAATACGGATACGTAGGCTTAGTTTTGTGAACATCACTTTGCTCCACAGGCGACAAGGAACTCTGGGGCGTCGGCGGGAATAGCCCCCCAATTGGCATCAATAAGCGCGCCGGAATCATCAAACTGAGCGGTGTCCGGCACCAATGTCTGGCGGTTTTGGGCACAGTCGAACAGCACAGCCAACTGCCGGACGGGTTGCCAGCGGCCAAAGAAAATCAGATCGACCAGCACCAAACCGGGCTGCGCCTCGTTGCGGCGCGCGGTGCCCACATCGACCGCCACAAAGCGTTCGACATACGGGACCGCATAGGTCCAGGGGCGATACAGGGCCTTACCCTCGACCGTCTGCGCAATTACCAACCCCTCGGGCAGAGAATTCGCAGTCCGGTTATACCAACTGTATTCACTGGAAATGGTTGCGGCGATCATCGCCGCGCCCGCCGCCACCGGAGTCAGCCATTTCGGCAAACGCCCCCCCGTCGAGCGGTTGATCACCATCATAATCCCCGCAGCAGCAAAGCCCGCCACGAATGTCGCGATCAATTCCAGAAACATATTCTCTCCTCCCAGCTGTGGTGGACGTTGCCCTAGCCCACAGCACCTTTCCCGTGTCCGACGGCCGATTGCAGGCTTTTCACCACCACAAAGGCGTTGCGCAGGTGGCTGCGCTCAAAGTCTGACAGTTCGGCCAGCTCCATATAGTTGTCTGGCGCCTCTCCCCGTTTGATCTGACGTGCTTGGTGCAATAACCGCGTTTCCGCGATCAGATCGTAGGCATCCAAAAGATCCCGCGCCCCAGAGGTGCTCAGCACTCCTGCCTGGCCTGCTGCCTCCAGTCGGGCCCGTGTGTTCACAGCCTCCAGCCGTCCTTGCAACGCATAAACCCGTCCCAAATCAACAATCGGCACAACACCATTGTGCTTCATGTCCAGTGTGTTTTTGTGCTCTCCTGAACGGATAGTAGCAAAGCCCCGCAGCAGCCCAAGCGGCGGCGTATGTTTCAGCGAATTGCCAATCATATGCGCCACGAAAATCGAGTTGTCGTTGGCTGCTTTCAGCGTCGCCTCTTGCAGATCTGCGAACAGAGCGCTGGCACCGCCGATTGGACGCAAATCAAACATCACACTGGCCAGCATTTGCGCCATCGGATCAGGTGTTTGAATCCACCCCGAAAAATAGTCTTTCCATACCCGGACGGGTTGGCACCATTTGGGATTGGTGGCCATCATCTCGCCGGGACAATAAACATAGCCGCATTCATTCAGGCCATCGCAGACGAAATTCGCCATGTCGGCAAAGTACTGCATGTCGGATTCGGTCGCCGCATCATCCAGGAACAAACAGTTATCCTGATCACTGACTCCGGTCTGCTCTTGCCGCCCCTGAGAGCCGCAGGCCAACCAAAGATACGGCACTGGAGGTTTGCCCAGTTTTTCCTCGGCCAGCATCAGCAAGCGGCGGGTCGCCGTGTCGGCAATATCTGTGATCAGCCGCGTGACGACCTCGTGGCGGTTTCCGCCCGCCACCAGTTGCACAAGAAGCTGCGGAATGCGGGCGGTCACACTGGCCATTTCCTTGGCCGTACGGGCATGGGCGATTTCAGACACCAGCTCGGCCGAGGACACGGCCTGGAAACGGGTCAGATCGGTTTGGGTCACAATCCCCACCAGCTTACCGTTTTCGCAGATCGGAACGTGCCCAATCTTGCGCTCCATCATGACATGCAGCACATCCGAGCCAATCGAACTGGGTGCCAAAGAAATCGGGTCGCGCGTCATGATCTCGCTGACCAAGGTGGTCAGCGGCATCGCCTCGGCCAGCGCTTTGCCGGACAGGTCGCGCACGGTCAGGATACCTGACAGCCGGTCTGATTCCGTAATGCAGAGCGAAGAAATCCCCTTGTCCCGCATGATCCGCGCGGCGTCCTGAACATTGGTGTCGGGCGCACAGGTCATCGGGTTGCGCGCCATCAATGTATCCACCCGGCTGGTGGCCAGATCATTGCCGCGCGGTTTTTCGGTACGAGAGCGGTCAAAAAACCGTCGCGCAGGTTCGTGGTCAGCCAACAGCTTATGAAAATCAGCAGCGGGCAGCATCAGCAGGATCGTATCTTCGGTCGCGCGGGCACTGGTCGCTGCAACGCCATCCCGGGTCAGGCCGCGCTCTCCGAAGGAGTTGCGCACCCCCAAAATGGACACGGCCACATCGTTTTCATCGCGGACCTCGACCTGTCCCTGATAGACAAGGTAAAGGCCTTCTAAAGTGTCGCCAAACGCATAGACAGCGTCCTGGGCGGCGAACTCGCGCAGCTCGAAACTGTCGGTAAGCCGCTCCAACATTTCAGGGGACAATGAATCATACGGATGAACCGACGTCAGGAAACGGTGAAGGTCTGGAAGGCGCGAAGGCATGAACGGCTCCTGTGGGCACTGCAATCGCTCAGAGGGTACTCTGACCAAGACAGGCCGCGATTTGATCCACCTCATATTAATAGGAAAATCAACCGCTTGGGTAAAAATAATCCCGCCCAATTTGCACCGGGCGGGATCGGTCTCATGGCAGGGGCAGCACAAACTTCATGTGCCCCTGCCCGATGATCTTAGTGATCCTGAGCAGCACCGGCGCCACGAGGCACGCGGACGCTTTCGACCAGGTCTTTGATCTCTTGCGGGGTTTCCTCGGTCGAGCTGGCAACGATGTAGGCAACAATGAAGTTGATTGCCGCACCGATAGCACCGAACGAAGTGGACTTCACAGTACCCAGCAGCGGATCAGCATCGCTGAAGCTGTTGGTGCCGGGAACGAAGAACCAGCCCTTGTGCAGGAAGATGTAAACCAGGGTCACGACCAGACCGGCCAGCATGCCAGCCACGGCGCCCTTGTTGTTGATCTTCTTCGAGAAGATCCCCATCATCAGCGCCGGGAAGATCGATGCAGCAGCCAGACCGAAGGCCAGAGCCACGGTTTGAGCGGCAAAGCCCGGAGGGTTCAGACCCAGGTAGGTCGCAACAGCAATCGCAACAGCCATCGCCACACGTGCCGACATCAGTTCGCCTTTTTCCGAGATATTCGGGTTCAGCGAGCCTTTGATCAGGTCGTGAGACACAGCCGACGAGATTGCCAGCAGCAGACCAGCAGCCGTCGACAGAGCAGCCGCAAGACCACCAGCAGCAACCAGACCGATAACCCAGCTTGGCAGGTTCGCGATCTCAGGGTTGGCCAGAACCAGGATGTCGCGGTTGAACTTGGTCAGCTCGTTACCGGTCCAGCCTTTTTCGGCAGCCATTGCCTGAAGGTCGGCGTTCTTGTCGTTGTAGTACTGGATTGCACCGTCGCCGTTCTTGTCTTCCCAAGCCAGCAGACCGGTTTTTTCCCAAGTCGACATCCACGCATAGCGGTCTTCAGTTTCGATCTGTTCGACCGTCACAGCACCACCATTGATGCCGCCGTTCGGCCACATCATTTCCGAGATGTTCAGACGCGCCATGGCACCAACAGCAGGAGCCGTCAGATACAGCAGGGCGATGAACACCAGTGCCCAGCCAGCCGACCAACGTGCATCAGCAACACGCGGCACGGTAAAGAAGCGCATGATAACGTGGGGCAGACCCGCAGTACCGATCATCAGCGACAGGGTGAACAGCACCATGTTGAAGGTGTCGGCGTGGTGTGCGGTGTACTCGTTGAAGCCCAGTTCGCGGACAATGGCGTCCAGTTTGGCCAGCAGCGGCTCGCCCGAGGCAGCATGGTCGCCGAACAGGCCCAGGGCCGGGATCGGGTTACCAGTCAGCTGCAGCGAGATGAAGATCGCCGGGATGGTGTAGGCCATGATCAGCACGACGTACTGAGCAACCTGGGTGTATGTCACACCCTTCATCCCGCCAAACACGGCGTAAGCGAACACAACACAGGCGCCGATCAGCAGACCGGTGGTGTTGTCCACTTCCAGGAAGCGGCCAAAGGCCACGCCCACACCGGTCATCTGACCGATAACATAGGTGGTCGACGCAACGATCAGACAGATCACTGCAACCAGACGCGCGGTCGGGCTGTAGAAACGGTCGCCGATGAATTCCGACACGGTGAACTTGCCAAACTTACGCAGGTACGGTGCCAGCAGCAGAGCCAGAAGCACATAGCCACCGGTCCAGCCCATCAGGAACGTCGAGTTATCGTAGCCGGTAAACGCGATCAGACCGGCCATCGAGATGAACGACGCAGCCGACATCCAGTCAGCGGCAGTCGCCATACCGTTGGTGACGGGGTGCACGCCGCGACCAGCAGCATAGAACTCCGACGTGGAACCGGCGCGCGCCCAAATGGCGATACCGATATAAAGGGCGAACGATGCGCCCACGAAAATCAGGTTGATTGTAAACTGATCCATGGAATTATTCCTCTTCCACGCCGAATTCACGGTCCAAGCTGTTCATGCGCCATGCATAGTTAAAGATCAGCGCCAGGAACACCAAGATGCTGCCTTGCTGAGCAACCCAGAATCCCAGGTCCGAACCACCAACCGAAATGCCAGACAGCATCGGACGCAGCAGGATGCCAAAGCCAAACGGCACGATTGCCCAAATAACCAGACTAATCAGAATGATGCGTACGTTCGCTGACCAATAGGCCTTGTCGGACGCACTTGTAGTGTTTTGATCCGCCATAACGCGGGTCCTCCTCTTCCTCCTGAGCCCTGCCGGATAGATGAGAGGCGGCAGGGCGGTGAAACTTACGCCATCGCGGTCGAAACGATGGTCGCAAGCCCTTCTGCAATCGCGTCGATTTCGCCCATGGCGTCGATACGTTGCAAAACTCCCTTGTCGCCGTAATAGGCGATCAACGGTGCGGTCTGAGCGTGATAGGCTTCCAGGCGGCTTGCCACCGTTTCGGCGTTATCATCGGCGCGACGTTTCATGTCCGTCCCGCCACACTTGTCACACACACCAGCCTGCGCGGGCTGCTTAAAGCTATCGTGATAGCCCTCGCCGCAATCGGCGCAGGTGTAGCGACCCGAAATCCGGGTCACCATGGCTGCATCATCAACATCTAGGCTGATGGCAGCGTTGATTTTCTGTCCACTTTTCGACAGCAGCGTATCCAGCGCGCCGGCCTGTACGGTCGTGCGCGGGAAGCCATCCAAAATCACGCCCTTGGCGCAATCAGCTTCGGCCAGACGGTCGCCCAGGATCGCGATGACGATGTCATCGCTCACCAACTCACCCGCTTCCATAACGGCTTTTGCGGCTTTACCAGACTCGGTGCCCGCGGCCACAGCCGCGCGCAACAGATCACCTGTGGACAATTGAACCAGGCCGAATTTCTCTTCGAGAACACGGGCTTGAGTGCCCTTCCCGGCGCCCGGAGGCCCGAGAAGGATCAGAACGGCGGGGGTATCAGTCATGAAAACTTAACCCTTGTTCTGACGGTTTTCGATCAGCTCGTCCACGACCGACGGATCAGCCAGGGTCGATGTATCGCCCAAGCTACCGAAGTCGTTCTCGGCAATCTTGCGCAGGATACGGCGCATGATTTTTCCCGAACGGGTTTTCGGCAGGCCCGGCGACCATTGGATGACATCCGGGCTGGCAATCGGGCCAATCTCGGTGCGGACCCAGGTGCGCAGCTCTTTGTACAGCGCCTCGGTCGGCTCAACATCATTCATCAGAGTGACGTAGCAATAGATGCCCTGCCCTTTGATGTCGTGCGGATAGCCAACAACAGCAGCCTCGGCCACGGCAGCATGAGCCACCAGCGCGCTTTCGACTTCGGCGGTGCCCATCCGGTGGCCGGACACGTTGATCACGTCATCAACACGACCAGTGATCCAGAAATCACCATCTTCGTCGCGCTTACAGCCGTCGCCCGCAAAGTAGTAGCCTTTGTAATCCGAGAAGTAGGTCTTCTCGAACCGCTCGTGATCGCCCCAAACGGTGCGCATCTGCGAGGGCCAGCTGTCGGCCATGCACAGCACGCCTTCGGTCGGGTAGGTATCGATTTCTTCGCCCGAATGCGGGTCCAGAACGACGGGCTTAACACCAAAGAAGGGCTTCATCGCCGAGCCGGGCTTCAACGCGTGGGCGCCGGGCAGCGGTGTCAGCAGGTGACCGCCGGTTTCAGTCTGCCACCAGGTGTCAACGATCGGGCATTTGCCCTTGCCGATGACGTCATTGTACCAGTTCCAGGCTTCGGGGTTGATCGGTTCGCCCACGGTCCCCAGAACTTTCAGGCTGCTCAGGTCGCATTTCTCAACAAACTCGTTGCCCTGCCCCATCAATGCGCGCAGCGCGGTCGGTGCGGTGTAGAACTGGTTGACCTTGTGCTTTTCGCACACCTGCCAGAAGCGCGAGGCATCCGGGTAGGTCGGCACACCTTCGAACATCACGGTCGTGGCGCCATTGGCCAGCGGACCATAGACGATATAGCTGTGGCCAGTGACCCAACCCACGTCAGCGGTACACCAGTAGACGTCGCCTTCGTGATAATCAAAGACATATTCGTGCGTGATCGCCGCATACAGCAGATAGCCGCCGGTGCAGTGAACGACACCCTTCGGCTGACCGGTCGAACCCGAGGTATACAGGATGAACAGCGGATCTTCGGCGTTCATCTCGGCGGGTTTCGAGTATTCGTCGGCTTCCAGTGCCAGCTCGTTATAATCGAAGTCACGACCGTCGACCCAAGTGGTCTGACCGCCAGTGCGTTTCACGACCAGACATTTCACGGTATCCTTGCAGTGCAGCAGGGCCGCGTCGGCATTGGATTTCAACGGAGTCTTACGGCCGCCGCGCGGGGCATAGTCGGCGGTGATCACAACCTTGGCGTCGGACCCGTTGATCCGCGCGGACAGAGCATCGGGCGAGAAACCGGCGAACACGATCGAGTGGATCGCGCCGATACGGGCACAGGCCAACATCGCATAGGCGGCTTCAGGGATCATCGGGAGATACAGAACGACCCGGTCGCCTTTGCGCACGCCCAGATCCTCGAGGATGTTGGCCATTTTGCAAACGCTGGCGTGCAGCTGCTTATAGGTGATGTGCTGGGCTTCTTCTTCGGGATCATCGGGTTCAAAGATGATCGCGGTCTGATCGCCACGAGTGGCCAGATGGCGGTCGATACAGTTGGCGGCAACGTTCAGCGTGCCGTCTTCGAACCATTTGATGTTGATATTGCCTGGCTCAAAGCTGGTATTCTTGACCTTGGTATAAGGCTTGATCCAATCCAGACGCTTGCCGTGCTCACCCCAGAAAGCTTCGGGGTCGTTGATCGACGCCGCGTACATTTCTTCATATTTGGCAGCATCAATATGCGCATTCGAGGCAAATTCAGCCGATACGGGGTAAGTCGGTTCGGACGTAGTTTCAGCAGTCACGACAAGGTTCCTCCCTTGGGTCTTTGAAAACGGGACCGGCACGAATGCCGGCAAAAATTGAAATTATCCGCGCTCCGTCACGATCATAGTGAATAATGAAAACAAAGAAATAAGTATGCGGAAAAACAGCATTTATTTGTAAAATCTTGTCAGCTTTTTGTGGTTTTTTGTAAATTTAAGATCATGACGCCACGTAACCGATTTGAAAACAACACTAAAATGTGAAAACGGTTGAAAAGCCAGATCGCGGAAATCCAGGAAAAATTACATACTAAACCGAAGGGTATTGAACCAAGGTCTTGCGCGACAGATTGGCGCGGTATGCCGTTGCATACCAAATCCCATACCCCCTTCGAGTGCAGCGAGTCGCCTCAGAGCAACCCGCGCAAGGCAGGAGGAATCAACACGCGGCGCGGATCTTTGGCCATGACTGCATGATCGACCACGGTTTTCTTGCCGTCGTTTTTGATCGCCCCATTCAGAATCCGGGCGCATTCATCAAAACCGTCCGCGACCTCAACGTCTGAAGCCTTGGCGAAATGCGCGAACTCTTTCTCGCGGATCATCGCCGGATCGGACCAGTTGATCCAAAACCGTTTACCAACATTCGCCGGATCATCCGAGCTGTCGTTATGGGCCTTGGATTGGGCGACGATCTCTTTTCGCTCGGCCATACGGTCGGCGTAATCTGGGGTGACATAGTGAAGGTGGAACAGCAAAATCTCGGGGTCGATTGTGAATTGACCCCGCACCAGACCATGTCCGCCGATTGTGTACACAACCCGCGACCGGACCACACAGGGCTTGGTGTATTTCGCGCTAAGGATCGCCTGAGGATGCGCGACCAGCACCTCCCCGCCGTTCAGATCGAGAACGCCATCGCTGGGGATCAGGTTCAGCCCGACCGGAGACAACGCAACGGTTTGTGCGGCGCTGTCGGCCAGATGGTCCTGCAACGACGCCTTGGGGCCGACATAGGCGATCAGCTCGTCCACATCGGTGCAAATCACCCGATCATAAAAGGACAGCAGCCCGTTCGTAATCCCGCCCAGCAAATCCCAGCGACGTCGATCCAGATCAATTGTCAGCTCTGCGCGGGGGATGTTGATCACATTGCAGCCCGCCGCGATCTGATCGATCTTTGGGTCTCCGCCGTGGTTCAGAACATAGAGGCTCTTCTTGTCGACATATTGCGCATTATGGCTGACCCATTTTTCCAGCAGCCAGTAGTCGCGCCAAACCATCGTGACAAACGCCAATTTCATACCAGATACCCTTCTGCCCTGCCCTGCAATACCACAGCCCTACACGCGCGCCTAGACGATGCAAGCGGCTGCCCTTGCAACATGCGCGAACTTCGTAAAGATACTACGGATGCGAATAGTCCGTGGGAGGAAAACGCCATGACATTACCCGCCAAACCGACCGAGCCCACCGCGGATGATCCGCTTTGCGTGGCGCAGCGCCATGGCGCGACTTGCCTGCTTTGGCTGAACTTGCCGGCCAAGCGCAATGCCCTGTCCCCAGCGCTGCGCGAGGCGCTGCATCAGGAATTGCTAACGGCACTTGCGGACGACGACATCCGCGCCATCGTGATCGCCGGGGTGCAAGGATGCTTCAGCGCCGGTGGCGACATCTCGACAATGAAGGGCATTACTTCGGTTGCTGGGCGGGAGCGTATGCAACGGGCCGGCGCCTTGATGCAGACGATACTGGATTGCCCCAAACCGATCGTCGCAGCGGTCGAAGGCTGGTCCGTTGGTGCAGGCCTGTCGCTAAGCGCGGCCTGCGACATCACCATCAGCGGCGCAGGGGCGCGGTACTCTCTTCCTTTCGGCAAGCTGGGACTGATCCCGGATCTGGCGTCACTCTATACCCTGCCTGCAAGGATTGGCATGGGACGCACGAAATGGCTGGCCTATACCCGTCGGGTGATCGACGCCCCAAAAGCCCTGGACTGGGGGCTTGTTGAGGATGTGGTCGAAACCGGAACCGCCGTTCAGCATGCGCTCGGCCTGGCCCAGGAAATCGCACAAGGGGCCCCGTTGACCAACGCCTATACGAAACAGATGCTTGCACGGTTGCCCCTGCCCCTGCCCGAATTCCTGGCGGCCGAGCGTGACACGCAGGCTATCCTCTATACATCCGAGGATTTTGCCGAAGGCTATGCCGCATTTTTCGACAAACGCCCGCCAGAATTCACAGGAAAATAAGGCCCAAGCTTAGCTTGCAACCAGTTTGGCGACATGGCGGGTTGCAAGCGTGTAGCCATCAACCCCAAATCCAGCCATCACCGCGTCGGCCCGCTGGCTGACATAGGAATGATGCCGGAAGGCTTCGCGTTTGTGCACCTGACTGATGTGGACCTCGACCACCGGGCCCTCAAAGGTGTTCAGCGCATCCAAAATTGCCACTGACGTATGGGTAAACGCCGCCGGATTGATAACGATCCCTACTGCAAGCTCTCGGGCCTCGTGAATCCAGTCGATCAACTGGCCTTCCCAATTGGATTGCAACAGACGCGTCTTCAGCCCGAATTCCTGCGCAACACCAGCGCAGCGATGCTCAACATCCTCAAGCGTGTCATGCCCGTAGATTTCAGGCTCGCGCTTGCCCAACAGGTTCAGATTGGGGCCGTTCAGGATATAGATTGTCTTGCTCATACGCGCCTCGGGTCAGTGGAAAGGGTGACGTACCCTTCCCACGTTTATGGGCCTTTCGGCGCGATGTGTTAAGCCCCAAGTTCAAGGGCTTGCCTCAATTCGAGAATTTCAGCGCGTTGAACAGGGCTGCCTGACTGCTGACACCATCAATCGAGAACTTCCGCCCGACTGGCACCGCGTCCAAGTCCATCCGGCGCAGCCAGCGTGACCAGACCTGAGGCACGATCCCGATAACATGGCTACCGCCCATTTCGCGCGTGCAAGCCACCATCTGTCCCATGATCACATTCTGAACCTGCATCCGGCGCGACGCGGGGACATCCTCGGCAATAAACAGACGCGAGGCTTCGATAATCCGCCGCTCGACCGGCGCGTCGATAAACAACACGTCCTGCGGGATACTGTCCAACAGCCCGCGCTGCGCATCGCGCAACATGTAACTGTAGATCCCGCATTGTGCCATCGTGGGAATCAACCGGAACCCGCCCAGAACCTCGCCATACTCATGCACAGCGACCCAACGACATTGCGGAGTGTCGTACTGGTCGAATTCCATCCCTTCGGTGTTGGGAAGATCCCAATGCAGCCGGTCAATAAAGGTACGCTTGCGCGCCCTAAGGAAATTAACCAACAAATCACCGTATAACCCGACGTTGCCAAATGACATCATCGTGGATTTGACGTGCCCCACAGGCGCAAGCGCTGGACGCTTGGCTGACTTGGGGGAGGCGGAAACATTCCGCCGTGCCTGAAGTGGAGCAACTGGCTCCAACTCAGGAAAAACCTTTAACGATCTCGAGTAACGCTCTGCGACTACTGAATTTGTCATGTCCTGCCCGACCATGTTTTTCCTACAAGTTTAGGCAAGTGCAATCGCACGTCACCCAAAATTTTGTCCGTTTTCAACAAAAAAACGCCACAATGATGTATGGGC
This sequence comes from Thalassovita sp., assembly GCA_029212905.1. GTDB lineage: Bacteria > Pseudomonadota > Alphaproteobacteria > Rhodobacterales > Rhodobacteraceae > Thalassobius. The sequence continues at coordinate 282,221 of JARGPB010000001.1, forward strand.
AACACATGTCGTCACGTTAAGATTGTGGTCCACGGCCCCAATAGGCCGGAATCCTGGCAAAATGCCTTCAAATTATACACGCGAAGCCCCCTTCGACTACCCATAGGAGTATCACATGGCCTGCCAGCAGCCAATAGTGGCATTCGAATAAAAATCTCCTGATTGGTAAAAAAACATCTAGCGCCGAATTTTCGCCAATATCATTAATTAGAAGTGAATGACGACAATCAGGAAACGATACGGCTGAAAACAGCATGACGCTTCGAGTAATCCTCAGAAAGTTTCGGAAAGACTGGCTTCGGGCTGACCGCCTAGAACGCCAGCTGAAGGACTATGTGGACGCAACCACAGGACTGCTCTGGCAGCGACAGGCGATTTTTTTCTCGGCCACGTTGCTGACAGCGTTTTACTTTGACCCCAAAATTGCCTTCTTGACCTACTCGGGAGTTCTGTTTTCCGAGGTGCTGGATCTGTTCGCTGCCCGGCGCATTCGTGCCTGGGATGGCAAAAACCAGGCCGAGGGCATACGGAACCTTGCCCGCATTCTGTTCAACACGCTCTTCAGCTCTTTGGCGATCTGTCTGTTTATTATCATGGTTGCCGAACAGCAAAAGGACGGTGGGCACTTCACCCCCCTCTTCTTCTTGTTCGCCGCTGCCCTTTTTGCAGCCATGAACAACCATCAGATTCTGTTGGCGCTGTTTTTGCGGTTGGCCATCTATGGCGCAACCTTCGGCTATATCGCGCTGATGGATATCCTCCGGTATTATCCGCCGATTGAATCCCGGGCATGGCTCGAATTTTTCACGATCATTTTCGTGATGTATTTCATCATTGATATCTCCATCCAGTTTCTGAAACTGTACCGTGCCGGCGTGCGGCAACTGGAAGAGCTGCGCCGCGAACACGAACGTACGCTGGCCGCGCTGACCGTAAAATCGCAGTTCCTATCAACCGTAAGCCACGAACTGCGCACGCCGCTCACCTCGATCAAGGCTTCGTTGGATCTGGTGAACAATGGCAAACTGGGTGACATCCCCCCGACACTGGCGCCGGTGCTGGATATCGCCGGCAAGAACAGCGTTCGTCTGGCCAACCTGATCGACGATCTTCTGGATCTGCAAAAGTTCGAAGCCGGCGAAATGGTTTTCAAATTTGAACCCCTCAGCGTCAACGCGCTTCTGAACGAGGCAATTGATGCCAACTCTGGCTTTGCGCGCAACCTCGGCATCACTATCTCCCCCCTCAACGAAAAAGAGGACTTCATCATCGAAGGCGACCGGTCGCGCCTGATGCAGGTTTTGGCCAACCTTCTGTCGAATGCCGCCAAATTCTCGAAAGAGGGCGGGCATGTCGATCTGCGCACTCACACCACTGGGGATAGGGTGACGATCTCGGTGATCGACTTTGGCGTGGGGATTCCTCCCAACAGCCAAGAGCGTGTCTTTGGTCAGTTCAGCCAGATCGACTCGTCTGATCAACGCAAAGTAGGCGGCACTGGGCTGGGCATGCATATCTCAAAACAGATCGTGGACCGCCACAAAGGCCAGTTGGAGTACACCAGCATACAGGGAGAGGGCACAACCTTCTTCCTAACACTTAATAGTGCCCGGGACGACACAACGGACACGTAAACCTCAACACAGCGCCGAAAATATCAACGGTGGATACAGACCACTGAGAAGAAACCAAAACGGCCCAGAAACTGCCTTTTTCTTATGCCAGAATCGTAATCAGTAAAATGGTAAACCCGATGATCACTTTTGTTCCAGCATCCGAGCCACATCTCCAGCTTTCCTCAATCCTGGAAGAGCTGCACGACGAAGTATACGTCTATGACGCTGACACACTTAACCTGGTCTACGCGAACAAGACCGCGCGCATACGCTGCGACTGGGCAACATCAGAAGTCGTTAACAAGAATATCTGCGACACCTCTGGTATGTTCGACACCGAAGGCTTTCATCGGCATGTCGAGCCCCTGCGTTCGGGAATGACCGATGCGGTGACGATCGAAACCATCCATGAAAAAGGCCTGGTCGAAATCACGACACGGATGGTTTCTTCGTTCGAGGGCAAAGCAGTCTTTGTGTCAGTGCTGCGCGATCGTGAACATCGCCGGAAACTGGAACAAGCCCGCGCGCAGGCCTTCTCGGAAATCGTTCATGATCTGCGTACGCCGCTGACCTCGATCATGGGCGCGCTGAAATTAATCGACTCGGGCACCATGGGGGATTTGCCACCGCAAGCGCAAAACCTGCTGCAAATCATCAATCGCAACGCCGATAATCTATTAAATATTGTCGGTGATATTCTGGATTTGCAGAAATATACCACCCATCGTTCGGACGCAGACGAAGAGCTGGAAGACCTTGAACTGGTCGCCCTGACCAAAGAGGCCGTCGCGGCTCATTTAGGGTATTGCGCGGTGCATAACGTCAACATCAACCTGACCGCAACACCCGACCACGCCTGGATCAGGGGCATACCTCTTCGGTTGCATCAGATGCTTGCGAACCTTCTTTCCAACGCGATCAAGAACTCTCCTAAGGACAGCACCGTCGGTGTCGAAATGCGCAGTAACGGCGACACGTGGCAAATCCGCATCAGCAATGCGGGCCCCGGCATACCTGAACACCTGCGTGACCGGATATTCCAGAACTATGTTCAGCACAGCGGCTCGAAAGATTCGAAAGTAAAGGGCACCGGGCTGGGTTTGGCAATCTGTAAAAAAATCATCAAAACTCACGCTGGTGAAATCGGATTTTCATGCGATACTGGCAAACGTACGGTATTTTTTGTTGATATTCCAAAGCTAGATACGCCCCCCAGCTAAACCTAGTAAAACAATCTCCTTCGCCGGTGTAAACGCACGGTGACACATAACAAAACGACAGGGAAAGCGCCTGCAGATGGAAGACCTCAGACGAATCCTGCATGTTGATGATGATGAAGACATCCGCGTCATTGTAAAAATGGCGCTGGAATTGGTTGGCCAATTCGAAGTGGCTCAGTTCTCCTCGGGGGCGGATGCCTTGGCCGGGGTTGGGGATTTCGATCCGCAGATGTTCCTGCTGGACGTAATGATGCCAGACATGACCGGCGAAGAAACCTGGCACAACCTACGCAAGATCCCCGGACTGGAAAATGTTCCCACCGTCTTTCTTACCGCAAAGGCCGAGCAATCTTTTGCCGAACGCCTGCTGGAGCAAGGATGCCTGGCGGTGATCACCAAGCCTTTTGATCCGATTGATCTGTGCACAAAGCTTAGCGCCCACTGGGCCGAACATCAGGGCGGCTAGGCGATCACGCGCGCCCCTGAAAACGGGGCAATCTGAACACCGTTTTCTTCAAGAATTCCCCTTACGCTACGTGCGATTTGCACGGCTGTGGGCGTGTCTCCGTGCAGACAGATCGTGTCGATACGAGTCGGGATCTGCCCGCCGCTTTCGGTGATAATGGCCCCGGCGCGGACCATGTTCAGCATCCGCTGTCCTGCTGTGTCTGGGTCATGGATCACCGCCCCCGGCAGGCTGCGGTCCACCAGCGTGGCATCATCATTATAGGCCCGGTCAGCGAAGATTTCGCAGGCAGCGCGACATCCCAGCTCTTGCACTGCGGCGTTTTGCTGGGTGCCGGCCAGCACCATGATGATGATGTCTGGATCGACCTCAAGCGCCGCGCGATAGCACGCCAACGCCATGGATTTATCCTCGGCCGCCATATTGGCCAGGGCGCCATGCAGTTTCAAATGCCGAACCGCACCATCCCCCGCCAATGCCTTGGCAGCGCCAAGCTGGTACCGCACCAAGTTGCCCAGCGTTTCATGTGACAGGTGCATCTTACGCCGACCAAAACCCTGCATATCCGGGAACCCCGGATGCGCACCAATGCCCACGCCCTTTTGTGCGGCCAAAGCCATGGTTTTGGCCATGATGTCCCAGTCGCCCGCATGTATGCCGCATGCAATATTTGCCGAGCTAATCACATCCAGCAGCGCCGCATCATCCCCCATGACCCAAGGGCCAAAGCTCTCTCCCATATCGGCATTCAGATCGACAGTTAGGTGCATGGCTCAGACCTCCTCGGTTCCGGTGATGATGCCGCTGATCAATTGATAGGACAACAAGTCGTGCATATCATGCGGGTCCCGTACCAACGGCTGTACTTTGCCACGCAATCCGGCAAGCGTTTTCTGCGCGCGGGCCTCGGCCTCGATCCCATCTTGCTGAGAGATGAAACGGAATGCCAAGGGCGACCCCGGTTGCGCTTGTGCGACCCGCGGCAGGTCGCAAGGCAGCACCGTCCCAATCCGAGGGTACCCGCCCGTCGTCTGGCATTCGGACATCAACACAAACGGCGCACCGTCACCGGTGATCTGAATATCGCCCGGAACGATCACTTCGGACAGAACGGTCAGGCCACCGTCAATCAGGAACCCTGCCCCCTTTGAATTCATCCGCACCCCCATCCGGTTCCCCCGATGATCGCGGTGAAACTTTGTGTTTTCAAATCGTTGCAGCACTGTGCTGGGGAACATATCGGTTTGCAGGCTGGGTAGAACACGGATCACACCGCCACCGAAACGCGGCTCGGGTGACAGGATTTGTCCGACGGTGCGGCCTTTGTCTTCTCCGATGGGTATAATGTCTCGGTCTGCCAGAAACGTCCCTAACCCGGCCGACACATGTGTCGCACGCGAGCCCAGGCGCGACGGCAGATCAATCCCACCGCCCAGATGCAGATAACCATAGGTGCCATTCCGCGCCGGTCCAATCGACAGAACCGCACCCGCAGGCATCAGGTGGCTGGCGTTCCACACCAGCGGCACGCCGTCCAGGGTCGCCATCATCTCGGCCCCGGTCAGCGCGATACGCAGATCTGCGCTGGCGGTGAACTCTCCGCCCATGCCTGCCATTTCCAGCGCTGCCAGATCCGGGGATTGCGACAGCAGCGCTGCGCCCTCGGCCAAGGCAATCGGGTCGGCCGCACCACCGCGCGAAAGACCAAAGGCCAGGTACCCCGCCCGGCCCCGATCCTGAACGGTCATGCCCGGCCCCGCACGGCGAATGGTCAGCGCACGGTTCACAAGATCACCTCGGAGGTTGCGCCACCGTCTGGGCCCGCGGCTTTCATATTCTCCAGTTCCGCGCGCGTAACGGCGGGAAACATCACCTCGTCCCCTGGGCGCAGCACAAAAGGCGTGGCGCTGTCAGGCCGGAACAGTTGGATCGCAGTTTGCCCCACATGTCGCCACCCTGTCGGAGTCGAAACCGAAAAAAGCACCATCTGACGGATCGCCACGGCCAGGGCCCCCTCGGGGATGCGTTTGGTCAGGGACGTCTGGCGCGGGATGTCCCAACATGCGGGCAGTTCGCCTAGATATGGCTGCCCAGGCGCAAAGCCAATCGTCTGCACGCGGACGGGTGCCTGAGACAGGGATTGAATGGCTTCGGTCGGGCTTAGCCCGGCGGCTTGCGCGGCCTCCTCTAGCTGCGGGGCCAGATCCGTGCCGTAAACGGTGGGAATACGCCACAGCCGCCGCCCATCGGGCAAAGGCGCGGCATACCAGTCGCGCGTCGCCAGCAACCCGGCCAAATCAGCGCGCAGTGCAGCATGGCCCCGCGCCTGCGGATCGAAACGCACAAAACATGACACCAGGGATGTGGTGCTTTCAAAAAGGCCGCTCCAATCGGCCTGTTCGACAGCCGCACGAAAGGCCAGCGCAGCGCGGTTCGCGGGCTCACTGAGCGTGTCGCCAAAGCTTACCAACATCCCATCATACCCGACAGTTCGGATACTGGGCCAGTCCCCGGTTTGCGCATTATTCGTCACGTCTTGCATAGGCTTACATATTCTCGGGCAGGAAAGTCACGACCTGAGGGACCGCAACAATGATTGCCAGTGCCAGCAGCATCAGCAGGAAAAACGGCAGAGCTGCGCGAGCAACCGTCAGAATGTTGCGCCCGGTCAGCGATTGCAGAACGAACAGGTTGAACCCGACCGGCGGCGTGATCTGAGACATCTCGACAACGATCACAACGAAAATCCCGAACCACAGCGGATCAATCCCCACTTTCAACACCATCGGCATGATCACCGAGGTCGTCAGCACCACAACCGAGATCCCATCCAGAAAACAGCCCATGATAACAAAGAACACAGTCAGCGCCGCCAACAGCGTATAGGTCGAAAGCTCCAGCGAGCCAATCCATTCAGCCAACAAACGCGGGATACCGGTAAAGCCCATCGCCACGGTCAAAAAGGATGCTCCTGCCAGGATAAACGCGATCATGCAGGACGTGACCATGGCCCCCATAAGCCCTTGGGCAAAACTCTCGCGTGTCAACGAGCCCGAAGCCCAAGACAGTACCAAAGCCAACACAACCCCGACGGCCGCCGCATCTGTCGGCGAGGCAATTCCGGCGTAGATCGAGCCGATCACCCCGGCGATCAGCCCGATCACCGGCAACAAACGGCGCGAATGGTGCAGCTTCTCGCGCCATGTATAAATCTCGGCTTCCTGGGGCAGACGGCTCCGGTTCAGCATGGACCAGATCATCACATAGCCGACAAACAGCCCAACCAGCAGCAGCCCAGGCAGAATACCTGCCACAAACAGCCGGGCGATGGATTGCTCGGTCGCAACGCCATAGACGATCAGAATAATCGACGGCGGGATCAACAGCCCCAGCGTGGCCGACCCAGCCAGAGTCCCAATCACCATCTGCTCAGGATATCCACGTTTCGCCAGTTCGGGGATCGAGAGCTTGCCAATAGTCGCCGCCGTCGCCGCCGAGGATCCCGACACAGCCGCAAACACGCCGCAGCCAAAGATATTCACATGCAATAACCGTCCCGGCAGGCGGTTCATCCACGGCGACAAGCCGGTGAACATGTCCTCGGACAGTTTTGAGCGGAACAGGATCTCACCCATCCAAATAAACAGGGGCAGCGCCGCCAGCGCCCAGGAATTTCCGTGGCCCCAAATGGTGGTCGCCAGAACCAGCCCCATCGGCGCGTCCGTGAACAGGGCCATCGCGGCCATCCCCACCCCCATCAGCGCCAGGGACACCCAAAGGCCCGCCCCCAGCAACAGGAACAACAGGCCGAACAGAAGGATCGAAAGGGTCAGAATGCTCATGTCAGGCTCACTCGTTCAGCAGGTTCTCGCCCTTGCCATCATATGAGGCGGGCAGACCCTTAAGGTTGCAGATCAATTCGTCCAGCAGCGCGATGCTCAGCACGGTCAGTCCAACGGCGACGGGCGATTGCACCAGCCACAACGGCAAGGACACCATCCCCGAGGTGCGATCGCCGAACTCGTGGCTCTCGATCACCAGAAGACACATGTAGACAGTCGCATAGGCAACCATCCCCAGCGCGATGATCAGCACCAGCATTTCGACCCAGCGTTTCGGTGTCGCCCCCAACAGGCCAGTAACCAGTGTGACGCGGATGTGCCCGCCTTCGCGCAACGTATAGGCCAGCCCCAAAAAGGTGGACGCAGCCAACAAAAAGCCCGTGAAATCGGAATAGGACGGGATCGTCAGGCCAATCGCCTGCCCGGTCACGCCTGCGGCCAGTTTATCCACCAGGTTCAGGCAGACCTGTGCGAATACCAGCCCAGCAATTGACAAAATGCACAGCGCGGCCAGCACTCCGCTGAGTTTATAGAGAGCAGTCAGAAACGGTCGCATCATGCATCCTTCCGGTGTTGAAACGGGCGGCACAATGCCGCCCGCTACGATCTTAGTTTTGGTACGCGTTCAGCAGCGCTTCGCCCTCAGCACCGGCCGAGGCCTTCCAGCTGTCCAGCATCTGCGCGCCAATTGCCTTGAGGCCAGCCATCAATTCGTCCGAAGGGTTCACCACGGTGATACCGTTTTCCTTCAGCACGGCGACTTTGGCGGCGGTTTCGGATTTGCTCATTTCCCAACCGCGGGTTTCGGCGGCAGCGGCAGCCTTCAGAACGGCGGCCTGGGTCGCGTCATCCAAGCGACGGAAAGACCGCTTGTTCACAACAATCACGTTCTTAGGCAGCCAAGCCTGAATATCAGTGTAGTGCGACAGGAAATCCCAAGCCTTGGAATTCGCGCCCGTCGAAGGCGACGTGATCATTGCTTCGACCCGGCCAGTCGCGAAAGCCTGAGGAATATCAGGGACCTCAACCTGTGTCGGCGCGGCACCTGCCAGTGTCGCGAATTGTTCCAGCGTCGAGTTATACGTGCGGAACTTAAGGCCCTTCAGGTCATCCACCGTCTTGATTTCCTTGGTGGTGTACAGACCCTGCGGCGGCCACGGCACAGCATAGAGAGCCATCAGGCCCTGCTTGTCCAACAGCGCATCAATGGTGGATTTCTGCGCGTCCCACAGCTTGGCGGCATCGTCATAGCTGGTCGCAAGAAAGGGCAGACTATCCACGCCAAACGCTGGATTATCGTTGTTCAGCAGCGACAGGAAAAATTCGCCTGCCGGGACCTGACCGCTGCGAACGGCTTTGCTGATTTCAGGATGTTTGAACAGCGACCCGGCCGAATGAACCTTGATCTCTAGGCGACCGCCAGTCATCTCAGCGACATCTTTGGCAAAGTCGTGAATATTCGCAGTATGGAAGGTCGCGTCAGGATATGGCGTCGGCATATCCCAGGTTTCCGCCTGGGCCTGTAACGCAAGCGTTGCAACAGCAAACGCTGCGCCGCTGATGGTCTTCATGAAGGTCATTTTACTCACTCCGTTGGACAGATAATTTGTTCAGGTGTCGTCAGCGTCGCCCTAATTATTACATTTTGTCAACGTTTTATTGTTGTTTTAAAAAGAAAGAGCTCGGAGGAGCTGATGTTACTTCAAGTTAAGAAATCCGCCTTCCGCCTGTTAAAATTGGACTTTTTAAACCTCAAAGTCAGAAAACAGCCATACCGACACTTGTTACACCCCGGTTTTGTGCGTATTTTATCAACAAAATAAAAACGTCATGGAGCCCCGGATGAGCACTTCTCCTGAAGATCGAAGAATCGTTTCCTCGCGCCATCTGGCCGAAGGCGAAGGCTGGGAAGTCTCGGAATTGGAATTCGGACTGATCATTGCCAACAATGCTTTTAGCCGCTGGATGACGCGCTGTATGGCGGCCGCAGGTCAACCGGACCTAAGCCCGCTGGACATCCTGATCTTGCACAACGTCAACCACCGCGAGCGTGCGAAACGCCTGACTGACATCTGTTTCCTGTTGAATATCGAAGACAGCCACACTGTGAATTACGCACTTCGCAAACTGCTGAAAGCAGAGCTGATCACCTCGGACAAACGTGGGAAAGAAGTGTTCTATGCCACGTCGCCCACCGGGGCAGAGCTGTGCACAGCCTATCGAAATATCCGGCGGCAATGCTTGCTTGAGGCCATCAGCCATACCGACATGAGCGGATCCGAGCTACGCGAAATCGCCCGGTCGTTGCGCGCGCTTTCGGGTCAATATGATCAGGCCAGCCGCGCGGCGGCGTCGCTCTGACATAGAAGTTACACCAACCATTTGATAAACACCGGGGGAAACAGCCTGCGGACCCCGTGATATGCCCTCTTCTCTTCCGACCAGCCGCGGCAGCGCCGCCGAAGTCCTGTGGGTTTTCCTAAGGCTTGGGCTGACCTCTTTTGGTGGCCCCATCGCGCATCTGGGCTATTTCCGAGACGAATTCGTCACGCGCCGCAAATGGCTGAATGATGTGGCGTTTGCGGATCTGGTCGCGCTGTGTCAGTTCCTGCCGGGGCCCGCGTCCAGCCAGGTTGGGTTCGCTCTGGGGCTGATGCGATCGGGGCCGCTGGGTGCTCTGGCGGCTTTCGTCGGTTTCACGCTTCCGTCTGCCATCGCACTGATCATATTTGCCTCGCTGGCTGTGCATTTGAACACGCCGCTGGCTGCTGGAGCCCTGGCGGGCCTGAAAATCGTCGCGGTCGCCATTGTTGCACAAGCCGTTTCGGGCATGGCGCGCAGCCTGTGCCCCGACAAAACACGCGCCGGGCTGGCACTGCTGTCCGTAGTAATCTTGGCCTTTGCCCCTGCCCCGTATGCGATGCCAGGCGCCATTTTGATGGGGGCCCTCATTGGGCTTGGGTTGGGGAACGGAGAAATGACCTCTCCCACTCCTCTGCCATTTGACATCCCGCGATCCGTCTCCGTTTTCTGTCTGGCGGGTTTTGCCGCCCTCTTGATTGGGCTGCCTCTTGTCGCGGGGACAACGCCTGGGCTGGCGTTGTTCGACAGCTTCTACCGCGCAGGAGCCCTGGTGTTTGGCGGCGGTCACGTGGTTCTGCCCCTGCTCGAGAGCGAACTGGTGCCGCAATGGGTCAGCCATGACGCGTTCCTATCTGGGTACGGTGCGACGCAGGCGGTTCCGGGGCCTTTGTTCACCTTCGCCGCGTATTTGGGCGCGACCACCAGCGGATGGGCCGGGGCCGGGATTGCCCTTATCGCGGTTTTCGCGCCGGGTTTCTTGCTGCTGATCGGCGTGCTCCCGTTCTGGAGCGCCCTAAGATCCCGCGCTTGGGCGCAATCCGCAATGCAAGGTGCTAACGCCGCCGTAGTCGGGGTGCTCGGGGCCGCGCTGTATGCGCCGGTGTTCACTTCCTCGGTCGGAGATATGAAAGATCTGTCCCTTGCGTTGCTTTGCTTCTTGATGCTGACCATGTGGCGCATCCCACCCTGGGGCGTGGTTCTGACCGGCGTGGCTGGGGGCATATTGCTGTCGCTCTGATCTTGTCAGCGCCGCCGCACCGCGCTAGCCATGCCGCCATGAGCACCGCAACCCCCGCCACCCGTTTCCTGACCCAAAGCAAAACTGCCTTTGTGACTGTAGAGTATGACTATTCGCCCGGGGCGGAACGGCTTGGACTACAAGCCGCCGACGCGATCGGTATGCCGCCCTCGATGGTTCTGAAAACACTGATGGTCGAGGTGGCAGGCAAGCCTGCCTGCGTGGTGATCCCGTCAGACGAAACCCTGTCGATGAAGAAGGTCGCTGCGGCCTTTGGGGCGAAATCCGCCACGATGATGCCCCCCGTCACCGCCGAGCGCCTGACCGGATTCCATACCGGAGGGATCAGCCCGTTTGGCCAGAAAAAGCGCATCCCCACCGCATTCGAGACAGAATCTATAGGCGATTTCGAGATCGCGATTAACGGTGGAAAACGTGGTCTGATGCTGAGGCTGAATGGTCTGGCCGCGGTCTCGGCACTTGGGGCAACAACAGCGAATTTGACGGCTGACTAACAAATAAGAGAAACGCCTGGGGACGCCATATCGCGCCTTCGGGCCCAGACGCGGGCAGAAAAAATGCACCATATCAACAACGTAAAGATCAGCTTTGGCGACTGTGACCCTGCGGGGATCGTCTATTATCCGAACACGTTCCGCTGGATGGATGCGACGTTCCACGATTTTCTGCGCGGGTTTGGCGGTCACGCAGAACTTTGCGCACAGTTGGGGTCCAAGGGGTTGGGCCTTGTGGATGCTTCTGCGCAATTCCGGTCGCCGATGCTGGACGGGGACGAGCTGGCGGTACATCTGAGCATTCAGACCTGGAGCAGCAAAACCGTGACGGTCGCATATGAAGGCCGCGTAGGCGAACGCCTTGCGTTCTCGGGGCGCGAAATCCGCTGCGTGTTCAAGCACACCGAGACCGGCATGGGCGCCGGTGACATGGCCGAACTCAAGGCTCTTTTGACAGAGTAACGGCGCGAGGAGACCCCGCGCCGCTAACGTTATTTCGCCAGAACGTAGCTGCCGGGCGCGGGCTCAATCGGTTTGACCTTGCCCGGTTTGCGCGCAGGGACGGGCTCTTCTTGGTCATGCGCCTCCATCCAAGCGGTCCATTCTGGCCACCACGATCCTTTGTGCGCCTCGGCCCCGGCCAACCACTGCTGCGGATCCTCGGGGTAATCGTCGCGTGTCCAGTATCCATATTTAGGCCGGTCGGCGGGCGGGTTGATCACCCCCGCAATATGGCCCGAGCCACCCAGAACGAATTTCACCTCGCCCCCCAGCAACCCGGTCGTCGGATAGATCGACGTCCACAGCGCGATATGGTCTTCCTTGGTGGCAAGAACAAAAGTGGGGATGGTGATCTTGCTCAGGTCAATCGGCGTGCCGTCGATAACGATCTTACCCGGCTCGCGCAGGCCGTTCTCGATATACACTTTTTCCAGATACCATAGCAGCATCGCTGCCGGCAGGCGCGTACTGTCGGCGTTCCAGAACAACAGATCGAACGCCGGGGACTTTTTACCCATCAGATAGTTCATCACGTGGAATGACCAGACCAGATCGTTTTCACGGATCATCGAGAACATATCCTGGAGGTGGTAATTCTCCAGATAGCCCTTTTCCTTCATATGAGCGCGCAAAGCGACCAGCCGGTCCCTGTCAATGAAAACGCCGATTTCCCCGACATCCGTGAAATCCACCATGGTCGCCAACGTGGTCGCCGTCACGACCCGCTCGTCCCCGCGTGCAGCCAGCAGCGCCAACGTGGCTGTCACCAGAATGCCGCCGATACAGAAACCCAGAATGTCGAATTTTTCCTCGCCGGTGGCTTTCTGCATTACGTCCAGCGCGGTCAGCGGCCCCAGCTTCATATAGTCTTCGAAGCCCATTTCGGCGTGCTCTTCGGTCGGGTTGACCCAGGACACCAGGAACACGCTGTGGCCTTGTTCCAGCATATAGCGGACCAGGCTGTTTTCGGGGCGCATGTCAAAGATATAGTATTTGTTGATCCACGGCGGAACGAACAGTAGCGGGCGCTTTTTCTGAGTGGGGGTCAGCGGATCATATTGGATCAGCTGCATCAGCTCGTTTTGGTAAATCACCTTGCCGGGCGTGACCGCCAGATCCTTGCCGACCTCAAAGGCCGTCGGGTCGGTGATGCACATGTCCAGACGCCCTTCGCCGCGCTCAAGATCCTCGACCAGGTTGCGAAAACCGCTCAGGACGCTTTCGCCCTCGGTTTCAATCAGGGTTTCGCGGGCGGCGGGGTTCAGCAGCAGATTGTTGCTGGGGGCCAGCGCGCTAAGCATCTGACGGGTATAGAATTTGACACGCAGGGATTCTTTGCTGCCATCGGGCAGGTCGGCCAGGAATTTTTCGGTGGCGCGTTCGAGCGCCAGATGCGCGTCCCGCATACCGCGCGCATAGGGATCCGCCTCCCAACGCTTGTCTTTGAACCGCTTGTCCTTGGGCGCCTCGGCATTGTTGATCCAGGCGTTCTGCCAGGCCTTCATCCAATCGGTCCAGTACGATTGCATATACTCGGCCGCCTTAAGAGGATCCTGCATCAGTTCGGGCAGTGTTTTCAAATAGGCGTCGGCCACCGATTTAAAATCGACAATCGAGAATTCCTCGCCCGTTGCCTTGGCGGCGGCGGTCTCGGTACTGCGTTGCATCACGGCCTGGGTTCGGCTCATCAATTCAGCCCATTCACTGGTCTGAGACTGCAGTTTTTCGATTTCCATAAAGCTGTCCTCCCTTATGTATTTTTTAGTATTCTTTTTGTGCCGGGCGGCCAAAAACCCGCCAGCATTTCCTCCATCGTGTTTCATTCCGGCAAGAGAGGCAAGCGTGCTCACGGCCCAAAAAGCAATTCATGGGCTAACACATGCCCTACGTCATCAACCCTACGCATGCGCATGGAAAAAAGAGGAATTTCAGGGGGAAAGCCCCGGCCCTCAAGGTCAGGGCCGGGACAGATCGCGATCAGGCGGATACGCCAAAGTCAGCTGCTTGCAGGGTCAGCACCGACGCCGCCCCCTGGGTCGCGATCGTCTGTAGTCCACGCGCCTGCGGGAACACATTCGTCATATAGAAAACCACGGTATTCAGGCGCGCCCGAGCAGGTGCCCCCCCCTGCCCTTTGGCCAGCCGTTGTGCCGTACTCAGGGCGCTGTCGCACATCGCCCAAGCCCCCAGCGCTATGCCAAGCAATTCAAGGATCGTGACAGCCGCCGCCTGCGGTTCATGGCCATTCTGGGCCAGAAGCCACGCGGTTGTTTCCTCTATCATCAGCGCCGCGTCTGTTACCTGCGCCGTCAGTGCCGCCCAGTCGAGCTCGGCACCGGTCTGCTCGGACATAGCCTGGGCCGTGGCACGAATTTCAGCGGTCAGTTCAGCCGCCGCCGCACCGCCATCGCGCATGATTTTTCGCCCGATCAGGTCGAGTGCCTGAATGGCTGTGGTTCCTTCATAGATCGTGGTGATCCGGGCATCCCGCAAATGCTGCGCAGCGCCAGCTTCTTCGACAAATCCCATGCCGCCATGTACCTGCACCCCCAAAGAGGCCACCTGCACGCTCGGCTCGGTCGACTAGCCTTTGGCGACTGGGATCAGCAAATCCACGCGGCGCTGGTGATACGCGCGGATGTCGGCATCCGTTGCCCTCTGCGCATAATCCAGCGACCGCGCCGCCCGATAGGCCAATATCCGGGCCGCCTGCGTACGAGAGGTCATCAGCCCCAGCATTCGGCGCACGTCAGGATGTCCCATGATCGTCGGGGCAGCCCCTTCGGGGGTGCCGCCCTGGGTGCGCTCCATCGCATAGGAAATTGCGTGCTGCGTGGCATGTTCAGCAATGCCAATCCCCTGAAGGCCGACATTCAGACGCGCGTTGTTCATCATCGCGAACATGTACTGCAACCCCTTGTTCGGCGCGCCCACCAGATAACCAACCGCGCCGCCATTGTCGCCAAAGGCCAGGGTACACGTCAGGCTGGCGTGGATACCCAGCTTGTGTTCGATGGACACGCAACGCACATCATTGCGCGCGCCCAAAGACCCGTCCGCATTCACCAGGAATTTCGGCACCACAAAAAGAGAGATCCCCTTCACCCCTTCTGGTGCATCAGGCAAACGCGCCAGAACCAGATGGATGATGTTCCCGGCCATGTCATGTTCACCGTAAGTGATGAAGATTTTCTGACCGGACACGAGGAAATGATCGTCTTTCGGCTCTGCTTTGGACCGGATCGCCGCCAAATCCGAACCCGCCTGAGGCTTGGTCAGGTTCATCGTTCCAGTCCATTCCCCAGTCACCAGCTTCGGCAGATAGGTCTCTTTCAGCTCATCCGAGGCATAGCCCTCGATCGCCTCAATCGCGCCCTGCGTCAGCATAGGGCACAGCTGAAACGAGGCATTTGCACCCTGAAACATCTCTTGAATACAAGCGCTTACGACCTGTGGCAGCCCCATGCCACCATGACCTGGCGCGGCAGTCGAGCTATTCCAACCCATTTCGACAATCTGACCATAGGCCTCTGACCATCCCTTTGGGGTGGTCACAGCCCCGTCGTCGAACCCCAGGCCTTCTTGGTCGCCAGTGGCATTCAGAGGGGACAGTACCTGACCGGCGAATTTCGCGGCCTCCTCCAGAATGGCGGCGACCATATCAGGCGTCGCGTCTTCCAGACCCGGCAGTGTTGCGATGTCCTCGAGGCCACACAGGTCTTCCAGGATGAACTGCATTTCCTCTAACCGCGCGGAATAGGTCATGCGCTGGCTCCTATCAGTTTTTCTGTCAGTTCTGGAATTGCCTCGAAGAGGTCTGCGACGAGGCCGTAGTCTGCGACCTGGAAGATTGGGGCCTCTTCGTCCTTGTTGA
>JARGPB010000036.1 GCA_029212905.1 Thalassovita sp.
CCTTTGGTGCAGTAAATGCTACCAAAGGAGCGGCATCAAACCGCGATAGGTCCATGGTTCTTGAGAGCTATCTGCCGGCTCGGGAGAGTTCCCTGCTGGCTTTGGTGATTTTATTTTGCACTTGGCGATTGAGCGTTTGGACGACTTTTCGGATTTAAGGGGTTTCACACTTCTTGGTGCTGGCCCGGTGGGTGCCGGTGACGGGAGCGCGAAAGGTGAACCCGCAGATTGATTGCGCGAGATTTCTGCAAGAAGGCTTGTGGAACTATATTGTGTGGTCTGAGACATGATATTCTTCCTTGATCGATTATGAGGAGCTGGTGTTGATTTTTTCCGGCCGGAAATCGGTTGATTGATTTTTTTAAGGTTCAGGCCTGAAATGGGTAGGAATGTGTTTCAGGAGGGCCCCTCACTTGGGGATGCAGGCCCTGCAAAAAGCTGCTACTCGGTAGCAAGCGTTCTCGGAAAACCTACGGAAACCACCGAAAATGCGGCAAAGTAACGAAACCACGGAATTCCTGTTATGTCATTGAATTCAAATGTAGAATCTGCCGCTAGGCTCAGTGTTGCACCCATGATGGATTGGACAGATCGGCATTGCCGCTATCTGCATCGGCTGCTGTCTCGGCATACGCTGCTGTACACCGAGATGGTCACCTCGCCGGCGTTGGTGCGCGGGGGGGCGTTGCATTTGTTGGAATACTCGGCCCAAGAACACCCCGTGGCGTTGCAGTTGGGCGGTTCCGATCCGGTTGAGCTGGCCAAGGCCGCCAAAATGGGGGCTGACGCGGGCTATGACGAGATCAACCTGAATGTCGGCTGCCCCTCGGACCGGGTACAGTCGGGCACGTTCGGGGCGGTGCTGATGAAACAGCCTGATCTGGTCGCCAATTGCGTTCAAGCCATGCAAGAGGCCGTCGGGGTCGAAGTCACGGTGAAATGTCGGATCGGTGTCGACGACCAGGACCCCGAACACGTTCTGCCCGCGTTTCTGGAAACTGTCAGTGCGGCGGGCTGTCGTCGGTTCAGTGTCCACGCGCGCAAGGCGTGGTTGCAGGGGCTCTCGCCCAAAGAAAACCGTGATATTCCGCCTTTGGACTATCCTTTGGTGTTGCGGATGAAGGAGCGGTTCCCGCATCTGCATTTGTCGATCAATGGGGGTATCACGTCGTTGGAACAGGCGCGGACGTTTCTGGATGCCGGGCTGGACGGGGTGATGATCGGGCGCGCGGCCTACCATCAACCAAGTGACATTCTGTGCCAGGCAGATCCGATGGTTTATGGCGACGGCCAGGCCAGCGACCCGGCCGAGGCCGTGTTGCAGATGCTTCCTTATATCGACAATCACCTGACGCGCGGCGGAAAACTGGGGCAGGTGACGCGCCACATGCTGGGCGTGTTCGCGGGCCGCCCCGGAGCGCGGCAATGGCGGCGCATCCTGTCAGAGGGGGCGCATAAACCCGGTGCAGGACCTGAATTGGTCGAACAGGCGCTCGCCCAAGTCCAGCAGGCCGGATGATTTTTCTGTCGCTCCAAAGATAGATCGGGCTAAGTAGGCGCGGGTGAACGCAGGCTGGAGAAGAGCGCAATGCCGGATACGACTTTGCTGATGTTAATGTTGGTGATGCTGATGGGGATCGGTGGCTTCGCGGGGGTGCTGGCGGGGTTGCTTGGCGTGGGCGGAGGCATCGTTCTGGTGCCTGCCTTCTTTTACGCCTTTAAAACATTGGGTTATGATGGCCCCCATCTGATGCAGATCTGTCTTGCGACCTCTTTGGCGACGATCATCGTGACCTCGGTGCGTTCGGTTCTGAGCCATCACAAAAAAGGCGCCGTGGACTGGCAAATCCTGCGCACTTGGGCACCTGGGATCGCAATCGGGGCGGTGATTGGCATGTTGACGGTTGCGTCGCTGCGCTCAAGCACGCTTCAAGGGATTTTCGGGGTTTTGGCGCTGATCATCGGTATGTACATGGGCTTTGGCCGGGCTGAATGGCGGCTGGGACAGGCGATGCCCAAGGGGATCTTGCGGGCGGTGCTATCGCCCATGGTGGGGTTCTTGTCGGTGCTGATGGGGATCGGCGGCGGCAGCTTTGGCGTTCCGATGATGAGCCTCTATAACACGCCAATCCATCGCGCGGTGGCCACGGCAGCTGGGTTCGGAGTGATCATCGCCGTGCCCTCGGTTATCGGGTTTTTGCTGTTGGATATAGAGGCATCGGCCAAACCGCCACTGACGATTGGCGCGGTCAATCTGGTGGCATTCGGGGTGGTGATTGCAATGACGCTGATTACGGCTCCGCTGGGGGTAAAGCTGGCGCATTCCATGGATCCCAAACCACTGAAACGCGTCTTTGCCGTTTTCCTGACGCTGGTTGCGCTGAACATGCTGCGGAAGATTTTACTGGGTTAATTGCCCCGGTCCAGACGGGCCTTGCGACCGCCACGCCGTTGTTTCAGGCGGGATGCGCGCGTTGGAAGTTCGGCCATCAGGGTCGCGCGGTCCTCATTCGTCATCTTGGACCAGGCGGTGATTTCATCAATCGTACGCAGACAGCCGGTGCACAGTCGCTCTTGTGGGTGGATCACACAGATGTTGATACAGGGCGATTGGATCTCGTCGCGCTGCCAGATGTCGTTGCTCATACGTCTGCCCTCATGTGGCCCAGCCGATCCAGAACCCCCTGAAGGATATACGAGGCTGCCACATTGTCGATCAGCTCGGCCCGGCGCTTGCGCGACGTGTCGGCCTCCAGCAAGGCGCGTTCGGCCGCGACGGTAGACAGTCGTTCGTCCCAGAACCCGATCGGCAGTTCGGTCAGCTGTGCCAGATTGCGGGCAAATGCGCGGGTGGATTGGCAGCGGGGGCCTTCGGATCCGTCCATATTGCGCGGAAGACCCAGCACAATCCCCGAGACCTGACGCGCCGCGATGATGTCCAGTAGGCGCGCGGCGTCCAGCGAGAACTTCTTGCGTTTCACCGTCTCTGTGGGCGTGGCGACTCCACGCAGCACATCTGACAGTGCGACACCGATGGTTTTCGTCCCCAAATCCAGCCCCATCAAAGGCCCGTGTGCGGGCAGAGCGGCGACAAAGGCGTCAAAATCATCCAGAACCATTACAGCACCCCGGCGCGTGCAGCGCCCGCGCGGATGGTGTCCAGTGCCTCGGGGCGGTCCTTGAAGACTTGCTGCGCTTCGGTCCAGATGGCCCGCGCGCGATCCGTTTCGCCCAGCACGCCATAGGCCGAAATCAGCCGCGCCCATTCCTCGGGCGTGCCGCCCTCGGTGGCCAGCCGTTCACCCAATTGCGACACCATTCCGCGGATCATCTCCTTACGCTCGTCCTCGGTCATGTCCTTGGCGGCGTCCATGTCAGATTGCGAGGGGCCTTTCAGGGCCTCAAGGGGTGGCAATGTGTATTCGACACCTGCGCGCATCGCCAGATCCTGGATTTGGCCACGTATGGGCGCGATCCAGGGCGCATCGGCGGGTCCTTCGCGCAGCAACCTGTCCCACGCGCGGAACGCCTGATCAGGGCGGCCGGTCTGGGCCAGCATCAGGCCAATATAATACCGTGCGGGTCCATTGCGAGGCTCGCGCGACAGGGCGGCCAGAAGGGCATTTTCGGCCTCGGGTGAGACATAGCCATTCGTGGCCAGAATCAGCATGTCAGCATAGTCGACATAATCCTGCGCCTGGGCCGCATCCGCTTTTATCTCCAGAACTTTTTGCTGAGCCTCATAGGCGGCGCGGAAGTTGCCCAAGGCGGCCTCGTTGCGGGCCAGCAGGACATAGCCCTGCAAATCGTCGGGGCGGTCAGCCACGGCCTGGCGCAGCTTTTCGACCAATGCGATGTATTCTTTGGGCGGTTCGCCCATCGGATTGCCCGCGGGCATTTTTGCTTCGACTTCGGCCTGGGTGGGGCGGGTGTCGTGGGCCTCTTTGGCCAGTTCGATCCGGTGCGATAGCCCCAGATCACCATATCCCGGCGCACCCAGAGCCCAATAGAGCCCGATGGACCCGGCCACCAACGTCATGCCCATTGCAACGGCAACACCGTGGCCCAGACCTTCGGGTTGGCCACCGGTGTCTCCACCTGCCTTGACCTGAGCATCCGCAGCCAGCACCCGCCGCGAGATTTCGGCCTTGGTGCGCTCGGCATCCTCGGCGTTGATCACGCCCCGAGCGAGATCTTTTTCCACCTCTTTCAACTGATCGCGATACACGCGCAGATCATAGGCCGCGGGGGGCTCTTCTCCGATGCGGCCCTTCACAAGGGTGCGCGCCAAAAGAGTGGCCGCTACAAATGCGATAACGCCGATGATGATCCAAAACAGCATGATGCCTCCAAGTCGTTCGGCCAAACATGTATATCCCACGCTTGAATGGAAAAAGGGCAAACTGACGCAATGCCCCACCATGTCGCAATTGTGACCCATTGCGGCGTTTCAAAACGGGGCTGAACCGGCGCAAAAGTCCAGTTAGGGTTTACAGGATGACTGCATTCGGATTCGAGGCCCAAGAGACGACTATGAAACGCTATTCTGCCTTTGCCATTGCCCGTGAAGCCGCCCGCTACCACACCGGATGGGAGCGCGCCTGGGCCTCGCCCAGCCCAAAGAAGAAATATGACGTTGTGATCGTCGGTGCGGGCGGGCATGGGCTGGCGACGGCCTATTACCTGGGTAAGAATTTCGGGATCACCAATGTGGCGGTGATCGAAAAGGGCTGGCTGGGCGGCGGTAACACCGGGCGGAACACCACGATCATCCGCTCGAATTACCTGCAGGATCCCTCGGCTGCGATTTATGAAAAGGCGCGGTCTCTGTATGAAACGATGAGCCAGGATTTGAACTATAACGTCATGTTCAGCCCGCGCGGCGTGATCATGCTGGCCCAGACCCACCACGAGGTGCGCGGCTATCAGCGCACGGCCCATGCCAATGCGCTGCAAGGCGTCACCACGGAATTCATTGGTCCGCAGAGGGTCAAGGAACTGGTGCCGATCATCAATCTGGACGGGCCGCGATACCCGGTTCTGGGCGGGCTGTGGCAGGCGCGCGGCGGTACGGCGCGTCACGACGCAGTGGCCTGGGGTTATGCGCGTGCGTGCTCGGACATGGGGATGGACATTATCCAGCAATGCGAGGTTACCGGCGTCCGCCGCGACGGAGACAAAGTCGTGGGCGTCGATACCACCAAGGGCGCAATTGATTGCGATAAGCTGGGGATCGTTGTTGCGGGGCATTCTGGCGTTCTCGCCGAACAGGCTGGGTTCCGTCTCCCGATCGAATCGCTGGCGCTACAGGCTCTGGTGTCCGAACCGATCAAGCCCTGCATGGATGTGGTTGTCATGGCCAACACGGTGCATGGGTACATGTCTCAGTCAGACAAAGGCGAGATGGTGATCGGCGGCGGGACCGACGGATATAACAACTATACCCAGCGCGGATCGTTCCATCATATCGAGGAAACCGTCAGGGCCCTGGTGGAAACTTTCCCCATGATCAGCCGCCTGAAAATGCTGCGCCAATGGGGCGGAATCGTGGACATGACGGGCGATCGTTCACCCATCCTGTCGAAAACCCCGGTCGAAGGGATATTTGTCAACTGCGGTTGGGGGACTGGCGGGTTCAAGGCGATCCCCGGATCCGGCTGGGCCATGGCCCAGCTGATGGCCAAGGGGTACTCGCCATTGGCGGATGACTTTGGCCTGAACCGCTTTGCCGAGGGGCGTTTCATCGACGAAAGCGTGGCCGCAGGGGTGGCGCATTGATGAAATATGCTCTGATTAGCCTGTTGTTTGCCTGGGCCTCGCCTGTTGTGGCCGAACAACCCGTGCGTATCGCGCCTGCCGAGTTCCAGGTCAGGGCCGATCCGGCCTTGGGGGTATGTGTGGCCACCGATCACCTGCTGTCCGCGCGCAAGGCGGGGATGGATGTGGCATTTGTCCTGCGTCAGGATCAGCAAGTCGAGATGATCCTGGCCCCGGATGGATATGCGCGCACGGGGCGTCTGCCGCAGATCCTGGAGTTCGGTTTCCCAGACAGTATGACCCTGCGCAGCGCCGCGACCTTGAAAAACGGCCGCTTCCTGATCGAACTGTACGCAGACGGGAAATCCTCTCCTTTGTGGATCGCGCTGCGGGGGCAGAGCCGCACCATCGTGACACTGCCACTGCGCCCCAAGGACCGCATCGGGCTGGATCTGTCCCAAATGGCTGCCGTTTACGCCCAGTTGCAGACCTGTGTGCGGGGGCTAGCGCAATGATGACACTTGAAATTTTCTGTCTCAAACGGAGGCTGATATGCTGACCCTTCACTGCCCCTATTGCGGCGTTCATGCCGAAGAAACCGAGCTGCACGCCGGTGGCGAGGCGCATCTGACGCGTTTTGGCCCTGGGTCTTCGGATCAGGATTTCGAAACCTATCTGTTCATGCGCGAGAACCCCAAGGGCGTGCATTTTGAACGCTGGCGCCATGTGAATGGCTGCGGCAAGTGGTTCCATGCGGCGCGCTGCACCCTGACATTAGAGGTCTTTGGGACCTACTCCGCTCAGGTCTCTGAGCCGCCGCAAGATATCAAAGACGCCATCACCGCCAAAAGACCCGGCTGGGCATGGAGGGACTTCGCATGAGCACTCGTTTGGCCCAGGGTGGCCGCCTACTGAATAAGGGCAAACCGCTGCGATTTACCTTCAATGGCAAGCATTTCAAAGGCTACGAGGGCGACACGCTGGCCTCGGCTCTGCTGGCGAATGATCAGATGCTGGTGGGGCGATCGTTCAAATATCACCGCCCGCGGGGGATTGTTGCCTCGGGTGCAGAAGAGCCCAACGCACTGGTCGGGCTGGGCAAAGGCCCCCGGTTTGAACCCAACCAGCGCGTCACCACAACCGAGCTGTTCGACGGGTTGGAAAGCGAAAGCCAAAACCACTGGCCCTCGCTGGACTTCGATATTGGTGCGGTGAACAACCGTCTGGCGCGGTTCTTTCCGGCCGGGTTCTATTACAAGACGTTCATGGCGCCCCGTGCGGCATGGAAACATGTGTTCGAACCCATCGTGCGCATGTCGGCGGGCCTGGGCAAAGTCCCGCGCGACCGAGATGCGGATACCTATGAACATTTCTATGCCTATGTTGATGTCGTGGTCATTGGCGGCGGGATTGCAGGGCTTCAGGCGGCGCGCGTTGCTGCCGAAAGCGGTGCCAAGGTGCTGGTGCTTGAGCAGACAGCCCATTGGGGCGGTCGCACGCCTGTGGATGGCGGGCAGATAGAAGGCAAGCCCGCCGAGGCGGCGATTGATCAGCTTGTGTCCGATTTGCGGAACATGCCGAATGTTACCCTGCGCGCGCGCTGCATGGGGGCGGGGGTCTATGATCACGGTTATGTGCTGGGCTACGAGCGCCTGTCTGATCACACCCCTGATACTAAAGGTCCGCGCCACCGTTTGTGGCGTATTCGGGCCAAACAGGTGATCACCGCCACCGGCGCAATCGAGCGACCTCTCAGCTTTGCGGGCAATGATGTTCCGGGGGTGATGCTGGCCTCGGCGGTGCGGGACTATCTGGTGAATCATGGGGTGTCCGTGGGCGACCGCACGGTTGTCGTCACCAATAACGATGATGCGTATCGCACTGCGATCGCGATGGCGCAGGCCGGATTGATCGTGCCTGTGATACTGGATGCACGCCCCACCGGCGGTGGGGCTTTGGCGCAAGAGGCGCGTGACCTGGGTATCCGTGTGGAAACCGGCAAGGCAATCGCTAAGGTCCATGGCGGCAAGCGTGTGACCGGGGTGTCTGTATGCTTGCAAGCGGGCGAGGGCGCCGCACTTGAAACCATTTCCTGCGATGCTGTTGCCATGTCGGGGGGCTGGTCGCCCGTTGTACATTTGTGGTCCCATTGCGGGGGGAAGCTGATCTGGGATGACGCTCGGGCTATGTTCCGTCCCGATCCGAACCGCGCCCCGACCGGGGCAGACGGTACAGGGTTTATCGTGACCGCAGGCAGCGCCAGCGGCGGGCTGACGCTGGCCGACGTTCTGACCGATGCCGAGGCCGCGGGCCGCGCTGCCACCCAGGCGGCAGGGTTTCAGCCACTTGGGGCTGACGGTCTCCGGGCTGCGCCGCAAGAAGAGGCTCCGCTCCAGCCTGTTTGGCAGATGCCTCAGGGGGCGAATATCAAGCTGAGGATGAAAACCTGGCTGGACTACCAGAACGACGTGAAGGTCTCGGATGTTCAGCTGGCGGCTCAGGAAGGGTACGAAAGCGTTGAACACACCAAGCGATATACCACGCTGGGCATGGCAACGGATCAGGGGAAGCTAAGCAATATCAACGGTCTGGCTGTGCTGTCGAATGCTTTGGATCAGGCGATTCCGCAGACGGGGACCACCACGTTCCGGCCGCCCTATACGCCGATCAGCATGGGGGCGATTGCAGGCGAGGCACGAGATGAGATCTTCCAACCTTTGCGTCGCACACCCATGCACGGTTGGCACGAACAGAACGGCGCTGATTGGGAGCCGGTCGGAGCCTGGCGTCGTCCGTATTGCTATCAGCGTGCGGGCGAAAGCATCGAGCAGGCCGTCAATCGCGAGATCCTCCAGGTGCGGAATGGCGTTGGGATGCTGGATGCCTCGACCTTGGGCAAGATCATCGTCAAAGGCCCTGATGCGGGCACGTTCATGAACCTGATGTATACCAACGCGATGGCCGGTCTGAAGCCGGGCAAATGTCGCTATGGGTTGATGTGCGACGAAAACGGGTTCCTGATGGATGATGGCGTGGTGGCGCGGATCGATGAGGACACGTTCCTGTGCCACACCACTACCGGCGGCGCGGACCGTATCCATGCTCATATGGAGGAATGGCTGCAAACCGAATGGTGGGACATGCAGGTCTATACCGCCAACGTGACCGAGCAATACGCGCAGATCGCCGTGGTTGGACCCCAAGCGCGGACCGTTTTGGAGACGTTGGGCGGCATGGATGTGTCACGCGATGCGCTTGCCTTTATGGAATGGCAGGATGGTGAATTGGCGGGCATCCCGGTGCGGGTGTACCGGATCTCTTTCTCGGGCGAGCTGAGCTATGAAATCGCTGTTGATGCGGGCAGGGGCCAGGAATTGTGGGACAAGATCGCAAAGGCCGGCGCCGCGTTCGACATCATGCCCTACGGCACCGAGGCCCTGCACGTGCTGCGCGCCGAGAAGGGATTCATCATGATCGGGGATGAAACCGACGGCACGGTTATTCCTCAGGATCTGGGGCTGAACTGGGCAATTTCCAAGAAGAAGGAAGACTTCATCGGGAAACGCGGTCAGGAACGCAGCCATATGACCGACCCGGAACGTTGGAAACTGGTTGGTCTGGAAACGCTGGATGGATCGGTCCTCCCGGACGGGGCCTATGCGGTGGCGCCAGGTGTGAACGCCAATGGGCAGCGACAGACCCAGGGGCGTGTGACCTCGACCTACTATTCGCCGACATTGGACAAGGGAATTGCCATGGGTCTGGTGCTGAACGGACCGGACCGGATGGGCGAGGTGATTGAAATCCCAAAGGTGGACGGAACGATCCTGAAGGCTCGGATTTGCGATCCGGTTTTCTATGACAAGGATGGGGAGAAGCAGAATGTCTGAGGCGATCAGCGCATTGCAAGGGGCCCGCGCAAAGGGCTCTGTCACGGTCGAGGAAACCGGCCCCCACGGCATGATCACCCTGCGCGGCGATCTGGCTGCTTTGGGGGACGCTTTGGGGCAAGTGGGGCTGACGCTGCCCGGTCCGCGCCAGATCCTGCATGCCGCAGATCGGTCGGCGGCTTGGATGTCGCCCGATGAGCTGCTGATCCTGCTGCCCTATGATCAAGTGTCCGATGTGCTGCAAACGCTGAATGCCGCCCTGGCGGGAACGCATTTCTTGGCGGTGAATGTGTCCGACGCGCGCGCGCTGTTCCGTGTTACCGGCAAGCCCGCCCATGTGCGCGAGGTGATCGCCAAACTGGCCCCGGCGGATCTGTCGCCCGATGCCTTTGCCCCCGGTGATATCCGCCGTACGCGGCTGGCGCAGGTGGCGGCGGCGTTTTGGCTGAGCGAGGAAGGCGAGGCTCAAATTGTTTGTTTCCGCTCGGTTGCGCGGTATGCGTTTGACTTGCTGAAAACCTCGGCAGCGGCGGGGTCGGTGGAATACTTTTAAGGGTTGTTTGTGGCTTTTCTTGAAGCCACCTAGGGATGAATTTTCCTTGGGGGCGTTATGAAGACAATTCTAATGGCATGTGCTGCCGCATTGGGCTTGGCCGGGTCTGCTGCGGCAGAGGTGTATAAATGTGATATGGAACCCCGTGGTATTGACGGGGGCATTTTGGACCTGTCGCGGTTTTGTGCTGCCCCGGGTGCTCGTTTAAGCCACCTTGCGTTCGAAGGCGA